>NZ_BBQI01000027.1 GCF_001652915.1 Cupriavidus sp. D384
TAGCGTTGGGTGGGATCCTCAAATCAACGCTTCATCCAGTCGTCGCGCTGACGTCCGCTGGAGGTATTTCAGCAGCCTGCTAGGAGGAAAGCGGACCTTCTTCTGCGGAGGCATGATGGGATCCCCGATGTTAATACTTACGACAAAATTGAAGTCAAAACGAGCGGAGAGTCAACCAATCATCGCGATTTGGCGGGAAATCCGGTGTTGAACATCGTTGCTGATTGTCCAAATCGGGAAAACCTTCGCCTCGGTGCTAACGATAAATATCGAAAGTTCATTGTCCAGGCGGCGGCGCGGGCGGAGATATTGCCGCACGCCGTCGCCGCGATGATTAACGCCGAGGCGGCCAAGATCCGGTTATTAGTTGAAAGGCCTGTCTACTTTAAAGGAAAGCAGAAGCTAAAGGCGGATGGCTCTCCGCTAACAAAAAAGAAAAGCATCTCCACTGGCGAGTGGGATCCTCGATCTGCCGCTCAACGGTCTTCCGCTCGAGGAATGTGCCAATTTGTCGATGCGACCTGGATAGGTTTGGCAGTTGCAAAGTCCACCTTTCTGCATGAGAAGGTAATGGAACTTGGGTTGTTCAAGCGTGATGCCGGGGGTAAGCTGAGTTTTATACTTGAGTCCGGAAAAAGCAAGCCCCTGACTATTGCGGCGCTTCGAAGCCACATAACGAAATCGGGTACGGCAGATGACGCCAATATTCAGGCGATACTTGATCTCCGGTTCGATGCCGAATATGCGATCCAGTCGATGGTTGACTATTCTATTCAGAACGAAAAATCGTTGATCGCTAAAAATTACTTGTTGAAGTCACTCAACTTGTCCGAGAGGGCAAAACTCATGTATGCGACGCATCATTTGGGGCCCAGAAATATTATTCATTATATTAATGAGACATTTTCCGAAAAGAGTGCGAAAAGTCTTTTGATTGACCAGTTGGGCGAAAAGAGGGCGCGAGATTTTGCTGAGGAGCGGGACGGTGATTTTATCTCTGCGCACCGTTGTTGGTTAAACGACTATATCGAACAGAAGATCGTTTTAAAGATGTTTGCATGTGATCCTGCTGCGATCTCCGATGGTCGGACTATTGTAGAAATTGTGAAGGCGATTAAGGAGAGGGAAGATGAAGCGTAAGTTATCAGTATATTTCGTCGCAACTCTCCTCCTGGTTGTCGGGCATGCGTATGGCGCTCCAAAGAGCGAATCATTCTTCTGCGTCATAGAGAAAGACGGTACGAAACACGAGTTGAACATAAAAGTGGAGAGTGGAAAGACAGTATCCCTTGATTATGGGGCGTCAACTGAGAGTGTGTCTGGTCTAAAGCACGCCTGTCGCGTGGAAGGAACCGGTCAAGCTCGGTCGCGGGCATGGAAAACGATCGCTATTCCTCTTGAGGACGAGGATGTGGCGATTTTATTTAGGTGCGGCGGAACTTTTACTATTGATTTTACGAAGACGAATATTTTTAATTACTGTGGGGCGTCATCGACCATAGCTACAAATTTGACAATCAAACATGGAAGTTCGCGGTGTATTTCTGTCGATGCAATGTAGGAAGATGGGTATGGTTGCCCTGGTTTTTTCAATATCGTGATGCCATGCGGTGCTTTTGCTGCATCCACGATGGAAAATTTTGCTATGCGTCATAGAAAAGGCCGGAAAGCTGCACGATGCGAGCGTGGAGGTAAGGAACGGAAATAGCGTATCGCCCGGTTATTATACTTTCACGGAGAGCGCGTCGGGGTTAAAGCACGCTTGCCATTTGGAGGGGGGATATTGTGAGTCTGGCAAGTCGGTGGAAATCCGTCGGGATTCCACTCGAAGAAAACGACTCTGTAATCATTTTCAGATATGGCCAGGATCTGACGATCGACTTTCCGAAAGTCGGGGATTCGAATTGCTGTGGTGGTTCGGTGTGTGCGGGGAATTTCACTATAAGGAAAGGAAATTAAAAATGCGTTTCCGTGGATCTGCGTTAGGGTAAAGATAATGCCGGTAAATATGGACTTATTCGATGGCTTAGCCGACGAAACGCCCCCGAAGCCTCCACGTCCAGTTTTTTGGATTTCGTTGCTGATTGTCTTTGTTGTGATTGCAAACGCGGTCGCTGTTTTCATGTGGCCGGGCGCTACTCCTTGGGCGATGCCGATATTCTGGGTTGCCACCATCGGGTGCCCGGTCATGTTGTGGTCCCTGTTCTTTGGACTTCGCCTCCATGGGTACGAGGAGGCGTGTCATCTTCTCGTGGCGGAGAACGAAATGATGGAGGCTTATCGGAAAGAGGCGATTGATTTTGGAAAGGAACCTCTCGGTGTTCTGGGCTTTAGATATGTCTCTGAACCCGGGCAAACGGGGCTGGCAGGCGCGATTGCAAAAGGCGAACAGTCAGTCGAATACCGAAAGCCAAAGCCGGATATGCAAGCTATTCGTTACACAGCTTTGCTCGCGTTCCCCGACGAAGACCAGTCGCGGCGTACGGCGTCTGCCTTGGATAGTCTGCTTGACGCTCTGCAAGGAAAACTGAAGTCCATTCCCGCGTGGCTTCCGTTGGAAGTCTATCTTCAGTTCCCGTCGGAGATTGATTCGGCTTTGCAGATAGACCTATGGATGGAATCCTGGCGCTTGCGGGCCCTTCCAGCGGCTCGGGTCGAAATGCTGCCTGCGGATGTTGGGTTGATGGCTTTGGATAGCTGGCTGGACCATCGGGGAGGGCCTGGCCTGGAGAAGATCGTGTTGATCGCTGCGGTCCAGATGCATAAAGATACACCTGACAATAGCGCCGAGGCGGCAGTTGCATTGCTGCTTGGCTGGCCTCCGGCGCTTGAGCGGCATGGGTTAAAACCTGTCGCTATGCTGCATAGACCCGCGCAGTCTGCGACTGATACGGGCGAGGACGGTATCACCCTTGCGACGACGTGGGGTGATACCGACCCTGCGGCAATAGATCATTTGTGGCTATCGGGTTTGTCGCCGCGGAACAAGGCACACGTGTCCCTACTGGCTGCGCGATCGGGGCTCGCCGCCTTGCAAAGGCCAGGGGTGTACGACGTCGATTTCGCATTGGGGCACGCTGGCGTTGCCGCTTCGTGGCTGGCAGTGACATTAGCCATCGAATACGCGATTCAGATGAAGGCAGCACAAATGATCGCGTGCGGGGAGCATGCATTGCAATTCGCGGTTGTACGTTCTTAATTAAACCCGAGAAGCCCGAAATCGAATGATGAAAAAGCAAAGCCATTTGGGTTATGTCATTCTCGTTGTGGTGACGACGTTGTCGCTTGCTGCGGCAATATGGTGGATCGCTGGTTGGGGCAAGGTGGATCGATGGACAATTCTGAGCGTGATCGCAAGTGGCGGAGTCATGCTTGTATTACGCGGCCCAATCATGGCCTCGTGGAATTTTGTGGCACGCGGCAATGTTGTCAATGGGCTGTATCAGCGAGATCCTTCCGCTCGCCAGTCGAAGACTGGCACTCCAGAGGAAGACAAGAATCTTGCTTCGCGGTACGCAAGTCTCAAATTGGCTTTACGCGCATGCAATCCGAAACTGCCTCGTATTTTGGTTGTCGGTGACGAGGAAGTCGTCCGACGGTTGCTTCCCACTTTGCCGGGCACCGGGTGGCTAGTTAATCAGGATGCCGTGCTGCTATGGAGTATGCCAAGCAAGAGTGGCATGCCGAATTCGTCGTGGCTAAACCGCCTCTACAAGCTTCGCCGACATCGTCCGATTGATGCCGTGATTGTCTTCGTCAATGGAGATGAGCCGTTGCACCACCACACAGCCTACGCTGTCGGACTTTGTCTTAACCATGTCATTGCAACGTTACGCTGGTCTGCTCCGGTTTACTTACTAGAGTCATCCCGATCGGACATTGCAGGTAATGACGAACCTGTAGTGGCCTGTGAGTTTGCACCGATGGAAGGCACTCGCGGCATCGCGTGGGCGCTGCATATGTTGAAGTATGACCTGTCGTGCCGCAGCATTCATCAATTGATTATCAATGGGAAAAATCGCTACCATGCAGAACTTGCAGCTCGTTTAGATGTTCGAGCGGATCTGCTCACGAAATGGATTGGTGTGCTGTCGGACAATCGACGGCGCCCGATTCAGGTTCACGGGTTAGTTTTCGTCCCAGGTACAGACCAAGCGGTCCAATCTCCCGCCGAATTTGTCCCCGGTTCTTCCATTTGGCGACGTTTATGCGATGAGCGTCGTATGCGTAGGGGCCGCCCGACTAGATGGCATCCCGTATCGGTTATCTGTGGTGCGATGTTCTTTGTGACCGGTGTGTGGATACTCGGTGCGTTGGTTCTCGCTGCAAAGGACGTCAGAGCCTTACATGTTTCACGAGAAATCGTTGATCAACTGGTGGTGGATGGAGGTGCCGAGTTGCGAGCGCGTGGGTTGTTGGCGCTCCAGCAGAGGATTGCATACTACGAAGGCCGAGCGCAGCGTCGACTGCCATTGCTCGCACACCTTGCCTTGAACAGAGATCCGGAGGTACTTCAGGAGCTGTGGAAGCGTTACGGTCAAGCCGCTCGCCAGCTTCTGATCACCCCTGTCCAGCACGACCTCGAAGCCTCTCTCGCGGACCTTTCCCAACTTCGAACGACACAACTCGACGACCAGGCCACTCGCTGGGCGATGGCCGAGCGCGACACGCTCAAGGCGTACCTGATGTTGGCGAATCCCGCGCGCGTCGAGCCCGCGTTCCTTGCGGCACAGATGGCGGCGCACTGGACCACCGATGCGCGTCTGACGCCCGGTGAAAGGCAGGACATGGCCGAGCGGCTGGCCAAATTCCATGCGCAGCACCTGACAACGAATGAAGCCTGGAAGATTGACGCGCGAAAGGATCTGGTCGCCGGCGCCCGCAGGACCTTGATGGCCGTCATCGGGCAGACCAATGCGCAGGACACGCTCTACCGGGGCATCCTGGACGGTGTCGGCAGCAAGTACCCGGACCTGACGTTGGCGCAGCTTGCCGCCGGCACCGATACGCGCGGCTTGTTGCGATCTTCGGCGGTGGTGCCGGGCGTCTTTACGCGGCAGGCGTATGAAGGTTACGTCGCGGACGCGATCGATGCTGCCGCCAGGCGGCGGGATATTGCCGCGGATTGGGTGTTGTCCGACGATGGGTCAGACGGTCAGGCTGGCTTCGGCGGGACGGAGGGGCGTGATTCCGCCGATTCGATGCGTGTCGCGCTGACTGCGCAATACTTCGCCGACTATGCCGAGCACTGGCAGGCCTTCATGAACGCGTTGCAATGGGAGGCGGCCCCGACATTGCCGGCGTCGATTGACCAACTCAAGCAGATGACGGATGCGCGCCGGTCGCCCGTTATGGCGTTGATGAAGTCGCTGGCGTACCAGGGCGGGGCCGGGGTGCAGAAGGCTTCGTTGGGCGAGGCGTTGGTGGACAAGACGAAGGCCATCCTTGGCGGGAAGGCGGAAGAGGCGGGCGCCGCGGGAGCCAGCGGGCCGCTTGATGCCGCGTTTGGGCCGGTGTTGCGACTTGCCGGGCAGCCAGGGTTGGGTGGGTCGAGTGTGCCGGTTGGCGGAGGCGATCTGAGCCTGCAGCGATACTTCGATCGCGCGACGGCTTTGCGGCTGCGGCTGCAGCAGATCACGCAAAGCGGCGATGGCGACGGCCAGGCGCGGCAGTTGGCGCAGGCGCTATTTCAGGGCAGGGGGTCGGAACTGGGCGACACGCAGGCCTATGCCCAGTTGATGGCCGCCAGCCTTGGCACCGAATGGGCCGGCATGGGCGAGGCGCTGTTCGTGCGACCGGTTGCGCAGGCCGCGCAGGCTGTCCTGCGGCCAGCCCAGGCCAGTTTGAACGAGGCCTGGCGTCAACACATCGCGATGGCCTGGGGGAAGGCGTTCGCAGGGCGCTATCCATTTGCGTCGACCGAGAATGACGCTTCGCTGGCTGAACTGGCGCGCTTTCTGCGGCCGAGAGACGGGTTGATCCATGCCTTCCTGGGCAGTCAGCTTGCCGGCGTGCTGGAACTGCAGGGCGACCAATGGGTGCCGGTGGCGTCGGGTGCGAAAGGGCTGGATTTCGATCCGAATTTCCTCAAGGGTATCAATGCTCTGCAGCGGCTTGGTGCCCGACTGCTGGTGCAAGGCGAACCGCAGTTTCAGTTTGCGCTAAAGCCGATCCCGACGCCGGGCCTGACCGATACGCTGATGACCGTGGACGGCCAGACGCTTCACTATTTCAACCAGCGCGAAGCCTGGCATGCCACACGGTGGCCGGCCGACAATCTTCAGGCGCCCGGCACGCGCCTGCAGTGGCAGACCGAGACGGCCGGGACGAACAAGCACTATGAATTCGACGGGCGGTGGGGATGGATCAGGATGCTGGAGCGCGCGGATGTTGAACCCATCGACAGCGCAACGTTCCAGCTGACATGGCAGGGTGCGCCAGATACGGGCACTGCGGGCAAGCAGGCAGTGACCGCCGACCCGGATAGCCTGTCCGCGCGCGAAGCCCATACGCCGGTATCGGCTGCGATGGCGTATCCCATCCGCTACCAGATGCGGACCGAGGCGGGTCATGGGCCGCTCGAGTTGCTGGCCCTGCGAGGCTTTGTGCTGCCGTCGCGGATCTTTGCCGATTCCGGGCGGCATTCGCTGGCGCAGGCCAGTGCGATGGCATCCCACTGACGAATTCGACGCCGTATGTTCAATCAACTACTCAAGGCGCTGTTTGGCGCCGACACGCCCCTGGCGCTCGTGCCATCCACGCAGGCGCAATGGAGGCCATGGCTGCAGGACATTCGCCCGGAGATGCCGGTTGGCGACGATCCAGGCTATGAGGACGATTTCCTTGCCATCAAGGACGAGGTAGCCAAGCTGTCAGGCGTCGACGACACGCTGATCGTGGAACTGTCCGAGCGGCTGCTGAAAACCCATGCCAAGGATGTACGGCTGGCGGTCTACTACCTGTACGGTCGGATGCGTCGCGATGGCGCGGAGGGCGTCGCGGCAGGATTCGAGCTGTTGTCGGCCCTGATCGATCGCTTCGGCAACCAGCTGCTGCCCGCCCGCGAGGAATCGCGCAGGGCGGCGCTTGAATGGCTGGCGGGCACGACGTTCGCCGACAGGCTGGACCGCGTGCATGGACTGACCGGAGACACCCTGGCACGTACGCTTTGCGCGCTGGCGTTGATCCAGGCGCGGACCGCGCAATGGTCCGATGCCGGCCGTCCGGCGTTGGATGGTCTGTGCCGGCGCTTCGAGAGCCGGGTTGAAAACCCGTTACCGCAGGCAAGCGACGACCGGGCGGTCAAGCCCGTGGAGGCACCCGAGTCGCTGACATACGGCGCGGTGACGTCGGCACGGGAACTGTTGGACCGTGCCCGACAGATGGCGCGTTTCCTGCGCGAGCAGCCTGATGGATATCTTGCCGCCTACCGGCTGATACGGTGTGTGCGCTGGGATGTCCTGGTCGAGGTGCCGCCGCACGATGCCAGCGGTCGCACCCGGCTGGCAGCGCCGCGCGCGGAGTTGCGCGCGCATCTGAAGCGGCTGTCCCTGCAGAAGCAATGGCCGGAATTGCTCGAACGCGTGGAGCAGGCCTTCGCGGAAGGCGCGAACCATTGCTGGCTGGATCTGCAGTGCTACGCGTTTGTTGCCCAGGAGCAGGCCGCCGGGCCATACGCGGCCGTGCGAGACCTGCTGGCCACCGACTGTGCCTTGTTGCTGGAGCGCCTGCCGGGGCTGGACCAGCTGTCTTTCTCCGATGGCACGCCATTCGCGGACGACGCTACGCTGGAATGGATCGGTCGCCATGCCACGGTACGTGACCTGGAGCGCGGTGGGCCCATCGCGCCCGCCGTGGTGTCCGAGGCGAGGACCGACTGGGCCGAAATGGAAGCGCAGGCCATCGACATGGCCGGGGAGCGGGGCATCGAAGCGGCCTTGTCGTGGTTGCAGGGCTTGCCGGCGCGCGGCGGCGAGCGTGAACGCTTTGTCCGGCAGCTGGTCATGGCAAGGGTTGCCGAACGGGTCGACCGCGCGGATATCGCCGCGCACCTGCTGACCGTACTGGACCAGGACGCGCAGCGGTTCCAGCTGGCGGCCTGGGAACCGGCGCTGGCCTTCGACGTCAAGCAGCATCGGCTACGGCTGCTCAGGTCACGCATTCTGCGCAAGGACGCGAACAAGCCCGTGCTGGCGCATCGCATCGATGTGCTGCTGGGCGAGCTGACCGCCATCGACGCGGCACGGACCCTGACCCTGGCATGACCACTACGTTGAAACGATGAGCCATTCCGCCCAAGACAATGACATCCTGCGTTACTACGAAGCCGAGATGCGCTATCTGCGTGACGCCGGCAAGGAATTCGCGCAGGCGTTTCCGGACCGCGCCCGCATGCTCAACATCGATCGCGTCGGGGAGCGCGATCCTCATGTCGAGCGCCTGTTCGAGGGATTCGCGTTCCTGATGGGGCGGCTGCGGCAAAAGCTCGACGACGAATTGCCGGAGATGACGGAGGGCCTGGTCAGCATGCTGTGGCCGCATTACCTGCGGATGATTCCTTCGCTTTCGATTCTGGAACTGGCGCCAGAGCCGGCCGGGCTGCAACGCCACGAAGTGCTGCCTGCCGGCCTGGAGGTACTGTCCGATCCGATTGCCGTGGAGGGCGGGCGCGATGGCACGGGCCAGGTCGAGTGCATCTACCGGACGACGCAGACCGTCGATCTGTATCCGCTGCGGCTGACCGATGCCGGTATCGACACGCGCGAGGACGGACGCTCGGTCGTCCGGTTGCGGATGGCGTTCCAGGGGCCGGCCACGCGCGAGCCGTTCGAGGTGCCGCGCCTGCGGATATACCTGCATGCCGACCGGCCGCTGGCGTTGGCGATGCGGGCCGCGCTGACGGCGCCGCCGGTAGCGGTCCAGGTACGCGTACCGGGGTTCCCTGCAGACCGGCCGGGTGCCGCGCAGCCCATGGCGGGGCTGCGCATCGAACCGGCGGGACTGGGTGCCGGCGAACGGCTCTGGCCGAAGCCGGACAATGCGTTCGGCGGCTACCAGCTGCTGCTGGAGTATTTCACGTTCCCCGAGAAGTTCATGTTCGTGGATCTGATCGGCCTGGACTTGAGCGCAATCCCACCCAGTGTCGATCACTTCGATGTGGAGGTCGTCCTGGAAAAGGCGTTGCCCGCCGACCTGCGGGTATCGGCCGACAACTTCCGGCTGTATTGCACGCCGGTCATCAACCTGTTCGCACTGGAGGCGGACCCCGTTTCCGTGACCCACCGGGAATCCGAGTATCGCGTGCGGGCCACCGAGCGGCACGGCTGGCATGTCGAAGTCTATTCGGTGGACACGGTGCGGGGCTTCGAGGCGGCGACGGGCGAGCGATTCGAGTATGCGCCGTTCGCTGCGTTCCGTCATCGCGGCGGCATGTTGCGTCACGAGATGCCGGAGCGGTACTTCCACACCCGCGTGCGACGCGGGCCATCGGGCCGCTTCGATACGTGGCTCGTGCTGGGCGGCCATGCCTGGGAACAGCACGACAGCCTGCCGGAGGAGACACTGTCGCTGTCGGTGACGGGCACCAATGGCATGCTGCCGCGCAAGGCGCTTGGGCAGGCCGGCATCCGGCGCATGCGCAGCGGCTTCGCCCACGTCAGCGCGGTCCGGAACCTGACCGCCCCGACCTTGCCAGTCTATCCGCCCACGCGCGACAGGTTCCACTGGCGCGTGCTGTCGCATCTGGCGCCGAACTACCTGTCGCTGCTCGATGCCGAGATGCTGCGCGGGTCGCTGGCGCTCTATGACTGGACCGATGGCGAAATGAACCGGCGCCGGATCGGCGCAATCACCGCCGTGCATCACCGGCCGCTGCGCAAGCTGGTCAAGGGCGGCTTGCTGCGTGGCGTCGAAATCGCGGTCACGGTTGACCGGACCCGCTTTGCGGGCGATGGCGATCTGGCGCTGTTTGGCGACATGCTGAATGCGTTCCTGTCGCTCTACGCCACGCTAAACCTGTACACGCGCCTGGTCATCGTCGCCCAGCCGGATGGCGCCCGTCTGGCTTGGCCCGATAGCAAGGCCGAAGGAGCGCCATTTTGAGGCAGGTCGAAGACCACGCGAAGGCCGGTGGACGGCTGCTGGCTGCGTTGCTGGCCAATGCGCCCCGGATGAATTTTTTACGCTTTTGCGAACTGATCGAACTGGCGGCCCCCGATCATCCCCCTTTGGGCTCCACAAACCGGCTTGCCGACGATCCGGTGCGGTTCCGGTCTGCGGCGCAGCTTGGCTTTCCGGGGCGCGAGATGGCAGCGGTCGAGCAGGATGCCGGCGGGCTGGGTGACGTGCCCACAGTGCGAACGACATTTATCGGGCTATATGGCGTGGATGCGTTCATGCCATCGTATTTCGTCGATGAAATCGCGCAGCGTCGCGATGGCGCCGAGCCGTTGGCCGCGTTTCTGGACCTGTTCCATCACCGGATGGTGACGCAGTTCTACCGTGTGGCAAGCAAGTATCGGTATCCGGTTGGCTTCCGGCGCGGGGGGCGCGACAAGACTTCGCAATGTCTGTTGAGCCTGGTGGGCCTGGGCATCGGCGAGCCGGACGTACGACGAATCGTAGAAACGCCAAAGCTGCTGTCGATGCTGGGCCTCGCCGGCCAGCGGACACGCACGGCCGAGGGGTTGGCCGGCGTATTGCGGCACGCTGTGCCGGACGCTTGTATCAAGGTGGAGGAGTTTCACCCGGTTTGGGTTCGCGTCGATGACCCGCGCGACCAGGACGTGCAGCGCGCCCAGCCGCTTGGCGACCACTGCGTGCTGGGACGCGGTTTCGTGGATCGGACCAATACCGTCCGCGTGGTGCTGGTGCCGCAGACCGGCGAGGCGGTGCTCGGGCTGCTGCCAGGCGGAGCGATGCATCGCGCGGTGCTGGCGTTGCTGGGCTTCTATCTTGGATACGCGGTCCAGGCGTGCCTGGAAATGCACGTACTGCCCGCACTGATGCCCGCGCCCCGGCTCAATGCCGGGGATGTCAGGCTGGGCTACTCGATGCAGCTTCAGCCCGTCAAAGACACGCAGCGGGCCGCTACGGCTGCAGGCAGGCTGACCCGCGTGCAGCTTGGAACGTGGACGGGTCACCGACCCACGCACCATGGAATGCGCCCCTTGCAAGCAATTTCTTAACGTATGGGATAGGAGGCAGGGCACGATGCGATGTCTGATGCGCAGTGCATTGGTCGCGCTGGCCAGCGCCGGGCTGGTTGGATGCGGAGTGGGGCAGGCGGTCAAGGACGGCACCGTCGACGCGGCGAAATGGGCGTTCACGAGCCAGGTGAAGACCATGAATCTCGACCTCGCCGGCCGGTCGTCCGTGAATCCCGATGCCGCCGGCAAGTCGCTGTCGACGGTCGTGCGGTTCTATCAACTCAAGGACGCGCAGCGGTTCGAGCAATCGAGCTACGAGCAACTGCAGGCCAATGACGTGGAATGGCTGAAGCCGGACCTGCTCGCCACGGGGGATGTCGTGCTGCGCCCGGGCGCGGCCGCCAGCATCAGCGAGCCGATGAAGGACGGCAGCGAATACGTTGGCGTGGTGGCGTTCTTCCGGGACACTGGCGGCGATGCGGTGTGGAAACTCGTCATCCCGCGAAAACAATGGAAGAAAAGCGACCCGGTCAGGATCGAGGTGCGCGGCAATACGCTCGAAATGACTTAGCAGCCGCTGAAACAGTGGGACAATAGCGCCCGATTTCCCCACCAGTACTGCCTCATGACCCCACCCCTGCCCGGGAGCTGGATTCCCGTTCGCAAGGATTTTGTCGATCCGTCCGCCACCCGCTGCCATGCGCGCAGCGCCCTGGGTGGCCGGCATCATGGCTTTCCGGAAGGCCATGCCTGGATCCTGCGCGGTCCGGATGGTCACGAATACCCGTTTGGCCTGGAATGTGCGCGCGCCGCGCTGGCCGTGCCCGGCATGCTCGACCAGGTGCCTGACTACACCGAGCGCGATGCGGTCAAGCGCGTGGATGCCGCGTTTGCCGATCTGCCGCGCCGCAAGCCCACGGCGGCAGAGCTGGAGCTGCAGCGCCGCAATTTCGCCACGCGATATGTGGTGCTGCGCATGGAGAAGGTGGCCGGCGTGCCG
Organism: Cupriavidus sp. D384; assembly: GCF_001652915.1. Taxonomy (GTDB): domain Bacteria; phylum Pseudomonadota; class Gammaproteobacteria; order Burkholderiales; family Burkholderiaceae; genus Cupriavidus. The sequence goes on from NZ_BBQI01000027.1 coordinate 12,148, forward strand.
CGCGTACAGCCGACCGTGCGGTTTCCCGCGCTGGAAGGGCTGTACCAGCAGATCGTGGCCGGACGGCCACTGTCGCATGCGCAGGTGCAGCGCGTGCTAGCAATCGAGCGTGGCGCGGCCACGCCGCCAAAGCTCAAGGCGCTGAACCTGCTCGATGTCTACACGGCGCACGTCAAGCTGCAATGGTTGACGGCCAGCGCCAATCGCGAGGATCGCATACGTTTTCTGCGCAGCCTGCATGACTGGCTGGCCAGACATCTGGTGCTGTCCGCCGCGCAGATCGAGGCGGCCGGCATTGTCATGCATCCGCACGCGTTCCGTTCCGCCTGGCCGAAGGAAGGCGAACCGGGCGGCCCCGGCGAATTGTTCTGAAGCGGTTCTGCAGCCGTCGCCCAAGACCGCTGGCATCGGACGGGCGATTGGCGTTACATTGGGCGTATCTTCACCCGGCCCAGGCCAACTCCCCGCCATGCCTGCCAGTCCGATGTCGCCCGTTGCGCGCCAGTTCGCGCGCAGCTACGCCGAAGCCCGCCAGAAGTTTATCGATGCCGCGCATGGTTGCGGCGCCACGCTGACCGAGTTTCCCCACCCGACCGAAGTCGGGCGTGACGGCGAGACGCTGGCCATGGACGTCGCCTGGCTCGGGGCATCCGACGCGACACGCGTGCTGATGGTGACATCGGGCACGCACGGCGCCGAGGGCTTCTGCGGATCGGGCGCCCAGGTGGCCATGCTGCACGATACCGGGCTGCATGCCGATTGCCGCCGCGCCGGTTGGGCACTGATGCTCGTGCATGCGGTGAACCCCTACGGGTTTTCGCACCTGCGCCGCGTCAACGAGGACAACGTCGACCTGAATCGTAATTTCATGGATTTCGACCGGCCCTTGCCGTTGAATCCTGCCTATGCCGAAGTGGCGCCGCTGCTGCTGCCGGCGCAATGGCCGCCGTCCTGCGACGAACACACCGCGCTGATGAAGGCCGTGGCCCAGAAGGGGATGGACTGGTATCAGGCCGCCGTCAGCGCGGGCCAGTACCAGGACGCCGCCGGCATGTTCTTTGGCGGCCAGAAGGCCACATGGAGCAACTACACGCTGCGGCGCATCCTGGCCCGGTTCGGCGCGGGCCGCACGGTGCTGCGCTGGATCGACGTGCATACGGGCCTGGGCCCGTGGGGCTATGGCGAACCAATCTACATGGGGCCGGACGCACCGGTTCAGCTGGGCCGGACACGGGCGATCTGGGGCGGCAGCGTCACATCGATCTACGACGGCTCGTCCACGTCGGCCAATCTCACCGGCCTGGCGTGGCAGGCGGTGCCGCAGACCCTGCCATCGATCGACTATGCTGGCATAGCACTCGAATTCGGCACGTTGCCGCTGGCCGAAGTGCTGGACGCCTTGCGCGGCGATCACTGGCTGCACGTGCATCCGGAGGCCGACGAGAACCAGCGCGCGCTGATCAAGCAGACGGTATGGAACGCGTTCTACGGCGATACCGACGACTGGCGCGAGGGCGTGGTGGCACAGGTGACCGAGGCCGTGCGCAAGGCTCTTGCCTCCGCCCCGTAGCCGCCACTGTCATGCGCGGCGTTCGTCCGTCCCCCGAAATGCCGGTGCCTGACCGGACCTAGGCACCGGCGCCGCTTTCCTCGATCAGCCATTGACGGAATGCGCGCGCCGCCGCCGGTTCGGCGCGGTCGCGCGGCCAGACCACGTAGTAGCCGCCGCCCAGCGACGCACTGGCGTCGCAGGCGCGCACCAGCAGGCCCGCCGCCAGGCAGCGGTCGATCATATGGCGCCACGCCAGCACGATGCCCTGGCCTTCTATAGCCATCTGCACCAGCACAGGATAGGTATTGGCAACCAGCTCGCGCTCGAAGCGGGTTTCGCGCAGGCCATTGCGCCCGAACCACGCCTGCCACGACATCCAGATGCGCTGGGCATCCTCCAGCACCAGCAGCGATTCCTTCGGCAGATCCGAGACCTTCAGCACGCGGCCGCCCAGGTACGACGGCGCGCAGACCGGAAAGACTTCCTCGTCGTAGAGCCGTTGCGCGGCAATGCCGCTGGGCGCACCTTCGCGCAGGTAATACAGGCCGACATCGAAATCGGTGCCGGACAGCGACGCCAGGCTGTCGTTGACCACCAATCGCACGTGGAAGTCCGGATGCCGGGCCCGGAACGCCGCCAGGCGCGGTGTGAGCCAGAGCACCGCCACGCCGGACGAGCAGGCCACGGTCAGCTCGACCTGGCCCTTGCGCTTCATCACGTCCTCGGTGGCTTCGGCGCAGCGCACCAGCAGCCGTTGCACCTGTTCGGCGTATTGCTGGCCGCTGACGGTCAGCCGCAGCGCGCGCGGCTCTCGCACGAACAGCTTCTTGCCCAGGAATCGCTCAAGCTGGGCCACCTGGCGGCTGATGGCGCTTTGCGTGAGATGGAGTTCGGCTGCGGCCTTGGTGAAACTGCCATGGCGCATCGCGGATTCGAACGCGACCAGGCAGGGCAATGGGGGCAGGGGGGTGATGCGCATCGGGGCAGGCGTCTTGTTGGCAGGTGTTGCTGCCAATAATAGACGCAAGCCTTATGCCAGAGGGGATGTGTTTCTGCGCTGCCGTGCATGGCAGACGAAGCAGAGGGCGGGCATCTCAAGACGCGAGGTCTTCGATTTGAACCGCCGTGCCCTCTCCCCCAGCCCCTCTCCCGCAGGCGGGAGAGGGGAGCAAACCGATGGTTGTCTCCGCTCCCTGATCCATGGAAATGGGGAGCAAACCGATGGTTGTCTCCGCTCCCTGATCGATGGAAAAGGGGAGCAAACCGATGGCGGCGGTCTCGCCTGTGGTCGTCTCCTCTCTCCCATTGATGGGAGAGGAGCGGGGGAGAGGGCGGGCTTGTCGTGGCCTTACGCCGCGTGGATCTTGCCTGCCTGCATCACCAGTTCGATGCGCGATGCCGGCCCGGCCAGCACCTCGATGTCCTGCAGCGGGTCGCCGTCGACCACCAGCACGTCGGCAATTGCGCCGGCCTTGACCACGCCAAGCTCGCCGTCGCGCTGCAGGATTTCGGCTGCAATCGACGTGGCCGAGCGCACCGCTTCCGCGTTGCCCAGCAGTTCGGCGCGGATGCGGAATTCCTCGGACTGGTACTGGTGCATCTCGCCCAGCAGGTCGGACCCGAAGCCCATCGGCACGCCGGCTTCGGCATAGATCGCCAGCGAATCGCGGCCGGCCTGGCGCACGGTTTCGATCTTGGCGACGGAGTCGGCCGGCAGGCCAAGGCGGGCGCCATCGCGGGCCAGGGCGTCGTAGGTGATCAGCGTCGGCACCACATAGGCGCCATGCTCGCGCATCACGCGGGCGGCTGCGGCATCCACGAGGTTGCCGTGCTCGATGGTACGCACGCCGCAGCGGATGGCGCGGGTGATCGCACGGCCCGTGTAGGCGTGGGCCATCACGTAGGTCTGCGCGGCCTCGGCTTCGGCCACGATGGCGCGGATCTCGTCCTCGCTGTACTGGGTGTTGCCGATGGGGTCGGTGGGCGACGCCACGCCACCTGACGCCATGATCTTGATCTGCGTGGCGCCTTTCTGGATTTCCTCGCGCACGGCCAGTCGCACTGCGTCCACGCCGTCGGCCACGCGGGCGATGGCACCGGCCCGGAATGCGCACGAGCATGGCTCCAGCGTGTCGGAGCGTGGCCGGAAGTCGCCATGTCCGCCGGTCTGCGACAGTGCCTTGCCCGACGGGAAGATGCGTGGCCCCGGGATCAGGCCCGTAGCCACGGCCTGCGACAGGCCCCAGTCGGCGCCACCGGCATCGCGCACCGTGGTGAAACCGCGTTCGAGCATGCCGCGCATGATGGGCATGGCGCGGAAGGCCACCAGCACGTTGGGCTGCACCGCGTTCAGGCCCAGGTTTGCCAGCGACGCCAGCACGTGCACGTGCAGGTCGATCAGGCCCGGCATCACGGTCTTGCCGGTCACGTCGATGACCCTGGCCTGTGGTGCGTGTATCGGCGACGCGCTGACGTCGACGATACGCTCGCCGTCGATCAGCACATCATGGCGCGGCAGCAGGGCGCCGCGAACGGGGTCGAGGACGTTGCCGCCCTGAAGCAGAATCTGGGTCATCGTGGGGTATGTCTGGACGACGGGTTACTTCGATTGCAGGTAGGCGGGTTCGCGCACCAGGCGCGTGCCGCAGAAGCTGATGGCGGCCGCGATCATCACGTAGATGGCCGGGGCCATGGTGCTGCCCGTGCTGGCGATCAGCCACGTGATAAAGAACGAGGCAAAGCCGCCGAAGATCGTCACGGCCAGGTTGTAGGCCACCGACAGGCCGGTGGACAGCACCTTGGCCGGGAACAGTTCGGCAAACGCGGCCAGGATCGGACCCGTGTAGGCGGCGATCAGCACGCCGAACACGATCTGGAACACCAGCAGCGAGCCCAGTCCCGGCGCGTGGTTGATATAGGCGAACATTGGCCAGGCCAGCACGAAGATCAGCGCGGCGGCGCCCGACAGCAGGCCACGGCGGCCCATGCGGTCGGCCATCCTGCCGACGATGGGCGCGAACACCATGATCGCCAGGCCACCGGCCATGCCGGCGACAAAGCCGGTGGATTGCGGCACCTTGAGCACCTTGACGGCGTAGGTCGGCATGTAGAACAGCAGCACGTAGGTGCAGACCGTCCACAGGATCACCATCGAGAAACTGGCGGCGGTCTGGCGCGGGTAGTCGCGCAGCACTTCCTTGAGCGGCGAGTCGGTCTTGTCGGTGGTGGCCTGGAAGGTGGGCGTCTCGTCGAGGTTGTGACGGATATAGAAGCCGACCGGGCCGATGATCATGCCGATCAGGAACGGCAGGCGCCAGCCCCAGCTATTGAGCGCCTCGGGGCTCAGCGTGGCGGTGACGAAGGTGCCCACGGCGGCGCCCAGCAGCACGGCCACGCCGATGCTGGCCTGGATCCAGCTCGAATAGTAGGCACGCTGGCGCTCGGGTGCGTATTCGGTCAGGAACGCGGTGGCGCCGCCCATTTCGCCGCCGGCGGAAAAGCCTTGCATCAGGCGCGCGATCACGATCAGCATCGGGGCAAACACGCCGATCTGGTCGTAGGTGGGCGCGATGCCGATCAGCGTGGTGCCGGCGGCCATCAGCAGGATGGTCAGCGACAGCGCCGCCTTGCGGCCCACGCGGTCGGCGTAGACGCCCAGGATGATGCCGCCCACGGGCCGCATGAAGAAGCCCACGCCGAACGTGGCCACGGCCAGCAGCAGCGAAGACAGGTCGTTTCCGGTGGGGAAGAACAGTTTGGCGATGATCACGGCGAAGAAGCTGTACACCGTGAAGTCGAACCATTCGAGGCCGTTGCCGATCACCGTGGCGATGATGGCGCGGCGGCGTTGACTGGCCCCGATCTGGGGCACGGTCTCCGCAAAGGCGGGGGCGCTGGCTTGCATGTCTCTCTCTCCCTGTTTGGCAGAACGCTGGGCAGCCCTTTTATGACAGGCTCTGGCCGATGGTAGGGGCGTCGCGGTGACCGGAGAAACGAAATCTGCGCATGCAGGCATGACGCCAGCGCATGCGTGGCCTGCGCTGGCGTCGGGCGAGCGTGGTCTAGGCGGTGCTGTTGACGCGTGTCAGCGCCCCCGTCACGCCGTGCGCGCACAACAATTCCAGCTGTGTGGCAACCGTATCGATGAATACCGTGGATTGCGCCAGGTCGCCAAACACGGGCGCAAAGCCGGCGATGGTGCGCACGCGAGCCTGTTCGCGTGTGCGGGCATCGAACAGTTTTTCGGTCTGGCGCGCGGCATCGGCCATGACGGCGGCCAGCGGCTGCGCCAGCGGGTCTTCGATCGGGAAGGCATTGCCGGCCTCGTCGTAGCCGCGCAGGAAGTGCAGCCAGGCGGCCACGCCCAGTGCCAGGCGCGCAAACGGCTGACCCGCCGCAAGGCGGTCGCGGATCGGTGCCAGCAGGCGCTGCGGGATCTTCTGGGACCCGTCCATGGCGATCTGGCGCGTGCGATGCCCGAGCGCGGGGTTGGTAAAGCGCGGCAGCAGGCTGGCGCGATAGGCGTCCACGTCGAGCCCCGGCAGCGGCGGCAGCGTGGGTTGCGTCTCGCGTTCCATGGTTTCCGAGATAAACGCATGCACGGCGGGCTGGGCGATCACGCGGTCGGTGGTCGGCCATCCCGCCAGCACGCCCATGTACGCCATCATCGACTGGCTGCCGTTGACCAGCCGGTGCTTGAGCACCTCGAACGGCCGGGCCTCGGCCACGAACTGCGCGCCGCCGGCTTCCCAGCGGGGACGGCCCGCCGCGAAGCGATCCTCGATCACCCACTGGAAGAACGGCTCGCCCACCACGGGCCACGCGTCGTACAGGCCCAGCGCCGCCGACACATGCGCCACGTCGTCGATGGTGGTCTTGGGCACGATGCGGTCCACCATCGTGTTTGGAAAGGTGCAGCGCGCCGCCACCCAGTCGTGCAGGGCCGGATCGATCTCGGCGCAGTACACCAGCAGCACGCGGCGCAGCGTATCGCCGTTGCTGGCCAGGTTGTCGCAGGACAGCAGCGTGACCGGCCCCAGGCCGCGCTCCATGCGCCGCTGCAGGCCCAGCGCCAGGTAGCCGATGGCGGTGACGGGGTGCGACACGCCGGACAGGTCCTCGATGATGTCGCGGTCGGCCCGGTTCAGTTCGCCCGTGGCCGGATCGTGGCAGTAGCCCTTTTCCGTGACGGTCAGGCTGATGATGTGGGTGTCGCGATGGGCGATGCGGTCGAGCACGATCTCGGGATCTTCCTCGGCCACCAGCACACCCAGCACGGCGCCGATCACCTGCAGCGTTTCGGCGGTGGCGCTGCGCAGGGCCAGTGTGTACAGGCCTTCCTGCGGCTTGAGGGCATCGCGCGTGTCGGGCCGGCGCAGCGATACGCCGATGATGCCCCAGCGCTGCCCTTCGTCGCCCATGGCTTCGATGGCGGCTTCGGTGATCTCCGCCTGGTGGCCGCGGTGGAAGGCACCGATCCCAAGGTGAACAATGCCCGCGCGCAGGGTGTCGCGCGCGTACCCGGGACGCCGCACATGGGGCGGCAGCGCGCCAAGCCGGGCAGGATGCAGACGCGGCAACTGTTCGATATCGCTCATCGTGGTCTCCTTGTCAGGCCTTGCGGTCAACGCTCAAAGCTCTGCGGCCGATCTGCACGGCCGCGCTACCCCTGGCTACCAGTGCCACAGCGTGCCATCGTGCGCCAGCCGGTTCACCGGCAGGTAGGCGCGCTGGTACGGGTACTTCGCGGCCAGCGTTTCGTCGATGTCCACCCCGTGGCCCGGCGCATCGCCCGGGTACATCATGCCGTCCCGGAACGTGTACGCGTGCGGAAACACGGCGTCGGTCTCCTCGGTGTGACGCATGTACTCCTGGATACCGAAGTTGGGCACCCAGAGATCGAAATGCAGCGCCGCGCCCATGCAGGCCGGCGACAGGTCCGTGGCGCCGTGGCAGCCGGTGCGCACCTGGTACATCGCGGCAAAGTCGGCTATGCGCCGCAAATGGGTAATGCCGCCTGCATGGACCACCGTGGCACGAATATAGTCGATCAGCTGTTCCTCAAGCAGAGTCTTGCAGTCCCAGATGCTGTTGAAGATCTCGCCCACGGCCAGCGGCGTGACCGTGTGCTGGCGGATCAGACGGAAGGCGCGCGGGTCTTCGGCGGGCGTGGCATCTTCCATCCAGAACAGCCGGAACGGCTCCAGCGACCTGCCCAGCCGCCCGGCCTCGATGGGCGTCAGCCGGTGATGCACATCGTGCAGCAGGTGGATGTCGGGGCCCACGGCGTCGCGCACCTTGTCGAACAGCTTCGGGGTGTGGTCCAGGTAGCGTTCGGTGCTCCAGTCGTGCTCGGACGGCAGGTTGGCATCGGCCGGCTCGTAGAACAGCCGGTCGCGCGACACGCCGTACACCTTGTTCAACCCCGGCACGCCAGACTGCGCGCGGATCGCCTTGTAGCCCATTTCCTTGTAGCGCAGCACTTCTTCCACGGTGTGGCCGATGTCGCTGCCGTTGGCGTGGCCGTAGACCATCACCCCGGTACGGCTCTTGCCGCCCAGCAGCTGGTACAGCGGCAGGTTGGCGGCCTTGGCCTTGATGTCCCACAGCGCCGTGTCCACGGCGGCAATCGCGCTCATGGTCACCGGGCCGCGCCGCCAGTAGGCGCCGCGGTACAGGTATTGCCAGATGTCCTCGATCTGGTGCGCGTCGCGTCCGATCAGGCACGGGATGACGTGATCCTCCAGATAACTGACCACGGACAGCTCGCGGCCATTGAGCGTGGCGTCGCCGATACCGGTCAGTCCTTCGTCGGTCTCGATCTTCAGCGTGACGAAGTTGCGTCCCGGGCAGCAGACGATAACGCGTGCGTTGGTGATCTTCATGCAGGTCTCCGGCTGTGCAGCGGTGGGTTACATCACGGCGCCTAGCGCCCAGGGCACGAATTCGTTCTGGCCGTAGCCGTGCTGTTCGCTGCGCGTGCGGCGGCCCGAGGCGGTGTCCAGCATCAGCCGGAAGATGGCCGCGCCCTTGCCGGCAATGGTCGATTCGCCGTCGAGGATGTCGCCGCAGTTGATGTCGATGTCCTCGGACTGGCGCTGCCACAGCGCGTTGTTGGTGGACAGCTTCAGCGATGGCGACGGCGCGCAGCCATAGGCCGAGCCACGGCCCGTGGTAAAGCAGATCAGGTTGGCGCCGCCCGCCACCTGGCCGGTGGCCGACACGGGGTCGTAACCCGGGGTGTCCATGAAGACCAGCCCGTGGGCGCGTACCGTTTCGGCAAACTCGTAGACGTCCACCAGATTGGTGGTGCCGCTCTTGGCAACGGCGCCCAGCGACTTTTCCAGGATGGTGGTCAGCCCCCCGGCCTTGTTGCCGGCAGACGGGTTGTTGTCCATGCTGCCAGCATTGCGCGCGGTGTAGGCCTCCCACCAGCGGATGCGGGCGATCAGCCGGTCAGCCACCGCCGCCGAAACGGCGCGGCGCGTGAGCAGGTGTTCGGCCCCGTAGATCTCGGGCGTTTCCGACAGGATCGCCGTGCCGCCCTGTGCCACGAGCAAGTCCACCGCGGCGCCCAGTGCGGGATTGGCGGTGATGCCCGAGTAGCCGTCGGAGCCGCCGCATTGCAGGCCCACGGTCAGATGGCTGGCCGGCACCGGCTGGCGCGTGACGCGGTTGGCATCGTCCAGCAGCGCCTTCACGACGCCCACGCCGCGCGCCACGGTGCGGGCCGTGCCGCCGGTGTCCTGAATATTGAAGCTGTGAAAGCGCGGCCCGTCGGCCAGCGCCGACAGGCCGGGCTCGGCCAGCAGCGCGTCGATCTGGTTGGTCTCGCAGCCCAGGCCCACCACCAGCACCGCGGCGAAGTTCGGATGCCGGGCGTAGCCGGCCAGCGTGCGGCGCAGCACGCGCAGGTTCTCGCCGTCGCTGTCGGTGGCGCAGCCCGCGCCATGCGTCAGCGCCACCACGCCATCCACGTTGGGATAGGGCGCCAGCACCTCCGGGTGGATCTCGCGCCGGAAATGATCGGCAATGGCACGCGCCACGGTGGCCGAGCAGTTCACCGAGGTCAGGATGCCGATGTAGTTGCGCGTGGCGACGCGGCCATCGGCACGCACGATGCCGTCGAAGGTGGCCAGGGCGGTGGCTGGCGCGGTGTCGCGGACATCGCTGCCCGCCGCGTAGTCGCGTGCAAAGTCCCCCATCGCCAGGTTGTGGGTATGCACATGCTGGCCCGGCGCGATGGCCTGGCGCGCGAACCCGATGATCTGGTTGTAGCGCCGCACCGGCGCGCCTTCGGCAATGGCGCGCACGGCCACCTTGTGGCCCGGCGGTACCAGGCTGGCTACGGTGACGCCTTCCTGGTGCAGCACCGTGCCGGGCAGCAGCTGGCGGCACGCGATGACGATATCGTCGGCGGGATGGATCCGGATGACAGCCGGTGCGGACATGCGCGACCCTCCAGTGGCTTAGTTGGACCAGCCGCCGTCGATGACCTGGGCGGTGCCGGTGGTGAAGGCCGATTCGTCCGACGCCAGATATACGGCGAGCGCGGCAATCTCGGCGGCCGTGCCGATGCGGCCCATCGGCTGGCGGGCGATAAAGTCGGCTTCCACCTGCGCCAGCGTGCGGCCGCTGGCCGTGGCCTGGTTGCCGATGCGCTGGCGCAGCGACGGCGACTCCACGGTGCCCGGGCAGATCGCGTTGCAGCGGATGCCGCGCGTGATGTAGTCGGCGGCCACGGCCTTGGTCATGCCGATCACGGCGGCCTTGCTGGCGCCATAGACAAAGCGGTTCGGCGCACCCTTGATGCTGCCGGCCACCGATGCCATGTTGATGATCGACCCGCTGCCGGCGTCGAGCATGGCGGGCAGGAACGCGCGCATCATGCGATACATGGCGCGCACGTTCAGGTTCATCGAAAAATCAAAGGCCGCCTCGTCGCAATCGAGGATGGTGCCGTGGTGGACGAAGCCGGCCCCGTTGAACAGCACGTGGATGCGTCCGATCTCGCGCGCCGCGGCGTCGACGGCCGCGCCATCGGTCACGTCGAGCCGCCGCGTCGTGCAGCCGGGCAGGGCGGACAGCGCCGCCAGGGTTTCGGGGTTGATATCGGCGGCGATGACCTGGGCGCCTTCGCGCAGGAACGCCTCGGCCGTGGCACGGCCAATGCCCTGGCCGGCGGCCGTGACCAGCGCGATCTTGCCGGCGAGTCGTTGCGACATGGATGGCTCCTTATCGGTTCAAGCAGGTTTGTCTTGTCAGGAAACGGTGGCGCGCGCCGTGGCGCGGCGGTCAATGGCGGCCCAGTCCCAGTCGATGCCGAGTCCGGGCGAGCCGGGCGGCACGGCGTGGCCATCGGCAAAGGCCACGCGGCTGTGCGTGATGGCATCGAGCTGCGGGATGTACTCGACCCACGGGGCGTTGGGCACCGCCGCACAGAGCGACACATGCAGCTCCATCAGGAAATGGGGGCAGATGGGCACGTTGCAGGCTTCGGCCAGGTGCGCCACCTTGAGCCACGGCGTGATGCCGCCCACGCGGGCCACATCGGCCTGCACGATCGAACAGGCACCCTGGCGCAGGTAGTCGGCGAACTGGCCGATCGAGTAGAGCGATTCGCCCACGGCAACCGGCAGCGGGGTGGCGGCGGCCAGCCGGACGTGGCCGGACAGGTCGTCGGCCGGCAGCGGTTCCTCGAACCATGACAGGCCCAGGCCTTCATAGTGCGAAGCCCGCCGGATTGCCTCGGCCGACGTGAAGCACTGGTTGGCGTCGACCATCAGCGCGAAATGGTTGCCTACCGCCTCGCGCACGGCGTAGAGGCGGTCGAGATCCTCGGCCAGGTGCAGCTTGCCTACCTTGATCTTGGCGCCGTGGAACCCGGCCTGTTTGGCCGACAGCGTGGCGTGGACCAGTTCGGTGCGCGACAGGTGCAGCCAGCCGCCTTCGGTGGAGTACATCGGCACGCGGTGCTGCGCGCCGCCTGCGGCCAGCCACAGCGGCTGGCCGTCGCGGCGGCAGCGCCAGTCCCACAGGGCCGTGTCGATGGCCGCCAGCGCCAGGCTCGTGATGGCGCCTACCGACGTGGCATGGGTGCTGAACATCAGGTCGTGCCAGATCTGCTCGATGCGGGCCGGGTCGCGGCCAATCAGCTGCGGCGCCAGGTGGTCGCGCAGCAGCGCCATGACCGACGAGCCGCCCGTGCCGATCGTATAGCTGTAGCCCGTGCCCTCGCCGCCGTCGTCGCAGCGGATGCGCACCATCGGCGTTTCCTGGGTAACGAACGACTGGATCGCATCGGAGCGTGCAACGGGAGGCTGGAGATCGACCTGCAGCAGTTCAACGTGCGTGATCGTCGTCATTTGCTGCCTACCAGGTTGGGCAGCCACAGCGTGATTTCGGGCACGTAGGTAATGGCGATCAGCGTCAGGAACAGCGGGATCAGCCACGGCAGGATAGCCACCGTGGTGCGTTCCACCGACAGCCGCGCCACCCGCGCCAGCACGAACAGCACCATGCCAAGCGGCGGGTGCAGCAGGCCGATCATCAGGTTCAGCGTCATGATCAGGCCAAAGTGGATGGGGTCGATGCCGAGCTTGAGCACGATGGGCAGCAGGATCGGCACCAGGATCGTGATGGCCGCCGTGGTGTCGATAAAGCAGCCCACGATCAGGATCAGCACGTTCGCCAGCAGCAGGAACACCCACTTGTTGTGCGTGAAGCCCAGGATGGCGTCGGTCAGCGCCTGCGCGGCCTGGCTGGTGGTCAGCAGCCAGGCGAAGATCGACGCCGCCGTGACGATGAACAGCACCGAGGCGGTGGTTTCCACCGTATCGAGCGTGGCTTTTGCCAGCGCCCGCAGCGTCATCGACCGGTACCGCACCAGCCCCAGGAACAGCGCCCAGATTACGGCAGCCACGGCGGCCTCGGTGGGCGTGAACCAGCCCAGCGTCATGCCGCCGATCAGGATCACGGGCGCCATCAGCGCCATCACGGCCGAAAAGTCGAAGTACCAGTCCAGCGCCAGCAGTACCACCAGCGCGATCATGGCCGCCATGTTGGTCGACATGCCGGCCGACACCGCCAGCCAGATTGCCATCGGGAAGGCCAGCACCACGATGATTTCCACCGTGGCAGAGCCAAGCAGCTTCCACGAGAACGCGGTATCGCCCCCCCAGCCGCGCCGGTGCGCGATCCACGCCACGGTAGCCATCATGAACAGCGTCAGCACCAGTCCCGGCACGATGCCGGCCAGGAACAGGGAGCCGATCGACACATTGGCCATCATGCCGTAGATCACGAACGGCAGCGACGGCGGGATGATCGGGCCCAGCGTGGCCGATGCCGCTGTCACGCCCACGGCGAACTCGGTCTCGTAGCCATGGTCCTTCATCGCCTTGATCTCGATGGTGCCCAGGCCGGCCGCGTCGGCAATGGCCGTGCCGCTCATGCCCGAGAAGATCACCGAGCCGATGATGTTGACGTGGCCCAGGCCGCCACGCATCCAGCCCACCAGCGCCACCGCGAAGTTGTAGATGCGGCCGGTAATGCCGGCCACGTTCATCAGGTTGCCGGCCAGGATGAAAAACGGTACGGCCAGCAGCGGAAAGCTCTCCACGCCGGCGATCATGCGCTGGGCCAGGATCACGTCGGGCACGGTGCCGCTGGCCCAGATATAGAACAGCGACGCCAGCGCCATCGACACGGCCACTGGCATGCCCACCAGCATCAGCAGCAGGAACGAAGCAATCAGGATCCACATGCCGGGGCTCCTTAGTCGTCAAACGATTCGAAGGCTTCCGGGCGTTCCAGAATCGAATAGCCGTTGCGCCAGTTTTGCCAGGTCACCTGGATCGATCGCCCCAGCATCAGCACAAAGCCGAGCAGGGCTGCCCAGTACACATAGTTCTTGTTCCATTCGATGGTGGTCATCGGCTCCTCGCCCACGATGCCGATGTACTTCCAGACCAGCCACGCGGCGTAGCCCAGGAACGCGGTGCGCAGCACGTCGACCAGCGTGGACAGCACCCGCGCCGGGCCATGGGGCAGGTAGCGGTACAGCAAGTCGACCTGGATATGGCGGCTCTTGCGCACGCACATCGATGCGCCGATGAAGACCACGCCGATCAGGCAGTAGGTGGCGAGTTCCTCGGTCCAGGCCAGAGAATCGTTCATCACGTAGCGCGTGAAGAACTGCATGAAGACCAGCAGCGTCATGACCCAGAACAGGCCCACGGTGAACCAGTCCTCGGCGGCGTAGCCGGAAAGGTCCACCGGCTGCGCATCGGCGGCCTCGAAGGTGTGGACGATTTCCTCGACGGAAGTCATGTGCGGGGCGCCTTCGGGCGGCGGCGCTTCGGTGCCCCGCTCAGGCATGGCTTGGGAACGCATTTCCATTGGATGTCTCCGTTCCTGCAGGTTGTCTCCCCGTTCCCGCAGGCGGGAGCCGGGAGCGGGGCGAGGGTGTCGGGGTTCTGCTGCCGACGCGTCGAAACTTGAACCGCCGGGCACTCTCCACCAACCCCTCTCCCACGTTGCGGGAGAGGGGAGACAACCCACAGACAAGCAAAACTTGTTACTTCACTGCCTGGATCTTTTCCCAGTCGGCCTTGCGATAGCCCTGCGACTCGACGCTGATGTTCTTGAGCACGGCATCGCGATACTCGGGGATGCTGACCTCCGTCACGGTGATGCCTTTCTGCTTGAACACGGCCACCAGCTCCTTCTCGCGCGCCACCACATCGGCGGTGGCGCGGGCGGCGGCTTCCTGCGCCACATCCAGGAACATCTTGCGTTCCGGTTCGGACAGCTTCTTCCAGAGCGCGCCCGACACGATCGTGTTCAGGTGGTCGACGATATGGCCGGTCAGCACGATGTACTTCTGCACCTCGTAGAACTTCTTTGCCTCGATGGTGGTCAGCGGGTTCTCCTGCGCTTCCACGGTGCCGTTCTGCAGCGCCAGGTAGACCTCGGCGAAGGCAATCGGCGACGTGTTCACGCCGCAGGCCCGTGGCATGGCCAGGTACGCCGGCACGTCAGGCACGCGCATCTTCAGGCCCTTCATCTCGGTGCAGTGCGAGAACGGCTTGTTCGACGTGGACTGGCGCGTGCCGTAGTACGTGGTGGCCACGATATGGTTGCCGGTCTTCTGCTCGTAGCCGGCCGTCAGTTCCTTGTAGATGTCGCTCCGGGTGTAGGCCAGCAGGTGGTCGGGGTTGCGGAAGATATACGGGTAGTACGTCACGCCGATGCGCGGGAACGACTTGGCGGCGAAGCTGGAGCCCGAGATGATGATGTCCACCGTGCCCATCGCCAGGCCCTGGTTGATATCGTTTTCCTTGCCCAGTTGCGACGCCGGGAACACGTCGATCTGGTACTTGCCGTTGCTGCGCTTTTTGATCTCGTCGGCGGCCCACACCGACCACTTGTGGAACGGCTCCGAAGTCTCATAGACATGGGCCCACTTGAGCTTGACCGGGGCAGCCTGCTGGGCCAGGGCGGGGGTGGTCAGGGTGGCGGCGAGCAGCAGGGCCGCACCGAGCATGGACGAAAACTGCCGGCGACGAAGCGTCATGGTTGTCTCCTTTTTCGGTGAAAGATCCGCCGGTCTTATTGGGTGACCGGTCGGCATGCGAGGGCAAAACCTCACCCGGTCAACTGCACCTTGGTACTGCGGGATTTGTCCGCCGCCAGCCGGAACGCCTCGACGGCCTGCGCCAGTGGCAACTGCGCGGACAGCAGCGGCCGCACGTCGAGCCGCCGGGTGGTCAGGTACTGCACCGCCCAGTCGAACTCGCGACCAAAGCGGAACGCGCCCACGTAGTCGAGTTCGCGCGCCATGATGCTGTTGGCCGGAAAGTGCAGGCCTTCGGCGGGCAGCGTGCCAACCTGCACGATGCGCCCGCCCCGGCGTGTGGCCGTCAGGCATGTTCCCAGCGCCGCAGCGCTGCCGGCGGCCTCCAGGCTCACGTCGGCAATGTCCTGCAGTTCGCTGGCCGCTACCTGCGTGGTCAGGATGGTATGGTCGGCGCCCACCGCGGCGGCCACGTCGAGGGGACGCTGCGCGATATCGCACACGATGATCCGTGCCGCGCCGGCCAGTCGCGCGGCCATCACGGTCAGGCTGCCGATGGTGCCGCCGCCCGTGACCAGCACGGTCTTGCCGAGCAGCTCGCCCGCCCGGTTCACGCCGTGCAGTGCCACAGACAGGGGTTCGGCGAACGCCAGTTCGCCCAGCGAGATATCGGCATCGACGGGGGTGAGCTGCCTTTCGTGCATCAGGAAGTGCTGCCGGAACATGCCCTGCACGTGCGGAAACACGCTGGCGCTGCCCAGGAAGCGCATGTTGCGGCAAAGGTTGTCGCGGCCGGCGCGGCAGTAGTCGCACTGGCCGCAGGCATGCGACGGATTGATCGCCACCTTCATGCCCGGCGCCACGCGTGTCACGGCGCTGCCCACCGCCTCGACGATGCCGGAGGCTTCGTGCCCCGGCGTCAGCGGTTCCTTGATGACAAACGCGCCGACCTTGCCGTGGAAGTAATAGTGCAGGTCCGACCCGCAGATGCCGGCCGCGCCCAGGCGCACCAGCACGTCGTGCGCGCCCGGCGTGGCCGGGGCCACTTCGGTAAAGCGCAGGTCTTCGCTGGCATGGATATGGCAGGTCAGGGACATCACGACTCCTCGCTGTGGACTCTCACGTCTTTGCCATGGCCCGGCCAGGCCGCGTAGAAACGGTTGTGCGACAGTTCCAGGTGATCGCACATCGCTGCGCGCGCCGCGTCGGGCGCGCCGGAGGCAATGGCCCTCACCACGGCACGGTGTTCGGCGATGGCGGCGGTCCAGCTTTCGGCGTTTTCGAAATGGTTGCCAAACTGGGCGAACAGCGGGTTGTGGCGCTCGTCGAACAGCTCGGCCACCAGGCGCAGCAGCACGGCGTTCTCCGAGACCTCGGCAATGCGCAGATGAAACATGCGGTCGCCGCGCACGGGAATATTGCCGCCGCCCGCTTCTTCTTCCATCAGCGCGATCGATTCGGCCAGCGCTTCCAGCAGCGCGGGCGTGCAGTGTCGCGCGGCACCGGCCGCCATTTCCCCCTCGATCACCTGGCGGGCCCGGATCACGTCCAGCGGCGTGGCGGCCACGATGCCGCCAGCGTGCGAGGCCGGCGGCGTGGCATCGGCCGCGCAGGCATAGATGCCCGAGCCCATGCGGACTTCGACCAGGCCTTCCACCTCCAGCGCGATCAGCGCCTCGCGCACCGACGGACGCGACACGCCCAGTTGCACCGCCAGATCACGCTCGGGCGGCAGCCGCGCGCCAACGGGAAACTCGCCGCTTTCGATCAGCCGACGCAGCTGGTCGGCAATCTGGCGGTACAGACGACGCGGTTCGATCTGCTGAAGCGGCATGG
Source organism: Cupriavidus sp. D384 (assembly GCF_001652915.1). Lineage (GTDB taxonomy): Bacteria > Pseudomonadota > Gammaproteobacteria > Burkholderiales > Burkholderiaceae > Cupriavidus. The sequence continues at coordinate 29,112 of NZ_BBQI01000027.1, forward strand.
GAATTCCCGGGCAGGCAGCGGACAAATGGTCAAGCGGTCTGACCAATTTCTAGGAGACTTTGCGCGGTGCTTCAAGAAAAACTTATGGCGCGCCGCAGCAGGGCAGGCGCGGCGAGGGAAAGGGAAGGGGAGCAGGGAAGATATGACACCGCTGCATGCCAAAACTACCGCAAACCACGCTTATCTTCGCGATTTCTTCAATTTGGGCGTGCACTGCACTTGCTTCGCAAGTGGCTGAAATCATTGAGGAAAATTGCTCCAAGAGAAGCCGGAAGGACATGCCGCCATCATGCGGGCCCCGCATTTGCTACTAAGCTTTCTTGGGATTGTCCTGCTTCTGGGGCAGTCTGACGTGTTCCATCTGTGAGGAGATCACGATGCAAACGAAGACGTTAATACCCGCCGTCCTGGTCGCCGCCGGCCTGCTGGCAGTGCCACTCGCACAGGCCCAGCAACAGCAACAAATACCGGGCCAGACCCAGCCGTCGGGTCCGACCCCGATGCCGTCGCCGGGCCAGGCAGGCGCCATGCCCCCGTCCGCGACACCCATGCCGCCGGCTACCAGCGGCAAGCCGGGCATGTCGCACAAGGGACAAAGCTCCGGCTCGCAAGGCAGCATGTCGCAGGGGGGCATGTCCCAGGGCGGCATGTCGCAGGGCGGTACGTCCCAGGGCGGCATGTCGCAGGGGTCGATGTCGTCCGGCCAGCCGGGCTCGATGCCGATGGGCGCACAGTCGCCTTACTCGCCCAAGAAATGGAACAAGGGTGAGAAGCTGCCGGCCGAATTCCGCGACCGTCAGTATGTGATCGACAAGTACAAGGACTACAACCTGCCCGCGCCCAAGAAGGGCTACCACTGGGTGGGCGTCGGCGCCGACTACTACCAGGTGTCGTCGAACGGCACGATCTATTCGGTGGGGCCGGGAGGCTGATCCGGGCAGGCGTCCTGCCATAAACAACGCCGCGATTTCCGCGGCGTTGTTTATGGTGTACGACCAGCGCCGCACATCGGATACAGGCCGTGACGTCTGGCCTCTGTTCGAAGCTCAGTCCGGCAGCGCGTCGTACGTCACCAGGAATGCCTGGTCATCCCCCGCGCTGACCGACAGCCAGACGATGTCCAGATCCGGGAAGGCGGCTTCCACGTTGTCGTGCTCGTTGCCGATTTCCACCACCAGCACGCCGCCCGGGTTCAGGCGTTTCTTGGCGCCGGCGATGATCCGGCGCACCACATCCATGCCATCGTCGCCGCCGGCCAGCGCCAGGCGCGGCTCGGCCAGGTACTCGGCGGGCAGTTCGCGCATCGACTGCTCGTTGACATAAGGCGGGTTGGTCAGGATCACGTCGTACGTGGCGCCCGAGGGCAGCGGGCCGTACAGGTCGCCTTCGAACAGCGCGATGCGCTCTTCCATCTTGTAGTCCGCCACATTGCGGCGGGCCACGGCCAGGGCGTCGGACGAGATGTCCACGGCGTCGATGCGGGCGTTCGGCCAGACGTGCGCGGCGATGATCGGCAGGCAGCCCGAGCCAGTGCAGAGTTCCAGCACCGGTCCGATCTGCCCGATATCGCCCAGCCACGGCTCCAGGCCCTCTTGTAGCAATTCGCCGATAAAGCTGCGCGGCACGATCACGCGCGAATCCACGTAGAAGCGCAGGCCATGCATGAACGCTTCATGGGTGATGTAGGCAGCCGGCACACGTTCGGTTACGCGGCGGTCGATCACCTTCAGCACCGCGTCGACTTCCTCGGGCAGCAGGCGGGCGTCCAGGAACGGGTCGAGCGTGTCGAGCGGCAGGTTCAGCGTATGCAGCACCAGGTAGGCCGCTTCGTCGTACGCGTTGGCGCTGCCGTGACCGAACGACAGCCGGGCGGCGGTAAATCGGGAAACGGCCAGGCGCAGCAGGTCGCGGACGGTCTTCAGGGGAGATGGGGTAGCCATGGGGGTTGGTCGCTCCAATAGTCAGTCGATCAGGCGATCAGGCAATCAGGCGTTCCAGCACGCCACGGTAAACATTCTTGAGCGGCTCGATAAAGCGCAGTTCCACGTGTTCGTCGATCTTGTGGATGCTGGCGTTCGGCGGGCCGAATTCAATCACCTGCGGGCAGATCCTGGCGATAAAGCGGCCATCGGACGTGCCGCCCGTGGTCGACAGCTCGGCCGTCACGCCGCATTCGGCGGCAATGGCGGCCGACAGCGCTTCGGACAGATCGCCACGCGGCGTCAGGAACGGCTCGCCGCCCAGCGTCCAGTCCAGCGTGTATTCCAGGCCGTGCTGGTCCAGGATGGCATGGACGCGCTGCTTCAGGCCGTCCGGCGTGCTGGCCGTCGAGAAGCGGAAGTTGAAATCGATGGTCACATGGCCCGGAATCACATTGGTGGCGCCGGTGCCCGCGTGGATATTCGACATCTGCCACGTGGTGGGCGGGAAGTACTCGTTGCCCTGGTCCCACGTCTCGGCCACCAGCGCGGTCAGCGCCGGCGCGGCCAGGTGGATCGGGTTGCGTGCCAGGTGCGGGTAGGCGATATGGCCCTGCACGCCCTTGACCGTAAGCTTGCCCGACAGCGATCCACGGCGGCCGTTCTTGACCATGTCGCCCAGCGTGTCGACCGAAGTGGGCTCGCCCACCACGCAGTAGTCCAGGCGTTCGCCACGGGCCTTCAGCGCTTCCACCACCTTCACGGTGCCGTCGTGCGCGGGGCCTTCCTCGTCGCTGGTGATCAGGAACGCGATCGAACCGGCGTGGTCGGGGTGCTGGGCGATGAATTCCTCGCAGGCCACCACGAAACCGGCAATCGACGTCTTCATGTCGGCCGCGCCACGGCCGTAGAGCTTGCCGTCGCGGTGCGTGGGCTCGAACGGGTCAGACGTCCATTGCTCCAGCGGGCCGGTCGGCACCACGTCGGTGTGGCCGGCAAAGGCCAGCAGCTTGCCCGCCGTGCCCTGCGTGCCGCGCTTGACCGCCCACAGGTTGGTCACGCGGAAGGTGTCAGGGCCGCTGACGATGTTCTCGCAGGTAAAGCCAAGCGCGGACAGGCGCGCTTCCAGCACGGACTGGCAGCCTTCGTCGGCAGGGGTGACCGAGCGGCGGCGCATCAGGTCTTCGGTCAGGGCAAGGGTCGGGTTCATGGTGCGGGGTGGTGCGAAATTCGTTTCTTCAGAACAGCGAGGCGTACGTGTCGGCGGAAAACCCCACGCTGACATTGCCATCGCGATCCAGTACCGGGCGCTTGATCAGCGACGGGCTGGTCTGCATCAGGGCCACGGCGCCGGCCTCGCTTTCCGCCTTCGTCTTGTCGGCGTCGGACAGCGCGCGGTACGTCGTGCCTTTCTTGTTCAGCAGCGTGGTCAGTGGCACGTGCTTGAGCCAGGCGCGCAACATCTTTTCGTCGACGCCTTGCTTCTTGAAATCGTGGAACGTGTAGTCGACGCCGTTCGATTCCAGCCACGTGCGGGCCTTCTTGACGGTGTCGCAGTTGGGAATGCCGTAGAGCAGGACGGTCATGGTGCGTGCAATCGGAACGAGGTTAACGGAACAGCAGGTTGATCGCGATGATCAGCCCGCCCAGGCCGAATGCCACGCCCGCCATGGCCACGGCCGTCATCAGGCGCAGCCGGCGGTCCAGGCGCGCGGCCTCGCGGCGCAGGGCCTCGATCGTGATGGCGTGCTGCTCGGCCAGCAGCTTGACCGCTTCGGCCTGCTGCACGGCGGCCGCTTCCAGTTCCGCGATGCGTGCGGCGGGGTCGCGTGGCGGCTCGGCGTCGGCCGCCTGCGCGCCTTCATCCTTGCGCTTGCCCTTCTTGAGCTTCTCGATGGTCTTGTTGGCCTGTTCGAGAATGGTGGGCAGCAGGGAGAGCACGGTACTGACGGTGGCGGGGTCGAGGGCCATGAGTCGCTTGCGGAGGGATGGCATCGGCGGGGTGGTGGGCCCCC
>NZ_BBQI01000028.1 GCF_001652915.1 Cupriavidus sp. D384
GCTGGAAAGATCCGTTGGATCAGTCGCGCAGCAGATCGTTCAGGCTGGTCTTGGCGCGGGTTTGCGCGTCCACCTTCTTCACGATCACGGCGCAGTACAGGCTGTACTTGCCATCCTTGGACGGCAGGTTGCCGGCCACCACGACCGAACCGGCCGGCACGCGGCCGTAGTGGATCTCGCCCGTTTCACGGTCGTAGATCTTGGTCGACTGGCCCAGGTACACGCCCATCGAGATCACCGAGTTTTCTTCGACGATCACGCCTTCCACGACTTCCGAACGGGCGCCGATGAAGCAGTTGTCTTCGATGATCACCGGGTTGGCCTGCAGCGGCTCCAGCACGCCGCCGATGCCCACGCCACCCGACAGGTGAACGTTCTTGCCGATCTGTGCGCACGAACCGACGGTGGCCCAGGTATCGACCATCGTGCCTTCGTCCACATAGGCGCCGATATTCACGTACGACGGCATCAGCACGGCGTTCTTGGCGATGAACGAACCACGGCGGGCCACGGCCGGCGGCACCACGCGGAAGCCGGCCTTGGCGAAGTCGTCCTGGCTCCAGTTGGCGAACTTGGTCGGCACCTTGTCGTAGAACTGGGCAAAGCCGCCGGCGCTCATCGGCGTGTTGTCTTCCAGGCGGAACGACAGCAGCACGGCCTTCTTGACCCACTGGTTGACGATCCAGTCCTGGCCTTGCTTCTCGGCCACGCGCAGCGTGCCGGCGTCCAGTTGCGAGATCACATTGGCCACGGCTTCGCGGATATCGTTCGGCGCGGACTTCGGCGACAGGCTGGTGCGGTCTTCCCAGGCCTGGTCGATCAGGGCTTGCAGAGCTTGCGTCATGATGGTGTTCTCAGTGGTGATTTGTGTGAGAGAGGCGGCGCCGGTGGCAGGGGCCCCGGCGCCAGGGCATTCGATCGGTGAAGCAGGGTGAAGCGTCAGCGCCGGGTCTGTCAGCCCAGCGACTTGCAGAATTCGACAATCCGGCGCGCACCTTCCAGGCACTCGTCGGGCGTGGCTACCAGCGCCATGCGCACGCGGTTGGTGCCCGGATTCGCCCCGTGGGCATCGCGCGCCAGGTAGCTGCCCGGCAGCACGGCCACGTTCTGCTCGGCCAGCAGGCGCACGGCGAACTCGGTGTCGCTCAGACCCGTGCGCGACACATCGGCCCACAGGTAGAACGCCGCGTCGGGCAGCGCCACGTCCAGCACTTCGGCCAGCAGCGGCGTGACTTCGGCAAACTTGCGCACATAGGCCGCGCGGTTGTCGCGCACGTGCGCCTCGTCGCCCCATGCGGCCACGCTGGCCGCCTGCACGGCCGGGTTCAGCGCGGCGCCGTGGTAGGTGCGGTACAGCAGGAATTTCTTCAGGATTGCGGCGTCACCGGCCACGAAGCCGGAGCGCAGGCCCGGAACGTTCGAGCGCTTGGACAGGCTCGAGAACATCACCAGGCGCTCGAAGCCGCGGCCCAGCTTGTGGGCAGCCTCCAGCGCGCCCAGCGGCGGCGTGGCCTCGTCGAAATAGATCTCGGAATAGCACTCGTCCGAGGCGATCACGAATCCGTAGCGATCCGACAGCGCGAACAGCTGCTTCCAGTCGTTCAGCGACAGCACGGCGCCCGTGGGGTTGCCCGGAGAGCAGACATAGAGCAGCTGGACGTTCGGCCAGACATCGGCATCGATCTGGTCGAAGGCCGGGGCGAAGTTGCGCGCCGGGTCGCTGTTGGCGAAGACCGGGCGGGCACCGGCCAGCAGGGCCGCGCCTTCATAGATCTGGTAGAACGGGTTCGGGCACAGCACCAGCGGATTGGGCCGGCTGGCGTCGATCACGGTCTGGGCGAACGCAAACAGCGCCTCGCGCGACCCGCTGACCGGCAGCACCTCGGTTGCGGCATCGACCTTCGGCAGCTGGTAGCGGCGCTCCAGCCAGCCGGCAATGGTCTGGCGCAGCGCGTCGGTGCCGGCCGTGGCCGGATAAACGGCCAGTCCGGACAGCGATGCGGTCATCGCGTCCTTGATGAACTGCGGCGTCGGATGCTTGGGTTCGCCAATGCCAAAACTGATGGCCGGCTTGTCGGCCGGTTTCACATCGGCCACCAGCACGCGCAGTTTCTCGAAAGGGTAGGTCTGGAGCAGGTCGAGGCGCGGATTCACGGTGGCAGGCGGCGGGGCGGTTGAAACGCAGCAGTATATCGCGCCGGGCACATGACCGGAAAGCGAGGGGCGGGAACAGTTCCCCCCTCGATGGGCCAGGCAACCGTCACGCGGGGCAATTGCCCTCCGAATTCCGTGCTGTTTCAGACACGTCTCATTTCCATCGCTCGCCCGAGCAGCCAGACTGGGTGCTCCATCAATACTCTGGGCAATGTGGAAATGACGCCATGGAAGGGTGACTGGAGGCTGCAGGATCACGCGATGCGGATTTTCTGCGCGGTGTCGTGCAGCCTGTTGATTATCGTGGCCTATTCGGGTTACGAACGTGTCCTGGCCCTGCGGAGAAATTTCGATATTTTCTTGTATGCGGGCACGGTGGCAACGCTGGTGGGCTTGATTATCGCGGTCTGCGAAGTGCTCAACGGGCTCAGGGTTTCGAAGTCGATTCAGCATGAGGCCCGATCGGTGTTGTCGCAGGCAAATCGTGTAGACACCGCGGCAGGCATCGGTCACTGTGTTTCGGCGCTGAATGAAGTCATATCGTACGTCAACCAGAATGATTATCGATTTGCGTGGCGCTGTTTCGTCTTTTTCAGGAAGACGTACGTCAGGATATTTTCGAAGGCGGCTGGCGATGGAAATCCGGACGGACTGAACATACTGGGACAGATCGAGGAAGTATTTGCCTATGCGTTGAACCGCGGGGTGCCTGGTCACCTGTCGAGGGTGCAGAAGAATGAACTGCTCAAGAAATTACTGCAAGTAAAGCAGGAAGTCGAGGCGAGCAATCCGGGTGGAGGGAAAATCGATGTTGCCCTGTAGTGTTTCGAATATGCTGATTCGTTTGCGCGAGAAAACCGAAAGCGGTGATATGACTTGGGATTTCGATGAAATGGAATCTGCAGTGCAGGCGGAACTGCCGAAATTCGAAATCCAGTTGCGGTACAACTACAGCCTGACAGAGCACGTTCCCGAATTCAGGGTCGTATTCACCAGGAAGTTGACGGGCAAGGATTATTATTTCTGGACCGACGAGCGATGCGGGGATTACCAGGTGGTGCGCCGCCTTTATGATTGCGCATTGGCGTCGGAGCTGGAAGCCGATTTCGACGTGGATTGATCCAGTCGCATCCCGGCTGGCTGGCCGGGAGAGCCGACCCGGCCCGCCCGCACCGCCTGTCCGTTCAATACAGCATCACCCGCGACACCATGGCGACGATGGGCCGGCGCACCAGGTCTTCGAGCCGTGCGTGCAGGTGCAGGGGGCGCAGCAGCATCTTGACCGTCATCTCGATCGGCAGGTGGCGCCGGACCACGGCGCTGCAGCGCGAATTTAGGGCGCGGACGTCGCGATCCGGCACGTCTTCGCGGTTCTGCTCGATGCGCAGCACGTTCCGCAGGGCGATTTCGGCGTCCTCGTTCTTGATTTCCAGCAACCGGCGCGCAAGGGCGGCCAGCACCTTGACCCGGCCAAGACGCTCGCGGCCGCTCAAGTCGTTGAAGTAACGGAAAAAGTGCTTGTAGTGGCGGACTTCGTCATTGGCGATGCGGCGCGTCAGGTTGCGCAGCACGGGCTCGTCGCTGGCCTGTTCCAGTGCCCGGTAGTAGGTGGCGGTGCCGGTTTCCACCACGCAGCGCGCGGCCATTTCCAGGGCCTGGGTGCGCTCGAAATTGTCGACCGAGCAGGTCTTGCTGTATTCGTCGAAGAACCGCTGGTAGCCACGCTCCCAGTCGAATTCGGGCCAGACATGCTCGACATAGCGGCGTAGCGCCAGTCCGTGCTGCAGTTCCTCGGATTCCCAGTGCTGCGACAGCCATTCGGCCGCGTCGGGCACGTCGGCATAGTACTGGGCCAGGTTGCCGGCGTAGGTGTCGGACCCGCTCTCGATAAACGAGGCGCCGGTCAGCAGATAAAAGAGTGTGCGGTCGTCGCGTACCCGTGCGACGTCGATGGCGTCGTAGTCGATGTCGGACACGGACCACGGCAGGTCACCCGGCATCTCGGCCGGTGGTGTAGGGGTCATGCTCAGTCCTCCAAACTGCTGCGCTGCAGGCAATCAAGCTTCAGACTGGCCGCGGGCGCCATGCGATAACACCTGGGCACGGCGGAGCGGCGGGCGCGGCGCATTGGGGAGGGGCCCCGGGATCACGCCGGCATCTCCAGAGACTAGCACTAACCCTGAGAAGTTTCCGGCGGATTTGCCGGCGTGACGTTTTCATGAAACAACGCCAAGGCCTAGAAAGTGCTTGCAGCAACGCCTGCAAGCCACGGAAATAAAAAGCTTTTTCAGGTCGGGTCGTGACCGCTTCGTGATGGGTGCAACGGTGGCGAAATCGGCCGGTCAATGGATTGGCGATGGTATGATTAGCGCCAATCTATCGGGCACCGGGGGCAGTTTGCGGCGCAGGCGTCACGCCTTGCCGTGTGCTCCGGCGTGGGCCCGGCGTTTCCAATTTCGTATCGCCCAAACCACACGACAACCGTGCGACTGTCCTCGATCAAACTGGCGGGCTTCAAGTCCTTCGTCGATCCCACCAATTTTCAAGTGCCGGGCCAGCTGGTCGGCATCGTAGGTCCCAACGGCTGCGGTAAGTCCAACATCATCGACGCGGTGCGCTGGGTGCTTGGTGAATCACGCGCGTCGGAACTGCGTGGCGAATCCATGCAGGATGTGATCTTCAACGGCTCCACCGCGCGCAAGCAGGCGGGCCGGGCCAGCGTGGAACTGGTGTTCGACAATGCCGAGGGCCGCGCCGCCGGCCAGTGGAGCCAGTACGCCGAAGTGGCGGTCAAGCGCGTGCTGACCCGCGACGGCACGTCTTCCTACTACATCAACAACCAGCCGGTGCGCCGCAAGGACATCCAGGACATCTTCCTGGGCACCGGCCTGGGGCCGCGTGCCTACGCCATCATCGGGCAGGGCATGATCTCGCGGATCATCGAGGCCAAGCCCGACGACATGCGGATTTTCCTGGAGGAAGCCGCAGGCGTATCGAAGTACAAGGAACGCCGCCGCGAGACCGAGAACCGGCTGGGCGACACGCGCGAAAACCTGACCCGCGTGGAAGATATCCTGCGCGAACTGGGCAACAACCTCGAAAAGCTGGAAGGCCAGGCCGAGGTGGCGCAACGCTTCCGCCAACTGCAGTCCGAAGGCGAGGAAAAGCAGCACCTGTTGTGGCTGCTGCGCAAGCGCGAAGCCCTGGCCGAGCAGGAACGCCATGCGCGCGCCATCGACCAGGCACAGATCGACCTCGAAGCCCAGACCGCGCAATTGCGCCATGTCGAGGCGGAGCTCGAAACGATGCGCGCCGCGCACTATGCCGCGTCCGATGGCATGCACGTCGCGCAGGGCGCGCTGTACGAGGCCAATGCCGAAGTCAGCAAGCTCGAAGCCGAGATCCGCTATGTGGTGGAGTCGCGCAACCGCCTGCAGGCGCAGATCGCGGCGCTGACCGCCCAGCGCGAGCAGTGGCAGGGCAAGGCCGACCAGGCCAATGACGATATCGCGCAGGCCGAGGAAGACCTGGCGTTGTCCGAAGCCCGCACGATCGAGGCCCAGGACGCCGTGGCGCAGAAGAGCGATGAACTGCCGACCCTGGAAGCCCAGTGGCGCGACGCCCAGCAGAAACTCAACGACCAGCGCAGCGGCATCATGCAGGCCGAACAGGCGCTGAAGCTCGAAGCCGCCCACCAGCGCAATGCCAACCAGATGCTGCAGCAGCTGGAGCAGCGCAAGGAACGCCTGAAGGGCGAGGAGCAAGGGCTCGATCGTCCCGACGAAGTGCGGCTCGAAGCGCTGCGCATGGACCTGGCCGAGCAGGAAGCGACGCTCGAGGAGGCCCAGGCGTCGCTGATGGATGCCGAGGAATCGGTGCCGCGCCTGGACACCGAGCGCCGTGCGGCGCAGGAGCGCGTGCAGAGCGAGACGGCCGCGATTGCATCGCTGGACGCCCGCCTGACGGCGCTGCGCCAGCTGCAGGAAAGCGTGCAGACCGACGGCAAGGTCCAGCCGTGGCTGGAACGTCATGGCCTGGCTGAACTGCCGCGCCTGTGGAAGAAGGTCCATATCGAGCCGGGCTGGGAAAACGCGCTCGAATCGGTGCTGCGCGAGAAGCTCGCCGCACTGGAAGTGTCGAACCTGGACTGGGTGAAGGGTTTCCTGTCCGACGCCCCGCCGTCCAAGCTTGCCTTCTATGCGCCGCCGCCGGCCGCGCGCCCGGTGGAAGCCCCGGCGGGCCTGCGTCCGCTGATGGCCCTGGTGCAGATCACCGAGCCCGGCATTCGTGCCGTGATGCAGGACTGGCTGGCCGACATCTACACGGCCACCGACATGTCGCAGGCGTTGTCGGCACGCAGCACGCTGCCCGAAGGCGCCCAGTTCGTGGTGGCCGAAGGGCATCTGGTGGGCCGCAACGCGATCCAGATCTACGCCGCCGATTCCGAGCAGGCCGGCATGCTGGCCCGCGAGCAGGAGATCGAGAACCTGCAGAAGCAGTCGCGCGCGCAGATGCTGCTGTCCGACGAGGCCAGGTCCAATGCCGTGCGCGCCGAGACGGCATACACGCATGCCAGCACGACGCTTATCGAGGCGCGTGCGCGCGCCGAACAGGCCACGCGCCGCGTGCATGCGCTGCAAATGGACGTGCTGAAGCTGTCGCAGGCCATGGAGCGCTTTTCGGCGCGTAGCAACCAGATCCGCGAGGAACTGGGCGAAATCGACGCGCAGATCGACGAGCAGCGCGCCATCCGCGCCGAATCCGAGGCCAGCTTCGAGCAGCATGACACCAGCCTGGCGGAACTGCAGGCATCGCACGAAGACCAGCAGATGGCTTTCGATGCGCTGGATACCCGGCTGACCAACGCGCGCCAGCAGCTGCGCGACATGGAGCGTGGCGCCCAGGAAGCGGTGTTTGCCGAACGCAACCTGGCTGGGCGCATCGACGAACTGCGCCGCAATATCCAGATGGCCGCCGACCAGAGCGAACGCGTGGCGGAATCGCTGGAAAACGCCCGCGCCGAACTGGAAACGATCAACGAGCAGACTGCCAACACCGGCCTGCAGGAAGCGCTGGAAGTGCGCGCCGAAAAGGAGCAGAAGCTGTCCGCCGCGCGCATCGAGCTGGACGCGCTGTCGGCCCAGCTGCGCCAGTTCGACGAGCAGCGCCTGGCCGCCGAGCGCAGCCTGCAGCCGCTGCGCGACCGCATCACCGAATGCCAGCTCAAGGAACAGGCCGCCCGCCTGAACCAGGAGCAGTTCTCCGAGCAGCTGACCACGGCCGAGGTTGACGAAGCCGCGCTGGCCGAGAAGCTGACCGGCGACATGAAGCCGTCGTACCTGCAGGGCGAAGTCACGCGCCTGAACAATTCCATCAACGCGCTGGGCCCCGTCAACATGGCCGCGCTGGACGAACTGGCCGCCGCGCGCGAACGCAAGACGTTCCTCGATGCGCAGTCGGCCGACCTGACCGATGCCATCAATACGCTCGAAGACGCGATCAACAAGATCGACCAGGAGACCCGGGCGCTGCTGCAAGGCACGTTCGACCAGGTCAACCATCACTTCGGCGAGCTGTTCCCGGCGCTGTTCGGCGGTGGGCAGGCCAGGCTGATCATGACCGGCGAGGAAATCCTCGATGCCGGCGTGCAGGTGATGGCGCAGCCGCCAGGCAAGAAGAACTCGACGATTCACCTGCTGTCCGGTGGCGAAAAGGCGCTGACGGCCATTGCGCTGGTGTTCGCGATGTTCCAGCTGAACCCGGCACCGTTCTGCCTGCTGGACGAGGTGGACGCGCCGCTGGACGATGCCAACACCGAGCGCTACGCCAACATGGTGGCGCGTATGTCTGACAAGACGCAGTTCGTATTTATTTCTCACAACAAGATTGCGATGGAGATGGCCCACCAACTGATTGGCGTGACGATGCAGGAGCAGGGTGTCTCGCGGATCGTGGCGGTGGACATGGATGCAGCCGTATCGATGGCGGAGGCCGCTTAAGATGGAACTGCAGAACGCACTGATCATCGCGGGTGTTGTATTGCTGTTGCTGCTGGTGGCCTATAACCGCTGGCAGATCCACAAGGCGCGCCGCGTGCGGCCGCTGATGCCCGAGGACGACCTGCCGCCGATGCGCGAGCCGGTGGTGGGCAAGACCACGCAGCCCGAAACCCAGGCCAGGCTCAAGGAAACGCCGCCCGAGCACGTAAGCCGGCGCGAGCCGACGCTGGGCGAGGCAGGCAAGGGCGTGAAGCCCGATGCCCACGCGGATGCCGCGAGCGACGTTGCCACGGCCACGGCCGCTGCGCACGCGGCCGCCAGTTCGGCCGACGCCGACGAGATCGTGGCCGACGAGGTGGCCGTGGCGGCCGCACCGGCGGCCGGGCATGCCGAAGCACGCGCCACCGCCGATGCCCATGCCGATGTGCTGGCTGACGCCGAGGTGGATGCCGATGACGCGGTCGCCGAACCGGTCGCCGAACCGGTCGCCAAGGCTGCCCCGGCCGCCCCGGTGGCCCCGGTGGCCGAACCGGTGCCGGACGGCCAGCCTGCCGCCGCCGTGATCGATCCGCTGATCGACTGCATCGTGCCGATGCACCTGGAGCGCAAGGCCTCCGGCGACCGCATCCTGCCGCTGACCGGCCGTCTGCGCCGCGCGGGCACGAAGCAGGTGCATATCGAAGGGCTGCGCGTCGAAGCCAATGCCTGGGAGCCGGTGACCGCCGGCCACCAGTACGAAGACCTGCAGGTGGCCGTGCAACTGGCGAATCGCAGCGGCCCGCTCAATGCGCTGGAGTTCTCCGAGTTCGTCAATGCCGTGGAGGCGCTGGCCGAGGCCCTGGATGCATCGGCCGACCTGCCCGACATGACGGAGACGGTTGCCAACGCCCGCGAACTGGACGGTTTCGCGGCTGGTGCCGATGTACAACTGGGCGTCAACGTGATTTCCGACGGCGCGCCGTGGTCGGCCGCCTATGTGCAGACCGTGGCGACGCAGGACGGCCTGGTGCTGTCGCGCGACGGCACGCGGTTTATCCGCTACGAACCGGGCGCCGATGGCGTGCAGAAGCCGCTGTTCACATTGCAGTTCGGCGACACGAACTTCCTGCGCGATGACCTGACGCTGAACGCGGGCCGCCAGATCACGCTGCTGCTGGATGTGCCGCAGGGGGCGCAGACGATCAAGCCGTTCAAGACGGTCTGCGAGTACGGCTACAGCCTGGCGCAGCGCATGGGCGCCCAGCTGGTGGACGACAATATGCGTCCGCTGACCGAAGCTTCGTTCGTGGCAATTTTCAACCAGCTCGAAAAGCTCTACGAAAAGCTGGAAGCGCGTGGCATGCCGGCCGGATCGCCGGTGGCGCAGCGCCTGTTCAGCGTATAACGACGGAGCCTCCATGACCGCCAAGCATTCAGGCGCGCGGGCTCCGGCCCCCGCGCCCGCCGGCCCTTTGCCGGCCAGTGCAACTCCCGCCGAACGCGTGCAGTGGCTGCGCGCCGAACTGGAACGCCACAGCTACCAGTATTACGTGCTCGATGCGCCGACCATTCCCGATGCGGAATATGACGCGCTGTTCAGCGAACTCCAGGCGCTGGAGACCGAACATCCCGATCTGCTGACCGACGATTCGCCGACGCAACGCGTGGGCGGGGCGCCGCTGGCCGCGTTCGATACGGTGCGCCACCGCGTGCCGATGCTGTCGCTTAACAACGGGTTCGAAGACGAGGATGTGGTCAATTTCGACCGTCGCTGCGCGCAGGGGCTGGGCAAGGCCGCGGTTGCGGCGCCCGCCGACGACCTGTTCAGCGCTGCCGAGGCGGCCGACAGCGCCGTCGAATACTCGTGCGAACTGAAGTTCGACGGTCTTGCCATGTCACTGCGCTACGAAAACGGCAAGCTGGTGCAGGCCGCCACGCGCGGCGATGGCGAGACCGGCGAAGACGTGACCGTCAACGTGCGCACGATCAAGGCCATTCCGCTGAAGCTGCGCGGCGCGGCCCCGGCCGTGCTGGAAGTGCGCGGCGAGGTGTTCATGTATCGCGCGGACTTCGACAAGCTCAACGAGCGCCAGGCCGAGGCCGGCGAGAAGACCTTCGTCAACCCGCGCAATGCCGCGGCCGGCAGCCTGCGTCAGCTTGATCCGCGGATCACGGCCAAGCGGCCGCTGTCGTTCTTTGCCTATGGCCTGGGCGAATTGCAGGGTGCCGACCGTCCGGCCACGCACAGCGTGATGCTGGACGGGTTTGCCACGCTGGGTCTGCCGGTCTGCGACGAGCGCCGCGTGGTCAAGGGCGCGCAGGGGCTGCTGTCGTTCTATCGCGATATCGGCGAGCGCCGCGACCAGTTGCCGTATGACATCGACGGCGTGGTCTACAAGGTCAACGCCATCCCCGAGCAGGAACAGCTGGGCTTTGTCTCGCGCGCCCCCCGCTTTGCGCTGGCGCACAAGTTCCCGGCCCAGGAGATGACCACCACGGTGGAGGACATCGAGGTGCAGGTGGGCCGTACCGGCGCCATCACGCCCGTGGCGCGGCTGGCGCCGGTGTTCGTTGGCGGCGTGACCGTGACCAACGCCACACTGCACAACGAGGATGAGATCCGCCGCAAGGATGTGCATATTGGCGATACGGTGATTGTTCGCCGTGCGGGCGACGTGATTCCCGAGGTGGTGGCCGTGGTGCTGGAGCGCCGGCCCGCAGACGCTCGCGCCTTTGTCATGCCGACTGCCTGCCCGGTGTGCGGATCGCATGTGGAGAAGCTCGAAGGCGAAGCCGTGGCTCGCTGCACGGGCGGCCTGATCTGCGCGGCACAGCGCAAGCAGGCGCTGATCCATTTTGCGCAACGCCGTGCGATGGATGTCGACGGCCTGGGCGACAAGATCGTCGAACAGCTAGTAGACATGGGCATCGTCCGCACGCCGGCCGATCTCTACAAGCTTGGCGTTGCCAAGCTGGCCGCGCTGGACCGCATGGCCGACAAGTCCGCCACGAACCTGGTGGCGTCGATCGACAAGTCGCGCGAGACCACGCTGAACCGGTTCATCTTTGCGCTGGGCATCCGCCATGTGGGCGAGGCCACGGCCAAGGACCTCGCCAAGCATTTTGGCAAGCTCGACAATCTGCTGGCGGCCGACGAGGCAGCGTTGCTGGAAGTCAACGACGTGGGCCCCGTGGTGGCGCAATCGATCGCCAATTTCCTGGCCGAGGCGCACAACGTCGAGGTGATCGAGCAGTTGCGTGCCGCAGGCGTACACTGGGTCGAATCGGAGCCGACGGCGCGGGCACCGCTGCCGCTGGCCGGCAAGACCATCGTGCTGACCGGCACCCTGCCGACGCTGTCGCGCGAGGACGCCAAGGAAAAGCTGGAAGCCGCGGGCGCCAAGGTGGCCGGCTCGGTATCGAAGAAGACCGACTACGTGGTGGCCGGCGCCGAAGCTGGCAGCAAGCTGGAAAAGGCGCAGGCGCTTGGCGTGCCGGTGCTGGACGAGGACGGCATGCTCAGGCTGCTGGCCGACGCCGGCGCCGAAGCCCCCGACAACGGAGAACCGCAATGATCCGCGACATTCTGAAGATGGGCGATGCCCGCTTGCTGCAGCAGGCGCGGCCGGTGATGGAATTCAACACGCCGGAACTGAGGCTGCTGGTCGACGACATGTTCGACACCATGGAGCATGCCAATGGCGCCGGCCTGGCCGCGCCGCAGATCGGCGTGGACCTGCAGGTGGTGATCTTCGGCTTCGATCGCAATCCGCGCTATCCCGATGCGCCGACGGTGCCCAAGACCGTGCTGATCAACCCGGTGCTGGAGCCACTGTCCGACGAGATGGAAGACGGGTGGGAAGGCTGCCTGTCGGTGCCCGGCCTGCGCGGCGTGGTGCCGCGCCACACCCGTCTGAAATACTCGGGCTTTGACATGCTCGGCAACCCGATCGAGCGCGTGGCCGACGGCTTCCACGCGCGGGTGGTGCAGCACGAGTGCGATCACCTGATCGGCGTGCTGTATCCAATGCGGATCAAGGACTTCACGCGCTTCGGCTTCACGGAAATCCTGTTCCCCGAACTGCCAGCCAACTACGACGACTGAGCGGGTGCCGGGCCGGACACGGCCCGGGCGCCTGGCTGGCGGCGTGTTATGCCGCGCCAGTCGCCAGCACCGGCTGGCCGTGGCGCGCGTGATAGATGGCTGCGGCCGCCACCAGCATCGTCATCAGGATCAACTCGGCCGCCAGGCTCGTCAGCGTGGCATCGAGGTAGTTGCCGCCGTGGTGAATCCGCTGGGCGAATACCGTGCCCAGCAGTGCCGATCCCAGCCCCAGCGAAGCCTGCTGGACGGTAGCCAGCGCCGCGCTGCCCGCCCCGGCGTGATCGGGCGGAATATCGGCCAGCCCGATACGGTAGAAACAGCCCACCACCAGGGCATTGCCAATGCCGATCAGCATGGTCGGCGCCGCCAGCGTGACAAGATCGGGATGCGGCCAGACATGGCGCAGCGTCCAGGCCAGCGCCGCCATGCCTGCCATCTGGATCAGGCAGCCCCCCAGCAGCACGCGCGTGCGGCCCCATAGACCCACCACACGCGGGCTCAGCAGCGATGCCACCGAGAACGCGACGCCCAGCGGAATGAAGGCATTGCCGGCCATTGTCGGCGTCATGCCGCCGCCGCCCTGCAGGGCCAGCGCCAGCACGAACATGAAGCCGCTCCAGCACGCGTAGAACAGGATTGCCACCACAAAGCCGAAGCGCACGCTTGGCAGCCGCACCAGCGAGGGCGGCAGCAGCGGATGCACGCCGCGCTGCTCCTGGCGCTTTTCAACCTGCCACAGCCACAGGGTCAGCGGGGCGGCAGCCGCCAGCGTCGCCAGCACGGGCCACGACCAGTGGAACATCGGACCCATCGCCACGGGCAGCAGGACGGAGAGGATCACCATCGCCAGCAGCGCCGTGCCGGGAATATCCACGCCTGCGGGGTTGTCGCGGCGCGTTTCCGGGATGACGCGCGGCGACAGCCACAGGATGACGGCGCACACCGGCAGATTGATCAGGAACGCATTGCGCCAGCCCAGGCCACCGATATCGGCATCCACCAGGAACCCACCCAGCACCTGCCCGATGATGAAGGCCACGCCGCCGACCGACGCGAAGAGCGCCAGCGCGCGGGAGTGCGCATGGCCGCGCAGCCCCACGTGGATGGTGGCAAGGATCTGCGGCACCAGCATTGCGGCTGCCGCGCCTTGCAGTAGCCGGGCACCGAGCAGCACCAGCATCGATCCGGCCACGCCGCACAGCAGCGACGCGATGCCGAACAACAGCACACCGGCATTGAAGACACGGCGGCGGCCGAAATTGTCGCCCAGCCGGCCGCCCATTGCCAGGCAGACGGCAAACGCCACGCCATAGACGGCCACCATCAGTTCCAGTTCGGCTGGCGTGGCGCCCAGCGAATGCTCGATGGGGTGCAGTGCCACGTTGACGATGGAGAAATCGATCTGCGGCAGCAACTGGCCGGCCAGCAGCACGTACAGGCCGGTGCGGCCCAGTGAGGGGGCGGAATTTGTGGTTGGGGTTGGGGAAGGAGATGCGGGGGCTTTCATGGGATGCTGACCTCGACAAGGCTTGAGGCTGGGAGTATGGTCACGCAATCAGACTGGTACAAGAGTCCAGTTAGACTGGTATAAACAGTGTCAGGCTACGCAGGAGTGATGCATCATGAACGCCCGTCAGGAACCGCGTGCGCTTTCGCGCCCGGGAACAAGTCTGGAACCGGACACCGACCCGCTGGAAGCTGGCAGCCACGCCAGTACCGGCCGGGAAACCGAACTGGGCGCCTTTCTGCGCGCCCGCCGCGAAAATCTGGACCCGGCGCGCATCGGGTTGTCGCGCGTGGGACGGCGTCGCACCCCGGGACTGCGGCGCGAAGAAGTAGCCGCCATGGCCGATATCGGCATTACCTGGTACACCAAGCTGGAGCAGGGCAGGCCGATCCGCGTCTCGCCGAAGGTGCTCAATGCGGTGGCTGCCGCGCTGCAGTGCTCGCCGACCGAGACCGAGCACCTGTTCACGCTGGCGGGCCTGCAGCGGCCGGCGGCCTTGGCTGGCACGTCGGTTTGCGAAACGGTGTCCGTGACCACCCAGCGCCTGCTTGACCAGCTCGACCCGATTCCGGCACTGGTACAGAACGCCCGCTTCGACATCGTGGCGCACAACGACGCATATTGCCGGCTGCTTGGCATGAATGTTCCGAGCCTGCCACCCGAAGACCGCAACTGCATCTACCTGGCGCTGACCCACCCCGGCTGGCGCAAGGCCGTGCCCGACTGGGAAGGCATGGTCTGCAACATGGTGGCGATGTATCGCGCGGCGATGGCCGAGCACGTCGACGATCCGCTGTGGGAGGCACAACTGGCGCGCTATATGGCAGTGTCCGACAAATTCCGGCAACTCTGGCAGCGATACCAGGTGCGCGGCATCCAGAATCACGCCAAACGATTCACGAATCCGGAAACGGGAGAATTTCAGCTGACGCAGACCAATTTCTGGACCGCGCCGCGCAATGGCGTGCGGCTGCTGGTGTATGTGCCGGCCGACGAGCAGGCCGAGGCGGCGTTGCGAATGCTGCCGCCGGTGCAGATGTGATGCGGTTTTCCCCTCTCCCGCCAGGCGGGAGAGGGCGCTGACTTCAATCCGACAACCGCCTCAGAACTTCTCGAACTGTCCCAGGAAGCGCCACTGGCCCGGTGGCAGGTCGCCCAGGGCGATGCGGCCCATGCGTACGCGCTTCAGGCCCACCACCTTCAGTCCCACCTGTTCGCACATCCGGCGGATCTGGCGCTTGCGGCCTTCGCGCAGCACAAAGCGCAGTTGCTCCTCGTTCTGCCAGCTCACCTTGGCGGGCTTCAGCGCCACGCCATCCAGCGACAGGCCAAAGCGCAGGCGCTCAAGCTGGTCTTCGGGGAAGACGGCGCTGATATTGCGGTCGACCACGCCTTGCGGCGATTCCCACTCCACGCGCACCAGGTATTCCTTTTCGACGGTCGAATCGTCGCCGATCAGCGCGCGGGCGATGCGGCCGTCCTGCGTCAGCACCAGCAGGCCCGTGGAGTCGATATCGAGCCGGCCCGCGGGGGCCAGGTTCTTGTGTTGCCACGGCGCGAAACGCTTGCGCGTGGGGTCTTCTTCCCACTGGTTCTCGGCCGTGAACAGCACGGCGGCGGGCTCGTAGCCATCTTCGGCCTGGCCCGAGACATAGCCAACCGGCTTGTTCAGCAGCACCGTCACGCGTTCGCCTTGCTCCGAGCGCGCTTCCTGGCGGATTTCGATTTCGGCGTCGGGGCGGATACGGGTGCCCAGCTCGGTCACGGGCTCGCCGTCGACCAGCACCCAGCCGCGCGGGATCCATTCATCGGCTTCGCGACGCGAGCACAGGCCCAGCTCGGACATGCGCTTGGACAGACGGACCAGGCCGTCTTCGCGCGGCTCGGCCGGAGCCTGCGGGGCAGGGCGCTCGGCACGTTCGATGCGTTCACCACGCTCGGCGCGCACCGGACGCGCGCGGTCGGACGTATCGCTGAAGCGGCGTGCCGGCGCATTGCCACGGCGCGGCGCGCTGTCATCGCGGCGCGGACGATCCGTGCGCTCGCCTTCGAAACGACGCGGACGCTCCGAGCGCTCGTCGTCGCCAAAGCGCCGCGGACGCTCGGCGCCTTCACCTTCAAAGCGACGCGGACGTTCGCTGCGTTCGCCTTCGAAACGGCGCGGGCGGTCAGCACCCTGACCTTCGAATCGGCGCGGACGATCGCCGCCCTGGCCTTCGAAGCGACGCGGACGATCCGAACCTTCGCCTTCGAAACGGCGCGGGCGATCAGAGCCCTGACCTTCGAATCGGCGGGGACGGTCGCCGCCCTGGCCTTCGAAGCGACGCGGGCGATCCGAGCCTTCGCCTTCGAAGCGACGCGGGCGATCAGTACCTTGGCCTTCGAAGCGACGCGGGCGATCAGTGCCTTGGCCTTCAAAACGGCGGGGGCGATCAGTGCCTTGGCCTTCGAAGCGACGCGGACGATCCGAGCCTTCGCCTTCGAAGCGTCGCGGGCGATCAGTACCTTGGCCTTCGAAGCGACGCGGACGATCCGAACCTTCGCCTTCAAAACGGCGCGGGCGATCAGTACCTTGGCTTTCGAAGCGGCGCGGACGGTCGCCGCCCTGGCCTTCGAAGCGACGCGGACGATCCGAGCCTTCGCCTTCGAAGCGTCGCGGGCGATCAGTACCTTGGCTTTCGAAGCGGCGCGGACGGTCGCCGCCCTGGCCTTCGAAGCGACGCGGGCGGTCCGAGCCTTCGCCTTCGAAGCGGCGAGGGCGATCAGTACCCTGGCCTTCGAAGCGGCGGGGACGGTCGCCGCCCTGGCCTTCGAAGCGACGCGGGCGTTCGCCGCGCTCGCCTTCGAAGCGACGCGGCCGGTCGGTGCCCTGGCCTTCGAAGCGGCGCGGACGCTCGCTGCGCTCGCCTTCGGCCGGTGCGGCCTTGCGCTTGTCCTTCTCGGCCGCGCGGTCCTTGGCCTGCTTGATGCCGGTGACGACGTCCTGCACGCGCTTGCGGTTCAGGTCCGACACGCGCACCGGGCGGCTTGCCTTGCGCGGTGCGCCCGTCGTGGAGCTCTTGATGCCCAGCGTCTTGCGACCGGGTGTGTTGCTGTCTGTCATATCTTTCCAAGCGCTCGCGCGCCGGCCATCGGGGGATCAGATGGCCAGCGCGTCGAGCAAATCCTGTTCCACTTGAATCTGCAATCGGTTGTCGGCGGCCAGCGGCGAGCCGTCGACCAGGAACACGTCTTCCACGCGTTCGCCGAGCGTGTTGATGCGCGCCGAATGGACGGACACGCGATATTTGGCCAGTACGCGGGCCAGCGCGTAAAGCAGCCCGGTGCGGTCGTTGGCCGACACCGACAGCAGGTAGTACTGGCCGCGTTCGTCGGGACGCAAGTCCACGCGCGGCTTGATCGGGAAGCTGCGCGACTGGCGCGACAGCCGGCCCTGGGACGGTTCGGGCAGCGGGCATTCCAGCCGCACGCGTTCGGTCAGTTCATGCTCCACCAGCGCGAGGATGTCGCGGTAGTCACCATCCAGGCCGGGATCGGTAATCTGGAAGGTGTCCAGCGCATAGCCGTCGCGCGTGGTCTCGATCTTGGCGTCCTGGATCGAGAACGCCTTGCGCTCGAAGTAGCCGCAAATGCGCGCGAAGAGGTCGGGCTGGTCCTTCACGTACACCACCACCTGCAGCCCCTCGCCGGCGGGCGACACGCGCGCCTTGACCACGGGGTCGACGCTGTTCACCTTGTTGAACAGGTGTCGCGTCACCCAGGCGATGTCGCGCGCATCGTGCCGCATGAAGAACGACATGTCGAGCCGGCTCCAGAGCGGCTTTGCCAGCTCGGGATCGAATGCCTTCAGGCGCAGCTGCGCGATGGTGTCGTCGCGCTTCTGTGCCCATAGCGAATGCTGGTCGATATGGGCGCCGCCCAGCACGCGCAGCGTGATGCGGTACAGGTCTTCCAGCAGCTTGCCCTTCCAGGCGTTCCACACCTTGGGGCTGGTGCCGCGGATATCGGCCACGGTCAGCAGGTACAGCGCCGTCAGGTAACGCTCGTTGCCCACCACCTGGGCGAATGCCTTCACCACGTCGGGGTCGGTCAGGTCCTGCTTCTGCGCCACATGGCTCATCGTCAGGTGGTTTTCCACCAGCCACGCGATCAGGTCCGCGTCTTCACGCGAAATGCCATGCTGCTTGCAGAAGCGACGCGCGTCGACGGTGCCCAGCTTCGAATGGTCGCCGCCGCGGCCCTTGGCGATGTCGTGGAACAGCGCCGCCACCCACAGCACCCACGGCCGGTCGAAGCCGGCCATCAGCTGGCTGCAGAACGGGAATTCGTGCGTATGCTCGACGATGGCAAAGCGGCGCATGTTGCGCACCACCATCAGGATGTGCTGGTCCACGGTGTACACGTGGAACAGGTCGTGCTGCATCTGGCCCACGATGCGGCGGAAGTTGATCAGGTAGCGGCCCAGCACGCTGGTCTGGTTCATCAGCCGCAGCGCGTGCGTGATGCCCTGCGGCTCCTGCACGATGGCCAGGAACAGCTTGCGGTTGACCGGGTCGTTGCGCCAACTGGCATCCATCACCGTGCGCGCGTTGTACAGCCCGCGCAGCGTGCGCGGCGACAGCCCCTTCACGCCCGGGGTGCGCTCGTACAGCAGGAATGTTTCGAGGATCGCGTGCGGGTTCTGCTCGTACAGGTCGTCGCTGGTGATCTCCAGCATGCCCTGGCGCTCCACGAAGCGATCGTTGATCACGCGCGTGACCTTGGACTCGCTCGGGAACAGCATCGCCTCGATATTCAGCAGCAGCACGCTGTTCAGCTGCGTCACGGCCTTGGCCGCCCAGTAGTACCGGCGCATCAGTTGCTCGCTGGCGCGCTTGTTGGTCGTCTGGCGATAGCCGAACGACTCGGCCAGCGCGGTCTGCAGATCGAACACCAGCACGTCCTGGCGGCGGCCGGCCAGCAGGTGCAGGCGGGCACGGATGGTGCGCAGCAGGCGCTCGTTGCGGGCCAGTTCCTGCGACTCGCGCTCGGTCAGCAGTCCGCGTTCGAACAGTTGCTTCCAGCTGTCGCCCAGGCCCGCGGCCTTGGTCATCCACAGGATCACCTGCAGGTCGCGCAGGCCGCCGGGGCTTTCCTTGCAGTTCGGCTCCAGCGCGTAGGGTGTGTCCTGGTACTTGGCATGACGCTGGCGCAGTTCCAGCAGCTTGGCCTGGAAGAAGTCGGCCGCATCCATGTCGGCCTGGTAGCGCGTCTGCAGGGACTGCAGCAGCGTCCTGCTGCCCGTCAGCAGGCGCGCTTCGAGCAGCGACGTGCGGATGGTGATGTCGGCGGCCGATTCGCGGATACAGTCGTCCACGGTGCGCACCGACGAGCCGATCTCCAGCCCGAGGTCCCAGCACAAGCCGATAAAGCGTTCGAGCCTGGCTGCCGTGTCGCTATCGGGCTCGCCGGGCAGCAGCAACAGCACATCGACATCGGAATACGGGAACAGCTCGCCGCGGCCATACCCGCCAACGGCGACCAGCGCGGCGGACGCGGGCAGCTCCAGGCCGGTCCAGGCCTCGATCAGCGCGGCGTCGACGGCGCGGCGCAGCTTCGTTACCAGCGGCGTAACCTGGTTGTTGGCGTCGAATTCGGCAAACAGCGCCTGCTTGTCGGCCTTGAGCCTGTCGCGGATGCGCTGGCAGAGCAACAGTTCCGGCGTGGTGTCCATGGGCGGCGGTTCGAGGGTGGGCGTGGGCACGGCTGGAAGAAGAAAGGGCGCCTTGGTGGGCGCCCTGGCGTTCGGTGCGGGATCAGGCCGCCACGGTATCGGTGATGAACGCGGGCGGTACGGGCGAACCGGCCGACAGCGTCAGCACTTCGTAGCCGGTATCCGTCACCAGCACCGTGTGCTCCCACTGGGCCGACAGGCTGCGATCACGCGTCTTGACCGTCCAGTGGTCAGGCATCGTGCGGATATCGCGCTTGCCGGCGTTGATCATCGGCTCGACCGTGAAGATCATGCCCGACTTGATTTCCATGCCGGTGTTGGGGCGGCCGTAGTGCAGCACCTGCGGGTCCGAGTGGAACACCTTGCCGATGCCGTGGCCGCAGTATTCGCGCACCACGGTGTAGCCGGCGCCTTCGGCGTGCGTCTGGATGGCGTGGCCGATATCACCCAGGCGTGCACCATTGCGCACTTGCTGGATGCCCTTCCACATGCATTCGTAAGTAATCTGCGCCAGGCGCTTGGCCAGGATCGAGGCCTCGCCCACCACGAACATGCGGCTGGTATCGCCGTAGTAGCCTTCCTTGGTGATGACGGTGATGTCCAGGTTGACCACGTCGCCGCCCTTGAGCACCCGGTCGCCAGGGATGCCGTGGCAGATCACGTCGTTGACCGACGTGCAGATCGCGCCGGGGAAGGGCGGATAGCCCGGGGGCGCGTAGTTCAGCGGGGCCGGCACGGTGCCTTGCACATCACGCATGTAGGCGTGGCAAAGGCGGTCGAGTTCGCCCGTGGTGACGCCAACCTTGACGAAGGGAGTGATGTAGTCGAGGACTTCGGAGGCAAGGCGGCAAGCCACGCGCATTTGGGCGATGTCTTCGGCGGTATTGATATGGATGCTCATGCTGCTTCGCCTGAAATGTGATGGCCCAGTCACAGACCGCGCCTTTACTGTTCGCAAAGCGGGATTATCTCACCTTCGTGACGAGAAAGCAGGGAAATACAGGAGGAGACCGGCGTGGCGCGCGGCCCGGGGCGTTTCCGTGCCTTGCGAGGGGGGCTTGAGGGAAGGGGTGCTTTGTTGCTACAATCGCGGGCTGACTTGCTGACGGCCTGGAAACGGGGCGCTGCGGGTCGGAGATTATCGCTGCTTTTTGTAAATCGCTGGTCCGCCTATCCGGGGTGTTCCTTTTCAGGAATGTCGGGGCGGACTTCAGACCCAACCCTCTTGGAGTAATTCACATGTCCGTGACCATGCGCGAAATGCTGGAAGCCGGTTGCCACTTTGGCCACCAGACCCGCTTCTGGAACCCGAAGATGGCCCCCTTCATCTTCGGTCATCGCAACAAGATCCACATCATCAACCTCGAAAAGACCCTGCCGATGTTCCAGGACGCGCTGAAGTACGTGCGTCAGCTGGCAGCAAACCGCGGCACCGTGCTTTTCGTGGGTACCAAGCGTCAATCGCGCGAGATCCTGGCTGAGGAAGCCGGCCGCGCTGGCATGCCCTACGTCGACGCCCGCTGGCTCGGCGGCATGCTGACGAACTTCAAGACCGTCAAGATCTCGATCAAGCGCCTGAAGGACATGGAAGCCGCCAAGGAAGCCGGCGCGCTGGAAACCATGAGCAAGAAGGAAGCGCTGATGTTCGAGCGCGAGATGGAAAAGCTGGAAAAGTCCATCGGCGGCATCAAGGACATGGGCGGCGTTCCTGACGCCATCTTCGTGGTGGACGTCGGCTACCACAAGATCGCCGTGACCGAAGCCAACAAGCTGGGCATCCCCGTGATCGGCGTGGTCGACACGAACCACTCGCCGGAAGGCATCGACTACGTGATCCCGGGTAACGACGACTCGAGCAAGGCTGTTGCCCTGTACGTGCGCGGCGTGGCCGACGCCATCCTGGAAGGCCGCGCGAACGCGGTGCAGGAAGTGGTGGAAGCCGTGCGTGGCGACGACGAATTCGTCGAAGTCCAGGAAGGCTGATTGCCCGCTGGCGCCTGAGGCCGGGATACACCGGCCACCGGCGCCCGCCTTGCGGCAACCAAGAAAGGGGGCACTTCTGGCGCCCCCTTTTTGCAAACAGATTCAGTTGTCATCCGCCGTGGATATGATTCGCCGCGGATGAGGCCAACCAATCAAGGAGTGACAAATGGCGGCAATTACCGCAAGCATGGTTGCAGAACTGCGCGCGAAGACCGACGCGCCGATGATGGAATGCAAGAAGGCCCTGACGGAAGCCGACGGCGACCTGGACAAGGCTGAAGAACTGCTGCGCGTCAAGCTGGGCAACAAGGCCAGCAAGGCCGCGTCGCGCGTGACCGCCGAAGGCATCGTGGCCACGTACATCGACGGCACCACGGGCTCGCTGGTCGAACTGAACTGCGAAACCGACTTCGTGTCGAAGAACGACGACTTCCTGGGCTTTGCCGCCAAGGTTGCCGAACTGATCGCCAAGCAGGCTCCGGCCGACGTGGCAGCCCTGTCGGCCCTGGAAATGGACGGCTCGACGGTTGACGCCGTGCGCTCGGCCCTGATCGGCAAGATCGGCGAGAACATGACGATCCGCCGTTTCGTGCGCTACGCCAATGGTGGCAAGCTGGCTTCGTACCTGCACGGCACGCGTATCGGCGTGATGGTCGAGTTCGACGGTGACGAAACCGCCGCCAAGGACGTTGCCATGCACGTGGCCGCCATGAAGCCGGTGTCGCTGTCGTCGGAGCAAGTGCCCGCCGAGCTGATCGCCAAGGAGCGCAGCATCGCCGAGCAGAAGGCTGCCGAATCGGGCAAGCCGGCTGAAATCGCCGCCAAGATGGTGGAAGGTTCGGTCCAGAAGTACCTGAAGGAAGTGTCGCTGCTGAACCAGCCGTTCGTGAAGAACGACAAGCAGACCGTCGAGCAGATGCTGAAGGCCGTCAACACCAACGTGAAGGGTTTCACCCTGTACGTGGTGGGCGAAGGCATCGAGAAGAAGCAGGACGACTTCGCTGCTGAAGTGGCTGCCCAGGTGGCCGCCGCCCAGAAGGGCTGATGTCCGGGTGGCCGGACGGGTTTCCCTGGCGGGATGCCCGGTCTGCCACCGTATAATGCCGAGGGGCGCCGCAAGGTGCCCCTCTGCACAAGTACGGTTGCCATGCGCGCCGTGCCAGTCAGTTTTCGCAGTCACCTGCAATAAGCGCGCCTTTAGCGGGGTGATGCCGGCAGATGACGGCGAAAACCGGCTTTCCAGCTGTCAAGCAGTCCAAATTCATGCGCGGCCGGTGCGCAGTTGCGTTGTGCCGCCCGCGCCCATCCATCCGTTCAAACGAGCGACTAGAACCTGCCCGAGGGTGAACATGCCAGCCTACAAGCGCGTCCTTCTGAAACTGTCCGGTGAAGCCCTTATGGGCGACGATGCCTTCGGCATCAACCGGGCGACCATCGAAGGCATGGTCAATGACATTGCCGAAATCGTGAAGCTGGGCGTCCAGGTTGCGGTTGTCATCGGCGGCGGCAACATTTTCCGCGGCGTCGCCGGCGGTGCGGCCGGCATGGACCGTGCCACGGCCGACTACATGGGCATGCTGGCCACGATGATGAACGCGCTGGCCCTGCAGGACGCCATGCGCCACGCCAATATCGAAGGCCGCGTGCAATCGGCGCTGCGCATGGACCAGGTGGTGGAGCCCTACATCCGCCCCCGCGCCATCCGCCAGCTCGAGGAAGGCAAGGTCGTGATCTTTGCCGCCGGCACCGGCAATCCGTTCTTCACCACCGATACGGCCGCCGCGCTGCGCGGCTCGGAAATTGGCGCGGAAATCGTGCTGAAGGCCACCAAGGTGGACGGCGTCTACACGGCCGACCCCAAGAAGGATCCGAGCGCCACGCGCTATACGACGATTACGTTCGACGAAGCCATTTCCCGCAACCTGCAGGTCATGGACGCTACCGCGTTCGCGCTGTGCCGCGACCAGAAGCTGCCGATCAAGGTGTTCTCGATCGTCAAGCCGGGCGCCCTGAAGCGCGTGATCCTGGGTGAGGACGAAGGTACGCTAGTGCACGTTTAAGCAGTCCGGACCGCATCAAAATGCTGATTCGGTCTGGCCTGAGAGTAGAATGTTTCATTTTCGATCCCGCCCGGCGGGATCCTGTCTGGCTGTTTTCCGGAGGTAATCATGACCGTCGCCGACACTAAGAAGAGCGCCGAGCAGAAGATGCAGAAGTCGATCGAAGCCTTCAGGGCCGATCTGGCGAAAATTCGTACCGGCCGTGCGCACACTGGCCTGCTCGACCACGTTCAGGTGGATTACTACGGTTCGCCGGTGCCGATCAGCCAGGTGGCCAACG
Organism: Cupriavidus sp. D384; assembly: GCF_001652915.1. Lineage (GTDB taxonomy): Bacteria > Pseudomonadota > Gammaproteobacteria > Burkholderiales > Burkholderiaceae > Cupriavidus. Next base: position 23,781 of record NZ_BBQI01000028.1, read on the forward strand.
TTGGCCTGGGCGATGCCCGCACGATTACCGTGCAACCGTGGGAAAAGAAGATGGTGCAGGCCGTGGAAAAGGCAATCCGCGACGCCGACCTGGGCCTGAACCCCGCCACGATGGGCGACGTGATCCGCGTGCCGATGCCTCCGCTGACCGAAGAGCGCCGCAAGGAGCTGATCAAGGTGGTGAAGAGCGAGGCCGAGGGCGCCAAGGTGGCCGTGCGCAATCTGCGCCGCGACGCCAACGAGCAGTTCAAGAAGCTGGTCAAGGACAAGACCATCTCGGAAGACGACGAGCGCCGTGGCACGGACGATGTCCAGAAGCTGACGGACAAGTATGTTGGCGAGATCGACAAGCTCGTCGCCGAGAAAGAGAAGGAGATCTTGACGGTGTAAGGCCGTCCCGGCGGCCCGTCCGCCGGGGTTGTCCCAGCCCGTCCGCGAATCCATGCAGCATATCAGTTCGACGCTCGGCGTTCCCGATACCACCTATGTGCCACGACACGTTGCCATCATCATGGATGGGAACGGCCGCTGGGCGACAAAGCGTCACCTGCCGCGCGTGGCCGGCCACACGCGGGGTCTGGATACCGTGCGCGAAATCGTGCAGGCCTGCGCCGCACGCGGCGTGCAGTACCTGACCCTGTTCGCATTCAGTTCCGAGAACTGGCGCCGTCCTGCGGACGAAGTGTCGTTCCTGATGCGCCTGTTCATGACCGCCCTGCGTCGCGAGGTGGTGCGGATGCATGCCAACAACATCCGCCTGCGCGTGGTGGGCGATCTGGCGCGCTTCAGTCCGCGTATCCAGCAGATGATCAAGGACGCCGAGGCGCGTACGGCCGGCAACACGGGCCTGACCGTGACCATCGCCGCCAACTACGGCGGCCGGTGGGACCTGCTGCAGGCCATGCGCAAGATGCTGGCCCGCTCGCCCATGCTCGAGGGGGACTCGATCGACGAGTCGTTGCTGGCCCCGCACCTGGCCATGGCCTACGCGCCGGAGCCGGACCTCTTCATCCGGACTGGCGGCGAACAGCGCATCAGCAATTTCCTGCTTTGGCAGCTCGCCTATACCGAGCTGTATTTCACCGATACCTTCTGGCCCGACTTTGACGCCGCGGAACTCGACAAGGCGTTTGCGTCGTACCGCCAGCGAGAGCGCCGTTTTGGCCGGACCAGCGCCCAGGTCGTGGCGCCGGGCCTGTCGGGAACGGCCTGAGGCCGGCCGTACCTTCATACCAACGGGAACCGCAGCCGCATGCTTCTGACCCGCGTTATCACCGCCGTATGCCTGTTGCTGTTGATCCTGCCGATCCTGTTCCTGGCGCCGCCCACGGCGCTGGCGGGCCTGGTGGCGGTCATCGTGCTGCTGGGCGGTTGGGAATTCGGCCGCCTGATCGGCCTGCCACGTCCGTGGCCCTACGTCTATGCCGTGGCATGCCTGGTGGCGCTGCTTGCCTGGCACCTGGCACCATCCGGATTTGCCATCGACTGGCTGCTTGAGGCGTCGCTCGTTGCCTGGGGCGTGGCACTGGTGCTGCTGGCGCGCGGCGTACGCAAGGCGACCCCCGGATTTACCGTGCTGGGTGCCGTGCTCGGGCTGATCATGCTGCCGGCCTTTGGTCATGCGGTCATGGCGCTGCGTGTCGCAGGGGTTGGCGTGCTGCTGACCGCCGCCGTGCTGGTCTGGGCCGCCGATATTGGCGCCTATTTTGTTGGCAAGGCGATCGGCAAGCGCAAGCTCGCACCGGCCATCAGCCCGGGCAAGTCCTGGGAGGGTGCGATTGGCGGCTGGCTGCTGGCGATGATCGTGGCACTGGGCCTGGCGGCAAGCCACGCCTTCGCACCCACCTGGTACTCGCTGGTTGCCGACAAGGTCGGCCTGGGCGTGCTGGCCGTGCTGACGACGCTGCTGGTGGCAGCCAGCGTGGTCGGCGATCTGTTCGAGTCGCTGCTCAAGCGACAGGTCGGCATCAAGGACAGCAGCCGGCTGCTGCCCGGCCACGGCGGCGTTCTGGACCGCATCGACGCGCTGATCCCGGTATTCCCGCTGGCGGCGCTGCTGCTGTCCTGGGTCTGATCACAACTGAATTCGTCTGGTTATATGCAACGCATTACGATTCTGGGCGCCACGGGTTCCATCGGCGAAAGCACGTTGGACGTGGTGCGCCGTCATCCCGACCGCTACACGGTGCATGCGCTCAGCGCCCATCGCCAGGTGGACAAGCTGGCAGCGGCCTGCGCCGAGTTCCGCCCCGCGCGGGCGGTGGTGGGGTCGGCCGAGGCCGCGAGCGAGCTTGAGGGCAAGCTGCGTGCGGCAGGTGTGGCTACCGAAGTCGGCTACGGCCCGGAGGCGCTGGAATCGATCGCCGCGGATGCGCAAACCGATGCCGTGATGGCCGCCATCGTTGGCGCGGCCGGCCTGCGTTCGTCGCTGGCAGCGGCGCGTGCGGGCAAGCGCGTGCTGCTCGCCAACAAGGAATCACTGGTGATGTCGGGCAGCATCTTCATGGATGCGGTGCATCATCACGGCGCCACGCTGCTGCCGATCGACAGCGAACACAACGCGATTTTCCAGTGCCTGCCGACCAGCGACCCGCGTTATGGCGCGGGGGTGTCGAAGGTGCTGCTGACGGCGTCGGGCGGCCCATTCCGGACCCGCGACCCGTCGACGCTGCATGACATCACGCCGGATCAGGCCTGCGCGCACCCGAAGTGGGTGATGGGCCGCAAGATCTCGGTGGATTCGGCCACGATGATGAACAAGGGGCTTGAGGTCATCGAGGCGCACTGGCTGTTTGGCGCCCCGGCCGACAAGATCGAGGTACTGATTCACCCGCAAAGCATCGTGCATTCGATGGTGGCCTATGCCGACGGATCGGTGCTGGCGCAGTTGGGCAACCCCGACATGCGTACGCCGATCGCCTACGGCATGGCATACCCGGAGCGGATCGATTCGGGAGTGACGCCGCTGGACCTGACCGTGGCGGGCGGCCTCCATTTCGAGACGCCGGATCTTGGGCGCTTCCCGTGCCTGGGGCTGGCCTTCGATGCGCTGCGCGCCGGTGGTGTGGCGCCGGCCGTGCTCAATGCTGCAAACGAGATGGCGGTGGAGGCGTTCCTGGCCGGAAATATCCGGTTCACGGATATCGCCCGCGTCGTGGCCAGTGTGCTGGAGCAGCCGGCCGAAGGGGAAGCCGGATCGCTCGAAGGCGTGCTGGCTGCCGATGCCGCGGCTCGTGAGGCCGCCCAGGCACTGCTGAAACAACTGGCCGGCCGCTGATCGGCATTACGATCGCGGCGAGGCCCGGATCTGGAAAGAGGTGATTTGCCATGCAAACCGTTATCGCGTTCGTTGTCGCCCTCTGTATCCTGATCTTTGTTCACGAGATGGGGCATTACCTGGCCGCGCGTGCGTGCGGGGTCAAGGTCCTGCGATTTTCGATCGGCTTTGGCCGCCCGCTGGCCCGCTGGGTCAGCAAGGGGCGCGACCGCACCGAGTGGACGCTGGCGGCCATCCCGCTGGGTGGCTACGTCAAGATGCTGGACGAGCGGGAGCGCGACCCGGAGGCCGACCTGCCTATTGACCCGGCCGATCTTCCGCGCGCGTTCAACCGCCAGCCCGTGGGCAAGCGCTTTGTCATCGTTGCTGCCGGCCCGCTGGCCAATTTCGCGCTGGCTATCGCCCTTTATCTGGTGCTGTTCGCCGGCGGCATGCGCGAGCCCGTGCCCGTGCTGGCCGCGCCGGCAGCCAATACGGCGGCGGCGCAGGCCGGGGTGCGGGACGGCGACCGCGTGCTGTCGCTGACCGCGAACGGTCAGAGCGAACCTGTACGATCCTGGAACGACCTGCGCATGGCCGTGTTCGCGCAGGGTTTTGGCGATACGAGCGCGGTCATGCACGTTCGTGGTGCGGATGGCGCCGAGCGCGATATCCCGCTGGGGCGGCTCCCCGATACGGGCGGCAATCCTGATCAGGACCCGCTGGCGACGCTGGGTCTGGCGCTGAAGGGCGGTCCGGTCACCATTACCGAGATCGTTGCCGATTCCGCGGCGCAACGGGCAGGTCTGCGCGCTGGCGACAAGGTGGTGGCCTGGGAGGGCCAGCCGCTGACCCAGGCCGGCGAACTGATTCGTGGGGTCCGGGCGCGACCGGGCCAGGGCGTCACGCTGGGGATCGAGCGCGCAGGTCAGCGCCTGGACGTGGCCGTCAAGCTCGACGCCGCCCCGGGCGGCAAGGCTGGCGCAGAAGGCGCGCCGGCGCCGATGGTGGGCAAGCTGGGCGCCGCGCTGAACCAGGCCGTGCAGACCGAAACCGTCCGCTATCCGTTTACTCAGGCGCTGGCCCGCGCCGCGGACCAGGTCTGGAGCACCAGCACGCTGTCCCTGAAGCTGCTCGGGAAGATGCTCGTGGGCCAGGCGTCGCTGCAGAACCTGAGCGGCCCGCTGACGGTGGCCGACTATGCCGGACGGGCTGCCAACATGGGCTGGCAGCCGTTCGTGAGCTTCCTTGCGCTGGTCAGTGTCAGCCTCGGTGTACTGAATTTGTTACCTATTCCGGTGCTGGATGGGGGGCATTTGCTGTATTATTGCGTGGAATTTTTGACTGGCAGGCCTGTACCAGACCACTGGCAAGCGATGCTGCAGAAGGTCGGCATCGCATGCATCTTGCTCCTGACCTCACTCGCTTTGTTCAATGACGTCAGCCGACTGTTTCTTGCGCGCGGCTAGTTTCGCGCAGCCGGAAACGCCAGTCGGACGGGGGCGGTCGTATCTCGCGGGGATATTCCCCGTCGGGAAGGATCAGTCGTGCCGGTATTGTCAGGCGTAGCTGCAATCGGTGCTGGAGCCAACACCCTGCATGAAATCGATGAGGAAGAGGGGATCGACTTTGATCAGAAATAAGCGCATCTCGCTGGGCTTGCTGACGAGTGCCATTATTGCGGCATGGAGCCCGGCGGGCTGGGCCGCAGATCCGTTTGTGGTCAAGGATATTCGCGTTGAAGGCCTGCAGCGCGTGGAACCAGGTACCGTCTTTGGCTACCTGCCCGTGCGCGTCGGCGAAACCTTCACCGATGACAAGGGCGCCGACGCCATCCGTGCGCTCTACAATACCGGGTTTTTCAAGGACGTGCAGATCCGCGCCGAAGACGGCGTGCTGGTTGTACAGGTCGAGGAACGCCCGGCGATTTCCCAGCTTGAATTTGTCGGCATCAAGGAATTCGACAAGGACACGCTGCGCCGCTCGCTGCGGGCAGTGGGCGTGGCCGAAGCGCGCTATTACGACAAGGCGCTGATCGACAAGGCCGAGCAGGAACTGAAGCGCCAGTACGTGGCCCGTGGCTACTACGCTGCCGAAGTTCAAACCACCGTGACGCCGGTGGACCGCAACCGCGTGTCCGTGGTGTTCAACGTGGAAGAAGGCCCGGTCGCGAAAATCCGCCAGATCAATATCGTCGGCAACAAGGCTTTCAAGGAAGGCACGCTGCGCGATGAAATGCAGCTGTCCACGCCGAACTGGCTGTCGTGGTACACCAAGAACGATCTGTATTCCAAGCAGAAGCTCACGGCCGACCTGGAAGCGCTGCGCTCGTTCTACCTGAATCGCGGCTATCTGGAATTCCAGATCGAGTCGACCCAGGTATCGATCACGCCTGACAAGAAGGATATCTACCTGACGCTGAACATCGCCGAAGGCGAGCAGTTCAAGGTGTCGGATATCCACCTGGCCGGCGAACTGCTGGGCAAGCAGGAAGAAATGCAGAAGCTGCTGCAGCTGAAGAAGGGCGATATTTTCTCGTCCGAAAAGCTGACGGCCAGCACGAAGGCCATCACCGATCTGCTCGGTACGTACGGCTACGCATTCACGACGATCAACCCGCAACCGCAGATCGACAAGGAAAAGCGCGAAGTGGCGCTGACCCTGATGGTCGATCCGGGCCGTCGCGTCTACGTGCGCCGCGTGAACGTCGTGGGCAACAGCAAGACGCGCGACGAAGTGGTACGCCGCGAAATGCGCCAGATGGAAAGCTCGTGGTTCGACAGCGAGAAGCTCCAGCAGTCGCAGGCGCGTATCAACCGTACCGGCTACTTCACGGATACGAACATCACGACCGAGGACGTGCCCGGCGCGCCTGACCAGGTGGATGTGAACGTAAATGTGACGGAAAAGCCGACTGGTCAGATCAGCCTCGGTCTCGGTTTCTCGTCGACCGACAAACTCGTGCTGCAGGCCGGCCTGCGTCAGGACAACGTGTTCGGTTCCGGTACCAGTCTGGGCCTCGATGTGAACACGGCCAAGTCGTTCCGTACGATCGCGCTGACGCAGTACGATCCGTACTTCACGGTGGACGGCATCAGCCGCTCGACCGATATCTATTACCGTACGTCCCGCCCGCTGTACTACACGGGCGACCAGGACTACAAGATCGTGTCGGCCGGTGGCGGCTTCAAGTTCGGCGTGCCGTTCTCTGAGAACGACACAGTGTTCTTCGGTATCGGCTACGAGCGTACCCAGGTCTATACCTCGGTCAACACGCCGAGCCAGTACACGGCCTGGCTGCAGAAGATTGGCAAGGCCAGTGGCGATCCGATCAACAACTTCCCGTTCACGGTTGGCTGGGCTCGCGACCGCCGGGACAGTGCGCTGATCCCGACCAAGGGTCCGTACACCCAGGCCAACCTGGAAATCGGCGTGCCGGGCGGCGACACGCAGTACTATCGCGCCAGCTTCCAGCAGCAGTACTTCTATCCGATCTCGAAGGCCTTCACGCTGGCATTCAACGGTGAGGTGGCCTACGGCCACGGCTACGGCAATACGCCGTTCCCGGTGTTCAAGTACTTCTATGCCGGTGGTATCGGTTCGGTCCGCGGCTACCAGACCAGCACGCTGGGTCCGAAGGACCAGAACGGCAACCCGGTGGGCGGTGCCTCGAAGATGATCGGTAACGTGGAATTCGTATTCCCGCTGCCGGGCTCGGGTGTTGACCGTACGCTGCGTCTGTTCACGTTCTTCGACTTCGGTAACGTCTACCAGGAAGGCGCGCCGATCACCATCAGCGACCTGAAGTATTCGACCGGTTTCGGTATGTCGTGGCTGTCGCCGATCGGCCCGCTGAAGGTCAGCATGGGCTTCCCGCTGAAGAAGGACGAGAACGACAAGGTTCAGCGGTTCCAGTTCCAGATTGGTACCGCGTTCTGATCCCCAAAAGGATTTGTTTGATGAAACTCCACACTCCACTGATCAAATCCCTGAGCGCGGCCGCGCTGGCCGCTGCGGCCCTTTGCGCGGCGGCCCCGGCGATGGCTCAGGAGGCGCGCATTGCCGCGGTGAATTCGGAGCGTATCCTGCGTGACTCGCAGCCGGCGAAGGCCGCGCAGGTCAAGCTCGAGCAGGAATTCTCCAAGCGCGACCGCGAACTGCAGGACATGGCCCAGAAGATCAAGGCCATGGCTGACAAGCTCGACAAGGACACGGCCGTGCTGGCCGACGCCGACCGCCAGCGCCGCCAGCGCGAGGTGGCCGACCTCGATCGTGAATTCCAGCGCAAGCAGCGCGAGTTCCGCGAGGACCTGAATCAACGTCGTAACGAAGAACTGGCCCAGGTCCTGGAGCGCGCCAACCGCGTGATCCGTCAACTGGCCGAGCAGCGCAAGTACGACCTGATCGTGCAGGAAGCGGTCTACGTCAATCCGCGCATCGACATCACGGACGACGTGATGAAGGCGCTGAACGCCGGCTCGGGCAAGTAAGCGGCGGGCGCTCGCGCGCCGCTTTTCGCTTTTTATCAAGGAAGTACCGCCATGCAGACACCCACACTGGGTCAGCTCGCCACCGAGAACGGCGCGCAGGTTGTGGGTGATCCCGACCTGGCCGTGAGCGGTCTGGCGCCGCTTGACCAGGCCGGTCCCGGCGATCTGTCGTTTCTTTCCAATCCGCTCTACCTGACGCAGGCGTTGGCCTCCAAGGCTGGTGCCGTGATCGTGTCGCCGGCAGACCTGGAGCGCATTCGTGCTGACGGGCAGGCTGACGGCCGCAACTGGCTGGTGGCGCGCAATCCGTACGTCTGCTTTGCGCGCGTGGCACAGCGTTTCGATCGCGTCGCCAATGCCGATCCGCGCGTTGGCATTGACCCGCGAGCCACGGTGGCAGCCGATGCCGTCGTCCCGGCGTCGTGCTTTATCGGTCCGAACGTGGTGATTGAAGCCGGAGCGCATTTGGGCGAGCGGGTTCGTGTCCTCGCAAATGCCTTTATCGGCGCAGGCGCGCAGATCGGCGAAGATACCCTCATCTACGCCAATGTTTCTGTCTATCATCGTTGCGTGGTGGGCGCGCGCAACATCCTGCACAGCGGTGCCGTGATCGGTGCCGATGGCTTTGGATTTGCACCCGATATCGGCCCGGCCGGGGTCGAGTACGTCAAGATTCCCCAGGTGGGACGGGCGGTGCTGGGAAACGATGTGGAGATTGGCGCCAATACCTGCGTGGACCGTGGGGCGATGGCCGACACGGTGATCGAGGAAGGCTGCAAGATCGATAACCAGGTGCAGATCGCGCATAACGTCCATGTTGGCGCGCATACCGTGATTGCCGGCACGGCCGCGGTTTCGGGCAGTACGAAGATCGGAAGGTTCTGCGTGATTGGCGGCGCGGCCAATTTTTCCGGCCATTTGAATATCGCCGACCGGACCACAGTGTCCGGCGGTACCTCGATTACCAAATCGATTACAAAACCCGGTGGGCATTTCACCAGCGTGTTCCCGTTCACGTCGCATGGCGAGTGGGAACGCAACGCGGCCATCGTGCGCGGCCTGTCGAAGCTGCGCGAGCGAGTGGTGCAACTGGAACGCCGGCTGCGCGGCGCGTCCGCCGGGGTCAATAGCAAACAAGACGAAGAGAAATCATCATGACAGCCTCCGACATCGACATCCGCAAGATCCTGAAGCTGCTGCCGCATCGGTACCCGATCCTGCTGGTCGACCGCGTACTCGAGTTCGAACCGCAAAAGCGGATCAAGACCCTGAAGAACGTGACGATCAACGAGCCGTACTTCATGGGCCACTTCCCGGAACAACCGGTGATGCCGGGTGTCATGATTCTTGAAGCGCTGGCGCAATCGGCCGGCCTGCTGACCTTTGGCGCCGATATGGAGCGCAAGGAAGGCGCGCTGTACTACTTCGTCGGCATCGACGGCGCCCGCTTCAAGCGCGTGGTGTATCCCGGCGACCAGCTGCATCTGAACGTGACCGTGGAACGCTACATCCGCGGTATCTGGAAATTCAAGGCCAGCGCCACCGTTGACGGCGAGGTTGCCTGCGAAGCCGAGCTGATGTGCACGGTCAAGCAGGCCGAGGCCTGATTTTCCTGATACCGAGCAGAACTGAAAGCACAGGACAGTACGTATGACGCAAATCCATCCCACCGCACTGGTCGACCCGAAGGCTGAACTTGGCGCCGATGTGGAAGTCGGCCCGTTCTCGATCGTCGGTCCGAACGTGCGCATTGGCAGTGGCACACGGATCGGCTCGCATACCACGGTCGAGGGACATACCACGATCGGCGAAGGGAACCGCATCGGGCCTTATGCCTCGGTGGGCGGAGTGCCGCAGGACATGAAGTACGCCAACGAGCCGACCCGGCTCGAGATCGGCGACCGCAACACGATTCGCGAATTCACCACGATTCACACGGGTACCGTGCAGGATCGCGGCGTGACCAGCATCGGCAGCGATAACTGGATCATGGCGTACGTGCATATCGCGCACGATTGCAGCGTGGGGAACCACACGGTGTTTTCGAGCAATGCGCAGATTGCAGGCCACGTGGAAGTGGGCGACTGGGCGATTCTTGGTGGCATGAGCGGCGTGCATCAGTTCGTGCGCATTGGCGCGCATGCCATGCTGGGCGGTGCTTCGGCGCTGGTCCAGGATGTACCGCCGTTCGTGATCGCTGCCAGCGACAAGAGCGGTAACAAGGCCACGCCGCACGGTATCAATGTCGAGGGTCTGCGTCGCCGCGGCTTCGATGCGGCCCAGATCGCGACGCTGCGTCAGGCTTACAAGCTGCTGTACAAGTCCGACCTGAGCTTTGACGATGCTCGCAACGAGATTTCGGCCATGCTCGGCCAGTCGGACGCCACCACGGCGGCGCCGCTGAAGGCCTTCGTCGAATTCCTCGCCGCGACGCAACGCGGCATCGTGCGCTAGACGTCAGCCGGACATGGTCGAGGCAACCCTGCAGGCCGTGCTTCCCGCTGACGCGGAGGCTCATATAAACAAGCGTGGCACGATTGCCATGGTCGCCGGAGAGGCATCGGGCGATCTGCTGGCTTCGCTGTTGCTGGAGGGATTGCACGCACGGCTTGGCGAGTCGGTTGACTACGCCGGTATCGGCGGCCGCCGCATGATGGCGCAAGGGTTCGTCTCGCATTGGCCGATGGAAACCCTTTCCGTCAACGGCTATGTGGAAGTTCTGGGGTCTTTGCGCGAGATCCTGGCCACGCGGCGCGCCATCCGCGACAAGTTGCTTGCCCAACCGCCGCTGTGCTTCATTGGCGTCGATGCGCCCGATTTCAATTTCGGTCTCGAAATTCCTCTGCGGCGCGCTGGTATTCCCGTCGTGCATTTTGTCAGTCCGTCGATCTGGGCCTGGCGGGGCGGTCGCATTCGCACGATTGCCCGGGCGGTCGATCACATCCTTTGCCTGTTCCCGTTCGAGCCGGAGATTTACGCCAAGGCGGGTATCCCGGCCACATATGTAGGCCACCCGCTTGCCGATGTGATTCCGATGGTGCCCGATGTGGCAGGGGCTCGCGCGAAACTCGGGCTGCCGGAAGGCAAGCGTATCGTGGCAGTGCTGCCCGGCAGCCGACAGTCTGAGGTGCGTAATCTCGGCGCCACATTTTTCGAGGCCATGTCGCGCATGCATCGCATGGACGGCAATCTGGCATTTGTGTTGCCGGCCGCCTCGCCGGCGTTGCATGCGATTGTCGAGGGCCTGCACGCGCAGCATCCGGAAATCGATCTCACGATTGTGGATGGACAGTCACATTTGGCAATGGAGTCTGCCGACGTCATCCTGCTGGCCAGCGGTACGGCCACGCTGGAAGCCGCGCTGTACAAGAAGCCGATGGTGATCTCGTACAAGGTGCCCTGGCTGACCGCGCAAATCATGAAACGGCAGGGATATCTGCCGTACGTGGGACTGCCTAATATTCTGTCGGGGCGCTTCGTCGTGCCCGAGTTGCTGCAGGACGATGCTACGCCTGAGGCGCTGGCGCGTGAAACGCTGCTGCAACTCAACGATGAAGGGAATATTGCTTTCCTGCGCGAACATTTCACGACCATGCATGAAACGCTGAAGCGCGACACATCCAGGCTGGCAGCCGGTGTCGTGGCGGATCTTCTGCACACCCGGGGAGCCGTGTGATGCCGCGCGTCAAGGCTGTCAACGTCGGCCAGATGGGACTTGAGCTGACGCAAACGGTCGCCGTGGTCCAACGCCTTTGTGGCGTGGACGAGGCCGGGCGCGGCCCACTGGCCGGGCCCGTGTACGCCGCGGCTGTCGTGTTGAACCCGGATCGACAGATTCGGGGGCTCGCCGATTCGAAGATCCTGACCGCGGAAAAGCGCGAAGTCCTGTTCGAGCGGATTTGCGAACGTGCACTTGGCTGGCACATCGCCTATGCCACGGTCGAGGAAATCGATTCGATCAATATCCTCCATGCGTCGATGCTTGCCATGCAGCGCGCCGTCCAGGGGCTCGCCGCCGCGGGCGTGATTCCTGATCTGGTGCAGGTCGACGGCAATCGCTGCCCGCAAGTGGCCTATCCGGTGGAAGCGATCGTCAAGGGGGACGCCAAGGTGCGAGCCATTTCGGCCGCATCGATTCTGGCGAAGGTATCGCGTGACCGCAATCTCGTGGAGTTGCACGCGCAGTACCCCGAGTACGGCTTTGACTCGCATTTTGGCTATCCCACGCCGCAGCATTTTGCAGCGCTGGACCGGCACGGTCCCACACCGCATCATCGGCGGTCGTTCGCGCCAGTCCGTCTGGCCCTGGAACGCGTCAATGCCCTGACCCAGGCCCAGGAAACACCGCCTTTCTAAGACATCTCCTTGAAGCACGTCACTTCGCGCGATAACGCGCTGTTCAAGCACCTGAAGGCCCTGACGGGCTCCACGCACCAACGTCGCAAGGCCGGGCAATCGGTGCTGGACGGCGTACATCTCGCACAGGCCTACGTTGCCGCATTGGGTCAACCAGCCTCTTGTGTCGTAGGCGAGCGTCATTATGACCATGCCGAAGTGCGGCCGTTGCTTGACCAGGTCGAACCGGAGCGCGTCGTCGTGCTGGCTGACGCACTGTTCAGTCAGATCAGCAACGTGGCGAACGGTATCGACCTGCTGTTCGTGATCGACACGCCGGCCGGCCATCTGCCCGCGCAGATCGATACGGACTGCATCATCCTCGACGGTGTCCAGGATGCCGGCAACGTCGGGTCGATCCTTCGCAGTGCCGCGGCGGCGGGAATCCCCCATGCTTTCCTGACCACTGGATGTGCATTTGCCTGGTCGGTCAAGACGCTGCGAGCCGGTATGGGCGCAAATTTCCACCTCAATATCGTCGAGCACTGCACGCTCGAAATGCTCGCGTCCCGGCTCGCCGTGCCCCTGCTTGCGACGTCCTCGCATGCCGACGCCACCGTGTTCGATACCGACCTGCGCCAGCCGGTGGGCTGGGTGGTCGGCAACGAGGGGGCAGGCGTCAGCCCAGAGTGGATGGCACGCGTCTCGCGCAAGGTTGGCATTCCGCAGCCTGGTGGCCTGGAATCGCTGAACGTCGCCGCAGCCACCGCCGTCTGCCTGTTTGAAACCGTGCGTCAGCGGCGGGCGGGTTGAACGCATAGGCTGCTAGCGCGGGCGATTGCCCCGTGCCTGGCCGGATGCCGCGGTACCGGACGAAGCCTTTTGTTCGACCAGTGTCTGCAGCATACCCTTCAGCTGGTCGAACTTATTGTCGAATTTCGCCTCAAGCTTGTCGAAGCGATCGTCAACCCTGGCAAGACGGTCGTCAACCCTGGCAAGGCGCTCGTCAACCTTGCCAAAACGCTCGTCAACCTTGGCAAAACGCTCGTCCACCCTGGCGAAACCCTGGTCCACCTTTACCTCCAGCCTTTCGATACGGTGATCGATGCCATCGAAACGGCGGTCGATTCGCTCGAATCGACTGTCTGCGGCCTGGAACTGACGATTCATCACACCAAGCCGTTCATCCAGCATATTGAATCGGTAGTAGATGTTCTCGTTCGTCTTGTCGGTTCGGCGCGCGGAGTATTCGAGGATGGCGAATACGCCCCCGAGAGCGACGAAAACGGCGGTGAAGATGGTGGCGGCTATGCGCCAGTCATGGCGGGGCGCATGGCGCTGCGGTTGCGCGTGGTCTGGATCGGCGGGTTCGGGGAGACTGGAAAACCGGTCTGCTTTCATGGTGATGGGCATGGTTTGCGAAAGAAAACGTCGATGACGTCATCTTTCACCTCCAGCCATCACCCGCCAAGAAGACGATTCTCAAAAATCGCGCTCAATAGTTGTCGCGGTCGACCTTGATTTCCTGGAGGATCGTCGTCGCAATTTCCTCGATCGACTTGTGCGTGGACGACAGCCACTTGATGCCTTCGCGGCGCATCATCGCTTCCGCCTCGTTGACCTCGTAGCGGCAGTTCTCGACTGCCGCGTACTTGCTGCCCGGCCGGCGCTCGTTGCGGATTTCCGTCAGCCGCTGCGGATCGATCGACAACCCGAAAATCTTTGGCTTGAACGCGTAGAGCGCCGAGGGCAGGCGGCCACGCTCGAAGTCATCGGGGATCAGCGGATAGTTGGCCGCCTTGAGCCCATATTGCATCGCCAGGTACAGGCTGGTCGGCGTCTTGCCGCTACGCGACACGCCAACCAGGATCACATCGGCTTCCTCGAGGTTCTTGTGTGACTGCCCGTCATCATGCGCCAGCGAGAAGTTGATGGCCTCGATCCGGTTCTTGTAGGCCTCGGTATCGGCATTCTGGTGGAATCGGCCGATGGCGTGCGTGGACTTCAGTCCCAGCTCCTTCTCCAGCGGCTCGATAAATGTCTGGAACATGTCCAGGATCATGGCCTTGGCCCGGCGCATCGCCTTGTTGGACTCGGCGTTGACCAGCGTGGTGAAGACGATGGGCGGTACACCCTCGTTGTAGAACGCCTCGTTGATCTTGCTGACGGCTACATGTGCCTTTTCAGGCGTGTCGACGAACGGCATGCGCACCTTGCGAAAGCGCATCTCGAACTGGGCCAGGATCGAATGGCTGAACGTCTCGGCGGTGATGCCCGTGCCATCCGACACGATGAAAACCGTACGCACGGCAGGGCGATCAGCAGGAGCCGCCGCGGCCGCTGGCTGGGAGCCGGCCGGGGAGGAAGAGGGCTGGGAAGTCAGGGCCGGCGCAGATTGCGACGCGTCAGGCGCTTCGGGCAAGGACATGTCTGAACAGTTAATTTTGGAGCAGCCGCTGAGCGAAAGTGCGGTGCGGCACGGTAGAATAGCGGCGATCTTTTGGCTAAGCAATTCCGCCAATCCCGGTCGTGCAACGATTTGCAGCCGGATTGTCGACAATGTGCATCGCAGCATCGGAATCGTCCGATGCCACAGGGAATTGCTCAGCCAAGCGATCCGCCGGGGACAGAACGCCAACAACATGCCGGTCGGTGCAAAAGATTTCTTACTTTGTTTTGAGGCTTTTATGACCAACCAGGTAGATAACGGCGCCTACGTGCTGCCGTTCGAAGAACTGCGCATGCAGGACGTGGAGACCGTCGGCGGCAAGAACTCGTCGCTCGGCGAGATGATCTCGCAGCTGGCAGGTGCCGGTGTGCGCGTTCCCGGCGGTTTTGCCACCACCGCGCTGGCATTCCGCGACTTCCTCGAACATAACAACCTGACCGCCCGCATTTCCGAGCGCCTGAAGACGCTCGACGTCGACGACGTGAAGGCGCTGGCCGAGGCCGGCGGCGAGATTCGCAGCTGGGTGGCCATGGCGCCGTTCCAGCCGCGACTCGAAGCGGAAATCCGTGAACACTACGCTCGTGTGTCGGCCCGCGAAGGCGCAGAGGCATCGTTCGCCGTGCGTTCGTCGGCCACCGCCGAGGATCTGCCCGACGCATCGTTCGCAGGCCAGCAGGAGTCCTACCTCAACGTCAGCGGCATCGACGACGTGCTCGACAAGATCAAGCACGTGTTCGCGTCGCTGTACAACGACCGTGCCATTTCCTACCGCGTTCACAAGGGCTTTGCCCATGACGTGGTGGCACTGTCGGCCGGTGTGCAACGCATGGTCCGTTCGGATCTGGCAGCCTCGGGCGTGATGTTCACGATCGATACCGAGTCGGGTTTCCCGGACGTGGTGTTCATCACCTCGAGCTACGGCCTGGGCGAGACGGTCGTGCAGGGCGCCGTGAACCCGGACGAGTTCTACGTCTTCAAGCCGACGCTGCAGGCTGGCAAGTATCCCATCATCCGCCGCTCGATCGGCTCGAAGCTGATCAAGATGGAATTCACCAAGCCGGGCGAAGCCGGCCGCGTGAAGACCGTGGACGTGCCGCCCGAACTGCGCAACCGCTATTCGATCAGCGATGATGATGTGAACGAGCTGGCCCGCTACGCGATGATCATCGAGAAGCACTATGGCCGCCCGATGGATATCGAGTGGGGCAAGGACGGCAAGGACGGCAAGATCTATATCCTCCAGGCACGTCCGGAGACCGTGAAGAGCCAGTCGGCTGGCAAGGCCGAGCAGCGCTTCAAGCTGAAGGGCACCTCGGCAGTGCTGACCAGCGGCCGTGCCATCGGCCAGAAGATCGGCACCGGTCCGGTTCGCGTGATCAACGATCCGTCCGAGATGGAACGCGTGCAGCCGGGCGACGTCCTGGTGGCCGACATGACCGACCCGAACTGGGAGCCGGTGATGAAGCGTGCCGCGGCCATCGTCACGAACCGTGGCGGCCGTACGTGCCACGCCGCGATCATTGCGCGTGAACTGGGTGTGCCGGCAGTGGTCGGTTGCGGCGATGCCACCGACCTGCTGAAAGATGGCACGCTGGTGACGGTGTCGTGCGCCGAGGGCGACGAAGGCCGTATCTACGACGGTCTGCTCGAAACCGAAGTCACCGAGGTCACGCGCGGCGAAATGCCGGAGATCGAGACCAAGATCATGATGAACGTCGGCAATCCGCAACTGGCATTTGATTTTGCGCAGATTCCGAACCACGGCGTCGGCCTGGCCCGCCTGGAATTCATCATCAACAACAACATTGGCGTTCACCCGAAGGCGATTCTGGACTATCCGCAGGTCGATGCCGACCTGAAGAAGGCCGTGGAATCGGTGGCCCGTGGCCACGCGAGCCCGCGTGCGTTCTACGTGGACAAGCTGGCCGAAGGCATTGCCACGATCGGCGCCGCGTTCTATCCGAAGCCCGTGATCGTGCGCCTGTCCGACTTCAAGTCGAACGAGTACAAGAAGCTGATCGGCGGTTCGCGCTACGAGCCGGACGAAGAAAACCCGATGCTGGGTTTCCGTGGCGCTTCGCGCTACATCGCGGATGACTTCGCCGAGGCGTTCGAGATGGAATGCAAGGCCATGAAGCGCGTGCGCGACGAGATGGGCCTGACCAACGTCGAGATCATGGTGCCGTTCGTACGTACGCTGGGCCAGGCCGAGCGTGTGATCGGACTGCTGGCCAAGCATGGCCTGAAGCGCGGCGAAAACGGCCTGCGCATCATCATGATGTGCGAAGTGCCGTCGAACGCGATCCTGGCCGAGGAATTCCTGCAGTTCTTCGACGGTTTCTCGATCGGCTCGAACGACCTGACGCAGCTGACGCTGGGCCTGGACCGCGATTCGGGCATGGAACTGCTGGCCAAGGACTTCGACGAGCGCGATCCGGCCGTGCGATTCATGCTGCAGCGCGCCATCTCCACGGCGTTGCGCCTGGACAAGTACGTCGGTATTTGCGGCCAGGGCCCTTCGGACCATCCGGACTTTGCGGCATGGCTGGCCAAGGAAGGCATCAAGTCGATCTCGCTGAATCCTGATTCGGTGGTGGAAACCTGGCAGCAACTGGCTTCCTAAGGCATTTCGCGTCACAATAGCGACGTACCCGAACGAACGGCGCCCGGCCTGACTGGCTGGCGCGCCGTGTGGCACCGGCCCTGCGGTCAGGTGTTCCAACTGCCCCCGCAGACGCCGCAGGCGTTTGGCGGGGGTTTTGTTTTTTCGGGCTGGTGTTTGCTGGCTGGAAAGGAACGGGATGACGTCGTACTACTTTTGGTTTGCCGCATCCGTGGTGCTGGTGATCGCGGAGATGGCTACCGGCACGTTTTATCTGTTGATGGTCGCCTGCGGCGTGACCGCCGGGGGTATTGCGGCGCTGCTCGGTGCCGAGGTGCCCATGCAGACGGTCACGGCGGCGGTGGTCGCCATCGCGGCCATCGCAGGGCTGCGGCGTACGCGTTTCGGCAAGCTGCGTCGCAGCGATGCCGCATCCAATCCCGACGTGAACCTCGATATCGGACAGGAAGTCGAAGTGTCCGCCTGGGATGCGTTCCGGCGCGCCCGTGTGCCATATCGTGGCGCCGACTGGACGGTGGAGTTGGCGCCGGGCACCGATCCCGCGCCGGGTTGCTACAGGATTGTAGAGATCCGTGGCGCCACGCTCATCGTGTCGCCGCGCTAGCCCGGCGCCAACGTACCGCTGTTCTCCGCCTTGTAGTTTTCTCTTTGACGGGAGTCGTACATGCTTGCCTATCAGCTTGGTCTGTTTCCGCTGATTCTGCTTATCGCCGCCATCGTACTGATCGCGAAGTCCATCAAGATCGTGCCGCAGCAGCACGCCTGGGTGCTGGAGCGTCTGGGCCGCTACCATGCGACGCTGACGCCCGGGCTGTCGATTGTGGTGCCGTTTATCGACCGCGTCGCCTACAAGCACATTCTCAAGGAAATTCCGCTTGATGTGCCGAGCCAGGTTTGTATCACCAAGGACAACACGCAGTTGCAGGTCGACGGCGTGCTGTACTTCCAGGTGACCGACCCGATGAAGGCGTCGTACGGATCGAGCAATTTCGTGGTGGCGATCACGCAGCTATCGCAGACCACGCTGCGGTCGGTCATCGGCAAGCTGGAACTGGACAAGACGTTCGAGGAGCGCGAGTTCATCAATCACAGCGTGGTCAATGCGCTGGACGAAGCGGCGGCCAACTGGGGTGTGAAGGTCTTGCGCTACGAGATCAAGGACCTGACGCCTCCGAAGGAGATCCTGCACGCGATGCAGGCGCAGATTACGGCCGAGCGCGAGAAGCGCGCCCTGATCGCCGCATCCGAGGGCAAGCGTCAGGAACAGATCAACCTGGCGTCGGGCGCGCGGGAAGCGGCCATCCAGAAATCCGAGGGCGAAAAACAGGCGGCCATCAACCGGGCCCAGGGCGAGGCCGCCGCGATTCTGGCGGTTGCCGAGGCCAATGCCCAGGCGATCGAGAAGATCGGCCACGCCATTCGCGGCGAGGGCGGGGCAGAGGCGGTCAACCTGAAGGTGGCCGAGGAATATGTGGCGGCCTTCGGCAACCTGGCCAAACAGGGCAATACGCTGATCGTGCCGGGCAATCTGGGTGAAATGAGCACGATGATTGCCTCGGCGCTGCAGATCGTGAAGGGCCAGAAGGCCGAGAAGGTGCTTTGATCCCAGTGTGAGTCAGCGGAAACAGGAACGGAGGCCGAGGCCTCCGTTTCTTCATTCCTTTTCGCTTTTCATCAGTCGCGCTTTTTCGCGCTGCCAGTCGCGATTCTTTTCGGTCTCGCGCTTGTCGAACTGCTTCTTGCCCTTGCCCAGGCCGATTTCGCACTTGATGCGGCCGCGGGTGTAGTGCAGGTTCAGCGGCACCAGCGTATAGCCGCGCTGCTCGACCTTGCCGATCAGTTTCTTGATTTCGTCGGCCTTGAGCAGCAGCTTGCGGGTCCGCACCGGGTCGGGCGTGACGTGCGTGGAGGCGCTTTGCAGCGGGCTGATATGCGCGCCGATCAGGAACATCTCGGCATTGCGCACCACCACGTAACCTTCCTTGATCTGCACGCGGTTGGCGCGGATCGCCTTGACTTCCCAGCCTTCCAGCACGATCCCGGCCTCGTAGCGCTCTTCGATGAAGTAGTCGAAAAAGGCCTTCTTGTTGTCAGCGATCGTCATGCGGGAGGTGATTTCCTAAATATGGGCCGGAGCGGCCTGGCAGGGCGGCGCCGGTGAGGGTGCGCAGCAACATGGCTGCGGCCGAGCGCACCAGGGCGTGCCGTGTTCGCGGCTGTCGGCTAAAATCCTGATTTTAGCAAACCGCTCCGGCCCGGCCCAGCCCCGAGGCGCCCGCAATCCGTATACATGGCAGACGTCCATAAATCCGTCCTGCTCGGCTTTTCGGCCGAACAGATGTACGACCTGGTCACGCGCGTGGAGGACTATCCCAAGTTCCTGCCATGGTGTGGTGGCGTGGAGGTCTTCGAGCAGACCGACACGCTGCTCGATGCCAAGATCCACATCCACTTCAGCGGCATCAAGCAGTACTTTCATACGCGCAATACCCAGGAACGTCCGACACGTATCGATATGACGTTCGCTGACGGTCCTTTCAAGACCTTCAATGGGTCCTGGCGGTTCACGCCGCTGCGCGCCGATGCCTGCAAGATCGAATTTCACCTTCACTACGAGTTTTCGAGTGTCATTCTCGAAAAAATCATCGGTCCGGCGTTCAGCGTGATCGCCAATACCTTTGTCGATGCCTTTGTCAAACGGGCCGAGGTGGTCTATGCAAAGCAGGGCTGAGGCACCGGCAACCGTGCACGTTTCGGTCTGCTATGCATGCCCCGATGCTGTTTTCCTGAAGGAAATCGCCGTCCCGGCGGGCACGACCATCGTCGCTGCGATCCAGTCCAGCGGGCTGACAGATGCGCACCATGAAGTGGATCCCACGACGATGCGCGTGGGGATCTACGGCAAGCTCAAGACGCTGGATACCGTGGTGCGCGAAGGCGACCGGGTGGAGGTCTACCGGATCCTGACGGCCGATCCGAAGACTGCGCGGCGCAAGCGCGTGCAGAAAACCCGGTCATCCGGGATGCGCGAGGGCCAGAAATGGCTGCGTGGCGGAGGCGGGCAGGGCGCCTGACAGGCGGCGGCCAAACAGCGGCCACCCTGCCTTCGGGGGCATCAGCCTGTCAGCTGCTGCACTGCTGGTTGATCGAATCGTTGGTACGCGCCAGTTCGGCCGAGCGCTCGTCTTCGTTCAGGCGCACCGGGGCGCCGTCCGCACCCGACCGCGACACCCGGACGCCGGCGCTCAGGCCCGTGGCGTAATTCCGCAGTTGCTGGCACCTTTCGTCGCGCGCCAGTTGATCACGTTCCTTGGTGGCGGCTTCCAGATCGGCCTTGATCCGGGCGTCCCGGCGCTCGCGGAATGCCTCGTCGGCGTCCGCAGCCTTGTCGGGCCGGGTCTTGGCGCTGACCGCCTGCATGCGCGGACCACCGGCCGGGCCGGGCTTGGCGTCTGCCTTGGCGTTTTCCGTTTCCAGCGGGCGGTACGCGCCGGCCATGCGGCCCGGAGCGGCCAGGATGGCCCGATCCGGGATGGACGGCGGAGGCGGAACATCGCTATAGACCGTGCGGCCGTTGGCGTCCTTCCATTGCCACTGGGAAAAGGCGGTGCCGGGAATGGCCAGGCTGGCGGTAATCAGCAGGTACAGCGCGGACGATCGTTTCATGGCGAAGGCTTGAACGGGTCGAGCGGGTTGTGTGGGCATCAGACGCCAGTGGGGTTGACTTTCGAAGTGACCCACCCGGCATCGGCCGCTAGTCTACTGAGACTTGTCCGTCGCATGCAAGCGAACGGACCAGGCAACGCCGACCATCAGCAATACGATTGCGGCGATTTCCAGTGGCCTTGGCCAGCGGTGATCGAACACAAACCCGTATGCCAGCGCGAACAGCGTCTCGAAGACGATCATCTGACCGGACAGCGTCAACGGCAATCGGCGGCTCGAAATGTTCCAGAGATTGTTGCCAATAAGCGACGCTCCCAGCGCTACTGCGGCATTGACGGTCCAGTACCACTGCCAGTCCCGGGCGCTGCCCGAGGCCGTCAGCAGGTCGCCGAACACGAGCCAGCCGCCAATCGCCAGCACCAGCGACACCAGGCCGGTGGAAAGCCCATAGAGCGCCGACCACTCGTTGCCGCTGAAGTGCGGATGGCGCTGCAGGTAGCGCGCGTTGTCCACGGCGTAGAGCGTCCAGCAGACCAGCGCCCCGGCCGCACACAGCACGCCGGCAATCTTCTGCCACACGGAGCGGATGGCCGCATCCGCCACGGCCGCGCCATGCGCACCACCACCGCCACCGAAGAGGTCGACGTTGATGCACGCGATTCCGGCCGCCACCACCAGCAGCGGCAGTGCCAGACGGCGCAGCGGCACCGCGCCATGGTCGCGCCGGCCCATCAGCGTGACCGAGATCGGCAGGATGCCGATGATCAGCGACGTGGGGCCCACGCCGGCCAGTTGCACGCCGAACGCCAGCAGCACGTAATACAGCAGGTTGCCGGTAAAGGCCTGCCGCAGCAGCGCCACGCAGTCGGCCCGCGTGAGCTTGCGGGCGATGCGGCGCATCAGCGGCAGGGCGGCGATCAGGGCGACCACGCCGTATGCCAGGTATCGGCCTATCGCCAGTTCCCACGGGGAGAATGCCGGCAGCAGCTTGGGCGCGATAAATACCATCCCCCAGAACGCGCCCGCCAGCAGGCCGCACAGTACGCCGATGCCCATGGTCTCCAGATGCCTTGCTTGAAAAAGGTGGCCGAGAATAGCAAACGGCTTGCAACAACGCATCAGCAAATCCTGCATTCCTGTATAATCTGCTTTTGCGCCTAGAGGATTCGCTATGCGTCTTGTCCAGAAAGCACTCACATTCGATGACGTGCTGCTCGTCCCGGCCTATTCGGCCGTCCTGCCCCGGGATGTTTCCCTCCGCACCCGACTGACCCGTTCGATCGAACTCAACATTCCGCTGCTGTCCGCCGCCATGGATACGGTGACGGAAGCGCGCCTTGCCATTGCCATGGCACAGGCCGGCGGTATCGGTATCGTTCACAAGAACCTGAAGCCCGCCGACCAGGCCCGTGAAGTGGCGCGCGTGAAGCGCTACGAATCGGGTGTGCTGCGTGATCCGATCACCATTTCGCCGGACATGAAGGTTCGCGATGTGATCGCGCTGTCGCAGCAGCACGGCATTTCGGGTTTCCCGGTGCTCGAGGGCAAGACCGTAGTTGGCATCATCACGAACCGCGACCTGCGTTTCGAGGAAGAACTGGACGCACCCGTGCGTGCCAAGATGACCCCGCGCGAGAAGCTCGTGACGGTGGCCGAAGGCGCGCCGCTGGACGAAGCCAAGCGCCTGATGAACCGCCACCGCCTGGAGCGTGTGCTGGTGGTCAACGGTGCGTTCGAACTGCGCGGCCTGATCACCGTGAAGGATATCCAGAAGGCCGTGGACAACCCGCTGGCCAGCAAGGATGCGCACGGCCAGCTGCGCGTTGGCGCCGCAGTGGGCGTGGGCCCGGATAACGACGAACGCGTGGAACTGCTGGTCAAGGCCGGCGTGGACGTGATCGTGGTGGATACCGCGCATGGCCACAGCCAGGGCGTGCTGGACCGCGTGCGCTGGGTCAAGCAGAACTTCCCGCAAGTGCAGGTGGTGGGCGGCAATATCGCCACCGGCGCTGCCGCGCTGGCACTGGTCGAGCACGGCGCCGATGGCGTCAAGGTCGGTATCGGGCCCGGTTCGATCTGCACGACGCGTATCGTGGCAGGCGTGGGTGTGCCGCAGATCACCGCCGTGTCGAACGTGGCCGAAGCGCTCAAGGGCACGGGTGTGCCGCTGATCGCCGATGGCGGCGTCCGCTATTCGGGTGACGTGGCGAAAGCCCTGGCGGCTGGCGCCCACACCGTGATGATGGGCGGCATGTTCTCGGGTACCGAGGAAGCCCCGGGCGAGGTCTTCCTGTTCCAGGGCCGCTCGTTCAAGAGCTACCGCGGCATGGGTTCGGTTGGCGCGATGAAGGACGGCGCCGCTGACCGCTACTTCCAGGAAGACAACACGGCCAACGTCGACAAGCTGGTGCCGGAAGGCATCGAAGGCCGCGTGGCGTACAAGGGTCCCGTGCAGGCAATCATCCATCAGCTGACGGGCGGTATCCGCGCGTCGATGGGTTATTGCGGCGCCAGCTCGATTCCGCAGTGGCACGAATCGGCCGAGTTCGTGCAGATCACGGCAGCGGGCATGCGCGAATCGCACGTCCACGACGTGCAGATCACCAAGGAAGCGCCGAACTACCATATCGATTGATGTCGATCTGGCCTGCCCTGACGGGCACCACGGCCGCGCCGGTTCTGTCGAGGTTGACGGGGCCTGCGCGGCCGCGCCGCAATAAGGAGCACCCATGAAAGTATTGCTGCGAGCCGTGCTGTTCTTCGACGCGCTGCTCGACTTGCTGCTTGGCCTGCTGCTGCTGATGTCGCCGTTCACCACGCTGTACGCCGCGCTGCAACTGCCGGTGCCGGAGCCGGCCCTGTTCGGGCAGCTGCTTGGCGTGGCAACGCTCGGCATGTCGTGGCTGCTGTTCACGGCCACATTCAATGGACATATGACGGTGCCCGTGGCGCGCGTCGCCGGGTTGATCAACCTGGCCAGCGCAATACTGGTTGCCGCGTGGACGCTGTTCCTGGACATGCCCGTCCAGCCGGCCGGCAAAGTCTGGCTGCTGACGATGGCGGCCATGCTGCTGTTCTTCGCCATCGTGCAGATACCGGCCGCCAAGAAGGTGCGCCTGCGCGAACGGGCGCTGGCCGACCAGGCAAAGGCTGACCGCGATGCGCGTGCGGCCGGTGCCCGCCATCCGAACGACGTAACTGACGTAACAGACGTAGGTGACGTGACCGACGTTGCCGGGAGCGGCATGGGCCGCCCCGCGCGCCCGGCAACTTCCGCCGCGTCCCCCGCATCCCCCGAATACCGGCGCGAGCCGGTCATCACGCCGCCGCCCGGCTATGGCCCGGGCACCGAAGTCATGACCGAACCCGATCCGGACGCACTGCCCACTGCCAATCATGCACGACAAAATCCTCATTCTTGATTTCGGTTCGCAAGTCACGCAGCTGATCGCCCGCCGCGTTCGCGAGGCGCATGTCTATTGCGAAATCCACCCGAACGACGTTACCGACGAATTCGTCCGTGAATTCGCACCGAAGGGCGTGATCCTGTCCGGCAGCCACGCTAGCACCTACGAAGACCACCAGCTGCGTGCGCCGCAGGCCGTTTGGGACCTGGGCGTGCCGGTGCTGGGCATCTGCTACGGCATGCAGACCATGGCCGTGCAACTGGGCGGCAAGGTGGAATGGAGCGATTCGCGCGAGTTCGGCTACGCCGAAGTGCGCGCCCATGGCCACACGAACCTGCTCAAGGGTATCGAGGATTTCAGCACGCCGGAAGGTCACGGCATGCTGAAGGTCTGGATGAGCCACGGCGACAAGGTCACCGCGCTGCCCGACGGCTTCAAGCTGATGGCATCGACGCCGAGCTGCCCGATCGCCGGCATGGCCGACGAGGCGCGCGGCTACTACGGCGTGCAGTTCCATCCCGAAGTCACGCATACGTCGAAGGGCCGCGAGATGCTCGAGCGCTTCGTGCTGCAGATCTGCGGCACCAAGGCCGACTGGGTCATGCACGACCATATCGCCGAGGCCGTGGCAAAGATCCGCGAGCAGGTGGGCGATGAAGAGGTGATCCTGGGGCTGTCCGGTGGCGTCGATTCGTCGGTGGCCGCCGCGCTGATCCATCGCGCCATCGGTGACCAGCTGACCTGCGTGTTTGTCGACCACGGCCTGCTGCGCCTGGACGAAGGCAAGATGGTGATGGACATGTTCGCGGGCCGTCTGCACGCGAAGGTGGTCCACGTGGATGCTTCCGAGCAGTTCCTGGGCCATCTGGCCGGCGTGACCGACCCGGAGCAGAAGCGCAAGATCATCGGCCGCGAGTTCGTGGAAGTGTTCCAGGCCGAAGCGAAGAAGCTGAGCAACGCCAAGTGGCTGGCACAGGGCACGATCTACCCGGACGTGGTGGAATCGGGCGGGACCAAGACCAAGAAGGCGACCACCATCAAGAGCCACCACAACGTGGGCGGCCTGCCGGAGACGCTGGGCCTGAAGTTGCTGGAGCCGCTGCGCGACCTGTTCAAGGACGAAGTGCGCGAGCTGGGCGTGGCGCTGGGCCTGCCGCCGGAGATGGTCTACCGCCATCCGTTCCCGGGCCCCGGCCTGGGCGTGCGGATCCTGGGCGAAGTCAAGCGCGATTACGCGGATCTGCTGCGCCGCGCCGACGCGATCTTCATCGAGGAACTGCGCAAGACCATCGCCACGGAGCAGGACGCCGCCGCTGGCCTGTGCGAGCCGCACCAGGTGGGCAAGAGCTGGTACGACCTGACCAGCCAGGCCTTTGCCGTGTTCCTGCCGGTGAAGTCGGTGGGCGTGATGGGCGATGGCCGCACGTATGACTACGTGGTGGCGCTGCGCGCCGTGCAGACCACGGACTTCATGACCGCGCACTGGGCGCACCTGCCGTACGCGCTGCTGGGCCGCTGCTCGAACCGCATCATCAACGAGGTACGCGGGCTGAACCGCGTGGTGTATGACGTATCGGGCAAGCCGCCTGCAACGATCGAGTGGGAATAATCCGGGGATGCAGGCCATCCGGCGCGTAGCGCGGCCGGGTGCGCCGGTTCCTGTCTCCGGTCGGGCGGATACCTGCTGGTTTCCGCCCCGCTGACCTGCCTCACACCCCGCCTCACACCCCGCCTCACACCCCGCCTCACACCCCGCCTCACACCCCCTCACGCGGCTTCCAAACCGCCACGGCTCGCTTACATCGCAGCCGACCGCTCCTCGATCCGTGCGATCTCCAGACGATTTCCCCCCAGGGCCTTGGCCCGGTACAACGCGTGGTCCGCAGCGACTAGTGCGTCGCTGAGCACTGGTGTTTCGTTCTCGAACTGTGCCAGTCCGATGCTGACGGTAGCCGGGATGCTCATGCCCCCGCTCCGGCCGGCAATATTCTCGGCAAACTGTGCCGCCACGGTTTCGCCCAGCAGCCTGGCGCGGTGCGCCTCGGCGCCATATAGCAATGCTGCGAATTCCTCGCCACCAATGCGCGCGAGGAGGACGTCCGGCCCCATCACGCCGCGGGCGATCTCCGCAAACGATTTCAGTACCTCGTCGCCGGCCTGATGGCCGTAGCGGTCGTTGATGGCCTTGAACTGATCCAGGTCGAAGGCCAGTACAGCTATCGGCCTGCGCAGGTCTTCGGCAGCCAGAATGTGTTTGCCCTGTTCGAAAAACCAGCGGCGATTGCCGAGTCGGGTCAGGTAATCGGTTTGGGATTCCTTAAGCAACAAGGTGTGGCTGTCTTCGCGGATCAGCTTCAGGATCGTCATGGGCAGGATCACCGAGTACAAGACGCCTTCGTACATGGTGATCTTGCTGGCGATGGCCTGCATGGCAGGCCCGTACGCCGACACGAGCCAGGGCAGTGCAAAGCACCGCCCGGCATAAAGCAGGGCATGGATGCCCGCTACCGCCACGATAATGTGTCGCGCGAAGAACGGCTTCATTGCCTCACAGCGCAGCATTTCTCGCGCCGTCATGGCGCTGATGATGGCAATCGGCAACGCGCTGCCGTAGTTCCACATCGCGTCCATCCATCGTGTGCCTGAAACGGCCCATATCCCCGCCATGACAATCAGCACGATGCCGAAAGTGATGCGGTAGTGCCGCCCGTTCAATGCCGCAACGCCGTTGAGAATCAGCAGGTAGCCGCAAAGCATGACCAGGTTGGCGAGTGCGGAGCCAAGCACTCCTGGGGCGGCGCGCCGGAAGAGGACGGCCGTGCAGCCGATGGCGAGCGTGGTGAATCCCGCCGACAGAATGCGCAGGGCCTTGCTGTGCCGAGGGTTGGCCAGATGCTCCCAGAACATCATGCCCGCGCTGGCGAGCAGTGTTCCAATTGCCAGAAGATAAAGGGTAAGGAGATCGACGTACATCCAGATGTAAAGACGTTGCGCCGATGCTGGGCGCCGGCTGTCGAATTCTACGTTGGAATTACGGCAGGCCGTGGATGGTTCCGAAGGTCTCCGGACGGAGTTTCGACGTTTTCTGCGTTTGGGGCGTTCAGGATGCGGCGGCCCCTCAGCCCGGCAGATCGAGATCGCCGAACCGGTAGATCCGTCCGCCACGCATGACAAAGTCCACCTGGGCCGTGACGGCGATGTCTGCCAGAGGGTCGCCAGGCATCGCCACGATATCGGCCTGACGTCCTGCTTCCAGTGCCCCGATGTCCGTCCGCTGCAGCAACGCGGCTGCCACGCTGGTGCCAGCGCGCAGCGCCCGGGCTGGTGTCAGGCCGGCTGCCACCATGGCCTGGAATTCAAGAATGCCGCGCGAGAACGGGAACATGCCGCAGTCGGTGCCCAGTGCGATATTGGCGTGGCTGTCAGCCATGCGGCGCTGGGACCGCTCGATCTCGGGCAGATCGCGCGTGAACTTCCAGACCGCCTGCGACGGCAGTGTGTTGGCGGCCAGCATGGCCTTGTCTTCCAGCGTCATCTGCATGGTCGGCACCAGGAACGCGCCCGAGGCCTCGGCCATCGAAATGCCCTCATCGTCGATCAGATAGCAATGCTCCAGGCTGCGTGCGCCGGCGCGCAGGGCCTGCTTGCAGCCTTCGGCGGCGCCCGTATGTACCGAAACCGGAATGCCAAGCTGGTGGGCCGCCGCCGCCGCGGCCTCCATTTCTTCCTCGAACCACGTGACGCGTGCCGGGTCGTCGCCAAAGCTCATGTAGCCGCCGGTGTTCATGGTCTTGATCCAGTCGGCGCCATGCGCTGCCTGGCAACGCACCTGCTTGCGGATTTCCGCTGGCGAATCGGCCGTTTTCGACAGCCCCAGATGACAGCGGCAGGGCAGCGCGCCCTGCATGTCGGCATGGCCGCCCGATCCACTGATCATATGCGGCGCCACGAACAGGCGGGGCCCAGCCAGGCGCCCCGCGTTGATGGCGTTACGCAGTTCAAGGCCCGGCCAGTCATCGTCGAACGTGCCCAGGTCGCGCAGGGTGGTGAAGCCATGGCGCATGTATTCGCGGGCCAGGCTCAGGCCGGCCAGCGCCTTGCCGGCGCTGGACTGCAGGATCTGCTGCTTCAGGTTCATGCCGTCCAGAAACAGGTGGACATGCGTGTCGATAAACCCCGGTGCGACCGTGCGATGGGACAGGTCGATCACGCGGGCACCGCGCGGCCGCGCGACTGATGGGCCGATGGCGGCAATCGTGTCGTGTTCGATCAGGATTTCGGCGGGCCCCTGCAAGGTGTCGCCGAGGCCGTCGAACAGGTTGCCGCAAATGAGAACGATGGATGCAGACATGGAACTGGCCTCCTTGTTGAAGACACAAAATCCGAAGATGCAGCACTGAAGCTGCGACAGTGCCGGCCCATCACCGGGCAGGCTGGCCGGGTTTGGCGCGCGGGATGGTCGCCATGATCGAAATGGCCGCCACCACGACCATGCAAAGGTTGAATGTCAGTGCCAGGATGGCCGCCGAACGCACGGCGACCTGGTCTTGGGCACCCTGGAACTGGATCAGGCCTTCCAGCATCGACCCGCCTTCGGGGTGGGTGCGCACCGCAGTGAAGATGGCCGCCGAAATGGCCACGCCGAAGGCGCCGCCCAGCGACGACGCCATCTTGTAGATGCCGGCGCCCGCGCCCGCCTGGTCCTCGGGCAGGGCAGACAGCGCGGCATCGGTGGACGGGGTGGCATAGAACGCCAGGCCGATGCCCTGCAGCGCAAATCCGATCGTGGCGACGATCCGGTAGTCGGCGAGCGTCAGCTGTGTCATCGCCAGGCAGACCACCGACGCGGCCGTCAGCGCGCAACCCCACAGCATGGGCTTGCGGGCGCCAAAGCGCTGCAACAGCTTTTCGCCCACGCGGATAAACGCAATGATCGTGATGGCAAAGCCGATGGTCAGCACGCCGGCCTGCTGCGCACTCATCTTGCCGCCCAGTTGCGCCAGCTGCATGACCACGATCAAGGTGCCGGCCACACCGTTAAGCATGAAGTTCGAGATCGTCGCGCCGGTGTAGATGCGGCTGCGGAACAGCTTGAAGTCGATGAAGGGGTCTGCCGCGCGGCCTTCGTGGCGCAGGAAGATGAAGCCGAAAATGACCACGACGGCTGCCAGCAACAGCGTGTTGACGCTGGTCCAGCCAAACCGGGCACCCTGCGTGACCACCACCTGCAGCGCGATCATCGCGACCATGAATGTGAAGATGCCCTTGCGGTCCACCTTCGCGTCGCGCCGATCCTCGGCCCGGCTTTCCGGCGTGCCCCGGATCATCAACAGGCCGGCCACGGCCGCCACTACCGACAGGAAGAAAATGGCCCGCCAGCCGAACTGCGCCGAGACCATGCCGCCGAAAATGGCGCAGACGCCCGAGCCCCCCCACGAACCGATCGACCAGATGCTGATGGCACGCTGACGTGCCGCACCGGCCCAGTATGTCTTGATCAGCGCCAGGCTCGACGGCATGATGCACGCGGCCGACAGCCCCTGCAGCGCGCGACCGGCCAGCAGGCACGGTATCGCCAGTGCGCCCGCCGGGGCCAGCGCCACCAGCAGCGAGCCCGCGATGCTCAGGCAAAAGCCGAGTTGCAGGATGCGGTAGCGCCCCACGCGGTCGGCAATGCCGCCCATGAAGACGATGAAGATGCCGGAGAACAAGGCGGTGATGGCGACGGCGATGTTCATCGTGGTGGGCGACAGGCCAAGCGCGTCACCCATGTCCGGCGCAATGTTCAGCGTGGTCTGGGCAAACAGCCAGAACGTCAGTACGCCCAGGACGATGCCGAACAGCACCCGGTCATTGCCGGCGAAGTTTGGCGGTTGCGCGCGCCTGGATGCTGGCGATGGCCCGGCTTCGGGATTACCTGCGGTACTACCTGTGGCATGGTTCATGTCGTCGATCCCTTGATGGTCGTTGCGTAGTCAACGGTGCGAACCATCGTATTTCCGGGGGAATGCCGAGGCGTTGACGCGGATCATGGGTGCCGGCGCGGCATCGTAGTCCGCTGGAATTGGCGACATCCAGCCGAGGGGTTGATGCAGGCCAATGCAGGCAACACGCGTGGACTTGACGATGGCCGGTTCTCAACGTGGCGCCGCCCGATGACCCACTACGACTTCATTGCCGACATCGCCGACGCACGTGTGCGCGCTCGCACTATCGAGGGCCTGACGCGCTTGCGCCGGGCGCTGGCGGACGACATCCCGGCGCGCACGGCCACCGATACGCTGCTGCTGGCAACATGGAATATCCGCGAGTTCGACAGCGGCAAGTACGGCTATCGCTCGGACGAGTCCTATCTCTATATCGCCGAAGTGCTGAGCCGCTTCGACCTGATCGCCATCCAGGAGGTCAGGGATGGCCTGTACCCGCTGCAGCGGCTGCAGCGTATGCTCGGGCCGTGGTGGGGTTATCTGGTGACCGATGTCACACTGGGCAGGTCTGGCAATGCCGAGCGCATGGCCTACCTGTACGACCGCCGCAAGGTGCGCTTCACCGGGCTGGCTGCCGAACTGGTGCTGCCCAGGACGGGCAGGGCGGGGCCGGCGCCGGTACAGCTGGCGCGTTCGCCTTACCTGGCGGGGTTCCAGGCCGGATGGGCATACCTGACGCTTGCCACGGTCCACATCTATTACGGCACTGGCAAGCCCGACGACGCGCGCCGACTGGCGGAGATCACCGCCTTCAGCCAGACCATTGCCAGGGCGGCCGGCAAGTTGTCGGCCGCGCCGCAGCCGGCGCCCGGCGTGAAGGCCGATGCGGGCAACCTGATCCTGCTGGGCGACTTCAACATTTTCAACCGGCACGACGTGACGATGGAAGCGATCACGCGGGCGGGGTTTGTCGTGCCCGAGTCGCTGCAGACCGTGCCTGGATCGAATGTGGACAAGAACCGGCACTACGACCAGATCGCCTATCTGCGGCAACTGTCGCGCATGGCGCCCACTGGCCGTGCCGGCGTGTTTGACGTGTACGAGCACGTGTATCGGCTGGCCGATGCCGACGCTTATGCATCCGAACGCCAGACGCGGCCCGGGCGCAGCTTCAAGGACTGGCGCACCTATCGCATCAGCGACCACCTCCCGATGTGGATCGAGTTCGGTATCGACGATGCGGATGCATGGCTGGCGGGGCTCGGCGGCTAGCCCGAGCAGACCCGGCGGTTCCGGTCTATGCTCTCGCCTGCGACACCGGCAGGCGCCC
>NZ_BBQI01000029.1 GCF_001652915.1 Cupriavidus sp. D384
CATCCAAGGAGCCCCCATGGCCCTCTCGATGTACGACGTATCGATCCCGGTGTTTATCCGGGCCCTGACGAACCTGTCCGCCATCCTCGAAAAAGGCGCCGCCCATGCGCAGGCGCAGGGCATGGACGCGGCCGAACTGATTCAGACGCGTCTGATTGCCGACATGGACGCGCTGCCGGCGCAGGTGCAACGGGCCAGCGATTCGGCCAAGGGCTGCGCGGCACGGCTGGCAGGCATCGAGATTCCGTCGTATCCGGACAACGAGGTCACGTTCCCTGAACTGCAGGAGCGCATCGCCAAGACGGTGGGTTTCCTGAAGTCGATCCGTCCGGAGCAGCTCGAAGGCAGCGAAACGCGTGTGGTCGAACTGAAGCTGCGCGGCGGCCCGGTGACCTTCGATGGCAAGAGCTACACGCTCGGGTTTGCGCTGCCGAACTTCTACTTCCATGTGACCACGGCGTACGATCTGCTGCGCCACAAGGGCGTGCAGATCGGCAAGATGGATTTCCTGGGCGCGCCGCGCTGATCCGGATTGCCATGAAAAAAACGGGCCTGCGTGGCCCGTTTTTTTGGTGCGCGCATAGAGCGTTCGACGTTCTGTCTCAGTGCTGCAGGGCACTGGCAGGCATGCCGCCGGTGCGCACGTCGATGCCTGCCGCGCGGTCGAGCCGCCCGCTGACTTCAGTCAGGGCCCAGGCTACCAGCACCACCAGCGCGCCGATCCACGGCGTATGCATCAGGCCAAAATGCTCGACGACCAGGCCGCCCGCCCATGCCGCACCAGCAATGCCCAGGTTGAACGCGGCGATGTTGAGTCCCGACGCCACGTCCACCGCCTGCGGCGTGTGGTGTTCCGCCTGCTTGACCACATAGACCTGCAGCCCCGGCACATTGCCGAAGGCAACGGCGCCCCAGGCCAGTACCGTGGCCAACACCAGCCAGCGGTGCGGCGCGGTAAAGGTCAGTACGAACAGCACGGCGGCGAGTAGCAGGAATACGATGCGCAGCGCCGCAATCGGGCCGTGGCGGTCGGCCAGGCGGCCGCCCCAGATATTGCCGATGGCGACTGATACGCCGTACACCAGCATGACCAGGCCCACGGCGCCGGCGCTGAATCCCGACACATCCTGCAGGATCGACGCCAGGAACGTGAAAGGGATAAACGATCCGCCGTAGCCGATGGCAGTCTTGGCATAGACCAGCAGCAGGCGTGGTTCGGCGAGCACGCGCGCCTGCTGCAGCAGCGATGCCGGCGCGGCATGGCGAATCGTTGAAGGCACGAACAGCAGGCTGCCCACAAACGCGATCACGCCGAGCGCGGAGACCGCCAGGAATGTCTCGCGCCACCCGAAATGCTGGCCGATGAACGTACCCAGCGGCACGCCGGTAACCAGCGCGACCGTCAGGCCGGTAAACATGATGGCAATGGCGCTGGCGGCCTTCTCGCGGGGTACCAGGCTGGTGGCAATGGTCGATCCGATCGAAAAGAACACGCCGTGCGCCAGGCCGGTCAGCACGCGGGCGGCCACCAGCGATTCGTAGCTTGGCGCCCGCCAGGCCAGCAGGTTGCCGGCGGTGAACAGCGCCATCAACGACAGCAGCAGCGCCTTGCGCGGCAGGCGCCCGGTCAGCGCGGTCAGCACCGGGGCACCCACGGCCACGCCCAGCGCATAAAGGCTGACCAGCAGGCCCGCCGACGGCACGCTGATATGCAGGTCGGCGGCGATGGTGGGAATCAGGCCGACAATCACGAATTCGGTGGTTCCGATGGCAAAGGCGCTGATTGTCAGCGCCAGCAGGGCAATGGGCATGGCAAGCTCCGGGATTCAAGGTTGGAGCGCAGTGTGCCAGCGCGTTTGTTGCAGAAAAAGCCGTCGATCCGCAGAAGATATTTGATCTGAAATCAATAAAGTGGCGCCGAACCGGGCCAACGCGGCGATTTACGATGGACTTAGCAGAAACCCTATGTTCTTGATACAATCACCGGTTGCTCGCGCCTCGGCTTTTGCCTAATTTTTGAGCAGGAACTCCCCACGCACTACAACCGACGCATACGCATGACATACGCCGTCAAGGAAATCTTCTATACGCTGCAGGGCGAGGGCGCCAACGCCGGCCGTGCGGCAGTGTTCTGCCGCTTCTCGGGTTGCAACCTGTGGACCGGCCGCGAGGAAGATCGCGCCCGCGCCGTATGCCAGTTTTGCGATACCGATTTCGTGGGCACCGACGGCACGCGCGGCGGCAAGTACAAGACGGCAGAGGAATTGGCGGCCGTGGTGGCATCGGAATGGCCGCAAGGCGCCGGCGGCACGCCGCTGGTGGTGTGCACGGGCGGCGAGCCGCTGCTGCAGCTTGATGCGCCGTTGATCGCCGCGCTGCACGCGCAAGGCTTCGAGATCGCCATCGAGACCAATGGCACGATCGAAGTGCCCGAGGGCATCGACTGGGTCTGCGTCAGCCCGAAGATGGGTTCGGAACTGGTGGTGAAGAAGGGCGACGAACTCAAGGTGGTGATGCCGCAGGCGGGTCAGGACTTCGCGGCATACGAGCAACTGGATTTCCGCTATTTCCTGGTGCAGGCCATGGATGGCCCGCTGGCCCGGCAGAATACGGCCGCCGCGGTCGACTTCTGCCA
This sequence comes from Cupriavidus sp. D384, assembly GCF_001652915.1. Lineage (GTDB taxonomy): Bacteria > Pseudomonadota > Gammaproteobacteria > Burkholderiales > Burkholderiaceae > Cupriavidus. The sequence continues at coordinate 2,636 of NZ_BBQI01000029.1, forward strand.
GCGTCATCCTCGCTGGCGCCTGTCGCTGCAGACCCACAAGCTGCTGGGCATTCGCTGACACATGAGCAAACAAGTTTCCATCACACGCCGGCTCGAATTCGACGCCGGCCACCGCATCCCGAGCCACGGCGGCCAGTGCCGCAACATCCACGGCCATCGCTATCGGCTGGACCTGACGCTGTCCGGCGAAGTGCTTCGCCAGGAAGGCGCGTCCGACGACGGCATGATCCTGGACTTCGGCGATATCAAGACGCTTGCCAACGAGCACCTGGTGTCGAAATGGGACCATGCGTTCCTGATCTATCGTGGCGACACCGCGCTGCTGAACTTCCTGCAGTCGATGGACAACCACAAGACCGTGGTGATCGACAGCATTCCGACCGTAGAAAACCTGGCGCAGGAAGCATTCGACATCCTGGCCCCGGTGTTCAAGGACTGCTTTGGTCACCATCTGCAGCTGACCAAGCTGGTGCTGTTCGAGACGCCGAACTGTTGGGCTGAAGTCAGCGCGCCGTTCACGCTGCCGGCGCAGGACTGATCCGTCCATGTCCGGTGCGCCCCAGTTCCAGGACGACGCCGCGCGCGACCGCTTCTACATGACGGCGGCGCTGGAAGAGGCGCGTCTGGCCGAGGCGGCCGGCGAGGTGCCGGTGGGCGCCGTGGTGGTGTGGAACGACCAGATCATCGCGCGCGGCCATAACCTGCCGATCCGGTCGGTGGACCCATCGGCCCACGCCGAAATGCAGGCGCTGCGTGCCGCCGCCAAGGTGCTGGGCAACTACCGCATGCCCGAGTGCGAGCTGTACGTGACGCTGGAGCCATGCGCGATGTGCAGCGGCGCCATTCTCCATGCGCGGCTCAAGCACGTGGTGTTTGGCGCCACCGATCCGAAGACGGGCGCGGCCGGCAGTGTTGTCGACCTGTTCGCGCAGGCCACCCTGAACCACCAGACCACGCTGGCGCGCGGTGTGATGGCCGACGAGTGCAGCCAGATGTTGCGCGATTTCTTTGGCGCCCGGCGCCGCGCGCAGAAGGCGGCGCAACTGGCCGCGCGGGCCGGCGAGGCTGGGCCGGCGGACCAAGGGCAGGCCACGCCACCCTCGCCACCCTCGCCACCCTCGCCATTGGCGGCCGATTAGGCGAAAATTCCTGCTTCCGAGCGTCGTACCGTCAACATCCGAAGCATGAGCCAATCCATCGAAGTCCGACTGATCGCATCTTCCGGCTACCCGCACGACGTGGCCATTGCCGCGCGCGGCTGCGCCTGGCTCAAGCACCACGGGTACCACGTCAACAATCCCGATATCCTTGCGCGCCGCTACCTGCGATTTGGCGGCACGGACGCCGAACGGCTGGCCGACCTGCATGCCATCGGCACCGGTGCGCCAGGTGAACTGACCCTGGCGGTGCGCGGTGGCTATGGCCTGGCGCGGCTGCTGGCAAGGATCGATTTCGCGCGTATTGCGGAACAGGCCCGCGCCAGCGGCACGCCGATCGTTGGTCACAGCGACTTCACGGCCTTCCAGCTTGCCTACCTGGCAGCCACCGGGGGCGTCACGTTTGCCGGCCCGATGCTGCTGGCCGATTTTGGCGAGGAGCACGTCGATCCGTTCATGTGGACGCACTTCGAGGCCATCCTGCGTGACCCGGCCTACCGGATCGAGGTGGCCGCCCCGCAGGTGGCAGCGGCCGGTACCGTGGAAGGCACGCTGTGGGGTGGCAACCTCGCCATGCTGTGCAGCCTGCTGGGCACGCCCTACATGCCGACGGTGCCGGGCGGCATCCTGTTCCTGGAAGACATCAACGAACCGCCGTACCGCGTGGAGCGCATGCTGCTGCAACTGCTGCAGGCGGGGGTGCTCGGCACGCAGCGCGCCATCGTGATGGGCGACTTTTCCAACTACCGCACCACCGACTACGACAACGGCTACAACATGGACGCCGTGTTCGACTACGTGCGCGAACAGCTCGATATCCCGGTGCTGACCGGCCTGCCGTTCGGCCACTGCCCCCGCAAGCTCACGCTGCCCGTGGGCGCCCATGCGCGGCTGGAAGCCAGTGGCGACGGCTTCACCCTGGCCCTGACGGGATACCCGACGCTGTAAGCGCGGCCAGCCGGCGTCGGGCCCGTGGCGAATGGCTGACGAATGCCCCCCGGAAGTGGTAAAATCACCGGTTATTTCCTCATTTTCGCTGCGCCGGGCACGCCAATCGGGTGCGTGCCGTCAGAAACCGGTTGCCAGCAGGTAGCGCCCACGGGGCATACCCACATCCAGACAAGGTTCAGACGTGCTTTCTACCGCAAACATCACCATGCAGTTCGGCCCCAAGCCGTTGTTCGAGAACATCTCGGTCAAGTTCGGCGAGGGCAACCGCTACGGCCTGATTGGCGCGAACGGTTGCGGCAAGTCCACCTTCATGAAGATCCTGGGCGCCGACCTGGAACAGTCGGCGGGCACCGTGATGCTGGAACCGGGCATCCGCCTGGGCAAGCTGCGTCAGGACCAGTTTGCCTATGAAGACAACCGCGTGCTCGACGTGGTGATGATGGGCCACGTGGAAATGTGGGCCGCCGCCAGCGAGCGCGACGCGATCTACGCCAACCCCGAGGCCACCGACGAAGACTACATGCGCGCCGCCGAACTGGAGGCCAAGTACGCCGAATACGACGGCTACACGGCCGAGGCGCGTGCCGGCGAACTGCTGCTGGGCGTGGGCATCCCCACCGACCAGCACCAGGGCCCGATGAGCGACATCGCCCCGGGCTGGAAGCTGCGCGTGCTGCTGGCCCAGGCGCTGTTCTCGAATCCGGACGTCCTGCTGCTCGACGAACCGACCAACAACCTGGACATCAACACGATCCGCTGGCTGGAAGACGTGCTCAACGAGCGCAACTCCACCATGATCATCATTTCGCACGATCGCCACTTCCTGAACTCGGTGTGCACGCACATGGCCGACATGGACTACGGCACGCTGAAGGTCTACCCGGGCAACTACGACGACTACATGCAGGCGTCGATGCAGGCGCGCGAGCGCCAGGTGGCGGCCAATGCCCGCGCCAAGGAACGCATCACCGAACTGCAGGACTTCGTGCGCCGCTTCTCGGCCAACAAGTCGAAGGCCCGCCAGGCCACGTCGCGCGCCAAGCAGATCGAAAAGATCAAGGTCGAGGACATCAAGCCGTCGTCGCGCCAGAACCCGTTCGTGCGCTTCGAATTCGAAAAGAAGCTGCACAACCTGGCCGTGGAAGTCGAGGACATCACCAAGACGTACGACCGCAAGATCATCAACAACCTGTCGATGGCAGTCCAGGCTGGCGAGCGGGTTGCCATCATCGGCGAGAACGGCGCGGGCAAGACCACACTGCTGCGCAGCCTGCTGAACAGCGTGGTGGAAACCGGCGTGCAGCGCGGCGTGGAAGTGGACCGCGGCACGGTCAAGTGGGCCGAGAACGCCAATGTGGGCTACATGCCGCAGGACACGTACGAGGAATTCCCGAACGACGTGAACGTGATGGACTGGATGAGCCAGTGGACCCAGGCCGGCGACGATGACCAGTCGCTGCGCGGCACGCTGGGCCGCCTGCTGTTCTCGGCCGACGACATCAAGAAGAACGTCAAGGTGCTGTCCGGTGGCGAGAAGGGCCGCATGATCTGGGGCAAGCTGATGCTGGGCCGCCACAACGTGCTGGCGATGGACGAGCCGACCAACCACATGGACATGGAGTCGATCGAATCGCTGCAGATCGCGCTGGACAAGTTCACGGGCACGCTGATCTTCGTGTCGCACGACCGCGAACTGATCAACGGCCTGGCCACGCGCGTGATCGAGGTCCGCCCCGACGGCACGATCACCGACTACCTGGGTACGTACGACGAGTACCTGCAGTCGCAAGGCATCGAGGCGTAAATTCGGCGGCATTGCCGCTTCGTCATCTCGCCAGAAAAGCCGGCCCGCCATCAGGTGTGCCGGCTTTTTTCAATTTGTCCCAGACGGCCCACGTCGATTTGCCGCCTTCCACTTCACCCCCGCCTCACTGTCCCTTCACCTGCCGCCACGACACTGGCCGCTCCAATCCCCACCGGAGCCCGCCATGCACCGCCGCCGCCAGATCGATGTCCCCGCTTTCCTTGGCAGGCTCCGCCAGTTGCTGGGTGTGCCGGAGCGCTCGACCGTTGCTTCGCGGGATGGCGGATAATACGCACCGCTCTCCTTGCCGCGCCCGCCCATGAAACAACCGTCCATTCTGGTGGTGGAAGACGAATCCGCCATCGCCGATACCATCCTGTACGCACTGCGTACGGACGGCATGCAGGCCGACCATTGCGTGCTGGGCGGCGACGCGCTGGCCCGGTTGCGCACGCAGCGGCCCGATCTGGTGGTGCTCGATATCGGCCTGCCCGATATCAACGGTTTCGAGGTCTGCCGCACGTTGCGCACGTTTTCCGATGTGCCGGTGATCTTCCTGACGGCGCGCCATGAGGAAATCGACCGTATCGTCGGGCTGGAGATTGGCGCCGACGACTACGTGGTCAAGCCGTTCTCGCCCCGCGAACTGGCGGCCAGGGTGCGCGTGATCCTGCGGCGTGCCCGGCCGCAGGCGGAGGGGGCGGCACCCGCCAGCGCGGCCACGCAGACCACGGTAGCGACGGCCGCGACGACTGCCACGCCGGCCCCCACTGCGCGCCAGACAGGCTTCCAGCACGACGCCGAAGGCGCGCGGGTGTCCTACCGGGGCCAGTGGCTGGATCTCACGCGTTACGAATACGGGTTGCTGGCCGTCCTGCTGCAGCATCCGGGGCGCATCTATGCTCGCGCCCAGTTGATGGACCTGGTCTGGCACGACGCGATCGACACGGTCGACCGCACCGTCGATACCCACATCAAGACCCTGCGCGCCAAGCTGCGCGAGGTGGACCCGGCCGGCGACCCGATCCGCACCCATCGTGGCATGGGCTATTCGCTCGAAGTGCTCGAAGCCTGAATCGACTCTGATCCGCCCATGCACATCGGCCTGCGTATCTTCTTCGGCTTCTTCCTGGTGGTTGGCCTGGCGACGTTCCTGACGCTGCGGGTGTTCGTGCAGGAGGTCAAGCCGGGGGTGCGCCAGGCCATGGAAGACACGCTGGTGGACACCGCGCATGTGCTGGCGGTGCTGGCGGCCGACGATCTCAAGGCCGGCCAGATTGCCGATGGCGCCTTTGCCCGGCGCCTGGCGCAACTGCGCGAGCAGCCCGTGGACGCCAGCGTCTGGGGCATGCACAAGGACGCGGTGGGCTACCGCATCTACATCACCGATGAACACGGCATCGTCCGCTTCGATACGGCGGGCCAGGCGATGGGTGCTGACTATTCGCGCTGGAATGACGTTTACCTGACCCTGCAGGGCAAGTATGGCGCGCGCAGTACCCGGTCGGATCCCGCCGACGAAAGCAGTTCGGTGATGTATGTGGCGGCGCCGATCCGCGACGGCACGCGCATCATCGGCGCGCTGACCGTGGCAAAGCCGAACCGGGCCGTGGCGCCGTTTATCGCGCGCAGCCAGGGTGTGATCCTGACCTATGGCCTGCTGCTGATCGGCGGGGCGGCGGCGATTGGCGTGCTGTGTACGCTCTGGCTTGTGTTCGGCCTGCGCAAGCTGCAGCGCTACGCCCGGGCGGTGGCCGCCGGCGAGCGTGCCGAGATGCCGTTGCGGGGCGCGAGCGAGCTTGCCGAACTGGGCCGGGCTGTGGAAACCATGCGCTTGCGGCTGGAAGACAAGCAGTATGTGGAGCACTACATTCACACGCTCACGCACGAAATGAAGAGCCCGCTCGCGGCCATCGGCGGCGCGGCCGAACTGCTGCAGGAAGACATGCCGGCCGCCGACCGCCAGCGCTTTGTCGGCAATATCCGCGGCCAGGCGCAACGGCTGGATCTGCTGATCCGCAAGCTGCTGAAGCTGGCCGAAGTCGAACAGCGGCAGCATCTGGAAAAGCGCGAGCCAGTGTGCCTGGCACAGGAAATCGGCCAGATCGTACAGTCGCTGGAGCCCAGGGCGCGCCAGCGGGCCGTGCAGCTGCGCTGGCAGGCGCCCGACACCGAGCCGGTGGTCAATGGCGATGTGTTCCTGCTGCGGCAGGCCATCGTCAATCTGCTTGAGAATGCGCTTGATTTTGCGCCGGCGGGAACCGCCATCGATGTATCGCTGTTGCAGTCGGCCAGGCCGGACCAGATCGTGCTCAGGATCGACGATCGCGGGCCCGGCATCCCCGACTATGCGATGGACCGGCTGTTCGAACGCTTCTATTCGCTGCCGCGCCCGGATGGCCGCGAGCGCGGCACCGGCCTGGGGCTATGCCTGGTGCGCGAGGTGGCGCTGCTGCATCAGGGGGCGGTCGCCGTCACCAACCGCGAGGGCGGCGGGGCACGTGCCGAGCTGGTGCTGCCAGTGGCGGACTGACGCGCCAGCCGGCCAGCGGCATGCGCCGGCGCTGCAGGCAACCGCCTGACTTCACACGCTTCACGCCGGCCCCCCGCCGGCCACATCTTGCGCCCACAGGCACTGGCTAGTCTTGCGGCATCTCCACTCGCAAGACTCCCATGAACAAGGCCCTGTTTTACCGCATCGCGATTATTGCCGGCGTGATCCTGCTGTTGTGGATCGCGCTGCAGATGGTGCTTGGCGTCGTGCGCGAGCGCAGCCAGTACCGCGACGCCGCCGAGCAAAGCATCTGGCAGAGCTACGCCGGTCCCCAGACCCTGACGGGTCCGATCCTCGTGGTGCCCTACAAGGAGGTGGTGGCCGTGGCGGTGCCCGGAACCATACCGCTGCAGAATCGCGAGGAAAGCCGGCGGCTGCTGGTGTTTCCGAAGACGCTGCAGGTACGCGCCGACGTGACGCCCGGCGAGCGCTATCGCGGCATCCACAAGACCATCGTCCATGAGACCGCCACCCAATGGGACGGCACGATCGTGCTGCCAGACCTGACGTCCGACGAAGACTTGCCGAAGTCCGTGGGCCATGTCCGTTTCGAGATGGGCCAGCCTTATGTGGTGCTGGGGGTCGGCGATATGCGCGGGCTCATGGCGGAGCCGGTGCTGCAATTCGACGGCAAGCCCGTCCGGTTCCAGCAGGGTGCCCGGCTGGAAAGCCTGCCGCAGGGTTTGCATGCACGGATCGATGCGGGTGGCGCGGCTGGCAAGTCGCTCGACGCCCGCACCGTACCGTTCAACCTGAAGCTGTCGGTGCTGGGCGCGCGCTCGATGGCGCTGGTACCCGTGGCCGATCACAACCAGTTCACGATGCGCTCCCCGTGGCCGCATCCGAGCTTTGACGGCGATTTCCTGCCGCGCCAGCGCACTGTGACCGACGATGGATTCAACGCGGAATGGTCCGTCACGGCCTTCAATACCCATATGCGCGACCAGCTGGCCGGCATTCCGGGGGCGAATAATCCGATGTCGCTGCAGGCCGCGTCCGTCACGCTGATGGAGCCGGTCAATATCTACGTCAAGGCCGAGCGGGCCGTGAAGTACGGGCTGTTGTTCGTGCTGCTGACCTTTGCGGGACTGTACATGTTCGAGCTGGTCAAGGCGCTGCGCATCCATCCGATCCAGTACCTGCTGGCCGGGCTGGCGCTGGCAATGTTCTTCCTGCTGCTGGTCAGCCTGTCGGAGCATGCGCCGTTCCTGGTGGCCTATCTGTCGGCCAGCGCGGCCTGCATCGGACTGCTGGGCTTCTATCTCACTTTCGTGCTGCGCAGCTGGCAGCGCGGCGCGGGATTTGCGGGGCTGCTGACCGCGCTGTATGGCGCGTTGTACGGGCTGCTGGTGTCCGAAGACAACGCGCTGGTGCTGGGCTCGCTGCTGCTGTTCGTGATGCTCGCCGGCATCATGGCGATCACGCGCAAGGTGGACTGGTATTCGGTGGGTAACCCGGCGCCGGCATCCAGTCAGGAGGGCGGCGCGTAGCCGGGGCACCGCCGCGTCTTGTGGGGCCGCTCAATCCGTCCAGCGGTATTGCACGGTCAGCGATCTTCGCCTTGACGTCCGTAATGGGCAGGGATGGGTCGGTGAGTACGTCGCCAGCCAGCCGGGCATACGTGGCAAGCACGAAATGCGTGCCGGTCGGCGCGGCGGAATAGGCGCGGGGTTCCAGTTCCTGGGCCATCGCGCAACGGGCAATGGCGCCAAGGCAGGGCAGCAGGCACCGGACCCATCGCGTGCGTGACGCTGGCCTGTCCGGTGTCTGCATGGCTCGTGTCCCGGGGAAGCCTACCGCGCTGGCGCCACCCCCATCTCGGCGAGCAGGTCGTCGAGCTGGTCGATGATCGCGTGCGCGGTGATCTCGCCCTTGGACTTCTGCAGCGCCGTGCCCAGCGTGTCGCGCAGCGCCGCCAGTTCCACCACCGTGGCGGCCTTTTCCACCTTCACCTGCAGCACGTAGCCGCGCAGGCCCAGGTGGTTGCCGATCACGTCGGTATAGAAGTGGTAGAGGCGCTTGTAGCCGTCGGCGCCGGCCGGCGCACCGGCAGCTACCGGCGCCATGGCCGGTGCGATGGTGGTGTCGGCCAGTACGTCGCGGTCGTCCACGCGGTCGTCGATGCCCTTGCCGTCTGGGGTATTGAAGCCCGAATACGCGGCGAACAGATTGGTGTCGGCGGGTTTGCGCGGCGCCGACTGCCTGGCGGGGCGCGGGGCGGGTGCCGATGCCTGGACAGCGGGCGCGGATACCGGTTCGATCAGGCCCAGCGCCAGCAAGGTATCGAATGCCTCCTCGGCCACACCCATGCCGCCAACTTGCGCCAACAGCTCTGATTTGGCGCGTTCTCCGTTCACGATCAGCAATAGCGCTCGCAGTTTCTGGTCCAGCTTGCGTGCGCGCGTGCGGATTTCCTCCTGACCAGCCTCCGTCTTGTGATAGATCGGGTCGACCATGTCTCGCTCCTTTGTTATGGATCGGCCGCCCGCGGCGAGAGCCCTCGGATCGAGTGTCTGCGCGGCCGATTATCGCCATCTTGTTGTCCGGACCGGCCTGCGGCGATGAAAATTCGAATCCGCAAACCGGCCTACAATGTGGTGCTCCATAAAAGTAACAAAAATTTTGCAATCGCCGATCCACCTGATGAGGGCTGTGGCCATGCAACAACGAGACAAACTGTTTATCAACGGCAAGTGGGTGGCTCCCCACGGCACCGGCAGTATTGAAGTGATCCATTCCGCCACCGAGGCGGTCATGGGCAAGATTCCTGAAGGACACGCCCGCGACGCCGAGGATGCCATCGCGGCCGCCCGTGCCGCATTCGATGGCTGGGCCGCCACGCCGCCGGCCGAGCGCGCCCGCTATATCCGCAAGATTGCCGAAGGCCTGAAGGACCGTGCCGAAGAGCTGGCGCAGATGATTGCCGGCGAAGTGGGCATGCCGATCAAGCTTGCGCGCGCCATCCAGGTGGGGGGGCCGGTATACAACTGGGGCCAGGCTGCCGCGCTGCTGGAAGGCTTCACCTTTGAAGAGCAGGTGGGCAATTCGCTGGTGGTGCGTGAGCCCGTGGGCGTGGTGGCGGCAATCACCCCGTGGAACTACCCATTGAACCAGATCACCCTGAAGGTGGCGCCGGCGCTGGCGGCCGGCTGCACCGTGGTGCTCAAGCCGTCGGAAGTGGCGCCGCTCAATGCCTTTGTGCTGGCCGAGGTGATCGAGGCCGCCGGCCTGCCGCCGGGCGTCTTCAACCTGGTGACCGGCTTCGGCCCCGTGGTGGGCGAGGTCCTGGCAAGCCATCGGGACGTCGACATGGTGTCGTTTACCGGTTCCACCCGGGCCGGCAAGCGGGTGTCCGAACTGGCCGCGCACACGGTGAAGCGCGTGGCGCTGGAACTGGGCGGCAAGTCGGCGTCGGTGATCCTGGACGATGCGGACCTGCCGGTGGCCGTCAAGGGCACCATCAGCGCCTGCTTCCTGAATTCGGGCCAGACCTGCTCGGCGCACACCCGCATGCTGGTGCCGCGCAGCCGCTATGACGAGGTCAAGGCCATCGCCGCCAAGGTGGTGGAAGGCTTTACCGTTGGCGACCCGCTGGCCGATACCACGCGCCTGGGACCGCTGATTTCCGCCGTGCAGAAGGAGCGCGTGACCGGCTACATCCGTCGCGGGATGGAAGAGGGTGCGGAGCTGGTGGCGGGCGGCCCCGACAACCCGGCCGGTTTCGACCGTGGCTTCTTCGTCAAGCCGACCGTGCTGGGCAATGTCGACCCGAAGGCGACCGTCGCCCAGGAAGAGATTTTTGGCCCGGTGCTGTCGGTGATCTGCTATGACACCGAGGACGACGCCATCCGTATCGCCAACGACAGTATCTATGGCCTGGGCGGTGGCGTCTGGTCTGGCGACGAAGCCCGCGCCATCAAGGTGGCGCGGCGCATCCGTACCGGACAGGTGGATATCAACGGCGGCCCGTTCAACATGAACGCCCCGTTCGGGGGCTTCAAGCAGTCCGGCAACGGCCGTGAAGGCGGCAAGTTCGGGCTGGAGGAATTCCTCGAATACAAGTCTCTGCAACTGAAGAAGCCCGCCTGACGGGCCTTCCGACCGACGCAACTGCAATGCCCGGCGAGCCCGGGCATTCTTGTTTGCGCGGAAATCTGCGATGCTTGCGTCTTTCCACGGGGAGAAACGTCGAATGCGCTGGTTCAAACGGCTGGGCTGGATACTGTCCGGCGTCCTGGTGATCGGACTGACAGGCGCCATCGGCGGCTATATCTGGTATCGCCAGGCCTCGCAGCCCGATACGGCCGGCACGATGCACCTGCCCGCGCTGCGCGATCGTGTGGTGGTGGTGCGCGACCGCAATGCCGTGCCCCATATCCAGGCCACCAACGCGCTGGATGCCTACTATGCGCTGGGCTATGTCCACGCGCAGGACCGGCTCTGGCAGATGCAGATGAACAAGCGCATCGTGGCCGGCCGGCTGGCCGAAATACTGGGGCCGAGCGCGCTCGATACCGACCGCTTCCTGCGCACGATGGGCGTGCGCCGCAACGCTGAAGCCGTGCTGGCGCAGACCCCGCCGGAGACGCGCGCCGTGCTGCAGGCCTATGCCGACGGCGTCAACGCCTATATCGACACCCGCAAGGCGGCGCTGCCCCCCGAATTCCTGATCCTCGGCACGAAGCCCGAACACTGGGAACCGGCCGACACGCTGGGCTGGCAGACCATGATGGCCTGGGACCTGGGCGGCAACTGGCGGCAGGAAGTGCTGCGCATGGGGCTGGCCCAGCAACTGCCCACGGCGCGTATCGCCGAGATCCTGGCACCGTATCCCGGTGACAAGCCGCTGCGGACGATGGACTACGCCAGCTTCTATCGCAAGCTGGCCCCCGTGGCGACCGCCATGGCGCAGGTGTCGGAGCGCGCGCCGGCCGGGTATGTCGACGGGATGGGATCGAACAACTGGGTGGTGTCGGGCGCGCACACGCGCAGCGGCAAGCCGTTGCTGGCCAACGATCCGCACCTGGGGCTGCAGGCGCCCGGGCTCTGGTATTTCGCGCACCTGCAGGCACCGGGGCTGGATCTGACCGGGGCCACGCTGCCCGGCGCGCCGCTGGTTGTGCTGGGCCATAACAAGCGTATCGCGTGGGGCTTTACCAATACGGCACCCGATGTGCAGGACCTGTATATCGAACGGATCGATCCTGCGAACCCCAACCGCTACCAGACCCCGGATGGCTGGGCCGAATTCGAGACGCGCAAGGAAGTCATCAGGATCAAGGGGCAGGACGACCTGACGCTCAATGTCCGGACAACGCGACATGGGCCGGTCATGTCGGACGTGGCCGAGCCGATCAGCGCGGCGGCCAGGCCGCTGGGCGCGCAGTACGTGGTGTCGCTCCAGTGGACGGCGTTGCGGCCGGACGACCGGACCTTCCAGGCCAGCCTGAAGATGGGCATGGCTACCGACTGGAAGAGCTTTGTCGCCGCGTTGCGGGAATTCCATTCCCCGCAGCAGAACATGGTCTACGCCGATGTGGATGGCAATATCGGCTATATCGCGCCGGGGCTGGTGCCGATTCGCCGGGCCGACAACGACCTGATGGGGCTGGCCCCCGCGCCGGGCTGGGACGCGCGCTACGACTGGCAGGGCTTCATCCCCTTCGACCAGCTGCCGCAACGCTTCAATCCGCCGTCGGGGATGATCGTCACGGCGAACCAGAAGATCGTCGACAACGACTATCCGTTCTATATCACCAGCGAATGGAGCGTGCCGTATCGCGCCCAGCGCATCCAGACGCTGCTGGAAGCCGAACCGCGCCATACGCCGGAAACTTTCGGCACCATCCAGAAGGACGTGGTGTCGCTGGCCGTGCGCGACGCCTTGCCGCTGCTGCTGGCCGCGCCCGTGGCCAGCGATGCCGCGCGCCCCGAGCGCGAACGCCGGCTGTTCGACGCGCTGCGCAAGTGGGACGGCACCATGGCTGCCGACCGCGCCGAGCCGCTGGTGGTGACGGCCTGGCTGCGCGAACTGTCGCGTCTGCTGTTCGAGGACAAGGTCGGCGATCCGATGTTCAACAGCCTCTGGGATCAACGTAACGTGCAGCTGCCGATGCTCAATGCGATGCGCGATCCGAAGGGGCTCGGGGCGTTCTGGTGCGACAACGCGCGTACCACCGCGCGCGAAACCTGCGCGGTCACCATCGGCCTGGCCTGGCAGCGTGCCATTGCCGATCTGGACCAGCGCTACGGAGACGATCCGGCCAAATGGCGCTGGGGCAAGGCCCATGCAGCGCGCTCCGAGCACAAGCCGTTCGGCAAGGTGCCGTACCTGGCCAACCTGTTCAACATTCGCGTGCGTACCGGCGGCGATACCTACACCGTGGACGTTGGCCGGCATAACCTGCGCGACGAGGCGGCGCCGTTCGAGAGCACCCATGCGGCCAGCCTGCGTGCGATCTACGACCTGTCCGACCTGTCCGATTCGCGCTTCATGTCGTCGACCGGGCAATCTGGCATTGCGCTGTCGTCGCACTACCGCGACTGGACCGACAAATGGGCGGCCGTGCAGTACATCACGATTGGCGCGCACCGGCGCAACCCGGGTGGCGACACCTTCGACACGCTGGTCCTGCAGCCCGCGAAAGACAAGTAATGATGCAGTGCGGTATCGTATGGGGCCGAATTCAAATCCGAGCCACATTTTCCAGCAGGAGTGTCAGTCGATGAGCGAGCCCAGGCGCCAGTTTCGGACCGATGTCATCCAGCACGTTGCCTTCGAGCATGCGGGCGTGATTGCCGATGTGGCGCGCGATCGCGGCCATGACATCCGCATTTATCAGGCTGGCGTGGACGACCTGACGCTGGTGCAGACCGACCCGGCCGACCTGCTGGTGGTGCTGGGCGGCCCCATTGGCGTCTACGAGACCGAGTCCTATCCGTGGCTGGAGGCAGAGATCGGCGTGATCCGCCAGCGTCTGGACGACGAGCTTCCGATGATTGGTGCCTGCCTGGGCGCCCAGCTGATTGCCGCGGCATCGGGGGCGCGCGTCTATCCGGGCACGCGGGAAATCGGCTGGGGACAGATCCAGGCGACCGACGCCGGCCGGCGCTCGCCGCTGGCGGTGCTCGCCAATGCTGACTGGGAAGTCCTGCACTGGCACGGCGATACTTTCGACCTGCCCGAAGGCGCCGAACTGCTGGCCTCCACGGCGGCCACGCCGAACCAGGCCTACGCCATCGGCAAGCACGTACTGGCGCTGCAATTCCACCCGGAAGTGAAACCTGGCGACATCGAGACCTGGCTGATCGGACATACCGTGGAACTGGCCAAGGCCGGCATCGACCCCCGCACGATTCGCCGCCGCACGGCCGAGATTGGCGCCACCGTCGCCAGTGCCGGCGAGCTGATGTTTGCGCGATGGATGGAGGAAGCGGGACTGTGAACGCCAATGGGATGCCCCACGTCGACGTGCGGATCGATACGCTGCTGGCGGGCCGGGTCCGCCCATTCGGGCCCAAGGGTGTGCCGAGCGGGATCGACAAGACGGCGGTTGACGGGCCGGTGCGTGTCACCACCGTCGGACTCGACATCGACGAACAGGGCGACCCGAAACACCATGGCGGCCCCGAAAAGGCAATCCACCACTATCCGCGCGACCACTATGCCGGCTGGCGCAGTGAACTGGTCGAGCAGGGCGGCCCTCCGGGCGCGCTTGACCATGCGGGCGCATTTGGCGAAAACCTGAGCACTACGGGTTTGACGGAAGCCGATGTGTGCATCGGCGACCGTTTCCAGATGGGCACGGCACTGGTGGAAGTGTCGCAGGCACGCCAGCCTTGCTGGAAACTGAATCACCGCTTCGGGTTTGCGGGCATGTCGCGCGCCGTGCAGGGCAGTGGCCGCACGGGCTGGTATTACCGCGTGATCGAGGAAGGCGAGGTCGCTGCCGGCGATCACCTGGTGCTGGTGGCCCGCCCTTATCCGAACTGGAGCCTGCAGCGGCTGCTGCACGTGCTCTACGTGGACCGGCTCAATATGGACGCGCTGGCCGACATGGCCGAACTGCCCGTCCTGGCGGAAAGCTGGCGCAAGCTGGCCCGCCAGCGCCTGGCGAACCATGTCGTCGAGGATATGGAAAGGCGCCTGGCCGGAGGCTGAGGCGCCCGCACGCTATTCCTGGCGGAATCGCCACGCCGTGGCTTCGCGCGTGATGCGCGCCCAGATCACCTGCTTTTCTTCCTCGCTATAGAACACCCAGTTGCTGACTTCGGCGGCGGTACGGCCGCAGCCCTGGCAAACCTCGTCGAACAGCGTGGAGCAGATGCCGATACAAGGGCTGTCCGGACGGTCGCTCAGGCGCGTCTGGGCCTCGTCCCCGGCGGAGTTGGCAGGCGAAGTGAGCGAATCGGGGGTGTTGGCGGACATGAAGCGGGGGCTGCGGAAAAGCGCCGACTTGTCGGCTGGCCGCACATTATAAACGCCCGCCACGGGCGCTTTCGGCACTTGGGAATTACCCCTGAAGTCATTGTGGACCCCTTGCCTGGCATCTACCCTTGACGGGTCATGATTCCAGTCCAGCCAATGCCAGGGAGGCCGTCCATGTCCACGAAGTCTGTCGATCCCCGTAATGCCGCCATGCTCGAATCGGTGCTGGGCGGGTCGCCCGTTGCGCGTGCGCTGGGGATTCGCTTCGATGTGGTGGAGCCCGATCACGTGGAGTTGCTGCTGCCATTCAGCATGAACAACATCACGGTGGGCGACATGGTCCACGGCGGGGTCATTGCCACGCTGATCGATGTGGCTGGCGCGGCGGCGGCGTTCAGCGCGGTGGATCTGGAGGTGGTGAAGGGCGGGGCGACCGGATCGCTGTCGATCCAGTATCTGGCGCCGGCCAAGTCGGCGGCGCTGCGTGCCGTGGCGGACGTGGTGCGCCGGGGCAAGCGCCAGGTGGTGACCGAGGTGTCGGTCTTTGCCGAAAGCCAGGGGGAAGCCGTGCTCGCCGCCAAGGCGCTGATGAGCACGGCCTTGCTGTAGGCGGTTGATGCAGGCCGCGGAGGTGCCGGGGCCTGCATCAATTGCATCAACCGGCCAATATCAATACTTCCAGAAGATCTGCTGCAGTGCCTTCGGGTCGTTGGTCCTGGTCAGTGCCAGCGCCGTCAGGATGCGTGCCTTCTGCGGCAACTGGTCGTCCGTGACGATCCAGTTGTACTTGTCGTCCGGCTGCTCGGCGTTGCGCACCACGATGCCGCTGCCGGTGCGCGAGGCGCGCACCACCTGCACGCCCCTGGCCTGCGCGGCCTTGAGCGGTTCGACCATGTAGTCGCCCACGCTGCCGTTGCCGGTGGCGGCGTACACGATGGCCTTGGCGCCGTTCTTCACGGCCGCGTCGATGCTGGCCGGATTCACGTTACCGTAGGCGTAGACCACGGCCACTTCGGGCAGCTTGTCGATCTTGTCGATATCGAACTCGGTCTGCAGCGTGTGCGGGCGGGCCACCGTGCGGTAGTACAGCGTGCGGCCTTCCACCACGTAGCCCAGCGGGCCGAACGGCGAGCGGAACGTCTCGGTCTTGAACGTGTTGCTCTTGGTCACGTCGCGCCCGGTGTGGATTTCATCGTTGAGCACCACCAGCGTGCCCTTGCCCTTCGAGTCCGGGTTCGATGCCACCAGCACGGCGTCGTACAGGTTCAGCGCGCCGTCGGCGCCCAGCGCCGTGCCCGGACGCATCGAGCCAACCACCACCACGGGCTTGTCGCTCTTGAGTGTCAGGTTCAGGAAGTACGCGGTTTCCTCGATCGTGTCGGTGCCATGGGTGATGACGATGCCGTCCACGTCGGGCTGCTTGAGCAGTTCCGACACGCGCTTGCCCAGCTTCAGCAGGCGCTCGTTGTTGAAGCTCTCGGAGCCGATCTGGAAGATCTGTTCGCCCTTGACGTTGGCGACCTTCGAGATTTCGGGCACCGAGGCAATGATCTTGTCGACCGGCACCACGGCGGACTGGTAGGCCGCGGTGTTGGTGGCCGATGCACCCGCGCCAGCGATGGTGCCGCCGGTGCCGATGATGACGATATTGGCCTTGCGCGCTTCAGCCGTGGTGCCGGCGGGTGCGGTGGCGCTGGCCGAAGGGGCCAGTTGCGCGTGCGCGGTGCCGGTCAGCAGTGCTGCGGACAGCAGCAGGGTGGCAAGGGTGGTGAGCCTGGCAGGTCGTTGCATGATTCTCCTCTTGTCGGCACGGTGCTGATTCTTGTGGAAACAGCATGGGCCGCTTTTGATTGGTTCGTCGAGCCGCCGCGAGCCGCAATGGTTCGCCAACGGAGCGAGAACTATAACCACGCGTCGATGTTGCGTCGACAACTACAACAGAATCCTTGCAACCCGGAAACGTATGCCAGATAAGACAAAGCGGCATTCTTCAGCAAGGAAGAATGCCGCCCGGTGACGACAATTCAAGAGAAGTCTGAGCGCAACCCAAGGCCGCCCCAAGGCGACCACAAGGCGACCCCAACGGGCCCTCAGACAGGTCTGACAGCAGCGCGGCCGGTCAGAACGCGTCTCCTGGCACGCGCACCCAGCCTTCCATCAGCACGCGCGCGCTGCGGCTCATGATGGCCTTCTGCACGGTCCACTGGCCGTCGACCAGCGCGGCCTGGGCACCCACGCGCAACGTGCCCGACGGATGCCCGAAGCGCACGGCTTCACGCTCGCCGCCACCGGCCGCCAGGTTCACCAGCGTGCCCGGCACCGCGGCTGCCGTGCCAATGGCCACCGCCGCCGTACCCATCATCGCGTGGTGCAGCTTGCCCATCGACAGCGCGCGTACCAGCAGGTCCACGCCGCCAGCCTCCACGGTCTTGCCGCTCGACGCGGTGTAGGTGGCGGGCCTGGCCACGAACGCCACCTTGGGCGTGTGCTGGCGCTTCTTCGCCTCGTCGATATCCTGGATCAGGCCCATGCGCCTGGCGCCGTAGGCCCGGATCGTCTCGAACATCGCCAGTGCCTTCGGATCGCCGTTGATGGCCTCCTGCAGTTCGGTGCCGGTGTAGCCGATGGCCTCGGCCTCGACAAAGATCGTCGGAATGCCGGCATTGATCATGGTCGCCTTGAGCGTGCCCACGCCCGGTACTTCCAGGTCGTCGATGAGGTTGCCGGTCGGGAACATCGCGCCACCGCCATCGTCGCCTTCCTCGGCGGCAGGGTCCATGAATTCAAGCTGCACCTCGGCGGCCGGGAAGGTCACGCCATCCAGTTCGAAATCACCGGTTTCCTGCACCGCACCGTTGGTGATCGGCACGTGCGCGATGATCGTCTTGCCGATATTGGCCTGCCAGATCTTCACGGTCACGGTACCGTTTTCAGGAATCCGCGATGCCTCGATAAAGCCGTTGCTGACCGCGAACGGGCCCACGGCCGCCGACAGGTTGCCGCAGTTGCCGCTCCAGTCAACGAACGGCTGGTCGATCGATACCTGGCCGAACAGATAGTCCACGTCGTGGTCAGGGCGCGAGCTTTTCGAGATGATCACCGTCTTGCTGGTGCTCGACGTAGCGGCGCCCATGCCGTCGATCTGCTTGCCGTACGGATCGGGGCTGCCGATCACGCGCATCAGCAGGCGGTCGCGCGCGTCGCCGGGCTTCTGCGCCGATTCGGGCAGGTCCTGCAGCCGGAAAAACACACCCTTGCTGGTGCCGCCCCGCAGGTACGTGGCGGGAATCTTGATTTGAGGTACGTGAGCCATCGTATTTTTCCTAATCAGCGGTCAGGCTGCCGCGCGCGACGATTCCAGGAAATCCTGGGCAAAGCGTTGCAGCACGCCGCCGGCCTCATAGATCGACACTTCCTCGTCGCTGTCCAGGCGGCACAGCACCGGCACTTCCACCTTGTCGCCGTTCTTGCGGTGGATGACCAGCGTCAGTTCGGCGCGCGGGCGGCGCTCGCCGACCACGTCGAACGTCTCGGTGCCGTCGATGCCCAGCGTCAGGCGGTTGGTGCCGGGGAGGAACTCCACCGGCAGCACGCCCATGCCGATCAGGTTGGTGCGGTGGATGCGCTCGAAGCCTTCGGCCACGATGGCTTCCACGCCGGCCAGGCGCACGCCCTTGGCGGCCCAGTCGCGCGACGAGCCCTGACCATAGTCGGCCCCGGCCACCACGATCAGCGGCTGCTTGCGGTCCATGTAGGTCTCGATGGCTTCCCACATGCGCACGACCTTGCCTTCCGGCTCGATGCGCGCCAGCGAACCCTTCTTCACCGCGCCGTCGACCACGGCCATCTCGTTGATCAGCGTCGGATTGGCGAACGTGGCCCGCTGGGCGGTCAGGTGGTCGCCGCGGTGCGTGGCGTACGAGTTGAAGTCTTCCTCGGGCAGGCCCATCTTCGCCAGGTACTCGCCCGCCGCGCTGTTGCGCAGGATGGCGTTCGACGGCGACAGGTGGTCGGTGGTGATGTTGTCACCCAGCACCGCCAGCGCGCGCATGCCGCGCAGCGTGCGCTCGCCGGCCAGCGCGCCTTCCCAGTACGGCGGACGGCGGATATACGTGCTCTGCGGGCGCCAGTCGTACAGCGGGTCGATCGACGTATCGTTCTCGGCGTGCACCGCGAACATCGGCTCGTAGACCTTGCGGAACTGCTCGGGCTTCACGCTCTGCCTGACGATCGCGTCGATTTCCTCGTCGCTCGGCCAGATGTCCTTCAGGTACACCGGCTTGCCGCTGGCGTCCGTGCCCAGCACGTCCTGCTCGATATCGAAGCGGATGGTGCCGGCGATGGCGTAGGCCACCACCAGCGGGGGCGATGCCAGGAACGCCTGCTTGGCGTACGGGTGGATCCGGCCGTCGAAGTTGCGGTTGCCGGACAGCACGGCCGTCGCGTACAGGTCGCGGTCGATGATCTCCTGCTGGATCTTCGGGTCCAGTGCGCCCGACATGCCGTTGCAGGTCGTGCAGGCGAACGCCACGATACCGAAACCGAGCTTTTCCAGGTCGGGCAGCAGGTTGGCTTCTTCCAGGTACAGCTCCACGGCCTTCGATCCCGGCGCCAGCGACGACTTGACCCACGGCTTGCGCGTCAGGCCGCGTGCGTTGGCATTGCGGGCCAGCAGCGCGGCGGCAATCACGTTGCGCGGGTTGCTGGTGTTGGTGCAGCTTGTGATGGCGGCGATGATGACCGCGCCGTCGGGCATCTGGCCCGGCGTTTCCTCCCACTTGCCGGCAATGCCGCGCGCGGCCAGGTCCGACGTGGGCAGACGCTTGTGCGGGTTCGACGGGCCGGCCATGTTGCGGACCACCGACGACAGGTCGAACGACAGCACGCGCTCGTATTCGGCCGTCTTCAGCGCATCGGCCCACAGGCCGGCGGTCTTCGCGTACGTTTCCACCAGTTGCACCTGGGCTTCGTCGCGGCCGGTCAGGCGCAGGTATTCGGTGGTCTGCTCGTCGATGAAGAACATCGCGGCCGTGGCGCCGTACTCGGGGGCCATGTTCGAGATCGTGGCGCGGTCGCCCAGCGTCAGGCTCGACGCGCCTTCGCCGCGGAATTCCAGATAGGCGCCAACGACCTTTTCCTTGCGCAGGAATTCGGTCAGGGCCAGCACGATGTCGGTGGCCGTGATGCCGGGCTGGCGGCGGCCGGTCAGTTCCACGCCGACGATGTCCGGCAGGCGCATCCACGACGCGCGGCCCAGCATCACGTTCTCGGCTTCCAGGCCGCCCACGCCGATGGCGATCACGCCTAGCGCGTCAACGTGCGGCGTGTGGCTGTCGGTGCCCACGCAGGTGTCGGGGTAGGCCACGCCATGGTCGGCATGGATCACGGGCGACATCTTCTCCAGATTGATCTGGTGCATGATGCCGTTGCCCGGCGGGATCACGTCGACGTTGCGGAACGCCTTCTTGGTCCAGTTGATGAAATCGAAGCGGTCTTCGTTGCGGCGATCCTCGATGGCGCGGTTCTTCTTGAACGCGTCGGGATCAAAGCCGCCACATTCCACGGCCAGCGAGTGGTCGACGATCAGCTGCACCGGCACCACCGGATTGACCTTGGCGGGGTCGCCGCCCTGGTCGGCGATGGCGTCGCGCAGGCCGGCCAGATCCACCAGCGCGGTCTGGCCCAGGATGTCGTGGCAGACCACCCGGGCCGGGAACCACGGGAAATCGAGGTCACGCTTGCGCTCGACAAGCTGCTTGAGCGAATCGGTCAGCGTGGCGGGGTCACAGCGGCGCACCAGGTTTTCGGCCAGCACGCGCGACGTGTACGGCAGTTTGTCCCAGGCGCCCGGGGAGATGTCATTGACGGCGGCGCGGGCGTCGAAGTAATCGAGCCTGGTCCCGGGCAGCGGCTTGCGGAAGGCAGTATTCATGGCGACGTGAGGACTTTGCGTGCCTGCCACCGCCCGGCGGATGGCCGGGCCGGGTGGCGGCACTGTTGTTGTTGCGGTAAATCAGGCGCGCTTTTCGATCGGCACGAACTTCAGGTTCTCCGGGCCGGTGTAGTTGGCCGTCGGACGGATGATCTTGTTGTCGATCCGTTGCTCGATCACATGCGCGGCCCAGCCCGACGTGCGGGCGATCACGAACAGCGGCGTGAACATCGCGGTGGGCACGCCCATCATGTGGTAGCTCACGGCGCTGAACCAGTCCAGGTTCGGGAACATCTTCTTGGCGTCGGCCATGACCGTTTCCAGGCGCTCGGCGATGTTGAACATCTTCATCGAACCGGCGTCCTTCGACAGCTTGCGGGCCACTTCCTTGATCACCACGTTGCGCGGGTCGGAGATCGTGTACACCGGGTGGCCGAAACCGATCACCACTTCCTTGTTTTCCACGCGACGGCGGATGTCGGCCTCGGCCTCGTCCGGGGTGTCGTAGCGCTTCTGGATCTCGAACGCCACTTCATTGGCACCGCCGTGCTTCGGGCCGCGCAGCGCGCCGATGCCGCCGCAGATGGCCGAGTACATGTCCGAACCCGTGCCGGCCACCACGCGGCAGGCAAACGTCGACGCGTTGAATTCGTGCTCTGCGTACAGGATCAGCGACGTCTGCATCGCGCGCTCCCACAGCTTGCTGGGGGCTTCGCCGTGCAGCAGGTGCAGGAAGTGCGCGGCAATCGATTCGTCGTCGGTTTCCACCTCGATGCGGCGGCCGTTGTGGCTGTAGTGGTACCAGTACAGCAGCATCGAACCCAGGCTCGCCATCAGGCGGTCGGCGATATCGCGCGCGCCCGGGGTGTTGTGGTCGTCCTTCTCGGGCAGCACCGTGCCCAGCACGGAGACGCCGGTGCGCATCACGTCCATCGGGTGGGCGCTGGCCGGCACCCATTCCAGGGCGGCCTTGACGTTGGCCGGCAGGCCGCGCAGGGCCTTCAGCTTGATCTTGTAGGCGGCCAGTTCGGCCTTGTTCGGCAGCTTGCCGTGCACCAGCAGGTGGGCGATTTCCTCGAATTCGCACGTGTCGGCGATGTCGAGGATGTCGTAGCCGCGATAGTGGAGATCGTTCCCGCTACGGCCAACGGTGCACAGGGCGGTGTTGCCGGCGGCAACGCCCGACAGGGCAACGGACTTCTTGGGCTTCGGCGTGGCCAGCGGTTGAGCTTCGGACATCTGGGTCTCCTTGATTCGATTTCGAGTGTTTGGGGTGCGAGCAGCCATGGTGGGGTGTCCTATTGCAGCGCAACAGACCGCATCGCAAAGAATAGCGCGAACGTGTGCGTGATCGTTACCGGGCCTTGCCTTGCGCGAACAGCGCGTCGAGCTTCTGCTCGTAGGCATGGTAGTCGATCCGCTCGTAGAGTTCGGCACGCGTTTGCATGGTGTCCACCACGTTTTTCTGCGTACCGTCGCGGCGGATGGCCGCAAAGACGTTTTCGGCGGCCTTGTTGGCGGCACGGAAGGCCGACAGCGGGTACAGCGCCATGGCAACGCCCACGCTGCGCAGGTCGTCGAGCGTGAAATACGGGGTGGCGCCAAACTCGGTCAGGTTGGCCAGCACCGGCACCTTCACGGCGTCGACGAACTTGGCATACATGTTCAGGTCGGTCATGGCTTCCGGGAAGATGGCGTCGGCGCCGGCTTCGGCGCAGGCCACGGCGCGCTCGATGGCGGCGTCCAGGCCTTCGACGGCCAGCGCATCGGTGCGGGCCATGATGACGAAGTTCTCGTCGGTACGCGCGTCGACGGCGGCCTTGATGCGGTCCACCATCTCGTCGCGGCCGACGATTTCCTTGTTCGGGCGATGGCCGCAGCGCTTGGCGCCAACCTGGTCCTCGATATGCATGGCGGCGGCGCCAAACTTGATCAGCGAGCGCGTGGTGCGTGCCACGTTGAAGGCCGACGAGCCGAACCCGGTGTCAACGTCCACCAGCAGTGGCGTGTCGCAGACATCGGTAATGCGGCGGATATCGGTCAGCACATCGTCAAGGTTCGAGATGCCCAGGTCGGGCAGGCCCAGCGAGCCTGCGGCCACGCCGCCACCCGACAGATAGATCGCGCGATACCCGGCGCGCTTTGCCAGCAGCGCATGGTTGGCGTTGATCGTGCCCGGGATCTGCAGCGGGGTCTCGTCGATCAGGGCCTGGCGGAAGCGGGCACCCGCGGAGCGGGCAAGTTCGTTGGCGGAAAAAGTCATGGCTGGAATCTCTTGTTGGTTCAATCCTGCTTCGGGGGCAGGGGCGGCTCTATAGCGCAAGGGGTGTGCCAGCGGGCCTGAACCGGGCCCGGGCGTAGCGCGCACGCCATTCCGGTAGGCAGAAACCCTTATGGCTCAGTGGGTTAGGTGATGCCGACGCACATTCGGCATCCACGCGGCAAGCATCCGGCATCACAAAACGGATGAAATGGGTTGCAGCCGTGAAATGCGTGCATTTCAAAGTTGAAATGCATCGGCCGTGCGCGCACAATCGGCAGATCGCTTCATCGTGCCCGCCGCCATGTCATCGCTGCCCACCCCGATCCCGCTCAACCCGGCTTCCCCGGCCGTTCCCGGCGCCCGCCCGCGCATCTGGGCGATGGGTATCAGCCGCCTGTCACGCGCCTTTGCCGACCTGATTCCGGCTTACGCGGCCCGCGCGGAATTCCGCATCGTCGGCCGGGCGTTCGAGTCGGCGGCCAGCGCCATCAATCGCGAGGCCCGCGAGAATCGTGTCGACGTGGTGGTGGCCGGCGGCTCCAACGGTGCCTACCTGCGCCAGCATGTGGACGTGCCGGTGGTGCTGGTCAAGGTCACCGGCTTCGACGTCATGAGCGCGCTGGCGACGGCGCGCCGTATTTCGCCCAAGGTGGCGCTGGTCACGCATGCCTCCACCTATG
Organism: Cupriavidus sp. D384; assembly: GCF_001652915.1. Lineage (GTDB taxonomy): Bacteria > Pseudomonadota > Gammaproteobacteria > Burkholderiales > Burkholderiaceae > Cupriavidus. The sequence goes on from NZ_BBQI01000029.1 coordinate 26,405, forward strand.
CCGAGGTGGATGAGTTCGTGGGCGCGTTCGGGCTCGATATCCCGCGCTATACCTACCTGACCGAAGACGACGCCACGGCGCGTGTGCGGGCGCTCAAGGAGGAAGGCATCCGCGTGGTGGTGGGGCCCGGCATGGTGACCGATCTGGCCGACAAGTACGGGCTGATGGGGGTGTTCCTGTATTCGGGCAATGCCGTGCGCCTGGCGCTGGAAGATGCGATCGAGGCCGCGCGGCTGCGCCGTATCGAATCCACGCGGCGCGACTACGTCAACGCAATCCTGGCCCACCTGAACGAAGGGGTGGCGGCTGTCGACGCCGAGGGGCGGGTCCAGGCGTTCAATCCGGCCATGGAGCGATTTCTGGGCACGCCGGCCGGCGCGGCCGTGGGGCGCAAGCTGTCGACGCTGGCGCCGGGCCTGTCGCTGGATGGCGTGATGCAGAGCGGGGCACGCGAACTGGAGGCGATCCACCGGCTGGGCGACCGGATGGTGGTGGTGAACCGCATCCCGATCGTCGGCGAGGCTGGCACGTCCGGCGCAGTGCTGACGATCCAGGATGCCAATGCCATTCATCGCGCCGACCGCAACCTGCGCTCGCGCACGCGGGCGCGTGCGGCAGGCGTGCGCTACAGCCTGGACGACCTGGCTGGCGATTCCCCGGCCATGAGCGACCTGCGTGCGCTGGCGCGCCGCTACGCGCTGGTGGATTCCACCGTACTGGTCAGCGGTGAAAGCGGCACCGGCAAGGAGGTGCTGGCGCAGGGCATGCACGATGCCAGCCCGCGCCGCGCGTTCCCGTTTGTCGCCGTCAACTGCGCGGCGTTTCCGGAGGCGCTGCTCGAATCCGAACTGTTCGGCTACGAGGAAGGCGCGTTCACGGGCGCCCGGCGTGGCGGCAAGGCCGGCCTGTTCGAATCGGCCCACAACGGCACGCTGTTCCTGGATGAAGTGGGTGACATGCCGCCAGCCCTGCAAACGCGGCTGCTGCGCGTGTTGCAGGAAAAGCAGGTGCTGCCGATTGGCGGGCTGGAAGCAGTGCCGGTCAACGTCCGCGTGATCGCCGCCACGCACCGGGACCTGGCCGCCCTGGTGCGCGAAGGGACGTTCCGCCAGGACCTGTACTACCGGCTCAATATCCTTCGCATCGAAATGCCGCCACTGCGCGAGCGCGCGGCCGACCTGGCAGCGCTTGCCACGCTGCTGTACCGGCGCGCCCAGGAACGGCTTGGCATCGACGCGCCGCAGCCATTGCCCGATGTGGTGCGCGGACGCCTGGCGCGCTACGTCTGGCCCGGCAATATCCGCGAACTGGAAAACGTGACAGAACGCATTGCCGTGCTCGTCGCCGGAACAGACCTGGCCCCGGCGGCCCTGCAGCGCGAATTGCAGGCGGCCGTGCCGGAGCTGTTTTCCGGACACGACATGGCCGTCCTGCCGCCAGCCGCCGTGGAAATCCCTGAGCCCGGCGGAGCAGGGCTGCCCGGTGTGGTTGTTGCCCAGTCTCTTGCCGGGGTAGCCAAGGCAAGCCAGGCCGAGCATATCCGCCGCGTGCTGGCCGAATGCGGCGGCAATCGCGCCGCCGCCTGCGCGCAACTGGGTATCAGTGCCACCACGCTCTGGCGGCGGCTGCGGGAGAGGTGAAGGCTGGCGTGGCTTACGCCTTCGGGCTTGTCGATGATCTATAACGCAATTAACGGCCAAGAAATGCGGCTAACTGCGAGGGCCGTTCCGGCCAAGGCCACCACGCTCATCCGTAGGGGTCCAGCACGGCAAGTGGTGTGAACGAACCGAAAAATTATCTTTTATAAGGCACTTGCGGTGAATAGAACGGCTATTCACCGCAAATTTTACGGAGATTGGATTGTCCTTGCGGTGAATAGCCGCCATAATCTCCGCATGAATCGCGGCGAATACACCTACATCTGGCAGGCGCCCGACTGGCCCGCTTGGCGATACGACCTCAGTGCGTTGGCGACGCCTTTGGCTGAAGTGAGCCACGCGCAGGGCCTGCTGCTGGGACGGCTGTCCGATCTCGGCATGGGTCAGCGCGACCAGGTCTGCCTTGCCGCGCTGACCGATGACGTGGTCAAGACGAGTGAAATCGAGGGCGAGCATCTCAGCGTGCATTCGGTTCGCTCGTCGATCGCGCGAAGGCTTGGCGTCGACATCGGCGCGCTGGCGCCGGTGGACCGCCACGTCGAGGGCATCGTCGAACTGGTGCTCGATGCCACCGCCAACAGCCAGGCCCCGGTTACCCAGGCGCGCCTGTTTGGCTGGCACGCAGCCCTGTTCCCTACGGGCTACTCGGGCCTGTCGTCGATCAACGTTGCCCAATGGCGAGACGACGCGGCGGGCCCGATGCAGGTCGTCTCGGGGCCGCTTCACCGGCAACGCGTCCACTTCGAAGCGCCGCCGGCCGGGCGCCTGCCGGCGGAGACAGGACGATTCCTTGATTGGGTCAATGCCACACCTGCCGAGCCGCCGCTGATCCGGGCGGGATTGGCGCATTTGTGGTTCGTGACGCTGCACCCGTTCGACGACGGCAATGGACGTATCGCGCGTGCGATAGGCGATCTGATGCTGGCCCGCGCCGATGGCAGTTCGCAGCGCTTCTACAGCCTGTCAGCCCAGATCCAGCGCGAGCGCAATGCCTATTACGACATCCTCGAACGGACGCAGAAGAATTCCATGGATGTCACGCCATGGCTGGCATGGTTCTTCGATACGCTGCTGCGCGCGGTGCAACAGGCCCACGCCACGCTCGACGACGTACTGGGCAAGGCGCGATTCTGGCGCCATTGGGGCATGCAGGCACTCAACGCCCGGCAGGTCAAGGTCTTGAACCGGCTGCTGGACGGCTTCGAAGGCAAGCTCACCAGCAGCAAGTGGGCGGCCATTGCCAAATGCTCCGCAGATACGGCGCTGCGCGACATCAACGACCTGGTGGAGCGCGGTGCGCTGCGCAAGTCGCCTGGTGGCGGACGAAGCACGAGCTACGCGTTGAACGACGCGCCGCACGGCACCAACGGCCGCGAAATCGATTGAATTTGAGGGGCTGGCCGGCCAAGGCCCCGCCAGCCCTCAGACGTCATCGGCCAGCCGTACGCCGGTGAACTGCCAGCGCTGGTGCGGATAGAAGAAGTTGCGGTACGTGGCGCGGATATGGGATTCGGGCGTGACGCACGACCCGCCGCGCAGCACCATCTGGCTGCTCATGAACTTGCCGTTGTATTCGCCCACCGCGCCGGCGCTTGGCCGGAAGCCCGGGTAGGGCAGGAAGGCGCTGGCCGTCCATTCCCAGACATCGCCGAACATCTGCCGCAGCGCGCCCGACGTGTTCTGCCGGTCTGGCAGCGGCCGCAGCGTGCGGCCTTCGATGAAATTGCCGGTCGCCGGCAGGTTGCGGGCTGCGTGTTCCCATTCCGCCTCGGTCGGCAGGCGACGCTCGGCCCAGCGCGCGAACGCGTCGGCTTCGAAGAAACTCACATGGGTGACCGGGCTTTCCGGGTCCACGGGCTGCATGCCGCGCAGCGTCATGTGCCACCAGGTACCTTCGCGGTCCTCCCAGTACAGCGGCGCCTCGATGCGATTGTCACAGACCCAGCGCCAGCCATCGGACAGCCACAGTCCGGCGGTCTGGTAACCACCATCCTCGATGAACTCGAACCACTGGCGGTTGTTTACCGGGTGCGAGCACAGCGCATACGGTTGCAGCAGCACCTGATGGCGCGGCGTTTCACAGTCGAAGGCAAAGCCGTCGTCGCCATGGCCGATGGTGACGATGCCACCGGGCATGGCGATCCAATCGGGCGCGGGGCGCGGGTCGGCCACCACCGGCACCGTCATCGCCGGCACGTAGGCCGGGCGCAGCGGATTCTGGGCGAACAGGTGCAGGATGTCAGTCAACAGCAGTTCCTGGTGCTGCTGTTCGTGATGCAGGCCCAGCGTGATCAGCGCGGCTTCGTCGTCGGTCTGGGCGGACATCAGCAGTGTCAGCATGCTGTCGTCCACTGCCTCGCGATAGGCCAGCACCTCGTCCAGCGACGGCCGGGTCAGCAGCCCGCGCCGCGGCCGGGGATGGCGTGCGCCGACCGCTTCGTAATAGGAATTGAACAGGTACCGATACTGCGGATCCACCGGCTCATAGTCGGGGATGCGCGCGCCGAGCACGAATTCCTCGAAGAACCACGTGGTATGGGCCAGATGCCACTTGGCGGGGCTGGCATCGTCCATCGACTGCACGGTGGCGTCGGCATCGGACAGGTCAGCGACCAGTGCCTCGGTGGCCGCGCGGACATGGCGATACTGGCTCAACAGGGCGGGTTCGTGCGGCGGATGACTGGCGGTGGCAGGCAGCAGGGCTGAGGCGGCGGCGGTCATGCAGGCTCCCGGATGGCGGCGGACGCAGGGGTCTGGCAGGTTGTCCAGACGGTCGAATCATCATAGACCCATCCGCGCCGGGGGGCGAGCCGGGTGCCTTCCGCGATCCTTGTAGGCCAACGCCTACAGGGGCCGGGGCCGGTCAACAGTACAGGCAAAAAAAACAAAAAAAGACAGGTACCCCGGGTGGGGATACCTGTCTCAGGCAGCAACCGGCGCCAAGGGTTCAGCGCCGGTACTTCACGGAGGCGGGGTTACGGCTCCAGTCGAAAACCAGTTCGACTGCCGGTTCAGGCGGCGGCGCGCAGGGCGTCGTTCAGCGCGGCGATCTCGGTCTTGGCCGTGGTCAGGCCGGCTTCGCGGGCTTCCGCGCCCATTGCCAGGCCGTGGGCACGGACGAACGAGATATCGGTGATGCCCAGGAAGCGCAGCACCACGTCGACGGTCACTTCATGCAGATCCAGCGCCGCGCCGTCCTGGCGCACGCCGCCACGCGACGACACCACGATGGCTTTCTTGCCCTTCGCCAGGCCTTCCGGGCCGTTCTCGGTATAGCGGAACGTGCGGCCGGCTTGTGCGATGCGGTCGATCCAGGCCTTGAGCTGGCTCGGGATGCCGAAGTTGTACTGCGGCGCGCCAATCACGAGCACGTCGGCGGCCAGGAATTCGGCCAGGTATGCCTCGGTGATGTCCAGTTCGGCCTGCTGGGCGGCATTCAGGCCGTCCTTCGGGCCGCCCAGCACGGGCAGCAGGTGGTTGCCGAGGTGGGCCGGGGCTTCGCGGTCCAGGTCGCGCACGGTGACCTTGGCGCTGGGGTTCTTGGCGACCAGGTCAGCCACGATGCTGGCGGTCAGGTTGCGCGAGACGGAGTTGTCGCCCAGTACGCTCGAATCGATCTGCAGGATGTTCATTGTCTGGCTCCACTAAGTTCGGTTGGGATGGCTGAAAGATATAGGCTGGCCATTGATGCCGGTAGTGAGGCAAAATGCAAATGATTGTTCTATGGATGCAACGGAGCGCTGACCATGCAGGATCTCAACGATTTGTCGCTGTTTGCCCAGGTGGTGCAGCACGGCAGCTTTTCGGCAGCCAGCCGTGCCAGCGGGGTGCCGAAGTCGCGCCTGTCGCGGCGAATCGCCCAGCTGGAGCGCGACCTGGGGGTGCAACTGCTGCGCCGGACCACGCGTCAGGTGCGCGTGACGCCGCTTGGAGAGTCGTATTACGCCCATTGTCGCGACATGCTCCAGGCCGCCGAAGCGGCACGCGAAGTGATCGAGCAGTCGCGCGAACAGCCGGGCGGATGCCTGCGGATCAGTTGTCCGGTGGCGATCGTGCAGATACTGCTGGCGCCGAATATCGGCCATTTCATGCGCGCCAATCCGGGTATCCAGCTGGAAATCGATGCCACCAACCGCCGCGTCGACGTGATTGGCGAGGGTTATGACCTGGCCCTGCGCGTGCGCAATGTGCTGGACGATTCCAGCCTGGCCGTGCGCACCTTTGGCAAGAGCGACCTGAAGCTGGTAGCCAGCCCCGCGCTACTGGACAGCATCGGCCGGCCGCGCACGCCGCAGGCCCTGGAAGGCATGCCGGGGGTAGGGCAGAAGCCGCACGAGGGCCGCCATGTCTGGACGCTGTTCGACAAGGCCGGCGAGCCCGTCAATATCGGCTACGATCCGCGCCTGGTGTCGGACGAATTCGCGATCTTGCGCGAGGCCGCCATTGCCGGCGTGGGCGTCGCCATGCTGCCGCGCATGTATTGCCGCGACGATATCGAGCGTGGCGACCTGGAAGTGGTGCTGCCCCAGTGGGATCTGCCGATGGGCGTGTTGCACGCGGTGTTTCCGTCCCGGCAGGGCGTTACGCCGGCGTTGCGCCGCTTTCTCGATTTCCTGGCCGAAGTCCTGCCGGAGCATGCGCGCAAAGTGGGCATGATGACGATGCCCGGCGTGCCCATGCATGCTGCGCCGCCCACCGAGCCGCCGTCGCGATCCAGTACCCGGAAGCCCGACGCCGACTGATACGAAACCGGCGCATGCGCCGCGACGCTGCGCCTTTACCTTCACGCTGGCACGATCTAAGGTAGTTGTGCAGGTCACATGCGCCTGCATCAAACCGCAAGGAGCCAACGCGATGAGTCGTACGCAAGGAACACAGGACCTAGGCAAGGCCATTCTCCGCATCGTGCTGGGCGTGCTGATCCTGTTGCATGGCATTTCGAAGCTGATGGCGGGCCCTGGCTTTGTCACGCAGGTGGTGACGCAGGCAGGCCTGCCTGCCGCGCTGGCCTATGGTGTCTATATCGGCGAGATCGTTGCGCCCATCCTGCTGATCATTGGCCTCTGGTCGCGCCTGGCCGGGCTGATCGTGGTCGTCAACATGCTGTTCGCGTTCGGGCTGGTGCATACGAAGCAGCTCGGCGAGATGGCCCCCACAGGGGGCTGGGCGCTGGAACTCCAGGCGATGTACCTGGCCGCGGCGCTGGCGGTGGCCCTGCTGGGGGCGGGGCGGTTCAGCGTGGGCGGTATCGACGGCAAATGGAATTAGGGACGTACGGGTACGGCGACTGACAACGGCAACTGACAACCCGGAACCAGGGAGACCGCCATGGCTGGCCTGATGATGACTCGCGTACCGGCAGCCGTCGGTGCGGTGCTGGCGGCCGCGCTGGCGGGCTGCGCCACCGGGCCCGACATCCGTACCGACTACAACCACAGCACCGACTTTTCCCAATACCGCACCTTTGCCTTCCTGCCGCGCCTGGGCACTGACCGCCAGGGGTATGAAAGCCTGACGACGCAATATCTGAAGGACGCCGTCCACAAGGAGATGACCGCGCGCGGTTATGAATACGCGCCGCGCCAGCCCGACCTGATGGTCAACTTCAACATGCAGTTCCAGCAGAAGGTGGTCAGCAGCCCGGCGCCGATGCCGCCGCCGGGCTACATGGGCTACTACGCCTATCGGGGCGGGCTCTATGCGCCGTGGCCCGGCTATGGCTTCTACAGTGACACCTACACCTATACCGAAGGCACGCTGAACATCGACCTGGTCGACGCCAGGAAGAACCAGCTCGTGTGGGAAGGGGTGGCCCAGGGCGATGCCAGCGAGCCGGAGCGGCAGACCAGCCAGCTGATGATCGAACAGGTGGTGGGGCAGATCTTCGCCCGGTACCCGTTCCGGGCCGGCATCGGGGCGCCGAGTCAATAAGGCGTGCCAAAGTCGTAAGTTTTTCCGCGCCGGGTCGGTCCCGCCCAGCCAGACCCGCTACAATCGCTGCCCGTGGTTTTGAACGTGTCATATCAAAAATGGGTCTGGGCTGGTTCGGATTGTCGACCTTCTGGCTGTTGCCGCTTGTCTGGCGAACGGTGGGCCGTGTGCTTGCCGGCGATCGCCGCCTGTTCGGCCGTGGCTCGCTGCGTATATGGATGGGTACGGTGCTGGTGCTGGGCGCCAGTGCCACGCTGGAAGCGCTGACTGGCGGCGAAGGCGCCACGGCCGGTGGTGCCGTGGGGCATGCGCTGGCCGGCATGGTGTCCGGCATGCTTGGCTGGACCGGCGCGCTGCTGATGATGCTGGCCGTGCTGGGCCTGGCCGCACCGATGGTGTTCGGCGAAACCTGGCGCAGCCTGTTCCTGTTGCGCCGGCCGCGCATGGATGCCGACGAGGCACCGGCCCCGTCGCCCGCGCGCCAGGAGTCGCGCACCGAGTCGCGCCAGGAGTCACGCGTGGATTCGCGCTCCGACTTCCGCACGGATTTCCGCTCCGAGTTCCGCAACGATGCGCGCGCCGAGACCGCGTCCTCGCAGGCGGCGTCGCGCGAATCCGTCGACCGCTGGGAAACGACGTCGATGCCGGGCCAGAACCGGCAGGCGCCGCGCCACAAGGGCATCGAAGCGGTATCCGCCCGCCGCCAGCCGGCCTGGCAACCGCCGCCGCGCACGCGTGAGTCGCCCCCGCAACCGGGCGAGATCTGGCTGCATCAGGCTGGGGCTCCCGGCGCTGTGAAGACCGAGCCGGTGGCCGCTTCGGCCCGCGCGGCATCGAGGCCCGAGACGGCCACGCCGCTGGCGTCTCAGCAGAAAGCGCAGCAGCAGACTCAGCCCAAACCGCAGCCGCAGCCGCAACCTCAACCTCAACCGAAACTGCAACCGAAGCCGGAAAGCAGGCCCGCTGCGCCCCAGGCCACCGTGGTCAGCAGCCCGTTCCGCAATCCGCAGCTTGGCTTGCGCTCGGCGATCACGACGCTGCCCGAAGCCATGGCAAAGCCCGCTGCGGCGGCCAGCGCCGCTGCAGTTGTGGCGGCGTCCGCCGACTCGGATGTGGCGGTTGCCGAAGCGCCGGTCCTGGCCGATGCGCTGGCGGAATCGTTGGCCGATACGCAAGCCGTGTCGCGTGCCACCGAGATCGCGGCCGATATCGCCATGATCGCGGCGGCTGCCGATGTGGCCGACGATGCGGCACCGGCGCAAGCCGGCGAGCCAGTCACGCTGGCGTCGATTCGCGATGAAGCGATGACGCTGCTGGCCGAACTGCGCGCGCTGGCCGGCAAGCCAAGCGAGGCGTCCGACGTTCCGGTGCAGGCGGAAGCCGAACCGCTGGCAGCAACGGTGGAAACGGCGCCGATTCAGGAGACGGTCGAGCCGATGGCTGCCGTGGAGGCGGTGGCGTGGGATCAGACCGCAGAAACGGCGGTGGAACCTGCTGCAGCGTTGCTCGCCGCCGAACCGCCCATCGAGTCTATCGAGCCTGCCGAGCCTGTCGACGCCATCGCACCGGTCGAGTCCATCGGGACCATCGAGCCGCAACCCGAAGCGCCAGCAGCCCCGGTGCAGTCGGCCTCGGAGGCCATCGAAGCTGCCGTCGCCGCGTCGATTTCGGAGGCCGAGGCCGAAGCTGACATCGAACGGGCCGCCGAAGCAGAACGCGAAACCGTTGCAGCACAGGTTACGGCAGCAGAGGTTACGGCAGCACATACGGCAGCGGATCCGCAAGACCCCATCGATGCCACCGAACCCGTCCAGGCAACGGAAGGGGCGGAGCCCTCCGAGGCCGTGACGGCGGAAGACCCGGCGCCGGTGGAGGATGCGAACGTCTTCGTCCAGCCCACGCCAAAGCCGCGCATCGTGCTGCAGGCCGTGGTGGGCAACACCGTGCCGCTTGCCCCGGTGCAGCCCGCTACCGCTCAGCCTTCATTTTCGGTGGCGCCTGCGCCACTTCCGACGCCGCCGGTCCCCCGCGTGGTCGTTGATTACCGCCTGCCCGGTACGGATCTGCTCGAAGCCGCAGCCGAGAGTGGCGAGAGTGCCGAACAGATTTCCGAGGAACGCCTGCAGCAGACCAGCGAACTGATCGCGCAGCGGCTGGCCGAGTTCAAGGTGCCGGTGTCCGTGGTGGGTGCCAGCGCGGGTCCGGTCATCACCCGTTTCGAGGTCGACCCGGCCGTGGGCGTGCGCGGCGCGCAGGTGGTCGGGCTGATGAAGGATCTGGCGCGCGCGCTGGGCGTGACATCGATCCGCGTGGTCGAAACCATTCCGGGCAAGACCTGCATGGGGCTGGAACTGCCCAATGCCAAGCGGCAGATGATCCGATTGTCGGAGATCGTCAGCGGCAGCGCGTTCGATGCCCACGCGTCGAAGCTGGTGCTGGCGATGGGCAAGGACATCACGGGCAACCCGGTGGTGACCGACCTGGCCCGCGCGCCGCACCTGCTGGTGGCTGGCACGACCGGCTCGGGCAAGTCGGTGGCGGTCAATGCCATGATCCTGTCGATGCTGTACAAGGCCACGCCGGAAGACGTGCGCATGATCATGATCGACCCGAAGATGCTGGAGCTGTCGGTCTACGAGGGCATTCCGCACCTGCTGGCGCCGGTGGTGACCGATATGAAGCAGGCCGCGCACGCGCTGAACTGGTGCGTGGGCGAGATGGAAAAGCGCTACCGGCTGATGTCGGCGCTGGGCGTGCGCAACCTGGCCGGCTACAACCAGAAGATCCGCGCGGCCGAAGCGGCCGAACAGAAGGTGCCGAATCCGTTCTCGCTGACGCCCGACGCACCGGAGCCGCTGTCCACGCTGCCGCTGATCGTGGTGGTGATCGACGAACTGGCCGACCTGATGATGGTGGCGGGCAAGAAGATCGAGGAACTGATCGCCCGCCTGGCGCAGAAGGCGCGTGCGGCCGGTATCCACCTGATCCTGGCCACGCAGCGGCCGTCGGTGGACGTGATCACCGGTCTCATCAAGGCCAATATCCCGACGCGCGTGGCGTTCCAGGTCTCTTCCAAGATCGATTCGCGCACGATCCTGGACCAGATGGGCGCCGAAAGCCTGCTGGGGCAGGGCGACATGCTGTTCCTGCCGCCGGGCACCGGCTATCCGCAGCGCGTGCATGGCGCGTTCGTGGCCGACGAGGAAGTGCACCGCGTGGTGGAGCACTGGAAGCAGTTCGGCGAGCCGGACTATGACGAAGCCATCCTCGCCGGCGACGCACCCGAAGGCGCTGCCGACCTGTTCGGCGAAGGCGGGGGCGATGGCGAGGCCGATCCGCTCTACGACGAGGCCGCGCAATTCGTGCTGACGTCGCGCCGGGCATCGATTTCCGCCGTGCAGCGGCAGCTGCGCATCGGCTACAACCGGGCGGCGCGCCTGATCGAGCAGATGGAGGCGGCCGGGCTGGTGTCGCCGATGGGCCGCAACGGCACGCGCGAAGTCATCGCGCCCGGCGGCCCGGGCGACTGATCCAACGCGTCGGAAGAGGCCATCGACATGCGCGCCATCCAGGGCAATCTGCTGCACGACGTCCCGGTCCACGCCGACGGCGAGGTCTTCACGGACCTGCTGTCCTGGCAGGCCACGGGCCGGGTCCGGATCGAGCGGATCGTCTCCAACGGCCAGGCCAGCCCGGCTGATTTCTGGTACGACAGCGCCGACGACGAGTGGGTGCTGGTCATCAGCGGCAGCGCCAGCGTGGAAATCGACGATGGCACGAGCCATATGCTGGGCGCCGGAGACTGGCTCCAGCTGCCCGCCCATTGCCGTCATCGGGTGGCCTGGACCGATGCGGCGCAGCCGACGGTCTGGCTGGCTGTCCACGTGAGTCCCGATCCGCCGCAGGCTTCCTAGCTTTCCTTTCCCCTGGGCGGGAGCGGGAGCATAGCCTGGCTGGGGCGGTGCCAACGTCTGGGGGCAGGCTTCGTACAGCCCATCTTGTATGGCGCTCGTATGGCTTTATGATGTCGGGACAACTCACCCGGAGACTCCGGCTTGTCCCCCATGCCCCGGCTGCTCGTCGTCTGGTTTTCGCTTGCCTGCCTGCTCGGTCCGGCCGCCCATGCTGCCCAGCCGGACGCCCTGCGCATTGGGTCCAAGCGCTTCACCGAGTCGTACATCCTTGGCGAAATCCTGACGCAGGCCGCGGCGCCCCATGCCGGGGCGCGTCACCTGCCAGGACTGGGCAATACGGCCATCGTGTTCGAGGCGCTCAAGGCCGGCAACATCGATGCCTATCCCGACTACACCGGCACGCTCGCCAGCGAAATCCTGAAGCTGCCCGGCCACGCCACGCTGGCGCAGATCAACGCTGCGCTGGCGCCAATGGGGCTGGGCGCGGCGATTCCCCTTGGTTTCGAGAATACCTACGCCATCGCGGTATCCGATGCCCGCGCGGGCAGCCTGCGTACGCTGGCTGACCTGGCGCGCCAGCCCGGCCTCCGGCTCGGGTTGTCCCACGAATTCATGGGCCGCGCCGACGGCTGGCCGGCGCTGGTGCGGGCCTATGGCCTGCCGCAGAAGCCGGTTGGCATCGATCACGGCATCGCCTACGAGGCCCTGCGCGACGGCCAGATCGACGGCACCGACATCTACTCGACCGACGCCAAGATCCACAGGTTTCACCTGCGCGTGCTGGAAGACAACCTCCACGTGTTTCCGGGCTATGAGGCCGTGGTCGTCTACCGGCTGGACGTGCCACAACGCTTTCCGGCCGCCTGGCAGGCGCTGGGGCAACTGGCGGGGCGCATCACCGTGGCGGACATGATCGACATGAACGCTGCGGCAGAGATCGGCGGGGAATCGTTCGCGGCCATCGCGCGGCGGTTTCTGTCGGGGCGTCCGGTCAAGGGTGCCAGTGCGGCCAGTGCAGGCAGTGCGCAGGCTGGCGGCGGCGGCCGGCGCCTGTTCGGCGTGCTGGCTGGCGCGGATACCTGGCGTCTGACGGTGCGCCATCTGGCACTGGTGGGCGGCGCGGTGGGCGCGGCCACGCTGGTGGGGGTGCCGCTGGGCATCGTGGCGGCACGGCGTCGCCGGCTTGGGCAGGTGCTGCTGGCGCTGGTGGGCATGCTGCAGACGGTGCCGTCGCTGGCGCTGCTGGCGATGCTGATTCCGCTGCTGGGCCGTATTGGCGTCTGGCCGGCGATGATCGCGCTGTTCCTGTATGCGCTGCTGCCGATCGTGCGCAATGCCTGCACGGGTCTTCAGGAAATCTCGCAGGGCATGCGCGATGCGGCGCGCGCGCTCGGTTTCCGGCCCATGCAGGTGCTGCGCTACGTGGAGATTCCACTCGCCATGCCGGTGGTGCTGGCCGGGGTGAAGACCGCTGCCATCATCAGCGTCGGCACGGCGACGATTGCCGCCTTCGTGGGGGCCGGCGGCTACGGCGAGCGCATCGTCACCGGCCTTGCGCTCAATGATTCGACGCTGCTGCTGGCTGGCGCCATTCCCGCCGCGCTGCTGGCGCTGCTGGTGCAGGGGGCGTTTGGTGGCGTGGAATGGTGGACGCGCCGCCGGCGCGCGTCCTGAGGCCAACCTGTCTGTGATCCCCATGCGTGGACTGAAGATGTTCCGATACTGGCTGCTGGCGATGACGCTGGCATCGACGGCCGGCGCCGCGCCGGGCGCTGGGCCAGCCCCGGCAGCCTCCGCCGATCAGGTTGCGCGCGGGCGCTACCTGGCCCGCATCGCCAATTGCGTGGCATGTCACACGGCCGAAGGCGGCGCCCCCATGGCTGGCGGCCTGCCATTGCAGACCGGCGTCGGCACGGTGTACTCGACCAATATCACGCCCGATGCCGAGACCGGGCTGGGGCGCTATTCGCTGGACGATTTCGACCGGGCCGTGCGCCATGGGCAGGCGCGCGACGGCAAGCGGCTGTATCCGGCCATGCCGTACACGTCATACGCGAAGATGACGCGCGACGACGTGGCGGCGCTCTATGCGTGGCTGCGCAGCGAAGTAAAGCCCGTGCGCCAGGCGAATCGCGAAACCGGACTGCAGTGGCCCTACAGCATGCGCTGGCTGCTGGTGCCGTGGAACTGGCTGAACCTGCGTGGCGATCCGGTGCGGGCCGACGCGAAGCAGGGCGACACGTGGCAACGCGGCGCCTATATCGTCCAGGCCGTGGCCCATTGCGGCGCCTGCCATACGCCGCGCGGCGTGCTGTACGGCGAGAAGGGCATCGACGAACGCAGCCGCCATTTCCTGTCCGGTGCGATGGTCGAGGGCTGGTCGGCCACCAATCTCACCGGTGATGCCTTGACCGGCCTGGGGGCCTGGTCGAAAGCGGATCTGGTGGAGTACCTGCACACGGGCCGCAATGCGCATGCCACGTCGTTCGGCCCCATGTCCACCGTCATCGCCACTTCCACGCAATACATGAGCGCCACCGATCTCGACGCGGTAGCCACCTATCTGAAGTCGATTGCCGGCGTGCGGGGCGAAACGCAGCCGTTCCGCTACGACGCATCGGCCGCCAGGCAACTGGAGCAGGGCCGCTTCGACACACCGGGCGCGCGCCAGTACGCCACGTTCTGCATGCCTTGCCACCAGAGCACCGGCAAGGGCTTTGCGCGGGTGTTTCCGCCGCTGGCCGGCAACCCGACCGTTGTGGACCCCAATCCGGCATCGCTGGTCAACCTGCTGCTCGACGGAGCCGTGACGGCGCGCGTCGATACGGCGCCAACCGACTACCACATGCCCGGCTATGGCTGGACCCTGGACGATCAGGAACTGGCCAATCTCCTGACGTTTATCCGGGGCAGCTGGGGCAACCGCGCCGCGCCCGTGTCCCCCGATGCCGTGGCCGAGCGCCGCCGCGCGATGGGCGTGCGCGCCCCAGAGACTCCATGACGCCATGACCATTACCCGCAGAGACTTCCTGAACGGCACTGCGCTGACCGTGGCGGCGGGGCTGGCGCCGGGCCGGTTGCTGGCGGCCCCCGGTTCGGCCACGGGCAGCTACCCGCCCGCGTTGACGGGGCTGCGCGGCAATCATGCCGGCACCTATACGCTGGCGCACAGCCTGGCGCGCGAAGGCGCCACGTATCCCGGCGTGCTGGCGCGGGAGGCGTATGACCTGGTGGTGGTGGGCGGCGGCATCAGCGGGCTGGCGGCGGCGTGGTTCTATCAGCGCAGGTTTGGCGCGTCGCGGCGTATCCTGATCCTCGACAATCATGACGATTTCGGCGGCCATGCCAAGCGCAACGAGTTCACCGTGCGTGGCCGCAGGCTGGTCACCTACGGCGGCAGCGCAGACATGCCGCCCTCGGCTAACGACAATGCCGCCGTGCGAACCTTGCTGGCTGGGCTGGGGCTGGCGCCTACCGCGCAGGCGCGTGCCTTGCCGGGCGAAGATTATGAACGGCGAGGCCTGGGGCGCGCCGTGTTCTTCGATGCCGGTCATTTCGGCCGCGATCAGTGGCTGGCCGGCGATCCGTATGCCGCCGTTGTCGATACACGCGTGCGCGGCGCGGTGGTGTCGACCGAAGCCGCCGACACATTGCGCGGATTTCTGGCGAAAGCGCCATTACCGGCTGCCGACCGCGATGCGCTGCTCCGGCTGGCGCAAGGCGCGACCGACTTCCTTGCCGGCATGCCGGCCGAGACCCGGCGCATCTATCTGCAATCCACGCGATACGCGGCGTTCCTGCGCGACAAGGCGGGCGTCGGGCTGGCTGGCCTGCGCTTCCTGCGCAGCCGCAGCCAGGATGCATATGCGCTGGATGCCGACGGGATATCGGTTGCGCAGGCCATTGCCATCGGGCTGCCGGCTGGGGCGGGCATGCCCGATCCCGTCGTGGACGGCAGGCTGGGCAAGTCGCCGGGATCGCGCCAATGGTTTGCGGACGGCAACGCCACGCTGGCCCGGGCGCTGGTGGCGCAGCTGGTGCCCCCGGTGCTGCCGGCGGGTGCCAAGGCTGTCGGAGACGCCCGTATCGACTATGGCAAGCTTGACCAGGACGGCAGCAGTGTGCGCATCCGGCTGAACAGCACCGCCATTTCGGTCGAGCCCGATGTGCGCATCACGCGTGTCACCTACGGCTGGCAGGGAAACCTGCAGCGTGTGGAGGCGCAGCACGTGATCGTCGCCGGATACGGCATGATGGTGCCGTTCATCGTGCCGACCCTTCCGGCAGCGGCAAAAACGGCGCTGCGTTCCGATGTCAAGGCGCCGCTGGTCTACACGAAGGTGGCGCTGGACAACTGGCGGGCCTTCGACACCTTGAAGGCATGGCGCATCCATGCGCCGACAATGGCCTATTCCGATCTCTGGCTGGAGCCTGCCGCCGGAGGGCCCGACGATCCGGTAGTGCTGCACATGCTGTATGTACCCACGGTGCCGGATAGCGGCATGCAGGCGCGCGAGCGCTTCCGTGCGGGGCGGGCGTTCCTGCTGGGCACACCGTTCGACGTGCTTGAGCGCGACATACGCGCACAACTGGATCGCATGCTGGCGCCAGGCAGTTTCCGCGCCGAGCGGGATATCCGGGGCATCACGGTCAATCGCTGGGCTCACGGGTACAGCTATATGCCGTCCTCGCTGGTACCCGACGATGCGGGTCTGCAGGCGGCGCTGGAGCAGGCAGGGCTGGGCATCGGCAATATCCGCATTGCCGGGGCCGATGTGGCCGGAAGCCCGTCCGTTACCGCCGCCATTGACCAGGCGCAGCGTGCGGTGCTGTCATTGCGGGCGGACACTTGAGCCAGGCGCACCGGGCGGCCGCCATCGATACCGTTATTCAGCCGCCAGTGACGAATTTCTGCAGAAGTCGGCGGAATTCATCGAATTCCTCAACGGAAAATCCCTGCAGCCGTTGATTCAATACTTCCGGTGCAATAGTCGGAATTTCAGAGGCGATACTCCTGCCTTTCGGCGTCAGGGTCAAATTCACCACGCGCCGGTCGTCGATGCTGCGACTCCGTTCGAGCAGGCCTTTCTCCTCGAGTTTGTCGAGCATGCGGGTCATCAGGCCGCTATCGATGCCAAGCAGTTTGCTGATCTCGAATGGCGTGCTGGCCATCCCCCGGTTGAGCGAAAGCAGGATGCCCATTTGCTGGCCGTTGATGTCCAGCGGACGCAGTGCCGAGTCCATTTCCATCAGCAGGCTGTTGCGGGCCTTGTTCAGGTGGAAGCCAATGCTTTGCGTCAGCTGGAAATTGTCAGGTGTGTAGTGCTTCACGACGGTTTCCTTTTGCGTTGCACTGATCGAAAGTTGATCGGTCAGCAACCGATCCACGCCTCTGGCGAATGCTGGCTGGCAGGCATTCGCCGGATCGTAGTCTGGCAAAATCGCTGCGATATGGGAATTCAATTTTATTGTGTCTCGAATTAGACGAAATGGAATGCGCGAAACTGCATCGTCGAGATTTTCGGCGATGCAGTTTGGGGGAATTGAATAATCCCCCGTACGGGTTATAGAGTGACTCGACATTATGGCAATGTGTGATGCCGGTAATGGTGCAGCTGCAATATTGCGGGCCAGTTTCCCGAAAGTACTTAAGGCGGGATACAAGAAAGTTCATCACGGCGCGACGCGCATCTGACGGGACGCTCCGGTACATTGCCCGGCAGGGGCTTGATATGCCACATCAGCCCATGTCGAACGTTGCCTCCGGAGTCCACTCGATGCGAGTGCCATTTGGAAGAAAATCCGCGCCGAAATGCCTACGGAAGTTCGTAGGCCGGTTTTTCCTCGGGAGTCTCTGCCTTGCGTCTGGCGCCTTGTCCGGTACCGCCAGCGCGCAATCGAGCGCCGAACTGGCTAACAAGAGCAACAACCCGCTGAATCTGGCGCCGTCGTTCAATATCCAGAATTTCTATTCGCCGCGCCTGTACGGCAGCAATGCCCACACCAACGACCTGCTATTGCGGCCGACCATTCCCGTGGCGCCGGGCAGCCTGATCGGCGTGCCGCAGATATTTCGCGGCACCGTACCGGTCAGTACGCGCCCGAAGGGCGATGGATCGTACGAAACCGGCCTGGGCGATATCAACCTGTTTGATATCTTCCTGTTGCGTAGCGAAGGGATGCAGATTGGCGCCGGGCCATTGCTGACGATGCCGACCGCCACCGACCCCAGCCTGGGCACGGGCAAGTGGCAGGCCGGGGTGGCCGCCGTGGTGGTGGACCCGACCCCGGCGCGGCTGCTGGGCATGCTGGTGCAGTGGCAGCATTCGTTTGCCGGGCAGAGCAGCCGCCCGGACGTGCAGTCGCTGACGGCCCAGCCGTTCATGATCTTCAACCTGCCGCACGGGTGGTATGTGCGGTCCACCGGCACCTGGACTTTCGATCTGCAGCGCGGCACGTACTACGTGCCGATTGGCCTGGGTGCAGGCAAGGCGTGGAAAGAGGGTCACACCATTCTCAACGCGTTTGTCGAACCGCAGTATTCGGTGCTGCATGACGGCAGCGGGGTTCCGCAATGGACGATATTCGCCGGTCTCAACATGACCTTCGGCAAATGAAACGCGCCTGCGCAGTGCTCGCGGTGATGGCATCGGCGTGGCTAGCCGGCGCGCCGGCACCGGTGCGCGCCGAGCCCGATCCGCCGGGAGGTGTGGCGTCATCGCCAGCCCCGGCCCCGGCTGACAAGGCCGCCGCATCCAAACCGAAGCTGTCGATGTTCGATCCCGAGGACGGGATGTTCGACATGAGCGATTTCCTGCTCCACCACAAGGGCGCGCTGCCTGTGCCGACCATCATCACCGAGCCGGCGGTGGGCTATGGCTTCGGGCTGGCGCTGGCGTTCTTCTCGCAGTCGATGGCCGAAGCCGCGGAGGAGGCAAGGGCGTCGGGCAAGGGGCCGGCGCCACCGAACATCACCGTCGTTGGTGGCGCATATACCGAAAACGGCACCTGGGCGGCTGGCGCCGCGCACTTCCACACATGGGGCGGCGACCGCATCCGCTATCTTGGCGCGATCGGAAAGGTCAACGCCAACCTTGAATACTTCGGCTTGCAGAACCAGCCGCGGGCCTACTCGCTCGATGGCTTTGCAATTGTGCAGCAACTGCTGTTCCGCGTGGCCGATTCCCATTGGTATATCGGGCCGCGCTACGTCTATGCGGATACCACGGCCAGCTTCAAGTTTGGCGCTTCGGCCAACGAACTGGGTCCGATCGACAAGAGCCAGCGCATCGGCAAGGGCGGCCTGGTCATCGACTACGATTCGCGCGACAACATCTTCTTTCCCAACAAGGGCAGCTACGCGGAATTCGAGGCCCAGTTCGCGCGTGGCGGCCTGGGCAGTACGCAGGACTTCAACATGTTCAACGCGCGCGGCTTCACCTGGCTGCCGCTGGCGCGCACGTGGATCCTGGGTCTGCGGGCCGATACGAAATTCTCGTCGGGAGATGTGCCGTTCTACGCGCAGCCGTACGTGGACCTGCGCGGCGTGCAGAAGGGCCGCTACCAGGACCGCAATGCGCTGGTGGCCGAGGTCGAATTACGCTGGGACGTGACGCCGCGCTGGTCGGTGCTGGCGTTTTCGGGCACCGGCAAGGCCTATGGCCGCTGGAACGACTTCTCGGACGCCTCCACCGTCGTCAGCGTCGGCGGCGGCTTCCGCTACATGATCGCGCGCAAGCTGGGCCTGTCGATGGGGATCGACGTGGCCCACAGCAAGAACCAGAACGCGTTCTACCTCCAGGTGGGCAGCGCCTGGCACTAGGCGCCGCCGTCCCTTCAGTGCATGGCCGCGTCAGACCACGGCCGGGAAGTCCAGCGTGGTGTCGTTGACGCGGTTGATCATGTTGGTGAACAGGATCGCACTGATGGCCTGGATGGCTTCCACGATCTGCGCGTCGCTGTAGCCCGCGGCGCGTACGGCCTCGACGCTGGCGGCCGGCACGGTACCGCTGGTGCCCACCAGTTCCACGGCAAAGCGCGTCAGCGCGTCGATCTTCGCGTCTTCCGGGAAGCTGCCCCGGCGCAACTGCTGCGTCTGTTCCACGCTGAAACCGGCCATCTTCGTTGCTGTCAGCGTATGGGCGGCCAGACAGTAATCGCAACCGCTGTGCTCGCTGACAGACAGGTTGATCGCTTCCAGTTCCTTGGCCGACAGGCTGCCTTGCTTCAGCACGGCGTTGGTCTGCAGCGCCTGGGCCAGCACGGCCGGCGCATTGCTGCCAACGGTGGCGTAGGCGTTCGGCACCTTGCCGACGGCCTTGCGGATGGCGCCGAACAGCTCGGCGGTCTGGCCCGTGGCGTCCTGGGCGGCGATGGTGTGCAGGCGAGTGGTCATGGTGTGGCTCCTTGGGTTGCGGTGGTGATTGGGTTGCGTGTCAGGTTTCGGGCGCCGCCCCGGCCTTGCTTCCGGCCGGGTTGCTGCGCTGCCTTGGACTCAATGGTAGGTGCGGCTGCGATCCGGATGGATTAGAATCCACTCAACTTTTTGCTTGATCGTCTCACGCCCCCGCATATAGCCATGGACAGCCTTAGCGAACTGGTGCGCCTGCTGGCGCCGTCGGGCACGGTCGACCTGCATTGCCGGGTGGCGGGGGCGTGGTCGGCCCACAATGCGCAGGCGGCGCCGGGGCACGTGCCGTATCACGCCATCCTGGATGGGCAGGCCGATGTGTCGATGGGCACCGAGCCGCTGCGCGTGGCGGCCGGCGATGTGTTGTTGTTCCCGCACGGGGCGGCGCACACGCTGTCGGGCGTGCATGGCGGCAGCAAAACCCGCGTGGCGGGCGTCCGGCAGGAAGCCGGCCCGGAATCGCGCCGCTTCAACGGCGTGGTGACCGAGGTCACGGTGCCGGGCGCGGCCGAACCTCTCGATATCCTCTGCGGCACGTTTGTGCTCGGCAGCGCAGCCGATGTGCTGCTGCGCGCGCTGCCCGAGATGCTGTGCGTCAAGACGGGTGGGACCGGTGAGATTGGTGGCAACGGCGACGCCGGGCTGGGCTGGCTGCGCGGCCTGATCGGCATGATGCATGTGGAGGCCGACGCGCCGGGGCCGGGCAGTGCGGCGATCATCGCCGACCTGTCGACAGCGCTGTTCACGGTGCTGCTGCGAACGCTGATTGCGCAGGGGGCGGTGTCGCACGGCGTGATGGCGCTGATGGCCGACGCGCGCATGGCACGCGCCGTGGACGCGGTGGTCCGGCATCCCGAACGGCCCTGGACGGTGGACAGCCTGGCCGAGGTCTGCAATGTGTCGCGGGCCACGCTGGCCCGGCGCTTCGCCCAGCTTGGTATCACGCCGCTGGAACTGGTGACCACGTTGCGCATGGAGCGGGCCGCGCGGCTGCTGCGTCGGGACGGACTGTCCGCGGCGGCAGTGGCCGAGCAGTGCGGCTATGCATCGCAGGCCGCATTCGGCCGGGTGTTCACCCAGCACTTCGGGGTAGGCCCAGGCGCCTATCGCCGCCAGCATCGCGCACTTCGCAGCGCTCGCGCGACTACCCTGCCGCCGGAGGCTGCCGCATGAGCACGGGCGGCACCACAAGGACATCCGGCCGGGCCGGAGACAACTGGGACGACTATCGATACTTCCTGGCCGTGGCGCGCGGCGGCACGCTGTCGGCGGCGGCCGCGCAGCTCGGCACCGAGCACACGACGGTGGCGCGACACATCCAGGCGCTGGAGCGGGTGCTGAATACGCGGCTGTTCCACAAGAGTCACGTCGGCTACGCGCTGACGGCTGCCGGCGAACGGCTGCTCGCCACGGCGGAGGCCATCGAGAGTGCGCTGCTGGCGTCAAAGGCGGCTGCGGCGGGCGAGCAGGATATCGCCGGCATTGTGCGGGTGGGTGCGCCGGACGGCTTCGGCAGCATGTTCCTGGCGCCGCGCATTCATACGCTGACGGCCCAGCATCCACGGCTGGAGGTGGAAATCTTTGCCGCCGCGCGACTGTTCAGCCTGACCCGGCGCGAAGCGGACATCGCCATCGGCCTTTCCGGTGCCGATCACCTGCGCGTGGCGTCACGCCGCCTGACCGACTACCGGATGTACGTCTACGCCGCCCGGTCGTACCTGAAGCGCGCGGCGAAGATCCATACAAAGCAGGACCTGCTGGCACATCCGTTCGTCGGTTACGTGGAGGAACACCTGTTCTCGCCCGAACTGAGCTTTGCGGGGGCGACCGGCGTGGACTACCACGCCCGCGTGCGCAGCACGAACCTGCTCACCCAGGTACATGCCACGCTGGCGGGGCAGTGCCTGTGCATCATCCCGGCCTATGTCGCGGCGGCGTTTCCGCAGCTGGTGGCGGTGCTGCCGGATCAGGTGGAGGTGACCCGCACCTTCCATATGCATGTACACGAAGACCACTGGAAAGCGGCCCACGTGCGTGCCGTGGCGAACTTCATTGCCGAGCAGGTCGATGCCAGCGTCCCGCTGTTCATGGGGTCGCTTCAGAATTCGGGGAGTATTGGCGGCTAGGACCCTTGTCCCGGCTTGGGACCACGAAAGTTCCAAGCCGAAGCCGCCGGAAACTCGGCCTTCCCGTACCGTGCAATCGAGTCGGCCCCACGCTTGGTTTGTCGAGCGCCGATATCCTGTTGTGCGGACAGATACCCCAATCGTCAGCGTCGAGAACGTCGACTTTTGTCAAAGATTGGCGAGTTTAGGAATCCTCCCATAGGAATCTGGTTTTCGCCGGGCTAGCTTTTGCGCGCTACCCCGCGCTCGATGGTTGGATGGAATGCGCGGGCCCTTGACCTTCGCTGGAACCGCATCCATGGGCAATCGTCCACTGTCCTCTTTTTTCATGAAACGGCGATTTGGCGTCGTGCCTGCCATATTGACTGGCCTGGCAGTGACACTGGCCGGTTGTACTGGTGTGGGACGCGGTTACGAGCGGCCGTCCAAATACCTCAGCGGCGGCGTCATGGCACTCAACTACACGCCTTATTACATCCACAGGATCAATATCGAAGGGCCTGACCCAGTTCGCGGCGGCGGGCCGAATGTCATGCCGGCCGAACCGGGCAAAGGCCCCTCCGGTGGAGGCAAGGAATCCTGCTGCCTGACCTATCCGCGCCAATGGCAACCCGAGCTGCGCGTCACGGTGCGCTGGCTGGTAGAGAAGGTGAAAGACGGCAAGACCCCGGGCTATTGGTACAAGGCCGAGAACGTAAGCATCCCGCAGTATGACGGCACCCAGACTGGGGGCGCCTGGTCTATCTTCCTGCCCGGTGACCGGGTCAAGTTAATGATCGCGGACGGCAACGCCAATGGCCGCAACAGCGTTGACCGAACGCACACCGCCGATGACCCAGATGTGTTCCAAGGCGTGCGCGACGACGAGTGGAATCTCAAATATCGCAAGGGAGGCCTTCAATGAATGCCGCACGCTGGCCGGAACTGATGC
>NZ_BBQI01000030.1 GCF_001652915.1 Cupriavidus sp. D384
AACGACGACGAGCGGGGGCAAGTGCCAGGTAGAGCGTTCCTTGGGGAAAACTTGTCGAAAAAGGGCTCGTTGACCTTCGCTGGAACCGCGCCCATGGGCAATCGTCCACTGTCCTCTTTTTTCATGAAACGGCGATTTGGCGTCGTGCCTGCCATATTGACTGGCCTGGCAGTGACACTGGCCGGTTGTACTGGTGCGGGACGCGGTTACGAGCGGCCGTCCAAATACCTCAGCGGCGGCGTCAAGGCGCTCAACTACACGCCTTATTACATCCACAGGATCAATATCGAAGGGCCTGACCCAGTTCGTGGCGGCGGGCCGAATGTCATGCCTGCAAAACCAGGCAAAGGCCCCTCCGGTGGCGGAGCAGAATCCTGCTGCCTGACCTATCCACGCCAATGGCAGCCGGATCTGCGCGTCACGGTGCGCTGGCTGGTAGAGAAGGTGAAAGACGGCAAGACCCCGGGCTATTGGTACAAGGCCGAGAACGTACGTATCGCGCAATACGACGGCGAACGCACCGGAGGTGCCATCGCCATCTTCCTGCCTCGCGACCGCGTCCGACTCATGATCGTGGATGGCAATCACGACGGCGGCAACAACGCGAACAATCGTCCGCCTGACGACGATCCCCTGATTGCACAAGGCGTGCGCGACGACGAGTGGAATCTCAAATATCGCAAGGGAGGCCTTCAATGAATGCCGCACGCTGGCCGGAACTGATGCCCGAGGGTGGGCGCCTGCCGCAAAGCAAGGCTGCCAGGGAGTGGGGCGCAGGCAAGGTGGCCGATCCCCGATGCGAATGTCGTCAGACCATCCACATCAGCCTGTTCTTCGACGGCACGAACAACAACGACGACGAAGACAACATGAAATGGCGGGATTCGCTCACCGAAACCCATACGAACGTCGCACGGCTATATAACGTCGCCAGGGATGCGCCGAACGAGGGGATATTTAGGTTCTACATTCCGGGAGTCGGCACGCCTTTCCCAAAACTGGGCGAGCCAGATTACTCACAGGATGGCAAGGCGTTCGCTGACGGCTTCGGTCAGCGTTGCGTCTGGGGCATGACGCGGGTCCTGAATGCGGTGCATTACGCGATTACGCGAGATGTTACCAATCCCCTCGTTCGCGATAGCGAAGCCAAGGCCATCTGCGATGCCGCAGCCAACGGCAACGTGTCCAGGCTGATGGACAAGATCCGAATCCTGGGCATCACACACAGCAATCGCATCGACGACGGCCCGCAAAGCCGCGCGATCCAGCAGATCTGGATCAACGCCTTTGGGTTTTCGCGAGGCGCGGCGTGCGCGCGCGCCTTTGTCCACAACCTGATCAATAAATGGGGCAGGAATGACCAGATCAGCGACCAGGCCGGACACCGGGCATTGCCTTATGCCGTCAATTTTCTCGGGCTGTTCGATACCGTCGCTTCGGTCGGCATGCCCGACTCGACCCGCGCTGCACTGAAGCTCGATGTATTCGACGGCCATTTTCACTTCGCCAGTGGTGGCGCGCTGGACGTGCCGACGTCGGTCAGGCGGTGCGCCCACTTCTATTCGATCCACGAGCAGCGCATGAGCTTCCCGCTCGATACGATCCGGGAAGGCCAGGTCTATCCAAACGCGCTGGGCCGCGCCGAGGTCGGCTATCCCGGCGTGCATTCCGATGTGGGCGGTGGCTATGCGCCCGGCGAACAGGGCAAGGCGCGCGACGGCGACAGTAGCAAGCTCAGCCAGATACCGCTGCACGATATGTATATCGCGGCGCTGCGCGAAGGGGTGCCGCTGATTCTCGAGGATGAGATTCGTGAGTCCACTGTGCTGTCCAAGGACTTCGCCATCCACCCCGCCACGATAAACGCTTTCAATGCGTGGCGGCGCAACCTTGCCGAGGCGGATAGCGTGGAGAAGGCACTGCAATATGGCATGGGACAGTTGCTGACCTGGCGCACCCTGCGCGCGCAGGTTCGCACGGGCCAGTATGTCACCGAGCGCGCGTTCTTCAAGGCGGCGAAGGAAGACCCCCAGACGCCGCGCAAGCTTGAGGCGGACGTCCGCAAGGCTGAAGCCTCGGACCCCGAGTGCCAGCGCCTGAAAGCCGAGAGGGCGCGGCTACGGGGCGAACGATCCGACGCGGGGCAGAACCCGCTATATCTGCATGAGATTGACGCCGAACTGGCAGCGGCCGAGACGGCGTTGCAGCGTCGGCGCGAAGTATTGTATGGACAGCAGGCCGGCAAGGGCGAGCCATGCCGACCCGGCGAAGGGGCCGCCGACATGGTGACCAATGATCAGCGCGACCTGCGAGAGAGCGCCGAGCAGATGCGCCTGCTGCTCGGTCATCTCTATCGTGACCAGTTGGAGCGGTGGGAGGTTCGAAAGCAGGAGTATCCCTGGAACCCGGACAATCACCGGCCGCAGCGTGAGCCGGTATTGTCGGTCAGACATGAGCAGCCCCAAGCAGAATCCGAGGCGGTCACGCTGGCCAGCACCGGCACCATTTTCAACATCCTGCGCACGACGGTCCTGCAGATCTACCGCTCCGGCGACGATCTGGTGACGGAGCCCACGCCCGGCATCGAGGACTTCCTGCGGCAGCATACTGACCCGCAAGCCGTGGCCAGGCTCGACAAGGCGGCCATCGTCCTCTACGACGATTACGTGCATGACAGCCGTATCTGGTTCCGCATCCCGCATTTTCACGAGTACGCGCCGGGCGGTTACGGCTGGCCGCGGGTGATTTTCACGGGCAAGAGCCAACGAACGCTTTACCTGGCCCTTGCACCCGCAGTAAATCAATTGGGCGACGGCTACGCAGTGGCCTGAATCGCCTGTTGAATGGGGATCACAAGCCAGTGGGCGATCGCGGGCAGTCGGGCGCTTCATAAATCGGCGAGCGAGCGGCCCAGACCTGGCGGCTGTGCATTCCTGCACAACCGATGCGGATTTTAGGGCTGTCGTTGTGCGGAAACCCGGCCAATAATGGTGGCGTTTTCATCACTGATGCTGCCGCCGTGCCTGCCGCCCCCGCTGTCCCCGCCGCCGATGGCGGCCTTCCTGCTCCGTCCCGTTTCCGCCGCCTGGTGCGCACCGCCGCACAGGTAGCCGCCTTGCTTGGCATCTGGTTTGCCGCCGACTGGCTCACGCGCACGCTGGGCTGGTCGATGTCGCCGGGCGTGGTGGGACTGCTGGCCGTGCTGGGCCTGCTGCTGTCAGGCAAGGCCGATGTGGGCTGGGTCAAGGATGGCGCCGACTGGCTGCTGGGCGAACTGGTGCTGTTCTTCATCCCCTGCGTGGTGGCCGTGGTCAACTACCTGCCGCTGTTCCGTTCCGAAGGCGTGCAACTGACCATCGCCGTTGCGGTGGGCACGGTCCTGGTAATGGCCGCCACCGCGCTGGCCGTGCATGCCGGATGCCGCCTCGAACGGAAAATCCGGCGCATGCGTGGGCGGCCGGACGCGGAGTGACGCCATGATGTCCTTCCTGTGCCTGGCCTGGACCATCGCCCTCTATTTCGCCATCAAGCCGCTGTATCGCCGGAATCCGCGGATCTGGTACTCGCCAGCGATCGTGGTGCCGTTGCTGTCCATCGCCGTGCTGCTGATGGCCGATATCCCATACGCGGCCTACGTGGCCGATACGCGTTGGATGGTCTGGCTGCTGGGCCCCGCCACGATTGCCTTTGCGGTGCCGATCTACGAGCACCGCGGCATCGTGCGGCGCCACTGGCTGGCGCTGGCCCTGGGCGTGGTGGCAGGCATGCTTGTGGCAATGGTCAGCGCGCGCCTGCTGGCCGAAGCGTTCCATTTCAACAACGAGGTGTCGCGCAGCCTGATGGCCCGCTCGGTGTCCACGCCGTTCGCGGTCGCCGTGGTGTCGCACACCGGCGGATCGGCCGATCTCGTTTCGCTGTTCACGGTCATGACGGGGCTGGTGGGCATGCTGGTCGGCGATACCGTGCTGGCGTTGCTCAAACTGCGCTCACCGGTGGCGCAGGGCGCATCGCTGGGCGCCGCCGCGCATGGGTTCGGCACTGCGCGGGCACGCCAGCGTCACACCGAGGAGGGCGTGGTGGCGAGCCTGACCATGGTGCTGGCCGGCGTGCTGATGGTGATCGCCGGGCCCGCACTGACCGGATGGGTCACCGCCGTGGTCGGCTGACCTCGGGCGGACGCGTAGGACGCGTCTGACACCGCACACCGGTCCTGCTCACTGGCAGGGCCCGTGTCTCGCGGACTAGACTGGCTGGACGATGACCAGTTCCTTCGGGCGGGAGGATGTCGCCATGGCCGCACGTTCCATTGCTTCGCTGTCGATCAGCTTCGGGCTGGTTTCCATCCCCGTGAAGGTCTTCTCGGCCACCGAGAGCAAGTCGGCGATCAGCTTCAACCTGCTGCACAAGGGTTGCGGGTCGCGGTTGCGCCAGCAATACATCTGCCTGAAGGAAGACGTGGTGGTGGAGCGGGCCGATATGGTCAAGGGCTACGAGTTCGAGAAGGACCGCTATGTGACCTTTACGCCAGAGGAGCTCAAGGCGCTGGAGGACGCGGCCGAACAGACCATCGATATCGTATCGTTCATGCCGGTGGGCGCCATCGACCCGATCTACTACGACAAGGCCTACTACCTGGGCCCGGACAAGCGCGGCGGCAAGCCCTACAACCTGCTGGCCGAGGCCATGCGCGAAACCGGCACCTGTGCGCTGGCAAAGTGGGCCTGGAAGGGTAAGCAATACATGGTGCAGATTCGCGTGGGCGACGACGGCCTGATACTGCAGCAGCTGCTCTATGCCGACGAAGTGCGCGACATGGCCGACCTGCATGTCGAACGCACCGACGTGGCGCCCGCCGAACTCAAGCTGGCCCAGCAGCTGATCGAACAGAACGCGGTGGATGGCTACGATGCCAGCGCCTATGTGGACGAGGAAAAGCAGCGCATCCTGGAGCAGATCGACAAGAAGATCGCCGGCAAGAAGATCACGGTGGCGGCCGAGACGCCGGCGCCGTCCGGCGGCGAGGTGATCGACCTGATGGAGGCATTACGCAAGAGCATCGGCAACAACAAGCGGCAACCCGCAGCGAAGATGGCCGGCAAGGCTGCCGTCGCCAAGGCGGCGGCCCCCGAAGCCCCGGCGCGCAAGACCGCACGGCGGGCCACGGCGGCCCCGGCGGAAGCGCCGAAGCGCGCCGCGCGCAAGTAGGGCGCCTGGGGCGGCGATGCAAGCCTATTCGATGCGTGACGTGCAGGCGCTGCTGGGCATCTCGCGCAGCGTCATCACGGCATTGATGACCGCCGGCGTAATCGCGCCCCGGCGCGGCGCGCGCCAGGAATACCGGTTCAGCTTCCAGGATGTGGTGTTGCTGCGTACGGCGCAGTCGCTGCGCGAGGCGGGCGTTCCGACGCGCCATGTCACGCGGTCGCTGCGGCATCTGCAGGGGCTGGGCGAAGAAGGCAGGCCGCCCACCGGCCTGCGCGTGACGGCGGTTGGTGGCGACGTCGCCGTACAGGACCGTCGCGGGCGCTGGCACGTGGAATCGGGGCAGTTCGTGCTGGATCTGGACGACGCCGACAAGCGGCAAACCGGGGCCGAAGTCGTCGAGATGCGGCGCCATGCCACGCGGCAGACGCCCAACCCGCCGGCGCAGAACGAGACCGGGCCGTCCGACTGGTTCGAGCGCGGCGTTTCGCTGGAGTACGTGGCGCCAGGTGATGCCGAAGCCGCGTATCGCCACGCACTGGCGCAGGCGCCCGATTTCCTTGATGCGTGGCTCAACCTGGGATGCCTGCTCTGCGACCAGGGCCGCCTGGCCGAAGCGGCCGCCGAGTACCGTTCAGCCCTAAGTTATCTGCCATATCAACCGTTAATCCATTTCAATCTTGGCGTCGCACTCGAGGATGCCGGTGCGAAGCGTGAGGCGCTGGAGAGCTATCACGCGTGCATCGAACTGGCTCCCGACTTTGCCGACGCCCATTACAACGCCGCGCGGCTGCACGAGGCGCTCGGCGACCCACATCGGGCCATCCGGCACTACAACCAGTACCGCAAGCTCGAGCCGGTGGTTTAGCCGGCACAATGTCGTGGTCACGTCCTTCGTGTAGGCGCGCAGCCGACAGCTTTCACACGCCCGTCCGCTTCACAATCTGCGGAAACGGGCACACGACGACAACGAGGGGACTTTGGCTTTGAATTTCTGGCAGGAGCGCTTTGGCGGCTGGCATGTGTCGCCGCTGGCGCTGCTGGGGTGGCTGTGTACCTGCCTGTGCTTTGTTGCGGTGGCGGTCTGGCTTGGCCGGCAGCATGCCGATCATCTGGTCACGCAGCGCGAGGCCCGCATCGGCACCGAGATCGTGGCAAGCCTTGAGCGCGTGGCCGAAACGGTCGAGGCGCAGGGCCGCCAGCACTTGACGCCGCTCGTCGGCAAGCCGTGCGCCGACGTCAACCGGGCGCTCGCCACCTCGCACAGCTTCATCCCGTACGTCCGTACCGCCGCCATCGTCGAGCGGGGAGTCATCTATTGCTCGGGCACGCGAGGTCCGGTCAATGTGCCGCTGAGCTACTACTTTGCCGATCCGCATCCGGGCGTGGCGCACCGGCTGATGCTTGTGCAGGGCACGCCGTTCCGCGCGTATGCGCCGGCGCTGGCGTTGTTCCTGCCGCAGCCGGGCCAGCCCGACGGCGGCAGCTTCCTGCTGATCGAAGGGCGCTATGTCACCGATGCGCTGTCGCACGGGCTAGGGTTCGGCGCGTCGGAGATCGTGCTGACCGTGGGGCAGGCGTCGATCTATCACGATGGGACATATCTGCCTGCGCCGATGGCGGCGACCGATGGCGAGGCTACGCTATCGAAGGCATGGCCGATGCAGGTCAACGTGCTGGCGTCCTTCGAGTACGTCACGGCGATGCACCGCAAGTATGACCTGCTGTATGGCGCCATCGGCCTGCTGGCCGGGCTGCTTGTGGTGGCCGTGTTCCTGCTGGTGGCGGCGCCGCGCCGGCTGTTGCTGCAAGCCGTGCGGCAGGCGCTGAAGCGTGGCGAATTCCACCTGGTGTACCAGCCCATCGTCGAGGTGCATTCGCGGCAGTGGATGGGTGCCGAGGCGCTGCTGCGCTGGCAGCATCCGCGCTGGGGCAGCATTCCGCCCGGGTCGTATATCGAGACGGTGGAGTCGACGCCGCTGATCGACGACATCACGCATTTCGTGCTGCGCCGCGTGGTGGAGGACATCAACCGCTATGGTCCGTCGGCACCGCTGCACGTGGCGGTCAATGCGGCGCCGCTAAGCTTGCGGCGGCGCACCTTCCTGGGCGATCTCGATGCCTTGCAGCGGGCCATGCCGGACGGGTCGGGCCTGGTGCTGGAAATCACCGAACGCCATCTGCTGGCGGACAGCGGGGCCACGCGCGAGGCGTTCGACCGGCTGCACCAGGCCGGTATCCGCCTGGCCGTGGACGACTTCGGCACACGCAACAGCAATCTGGACCTGATCAAGAGCTTTCCGTTCGACTACCTGAAAATCGACCGCCAGTTCACGCAGGACGTGGACGCCAACGCGCAGGCGCTGCTGCGCGGCATTGTCAGCATGGCGCATCATTTCCATCTGGTGGTGATCGCCGAAGGGATCGAGACCGAGGCCCAGCACGCGCTGATCGTCGAAGCGGGAGTGGACTGGGCGCAGGGCTACCTCTACCAGCGGCCCGCCGCGCCGGCCAGCATCCTGGCGCGCCGCGGAATCTGGGTCAACGAGCGCGACGACATCAGCGAAACAGAAGCGGTGTAGGGGCAGGCAGGCCCGCGTCTAGCTCAGGGCCGTCTGCCACAGCAGCGCCACGTTGAGCAGGATGATGACGGCGGCCGACGCGCCTGCCAGCGCGAGCGGGATGCCGCGTACGCGCCAGGCACCCATCAGGCGGCGGTCGGCACCAAACAGGATCAGCGGCACCACGGCCAGCGGCAGCGTCAGGCTCAGCACGACCTGGCTTGCCACCAGCAGGCTGGCGGAGCCGTGCTCGCCAAACACCCAGACAGCGGCCAGCGCAGGCACGATGGCGACGGCCCGCGTCAGCAGCGCGCGGCGCAAGCGCGACATATGCAGGTCGAGAAATCCCTCCATGACGGCCTGGCCGGCCAACGTGCCGGTCAGCGTCGAATTGAGGCCGCACGCCAGCAGCGCCACGGCGAACAGCAGGCTGGCAAGATCGGAATGCAGCAGCGGCGCGAGCAGCCGGTGCGCGTCCGCCAGGTCTTCCACATTGGTCAGCCCGTTGGCGTGGAACACCGAGGCAGCCAGGATCAGCAGCGCCGCATTGATCAGGAAGGCAAAGCCGAGCGAGCCGAACGTATCGAGGCTCATGCCGCGCAGGATTTCGGCGAAAGACCGGCGTCGTGCCACGCGGCTGCCAGGTGGCGGCGTAAAGCGGCGCACCAGCGAGGAATGCAGATAAAGGTTGTGCGGCATCACCGTGGCGCCCACGATACCGGCCGCCAGCCAGAGCATGCCCGCATCGCGCACCAGATCGGCGGACGGCGCCATGCCGCCCAGCACGGCGGCCCACTCTGGCTGGGCCATCGCCAGCTGGGCCACGAAGCACAGCGCCACCAGCAGGATCAGCCCGGCGACCATGGCTTCCATGGTGCGCTGTCCATAGCGCTGCACGGCAAGCATGACGAGCGTCACCACGGCGGCAATCAGCACACCCACCCAGAGCTTGACGTGGAACAGCAACTGCAGCGCCACGGCACTGCCAACCACCTCGGCCACATCGCACGCAATGATCGCGATCTCGCTGGCAACCCACAGGCCAATGGTGACGCGCCGCGGAAAGCGATCACGGCACAGCTGCGCCAGATCCCGGCCGGTGACCACCCCTACACGCGCGGCAATCCATTGCAGCAGCATCGCCACCAGGCTCGACAATGCAATCACGATGAGCAGGCTGTAGCCGTACCTGGCGCCGCCCGCAATGGCCGTGGCCCAGTTGCCAGGGTCCATGTACCCCACGGCCACCAGCGCGCCGGCGCCCAGGAAAGCCAGGCGCGATCGCTGCGGCGGCTGCGCTGCGGGCAGGGTGGCGGTGTCTACAGGTGGTGGCGGCATGGTGTCGGGGTCCGATCACGTGGGGCCGGGTGACCCCCATGCTGCATTCTAGGACGTTGTTGAGAATTATTCCCAATTGGCTTTGCCTAATTGGGGGATTGCTTTCGTCTTTGCCCGGAGGAATTTGCAGATGGGTCTCAGCGGCTCCACCCGCCGCCGCTGGCACGCCCGGCCAGCTTGACCGGGCCGCAGCAGGCGCACGATGCGCCATGGCTCGCGCCGCCGTCCGTGCTGCCGCCGGCCAGGCCGGGGGCGGCCACCAAAGCGCGCGCGGCGCTCTGGCCGCAGTCGGGGCAGATGGCGGGGTCATCGCGACGGGCTATCGGACGCAGTTCAGAGAAGTCGCCGCAGGTGGGGCAACGGTAGTCGTAGGTCGGCATTGCCGCTCCAGGGACAGGGCCAGGTTCAGGGTCAGTGTTGGGCCAGCTTCGGGGCCCGGGTTGGCGACCAGCTTAGCTCAATCCATGGCGGCGTGGGCAAGGTTGTCGTCATCGGCAGGCTTGCGGCCGGGCCGGATCAGCAGGATCAGCGGCACCACCACCAGCGTGGCGATGAACATCGCCTTGAAGTCGTTCAGGTAGGCAATCATGGCCGCCTGCTGGTTGATGGTCTGGTTCAGCAGCGCGATGTCGACGCGCGAGCCGTGCAACAGCATCGACTGCAGGGCCGGGTTGTAGGGATTGACGTGCGCCACCAGGTCGCTGTGTGCAATCTGCGAATTGCGCGTCATCAACGTCTGGATCAGCGAAATGCCGATGCTGCTGCCGATATTGCGCATCAGGCTGTAGGTGGCCGTGCCATCGGCCCGCAGGGCGGGTTCCAATGTGGAAAAGGTCAGCGCGGACAGCGGCACGAACACCAGCCCCAGGCCAAAGCCCTGGATCACGCCGGGCCAGACGATGTCCGAGACCGACAGCACGATCGTGTAGCCCATCATCTGCCAGAGCGCGAATGCCGACACCAGGAAGC
Organism: Cupriavidus sp. D384; assembly: GCF_001652915.1. GTDB lineage: Bacteria > Pseudomonadota > Gammaproteobacteria > Burkholderiales > Burkholderiaceae > Cupriavidus. Next base: position 10,071 of record NZ_BBQI01000030.1, read on the forward strand.
CCGCCAGCAACAGCAGCCGGGCATCCACGCGGCGCAGCAGGCGGCCGGCCAGCATCATCGCGACCATGGTGCCGATGCCCGACGGCGCGGTGACCAGACCCGTGGTGGCAACCGGGTAGCCCATCAGGTTCTGCAGCATCGGCGGCAGCAACGCGCGGGTGGCGTACATCACCGCGCCGATCACGAAGATAAAGCACGCGCCGGTGACGAAATTCCGGTCCTTGAGCAGCGCCGAGCGGAAGAACGACCGCGACCCTGCCGTGGCCGTATGCACCACGAAATAGGCAAAGGCGACGATGCAGACCAGTGCCTCGATGCGGATTTCCAGCGAGCTGAACCAGTCGAGTTGCTCGCCACGGTCCAGCATGGCCTGCAGCGCGCCAATTGCCAGGCTCAGCGTGGCAAAGCCGAAGGCGTCGAAGCGCATGCTGCGGGTGGGCGCCCGATCGGGCAGTGTGCTCAGCACGCCAAATAGCGCAAAAGCGCCGATCGGCACATTGATAAAGAACACCCAGCGCCAGTTGTAACTGTCGGTCAGCCAGCCGCCCAGCGTCGGACCCAGGATCGGCCCGACCATCACGCCCATGCCCCATACGGCCATGGCCTGCCCCTGGCGCGACGGTGGGTTGATATCGAGCAGGATCGATTGAGACAGCGGCACCAGCGCGGCGCCAAAGATGCCCTGCAGCAGCCGGGCGGCCACGATCTGCGTCAACGAATCGGCCATGCCGCAGAGGGCTGAAGCAATCGTAAAACCGCCAATCGATATCGCCAGCAGCCGTTTGACGCCCAGTTGGTCAGACAGCCAGCCGGTCAGCGGCGTGGCGATGGCGGCGGCCACGATGTACGAGGTCAGCACCCAGGTGATTTCGTCCTGCGAGGCCGACAGCGTGCCCTGCATATGCGGCAGCGCCACGTTGGCGATGGTGCTGTCGAGGGTCTGGATCAGCGTGGCAAGCATGATCGACAACGTGATCATGGGCCGGTTGATCGGCTGGCCGGCTGCTGCGGCAGGCGCGGAAACCACGGAAGACATGGGGAGCGAGGGGGGAGTTGGGGCGTCTAATTAATAAGCGTGCTTATTATATGTCGATGGAACGGTGTGTGGGGTTGTGTGCGATTCAGGGTTTTCGACACCAAACCGAACCGCGCGACTCCCTATAATCCCGCGCATGGAAAAGAATCTCGAAAAGCGCTTCGGCTTTCTGGTGTCGGACGTGGGCCGCTTGTCCGGCAAGCGGTTCGACGACCTGTCGCGCTCCACGCTCGATCTCACGCGTGCCCAGTACCGGGCGCTGGCCTACCTGTCGTATCACGGCGAAATGAACCAGGCGGCGCTGGCCGACCTGATGGAAGTGGCGCCGATTTCCGCCGGCCGGCTGCTCGACCGCATGGAAGAGGGCGGCTGGATCGCGCGCCGACCCAACCCCGAAGACCGCCGCGAGCGCATGGTGCGCATGACGGAAAAGGCCGACCAGGCCCTGGACGCCGCCCAGCACGTGGGCGATGTGGTCACCGGCCTGGCCCTGGACGGCTTTACCGAAGCCGAGTCCGAGCAATTTGTCGAATTCCTGCGGCGCGCCCGCGCCAATTTGTCGAGGCCCCAGCAGGGCTAACACCCGGTCACCCCGGAAAATCCACCCCCACCGTCAGCCCGCCGCCCTGCGTGTCGGTCAATGTGATGCTGGCGCCATGTAGTCGTGCGATTTCCCGGACGATGGACAGGCCCAGGCCGCTGCCTTCGCGGCTGGCGCTGGCTTCGCCGCGATAGAAGCGCTTGAAGACCGATTCGCGCTCGAACGGCGCCACGCCGGGGCCGTTGTCTTCCACCAGCAGCCTGTGCCCGGCCACGCGCACCGTCACGATGGCGCCAGGCCCCGCATAGCGCACGGCGTTGTCGATCAGGTTGCCGATCAGTTCCTGGAGCAGTTCCGGCTGGCCATTGAATTCGGCGCCGATGTCGCTGCCGTCATCGAAACCCAGATCGACATCCTGCTGGCGGGCCAGCGGCGCCCAATCCAGTGCCACCTGTTGTGCAAGCGGGCCCAGACGCAGCGGACGCAGCGTCGGCGCGTAGCCGCTGTCGGTTTCGAGCCGCGACAGCGATAGCAATTGCGCCACTTCCTTCGCCGCCTGCCGGACCGATCCATTGAGTCGCGACACATGCCCCCGCACGCCGGCCAGGTCCGTTTCGCGCAGCGCCAATTCCGATTCGGCCTGGATCACCGCCAGCGGGGTCTTCAGCTGGTGGGCGGCATCGGCAAAGAAGCGCTTGCGTCCCTGCACCATGCGGTGCAGACGCGCCACATACTGGTTCACGGCGGTCACGAGCGGCCGGATTTCCACGGGCAGCGTGGCATCGCCGATGGGGGCCAAGTCATCGGGCCCGCGTGCGGCCACGGTGTCGGACAGGCGTTGAAGGGGCCGCAGACCGCGCCGCACGCCAAACCAGACGATAACCAGGGCCAGACTGACCAGCATCAGTTCCTGCAGCAGCGACCCCATCAGGATCTCGTTGGCGAGATGCTCGCGTGGCTCGGTGGATTCGGCCACCAGCACCCAGACCATCTGGGTGCGCGCAGAGCGCACATCGTGCAGCGGCAGGGCCATCGCGGCCATGCGGACGGGCGTACCACGGAACTCGGCATCGTAGAACTGCGTGCGGTACAGCGAGCGCACCGGCCCGGAGGGCATCGGCAGGTCGTCATAACCGGTGATCGTGGTGCCGTGCTCGTCGCGAATCTTGTAGTAAACGCGCGAACCCGCTTCGGCATCGAAGACTTCCAGGGCCAGGTACGGCACCTCTACCTCGACGCGGCCGTCGCGCAGCTTGATGCCCTCGCGCATGGCCTTCAGCGATGCCGCCAGGGTGCGGTCGAAGGCCTGATGCGCGGCGGCCATGGCGCGGCGGTCGGTCAGCCACGCGTCGAGCGCCAGCAGTACCAGCAGGGGCAGCAACAGCCAGAGTGTCAGTTGCAGCCGCAGGCTGCCGGTCTTCATGTGCGCGTGTGCGCGCCGACGGCCGCAGCGTTGTCCTGCGCTTCGAGCAGATAGCCCAGGCCGCGCAGCGTGACGATGCTGACGCCGGAGCCTTCCAGCTTCTTGCGCAGGCGGTACACGTAGATCTCGATGGCATCGGCGTTGACGGACTCATCGATGCCGAAAATCTTCTCGGACAGGGCGGCCTTGTTGACCGCACGGCCGTCCCGCAATAGCAGAATCTCCAGGACGGCCCGTTCGCGGCCGGTCAGTTGCAGCAGTTCGCCATTGAGCGTGAAGGCGCGGCTCACGCTGTCGTAGTGCAGCGGGCCGCACGACAGTTCGGTGCGGTCGTGCCCGTGGCTGCGCCGGATCAGCGCGCGGGCCCGGGCTTCCAGTTCGGTCAGCGCGAAGGGCTTTGCCAGGTAGTCGTCGGCGCCCAGGTTGAGGCCGCGCACGCGGTCTTCCACCGATCCATGTGCGGTCAGGATCAGTACCGGCAGCGGATTACGGCGGGCGCGCAGGCGGCGCAGCACTTCCAGGCCGTCAAGGCGCGGCATGCCGATGTCAAGGATGGCCAGCGCGTAGTCCTGTGTGGTCAACAGGTGATCGGCGCTGGCGCCGTCATGCATGCAGTCGACCGTGAATCCGCTCTGGCTCAGGGATTCCGTCAGGGAAGCGGCCAGTTTGAGGTTGTCTTCGGCAAGCAGGATACGCATGGGGGGCTACGGCAACAGGGGGTCTACGGATATCGCGCTGGAGTGATACCTGTAAGCGGTGCCGGTGCCTAGATGGGGAAACTCCCAATCGTGGTGCATCCCCCACGGCAAAAATCGCAAGCGCTTCGAAAGCGAACTGAAAGTGAGGTCCCCATACCATCCGCTCCGTTCAAGACGAACCAGAACAACAAAGGAGACTGAGGATGAAACGGAAGGCAGTGGCCCTGGCCGCGTTGGGTTGCGTGGTATCGGGCGGCGCCGCGGCGCAATCGAGCGTGACGCTGTATGGCCTGGTGGATTCGGGCATCGAGTACGTGAACCATGCCAGCGCCAACGGCAACTCGCTGGTGAAAATGACCTCGGGCGGCAAGAACACGTCGCGCTGGGGCCTGCGCGGCACCGAAGACCTGGGCGGCGGCCTGAAGGCCATCTTCACGCTGGAATCGGGCATCGCCGTCGATACCGGCAAGCTCGACACCGACAACACGCTGTTCGACCGTCGCGCCTGGGTGGGCCTGCAGGACAAGAACCTCGGCAGCATCCGCATGGGTCGTGACTTCACCACGACCTATGACTTCATGCTGCCGTTCGACCCGATGGGTTATGCGCCGAACTACTCGTGGGCGACGTCGTCGACGGCCACGGGCGGCCGCAAGGATGGCATGTTCTCGCGTTCGACCAACATCGTGCGTTACGACGGCCAGTTCGGCCCGGTAAAGGTGGGCGGCACGATGGCGTTCGGCGAAGTGCCGGGCAGCTTCAAGAGTTCGTCGAAATATGATTTGGGCCTGGGCTACAACGCCGGCAAATTTGCCGCGGCCGTGACCTGGGACCGCCAGATGGGCGCGGGCACCAGCACCACGCCGGCCGACAACACCGATTACATCCAGGGCATCCACGCCGGCGCCAGCTACGACTTTGGCGCGCTGTCGGTGTACGCCGGTTATCGCAATTACCGCAAGACGTTCACCACAACGGCTGCCAAGCAGCTGAGCGACATGTACTGGGTGGGCGCCGCGTATGACTTCACGCCGGCTTTCACGCTGTACGGCGCGGTCTACAAGCAGAACATCAAGGGCGACACGGATGGAGATCCGATCATGATCTCGATGCGCGCCCAATACAATCTTTCCAAACGCACCTCAGCGTACCTGTCCGCAGCGTATGCCAAGGCGCGCAACGGTCAGAACGTGAGTGTCTCGCGTGATTTCGTTGGCTATGCCAACAATCAGGTCGGTGTGACGGCAGGCCTGCAGCACCGCTTCTGATCGTTGTTTCCAGGCTGCCGTGGTGGGCGGCCTTCCGGCGGTGCGAGGGGCTCGCGCCGCCGGTTTTTCGTTTTTGGCGCTGCATGATGCCTTGAATCGATGCCGCGCATGCGGTGGATCAAAAGGGCATGCGAAAGCGCGTCCTTGTGGCGGCACCTGACCTCGTGCTTCACGTCCAAGCAGGAACGTGGAAGGAGGTCTCGCAATGAAGCGCAAGGTAGTGGTACTGGCCGCAACCGGCCTGGTTTCGGCAGCAGCAGAGGCGCAGTCCGGCATCACGCTGTATGGGCTGCTCGACGTTGGCGTCGAGTACATCAGCAATGCCGGTCCCGATGGTAAATCGAAGGTGGGGTTGGTCTCGGGCGGCAAGAATATTTCCCGCTGGGGGCTGCGCGGCGCCGAGCCGCTCGGAGACGGACTGACGGCCATCTTCAGGCTGGAGTCGGGTTTCGAAGCCGACACGGGGCAGTTCTATGGCAACCGCCCCCTGTTCAACCGCCGCGCGTGGGTTGGCCTGGCGCACGAAACGCTTGGCAGCATCCGGATGGGCGCGGACTACTCCACGACGTTCGACTACATGGCGGCATTCGACCCCATGGACTACGCGCAAAACTATTCCTGGGTCATGGCCTCGACAGGCTCCGGCGACCGGCAGGACCCCATGTTCGTGCGATCGTCAAATGTCGTGCGCTATGACGGTCAGTTCGGGCCCGTGAAGCTGGGCACTACGCTTGCGTTTGGCGAAGACCCGGGAAGCTTCAAATCCTCGTTGAAATCCGATGTGGCGATTGGCTACACGGCGGGCGGCTTCTCGGCCGTGGTCGCGTGGGATCGCGTCAACGGGGCGGCGGGGCAGCCAACCGACTACGCCCAAGGGCTCAATGCCGGCGCCAACTATGACTTTGGCGCGCTGAAGCTCTACGCGGGCTATCGCAATTACCGCAAGACCTTCACCACGACGGCCCCCAACCAGTTGAGCGACATGTACTGGGTAGGCGCCGCGTACGACTTCACGCCCGCCTTCGCCCTGTACGGCGCCGTCTACAAGCAGAACATCAAGGGCGACACCAACGCCGACCCGATCATGGTCGCGCTGCGCGCCCAATACAGCTTTTCCAAACGCACCCTGGCGTACCTGTCAGCGGCGTATGCCAGTGCGCGGAATGGTCAAAGCGTAAGTGTCTCGCGGGATTTCGCTGGCTATGCCGACAACCAGGTCGGCGTGCTGGCGGGCTTGCAGCACCGCTTCTGATCGTCTTTATCGGGCTGTCATGACGGATGGTCTTCCGGCGGCGCGAGCGATCGTGCCGCCGGTTTTCGTTTGCGCCGCCCGCGCCTCTGCTATTTCCCCCTGGCTTCCCCGCCATGCGGCCATTGGCCGGGCCCATGGCTACCTGGCCCCGCTCACGCGCCAGACCACGTTGCCAACATCGTCGGCAACCAGCAGCCCCCCAGTCTTGTCGACGGCCACGCCCACCGGGCGCCCCTGTGCCTTGCCGTCCTGGTCCAGGAAGCCGGTCAGCACGTCGAACGGCGCCCCGTGTGGCTGGCCGTGGTCGAACGGCACGAAGATGACCTTGTAGCCCGAGCGCGGCTTGCGGTTCCACGATCCATGCTGGCTGACGAACATGCCGTCGTGGAACTGCGGCAGCAGGCTGTTGCCCGATGCGCCGGTCATGCCCAGCGACGCCGTATGCGCGCCCACCGCGTAATCGGGCACGATGGCCTTGGCGACCATGTCCGGGGCGGGCGGTTTCACGCGGTCGTCCACATGCTGGCCGTAGTAGCTGAACGGCCATCCATAGAATCCGCCGTCGCGCACGGACGTGATGTAGTCGGGCACCAGGTCGCTGCCGATTTCGTCGCGCTCATTGACCGATGTCCACAGCGCCTTGGTGGTCGGCTCCCACGCCATGCCGTTTGGATTGCGCAAGCCGCTGGCGAAAATGCGATGTTGCCCCGTCTGTCGATCGACCTCCCAGATGGCGGCGCGGCCGGCTTCCTTGTCGATGCCGTTCTCGCCGACGTTGCTGTTCGATCCCACCGTGACATAGAGCTTGCTGCCGTCGGGGCTGGCGATGATGTTCTTGGTCCAGTGATGGTTGATCGGGCCGGCCGGCAGGTCCACCAGCTTCTGCCCCGGCGCGGTGATGCTGGTCTGGCCCGGCGTGTACGGGAAGCGCAGTACGGCATCGGTATCGGCCACGTAGAAGTCATTGCCCACCAGCACCATGCCGAACGGCGAATGCAGATTTTGAAGAAATATCGATCTCTGATCGGCCACGCCATCGCCATTGGTGTCGCGCAGCAGGGTGATGCGGTTGGCGCTGGGCGTAGCTGCACCGGCGCGCTCCTGCGTCTTCTTCATGACCCACCCCCGGATACCCTTGTGGTCATCGGGCTTGGGCGGCGCGTTGGTTTCGGCCACCAGCACATCGCCATTCGGCAGCACGTAGATCCAGCGTGGATGGTCCAGCTTGTCGGCAAAGGCCGCCACGCGCATGCCGTCGGCGGCCACGGGCATCTTGCCGTCTTTCCAGCCTTCGGCCGGGGCGACATGGATGGTCGGAATCAGCGTCTTGTGCGGCGCGGGCAGTTGCGGGTTGGGACCAATGCCCGCGGTGTCGGGCAGCTTGGCCGATTCGCCGCAACCGACCAGCAGCGTTACCGCCACGATCGCGAACAGCGATGCCATCGGATAGATCAGATATTGGCGATATTCGCGCATGGCGGTCTCCTGATGCCTTTGATCAGAGCATAGGAGCGCACTTGCGCGATGTATGTCAGCGCCGGTGCAAGACCCTGTCGGGGGCCGTCCGACCACTTCCGGGCCACCTTTGTCAGCGCTGCTTCGCCAGCCGTGGCGACCGCTGGCAACTGCTTCGACGCTACTTCAGCAGGTCATGCCGCGCGTGCCATTCGCGCAGGGATTCGTGTGGCCAGGTGCCCACGTGGCGGTGGCCTTTGCCGCGCGGGACGTCGACCCACGGTGCCACGTAATCGAGCCCGGCTTCCACCACATCGGGGGGGCGGGGCAGCGGGGTATCGATGGCGCCCGCATAGGGATGTACCAGGTCGGGCCAGCGCGGGTCCCACATCCACAGTGGACTGCCGCACAGCTTGCAGAAGTGCCGGTACCCCTTGGAGCGCTTTGGACGCTGGCCGGGCTCGCGGATCACGGCATGGAAATGCGCCACGTGCTGCTGTCCGGCCACGCGCAGCGTGTGGGCATCGCCGCCAAGATTGATGCCATAGCCGCCGCTGCCACCGGTCTTGCGGCAGATCGAGCAATGGCAGTGCATGTAGGGGTAGGGTGAATCGGACTCCAGGCTGAACTGCACGGCGCCGCATTGGCACGAACCGTCGAGATGCATGGTGGCTCCTCGGAATCGTTGATCGATGCGGTTCAGTGTGGTCGACGTGCGGGCGTCGATCAAGCGCGGGAAATCACAAAATTTGCCAGAAACTGTGGTGTTGTCGGGCGTTGTCTGTCAGCGCAGGCGAGGTTTTGTAAGGAGATGTGTGAATGCGGCACGCGGGGCACCATGTGACTTCTAAACTGGGCACGCGGTGGGAAACAACGCACCCGTCGTTTTCGATAACAACCACCTGAGAGGTCTCATATGTCCAAGCAACGAACCATTCGCACCACGTCCCTGATTGGCGCCCTGGCAGCCGGCATGATCTCTGTCACCGCCTTTGCACAGACCGCCCAGACCCCGGCGCCGCCGGCCGACATTACGACGGCGGCCCCGCCGGTCACCACCCAGGTCCAGCCGCCGAAGGACCCGCTCGTGGAGCGCCGCGAGTCCCGCAAGGCCGCCAATGACCAGTACAAGGCCGAGAAGAAGGCCGCCAAGGGCGAGTACAACAAGGACGTGAACGCCGCCAAGTCGGAACGCAAGGACGCCAAGAAGGCCGCCGACGCGACGGCCAAGGCGGAACTGCAGAACGGTACGACGAACGGTACGACCAAGCAGTAAAGGCCCCTGACAGGGCTATGGTCCCGTTCTCATTCAGGGGGCGGGGCAGGGGAGCGGGACGGTGGCTCGATCTGAGGCAGGTCGTGAATTTAGCTGCCGTGCCGGTCTCCCCCAACCCTTCTCCCGTATGCGGGGGAGGGGCGCAAAAACAACCGGGAACCGGCGTCTACACCAGCCGGGCCCCCGGCCACGCCCCCGACATCACGATATTGCGCACGGATTGCCGCACTGTCTGCATGATGTCCCAAAGCTCAGGCACCACCGGGCGGTTGCGCGCCGTGGTCATCGCCACCTGACGCGTCACCACCGGGTCAACCAGCCGCGCCGAATGCAGCCGGCCCTGGGCCACGCGGTCTGCCACGGCAGCAAACGGCAGCAGCGTGGCGCCACAGCCGTCTTCCACCAGCCGCATGGCGACCGTATTCGATGCATCGCACTCCATCGCCATGTTCAGCGTGGTACCGACGCGCGCCGCCAGCGATTCGGCCAGCACGCGCAGCCCGTGCGATGTGCTGGGCAGGATCAGCGGCACCTCGCCCAGGCGCCGCGCCTGGAACGCGGGGCCAAGGTGGCTCCATGATGTGGGTGTGACCAGCGTCAGGTCTTCTTCCAGCAGCACGTCCACCTTGAGCGCACCCTGCTGTTCGGGCAGGTAGAGCAGGGCGACATCGATATCGCCAGCCGCCAGCCAGGCCAGCACCGGGTTGGCCAGGCCTTCCACAAAACGGATCTTTGTCGCCGGAAAACGTGCCTTGAGCGCCGTGCCGATGGCCGCGAACGCGGTGTTGGCGATGGTCGGCTGCGCCGCGATGACCAGTTGCGCCGGGCCTTGCGCGGTGGACGCCCGCACCGCGGCGCGGGCCTCGGTCAGCGTGGCGGCCACCTGCCGCGCGTATCCGAGCAGCGTGCTGCCGGCCTCGGTCAGCACGACGCCACGGCCGCTGCGGTGAAACAGCCGCGTATCGAGTGCGGCCTCCAGCCGCGCGATCTGGCGGCTGACGGTCGACTGGTCTGCGCCAAGCTCCAGCGCGGCGCGCGAAATGCTCTGCGTGTTCGCCACGCAGACAAAGCACGCCAGGTCGTCGGAATTCAGCGCGGCCGACATGGCGGTCATCAGGCCTGCTTTGGCGTGTCGCCGATGGCGAACGACGACATGTGCTCGATGGCCTTGACCAGCCCCGAATGATCCCAGCCAGCGCCGCCCTGGGCCACGCAGACGTTGAACAGCTGTTGCGTCGATGCCGTATTGGGCAGGCCCAGTCCCAGCTGCCTGGCCGTGGACAGCGCCAGGTTCAGGTCCTTCTGGTGCAGTTCGATGCGGAAGCCCGGGTTGAACGTGCGCTTGATCATGCGTTCGCCGTGGACTTCGAGGATCTTGGAACTGGCAAAACCTCCCATCAGTGCCTGGCGCACGCGTGCCGGGTCGGCGCCGGCCTTGGCGGCCAGCACCAGCGCTTCGCTGACGGCCTCGATGGTCAGCGCCACGATCACCTGGTTGGCGACCTTTGCCACCTGACCATCGCCGACATTGCCCACCAGCGTGATGTTCTTGCCCATCAGTTCCAGCAGCGGCAGAACCTTGTCGAACACCGGCTGCTTGCCGCCGGCCATGATCGACAGCGTGGCAGCCTTGGCGCCGACCTCGCCGCCGGACACCGGCGCATCCACGTAGTCGCAGCCAAGCTTTTCGATCCTGGCGGCAAACTCGCGCGTGTCGATGGGTGAGATCGAGCTCATGTCCACCACGACCTTGCCCTTGGTCAGCCCGGCGGCCACGCCGTTGTCACCGAACAGCACGCGCTCCACGTCAGGCGTATCGGGCAGCATCAGGAAGATGATGTCGGCCTGCTTTGCCACATCGGTGGCGCTGGCGCATTGCTGCATGCCGCGGTCCAGCAAGTCCTGCGGCACGCCGCTGCGCGTATGCGCGTAGACGGTATGGCCGCCAGCCTGCAGGTGTTCGGCCATGGGCTTGCCCATGACCCCCAATCCGATAAATCCGAGCTTGCTCATGATTCCTTCCTGTTGAAAATGGCTTCAGGCCGCGAAGCGGTCGCGCAGTGAGCGTGCCGCGTCGCGCAGCAATACGTGATCGATGCCGACCGCCACGAAGTGCGCGCCCATGTCCAGATAGCGGCGCGCGTCGGCTTCCACGGGGGTCAGCGTGCCGATGGCCTTGCCGGCGCGGTTGGCTGCATCGTAGATCTGCTTGACCGCCGCCTGCACATCGGGATGGTTCGGGTTGCCCAGGTGCCCGTAGGCCGCGGCCAGGTCGTTGGGGCCGATGAAGATGCCGTCCACGCCCGGTTCTGCGCAGATCTCGTCGATCGCTTCCACGCCCTTGCGGCTTTCCACCTGCACCAGCACGCAGATATTGTCGTTGATGGTCTTGAAGAAGTCGGGCACCGTGCCATAGCGGTTCTGCCGCTGCACGCCCGACACGCCACGGATGCCGTCGGGCGGATAGCGCGTGGCGCGCACCGCGCGGCGCGCTTCCTCGGCCGATTCCACGAACGGAATCAGGAAGTTGTAGAAACCGATGTCGAGCAGGCGCTTGAGCATCACCGGATCGTTCCACGGCGGACGCACCACGGGCGCGCTGGTGCTGTCCTTGAGCGCCATCAGCTGCGGCGCGAAGGTCAGGACGTCGTTGGGCGAATGCTCGCCGTCCAGCAGCAGCCAGTCGAAGCCGGCCAGTCCGACGATTTCGCTGGTCACGGGCTGGCCCAGTGAACTCCACAGGCCGATCAGGCGCTTGCGCGCAAGCACATCGGCCCGGAATTTGTTGGGCAGCGGGTGGATCTGGGGCAGGTGAGGGGTGGTGGACATCGTAAGTCTCCTGGATCAGTCGGCCGCCAGCGCGGAAAGCGGGCCCGGCGATTTGCCGCGGGCCTGCAGCACGCGTGCGGCGGCGTCGTCAAGCTGGGCCAGCGTGCTGCTATCCACGGGAATGTATTCGGCGCGGGCGCGGCGCCATGCGCGTTCGGGGTCGCCGGGCAGGCGGATGGCGTCATTGCCCGGCTGCAGGCGCGATGCCTTCATCCATTCGACAAAAGACTCCACCTCGTGGCCGAACGTGGTGCTGCTGCCCAGCCGCGCCGGATCGAAGATGATCGCCAGCATGTTGTTCCACACCGCATGCTCGTGCGTGAGCGTTTCGGGGCGGATGGTATGGCCGCCGGTCACGGCCGCGCCCAGCAGTTCGCACATCACGGCCAGCACGTAGCCCTTGTGTTCGCCGAACGTGCGCAGCGCGCCCTGCGGCGTGCCCGGGTGCGGGAACATCACGGCGGGGTCGTCGGTGGGGTGGCCCTGCGGGTCCATCAGGCAGCCTGGCGGCACCGGCACGCCCTTGTTGTTGGCAACGCGCACCTTGCCCAGCGCGATGGCGCTGGTGGCAAAGTCCAGCACCAGCGGCGGCTGCCCGGCCACCGGCACGCCAATCGTGAACGGATTGGTGCCAAAGCGCGGATCGTAGCCGCCATGCGGCGCGACAATCGGCTTGGATAGCACATTGACGAAGTGGATCGAGATCATGCCGGCCGCCGTGGCCTGCTCGGCCCAGTGGCCGACGCGGCCCAGATGGTGCGAACGGCGCAGGCCCAGCACGCACACGCCGTGTTCCCTGGCGCGTTCGATGCCCAGGCCCATCGCCTGTTCGGTCACGGCCTGGCCCATGCCACGGTTGCCGTCCAGGCTCAGGATGCCGCCCGATTCATGCACCACGCTGACCTGCTGGTTCAGCTGGAGCTGGTCGGCCTGCCACGACATCACGTACTTGGGAATCATGCCCACGCCATGCGAATCGTGGCCGGACAGGTTGGCGCCCACCAGGTGATCGGCGGTCAGCGTGGCCTCGCGGGCGTCGGAGCCCGCCGCCAGCCAGAGGTCTGCCACCCATTGGTGCAGGCCGGCAGTCGGGATGCGGTGATCACTCATGCTTACTCCAGGTGAATATTGGCGACCTTGATCAGGTTTGCCCATTTGGCAACTTCGCTTTTCTGGAAATTGCCCAGTTCGGTGGGGCCGGCGCCCGAGGGCTCCACGCCCATCGACGCCAGTTTGGCGCGCACGTCGGGCTGGCGGATGATCTTGCCGATTTCGGTCGACAGCTTGTCGACAATGGGCCTGGGCGTGCCGGCCGGCGCGAAGATGGCCTGCCACGACACGATCTCGTAGCCGTTCAGGCCAGACTCCGCCATGGTCGGGACGTCGGGCAGTTCGGCTGCGCGCTTGGCGCCGGTGGTGGCCAGCGCGCGGAACTTGCCGGACTGGATCATCGGCATGGCGGCCACGCTGTTCTCGAATACCAGGTCCACCTGGTTGCCCAGCAGCGCCTGCACGGCCTGGCTGCTGCCCTTGTATGGCACATGGGTCATGCGCAGGCCGGCCATGTTGGCGAACAGTTCGGCGGCCAGGTGCTGCGACGTGCCGTTGCCCGACGAGCCGAAGTTGACCGTGCCCGGCTTGGCCTTGGCAGCGGCAATCACGTCCTGGACGCTCTTCCACGGGCTGCTGGCGTTCACCACCAGCACGTTCGGCAGCGTGCCGATCAGCGCGATCGGCTGGAAGTTCTTGATCGGGTCATACGGCATCTTCGGGTACAGGCTCACGTTGATGGCGTGCGAACTGATCGTGCCGCCCAGCAGCGTGTAGCCATCGGCGGGGGCCTTGGCGACGTAGTCGGAGCCGATATTGCCGCCGGCGCCGGCGCGGTTTTCCACCACCACGGACTGGCCCAGCACCTGCGACAGCCGCTGGCCGATCAGGCGGCCCAGCAGGTCGGTGGTGCCCCCGGCAGCAAACGGCACCACATAGGTGATGGGCTTGGTCGGGTAGTGATCGGCGCCCTGGGCGCCGGCCTGCGAGGCAACGGCCATGCATCCGGTACAAAGCACGGCCAGCATCGGCCGCATCAGGCGATGGGGAAAATTCATATCATGTCTCCTGTAGCGCGAACGTTCGTGTGCGGCAGTCCCTTGGCGGGCTGCCGTTCTGCCTGACGGTTTCCGGATGGAAACCCAAGCCAGGCGGGGCGTCTTGTGCTGCGCCTCGTCCGCAAATCTACACGGACCCACGCCGTGCCGACTTGCAGAATTCGCATAACAGAAATGCACGATAGGCCGCGCAGCCGCGCACGTCAAACGGAACAATTGCAGACATTGCGATAAACAAGCCGATAACGCGCCCAACGCCCAACATGACCTCCAACGCTTCCCAGACGGCCCGCACCGGCGGCCGCGTACTTGTCGACCAACTGCGCATCCATGGCACCGAACGCATTTTCTGCGTGCCAGGCGAGAGCTTCCTTGACGTTCTGGACGCGCTGCATGACCAGCCGGCCATCGACCTGGTGGTGTGCAAGCACGAAGGCGCGGCCGCCAACATGGCCGAAGCCGACGGCAAGCTGACGGGCCGTCCCGGCATCTGCTTCGTGACGCGCGGCCCTGGCGCCACGCATGCCAGCATCGGCGTGCATATCGCCCAGCAGGACTCCACGCCGATGATCCTGTTCGTTGGCCAGATCGCCCGCGAACACAAGGGTCGCGAGGCGTTCCAGGAAGTCGACTACGCGGCGGTATTCGGGTCGATGTGCAAGTGGGCGGCCGAGATCGACGATCCGGCGCGTATCCCGGAAATGGTGGCGCGTGCCTTCCAGGTGGCGACGTCGGGCCGTCCGGGCCCGGTGGTGCTGGCGCTGCCCGAGGATGTGCTCGATGGCCTGGTGGAAGTGACCGACGCCGCGCCGTACCGTGCCGTGGCCGCCGCCCCGCGTCCCGAGGGCGCCCAGGCGCTGGCGGCCGCGCTGGCCGCCGCCCAGCGCCCGCTGGTGATTGCCGGTGGCGCCAACTGGACCGACCAGGCCGTGCGCGACTTCGCCGCATTCGTCAAGGCCTGGGACCTGCCCGTGGCCTGCGCCTTCCGCCGCCAGGACGTGATCGACAACCGCGACCCGCACTATGTGGGCCACCTGAGCCTGGGCGTCAGCCCCAAGCTGGCCGAACGCGTGAAGACGGCCGACCTGATCGTTGCCTTCGGCACGCGGCTTGGCGATATCGCCACTGACAGCTATTCGCTGCTGGAAGTGCCGCAACCGAAGCAGAAGCTCGTGCATATCCATGCCGACAGCTTCGAACTGGGCCGTGTCTACCAGGCCGCGCTGCCGATCCATGCAGGCGTGGAGCCGGGCGCCGCAATGCTCGCAACGCTGGCTGCGCCTGCCACGGTGGCCTGGAAGGACTGGACCGCAGGCGCGCGCGCCGACCACGAGGCCTTTGTCACGCCCCCGAAGCCGCATGCGGAACTGACCGGCGTGGACATGGCCGCCGCCATGGCGCACCTGAACCAGGTGCTGCCCGAGGACGCCATGCTGTCGAACGGCGCGGGCAACTACACGGTATGGCTGCACCGTTTCTATGCCTACAGGAAGCCCCGTACCGAACTGGCGCCAACCTGCGGCGCAATGGGCTACGGCCTGCCGGCTGCCATCGCCGCCAAGTTGCGTTTTCCGGAAAAGACCGTGGTGTGCTTTGCCGGTGACGGCTGCTACCTGATGTATCCGCAGGAAATCGCCACGGCCGCCGCCCATGGCGCGAACCTGATCGTGATCCTGGTGAACAACCGCATGTACGGCACGATCCGGATGCACCAGGAACGCCGCTATCCGGGCCGCCAGAGCGGCACGACCATCGTCAATCCCGATTTTGTGGAGATGGCGAAGGCCTGCGGCGCCTGGGCCGAGCGCGTGGAACGGACCGAGGATTTCGCCGCCGCCTTCGAGCGGGCGCAGCAGGCTGGCAAGCCTGCCGTGCTGGAGTTGATGACCGACCCGCTGCAGATCACGCCTGTGATGCGTGTCAGCGAACTGCCGAGGTAAGGCAGACAGGTAAGGGTGGCAAAAGCAAGTGACGTGAAAGACGTTTAGTCCAAATTATGGAAATTCAATAATTCGGACTAAACGTCAGCCGGTTCCGAAAGGGCACGGAAGATACCTAGAAGAGAGAACCCTGGGGCCGGGCTTCATGCCCGGTGGTTTCCCGTTGGGAATATTGCGCAAGTTGCGGATGTTCCGGATGTTGCCCGCCTTGGGCAACCGGCTTTGCAAGAATCTGGCGGATCTGCGCCAGATAGCGCTCGCCCACCGCGCGATGGGTCTTGCGGGCCTCGTCGGCAAAGCTGCGCCGCGACGGCGGCCGAATGTTCAGCAGCCGGCAAATCGTTGACAGATAAGGCTTTTTTCCATCCGCAGCGGTGCGGCGCGCGGCCGACACCAAGGCTGCATCACCAATGCGTCCGCGCAGCCAGACCAATACCTGGCGGTCATATTCGTTCTGCACACGGATCAGGTGTTCCATTTCAGGGCTCCGAAGGTTCCGACACTGTTCAATCCATCCCGATACGTCTCTTGGTACTGTCTATCCATACAGTACACTGTAAATATATACAGTAGTTCGGAAATTTCAAGCCCGCAGTCGGTCGCCGCGCGAGACGCCGGTGGGGCGCCAATGCCACAATGACGGCCCCACCGCCGGACTTCCACGCCATGGCCGCGCCCGCCCCAGATTTCACCCAGACCTTCGACCCGCTTCGGCCGCGTCTTCTGGCCATTGCATACCGCATGCTTGGTACCGTGGCAGAGGCCGAGGATGTGGTGCAGGACGCCTGGCTGCGCTGGCACGGCACCGATCGCACCGTGATCGACAACCCCGAGGCTTGGCTGGTGTCCGTCACCACACGGCTCGCCATCGACCATCTGCGCGCGGCCAAGCTCCAGCGCGAGCACTACGCCGGGATCTGGCTGCCCGAGCCGCTGCTGGGCGAGAGTGCCGATACGCCCGAAGCCATTCACGAACGTGCCGACGATGTGTCGGTGGCGTTCCTGTTCCTGCTGGAACGCCTGACGCCCGAAGCGCGCGCGGCGTTTCTGCTACGTGAAGTCTTCGATGCCGACTATGCCGAGGTGGCGGCGGTCATCGGCAAGAGCGAGACGGCCTGCCGCCAGCTGGTAAGCCGTGCCAAGGTCCAGTTGCGCGACGCCCGGCCACGCCAGCCCGCGCGCAAGGACATGCACCTGAACCTGGTGCGCCGGTTCGCCCAGGCGCTGGAGCAGGGCAGTTTCGATGCGATACGGGGCCTGCTGGCCGACGAGGCCACGCTGATTGGCGATGGTGGCGGCAAGGTGTCGAGCTTTCCGAAGCCGCTGGTCGGCGGCGGCAAGATCGCGCAGGTCTTTTTCGCGGCCCAGCGGCGCGGCCTGGCGGTGCGCGTGCAGATGGTGGTGCTCAACGGCCAGTGGGCGCTGCTGCGCTTTGTGGACGGGCAGCTCGAATCGGCCCAGAGCATCGAGACCGATGGCGAGCGCATCGTCGGCATCCACGCACAACGCAACCCCGACAAGCTCAAGCGCATTCTGGCCGCCATCGCGCGCGCCTGATTTTCCGTATCCGATTTCCTTTCGATTGCCTGCCCCCGAACCATGCGCCTGCCCAGCCTGATCGCGCTCCAGATGCTTGAGTGCGCTGCCCGACTTGGCAGCTTCACGCGCGCCGCGGCGGAACTGAACGTCACCGAAAGCGCAATTTCCCGGCAGATCCAGACACTGGAGGAACGGCTGGGCGTGCGCTTCTTCGAACGGGTGCGCCAGCGCGTGGTGCTGACGCCTGACGGCGACCGCTATGTGCGTGAAATCCGCGCCGAACTGAAGGCCATCGAACGCGCCACCAAGGACCTGGCGTCGCGCGCGGGCGGCATGGAGGTGCTTGAACTGGCCGTGGTGCCCACCTTCGCCACGCAATGGCTGATTCCGCGCCTGGCGGCGTTCCGCGCCGAGCATCCGCGCATCGTCGTCAATATTCACGCGCGGCCCGAGCCGTTCCACTTTGCCGATTCGCTGTTCGATGCGGCCATCTACTTTGGCGACGACGCCTGGGACGGGCATCCGTCCGCCAAGCTGCTGGAAGAGGGCCCGTCGATCCCGGTGTGCAGCCCGCAGTTGCTGCAGGGCAAGCCCCTGCGCGAGCGGGAAGACCTGCTGAAACTGCCGCTGCTGCACCTGGCGAGCCGGCCCGACGCCTGGCCGGACTGGTTCGGGGGCGATGACGAGGCGATCCGGCGCCATGCCCGTCTGGGGCCGCGCTACGACCTGTTCACAATGGTCACGGGCGCCGCCATCTGCGGACTCGGCATCGCCGTTCTGCCAGAAATGATGGTGCGCACGGAAATCGAAAGCGGCAGGCTCGCGGCACTGCCGTTTGCCGAAGCGCCGGGCTCTGGCCGCAACGGCGCCTATTTCCTGACCTACCGGCAGGCCAAACCCGGCGATGGCAGCGTTCGCGACAAGGCAGCCCTGTTTGCGGACTGGCTGCTGCGGCAATGCGAAGGGACGTAATACGAAAGGGCGCACGCTGACGCAGCCCGGGGGCAGGTGGGCATCAACTTGATGCGAAAACCGCATCAAGTCGGCCGGAAAAATCGCTTGTCGACCCGAACCCGGCCCACCACACTTGGCGGCTCTTTTCAGTCACTTGAGTCGTCCCCCGAACAACATGTCTGCCGCCTTCACGTCCCCCAGCCAGATCCGCGCCCAGTTCTCGCGCGCCATGTCCGATATGTACCGTGCCGAGGTGCCGCAGTACGGCACGCTGATGTCGCTGGTATCGGACGTCAACGCCGAGGTGCTGGCGAGCGTCGGCGCTGCTGCCGCCGGTGCGGCCGGCCAGGAATCGCGCATCGAGGTGGAGCGCCACGGCGCCATCCGCGTGGGCACGCCGGCCGAACTGGCTACGATCCGTCGCCTGTTCGCCGTCATGGGCATGTTCCCGGTGGGCTACTACGACCTGTCGGTGGCTGGCGTGCCGGTCCACTCCACGGCCTTCCGGCCCAGGGACACCGCCGGCCTGGCCGAGAACCCGTTCCGCGTGTTCACGTCGCTGCTGCGCCTTGACCTGATCCAGGACGCCGCGCTGCGCGACGCCGCCGCATCGGTGCTGGCTACCCGGTCGATCTTCACGCCGGGCTGCCTGGCAATGATCGAGCGTGCCGAGCAGCAGGGCGGCCTGGCTGCCGAAGACGCCGCCCGCTTCGTGGCCGAGGCGCTGGAGACGTTCCGCTGGCACGGCAAGTCCACGGTCGATGCCGACCTGTACTGGAAGCTGCGCAAGACGCATCCGCTGATCGCCGACATCGTGTGCTTCCCCGGGCCGCATATCAACCACCTGACGCCGCGCACGCTGGACATCGACATCGTGCAGCAGCAGATGCCCGCGCGTGGCATCCAGCCCAAGGCCGTGGTGGAGGGCCCGCCCACGCGCCGTTGCCCGATCCTGCTGCGCCAGACCAGCTTCCTGGCCCTGAGCGAACCGGTCACCTTCCGCGATGGCGGCGAAGCCGGTACCCATACGGCCCGCTTCGGCGAGATCGAGCAGCGCGGCGTGGCGCTGACGCCCAAGGGCCGCCAGCTCTACGACGAACTGCTCAACGAGGTGCGCAAGGTCATCACCCCGGCCGGTGACGGTTCGAACGCCGATACCTATCGCAAGACGCTGGGCGACGTGTTCCAGGCGTTTCCGGACGATCACCAGTCGCTGCGCCAGCAAGGCCTGGCGTACTACCGGTATGCGGTTGGCAATGCCGCGGCCGATGGCGGCGATGTCGAGGCACTGATTGCCGCTGGCGCACTGGTGGCCGAACCGATTACCTACGAAGACTTCCTGCCGGTCAGCGCCGCCGGTATCTTCCAATCGAACCTTGGCGACGAGAACCGCGACGTTCTGCAGGCATCGCCCAATCGCGCCGCCTTCGAGCAGGCGCTGGGCGCAACGGTCAGCGACGAACTGGCGCTGTACGCGGCCGAGCAGCAGGCGTCGCTGGATGCCGCGCTGAAGTCGCTGGGACTGGCCGGCTGAGACCGCAAGCAGCCATCAAAAAGAAAGAGGCCCGCACAGGCAAACACCTGCGCGGGCCCATAGAAAGACGAAGGGAAAGTCTTCGCCGTGGAGCCTGGACGCTTTACGCGTTCAGATGAAGATCAATCGCGACGATCAGAAGCGGTGGCGCACGCCGATGATGGCGCCGAACTGGCTCTGGCCGGCACCCACCTGCTCGCTGGTGGCGGTCAGCGTGGTGGCGCTGCCGTTCAGCGACGGACCAAAGCCCGACAGGCCCATTGCCGAACCGTTGCGGTTCTGTGCGTAGGCGGTGATCGCGTAGAGGTCGGTGCGCTTGGACAGCGCATAGGTGCCCGACAGCACGAAGCTGTACGGATCGGCGTTGCTGTTGCGCACGTCGGTGTAGTAGGCGGCGCCGGTCACCGCGATGGCCGGGGTCACCTGGTAGGTGGCGCCCACCCAGTACAGGTTGGTGCGCAGCGAGCTGCTGGCGAAATCGCCGTAGTACCAGCGATAGCCGGCAAACGCGCGGCCACGGCCAAAGTTGTAGCTGGCGCCGATGGTGGCGCGGCGCTCGCGGTTGTCGTCGGTGGCGATGGTGCTGCCGCGCACTTCGTCATAGACCACGCGGGCCGACACCGGGCCGGCATCGTAGCCACCGGCCACCGACCAGTTGCGGCCGGCCTTGTAGTCGCCCGGCACTTCGCCGCCGGCGCTGCTGTCATAGCCCGTGCTGTAGAACAGGCCGTAGTAGAACGCGCCGGTCTGGCCCGTGAACTTCAGCGAGTTGTCGGCGCGGCCCGACATCCACTTGTCGTGCATCAGCACCGAGTAGCGCGTGGCGATGGCCATCGGATCATAGGCCAGCGAGAAATCGTAGAGCACCGTCTGGTGACGACCCAGCGACAGCGTGCCGTACTGGTTCTGCAGACCCACGAACGCCTGACGGCCGAACAGGCGGCCGCCCTGGTTCAGGCTGCCGGTGTCCAGGTCAAAGCCGCTCTCCAGCGTGAAGACCGCCTTCAGGCCACCACCCAGGTCTTCGGCGCCACGCAGGCCCCAGCGCGAGGTCGACAGGTTGCCGGCCGACATGCGCACCACGTTGTTGCTGCCGCCGGTGGCGGTGTTCGGCGCGTGAGTCAGGAACTCCACGCCGGCGTCCACCACGCCATACAGCGTGATGCTCGATTGGGCCTGCGCCGCAGCGGGCAGGGCAGGCAGAACGGCCATGGCGGCCAGGCAGGCAAGACGGGTCTTCATGCTTCGTTATCCTTGTAGTGAGACGCGCGCACGCGCACCTCCGTAAGGGCTCAGGCGCGATGCGGCGCCTGAAATGTAACGATTGATGTCGAAGCAAAGAAGAGCGAATCGCCTGACAGTTTGTCTTAAGGTGTGGACAATCAGCGCGGGGTCAGCCGGCCACCACTTCCATCAACCCATCCACCACCACAGCACCGTCGGCCCCCAGCATCACCGGATTCAGATCCACCGAGCGGATCTGGCCGTGTGCCCGGTGCACGAGATTGCCGACCTTTGCGGCGACGTCGCAAAGCGCGGCCACGTTCAGCGGGGCATCGCCGCGTACGCCGTCGAGCAGCGGCGCCATGCGCAGGCTGCGCACGGCGCGTTCGATGGCGGCCGGGCTGGCAGGGGCCAGCAGCACCGCCGTATCGCGCACGACTTCCACATACTTGCCGCCGTCGCCCACCAGCAGCACCGCGCCAAAGACCGGGTCCCAGTGGGCCCCCACCATGCATTCGCGCTGGCCGCGCGACATGCGGGCAACGATCACGCCTTCGCAGGGGGCGTGCATGGTGTCGAGTGTCTGCGTTTGCCTGGTGAAGGCTTCGACAATTGCCTCGCGGCTGTTGCAGTTCAGGGCCACCAGGCCGTGTTCACTCTTGTGTGGCACGGCCGGGGAACTGGCCTTGATTGCCACCGGGGCGCCGATACGTTGCCAGGCAGCCACGGCCTCTTCTGCGGTCTGGCACAGGTAGTGTTCGACCACCGGTACCCCGGCTTCGGCCAGCCGCGCCAGGCTGGCGGCCTCGCTGAGCGTGTGCGATGGCGAGGACTCGTCGGTTTGCATGACGGGGCGCCCGGCACGTGGAACGGCGGGTTCGCCGGCCACGTCGCGCAGTAATTGCTGGTGCGCGGTCAACTGATGGAAGGCGGCCAGTGCGTCGGTTGCGTGGACGAAAGTCGGCACGTTGGCCGCGCGGAATTCGCTGACCACCGCGTCCTGCCAGGCTGCCACGGCAATCGGCTTGCCGGCCTGATCCGCAAACCGGGCCGCATCGCGCGCGAAGCGCGGCACGTCGTAGCCCATGCCGGCAACCGGGATGTCGAGCAGAACCAGGTCGGCCGAAGGATCGGCTCCCACCACGGGCAGCACGTCGCCAAACAGGCCGCTGTTGGTCAGCAGGGCGGCCGTGACGTCCACCGGGTTGGCCGTGGCCGCAAAGCCGGGCAGCCGTTCGGCCAGCGCGGCTTGCGTGGCGGCCGACAGCGGTGCCATCGAAATGCCCAGCGTATCGGCCGTATCGGTCGCCATCACACAGCTGGCGCCCGAGTTGCTGACGATCACCAGCCGGCGGCCGGCGGGCTGCCAGCCGCGCAGGTAGAGCGGCGCACAGCGTGCCAGTGCGTGGGCGTCTTCGACGCGCCAGATGCCGTGCCGGGCCAGGAAGGCGTCGACAGCGCGGTCCTCGTTGGCCATGGCGCCCGTATGCGAGGCCGCGGCGCGTGCGCCCGCCTGCGAGCGGCCCGATTTCACCGCCACCACGGGGATGCCGCGCGCGCGTGCCACGGCGGCCGCTTCGGCCAGCACTGCGGGGTCGGACAGCGTTTCGAGATACAGCAGCAGCAGGCGCACATCGGGATCGTGGGCCACGGCCAGCGCCAGTTCGCTGACGGTGACATCGGCCTGATTGCCGGTGGCATGCACATGCCGCACGCCAATGCCCTGGTTGCGCAGCAGGCCATAGACCAGCGCCGCCGTACCACCGCTCTGGCTGACCACGGCCACGGGCCCATCCTGCGGCGGAATCTCGATAAACATCGTCGAGAAACTGGCGATAGTGCCATTGCCAAAGTTGGCCAGCCCCTGGCTGTTGGGGCCCACGATACGCAGCCCGCCTTCGCGGGCGATGCGCACCATCTCGTCCTGCTGGCGCTTGCCCGCTTCGCCCGCCTCGCCGAATCCCGAAGCGATCACGATGGCGGCGCCCACTCCCAGCCGCGCGCAATCGGCCACGGCCTGCACGGCGGCGTCGCCGGCGACGACGATGATCGCCAGTTCGGGCGCTTCGGGCAGTGCCTCGAGCGACGGGTATGCGCGCAGCCCCTGCAACGATTCGCGCTGGGGGTTGACCGGGTAGATGGTGCCGGCGTAGCCCATCGTCTGCATGTAGTGGATCGGTCTTCCGCCAATCTTGTGGATGTTGTCGGAGGCACCGACGATGGCAACGGAACGGGGCGAGAGCAGGGCGGAGAGGGTGGAGGACATTGTTCTGGAAGCCTGTTGGCGTTGTGGGGCGAAAGTAGGCGAAAAAGGGGGCGGAAGTTCGGGCGGTCTCAGAACCGGGCACAGCTGGGCACGGCTTGAGGCCAGGTCAGGAACAAGGCCGCGTTCAGCGTGCGGCTTAACGCCGCGTGAACCGCAGCAGCGGCTGCCCGTCGTGGTGGAACACGCTGGCAAGTACGCGATTGCCGATGGCGACGCCGGGGTCGGCATGGCCCATTACGCGCGGGCCTTCGTCCAGCGTCGCGATGACCAGCGTGTAGGGCACCAGCGCCTGGAAGGCTTCGGTGGGTGCGCGGAATACCTCTGTCACGGCGTACACGGTGGCGTGGCCGCTGCCATCGCGCCAGGCCAGTTGCCGGCTGCCGCAGGCGCGGCAGGCGTGGCGCTGCAAAGGCTGCCACGCGCCACAGGTTTCGCAGGCCTGGTAGCGCACCACGCCGGCGGCGAGGCCCTCGGTAAACGGCGGGGTGGCGGGAATTAGCGGTTCGCTCATGCGGTCTCCAGGATCAGGCTTACGTGCGACGACAGCACGCCGCCATCGGCATGAAACAAGGCGCGATGGCGGCGGCTCGACAACTGCCGGGCACCGGCCCGTCCGGCCAGCTGGCGGGCGGCTTCGGCCAGATGCATCAGTCCGCCGGCCACGCCGGAATGTCCAAACGCCAGCAGCCCGCCGTGCGTGTTGAGCGGCAGTGCGCCATCGGTCTCGAATTCGCCAGCGCGCAGGCGGGCCACGGCCTGGCCGCGCGGGGCGATGCCGATTTCCTCCAGCAGCATGACCAGCGTGATGGTGAACGAGTCGTAGATCGCCAAATAGTCGATATCGGCCAGCGCGCAGCCCGCTTCGGCAAAGGCGCGGCCAGCGGCATCGGACGCGCCGCTGCGCATCACGTCGTCCAGTGCGCCAAGGTGCTGGTGCCGATGCGCCTGGCCGGCACCAGCAATGCGTACCGGCGTGTCGTCTCCCGGCTCGGCGGAAACCACCAGCGCCACGGCGCCGTCCGAAATCGGGCAGCAGTCGGACAGCCGCAGTGGCGACGCGATGGGGCGCGCCTGGCGGGCGGTGTCGAGCGTCAGCGGATTGCGCAGATGGGCGTCGGGATGCCCGGCGGCGTGGCGCCGCATCAGCACCGCGAAGTCCGACAGCGCATCGGCGTCTAGCCCCACCTCGTGCAGATAGCGCGAGGCCAGCAGCGCGTAGTAGGCCGGTACCGATGCGCCGTTCGGCACCTCGATCCCGGGCTCGCCCACCTGCGCCAGCGTCTGCACCGATTGGTCGCGGCTCTGGCCGCTGAGGCGGTTCTCGCCGGCCACCACCAGCACGTTGCGGCAGCGGCCCGCGCGCACCAGATCATGGGCCAGCATCGCCATCAGCCCGCCCGTGGCGCCGCCGCCAGCCATGCCGTGGGCATAGGCCGGCTGCAGCGACGCGAACTCGCAGAAGCGGTCGGCCAGCATCAGGTGCGGCAGCGTGGTGGCGTAGCCGCACAGCACGCCGTCGACCTCGCCGCGCGCCAGCCCGGCGGCATCCAGCGCCGCGTCGGCGGCCTGGGCCATCAGCGTCAGCGGCGTGCTGCCGGGCAGGCGGCCAAAGCGGGTATTGCCCACCCCGCGCACGTAGCTGGAATGGTTGCTGGATATCGTCACCGTTTCAGCCGCCGTCATTTCTTCAGCAGCGGGCACTGCGACTTCGCCACCGGCATGAAGGCCTGGTCGCCGGGTACGGTCGCCAGCAGCTTGTAGTAGTCCCACGGGTACTTCGATTCCTCGGGCTTCTTGACCTCGAACAGGTACATGTCGTGGATCATGCGGCCGTCCTCGCGGATGCGGCCATTCCTGGCAAAGAAGTCGTTGATCGGCAGCGTCTTCATCTGCTTCATCACCGCGGCGGTTTCGTCGGTGCCGGCGGCCTGCACGGCCTTCAGGTAGTGCGTGACCGACGAATAGACGCCGGCCTGGCTCATGTTCGGCATCTTCTTGACCTTGTCGAAATACTTGCGCGACCACGCCCGCGTGGCGTCGTTCATGTCCCAGTAGAACGCCTCGGTCAGCACCAGCCCCTGCGCCGTCTTCAGGCCGATGGCGTGGATATCGTTGATATAGAGCAGCAGGCCGGCCATCTTCTGGGTGCCGTTCTTCGTCAGCCCGAACTCCGACGCGGCCTTGATCGCGTTGACGGTGTCGCCGCCCGCGTTCGCCAGCCCCACCACCTGCGCCTTGCTGGCCTGGGCCTGCAGCAGGTACGAGGCAAAGTCGCTGGTGTTGATCGGGTGCCGGGCGGCGCCCAGCACCTGGCCGCCGGCCTCGGTCACCACCGTCGTGGCGGACTGCTGCAGCGTGTGGCCAAAGGCGTAGTCGGCGGTCAGGAAGAACCACGTCTTGCCGCCGCGCTGCACCATGGCCTTGGCCGTGGTGTTTGCCAGGGCATAGGTGTCGTACGCGTAGTGGACCGAAACCGGGGTGCAGAGGTCATTGGTGATGCGCTCGGTGCCCGGGCCCGAGAACACCACGATCTTGTTCTTCTGTTTGGCGACATCGAGCACGGCCAGTGCGGGTGCCGAGGCGGCCACGTCCAGGATGGCATCGACCTTGTCCTGGTCGAACCATTCGCGCGCCTTGTTGGCGGCGATGTCGGCCTTGTTCTGGTGATCGACCACCACCAGCTCCACCTTCTTGCCCAGCACCTTGCCACCGTAATCGTCGATCGCCATCTGGGCCGCCGTGGCGCTGCCGCGGCCGGTAACGTCGGCATAGAGGCCGCTCATGTCGAGCAGCAGGCCGATCTTGACGACATCGTCGGAAATGCCGCCCTTGGGCTGGGCGTGGGCCGCCAGCGATGCAGCGGCCAGCGCGGCAGCGGCGATGAGCCTGTATGTGGTTTTCATGGTCTCCTCCGTTTTGTTATGTCAATGTGTTTTCTCCCCTTTCTCCCATTTATGGGCGAGAGGAGAAAGACGCATTCGGTGCTACACCGTTGCAATCGGCGTGGTCGGCGATCCCACCGCGCCGGGCAGACGCAGCGGCGGGGCGGTCAGCATGAAGCGCGTGCGCCGGTGGGCGCGTAGCCAGTCGGCCAGTTCCCGCAGGTACCAGAGTTCGCCCAGCGGCAGGCCCAGCTTGAACAGGCAGTGGTGGTGCAGCGGCAGCAGCGGATGGGTATTCGCGTCATCAGGCGGGGGCAGGGCCGGATAGCGCTCGACGGCGTAGTTGTCGGCGATCAATGCGGCGATGCCGGCGTCGGTAATCCAGTTCAGCAGCCGGTCGTCGCGTCCGTTCAGCGCGCAGCAGCTGTGGTGCAGTACGTCCTCGTCGGGATTGCGCTGCATCGACAGCACCACCTCGGCAAAGCCGGTGCGCAGCAGCAGCATGTCGCCGCGCTCCACTTCCACGCGGTGCGCCTCCATGGCGCGCATCAGGTCGTCATAGCCAACGTTGCGGAAATCGGTGCCGAAGACATCGGCCAGGTCCACCAGCACGCCCCGGCCCTGCATGCCCTTGACGGCGAAGTTCTCGATGCCCAGCGCATTGGCATGGCTGCCGTGCCCGTGGCCGCAGTCATGCGCTTCGAAGTGGTCATCCTCGGCGTAGTCGACCGGGCCGACGATATCGGCATTGGCGCGGTAGCCGTTGTAGTAGACGCGCTCTGGGCGGCCATCGCCATCGGCATCGAACAACGCGCCCACATGGGCCAGCGAGTCCCACTGGGTGGAGTACTGCAGGCATAGCAGCACCTGGTCGTCGCTGATCACGTCGGTGGCGGCCGGGTTGACCTTTGCCAGCGGAAAGTTCAGGTACGGGATGTCGTCGCGGAAGGTCGGGCGCAGTTGCGGCGGATGCCGGCGCGGGTTGAGCTTGTTGCCGCCCGGGTAGTCCAGCGGCATCGACAGGCAGAAGCTGATGCCGGCCTGAATCTCGCGGGCGCCCCTGACCACCTGTTCCGGGCCGATCAGGTTGACGCGGCCGAGCTGATCGTCGGGACCGAAATCGCCCCAGTTGGATCCTTCTGGACGTTGCTTCCAGCGCATGCTTCATGCCTCCTTCGGTTGTGGTTGCCGGATGGGATGTCGCCAGGCGGCGGCGATGGCGTCGGCCTCGCGGCGCAGCGCGCGGGCCAGCGCGGTCTCGCGTTCGGTAATGCGTTCGTTGAGGGCGGCAATGCTGATGGCGCCCAGCGGATAGCCGTCGGGGCCGGGCAGGGCAATGCCGATGCCGCCCATGCGCTCCACCACGACATCGAGCAACACGGCATAGCCGCGCGCCCGCGTGGTCTCCACGTGGCGGCGCAGCATGGCGGCATCGATCCGGGGATAGCGTTTCAGCGACGGCGCGATGCATGCCAGCACCGCGTCGATTTCGTCGTCGGGCAGCGCGGCCAGCAGCGCCAGGCTGCCGGCACCCACGCCAAGCGGACGACGGCTGCCGATATCGAGATAGTTGGCGCGGATCGGGAAGGTGCCCAGGCGCAATTCCAGGCACACCGATTCCCAGCCGCTTGGCACCGAAAGAATCGCCGAATCTTCAAATGTATTGGCTAAACGGATCAGCGCGGGGCGCACCAGCGGGCGCATGTCGAGCCGGCGTTGAGACGCGGCCTGCAGGGCCAGCCATTCCGGCCCCGGCGAGAACGCCTTGGTGGCGGGATCGCGTTCGACCATGCCTTCGGCCATCAGCGTGTCGAGCAACCGCAGGGCCGACGCCTTGTCGACCTGTGCCGCAGCCGCCAGGTCGGTCAGCCGGGCATTGCGGGTATCCGACAGGGCGCGCAGCAGCCGGCAGGCCTTTTGCAGCGAGGTGCTCTGGACAGTCACGTATGCGTCTCCTCCGGGTCGGATTTTGTCTAATGAAACCTCGGTGCGCGCGACAGCCGTTGTTTTATAGGAGATTCAGGGGCACTCGTCATTCTGCGATGCATCAAAGTTTTGCCGCATGAAACTCTGAGGGCGCACCAGTTTCGGCGTCGTCCTACAGGCCTGCGCGGCCGCATGCCGACGTGGCGAAAGCGGCCTGAACCCTACGATTGAACGAAGAAGGTAGAAGAAATACGAAAAACCGAGAGGGAGGGCCATCCACATGCAGGCCGGCAGACGCGCGTCCGGCACAAGGAGCCCCGACATGACAGGCAACCTGATTTCCGGCGAAGCGGCCAACACCCGTATCGCTGCGCTCTACGACACCGAGGCGGATGCCACGCAGGCGGTGGATCTGGTCTGCAACACCGCCGGCCTCAGCGCGGGACAGGTCAAACTGGTGCACCCGCACGAAGCCCACTTTGGCCGCAAGCTGGAGCCCGACGAAGACGGCATTGCCCGCACGGCGATCCGCTCGCATCTGACGCTGGGGGCCTGCGGGCTGATACTCGGCCTGCTGGTGACGGGCGTGCTGTATCTGCAGAACGTGGCATGGGTAACGCAGAACCCGTGGCCGTCAGCGCTGGCGGGTGCGTTTATCGGCGCCATGCTGGGAATGATGGGCGGCGGCCTGATCACGGCCCGCCCCGATCATCAGGCCGTGATCGCGCCGGTGCGCGAGGCCGTCCTGCATGGGCGCTGGGCGGTGCTGGTCAATCCCGAGTCTCCCCAGCAGTGCGACGACGCCATGCGTACGCTGCGCGGCACGCATGCCGAAGTCATGCGTTCGGTGTGAGGGCTGAGGGGCGGCTTGCCATAGCTTATTCGCCAAGAAACTCGGCCAGCACCTCCAGCCCCTCCACATGGTCGGCGACCACCTTGGCAATAACCGCCAGCGGTATCGCCAGCAGCATGCCCCAGGTACCCCACAGCCAGGTGAACAGCAACAGCGACACAAAGACGGCCACGGCATTCATGCGCGCCAGGCGCCCGGTCATCCAGGTGGTCATGCCATTGCCGATCAGCGTGGCAATGACCATCGAACCGCCCGCGGCGGCGCCGGCCACGGCCAGCGTGCCGGCTTGCATGAAGCCGGCCACCCCAAGGCATACCGCCACCACCAGCGACCCGAAGTACGGCACCAGGTGCAGCACGGCGGCCACCAGCCCCCAGGTGCCGGCATTGTCGATCGACAGATACTTCAGCAGCAGATAGATGCAGAAGCCCAGTGACGCGTTGGTGACCAGCAGCATGACCATGTAGCGCTGCACCTGCCGGTTGATCTCGTCGAGCATGTGCACGTTGATCTTCTTCTGGCTCAGCGTCTTGCCGGCCATCTTGATGAACTTGCGCTTGAACATGTCGCCCGCAAGCAGCAGGAACCACGTCAGGAACAGCACCACCACGGACTGGGCCATCAGCGCGAAGGCACTGACCCAGCCCGCCCACACCATATTGCTGAAGTTGTCTGCGGCGCGCTCGACCACCACTGGCGCACCGCGCGGCGTGGGCGGCTGCCCGGTGCCACTGAGGATGGTGGCGGCGCGGCGCACTTTCTGGACTACGGAATCGTCCCCGCTCATCAGCGCCCCGACCGAACGCGACAACTTGCTGGCAATCTCGGGCAGCCGGTCAACGATGGACGACACCTGGCCCTGCAGAAGGTAGGCGCAGCTCAGCCCCAACGCCAGCAGGCCCAACAGCACCAGGGTGGCGGCGATGGCGCGGTGAATGCGGCGGCGATGAAGCAGCGCAACAAGCGGGTCGAGCAGATAGGCCAGGATGATTGCGAGCACCACGGGCACGATGAACGCGGTGGCGACATGCAGCGCGTAGAGCGACGCCAGCGTCGCCAGCACGATCAGCGCCTTGCTGGCGCGTCCGAGGGACTCGGTCCAGGGCGGCGGCGCGTAGTCGGGGCTGGTGATTGGTGCGGCGGAGGCGGTTGGTATCGGCCCGGCGACGGCGGCGTCAGCCACGGCGGCTGCCGGTTCGGCAGGCAGGGACGCCGCAGTGGCGGGAAGGCCGTCGGCAGGCGTCGGCGTGCTGGTCTCTGACGGCCGCGCGGACCGCAAGGCGGGAGAGGGCGGAACGGTCGACATGGCGGCACGGTGAAGAAGGGGATTCTTCGAGGATAGCCTCGTGCGGATTCCCGGGGTGTCGGCGCCCAGCCGGGTCGGTGTGTAGGACGGATATACGTAACTGGTGCAGCACCGGAAAGGGTGCGCGCCCTGACAATGCACCGGGGTTGGCGGGGCACAAAACAAAACGCCGGTCTTGTGGACCGGCGTTTCGTGTAAAGCAATGATTCGGTGATGTTGCCTTGGGATGCTTGCTTGCGTGTGCTGTACGTTTGCCTTGCTTAGCGCGGAGAATCGTCGCGTGGGCCGGGTGAGGTATCCATGAACTGTTGCTGGTTAAGCAGGGGGTCGTTCTTGATCATCCAGCGGACACCGAAAGCCAGTGCAACGATGCAGGCCAGCATATACGCAACGATCGCAGTGAGAGTCAGCATATTTCTATCACAGGAGTAGGTTGCGACCGCAGTTGCCACGTCGGGATCCGGAACGATGCAGGACAGCGCGTGGCGGGCCGGATGGGAACGGATTGTATGTGACAGCAGACGTGATTCCGACCCGATTTCGCCTGAAATTTTCTGTATGCCGATCTAAGCGCAACTAATATCGGCAGGTTGTGCTATGTCCGGACATCCAATGCTGTCTGCAGCGTCAGAAAAAGCAGCCCATGCTGTACTGCTCGGTGCGCAGTGCGCGCGCGGCATCGCGATAGCGATCGGCGTAGCTCCAGTATTCGGTGTGCTGCATCGCGCGTTCGGCGGCGCGGGCCTGGGATTCCAACGCCCGGCACTGGTTCCAGAACGTGTTCTGGCTGCGCCAGTCGGCCTCGTCCTGACGGGCGTCCCAATTCTGGATCTGCTCGGACATGCGCGCGCGGTTCTGCAGGTAGGCCTGTTCGTCCTGGCGAATCTTGGCCGACTTCTGGACGGTAGTCACATTGCCGCGCATCGAGCCGGTGACGTTCTGGTAGCCGGCCGGGCAGGGCCCGTTCGTGTACAGCGTGTCACGCGGGCTTTCGCATTTGGTCACGGCGGCCTGCGCCACGCCCGAGGCGGCCATGGATAGCAGGAAGGCGCAAAGGAGTCTGGACATGGCGTGGCTCGCGGCAGGTTTCGATGCGATCACTGTAGGCAGTGCGCGGCGACCCCGCCAAGGCCGTCAAGGTATCCAGATATTTCACAAGCTTTCGATTGCCTTACGAAGCCTGCTGCGCTGGGCGTGAACTTGTCTTACGACCACCTCCGGCGGACCCGCTTGGCTTGCTTGCCTTGCCTGCCCTGGCAGGCTGGCTGGCCGGGTCGATGGCTGCGTTGGCAGACAGCAGCATGTCGTAAAGCTGCTGCGCCGCCGGCGACAGCGACCGGCCGCGCTTGCGGATCAGGCCAACCGTGCGCTCCACCACCGGGTCCACCAGCGGCACGCTGGTCAGTGCGGGATGCTCGCCCGGCGGCATCGCCAGGCGCGGCACCGCGGCGATGCCCAGCCCGGCTTCCACCAGTCCCACCAGCGTGGTCACGTGGCGCACCTCGCAGTACCACTGCGGCCGCGCGGGGATGTTGCCCAGCGCCAGGTCCAGCAGCATGCGGTTGCCGCTGGCCTTGCCCACGGTCATGTAGTCGTATTCGCCCAGTTCGGCCCAGGTGACCTTGCGCTTGCGCGCCAGCGGATGATCGGGCGGGCATGCCACCACGAACGGCTCCTTGAGCACTGGCTGGAAATCGACATCGGGCTCCTGCGTGCCGATGTAGTTGAGTCCGAAATCGGCCTCGTTGCGCACCACCAGGTTCAGCACGTCGTTGGCGCCTTCGTCGATCAGCCGCACCACGATGCGCGGATACAGCGCGTGATACTGGCGCAGCACCGCCGGCAGGAAATAGCGCACGGCCGATGGCACGCAGGCCACGGTCACCTCGCCGGTGATGCGTGTGGCGACATCGCGAATTCCGAGTAGCGATTCCTCCAGGCCGTTGAGCAGCTCGCGCGCCTTGCGCGAGAACTCGCGTCCGACCGCGGTCATTTCCACCGAGCGCGTGGTGCGGTCGAACAGCCTGACGCCTAGCGCGTCTTCCAGCTTTTCAATGCGCCGCGACAACGCCGGTTGCGACAGGTGCAGTTCGCCCGCCGCTGCCCGGAAGCTGCTCAGTTCCGCCACGGCCACGAAGGCACGCAGATCCGCCAGATTGAAATTCATGCAAGCCTTGCATCAATGGTGAGGAAATTTGCAATTCACAGTCTACACCGGGCAGGCGATGATGCATGCCATCCACGAGCAAGACGCCATCCGGCCATCGGACGAGAGGGCGCACCTGGAGGAGACATGAATCCCAAACGCCGTACCCTGATCAAGGCCGGCGCGATGCTGCTGGCCGTACCTGGCCTGGCTGACGCGCAGGACACCTTCCCAAGCAAGCCCATCCGCTATGTCGTGCCGGTTTCGGCTGGGGGCGGGTCCGACCTTGTTGGCCGAACCGTGGCCGAACGCTGGGGCAAGGTGCTGGGCCAGTCCATCGTGGTGGAAAACCAGGCCGGTGGCGGCGGCGTGATTGCCTGCCAGATGACCAGCAAGGCAGCGGCCGACGGCTACACGCTGATGCAGGGCTATGTGGCCACGCACGGGACCAACCCTGCCACGCGGCGCGTGCCCTACGACCCGGTGAAGGACTTCACGCCCATCGGCATGATCGGCGGCACGCCCAACGTGCTGGTGGTCAACGCCAACGTGCCGGCGCCCAGCCTGGCTGCGTTCATCGAGTACGCGAAGAAGCAGCCGGTGGCATACGGCTCGGCCGGGCCGGGGTCGCTGACGCACCTGACCATGGAGCTGTTTGCCCAGCAGGCTGGCGTGAAGATGACGCACGCCGCCTACCGGGGTATCGCGCCAGCCTTTACCGATCTGATCGGCGGTCAGACCCAGGCGATGTTCCCGGGGCTGGCCGCTGCGCTGCCCAATATCCGCTCGGGCCGCGTCCGGCCGCTGGCCGTGACCGGCAGCAGGCGCCATCCGCTGCTGCCCGACGTGCCCACGCTGGACGAGGCCGGCATGAAAGGCTTCGACGCCATGCAGTGGTATGGCGTGGTCGGCCCCGCCGGCATCCCGCCCGATGTGGTGGCGCGGCTCAATACCGCACTGACCACGGTGCTGAAGAGCCCCGATCTCAAGGACAAGCTGGCCGCCGAGGCGCTGGACCCGCAGCCGATGACCCCTGACCAGTTCCGCCAGTACATCGCCAGCGAAGTACAGCGCTGGAGCCAGCTGGCGAAGGCCCGCGGGATCCATCTGGATACCTGAGCCCGGCTGCTGGCACTGTTATCCAAAAACTGCGTTCCGAATTTTCTGCAATCCGCACCCCGCATCCGATCAAGGAGTTTTCGCATGGCCCGCAATACCCACGTCGACGCCGACCACAACGCCCCGCCGGTTACCCGCATCCTGGGCAAGTACGTTGCCACGCATCCGTCCCGTGGATGGAGCGATGCGGTGGACCACGAGGCCCATCGCACTTTCATGAACTGGCTGGGCTGCGCCGTGGGCGCCGCCGGGCACGCATCGGCAGACGCCGCGCTGGCCGCCGTGGCCGAGTTGCAGCCGGCCGCGCAGGCCACGGTGCTGGGCCGCCGGACGAAGGTGGACATGGCCAGCGCCGCGCTGGTCAATGGCATTACGTCGCACACGTTCGACTTCGACGACACGCACCTGAAGACCATCATCCACCCGGCCGGGCCGGTGGCTTCCGCTGCGCTTGCGCTGGCGGAGCACACCGGCGCCAGCGGGCGCGCCGTCATCGACGCGCTGGTGCTGGGCATCGACGTGGCGTGCCGCGTGGGCAATGCGATGTACCCCGATCACTACGACCGTGGCTGGCATATCACCGGCTCCACCGGCATGCTCGGCGCGGCAGCGGCCTGCGGACGGCTGCTGGGGCTGGATGAGGAGCGCATGACGATGGCGCTGGGCATTGCGGCATCGCAGCCGGTGGGGCTGCGCGAGCAGTTCGGCACGATGACCAAGCCGTTCCATCCGGGCGGCGCGGCACGGGCTGGCCTGATGTCGGCGCTGCTGGCGCGGCACGGCTATACGTCCAGCGCCCGGGCACTGGAGGCCCCGCGCGGCTTCATGCAGGTGATTTCAAGCAAGGCCGACTGGAACGAGATTACCGACGAACTGGGCCAACGCTTCGAGATCTCGTTCAATACGTACAAGCCGTTTGCGTGCGGGATCGTGATCCACCCGAGCATCGATGCCTGCGTACAACTGCGCGAGCAGGGCGTGAAGCCCGAGGACGTGGAACAGATCGACCTGCGCGTACACCCGCTGGTGCTGGAACTGACCGGCAAGAAGGAGCCCGGCGACGGGCTGCTGGCGAAGTTCAGCGTCTATCACGGCTGTGCGGCAGGGCTGATTTTCGGGCGGGCAGGCGAGGAGGAATTCTCCGACCATATCGTCACGCGCGACGACGTGGTGGCCCTGCGCCGCAAGGTGGTTGCCACGGCCGATGCCGGTGTCGATGAAGCGGCGGCCTTCGTCAAGGCCACGCTCAAGAACGGCCGGCAGGTGGAAGTGCATGTGGAGCACGCCATCGGTTCGCTCCAGCGTCCGATGACCGATCAGAACCTCGACGCCAAGTTCCATGCGCTGGCCGACCCGGTGCTGGGCGCCGGCCAGGTGGCGGAACTGATAGCCGCGTGCTGGAAGGTGGGTGCGGCGGCCGATGTAAAGACGCTGGTCGCGCTGGCGCAGCCGCGCTGATCGTGTGCAGCGGCAGGTTGGAAAGCCTGCCCTCTCCCCCGGCCCCTCTCCCGCAAGGCGGGAGAGGGGAGCACACCGTCGGCGATTGATATGCCTTTGGTTTTCTCCCCTCTCCCGCACGGCGGGAGAGGGGTCGGGGGAGAGGGCGGGCGCTTCCGGTCCTACAGCAGCTTCCACAGCCCTTCGGCCTCGCCGGCCACGCCATCGGCCTCCAGCTTGCGCAGGTGGGCCATCAGTGACCGCTGGGCGATCGGGTGCTTGGTGACGGGGACGTCGTCGTAGACGCTGGCCACCAGCGTGCCGACATCGGCTGCTGCCAGGGCGCGCAGCGCATTCAGGACCTTGGCCTCGCGTTGCATCCGGTGGCGGATCAGCAGCCTGATCGCATCATGCGGGCGCGGCATCAGGAAGCCGTGGCCCGGCGCGATCCATTCCAAATCCTCGTTCAGCAAGGCCTGCAGCGATGCCAGATAGGCGCGCATGTCGCCATCGGGCGGATTGATGACCACCGTGGAACCCTGCATCACATGGTCGCCCGTGAACAGGGTCTTTTCTTCTTCCAGGAAGAAGCACAGGTGGTTCGACGCATGCCCCGGCGTGTGGATCACGCGCAGCGTGGTCTGCGGGCCCAGCGCGATGCGGTCGCCGTGCTCGGGCTGGTGGTCGGGACGGAAGGTCTGGTCCTGCCGATCCACCACATCGGTGGTGCGGCCCCAGACTGGCGCGGACGTGGCCTCGTGCATGCGCACCGACCCCGGCGAGTGGTCCAGATGGGTGTGCGTGACCAGGATCCACTTCACGGGGCCGGGCGCAGCGGCCATCACGGCGGCAAAGTGCGCGGCATCGTCAGGGCCCGGATCGATGACGGCCCACTGGTTGTCGGCCCCGGCCACGAAATACGTGTTGGTGCCTGGCCCGGTCATCACGTTGCCGTTGTTGGCCGTCACGCGCCAGACCCGCTCCGACAGCTTCACCGCCAGGCCCGGTTCCAGCGCGTAGCGCGCATGGCCCGCGCCGTCGGGGTCGATGCGGGCGACCTCCGCGTAGCTGGGCTCCTCGGGCATCACGGGCCGCTGGCCCTTGGGGCCGTGGGCCAGGCGCGGCATCACCAGCGCGATATTGCGCTGCTGGCGGGCATAGTCGAAACATGCCTGCGCGGACTCGAAATGGGCAATCGACTGCAGGATCTTGCGCGTGGCGTTGACCAGCGTAAGGTTGTTGGCCGGGTTGACCACATCGGCCGGACGCATCCAGCGGTGCTCCACGGCCTCCACGCCGTCGTGGATCGCGGTCTGCCCGGCGGGCAGCACGGTCATGAAGAAGCGGGTGTCGAAGCGCTTGGGCAGGCCGGGCGGCGTCAGCCAGTAGGCGCAGTAGGCCAGTTGGTCCACCGCCAGCCGCAGCCCCAGCATCTCGCACACATGGGCCAGGCCCTTGCCGCCGTAGCTGGCGGCCTCGCGCAGCTGCTGGTGGACTTCGGGGCCCAGGTCGTCAAGCCGCACGATCCGGCCGCTGGCATCGTAGGCAAACAGCAGGTTGGCTTCCTCGAACGCCTCGCGCACGGCGCACAGGTAGTAGTCCAGCCCATTGCCCGGCACCTGCAGCCGCGCACTGGCCGCGGCGTCGTCCAGACCGGCGCACAGCGGATGCAGCGCGGCGTCCTGGGCATCGAGCACCCCGCCCGGAAACACGAACGCGCCGGCGCTGCGGTCGTCGTCGCGCTGCGGGCGGCGCATCATCAGGATTTCCATGCCCTGGGGCCCGTCGCGCAGCACGAGCATGCTGGCGGCGAAGCGCATGGCCTTGGAACGAGGGGCGTCGGCGGGTTGGGCGGAGGGCGTCTGGGCTGGGGAGGTCGAGGCGGCGGACATGTGCGGCGGGCGAAGTCTCTTCGGATTCTCTTATCGGCAGATCCGGCCCATTCTAGCGGGTTGCGGCCTCGCCGCGATGCAGCAATTACCCTGCTTGCCCGCAACTATTGCGGGAACAGGGCCATCTGGCCGGTCAGCAGGGTCTCGAAATCATCGTCCAGGAACGGCAGGATGGCATCGGCGATCGGCTGCAGCTGGCGCGTGACGTAGTGGTCATAGTCGATCGGGGCGGCGCGCGTTTCCAGCGGCTCGGGCCCGGCCATGGTCATCAGGTAGCTGATCCAGCCGCCGTTCTGGTACTGCGTGGGGCGCCCGTGGCGCGCGTTGTAGTCGTCGGCAATGCGCGCGGCACGCACGTGCGGCGGCACATTGCGCTGGTATTCGTCCAGTTGCCGGCGCAGCCGCTTGCGGTAGACCAGCAGCGCGTCCAGTTCGCCGGCCAGCGTGCGCCGTACCGTATCGCGCACGTAGTCCTGGTATGGTTCGCGGTTGAAGATCTTCGCGTACAGCGTCTGCTGGAACTGTTGCGCCAGCGGCGACCAGTCGGTACGCACCGTCTCCAGTCCCTTGAACACCATCTCGGCCTGGCCGTCCGCGCGCACCACCTGGCCCGCGTAGCGCTTCTTGCTGCCCTGGTCGGTGCCGCGGATGGTCGGCATCAGGAAACGCCGGAAGTGCGTTTCGAACTGCAGCTCCAGCGCGCTTTCCAGCCCGTAGGTCTGCCAGAGGTGGTCGCGCCACCAGTCGTTGACGTATGCCACCAGGCTGCGCCCGATCTGCGCCGCGTCGTCCTCGGTGCGGGCGCGGCGCAGCCAGACAAAGGTGGAGTCGGTGTCGCCGTAGATCACCTCGTAGCCGCGCGCCTCGATCAGCTGGCGGGTCTGGCGCATGATCTCGTGCCCGCGCATCGTGATTGACGACGCCAGCCGGGGATCGAAAAACCGGCAGCCGCTGGACCCCAGCACGCCGTAGAACGCGTTCATGATGATCTTCAGCGCCTGCGACAACGGCTTGTTCCTGTCGCGCTTGGCCGCGTCGCGGCCTTGCCAGACGCGCGCCACGATGGCTGGCAGGCAGTGCTTCGTGCGCGAAAACCTCGCGCCGCGGAAGCCGGGCACTGAATCGGCATCGTCGGGATGCGCCAGGCCTTCGACCAGCCCGATCGGGTCGATCAGGAACGTGCGGATGATCGATGGATACAGGCTCTTGTAGTCGAGCACCAGCACCGATTCATACAGCCCCGGCCGGGAATCCATGACAAAGCCGCCGGGACTGGCCTCGGGCGCCTTGTCGCCCAGATTCGGCGCCACGTAGCCCTGACGATGCATCAGCGGCATGTACAGGTGCGTGAACGCGGCCACCGATCCGCCGCTGCGGTCGGCGGGCAGCCCCGTGACCGTGGCGCGCTCCAGCAGGAAGTGCAGCAGTTCGGTGGCCTCGAAGATGCGCGTTACCAGTTCGCAGTCGCGCAGGTTGTAGCGCGCCAGTGCCGGCTTGTCTTCGGCGAACATCCGGTCGATCTCGTCCATGCGGTCGTACGGATTGTCGATGGCCTTGCCTTCGCCCAGCAGCGTGCGCGCCACCGCTTCGAGACTGAACGACGGGAAGCTCCAGGTGGCCGAGCGCAGCGCTTCGATGCCATCGATCACCAGCCGGCCCGCCGCACCCGCAAAGTAGTGCTGCTGCCGGTTGTGCTCGCGCCACTCCAATTCGGCGCCGCCCCGGCCCAGCCGCAGCGGCATCTGGTATTGCTTGGCGTGCTCGCGCAGCACGCGCAGGTCGAACTGCACCAGGTTCCAGCCGATGATGGCGTCGGGATCGTGCCGGGCCAGCCAGTCGTTGAGCCGCTCGATCAGCTGCTGGCGCGTGGCGCAGTATTCGAGCGCAAAGTCGGCATCGGCCGGGGCGTTCTGCGGGGCAGGTCCGAGCATGTAGACCTGCCGCTGGCCGCAGCC
The DNA here is from genome assembly GCF_001652915.1 of Cupriavidus sp. D384. Lineage (GTDB taxonomy): Bacteria > Pseudomonadota > Gammaproteobacteria > Burkholderiales > Burkholderiaceae > Cupriavidus. The sequence goes on from NZ_BBQI01000030.1 coordinate 48,930, forward strand.
TTCCAGCGCAATCGAATAAAGGTCGCCGAACGCGTTGGTCTCGATGTCGAGCGAGACCAGGCGCAGCGTGGGCCGATAGTCGGCGGCCGGCTTCATCTGCGCATTGCGCAGCACACCGTCAGCGCCGGGATCGCCGTCGAACCAGACGGGCGCGGTGATAAAGCGTTCCATCAGGTAGCGCTCGGGCGGGCGGACATCGGCTTCGTAGACATCCACCCCGGCTTCGCGCAGGGACCGTTCGAGCTGCATCAGTTGCCGGTGCTGCTGGCAGTAGAGCCCCAGCACCGGGCGCTGCTGGAAATCCTGCAACTGCAGCGGACGCAGCGCCACGTCGCGCTCGCCCTGCAGCAAGGCCTCGGCGGTGGCGCGTTGCGCTTCGGGGATAAAGGCGGTGGAGGGCTGCCAGGGCAGGCGCAGCCGGCGCGGCCCGTCGTCCGTGGCGAGCCAAAACTCGACCTCGGTGCCGGCCGGGGTATCGCGCCAGTGTCGGGTCAGGATAAAGCCCTGCTGAAGTGCCACGCTGCAAACCTTGGGGGATTGTTTCTGGCGTGGATTCTAGCGGAGTCGGGCCCGTGGGGCGCAACGACTCCGCAGGCGGATCGCCGGGCGGCGATCCGGGGTGCAGGTCAGCGAGGCTGGGCTGCGGGCGCCAGGTAGGTGGCAACGATCGTGGCCCAGGGCAGCGTCCGGGTGGTTTCGGTGGTGCTGCCGAAGGGGGTGAAGGTGGTCTTGATGCGCCCGTCGCTGGCGGCCGTGAGCTGTCCGCCGATCTCGGCCTGGCGGTTGAACCAGAAGTCGCCCATCGTGAGCCGCAGGTCGCTGCCACGGTCGAAGATCATCGGCAGCGTGCTGCCATAGAACGTGCCGCCCGCCATGCCTCCGCTCCTGAATTCGGCGCGGCCTGCGCCGCCGTCGGCAATCTGGCCGATCATGTCGAGCCTGGCGGTCTGCATCTGCACCGACGCCACGCTGCCCGCACTTTCGATCGTTACGGCGACGTCCTCCACCAGCATGGCCGGCAAGCGGCTGCCCAACTGACCGGGCAGTATGTCGCCCGGCCAGCCGAACGCGGCGCGGTCGCTCCAGCTGCCGTGGGCGCCGTAAGCGTACTGCGGCGTGCCGGAAGCGTCCGATTCGCCGCTGCCGAACAGCATTTCGAAGCTCGCGCGCAGCCGGATATCGGTGTCGCTGCGCGGATCGTAGGTCAGGTTCATGACACCGTTGCGGGTCAGCGTCACGCCCGAGATCGGCTCGGCCACCACGCAATTGTCGTAGCGGGCCTGGAACGTGTCGCCAGCGGTCAGCGTTCCGCTGCCATCGGCGTCGTTGTAGGAAATGCCGACCGTGCCGCGCGTGATGCCGCCGGCCGTGCAGGCAAAACTGGCGCCGCCTGCGGCCGCCGCCTTGCGCAGGCGGTCGGGGGATTCGGCGCGCAACAATACCGGTGTCAGCGCCGTGCGTAGCGTCAGGGTCAGGTCCGGGCTGGCAACGGGTTGCTGCGCCTGGGCCTGGGCCTGCGCGGCAGCCAGTGCGTTGCGCGCTTCCTCGAAGCCGGACATCCGCTGCGTCATGGTATCCAGCATGCCAGCCACATCCTGCGCCAGCGCCGTGCCGCGCGCACCAAGGATCGTGCGGCCCCGCACGTCGTCGGCGGCGGACGCGAAGTCGAATTTGGCGGGCGATGCGGGCGGCAGCACCACATTCAGCTGCGCCGCGGCCGTGGCCTGCTGTACGGCGGCCCCCTGCGCGGCGAGCGATTGGGCCAGCATCGACGCCAGCAGTTCCATCAGGTTGGCATCCGGGCTGATCGCAGCGCCGCTGACCTTGCCATACTGCTTCATGACAGCCTCGATCATCGCCGCCGCCAGGCCACTCGGATCGGAGGGCAGCGTGGTGTTGGGCTGGCCGATCTCGGTTGGCAGTGTCCCGATCACGCCGTTTTTCATGATGCCACCCACCCCCAGCGCCGCCAGCAGCTGCTGGTCCGAGGCCTCGCGCATCTTGCGGGCCTGTTCGGTCATGAGCGCGATCTGGGCGTCGAGCTTGTCCCGATAGTCGCGGGTGGCGAACTTGCGCTCGGCCGCGAGCTTCTGGAACTCGGTCATCATCTCGGTGAACGCTGTCGTCGAGGCGTCCGACCACCCCGGCATGTGCAACACCATTTCGTCGAGAATGCTGACTGGCACTGGCGCGCTCCCGCCGCAGATGTCCGGAATCAGTGCGCGAATTTTTTCAGTCTTGGGCAGCACCTCGATCTTGCCGGTCGCCTCGCTGTAATACTGGTTTTCGGGCGCGCCAGCCACCATGACGAGGCCGGGGCCGCAGCGGTCTTCCGGGATTTCGAATCGCGGATCGCCCGAGGCCGGAATCTGCGCGAGCAGCGGCGGGTCGCGGTCGGCCAAGGGCTGCAGCGAAATCGAGCCGCCCGGAATCATCGATCCCAGATGCGGGCGGACGGCCAGCGAATAGCTGGCCGGGCTCTGCGTGGGCGGCGTGGCCGTGGATGTCGTGTTGTCACTGCCGCCACAGGCGGCGACGAGGCCCGCCATGGCGAGCGTCAGTCCTGTCTTCTTCATGTCCCGTCTTTCCCTGTCCCGCTCTGCCGTTGCTGGCGCCGCCCTGGCCGGGACAGCCCGCGGCAAATGCGGATGTCTTGTCTTTGTACCGATACCCGTACTGGCCCGATGTCGGCCAGGGTGTCGCGACCCCGTGGCGAACGCCGCCATCCTTGATCCGCAGAGGGCAGGCGTCCGTTTCACAGCCGAAACGATACGCAAATAACAAAAATGGTCAATTTGCGTTAACCACGGCTGTTGTCGGATTTGTTGCTGGAGTTTCGGTGACGAGTGTCAGGCAGGGGCCTTGAGCAGCGCGCCCTGGAATACCACTGGCCCGCTTGGGGCATCGCGCTGGGGCGATCCGCCGGGCGGTTCCACGCTGACGGCCAGGGCGTCGACATTGGCGGGCAACGCATCGAGCGGCAGGCGGGCCTGGCGCGCATGGCCGAGCACGCCCAGCGATATCGGCTTGCCGCCATGGGGCAGCGCCCAGAGTTGCAGCGCCTGTTGCGGCGTCAGCGGCAGATCGTCGAGCCGGCGCACCACCAGCGCGCGGCCCTGGGCGTCCCAGCTCACCAGCATGGCCGGCTGCGAATGCTGCGACTGCAGCACGGCCACCACCACGCCCGGCGATGGCGGCGTGGCCTGCCAGCGTACGAGGCTGCCGACGACGACCACCACGGCGACGGTGGCGAACATGAGCGCGCTGGCACGCCAGAATGCCAGCCCATGCCAGCGGTGCCACCAGGCCGGAGGCGCCTCGGCGTCGTGGGGTGCATTCGCGGATGCGTGGCCTGACGCGTCTTCCGCTTTCCACCCCAGGCGGCGTTCGATGCCGCACCAGACCGCTTCGATGGGCACGGCGGGCGCGTGCAGTTCCGCCACGCCGGCCAGCCGCCGCTGCCAGTGGGCAATGGCCGCATGCACGGCGGGTTCCTGCCGCGCCAGCTGTTCCATGCGGCGGCGGGCGCCGCCACGCAGCACGCCAAGCGCGTATTGTGACGCCATGCGGTCAAGCAGGTCCGGGTTGCGCGCCAGATTCATGGGGCTGACTCCAGGCAGGCGCGCAGGCGTTCCAGGCCGCGCCGGATCCACGACTTGATGGTGCCAAGCGGCGTGTGCAGGCGTTCGGCCAGTTCCGAATGACTCATGTCCTGCAGATAGGCCAGCACGATGGCCTGGCGCTGGCCGTGCTCCAGCCGCTGCAGGCAACGGTTCAGCGCGCGCGCCTGCTGGCTGGCCTGGGCCAGTTCGGCGGGCCCGGCGGCGGCATCGGCCAGATCGCACTCGGGCGCGTCATCGAGCGGCGTGGCGGCGCCCAGCCGCGCAGCGGCCGTGCGGCGCAGGGCGTCGAGCGCGCGGTTGCGCACGATGGTGGTCATCCACGTCATGGGCGCGGCCAGTTGTGGCCGGTAGTCGCCCGCGTGGTGCCAGATGCTGACAAAACTCTCCTGCACCACGTCCTCCGCCAGATCCCGCTTGCCTGTTATACGCAGCGCCAGCCCGAACAGTTTCGGGGCGGACAGCTCGTACACCGCGCGCAAGGCCTGGCGGTCGCCAATGGCTACGCGCCCGAGCAGGGTTTCGAGCGGGTCTGGATCGTCGGGCAGCGGTGAGGGCAGGGCCACACGGGGCTCCGTGTATGGCGTGACGTACCGATTATAGGCAGCGCCCCTGCATCCGGAAGGCGGGATGCTGCGTATAAGCCGGTAACGCGGCGCGCATGGCCGCGTGGATCATCGTCCGATCAAAGGAGGGTTTCCATGGAAACGAAAACGAACGCGCGCGTGCCGCCGGCTGGCGCCGCCGATGCCGCCCTGGCCGATGCCCGGCTGGCGCCGGACCTGATGCGCCGTGGCTGGCTGATGGCGCCGGGCGCCTTTGCGCTGGGCACGCTGGCGGCGGTGGCACTGGGCGAGGCCATGCCGGCGTGGGGGCAGATGCAATCGGGCAGCACGCGCGACGACATCAATATCCTGAATACCGCGCTGGGCCTGGAATACCAGGCCATCGCCGCCTATCAGGTGGGCGCCGAAAGCGGCCTGCTGCAAAAGCCCGTGCTCGATACGGCGGTCAAGTTCCAGACCCATCACAAGGCGCACGCGCAAGTGCTGGCCGGTACCGTGGAAAAGCTCGGCGGAACCCCGGTGAAGGCCAGGGCGACCCGGGAATACAGTTTTCCGACCCAGACGCTGAAATCCCAGGCCGATGTGCTGCGCTTTGCGGCCGGATTGGAAAAAGGCGCGACGGCTGCCTATCTGGGCGTGCTGCCGAGCTTCCACAACCGTGAACTGAGCAAGGCCGCGGGCAGCATCCTGGGCGACGAGGCGATGCACTGGGCCGTGCTGTTGCACGCGCTTGGCGAAGATCCGGTGCCGGGGGCGTTTGTGGGGTAGGGGGACGGCGAGGACGGGGAAGTCGGGGAAGTCGGGGAACGGGTCGGGAGCCAACCGATGGCGCTGATTTGCCATCGGTTGGTTCCCCTCTCCCGTTAATGGGAGAGGGGAACGAACCATCCCGCCTTATTACGATCCCGAACCGGCCAGCGCCGCCGCCGGACCCGGCGGAGTGGGCTTGGCGGTGACGTCGGGTGCCGCTCTCAGGTCGGCGGGAATGGCCGGATCCGGCGTCTTGCGTTGCGGCTGCGCCTGAGCCTGAGGCGCCGGTGCAGGTTGCGCGACGGGCGTCCCGGGCTGCTGGAGCGGGCGCGACTGCGTGAGCGGGGCGGCCGCCTGCGTTGCCGGTGCTGCGGGCGCTGGCGCTGGCGCTGGCGCAGGGGCTGCGGCCTGGGGCGCGCGCGCGGGCTGGACAGGTGCGGCAGGGGCCGGCTGTTGCGGTGCCGCGGCCTGTGGCGCACGGGTGGGTGCCACCAGCGTATTGGCCGTCGACGGGACAGCCGTTGCGGCAGGTGCGGCCGGAGCAGCCGCCTGGGGCGCTGCACCCCGTGCCGGGGCGGGCTTGCCGGCCACCGGCGGCTGGCTGGTCACGGTCTGCTGCGACCAGCCGCCGCCCAGTGCCTTGTACAGCTGCGCCCGGCTGGTCAGCCGTGCCAGCTGGATCGTCACCAGCTTCTTCTGCGCCTCGTACTGCTGGCGCTGGGCATCAAAGACCGGGAAATAGTCGTCCACGCCGTTCTTGAAGCGCATCTCGGCCAGTCGCCGTGTCTCGGCCACTTCCTTCTGTAGCGACGCCTGCGCAGCGGTCTGGCGGTCGTAGGTGCCGCGCGCGGCCAGACCGTCGGCCACCTCGCGGAATGCGCCCTGGATGGTGCGCTCGTACTGCGCGACATTGATTTCCTTGCGGACCTTCGACGCATCGAGGTTCGCCTGGTTGGCGCCGGCATTGAAGATCGGCAACGTGACCTGCGGCGCAAAGGCCCAGGCCGCGCCACCCGTAAACAACCCGGCCAGCGTGGTGCTGGCAAGGCCAACCCCCGCGGTCAGCGAAATCCGCGGGAAGAATGCCGCGCGGGCCGCCCCGATATTGGCGTTGGCGGCCTTCAGGCGGTGCTCGGCAGCCATGATGTCCGGCCGCTGTTCCAGCAATTGCGAAGGCAGGCCCGCCGGCAGTTCCGCCACAAACGACTTGTCATCGAACGGCTGGGCGGGCGGCAGGTCGGCCGGAATTGGTCCGCCAATCAGCAGTGACAGCGCGTTTTCGTCCTGCGCCACCTGGCGCGTGAACTGCTCGACGTCGACACGCGCGGTTTCCACCTGGGTCTGGGTGCGGTGCTGGTCGATCGCGGCCATGCCGCCCGCCGCCTTGCTCTTGCGCACCATCTCCGAGGCGTCTTCCTGGATCTTGAGCGTGTCCTGCGACAGCTTCAGCAGTTGCTGGTCGGCCTGCCAGGTCAGATATGCATTGGCAATTTCGCCAACCAGGCTGATCTGCGTGCTGCGCCGCACTTCCTCGATCGACAGGTACTGCTCCAGGGCCTCGTGCTTGAGGCTGCGGATGCGGCCGAACACGTCGAGTTCGAACGACGAAAAGCCCACGCCGGCGCCCCAGGCGTTGATCACCGGGTCCTGGCCCGGCGCGCGCAGGTCGCCGGTCAGACGCGTGCTGCTGAAGCCGACGTTGGCATCGACGGCCGGGAACTGTGCCGCGCGCCGGATACGGTAGTACGCACGGGCCTCGTCGATCGATAGTGTGGCCACGCGCAGGTCGCGGTTGTTGGCCAGGCCGAGTTCGATCAGCCGGCGCAGGCGCGCGTCGGTGAAGAAGTCCTGCCAGCCAAGGTTCGCGGCCGGTACCTGTGATTGCGGCGCGCCATTGGCGCCCTGGGTGGTCTGATAGGCCGGACCATCGGGGAAGGCGTTGGGCACGGGCGAATCCGGGCGTTCGTACTTTGGTTCGAGCGTGCAGGCGGCCAGTGCCAGGGGCAACAGGATGCCGGCGCTCCAGCGCAGAGACGGCAGGCGTGCGGGGGAAAGGCGCATTGTTATCGTCTTCATTTGTGATTCAACCTGTAAACGCGCGGCGCAGCAGTTGCACGATGGCCGTGCCAGGCAGGCCGCGATACGCGATGTTGTGTGGCGGCTCGCTGAACAGCAGCCGGATCAACCGGTGCCGCGCCGCCATGTCAGGAACCAGCGAGATGCCAATCAGCTGGCCGTCGGTACGTGCCACGCGGCAGGGCACCCATCCCAGCGACGCGAGCCAGAAGGCCCCCACGGCACCGGGTTCCACCCGCGTGCCGCTATGCGATTCGAGGGCCACGCCATTGCAGGACAGATCGCGCGTCACGCCGTCCACCTCGCGCGACACCCCGTCCGCGCCGTAGAACTGCAGGCGCCCGGCCACGCGGAACGGGAAACGCTCCTCCTTGCGTGGACGCGGCAGTTCGAAGCAGACCAGCATCGACGCCAGGTACAGCACCATCGACACCAGTGTCCAGGCCACGTTGAACACGGTGCCCGGCGCATTGCCATCGGCGGCCACGGCGCGCGCCAGGCCCATGGCCGACAGGAAGAACAGCCCGCCGTAGAGCAGCGCGAACTTGCCATGCACGGTCAGTTTCGAGCGGTCCAGCCCCTTGTTGGTGACCTTGAATGGCCGCCCGAACGGCTTGAACATGGCGCTCGCCAGCGTGGCCGTGACGGCCATCGCCGCCACGATCTGCGTCACCTCGGTAAAGATCGGCATGGCCCGCGACCCGGTGATCCAGATGCTGTAGGCCCAGTACAGCAGCAGCGCCGGGACGCCGTAGGCCAGGAACTGCATCGGGTCGCCATAGAGGGTCGGCACGTTGAAGAACCAGTAGAGCAGCGGCCCCGCCAGCAGCATCAGCGTGAACGGGCGGCTGAGCCAGTGCAGCAGGCCGTGGACGTAGTGCAGGCGCTGGCGCAGTGTGTAGCCGCGGCCACGCATGGGGCCGTCGGCGGTCAGCGCCACCTGGATGGTGCCCAGCCCCCAGCGGCTGCGCTGGCTGATGTACTCGGGCAGTCCTTCGGCAGACAGGCCCACGCTCAGCCGCTCGTTGAGCCAGCGGGTGACATAGCCGAACGGCATCAGCTTGTAGGTCAGGTGGATGTCCTCGGTCACCGTGCCGATGGGGAACCCGCCGATATGGCCCAGCGCCTCGCGCCGCACCACGAACGATGTGCCGATGCAGAACGCGGTGTCCCAGGCGTCCTTGGCGGGCTGCATCACGTCGAAGAACGCACGCTGCTCATCCACCCAGCATTCGGTGGAGCGCAGGTTGTACTGGATCGGGTCGGCGTTGTAGTAGAACTGCGGCGTCTGCACCACGCCCACGCGCGGGTCGTCGAACAGGCCGATGATGCGCAGCAGGATATTGCGGTTGGGCGCAAAGTCGGCATCGAGCACCATGATGTACGGTGCGCCGCCGTCGCCCTGGGCGCTGTGGTACAGGCCGTTGTTCAGGTTGCCTGCCTTGGCGTGGGCGTTGTCGGGCCGGGTCACATAGTTCACGCCCACCTTGCGGCAGAAGTCCCGGAGCCAGTCGCGGCGGGTGTCGTCGAGCACCCAGACGCGGAAATTCGGGTAGTCGATGGCCTTGGCCGCGACGATGGTCTTCTCCAGCACGTCCAGGCCCTCGTTGTACGTGGCGATGAAGATGTCCACGCCGGGGGCATCGCGGTCGCCGCGCAGGCGCTGCTCGCCGGCATCGGCTGCGGCGGAATGGTCGGTGGTGCGTGTGAGCGTGATGATCGAGATCAGCGTGTACAGGATCGTCAGCGTCTCGAAGCCCAGGAACGCATGGGCCCAGATGCTTGGAAACTCCATGCGCCATTCCGGCAGCGTTTCGGTGACGCGCCAGATGTAATACACGATCAGCAGGACCGCCGCCGCCAGGCCAAAAAGCCATCGGTCCGCGGCACGGTGCCGGTTGCCGCGCAGACACAGCACGGCCACCAGCAGCGCGCCCGCATTGATCTGCACGAGCATGCTGCTATCCAGGAAACTTGCAAAACTCGCGGCGAGCATCGTTACTCCTTGGGTGGATTGTCGGGCGACGCCGCGGCCTGGGTTACCGTGGCACAGCTCGCGCCCCGGCAACCGCCTGGCTGGAACGGATTCCATCCGGTGGCGGCAAGCACGGCCCAGGCCGTGGCGCCCAGGTGGGGCAGGTGAAAGTAATAGAAGTCGTCGGTCTTCGAATCGGGGCCGATCTGCAGCCCCGTGCGCACACGTTGCTCGGGCGTGGCGAACAGCATGCCCGACGGCGCGCGTTGCGACGTCAGGATCGGCCAGAGCGGCGCGGCTTCGCTCTCGCGGCCCGTGGCGCGCAGTACCAGTGCGGCCTGGCCGGTGCCTTCGGTCCAGATGCCGTCCGGATCGGCGTTGAAACCATAGCCGCCCTTGACGCCGTGTTTTGCCCGCGCCCAGGCCAGCGCGCGCTGCCAGTTGCCGGCGGCGTCGGGAATGGCGATCAGCGGCCAGAGCGACGCATCGAGTGCCGAGGGGCCGCCGTTGAGCGAACGGCCGTCGTCACGCGTACCGATGGCAAAGCGGCCTTCGCCGGGCTGCCACATCGTCTCGACAAACTTGCGCGAACGCTCGGCGCCGGTTTTCCAGCGCGGATCGCTGTCATACCGCGACAGCCAGCGAAACACCGCGTACGTGTCCACGTTGTGCTCGGTGGACTTCCAGCCCTGGCGCTGCGGCGACGGCTCGTGGCCGAAGTACCCGCCGATAAAGGCGGCGGGCGCGTCGGCGTTGTACGTCTCCTTGTCGACCCAGCCCATCATCGTCCTGGCCGTGTCGAGATAGCGCGGCGAGTGCGTGGCATCGTAGGCAGCCAGCAACAGCAGCGCTGCCCATGCCACGTTGCCGGTGGCGGTGCCCACTTGGTAGCGGTCTTCAAACCACTTGTTGGCCTTGGCGTCCCACCAGCCCGGCATCGGCACCGGGCCGTCGGCAGGCATCGCGCCGGCGCGATAGGCGTTGCGGATGCGGCCGTCGTGATAGTGACGGTCGCGCGTCACGCCGGCCACAACCCCGTCGGCAATGCGCCGGGCAGCATCCTTCTGGCCGCACGCGATCAGCGCGATGCCGGCCAATGCGTTGTCATAGACAAAGGCCGACTCCTTGAGCGGGCCGAGCAGCGGTTCGCCGCCCGGCGCGGGTTCGTAGCTGGCGAGCATGACCGGCCCGTTGCCCGGGATGGCGGCCACGCGTTGCGTCAGCGTCTGGCAGCCGGCATCGCGCATCTGATCGCGTGCGGCGTCGGCCGGAGCCGCCGGCGCGGCGGACAGCGCCAGCGGCGTGGTGAGCACGGTTGTCATCAGCGCTTCGATCAGCCGCTTGCGCGCGGCCCGGTGTGGCATTCCTGCGGTAGTACGCTGCACGGTAGTCTCCTTCCTGCGGGCGTTGGGTGAATGACTGTGTGATCGGCTCCGATCAGATCAGCCGGCGAAACCACGGGCGGTCAAGGCTGACCTTGGCCCAGTGGCCGAGTGCGCAGCGGTCTGTCTTGCCTGCGCCGGGCAGGTCAGGCAGCGGCTTGTTCAGCTTCGCAATCAGGTACAGCTCGTTTTTCTCGATGGGCGGGAACGGCACGAAGTAGCGCGCCTGGTCGCCATCGGGTGCCCGCGGCAGGATTTCGGCGACCTTGCCCGACAGCGGCGTGGCCACGCCATCGACCATGACCGTGACCGGGGCACCCGGCAGCAGATCCTTGCTCAGGCTGCGCGGGAATACGGCCACCACGCTTGGCGTCGTGCAATTGGTGGCGCGCATCAGCGTGGCGCCGGCCGCCACATGCGTGCCCGGTGGCGCCAGGACGTCTTCGACGACGCCGCCGGCGTAGGCCTTGATGTCGAGGTTCGACACGCGGTCCAGGCGTTGCTGCTCGGTGTCTACCAGCTTGTCGACTTCGGCGCCGTATTCCTGAAGCTGCTTGATCTCGGCCTGCAACTGGATGTTTTCGGCCTTCAGTTCGTCGGAGCGCTGCGAGAGCGCGCCAACGGCGCCGTCGTTGTTCGACGCATAGACGCGGTTGCGCGTGGCGGCACTGCTGCTGCGCGCACCGTTGAGTTCGGCCTCGATCGCATCCTTCTGTCCGCCTAGCACGGCAAGCTGGTTGCGCGATGCATCGGTGAACGCCTGGCTGACGGCGCCTGCCTGCTGCATGGCTTCGTTGCGCGTGACGACATTGACCTGTGCATCGATCTGCTGCTGTGCCGCGCTCAGGCGGGCCTCGATGCCACGCACACGGGAGTCGTTCTGTTGCTGGGCCACCGAGGTATAGCGCTTGACGTCGCCATTGGTGGAGGCCAGGCGCGCCTGGTTGCCTTCGAGCTTCGATTTGGCGGCTTCCAGCCGTTTATCGTTGTCGAGCTTCTTGCCAGTCAGCTCCATCAGCAAGGCGCGATCCATGTTTGGATTCTGCAGCGTCATCAGGGACTGCCCGGCAGTGAAGGTGGTACCCACCGGCACCAACTGTTTCGTGACCACGCCTTCCACCGGCGTGGTGATAAGGCTGACCGGGCTGTTGACGATCGCACGTTCCGACGAGCGCACGAAGACGTAGGGGAACATCACCGAGAGGATGATCCAGATGATGAAACCCACCATGCCATAGCTGGCAAGGCGCGGAATGGCCTGCCAGACCGGCCGCAGGCTCAGCGGGCTGCTTTGCTTCGCGACAGCGTCGCGGGGCGGGGGCTGCTTCGGCTGCTGTGGCGACGCAGGTGGTAGCCGCGTTGGCACGGTCGGCTTTCGGTCAGTATTGTTGTCCATGCGAGCTCCCGGGTAATAGGTGGCCTTCCGCGATCGCCAACGTCGGTCGCGGTTGTTAATTCGCAGACAGCACTGTCCCACCGCGCGAGCGCATGAGCTCGTTCGGACGATTCAGTGCCTACGTCCCCCAACAATTTTTATGCGCCGTTTGCCCCGGGCCGTTGCTACGCCGCCAGGACAGGCGAGTGGATCGTGTGTGCCGATCCATTGAACTGTCGACACAAGCCCAGAACGGAACCCGTGCAGACAGGTACTACGAGACGCTACGCGCCATGGAAGCCCACAGCACAACATCGCCGGATTGATGCGATGCAACGCTGGAGCGATTCAAAGTTAGTCAGTTTGGACTTTGCTTGCTGTAAGAATGTGTAAGGGCTGTATATCGATCCACTTACATCTCTTGATTTGAGGCCTGCGAAAACGGCTGTTTGTAGTAAGCCGCTGATTCAGAAGTGGCGTGCCTTAGCGCGAAATTAAGCCGAGGCCTCTGCGCGCAGGTAGATCTTGCAAGCATGGGTAGTGCGCGAACAGATTTGCACGGTGAGAAGTACAAAGCCTTTCAACTGGCTGACGGCAACGGTCGATTGCAGCGCCGCAACGAAGGGCGGCAAACGACTGTGTATCAGAGTGTGACTGGGGCGAATTGAACAAGCGGTAAGGGTACTGGCGAGCAATCCGGTCCTCGTGGGGTGCGGTTGTGAATTGCATCATGACGTGATGCTAAGCCAGTGCGGTCTTGAGGGTCGGCCGGGATTCGTAGATCCCCCGCCAAAACTGCCGGGACGACGCCCGGCACGCGGCAGCGCAGGCTGGGGCGCCGCATCGGCGGGCAACAGCAAAATGTGGCTAATGACGACTAGTAATAGTCTTAAAATGCCTTAATTTACACGTATCCAGCAATAATTAGCGCTTCCAACGCACTTTTTGCGGCTAGCATCACTGCTGCTCCGCAGAGGGTGCTTTGCGCGCATCACCGACCCTCCGTGGCAATCCTATTCTCAGGAGGCCGCCCGCATGGGTATCCGCGACAACCTGCCGTTCGCCCGCACCGTGACGGTTTCCGGCCCTGCGCTGCCGGAGATTCCTGGGCAATCCCCCTTTACTTTCGTGCGCATGGAGGGCGCGGAACACCTCTGCAGCCTCTACCAGTACGAGATCGAACTCAAGACCCCCGACAAGGCTTACAACTTCCACGGGCCCGAGGGCAATTTCGATCTGCGTGCCATGAACGGTCGCGAACTGACCGTACGTCTCGAGCTGAACGGCATGGGCACCGGACCGGCGGGCAGCATTGGCGCCGGCACGCGCGAGATCAGCGGCGCATGAGCCTGTTCAGTGGAGTGCGACTGGTTTCCCGCACGGCGAGTTTTACGCAGATTCGCGCAGGACATCAAGTAAGGGCAAGCGATGAAATTTCCGACCAAGGATGAACGCACGCCGTTCTATTTTCGGCAAGTAGGCAAGCCGCTGGGGCAGTGGGAGTTGGAGCACAGGCTATCCATCAGCCGCCCCGCGATTGACGAAGCCGTGGAGTACGGTAACGTCTATCGCATCGACTCGACTTGCCTGGAGATCACTGACGAGTCGCAATCGCGCATGCAGAACGTGGGGATGCTTTGGTTGATCTGTTCAGCGGCAACTGTGTTACTCCTTACTCTTGGCCTGCTCGCCGCAACGAGTCCGTTCCGAGATAGTGCCGAAATGATGGCGAAGGGCGGATATTGGCCTGGCACGATTATCGGTGCATTAATTACCTTGTCCGCTGGCGGCTTCTTCGGCCTGCTGGCCTTCGATCCGATGCGGCGGAACATGTTCACGCTGAAGCGCCGCCCGATCCGGCTGAACCGCAAGACGCGCCGCATCTACGCCATCCGTACCAAGGACGCCGGTGGCATCTGGGAAGTCCCCTGGAGCGAGGACGAATTCTTCTGTGTGGGCCACCGACGCATGGGCGGGCTGTCGCGCGCCTATGACATGTACGATATCCGCCACTACCAGCTTGACGCCGACGGCAACGTGGTGCGGGCCTTCGTGCTCGGCCAGTTCGCGCTGTCGCTCGAAGCGATCCACGCACAATGGGAGTACTACCGCCGCTACATGCAGAATGGCCCAGCCGGATTGCCTGAGCCTCATCACTTCTGGGCGCCACGGGAGACCTTCTGGGAGGGGTACAAGATCTGCCGGTGCGGCAAAAGCTCCAGCGCCCTCGGTGCCCTGAGCGACATCATATTCCTTCCGTTCGTCCTGCTCGATGCCTTCGCCCGCTGGCTCGTGCTGGTGACCTGCAGCGATCCCGTATGGCCACCGGAGATCGAGGCGGCCTGCAAGCCCATGCCCAACGATCCGTACGCGCGTCCCTATGCCGACGACTATATCGGTGAGCGCAGTAGACCAGGAGGGAAACCCTCGCGCGAAGACCTGGAGCGGATGTGGGTACAACAGCCTCAGCGCCAGCGCGACGGCGCGCTGACGCGCGCCGAGGCGGAAGACCTGATTCGACAGCAGACGGAGGCCGCGGCATGACGACGATCCTGACGCCGCCCACGCTTTATTGCGTGCGTCTCACGGACCGGTTGCCCAACGGCAAGGAAAGTGCGCGCCTTCTTGCGAATCATTGGGAAGGTGAAATCATGCTGACGACTTACCTGTCGCCGCTCGATGCCATGCTGCACTCGTCGCGCAGCGGCAAAGCATCGTCAAGCACGCACACCCACGTTCGGCTCGATGAGCTTGATCCCGGTTGGCTCAGTCTCGCCCGCGCGGATGGTTTTGTTCGTGTGGAGGTCATCTGCGGGTTCTGCGCGAAAGATGAGCATCTGATCAGGGGGCCGCACGGCGGATTGGAGGCTTATAGCATTCCAGATGCGGTGCATGCGTACCCAATGGGGGAGCGTGTGTCGCTGCGCACCGATCTTCATATCTGGCAAGAGGTCGATCTCATCTTCGAGAGCACGGGGCTGTTTGCGTGGCAGGAGACCGCTGCCAACCAGAGCCTGTGGGATGCAGCGCGATACCACCGCGCGCTGAAAGAAATGTGTCGACCGGCAAGAGATTTTCGAGGTGATATCGATGTGCGGGACATGAACCAGATCGCCGTCTTTGATCCCGAGGCTGGGGCATGGCATTTTGTGCCGCGCGTTCCGCACGAACGTTCAGTAATGACGCCTGGAGCGTCAGGTTTCACCCCTGGGCTTCGAGATTGAATTCGCCCGACAGATCACAGGGTTACAGGCTTTTTGGCGATGGATGTCGGGAGCCCGGTCGACCCGCGTCTTGACCTTGCAAGGGAGCACTTTGAAGGATGCGTGGATGGGCCGGCCTTGGGGCCCCGATTCTGCAGGTATCGTTTCAGATCGCCGCAGAACTATTGCGATAAGAAAACTTATCGCAATGTGATTGAGAAGGGGACAAAAAAGGGCTGTTGTCAGGGCATCGAGGAGGGCATCCGAAACAGGCCCCAGCAGCCAGGCAGCGCGTCAATTCCACGCGGAATTCCGGTGCGCCTGCACAAATGTGGTCGATCCGTTCTACATATGGGCCGAAATCCGTTCCGGCTTCTGCAGGGCAGTGCCTTCTCAGTATTCCCGAGCATACAAAACCCTTGACGATTCAACGAAAATGGCTGAAGCGGCTGCTCCCCCGGCATGCCGCCTATAACAAGAGCCTACGCATGTCTCGCCTATCCTCGCTGCGCCCCGTCATGCCGATCCTGATCGGCGCCTCCGTCATGCTGTCGCTCGCCATGGGCTTGCGGCAGAGCCTTGGCATCTTCGTGCCGCCGCTGACGCGCGATATCGGGATCTCCGTGGGCGATTTCACGATTGCCGTGGCGGTGCAGAACCTCACCTGGGGCGTGCTTCAGCCATTTGCCGGCGCGCTGGCGGTCAGAAGCGGATTCCGGCCGCTGATGGTGGGCGGCTCGCTGCTGTATATCGTCGGGCTGGTATTGCTGGCGACGGCCCACAGCATGTGGGCGGTGGTGCTGGGAGGCGGGGTGCTGATCGGCATGGCGATGGCCAGCACGGGCACGGCCATGGCGATGGCCGCCGCATCGAGCGCGGTCAGTGCGCAGGTGCGCAGCCTGGTGCTTGGCTGTGTGTCGGCGTCCGGCTCGCTGGGCGCGATGATTGCGGCGCCGCTCGGCCAGGGCATTTCGGGCGAGTGGGGCTGGCGCATGGGCCTGGCGTCGTTCGTGATCCTGGCGCTGATCATGCTGCCGGCTGCCTGGTTTGGTGGCCGGGTCGACCAGGTGCGCGAGGTGCCCACCCGCGCGCAGGCAGAGCAGAGCGGCCGGCACGCGCTGATGACCGCGCTGCGCCATCCGCCGTTCGTGGTGATGGCGCTGGCCTATACCGTCTGCGGCATGCAACTGGTATTCCTGACCACCCATTTGCCGGCGTATCTCGATATTTGCGGCATGGACCCAATGCTCTCGGCCAAGGCGCTGGGACTGATTGGCGGATTCAACGTGCTGGGCAGCCTGTTTTTCGGATGGGCCGGCGGCCGGGTCAACAAACTGCTCTTGCTTGGCGGTATCTATATTTGCCGCTCGATCGGATTTATCTGGTTTTTCCACGTATCTCCAACCCCGGAAAGCACGATGATTTTCTCGGCAGTCATGGGTTTCCTGTGGCTGGGGGTATCGCCGCTGGTGCAGGGCTGGATTGCGCAGACATTTGGGCTGCGCTGGCAGGCCATGATTGCCGGGGTGGCGTTTTTCAGTCACCAGATCGGCAGCTTTATCGGGGCTTTTGGGGGTGGCTGGCTTTATGACCTGATGCACAACTACGCGTTGGCGTGGAAAGTCGGGGCCACGCTGGGCCTGACCGTCGGATTGATCCAGATTGCCTTCGCGTTCCTGGGCATGACCCAGACGCCGCCCCTGGTGCCTCACTCAAAATAGTTATTTTTGGGTAGGTATGCGTCTGACACAACATTTAGTGCTGCCATGATCACGTAAATGTCCGAAATGTGCAGATTACGTGCAGCGCCGTTTGATTAATCAACCGGCATAATCGGTCGTTAGTGCGAAATCGCTGCGTACCCGCTGGCGATTTCATGTGCGGGCAACGGCTTCCCGCACGTTGCCCGTATTTTTCTGACCGCACTATTCATGGCATTGTCCCCACAACAAAAACGCCTCGTCCAGTTGCTGAACGACGGATATACGCTGCGTATCGTCCGATCCCTGATGAATCGTGCGCCGGTTCACGCGGAACTATTCTGCCCTGGCAACTCCTGCGTCGAAACCGTGCAATGGTGGCGAATCGACAAGATGCTGAGGACACGCTGTGTCAGGCTGAATACAGGCAGCGTGGCCGACGCCACCCATATCGTGACCGGCGGCCAGCCGCGATGAATCGGCCAGGGTAAGTCTGGGCGGTCATTCCTTGACCGCCCCGGTCATGCCCGACACGTAATACTCCACGAAAAACGAATACACCACGGCCACCGGCAGAGAACCCAGCAGTGCTCCGGCCATCAGCGCCCCCCAGTGGTAGACGTCGCCTTCCACCAGTTCGGTGACGATACCCACCGGTACGGTTTTTACCTCCGACGACGAGATAAACGTCAGCGCGTAGATAAACTCGTTCCACGACAGCGTGAACGCGAAAATCCCTGCCGAAATCAGCCCCGGCACGGCCAGCGGCAGGATTATCTTGACCAGGATTTCCCAGCGCGTGGCGCCGTCGATCAGCGCGCATTCCTCCAGTTCGTACGGAATCGAGCGGAAATATCCCATCAGCAACCAGGTGCAGAACGGGATCAGGAAGGTCGGATAGGTCAGGATCAGGGCCCAGCGCGTATCGAACAGCCCAAGCTGGAACACGATCGACGCCAGCGGAATAAACAGGATCGACGGCGGAATCAGGTAGGCCAGGAAAATCGCCAGCCCCACCTGCTTGGCACCCTGGAAGCGCAGCCGTTCGATGGCGTAGGCCGCCAGCACGCTGGCCGCCAGCGACGCAAACGTGGACACCGTCGAGACAATGACCGTATTGAGCAGCCAGGCCGGGTAGGGCGTGTTGAATAGCAGTTTCTTGAAATGGGCCAGTGTCGGCGCCATCACGAAGAACGGATTGGCGCTTTGCATCAGCAGTTCGCCATCGGGCTTGAAGGCCGTGATGCCCATCCAGTAGAACGGGAACAGCAGCACGAACAGGAATACCCCGATGGGGATATACAGCGTCACCCAGCGGCGCGGCACGGACTGCAGATACTCCATGCCTTGCGATTCGTTCTCCACCGCCTTGGTTTTCATTTGTCGCCTCCCTGTTGCCACGCGCGCCGCTGCAGGCCGAAATACGAGAACAGGATGGCCGCCAGCAGGAACGGCACCATCATCGTGGCAAGTGCCGCGCCTTCGCCCAGCGACCCGCCCGGAATGGCGCGCTGGAACGACAGCGTAGCCATCAGGTGCGTGGCATTGAGCGGACCGCCGCGCGTGAGCACGTAGATCAGCTGGAAATCGGTAAAGGTGAACAGCACCGAGAACGTCATCACCACGGCGATGATCGGCGTCAGCAGGGGCAGGGTCACGTAGCGGAACTGCTGCCACGGCGTCACGCCGTCGATGGAGGCCGCCTCGTACAGCGTGGGCGAGATGGTCTGCAGCCCGGCCAGCAGCGAGATGGCAACGAACGGGATGCCGCGCCAGACATTGGCCGCAATCGTCGAAAACCGTGCCAGCCAAGGGTCGCCCAGAAAGTCGATATAGCGGTCGATCAGCCCGAGCTTGACCAGCGTCCAGCTGATGACCGAGAACTGGGCATCGTAGATCCACCAGAACGCAAGCGCCGACAAGGCCGTGGGAACGATCCACGGCAGCAGCACCACGGCCCGGAAGAACGACTTGAATGGCAGGTTGCGGTTCAGCAGCAGTGCCAGCCACAGCCCCAGCGCGAACTTCAGCACGCTGGCGAACAGTGTGTAGAAGATCGTGTTGAAGAGCGCCAGCTGGGTCACCGAATCGCTGGCCAGGTAAGCGAAGTTGTCCAGCCCGATCCACGCCCCGGGCCGGCCGATCTTGGTGTCGGTGAAGCCCAGCCAGACACCCAGCCCGAGCGGATAGGTCAGGAAGATCAGCAGCAGCAGCGCCGTGGGCAACATGAACAGCAGCCCAAGCGCCTGGCGGTTGTCGGACAGCCGGGACAGCATCGATCGCCGGGCCGGCTGGGCAGGGGGCCGCTGCGAGGCAGGCGGCGTCGCAGCGGTATTCTGCATCGCGTCAGGCCTTGTAGTAGCGCTCGGCGCGCTGCGCCGCGCGGGCCGCGGCTTCCTTGGGCGTCTTCGATCCGCTGGCCGCCTCGGCCACCATGTCGAGCAC
This sequence comes from Cupriavidus sp. D384, assembly GCF_001652915.1. Classification (GTDB taxonomy): domain Bacteria; phylum Pseudomonadota; class Gammaproteobacteria; order Burkholderiales; family Burkholderiaceae; genus Cupriavidus. The sequence goes on from NZ_BBQI01000030.1 coordinate 68,022, forward strand.
GATGTAGTCGGCCATGGCCGCCGCCGATGCCGTGCCCAGCGGGCCGGCGTGGCCGTTATCCAGCATCAGCGATGCCGCATCGCGGTACACGGTGTGCTTCGGATCGGCCGTCCAGATCGGGTTCGCCTCGTATTCCTTGAGCGGCTGGCTCACGTAGCCGATGGCGGCCTCCATCCACGGGTTGTACTGCTCGGGCTCCATCATGAACTGCAGGAACGCCTTGGCCGCGTTCGGATATTTGCAGTACTTGAAGATCATCATCTGCGTGATCTGCATCAGCTCGGTCGGCTTGCCGCTCTTGCCGATCGGAAAGTGCGCGTGCTGGATGTCCTTCGCCATCTCCTGCAGCTTGGGCTCCTTCGAATTCTTGGCCGCGTAGTAGACCGAGATGCCGTTGGCGGTCAGGCTGACCTGCCCGTCCAGGAACGCCTTGTTGTTCGACGGGTCCTGCCATGACAGCGTGCCGGGCACGAACGTGGGGTAGAGCTGTTTGGCGTACTCCAGCGCAGCCCAGGTCTCGGGCGAATTCACCACCACCTTGCCCTTGGTATCCACAAGCATGCCGCCGTGCGACCACAGCAGCCAGTGCGCCCAGTTATTGCCGTCGCCCACGGCCTTGCCCAGCGCGAAGCCGGGTGGCGTGCCCTTGGCCTTCAGCGCCTGGCACAGCTTCAGGAAGCCCGCCGTGTCCTTGGGGATGCTGTCGAAGCCCGCGGCCTTGACGTGGCTTTCGCGGTAGACCAGCGCATTGCCCACCACGCCCAGCGGCACGGCAATCCACTTGCCGCTGTGCATGCCGTATTTCTTGCAGACGTCGTACCAGCCGCCGTGCTTGCTGCCCAGGTACGTGGCAACGTCGGTCACGTCGACGAGCTTGTCTGGGTATTGCTGCGGGTCGTCGAACCAGCCCAGTACGATGTCCGGCCCGGTGCCCACGCTGGCCGCCACGGCCGCCTTGGGCCGCACGTCTTCCCAGCCTTCGTTGTCGATGCGCACTTCCACGCCGGTCAGCTCGCTGAACTTCTTCGCGTTGGCATTCCACAGGTCTTCGTCGCCCTGCACGAAGCGCTTCCAGCGCAGCACGCGCAGCTTGGCGCCGGCCTCGGGCTTGTACTGGAGCTGGGTGGCGGCATACGCCGGGGTGCCCAGCGCCGTGGTGGCAGCCACGGCCGCCGTCGATACCAGGAAATCGCGCCTTGTGAAGTTTCCGGAATGGCTCATTGCTGTGTCTCCTCCATGGTCATGCCAAGGGTGGTTATTGCCGTGCGGTCTGGCGGGGCAGCGCCTGGCCCGATTCGGCGTCGAACAGGTGCGTGTGCTGATGGTCGGGCACCAGATGCAGTGCCTGGCCCGCAGCAAAGTCGTGACGTTCGCGGAACACTGAAATGAAATCGGTCTCACCGAAGCGCGAGTACACCTCGGTATTGGCGCCGGTTGGCTCCACCACCGTGACCGTGGTCGGAAAGCCCTGGCCCGGCGCGCCATAGGCTAGGTGCTCGGGCCGCACGCCGTAGATCACGCGCTGGCCGTCGGTGCCGGCGCCGTCCTGCAGGCGGGCGGGGGCGGGCAGCAGCGTGCCGTCGGGAAACTCCACCCGGGCCTCGCCGTTCTGGCGGCGCAGCACACCCGGCACGAAGTTCATGGCCGGCGACCCGATGAATCCGGCCACAAACAGGTTGTCGGGATGGTCGTAGAGCGCCAGCGGCCGCCCGCGCTGCTCCACGCGGCCGTCGCGCATCACCACGATCTGGTCGGCCATCGTCATGGCCTCGATCTGGTCGTGCGTGACGTAGACCGACGTGGTGCGCAACCGCTGGTGCAGTTCCTTGATCTCGGCGCGCATCTGCACGCGCAGCTTGGCATCGAGGTTGGACAGCGGTTCATCGAACAGGAACACCTGCGGATCGCGCACGATGGCGCGGCCCATCGCCACGCGCTGGCGCTGGCCGCCGGAAAGCTGGCGCGGGTAGCGGTCCAGCAGCTGGCCCAGGCCCAGGATGCCCGACGCCTTGTCCACCTTGGTCCTGATGGTTTCGCGCGGCACCCCTGCCAGCTTCAGCGAGAAGGCCATGTTGTCGTAGACCGACATGTGCGGGTAGAGCGCGTAGTTCTGGAACACCATGGCGATGTCGCGTTCCTTGGGCGGCAGGCGGTTCACCACGCGGTCGCCGATGGCGATCTCGCCGCCGGTAATCTCCTCCAGGCCGGCCAGCATGCGCAGCAGCGTGGACTTGCCGCAGCCGGACGGGCCCACCAGCACCGTGAACTCGCCATCGGGAATGTCGATGCTGACGCCCCGTATGACCTGCGTGCCGCCAAAGGACTTCTGCACATCGCGGATCTGAACCGATGCCATGCGTTGCGTCTCCTTGTCGGGCGCCGCGCCGCCCTGCGGGGCGGCCGTGCCCGGGATGGTGCGTCAGTGGTTGTCTTTCGGCACGGCAGCGCCGCTCTTGCCCACCAGGAAATCCATGTCGGCGCCCAGGTTGGCCTGTTGCACGTGCTCGAAATACAGCCGCGTCCAGCCGCGCTCCATGGGCGGCGCAGGCGGCTGCCAGGCCGCGCGCCTTCGCGCCAGCTCCTCGTCCGATACGTGCAGGTGCAGCTTGCGGGCTTCCACGTCCAGCTCCACCATGTCGCCGTTCTGCACCAGCGCCAGCGGCCCGCCCGCAGCGGCCTCGGGCGTGACGTGCAGCACCACGGTGCCGTAGGCGGTGCCGCTCATGCGGGCATCGGAAATCCGCACCATGTCGGTAATTCCCTTGCGCAGCACCTTGGGCGGCAGCGGCATGTTGCCCGCTTCGGCCATGCCCGGATAACCGCGCGGGCCGCAGTTCTTCAGCACCAGCACGCAGTTCTCGTCGACATCGAGCGATTCGTCGTCGAGCCGCCGGTGCATGTCCTCGCTGTCCTCGAACACCACCGCGCGGCCCGTGTGCCTGAGCAGCGCCGGGGTGGCTGCCGACGGCTTGATGACCGCGCCATCGGGACTCAGGTTGCCGCGCAGCACCGCAATGCCGGCGTGCGGCTTGAAGGGCGCGTCGAAGGCGTGGATGACCTCGCGGTTCCAGTTCGGCGCGTCCTTGCAGTTGTCCCAGAGCGTATTGCCGTTGACGGTCAGCGCGTCGCGGTTCAGCAGCGGGCCAAGTTCCCGGATCACCGCGGGCAGCCCGCCGGCGTAGTAGAAATCTTCCATCAGGTGCCGGCCGGACGGCTGCAGGTCGACCAGGCAGGGCAGGGCGTGGCCCAGCGCATCCCAGTCGTCCAGGTTCAGTTTCACGCCGATGCGCCCGGCAATGGCCAGCAGATGGATCACCGCATTGGTGGACCCGCCAATGGCGGCATTGACCTTGATGGCATTCTCGAAGGCCTGGCGTGTCAGGATCTTCGACATCACCAGGTTGTCCTTGACCATCTGGACGATGCGCCGGCCCGAGGCGCGCGCCAGGATATTGCGGCGCCCATCCACGGCGGGAATTGCCGCGTTGCCTGGCAGGGCCATGCCCAGCGACTCGACCATGCAGGCCATGGTGGAGGCGGTGCCCATCGTCATGCAATGGCCGTGCGACCGGTGCATGCAGCCTTCGGCCTCGAAGAAGTCTTCCTGCGACATCTGCCCGGCGCGCACTTCCTCGGACATCTTCCAGACGTCGGTGCCGGAACCCAGTTCCTGCCCGCGAAATTTGCCGCTGAGCATCGGGCCGCCCGATATGCCGATTGTGGGCAGGTCGACGGAGGACGCGCCCATCATCAGCGCCGGGGTGGTCTTGTCGCAGCCCATCAGCAGCACCACGCCGTCAATGGGATTGCCGCGAATCGATTCTTCCACGTCCATGCTGGCGAGGTTGCGGAACAGCATCGCGGTGGGGCGCAGCATGGTTTCCCCCAGCGACATCACGGGGAATTCGAGCGGAAAGCCGCCGGCCTCCCACACGCCGGTCTTGACCTGGTCGGCCAGCGTCCGGAAATGCGAGTTGCAGGGGGTCAGTTCGGAATAGGTATTGCAGATGCCGATGACCGGCCGGCCATCGAACTGGTCATGGGGAATGCCGCGATTCTTCAGCCAGGACCGATAGATGAAGCCATCGCGATCCAGTCGGCCAAACCATGCCTGGCTGCGCCTTTTGGGCGGCCCCGGCGGATTGTCGTCGTTCACTCGGGTCTCCTGCGTTCTGCTTCTTTTAGGGGGTGCAGATCCGGATGCCCGCGACCCAATCCCGCGCCGCACGCATGCCGAGTTGAACCGAGTCTAGGTCAGGGTATTGGACAGGTAAAGTGGTATTACCAATATGCGGTATGGGGCTTTCCCGGATGCCGGCCGGCCGCCGGTCATGACGCGCCGCAGCAGTCGAAGCCTCGTTTTGCGCCGTTTGGGTCAGCCCGCGATCAGCAGCATCGCCGCGTGCAGCAGCACGCCAACCATGCCGCCGACGAAGGTGCCGTTGATGCGGATGTACTGCAGGTCGCTGCCAATTTCGAGTTCGATCTTGCGGCTGATCTCGTTGGCATCCCAACCCTTGACCACTTCCGCGATCAGCATGGGCACCAGATGACGGTAACGGCTCACGGTGAGCTGGACGCAATGCAGCCACCAGGCGTTCAGCTTGCGCTGCAAGGCGGGATCGTCGCGTACGCTGGCGCCGAGCGATGCCAGCAGGTCGGCCAGCATGGCGCGCGCCAGAGAATCGTGCCGAACGGCATCGGCGCTGATCCAGTCGCGCACGCGTTGCCAGAGCGCGCGGTAGCTGTCCTCACGTTCCAGGTGGCGCAGGAAGTCGCGCATCCATAGCCGGCCGATGCGCCGGTAGCGTTCCGATGTGCGCAGCCTGTCGATCATGGCCAGCACGGCTTCGTCGAATTGCTGCCGCAGCGGATGATCAGGCTCGGTGCGCACCTCGTGCAGCAGTGCGATCACGCCTTCCACGAACTTGTTGACGATGTACGCATCGAGCCGCACCGGCGTATAGCGCGACGCCTCGCTGAACTTGGCCTGCAGCAGGCCGGCGTTCTCGGCCAGCCATTGCTCCAGCGCGGTCAGGGCGCGCTCCAGCAGCGGCTGATGCCGCTGGGTCTCGGTCAGGATCTGCAGCAGATGGCCGGCGATGCCCGACACATCGAGCGCGCGCAGGCCCGGCAGCGCCCCGCGCTGGATCAGGCGGGCAACCTCGTCGTCGTCGAACACGCGCAGCAGGGCCGGCAACGCGTCCACGGCCGGATCGGCCAGCGCGCGGCTGTTGCCTGGCGTCACCAGCCACGCGGCCACCGCCTGTGCGGTGTTATGCGTGCGCAAGCGGCTGACGATGACTTCGGGCGTCAGGAAATTACGCTCCACAAAGGTCCCCAGGCTTTCGGCGATGCGTTGCTGGTTGCGCGGGATCACCGCCGTATGGGGCACCGGCACGCCGAACGGATGCCGGAACAGGGCCACCACCGCGTACCAGTCGGCCACCGCGCCAACGGTGCCGGCCTCGGCAAAGGCGCGTACCCAGGCCAGCCACGGGTAATGGGGCTGGCCCAGCACGCTCGCCACCAGCAGCGCCAGCATCGCCAGCAGCAGGCCGGTTGCGGTAGTGCGCATGCGGCGCAGGTCGCGGTCACTGCGCTGGTCGGGTCGATGAGATTGGCCCGCAGCGGCGGGCAGGGCGCCGGACGTCTCCGACTCGGTTGGCGGAAGTCCGGCGCGGTCGCTCATGCGCGGCTCAATGCAGGTCCTGCCGCAGGAACCCGCGGATCACGGGCGCCACGTCTGCCGCACGCGACACCAGGAACAGGTGACCATCGTCGATCACATGCAGCCTGGCCTGACGGATGCGCGCCGCCAGGATCTTGGCGTTCGCCAGCGGCACGATCGGGTCGTCGTTGCCATGCATGACCAGCGTGGGCTGGCGCAGGCCGCCCAGCCACGGCAGGCTGCTCCAGCCCCAGGCGGCCAGCAACTGGTAGACGTACCCGCGTCCGCGCGGCGGCTCGATATGGCGGCTGTGCTCGCGCAGCAGTTCGATGTCATGACGATAGGCACCGCCGTACAGATCCCCGCCGATCTTTTCCAGATAGGCGGGATCGGTATAGCGGCGCGGCCCGATCATCCTTGCCAGCACCGACGGCCTGGCCGGCACCATGATGACGCCGGGTGACGTTGCCGCCAGGATCAGCCGCCGGCAGCGCTGGGGATAGAGATGCGCAAACTCCTGTGCGAGCGCGCCGCCCCACGAGACCCCCAGCACGTCCACCTGCCCGGCATAGCCCAGGTGCGTCAACAGGTTGTCCGCCAGCAGGCTAAGGTTGGAGAAGCGATACGGCATGACCGGCGTGGGCGAACCGCCGACGCCGGGAATATCGAAAATGACGACCTCCACGTCGCCAAGCGCCGCGATCAGCGGTTCCACCAGCTCCAGATTGGCGCCGATGCCGTTGAACAGCAGCAGGGGCGGGGTGCCGCCACTGCCGCGACGGATGCCGACGCGCAGCGTCCGGCCGTCCAGGTCAATGGTGCGAATGTCCAGTTTGCCGCCGGTTTGGGCTTGGCACGCTGCCTGATTCATCTGGTTGTCCTTGTCGCGGGCGCCCCGGTAGGCGCCCGCCGGGCTTGCATGATGATCCGCGATCACTGCGCGGGCTTGAACAGCGCCTTCAGTTCCTCCACATTCTCGGCGATTCGCTTGGTGGCTGCCGCCACGCTGTCGACTTGCGTCTTCTGGGCGATGTCGGCCAGATCGCGCAGGTTGGTCAGCGACTTGTGCAGCGCGCTCTGCGTCAGTTCCACCGCGCCCGTGGCCGTGGCGCTGCCGCCTGCCACACCCGACTGCAGCATGCGGTCCTGCAGGCCGGACAACGTGCCGCGCACGATTTCGGCCTGCTTCTGGCTGAATGCCTGCACGCCGTCGAGCAGCGCGAGGTTGATCGTGGCCAGCGCGGCCAGGTCCTTGCGGCGCGCCTCGCCAATGGCGCCCACGTCAAAGCCGGGCAGGCGCAGGCGTTGCAGCGCGCTGGTGTAGGCGGAAAACAGGCCGCCAACCGGGTTGGCCGACGATGACTTCGATGCAGTAGTTTCCATGGTCTTCATGCTAGTGGTGCTGTTGAGAAAAGAAACGTTCGATGCGACGATCGCCAGCGATCAGGCGCCCGTGACGTAGGTGCCCGGCGCATTGCACAGGGCAGGGTGGCTTGCACTGCCCATCTGGGCCGGTGCATCGCGCCGGTCGCCCGAGCGCTCGGCCAGCCATACGCGCCAGTTGTCCCACCACGAATCCGCTTGCGCGGTGGCGCCGCCCAGCCAGGCGTCGGCATCTTCGGGCAGCGCCGCATCGGCGTTCACGAAGAACTTGGCTTTCGGATTGCCCGGCGGGTTGATCAGGCTCTGGATATGGCCGCTCGAACTCAGCACGAAGCGTGTATTGCCGCCGAACATGCGCGCCGTGTTGTAAACACCCTTCCAGGGCGTGATGTGGTCGGTGATGCCACCCACGATGTACTTGTCGCATGACACCTTGGACAGGTCGACCGGGGTGCCCAGCACGGTCAGCGCGCCGGGCCGGGAAAACACGTTGCCGGCAAAGATGTCCAGCAGCTGGCCGTGGAACTTGCCCGGCAGCCGGGTGGTGTCGTTGTTCCAGTACAGGATGTCGAACACCGGCGGCGCATTGCCCAGCAGGTAGTTGTTGATCCAGTAGTTCCAGACCAGGTCGTTGGGTCGCATCCACGCGAACACGCGCCCCATTTCGTTGCCTTCCAGCACGCCCTTCATGATGCTGTTCTGCTTGGCCGCCGAGATGCTCTCGGGGGTTGCGAACAGGCCAATCTGCGATTCGGCACTGCTGTCCAGCACGGCCACCATCAGCGTGGCGGCGTTGACCAGCCGTTCGCCGCGTGCCTCCAGGTGGCCCATCAGCGCCGACATGGTCATGGCCCCCGAACAGGCGCCGTGCAGGTTCACGTCGTCGCTGCCGGTAATCTCGCGCACCGCGTGGATGGCTTCGATCAGCGCGGACACGTAGGTGTCCATGTCCCAGTCGCGATGCTCGATCGTGGGATTGCGCCAGCTCACGGCGAACACCTGGAATTCGCTCTGCAGCAGGTAGTCGACGATGCTCTTGCCCTTCGACAGGTCGAACACGTAGTACTTGTTGATCTGCGGCGGCACGATCAGCTGCGGGCGCCCATGCACCTTGGCCGTGGCCGGCTTGTACTGGATCAGCTCCAGCACCTCGTTGCGGAACACCACCGCACCGGGCGACGTGGCCAGGTTCTTGCCCACCTCGAAGGCCGACGTGTCGACCTGCGACGGCATGCCCTGGTTGCGCACGGCATCCATCACGGCGTTCTTCACGCCCGAGACCAGGCTGGTGCCGCCCGATTCGATGATCTTGCGCAGCGCGGCCGGATTGCCCAGCAGCGTGTTGGTGGGTGCCAGCGCGTCGGTCATCAACTGCAGCACGAACTGCGCGCGCTCCTTGCTGCGATCGTCCAGTGCCGATCGATCGACAAAGCCACCCAGCGCGTTGCACCAGGCCAGATAGCTCTGCATCGCCACCCGATAGAACGGGTTGCTCTGCCAGGCGCTGTCGATAAAGCGCTTGTCGCCTTTCTGCGGCGCGGGGCCGCCGGTGCCGGCCAGCGCCGCCACCAGTTCGCGCGTCAGCGCGGCGGTCTGCTCGACCAGCAGGCCCGGCTGGCGCACAGTCTGCGCGCCCACCTGGCGCACGGTGTCCAGCACGTCGCACGGGCGCAGCCCGATAAACGGATTGAGCCTGGGCTGGTTCGTGGCCGCACGGCCGGCTTCCTGGTTCACGCCTTCCGGCGCGGCCAGTGCGCGTACGGGGGATTCAAGATTGGCTTGCATTGTTCTACTGTTCCTCACACCACATCGGTTCGGCTCTGGCCTGCGGCCTCAGCGCGCCGCCATCAGCATCGCCAGCGATTCCGCCAGCAGCGCCGGCCTGGTTTCACCTTCGATTTCCAGCGTATTGATCATCCGGGCGATGACCCGGCCGTCGCCCTTGTCTTCCACCGCCGCCAGCGTCACGCGGTTGCGCACCCGTGCACCTGCCTTGACCGGCGCCAGGAAACGCACCTTGTCGAGGCCGTAGTTCAGCCCTGCGCTGGCGTCGTGAGGCACCACGCCCACTTCCATCGACAGCGCGGCCAGCAGCGACAGGCTCAGGTAGCCGTGCGCGATGGTCCCGCCGAACGGGCTCTCGCGCTGGGCGCGGTCCACGTCGACGTGAATCCACTGGCGATCGCCCGTGCAGTCGGCAAAGGCATCCACGCGAGCCTGATCGACGATCAGCCAGCCCGATACGCCAAGCTCGCGCCCGACGAATTCGCCCAGGGTGTTCATGCTGTAGCCAGCAATGGTCATGTTGTTGTCTCCTCGCACTCGTTCACTCGTGCATTCGTTCATGGGTTCGCTAGGGTCAGGCCACAAAGCGCTCGCGCATCAGCTTCTTGTTGAGCTTGCCGATGCTGGTCTTTTCCAGCGCGTCGACGATGCGTACGGTCTGTGGCACGGCATATTTCGAGATGCGGCCCGTGCTGCTGAAGGTCATCACGTGATCGCGGATGTCTTCCTCGATGGCCGTGACGCCGGCGCCGGGCTTGAGCACCACCAGCGCCACGGGGCGCTCGCCCCATTTGTCGTCCTTGATGCCGATCACGGCCACTTCCGACACGCGCGGGTGCTGCGAAATCAGGCTTTCGATCTCGAGCGACGACACCCATTCGCCGCCTGACTTGATCACGTCCTTGATGCGGTCGGTGATCTGGATACTGCCGGTGGCGTCCATGTTCGCGATGTCCTGCGTGTGCAGGTAGCCGCCTTGCCACAGCGCCTCGGAGGCCTCGGGATTGTTGCGATAACCCTGGGTCAGCCACGGCGCACGCACCACGATCTCGCCGCTGGCCTTGCCGTCGTGCGGCACGTCGTCCATGGCGTCGTCGACGATGCGCAGGTCCACCAGCGGCACCGGGCGGCCGGTCTTGCAGCGCAGGCGAATCTCGTCGTCGAGATCGCGCGGCTGGGTGTTCTCGGGAATCTGGGCCAGGCTCAGCAGCGGGCAGGTCTCGGACATGCCGTAGCCGGCAAAGACATCGATGCCACGTTCCACTGCGGCACGCGCCAGGCCATGGGGCAGGGCGCCGCCGCCGATGATCACCTTCCAGCGGCTGAAATCGGCGGTCTTCGCGGCCTCGCAGTTCAGCAGCATGTGCAGGATGGTGGCGACGCAGTGCGAGAAGGTCACGCCTTCATCGCTGGCCAGCTTCACCAGTGCGTCGGGCGCATAGCGGCCCGGGTACACCTGCTTGACGCCCAGCACGGTAGCCACGTAAGGCATGCCCCAGGCATGCACGTGGAACATCGGCGTGACCGGCATGTAGACGTCGCCGCGATGAAACCGCTGCCCCGACATCGGGCTGGCCAGCGCGGCCATCGTCGTGATCGTGTGCAGCACCAGCTGGCGGTGAGAGAAATGCACGCCCTTGGGCAGGCCCGTGGTGCCAGTCGTGTAGAACGTGGTGGCACGCGTGTTCTCGTCGAAATCGGGGAAGTCGTACGCCACCGCGTTGGCCGCCAGCAGGTCTTCGTACTCGGCGCTGAACGGGATGGTGAGCGGGGCCGGCGCGCCGTCCAGGTCGTCGATCAGCACGAAGACGCGCACGGTGTCGAGCCGGTTGCGGATCGATTCCAGCACGGGCAGGAAGTCGGTATGCACCAGCAGCACCTCGGCGCCGGCGTGGTTGATTGTGTAGGCAATCTCGTCCGGCGACAGGCGCACGTTCACGGTCTGCAGGACCGCGCCCATCATCGGTACCGCGAAATAGCACTCCAGGTAGCGATGGCTGTCCCAGTCCATCACGGCCACCGTGGTGCCGTGCTGCACGCCCAGGCGCGACAGCCCGTTGGCGAGGCGCCCGATCCGCTCGCGCATCGTGCGATACGTCTGGCGGTGCGTGCCGCGATACACGATCTCCTGATCGGGGTTCTGGCCGAGTGGCGTGTGCAGCAGCTGCTTGATCAGCAGCGGATAGGCGTAAGCGGTGGGGGCGGTGTCATGCATCGCGTCCATGGGTGTGTCTCCTGCGAATTCCAGACGAAAGGGGAAAGTCTGTGGTGCGCCGGAGCCGTCACCCCTGGCGGGATTCAGGCGGCGCCTTGTATGGATGCCATGTTGGCGGGGCGCCGGGCGTAGCCGTATCCCCCGAACAGGGGACCGGGTCGGGGCAGCGCGTTTGGGGGAGGCGGGGGAGAGCGAAGCCGAAAGTGGCGTTGGCGCCGCGCTCAGTGCCCGGCCACCAGGCCCAGGGACTGCGCGCGTGCGACGGCATGCGCACGCTTTTCGACCGCCAGCTTCACGAAGATGCTCTTGATATGGGTCTTGACCGTCTCGGGGGCGATCCCCAGGGTTCGTGCGATTTCCTTGTTCGACTGGCCGGCGGCAATCAACGTCAGGATGCCGCCCTCGCGCGCGCTCAGTGCCTCGCGCACTGACGCCGACGACGCCTTTTGCCGCATCTGGTAACGCTCGTTGCAGCGCTCGAGCAGTTCGTCGATGCAGGCCAGGCGTTCTTTGCTGTCGCCGGTGGCGCCGGTGGCCCCCCGGACCAGTTCGAGCAGGGCCCTGACGCCCGGCCCCTGGTCCAGGATGGTCCGGTAGGCACGCGCCGATTCGATGGAGGCCAGCACCCGACTGCATTCCTCGACGGCCCGTTCCACCGCGCCACTGGCCTGACAGGCCAGCGCCAGCAACGTGCGTGCGCGCAATGCAAGATAGTCGGGCCGCCGCTGCGGAAAGCGCTGGAGCAGGGCATCCAGCAGGCGCACGGCTTCGTCGGGGCGCGCTCCGGCCATGGCCAGGCTGGCCGCACCCAGGGTCCGATAGCGGTCCAGTTCGCTGGCGCAGGCCTCGCAATCGGGCGCATCGACGGTATTCACCAGGCGGTCGATCTGCTCCACGCACGAGGCGGCCTCCCGGGCGCGGCCTTCGGCCAGCAGCAGCCGGACACGCTCCAGCAGGATGGCGGCCACCAGCCGGTGCCAGCCGCGTTGATGGCCGATATTCAGCGCCCGTTCGATCCAGACATGGGCCTGGTCGAGATGGCCGCGCGCCGCTGCAATGCGGATCAGCAGCGTGTAGGCCACCAGCACGCTGTCCAGCAGTACCGCCGCATCGATGACCGACATGCGTTCCACCAGCAGCGTTTCGGCTTCTTCTAGCCGGTCCTGCTCGTAGCGCAACTGGGCCAGCGCCGGCGCGCACAGTGCGGCGGCCGTGGAGGCCGGGCCGGCGTGCTCCTCGGCAAACCGCATCGCCTGCAGGAAGTAGCGCTCGGCCACGTCGAAACGCATCTGCTGCAGTTCGGCCAGGCCAAGCAGGCAGAGCCTGTAGACCGACGACAGCGGATACCGCCGGTTTTCGTCGGGCGAGTAGGGGATCCAGTGCGTGGCGTAAAGCCGTTCGAGATCGCCGGATTTCCAGTGCGCGAACCGCACGACATTGCTGAGCACGTTGATAATCCACGGATCGTCCGACAGCGGATGGCTCAGGCAGGCTTCGGCAAGCCGCAGCGCGCCCTGGGCATCGTCACGCAGGGCAGTGAGCAGGGCGCGTATCGCCCGGCATTCCCAAAGGTAACGCTCGCGATCCCCGGTGGGGCCTTGCACCGCGTCCTGCTCGATGGCTTCGACCATCTCCGATGCCTCTCCGAAACGCATCGCCAGTGCCATGCCGCGCGCCAGCGCCAGACGCACGTCAACCTGGCCTCGCATGATGTCGGCCGGCAGGTGCCGCTGCCAGCCAAGCAGCGTCATCAGATCCCCCTTGCGCACGAGCGACATCGCACAACGGCCAATCAGGGCGACGGCATCGGCGGCATCGCCTGCCTCCAGCGCATGCCAGACGGCGTCGGTCCAGAGCGCCTGTGCAGCAAACCAGCGCGACGCGCGCCGGTGCAGATCGGCAACGTCGATGTCTGGCGATACCTCAAGCCGCTGGCGCAGGTAGTCGCGCAGCAACTGGTGATAGCGAAACCATCGGCCTTCGACATCCAGCGGATCCAGCAGCAACTGGCGCGTGGCTAGTGCTTCAAGCATGGTCTGGCTGTCTGCCGCGCCTGTGACGGCCAGGCACAGCGACGCCGACAACCGGTCGAGAATCGCGGTGCGCACCATGAAATCGACCAGTGCCGGGGTCTGGCAGGCCAGCATTTCCTCGAGATAGGCCGCGATCGGACGCGCCGTGCCCGAGGGCGGCACCCAAGTGCCGGGCTGACCCCGGGCCAGCATGGGGGCGGACAGGCGCAATGCCGCCGCCCAGCCTTCGGTCGAAGCATGCAAGGCGTCTACCGAAGGCTGCGGCAGGCCGCCCTCGCATTCGCGCTGGACAAAGCGCCGGGTTTCGTCGGCGCTGAAGCGCAGCATCGCCGCATCGATTTCAAGCAGCGCATTGCTGGCCCGCAGCCGTGCCAGCGCCAGGGGAGGGTCCTCGCGCGTGCCCAGCACAAGATGAAAGTTGGACGGCGCGTGGGCCAGCAGCAGCGCCACGGCCTCGTGAATCGACTCGGTGTGAATCAGGTGGTAGTCGTCCACGAACAGGAACAACTCGTCATCGACTTCGGCCAGCGCGTTGACCAGCGTGGCAACCACCGCGCGAGGCACCAGCAGCGACACATCGCCGGCTTGCCCCGGCGGAGTACCTTCGGCGGCACAGGCGCGGTACAGCGATTGCGCCAGATGTCCGAGAAAATGCGCCGGTTCGTCGTCCTCCTGGTCAACCGACAGCCAGGCCACGCGTGCGCCATCGGCCCGCAACTGGTCAAGCCACGCAATGCACAGCGATGTCTTGCCAAAGCCGGCCGGCGCCTTGATGACCGTCAGCCGCTTGTCGCGCCCCTGGGCGAGCCGTTCGAGCAATCGTGGACGATCGATCAAACCGGCCGATAGTCGCGGCGGAATGGTCTTGGTAGCCAGGAAAAAGGGCGCCGCAGGCGCTTCCGCAACGCGCTGGCCGGAAGCACGCTTGCGAGTCTCCGGCGTTTTTCGAGCCGGTATCGTTCGGGGGAATTGGCCTTCGCGCATGACATGGATTCTAGGCGGGCCATTTTCCGATTCAAGCGCAAGCGGCACTTGGCATGGCATTGACCAAATCATGTGACGCATTCATTGCACGAAGAGGTAATGTGCCAGTCCGATCGCAATTGTGCGTGACAATTGAAGCATTTCAGCGGCACATATTATCTCGTCCGCGCCGATTGCAGAGATAGTCGCAACAGAACTTCAATAATCAGTCGGATGGGATCTCTTATATATTAAAACCACCGCCTGAATTCAATCGGACAAATCCTAAATCAAAAAGAGGGCGGGCCTCTGTCAAAAGGATTCGTCATGAATCCAGATCCCAAGAATTTTCAGGGTAAGGTCGCGATTCGCCGGCGCCAGTCTTTCACTGAAACACGTCAGAACGCAATATTCAGGCGGCAAGTCAGACAGGTCAGATTGAGCAGTCTTTGATAGGCTGATCTGTGCGCCGTGGATAATCCGTTTATCGAAGGGCAATACAGGATAATGAAGGGAAAGTACTTTGGTGCCGGGCTGGTGGCGCTGGCAACGTGGTCATCGGCGCAAGCTTTGGTCATCGATGAAGCCACATTTAGATACTATGGCGGCGATACGGCCACAGTGACCGAAAGCATCGATACGCGTAGCAACAAGTTGCGTGAGTTCAGCTACGAAACGGCCTGGCTCGCCGTCGGCACCATCGGAGCCTGCACGGCAACATGGCTTGGCGACAAGGGCGGCTGGACTTACGTGCTGACTGCCGCGCATTGCGTGGATCATGACGGCACCAGGACCGCCGCAAACAGGACGTTTACTGACTGGAAAGGGCGTGTCATCGCATCGGGAGCAGGTACGGCGCACGTACCGCCGCAGCGGATGATCCAGCCTCGCAGCCACGGCGGCGCATCCACCGATATCGCCGTCCTGGTATTGCCCACGCGAAATCCAATGATCGATGCAAAGGGAAATCCGATCGAGCGGCCAATTCTGAACGATGCGCTTGATGAGCCCGGCCGTGACGTCATTTTCGTGAGCCACGGGGTCTGGGGCGTTGGCACGAACATCAGCCGCTCATTCGGTTCCAGTACGAGCGCGCGGCGGCTGTACGGGCGCAGCCGCGTCGAGGGCATTTACGGATCCGACCACGCACTCGCGGCGACGTACGACTCCGTTGGACCGTCGCCGTCCTGGGCCCGCACTGCCGCAACCGACAATGGATCAGCGTGGTGGCAGATCCGTGGCGGCAAGCCAGTCATCATCGCAACAACCAATGGCAACTCGGCGCGCGCGAGTACCGGTGCGCGCGTTTCGAAATACGTGAAGTGGATTCAATCCATCTATTCGGACGTACGCGTATTGTCGGCCGAGCGCCCGTTGGGCTGCATTGTTTCCCGGAAAACCGGTGCCCGGTACTGCTTGCCAGCGGGGGAAAAGTCGGGCTATTCGCTGCCGTCCTGGATATACACGCACGAAGTTTTCGTGGATGCCGCACCCGGCACTGCAGTGATGCTATCCGACTGGGATAATCTGTCGTATAGCCGCCTAGCAACGTTTATCGGGACGGTAGAGCATGAACGACTCAAGGGGGTGAAGGCGTATAACGGACTCACGCTCGATTTTTCGAAGCCACGTTCCATGCGCGTCCAGTCCGATTCAACACCAGTCAGCTGCATCGTCAGCATGACATCCAGTGCGAAGTATTGCCTGCCTGCCGGACACAGCTCCGGCTATTCGCTGCCGACCTGGATCTACAGGCACGAAGTGCTCGTGGATGCTGCACCCGGCACTGCAGTGATGCTATCGGACTGGGATAATCTCTCGTATAGCCGCCTCGCGACATTTCCCGGCCTCGTGCAGAACTGGGAACTAAAAAGCAAAAGAGCCTGGAACGGCGAAACCCTCGACTTCTCGCGGCCGAGGTCGATGCGGGTGGTTCAGGAATAACGCCAGAAAGAGTCCTGCGCTGGCGGGGACAAGTGGTTCCTGCCAGCGGGGGGGGCATAGTCAGACGACGAGAAAAGTGATGGGGTAAAATCTGATAAGAATTATCTACTTACGTAGACTTTGTCGCTGCATTCAACACATATTTTCGTCTTTTTTGGGGATGAAATATTCTATCGGTTCTACGCCGAAGATGTAATTGTGTGTCTTTTTCGGGAGCGACCGCAGCCGTTGTCATGCTGCCTATGTCTCCGCTGGCGTGTGAGCGCCGCCTACCCGCCCCTACCTCCCTTGAGCTTGCAGGCAAACGGCGAAAGCCTTGGTTCTGCGCTCTTGTCTCAGAGCTCCTAGTAATCGCCTGCAGTTCATGGAGTTCATTCCGCTCCACTCCACACATTGTCCCCGCAACCGAAAGTATTTTTTTGGGGAAAGTCCTTGGGTTTAAATGCGAATTTTGCGATTTTCTGATAATAAAAAATATTAAAATTATGCGCACTATGCAACCAGTTTCATAGGGTTACTGATACCGTTATCTACTCACAAAATTTTCTACCATATATTCTCCAAGACTCGCCGTTGTGACTCATCATGTATCACGCCGCAGACCAGCACAGATTGAGCCCGGCTGAATTTGTTAGAAATCCAAATCGCGGCCACGCGTCGGTCTATTTTTTTGATTCCCCAAAAAATGATCGTCGCTTTGGCATTTTCGGCGTGGTTGCATTTTCGCATTTATTGCTAGCCGAAGGAAATCCTGAAATACTGTCGTATCTTCCATCCAGGCCACCAAAAGAAAAATCTGAAAAAAAATACAAACAAACAGTTGATGTTTTATATCAGTCTGGCAAGACGGAGTGTTGGCACTTCAATCACTCTAGGAACGGGGAACCCACGCGACACAAGAATAGGATAACCAAGACCGAAGGCGAAATCCGAATGGCGCAATGGCTGCCCCATAATTGGATGTTGCTATGTTCCTATCGAACACGCGTTAGAGGAGCTATAGACCCGAATCCCAGGGCCCTCCCAGGATTAATTAGCGCCAGAAGTAGCTTCACGCTCCAGGAGGTTCTCGCACTAGAAGATTGTGATCCCGCACACTTACTTGCTAGTGTGGCGCGCTACTTGGCAAACGGGAAACTTAAAACCGAACTTCGTACTAGCGCATTTCACCGACGTTCCCTTCTAGAACGGGTTGAATAATGGGCGGGGGCGCGCGGAGATCGTTGATTCAACAATATCACGGTGAGCTTGTCGACTGGCCCCATCCCGATATCACCGTTCTTGACGATGCGACTCGTCGAACGTTTCTGAATCGAAAGCTTGCCGTTGAGTTATATGCTGCCGATATTCCCTACGGTGAGATTCAAGAACAGACAAAATTCTCGCCAAACGAAGTGAGGCGCTTGCTCCGACGATGCGTGGCATCAGCAGGGGAGGGGTGTATTGTAGGATTTTATGCGTTGCTTCCGAGTTTTCGCATTAAGCCTTACTTCAGAACGAAACCCATTATTGCGAAGCATCCATTGGCCGATCAACGCTCTAGTGGTTACGCTGGCGCGCTGGCGCAGTTATTCGAAAAGTTTCCTGATGTCAAGAAAGATTTAATACAAAAATTCTTTCTGCAGCCGGATAAACAAAAGAAGTCAAAAAATAGCCGTTCGCCGCAGTTAGGGCCGCAGCCTTATATTGAAATACATGGCGAGTTTCTTTCTGAATTACGGACAAAAGGGGTTGGAGAGAATGAATGGCCCTTCCTGACGGAAGACAAGGGTAGACGATCCCTTTTGCGCTTCCTTCATTCTTTGAAGAATGAAAGATCAGAGCGTGCGGTAAAAGCCAGAATGGGTGCTGAGGCGACTAACAATCTAGGACATGGTATGGGTCCTAATGCTCTCATATCGCCACTTCTCCCGTTTGCAGTCGTAGAGCTTGATTACACAGTTATTGATATTCCCACTCATGTTAGGGTGATTGATCCCAACGGTACAGGGCATTTGATACCTATATCTCGTTGGTATCTAGGGTTGCTGGTCGAGGTAAAAACAAGCGCAATTTTGGGCGCACATATCTCTCTGGAAGTTAACCCGAGCGCCGATTGTGCGTTGCAGACGATGTTGAGCAGTGTGCCTGTCGTGTTAGACGCACGGAATTCTGGTGACGTTCGCATTGAGGTACGTAGCACCAATATGGATTTTGTTGCACGCGGCCCCACCTTGATATGCTCGTTGATACCGCAGTTGGCAGGGCAAGCATTCAGTTTGCTTAGGGTGGATAACGGTTGGTGCAATATTGCAAATGATTTTGTAAATAACGTTATTGATGTATTTGGTTGTGCCATTGAGTTCGGCCCCCCACGTGCCTGGTGGGGAAGGTCGTTAGTCGAAAGGATCATTGGGGTTTCAAAAGAACGCGGAGAGCATCGCCTGAAGGCCACATACGCGTCGGGCCCCGACGATGTTCGCCGGCCCCCCGATGTCGAACAGCTCGGTTTAAATGACGGAATCGACCTTGATTTTGTGGTCGATATGTTGAATGCCGTTGTCCGTGAACATAATACTATCTCAACCGGTGATCGACTTAATGGTGCAACTGTAATTAATGTTCTGCAAAGATTCGTAGATAAGCATGAGCTTCTATGGGTTCCACAGCCTCTACCAAGATCTATCAATTCAAATGATCGACTCCTTATGCACCGACGAAAGGTGGAGGTTAGGGGAGAATGGGGCGTCCATACGCGTAGGCCGTACATTAATACGGCATACTGCCGATATACAAATCCTCGTATCGCTTCTGATTTTTCTATGATAGGAAGAAAAGTGTTTGTCTACATCAATCGTCTCGATGCGAGAGAGGCATGGGCAAGTGACGCGGAAACTGGCGAGAATTTGGGCAAGCTATACGGTGAGGAAAAATGGGAAAACTGGCGATGTGCATTGCGGGTCAGAGAACTGGTAGGCGCAAAAGCAAAGGGACGGCCCCGAGGCCGGAGCCCCGATATTTATGCTAGATCCGGAAAAGTAGATTATGAGTTTGTAACGAGCGAAAATAGCGGCGAAAATATCGGAAAAAAAACTGCGCTTGCGATAGCGAAAGTAGCTCGGGATAGCTTTACTGGTTCGAAATCAGCATCCCTAAAGCCGGCCGAAGAAGATAACCACAATAATAATGTTGGGAGTGATAACGATCTGCTTCCAAATATAAATCCGCGCGGAATATTCAAGCTGGATTCGGGGAATAAGAAATGATTGCGTGCGATCGTGGAGAAAGAAATGGATGAGGGTCATCTTCGAGCATTAATGCTGCAGCACCCGATTATATCCAAGAAGAGCAGAGCGGAATCACCATTATGGACACTCCCGATATCGAATTTTTATGACAACGCCAGAACTTTATTGTTTCTCAGGCAAAGTTTTTTCATAGAAGAGATCGCTGGCGAGGGAAAAACCATCATGATGAATGTCCTTCGTGAGCGGTTACCAAGAGATCTCAGCGAAATTCACGTACTCTCTTATAGAGGCTTAAATAGGGAAATATTTTCTCATGGTGGATTTGTGAGGGATTTGCTTTATACGGTTAATCATGCTGCTCTTGATGGAAATTCATACGAATTAAGTCGGAGATTGATTAATGACATTGTGGCTTCTGCACTGGAGACTAATTGGAAGCTAATTGTGATGCTGGTTGACGAAGCGCAGGCCCTTCGTCCTATAGATTTCGGTTTTATCAAAGATCTGCATAATGAATTAGAAGAGGTGAGGATTGATTTCGTCGTGATTTGTTGTGGCGAGTCTCCAAAAATTCGTGAATTATTCAGAACCTTATCCAGTGAGCAGCAAATAGGCTGCCTGGATCGGTATTTTAGGCATCGGCTGAGACTCAGCGGATATGGATTGGAAGAGCTGCAAGATCTGCTTGAGGTGATCGACGTGAAAAGATGGCCGACGGATTTTGGACCAACATGGACAGAATTTTGTTTTCCACTCGGATATGCCTCTGGCTTTCGCCTAGCTAATCAAGCCAGTTTATTTTGGCAGGCAATGAAGGAGGTACATCTTATAAGAGACGATAAAATATCAGAACCAAGTCAAAATGGAAAATTGCTTTCGAGGCGTATTTTCGATGCTCTTGGGTTTTTAGCGTTTAAGGGTATGGATAAAGATTGCCCAAACTTCGAGTTTCCAAAGGAAGATTGGCAGAGTGCCGCTAAGTTTGCAGCTAAATCGGCCTGGGATGAAAAACCGGATGCCACGGATAGACCAGACTGCTCTCAAGCTTAGGCATGAAAGACGCTCACTGGTGCGGTGGTGGATTAGATTCGATACCAAATGAGTCTTCATTCGGGTATTTTCATCGGTTGTGTTGGCTGAATGCAGTTGGCATGCAAGCCGCAATGAGGTTACTCGATGCTCCGAATTTTCCCACGCGCACGCAGACTTTTTTCGGCAAGCTGAAACGAATCCGCCATGTCATAGAGCGAGTTAACTTCAATAGTACTAGGTTTCCAGAGGAGCGTTCGCTGGTGGCTGGGGAGGTTTCAAATTTGTTGGGCGCCATTTTTACTAGTCGCCTTAGATTTTGTCCCGTTTGTTTGGAGTCCGGATATCACTCGATCTGGTTTCAGTGTAGCAAGTTAGCGCGATGCCCGATTCACAATGTTGATATACATGATCGTTGCATGAAGTGTAGTAGCCTTCTCTCCGATATAGGTATTTTGGAAAACTTCAGAGAGGCGCTTCATTGTCCGGTATGTCACTGTGCATTATCGGGGGCGCCCCTTAGTCCAGGAGTTTTTGTCGAAAGCTACCTCCACGAACATCGAACCCACGTAAAAATATATCGACAAGCATTCTCTACGTTGAATGAGTGGGTAGAGGATGTCTCCGCTCGCGGTGACAGTTGGATCGCCTACTCCAACGTCGAAATATGGGCCGCGGATGCGGAATGTGCCTTTGCGATTGCATGTGCGCTGGCAAAGCCTCCGGAGATATTGGAACGGCCATCATGCAACGGCGTAGCCCTGTTCTGGCAACGACATTTGGCGGGAAATATGTCATTCGTGCCTTTGTTTACTATTAGACGGCGCGAAGACGAGCTTATACGCGTTGTCTATTGCTGCACTTTGCGGCTTCTGCGTTCTTATGCTGCGGGTATTGCGAGCTCCGGGAGGGTTCCGCTGAAGCAATTTGTCGTCTTCAGGAAGGGCGACGGAATACAAGTCAGCACAGGGGATGCACGAGTACAGGCCTACCTGCTGCTACGCTATTTTGTGGAACAACCTGCCAATAGTGTTATCGCGCTTGATTCAGCAGTAGAACAGGTGTCGCCAAGTAGAGATTTGGGATGGTTTCTCTCCAGGGACGAGAACTCGAGAGCATCGACCCGAGCAGGAATTCTATTGGCGTATGCGACAATGCATCGTGCGATTCGAGAAGCAGCGACCTCCGGATTTGTGAAATGGGATCGTCTGATCGAACTGGTACAAGGTGTCGTCATGGCCCATCAATACTCGGAGACTGTCGAGCGGGGAGTCGTAGTATTCCGGATGCCCGTGGGAATGCCTTTGGCTCCGTTTCGGCCTTTGCCGAATCTTCCCCGCATTTCTGCGTAAGAAATCTGAAATCGGGCATCGCACGGTGGTGGTCGGAGTCATGCGCCAACTCGCCAGCAGCGAAAGCACCTTGAAAGCGGGAAAGCCAGCACGCCCCTTATGATCCCGAGAGGGCGTGGTCGGACCTTCAACGGGCCGATATTTGAGGCTGTGTGGCCGAAGGAAGCACAGTTTAGACGTCCGGCCGTTTCTCATGAACTCGCCGGGCTTTGCGTCAGTGCCGCTGCAGCGTTTCGAGCTTCCTTGGCGGGTATCCGCCATCACTTTGTTTTCGTTGGAGGCAGGCTGGAACGAAAACTAGTTCCGGAGGTAGCGAATGTCACCCGATCGGCAGCGATGTCTTGCCTCGAACTGTTATGGATTCTGTGCGGGCCAGCTTCTCCAGGGCATACCGACCAGTAGGCCGAGTGCCCGATCAACTCTCGGCAACTGACCCAACGTTGGACATTGATCGGCGCTTTCAATGGCTGGAACGCCGCCGCACGCTCCAATACGAGTGATTCTAAGAAAGCTGACGGTACATGCGACGTGAGCCACTCCGCGTACGCGCTGGTTGCGCTAGCGTAATTCGTATTGTGCAGAGCCGGTCCAACCCTGTGCATGGGAGCACGTGCGATACAACTTGTTGCCTCGGATTTCATATTGAGGAACTGCGCTCCAGCTGTCTGCATGCGACACGGTACGGTACACCTTATCGCCACGGATCTCATACTGAGGCAGGCCAGTTCAACCGCTAACATGGGACACCGCCCGGTAGACCTTGTTGTCGCGAATCTCGTATTGCGGGAGGCCAGTCCAGCCATCGACGTGGCTCACCGTTCGGTAGCTTTTTGCCATCACTTTCGCCAGATATGTCCCACACCAAAGCCACATCGGCCCAGTCATTCGGCAATGCCTGACGCGCGTGCTAGGTCGGGAGCGTCAGGGAGGCTTGATAGCCGCCGCCAAACGCGCCCTCGAAGTCATACTCATACAAGGTTGTTCGTCCCATACCCGGCTGACGCTGGCCCAGGAAGAACGTAAAGGCGTTGGGCGCCGCAATAAAAATATGCATTGGAGGTTTCACGTCCTTCCGCTCCATATTGATGCGCTGAACCAAGGCTTCGGCGAGTTCGAAAGCGTGCCTGCCGCTTGCGACCGACTGCGCTCCCGATCCGCACGACGGTTTCGCGACTAATAGCTTGCTGACGCCAGGCAAGGCGGTGGCAATATAGCCGCGCACCGCGTCGGGAATATCGTGGGTGAGCGCAACAGCCACGGCCATCTCTCCTGACTCTGACGTCAAGTCTTCCACTTCAAAGTTCCACGTCGGCCAGTCTGGATTGGTGAAAGTGTCCGTCGCGCTCCAGCTTTGCCGGTCGATCGTACGCTGCTCGATTTCCACGTGCCGTCCAGACTTGATGTTGACGACGGACCCAGCGGCAAACGCCAGCGTCAAGTGGGCGTCTAGCGCCAGGAGTAACGGTTGCGGTTCGCGCGCCGCGTCAATGAGAAAGCGCTTGAGCGCGGGGTACAGGTTGCCGGTCCAATCTTGCTGGTCGCGAATGGCCCGATCGTTGAAATACGGTATCAAGTCCAGGACGGTGCTGCATCGTTCCTCTAGTCGGTCGAACGCGTGCTCGAACGACTTGACACCCACTAGTGTCCTTGGAGAGTTCCTTTTCGCAAACAGATTCTCGCGCTGGCAGGCGTCCCGAAAGGTGTCCCGCGTGAACTCGAGGCGACCCTGGGCGAGCCATTGGAAGACGATGTCGTCATACCGGAAGCTACTCTCGTTCAGCGGTATGCGAAGCAGTCCCCGGTTCTCGAAGTGCATGTCCAACAGTTCGCGGAGGTCATCCAGCGATGTGGAGTCGGTGTCGAGCGAAAGCGTGCGGGCCAGTAGACGCAATTCGGCATCGTCGATGCCCAGATGTTCCCGCCACAGTTTCCGGATCCGGCCTGTCGCCGACGCATCGGTCTTCGTGCCAAACAACTGCTCCAGGCGAATGGCTTTGTGACGCTGATGGATAAGGGGTCGGAGCGGGTCGGTCTGCGCGATCCGCCAGTTGGTTAGCAATTTGAATCGGACCCCGATCCCGTCTTTCGCGTGGGCGTGCTGAGCATTTCGGGCCCGCTGAAGAAAGGAAAAACGATTGGCGTTGATCCACTCGGGATCTATGAGGTCGCTATGTCCGAAGTCGCTTACCGAAACGTGCCACTTGCATTGCGTGTACTCCCGCAGGATTGGTTTTCCTTCTGGGTCATTTGGTGCACGGCTGGGGTCATATTCCACCCATACGTCGTCGAAGCCTTTGGGACCGGATTCGAAACCCACGCGAATGACGGGGCTGTTAGGGTCAAGCAGGCAAACGGCCTTGCGCCAGAAAATCCGGGCCTGGAAGTTGTCGCCGTCCCGACGCACAGGCGCTTTAGTTATCGGCAGTCGATAGCTGACGCGCGGCGGGACATGCATCCGCATCGATGCCGTAGCCCAGCAAATGCAGGGCCGCGGCATGGATCGACGCGTGTTCGTTCGATATAGCTCCCGCGAAGCTTCCATAATTGCGAACTTACGATAATTTCGATTATGGAAGGGCTTCCATAATCGAAAGGCATGGCTCTTCGCAGACACCGTGGCCGGCGCCAAGGCAAGCGCCATGATCTATAGCCTGATGCTGACGTGCCGGGCCTGTGACGTCGAGCCATATGCCTATCTGCTCCACGTGCTCACAGAGTTGCCACAGCGAACGCCAGACGCCGACATCAGCGACCTGTTGCCGTTCAGCTTCGCCCCGCCGAAAGCCGCCCCGCCGCATCCTGCCTGAATACGCTCGTCGCACTCAAGGTGTGCCGAAACTGGCGCTTACGATGGGCAAGCCCTTTCGATGCCGGGCGCCATAGTTGACCAACGTAGACGCGTTGCTCCGCAGGTACCCGCAGACCTTATCTAGATTCCACCACAGCGTACTGAATTCATACCCCGCTCTGGTCAGGAGCTGCGCGTCCAATGCCTTGATGCGCTCCAACGCTTTGCGGCCCTTGCCATGCCACGCGAGCCACTTGGCGTGCGTGATTTCGGTCTCTATCGACTCTCGTTCCAGTGAATCGATAACCTTACTGCCGAACACGGAACGCTGCGCCGCTTTGAACTTCATAGCGATGTGGAACCAATCGAGAATCCTGCCGCGTGCGAGCTGACTGCCCCGGATGGTCTTCTCAAATTCACCGGCGTCGTCGCTGATCACGGTAACGCGCTCGTCGGTCGCCACACCGTTTCGAGTGAGAAATTGATCCAGCCGCGCTACTGCCGAGGTAACTTCCCGGTGCACATAGGCATAGAACTTTGGCGGCCTGTCGGTGAACGTCGCTCGTCCAGCGATGAGGTTGACATGTCGGCCAAGGCCCCTCACCGAGTCGCAATGCCGCAACCACGCCGAGTCAACGCTCACGGTCGCGACATGGCTGGATTCGCGAACCTGGACGCCTCCGTCGAAAGGGGGCAGCTTCGCAATATCACGCTCGATGTCAGCGTCGAGTTGCTTTCCGATAGCACGAATCCGATTTCGAGTGCCGCTGAACGAAATGCCCTTGTCCAGAGGCAGTATTTCCTTCAGCATCGCCGTGGCCTGCCGATATGGCAGATGGCTTGCCCACTTCGCCTGGAGGTATTCCAGCTCTGGCGTGGCGCGATTAGTCAGCGCTTTAGACAAGGGATGGATCACGGATCGTGGCGTCGGCACAGTCCGTTGGCAAGCACACGACCACAGCCTCGGACTGTTCACCATCACCTTGCCATACACCGTGCGCACCACCGTCGAGCGCTGGTCCTTGTGGCTCAAAGCCGCCCCGCAACTCCTGCAATGAGTCTGGCCCGAAAGCCATCCCGCGACTTGTTTCGAAACCAGCTCGGTCTGAACCTTGGCCAACAGCGAGCGGCCCTCCGCGAGGGTCAGGCCCAGATCCGCAAGACTACCGTCACGGCGCTCGATCACTGCCAAAACGCCCTCACCGGCATGGCCAATATCGCTGCCCTCGTCCGCCAACCTGGCTTCGATGATCAACCGCATGGCTTGCTCCCACCGTTGCGATACCGATCAGCCTAGTTCACATACAACCGGCGCGGTGCCTAAGCGGCACTTTCTTGGTGTCCTCCCCAACCTTTGCACGCTCTCCAACGGATAGCGAGAAGATGTTGTTCGAGCGTGAGAAACGCAAATACAATGCGATGCATAGGCCAGTCTGTTCTGGTTGTCGTGTGGCGCCTGGAAAACATCGCACGATATCAGAGCAGTACTGGCCTTCCTTATGTCCGTTGCGTCTCGCGCTGATTGCGGAGATGTTCAGAAAATCGCCCCAGCCGTTCGCGGGATAAACGGCCCTCCCCAAACCTCAGATTGCGCGGGACGTAACAACCCGCAGCCGCAGAAGCTCGATATTGGCGCGGCCATACATTTGGCGCTTGAGGAGCTTGAGCCTGTTGACATGACCCTCCGTCTGGCCATTGCTCCATTGCAGCCTGACACGCGCGGTGGAGCCTGCATGCCCCCATGCCCTTCATGTCGCCTGTTTGGAAGCACAATCCGTTTCTGCCGCGGGAAGAACACTCTCGGAGACGCTGCGCAGCTTGTGAAGCAAGGCAACAGAGTCGCGCTCAATTCGCTTACGCAAAACCAGCCGATCAGCCATGCGGGCCACCACACTGGAAAACCGATACTCCAGCGTCCGCACGAAGCGCGTGCCAGTGGCTGTGCCGATGCACTCATACGTGACGAACATCTCAAGACCCCGGTTGCCACGGGCCCGGGTTCGCCAGAGCCGATCCGGAAGACTTTCCACGACTTCCCACTGCAACTTGCCTGCACGGCCGCCGACGTACGCAAAGTGGCTCCCAACCGGCAGCGACCCTCCCTGCCCGGTGATCGCTACGTGGTAAGGATGCCACTCGTGCCAACGAAGCGGAGTACTCACGTAGGCCAGTACCTGGCTTGGCGTCCGGGCGATATCAATGGAATGCTGCATCTTGACGGTGGGGACCAGGCTCTCGCTTGCTTCTTCGGGCTCCCAATGAAGGGTTCCATAGATCCAGTCCCACAGTGGAAACACTACGGCGAAGTTCTTGGTCTGCATCAGGTCACGGCGGTGATGCAACTCATGCAACCGCCGCATGTGGCGAATCCACGGCAGGCGACAGATCGGATTCTGCGGCGGGAGGTGCTCGCAGGCATGAAAGATCTCGTAGCTGAGATAGCCGCCCAGTAGCGTGGCGGCAAACAGCGCAGCGACGTTCGCATTGACCAGGCCGATGATCGACCAAGCGAGCAGCGCGCCAATGCTGTAGACAACGATCAGCCATGCCGGGAACAGAATCACCCGCCAGTCCTTGGCGAACTCGTAGCGCATCTGGTCATCTGCGAAAAAACTATGATGGTCGCCCGTGTGGCGCTGGTAGAACGCCTTCGCGAATCGCTTCTTGTTGTGCCCGAGACCCTTATGGGTGCGGTACTCGCCACTGCTGTAGAAAATTAAGGTGGCCGGCACAGTTAGCCACTCCACCGCGCTGACGTGGTCCAACTTGTTCAGCAAGAAGAGGATCAAGGTCACGCCGAAAACAAGAACGAAGCCAGCATGCAGCCAGGGGTTGTAGTAAGGCGAAATGTTCGCCCGGTATTTCTTCCGGAAGGTTTGGGTATCAAAAGACATGATCGGCTCTCAAAGACTGTTGCGCTGTCGGGCTCGCGATACGTGGCCAGTTCCGCCAAGCCCCCGCGGACCTTTCTGACGTCTGGCGCCAGTAGGTCGCTTGGTGTTGTAGTCTATTGGTGCGATCATTTTCATTCCAATGGATATTGATGATGAGAATTATTGATGAATCAGAATTTGCAGCAGATTGATCTCAATCTCCTCTTCGTGTTCGACATGCTGATGCAGGAGCGCAACCTGTCACGCGCGGCCGAGCGACTGCACAAGAGCCAGCCGGCGGTGAGCAATGCGCTCAGTCGTCTGCGCGAGCAACTGGGGCAACCTCTTTTCCGCCGTACCGCTAAGGGACTCGAGCCCACTGCCGGGGCGATGACGCTGCACGTGCCGGTACGGCAAGCCCTGCGCTTGCTGCAGGCAGGGCTTGCCGTTCAAGAGAGTTTTCAGCCGGACACGGAGCGAACCTTCCGACTGTCGATGAATGACTATGGGCAGCTACGGCTGTTACCGAGCCTGATGACCCGGCTGATGGCGCTGGCGCCGCAGGTGAAGCTGCAGGTACTGTCGGACGAAGGTGCCCTGATCCCGCAGCGACTGGCCAGCGGAGATCTGGACTTGGCGATTGATTACCTGTACTTCGACGACGCCGATTTGCTCTACCAACCGATTCACGAAGAGCGCCTCGCAGTTATCGGCCGACCGGGCCACCCTGCATTCAGGGAAGGCCTCGACAAGACGGCGTATCTGGCCGCACAGCACGTCTCGCTCTTGCCGCGAGCCGGCCGCGGCAGTCCGCTCGAGATCGTCCTGGGCTCGGCCAAAGTGCAGCGCCATGTGCAGTTGCAAGTTCCGCACTACCTGACCATTCCAGCCATCGTCGCCAGCACCGATTTGCTGGGTACCGTGCCCTGGCACTTGGCCAGGCATTTCGTGCACAACTATGGCTTGCAGCTCGCGGAGCTTCCTTTCGAAACGCCTGCGGTGCAGGTCAGCTTGATATGGCACCGTCAACAACAACACATGTCTGGTCTGCAATGGCTGAAGGAGCAAATTGCGCAAGTTGCACAGACCGAATCGAGCTGATGTGGCGGGCCTCATTGGGCTGCCTGCGCGATGGATCTTTGAATCCATAGTGGCGCTGCCTGCGCTGTGTCGGGAAATCGGGCGGCGCGTTCGAGCCCTGCAGCCGCACCAATAAAATCAAGGGTTTACAGGGGTTTTCCTGTAAACCCTTGTGCATTTTGCGGTCTATGTAACCGCCATGTAACCCGATTGGATCGCCGCGATCCATCTGGAACCATGTCCTGCCTGCGCCTACAGTTGCTTCGTGCCCCATTTGCTCGTGTGGCACATAGGTCTCGCGCGATAAAATCCTACCCACTGCATCAAAGGGGACCGGGGTCGTGTCACAAGCAACAACGCCACAAGAATGCGTCGCTGCCGCAAGGCAGCTTTATGCCGTTTTGAAAGGGCATCTCGATCGTCCAACTTGCACCAGCAGGATGTGCGGAATTCCCTCGTGAGGCGATGGGCCTCGATGGAAGACCGTTCAACGTCATCGACCGTCAGACCAAGGCTCGCGAAATCATGCGGCTATGGGAAGCCTTGGGACGATCAGGACAGTAATGCATGATGGCAAGGTGTTGCACTTTTGATTTGAGGCCGCCATTTATTGTCGAGGTGGCGCAGTACTTTCGCGAATTACTAGGTCAGGCTCGAACTCGGTCTGGATGTTTTTGGCTCCTCCTTCGATCTGCTCAATCAAGTTGCGCGAAGTAAGCTCGCCAATCAGAACGGGATTCGAGTGCACTGTCGTTAGCGCGGGTGTTACCAGTTCCGCCATCTGCCAGTCGCCGAAGCCTGTGACAGAGATGTCGCTCGGAACCGAAAGTCCCAATGTGCGGCACTCCGCGATCGCCGCCACAGCAATGAAGTCATTGATGCATATCAGGGCGGTCGGCTGTTCCCGATGCAACAGCAAGTCCTTGCGCTGCAGGCAGACGCGCACCGCTTGTCGCACAGCAGATGCATCGTAAGGGGTCGGAAAAATGCGGTTATCGGGTAAGGAAATGTCGTTCTCGCTGAGGACGTCTCGGATCCCCAGAAGCCGTTGAGACGATAGAAACTGAGTTTCGAGAGGACCTGGGAGCACTGCAAACTGCCGGTGTCCTTGTTTGACTAAGTAGGTGGTTAGCCTGCGCATAGCCAAGCGGTTGTCATACCCCACCGTCGGATGCATCCCTTCGCGGTCCACGGCCCACATTAGTACATACGGGATAGCGTGCTTGTGTATCAGCGAGAAGACTTCGGGATGATGTTGTGAACCGATTATTGCGATCCCGTCCACTCTACGCTCCAATAGGGCGCGGGCGCAGCGCAATTCGGTCTCACTGTCGTCCCGATGGCAAGTCAACAGAACGGTATATCCAAGCCGGTCGAGCTGGGCCTCCAAGGTATCTACTGCTTTGGCGTAAAGTTCATTCATCAGTGTCGGCGCAATTATGCCCACCGATCGCGTGCGCCCCTGACGTAGTTCGCGAGCCGCCGAGAAGGGAACGTAGTTGAGGCTTGCAATAGCGTTCTGCACTCGCTCCAGCGTGTCAGGTCGCAGCCTATCCGGCGATGTCAGTGCACGGGAGACTGTTGCCGAGGAAACGCCGGCGAGGAGGGCGACTTGCTTGACATTCACCATATCGGGTCAGATGTTATCTTCAGCCGGAATGACGGCCGTCTGCCATCCATTGTAACGATTGGTAGTCGAAAGCAGTTCCCGTCGTTGGAGGGTTCCCGAAGACGGATCGACATCCCTGGTGAGGCTAGTCGAGCCGGACCTTTGCTGAATCTGCCACTCGCTTCCACTTCGAAACTTCGGCGCGAAGCAACGCATTGAACGCCTCAGGCGTGCCGCCTGCGATCTGCGCTCCTTGAGCCATCAGCTTGTCGCGGACCTCCGGATCCTGAAGGGCTTTGTTGAACTCGCTGTTCATCTTAGCAATGATGGCCTGTGATGTCCCGCTCGGGACCATGAACCCGCCCCAGGAAACGGCTTCGTAGCCGTTTATCCCGAGTGCTTCATCTACCGTGGGCACATCGGGCAGTGACGGTAATCGAGTCTTGCTCGTGACCGCGAGCGCCCTGAGCTTTCCACTCTTGACTTGCGGCATTCCCGCGAGCGAGGTGGGAAGGGCAACATTGATCTGCTGACCGAGCACGTCTGTGAGCGAAGGCGCGTCTCCCTTATAGGGAACGTGGTTCATCTTGACGCCAGCCATGGTACTAAGGAGTTCCCCGGCCAGATGGCTGCCCGAACCATTGCCGGCGCATCCAAAGGTGATCTGCCCTGGCCTAGCCTTTGCCATCGAGACTAGTTGGCGCAGGTCCTTTATTGGCGAATTTGCTGCTGTGACGATAATGAGCGGCACCGTTGTCACTAAGGAATTGCTGATCAATGAGGTTTGCGCTTGATGTTGCACAAGCCAAGGACTTCAGCTTTCGCAATCCGGGAGAGATGGGCCGATTCAAGCCGTCTTTCTCGCGTTTCGCACCTTTCCTGGTCGCGCTTTTGCGCGCTCAGGACGGATTGCTCCCCTCTAAGGACAACAACAGCCTCCTGGCGAACACCAGATTCGCCAAACCAAACAGGCTGAACAACTGCGCCGTGTTCTTGAACAGGCCCTTGTAGCGAACCTTGCGATGACCAAACAGATTCTTGATAACGTGGAACGGATGCTCAACCCGCGACCGAATCTGTGCCTTGACCCGCTCGACGGCGATCAGCAAGTCCTTGACGGCTCCGTCACACATCGCCTTGATCTTGCCGCGCTTGACGGCCACCTGCCACTTCACGGTCTTGCCTTGCATCTCCTCGCGCTTGTCCACGCCCGTGTAGCCCGCGTCGCCAAACGCATGCTCCTCGTGGCCATGCAGCAAGGCATGGGCCTGCGACACGTCCGACTCTTGGCCGCTGTGCCCACCACGCTATGCACCAGCCCAGAGGCCGCATCCACGCCGACGTCGGGTAGCAGCGGCGCATTTCTGCGCCACTGCCCCCTAAGGTAGGGTCGAGAACTGGCGCGCGCACCTTCAGGTGCCGGTGGTGATTCCACCGCTTTCGCGATGGCCCGCAATCCGGCGACCATAGTCACGTTTCCAACTCCCGCCACGTCAAACGCAGCATGCGGTTTTCCCGCACTACGCTTTCCTGTTTGCTTCATGTCAAGGTATATGGGACCTATCATGCCGGGGCCGCTTTCGTCGATGGTCGACGACGAACCCGATAGCCGTTGAACAGCTTCAGTTCGTCATAGAGCCACCGCCTACTCCACGTCTTCCAGCCGAAGCCCCGACGATTCCGGGAGCGCTCCAGATGGCGCCTGACCTTCTTTTCCACCCAGTCCTGGATGAAGCTGAAGCACTCACTGGAGTGTCCGACCGCGAAGTAGTTCACCCAGCCACGTAGCACCGGATTTATCAGTTGCACCACCCGATCCACCGGCTGCGACTGGTATCGCCTGAACACCTCCTTGAGTTTGCGCAGCAACGCCGTGCGTTTCTTCAACTTGGGCGTATAGTGCGCTCGCCACACCTGTCTCTTTATGCTGCGCAATCGACGGAAGTCGAATCCCAGAAAGCCAAAGCTCTCACCGCAGTCCAAATCCACCGTGCGACTCTTCTCTTCATTGACCTCGACCTGCAACTTGGCAAACTCTTCCCGAAGCCGTCGGCTTTCGCGTCAGTTCATGCTCGACGAGCAGGCGGCGAAACTTCAGCAGCGTGGTCGCGTCTGGCACCGCCTCGACTGCCAGGTCGATCCCGGCAAACGCCCGCATCGCCATGCTGTCGTACAGCGCGTCTTCCAGTGCCTCGTCCGACAGCCCGTACCACTGCAGGAGGAAGTAAATGCGCAGCATCCGCTCAAGGCCGATCGGCGGCCGGCCACGTTTGCCCTTGGGGTAGTACGGCTCGACCGCCGCAATCAGGCGCGCCCACGGCACCACGCTCTCCATCTCCGACAGGAAGCGCTGGCGGCGCGTCACACGCTTCTTGCCGTGACTTTCCGCTTCCGCAAAACTGATCTGTCGCTTCATCACAGGACCTGAATCATGGACACGCTCATGACAACGCGCTCACCCAATGCCTCGATGACTCGCGCACTGATTTAATCAGATGGTATGGACGCCTCCCCCCGGCAACGGGGCGCCGCTTACCTGCAAGAGTAACTGTAAGGGTCCTCGCTGCCATGGCATCCCTATGCCAAAGTGGAGGTGTCGATTGCAAACGACCCTGATCGGGACGATCCAAAATGAAGCTTACCGTCATCGGCATGGATATTGCCAAGCATGTCTTCCAACTTCATGCGGTGAATGCCAACACCGGTGAAATCGAGCGCATCAAGTTGAAGCGGAGCCAGGTCACCGACTTCCTTGCTCAGCGGGAGCGTTCACTCATTGCCATCGAAGCTTGCGGCAGCGCCCACCGTTGGGCACGAGAACTGCAGAAGCTCGGCCACGAAGTGAAGCTCATCTCTGTGCGATCGGTTCGTCCCTTTGTGTTGCGTAATAAAACCGACGCTGCCGATGCCAGAGCTATCTGGACAGCAGTCCAGCAGCCCGAGGCGCGGTTTGTTGCGATCAAGAGCGAGCAGCAACAGACCATTCTGGCGCTGCACCGCATCCGGGCTCAACTGATGAAGTTCCGGATCATGCAGACGAACGCATTGCGCGGCTTACTCTATGAGTTTGGTGAAGTCCTTCCGGAAGGATCTCGGGAATTTGCCGAAAAAATTTCTGGTGCGCTTGCCAAGATCGCGAATCGCTTGCCAGCCATACTGATCGACAGCCTACGAGAGCAATGGGCACGCGTGCAGGCAACCGACAAGGAAATCGCTGTGCTGGAACGTCGGCTCAAGGTTGCGCTTTGCGACAATCAGGAATGCCAGAAGATCGCTGAAATTCCTGGCGTGGGGCTGCTAACCGCCACGGCTGCGGTGGCTGCGATCGGCGATGCCAAAACGTTTCGCTCCGGGCGTGAGTTCGCTGCCTGGTTAGGCTTGGTACCGAAACAAACGGGCACCGGTGGTCACGTGCGCCAGCTTGGCATTAGCAAGCGAGGTGACACCTACCTGCGCACCCTACTCATACACGGCGCCAGATCGGTGATCATCAAAGGCGCATGAACCGCCTGGCTCGACGGATTGCTTCAGCGACGTCCTTTCAATGTAGTGGTGGCTGCCGTAGCCAACAAACTCGCCCGGACCATCTGGGCGGTGCTAGCAAGGGATACGAGATACACGGCACCCGCCATGGCTGCATAGCCAGGTGCGTGGCCCGCCTGAACTGACTTCTTCTCAAGGAGCGCAAGCATTGATCGCATGATGGCTAACAGGTTGGACCGGGGCGAGGAAAACCCGATAGGGAATGTGAGCAGCAACGCTCGATGATCAGATGAGGACCTCGCCAGCGAATTCCATATGGGCCAGCAGGCTGAGCGGCCTGCACAAAAGGGCCGGACATAGGCGTGCTGCCTTCACCTGTCGACCACCATGTCAATCGGCTTGCAATCCGGGAGGCGTCCACATAAGGCGATTCCCTAGTGACGGATCGCGCCGCAGCAACTATGACAGTTGTGCATCGCCAGAACACCGGGTTGTCGCGCCATCATCAGTACGAGCACGCTGACAACCAAGGTGGCCGCATTGATCTGGAGTATCGGATGCGGGCTCAAAGTACTGGCTACTGAGCGGCCCCAGATCTCAATGCCTTTACGTTGACCGCCAGCCAAAGCGGCAGTGTCGCAGACACCACGCATCAGAACAGCTTCGAAGATTGATCCTGCCCGGCAACTTTCATGTCGCAGAATCGTCTGCGTAGCTAGGTACGCCTCCGCTACTCCCAAATTAGGGCGTCATCTCCTGGATGCAGCTTGATGCGGGTTTCAACGTGCGTTCCTTCGGCGCGAGTATGCCTGCGGACGGTCCATTCTCGATCGTCTGTTGCGAAGATATTGGCGCCAACATGGGCGTTGCCGTACGGGGCGTTAGTATGCGCAAGTGATCTGCTAATGCGATTTCCAGCGTCCCATTGCCAGTTGCAGCTAGTAGAACGACCACGCCTGGGTTACGGTGAAATGGGAAGCGCTGATCATCCAAGAAATCAGAATCGTGCGTCAGTATGATGCGTCGCGTTTCACAAGCCGTCGCGAAACTGGCCTCGTCGGCGTGTCCAATGAGCGCCATGCTAGGGTAAGCCGCCTACTTTTCCGATGAGAGTAAGGCGTCCGGGCCAGCCCTTGCGCCCGCAGCGCTCGTGCCGCCGTGATGCCGTGATGCCGTGATGCCGGCGGCGGGTGTCCCGACGACTACGATGTGCTCACGGGAAATCATCAGAGATCCTCGTGAACCTCGATTGCAAGCGCCGGACAGATCCCAGCGGCCAAGCGGGCAGATTCGTGTTGATCAGTCGACGGTTCCGCACCCGGGGCGATGAGCGAACTCCCTACGCTGGCCCCATCCCAACAAGCCTTGAGACCATCGCTGCGGCATTCTGAAGTGTTGGAATGATTTCATTCTCGATCCTTTCGGGTGTCGCCTCGGCTGGCGATGTGGAAATCCCGATAGCCAGCTGGCGGTTGCCAACCCGAGCAAGCGGGACTGCAACTGAGATCTGATTGCTCTCTGGATACTCGACCATCGCCCATTCACCGACCCCGAGGGTCAACGCCTGTGTGAGCGCGCTACTTGGAGGCAGGATGCTTCCAACCCGGAGATTCATCACCACGAGGCGACGGCGTTCCGCGAGTGCCATCGCCCTTCCAATAATGATCACCCCGTCGGGGTTCGCTTCACCCAGGTTGGATGTTCCTGCGTACGTGTCAGCCAGTTGCTGGAGCATCTGCTGAACCGAGTCTGTCACTCCCAAACTTTCCAAAGCAGCAAAGCCGATTTCGAAGACTCGGGTAGTCAAGCGCCATTGGTTGCCCTCGCGCGCGACATATCCCTCCTCCTCCAAAGTCAATAGAAAGCGCAGAACGGTCGGGTGCGGCAGGTCTACGGCACGCGACAACTCCGCCAACGTAGGTCGCCCGTTCTCTCGGAAAGCGCGCAGCACCGCTAGACAGCGTTGGATCGATCTATTATTCTTCATTCGTACACCCTGTGTACCGCTAGTTCACCTAGTGAACATCATAAACCAGGTGCCCTTGAGATGCAACCTGCTTCTTGAGGTCAGGAGACAACGAATGAAACGATGGATATTGGGCTTTAGCGCCGCTGTGGTGGGGTGCTGGGCAGCGACCGGTCAATCTGTTGCGAACGCCAGCGAGTCCTGGCCGAGTCGCCCGATCAAGTGGGTCGTGCCGTATCCGCCGGGCGGCACCACTGACATGCTGGCACGTATCGTCGGTGCCAAGCTCTCTGAACGACTCGGGCAGCCCGTGGTGATCGAGAACAAGCCAGGCGCTGGGGGCGATGTTGGCACGGCCTATGTTGCGAAACAGCCCGCTGATGGATACACCATCGTTATGGGCAATATTGGTCCTATTGCCATCAACCCCACGCTTACTCCCGACGCTCGCTTTTCTCCCACGCGAGATCTCGCGCCGGTGACGCTCCTGGCGGAGGTTCCCAACCTGCTGGTGGTCAACCCGCAACTGCCGGTCAAATCGGTGAAGGAACTCGTTCAGTACGCGAAGCAACAGCCCAATCCCTTGTCGTACGCAACGCCTGGCAACGGAACATCTTTGCACTTGGCGGGTGAACTGTTCGCTTCGACAGCGGGCCTGCGCATGGTTCATGTGCCATACCGCGGTAGCGGCCCCGGCCTGAACGACACGATGGCAGGCCATGTACCGATCATGTTTGACAACATGCCTTCGGCATTGAATCTCGTAAAAGGCGGAAAGGTTCGCGCACTCGCCATCACGAGTGCTGTCCGTTCCCCGTTGCTGCCGGACGTCCCAACGATGACTGAAGCTGGTCTGAGCAACTATCAGATCACTGGTTGGTTCGGCGTCTTGGTACCTGCCGCAACGCCGAAGCCGATCGTCACCCGTTTGGATGCCGAAATTCAAGCTGTACTCAAGATGCCTGACGTCCGCAGCAAGATTGGCGACATCGGCGGAATCATCTCTGGCGCAGGACGAGATGAGTTCGGCCGATTCATCCAGCAGGAGTCGGCGAAATGGCAAAAGCTCATTCGTACCGCGCACATCACCGTGCAGTAGGTCAGTTACTTTAAGGAAGAAGCAATGTTGAACTCGGTTGACAGAATCCTCGTTGCGGTGCGCGACCTCGATCAAGCAGAGCAGAACTACAGGGAAGTACTTGGGGCGCAGTATCTTGATGAGCTTGCAAGCGACCATCTGAATGCCCGTGGCCGTAGCCTGGTAATCGGCGAAAGCACGGTCGAACTTTGGACCCCGCGGGGAGCAGGGGTCGTAAGTGATCATCTTGATAGCTTCGGGGAAGGCCTCTTCTTTGGAGGGGTCTCGACAGCTAGCCTGGCTGAATGCCAGAGGTTCCTTGCCGAGCAAGGTATCCGATTTGCTGAAGCCGACGGCCGTCTCTATTTGAACGCGGGCGGCCTCTATGGCATGCCACTCGTTGTCAGCGAAGCGGCAGCGCGGGTTCGAGCGAATGGTCCTGTGTCGTTTCTGTACGAGCTCACCATGGTTCTCAGCACCGACTGGCGAGAAGTCGCGGATTGCTACGCGCGAAAACTGGGCCTGCAGCGCGACAAGGCAGTAGACATCACGTTCGCGCGATTTGGCTATGAAGGCACGCTGCTGATGTTCGCGCCGGATCGTCTCGATCGCATCGAATTGGCTGAAGCGCATGATCCCGCCTTTGCCATGGGCAGGTTTTCGGGCAAGCGAGGTGACGCACTTTACATGTGCTACATCGAAACGCATGATTTGGCGGACGTAATCAGGCGACTCGAATCGCGCAACGCAAAGTGGACCCGAAGGACCGACACGGGCAAGCCCGAGCAGGACGGCCTCTGGATCCATCCGAGCGCGCTGAATGGCGTCCTACTTGGTGTATCCCGAACCTCGTTGGCGTGGGGATGGTCCGGTAGCCCCGAGAAAGTCGAAGAGATTTCAGAGGTGCAGTCGTGATGCCGGAGATCTTCGATCAGCAATACATCGGGGGATCGTGGCGCCGTGCTTCTGGCACACAGCTCATCGACGTAGAGGACCCGAATACTGGCCTGGTATCGGCCCAAATTCTTCCAGGTACCGAGGAGGACGTCGGTCTCGCCTTGGGTGCCGCGCAGAACGCATTGGCCAGCTGGTCCGCAACATCCGTGTCGGACAAATGCGCAATTCTTAATCGCCTAAAAGACCAACTCACAAATCGGCAGGAGTCGTTGGCCGATGCTATCGCGGCTGAGGTTGGCACGCCCTTGAAGATCTCACGCATCGTTCAAGTCGACTCGCCCATTCGGAACATTGGGAACTTCGTAAAGCTGGCGGAAGGATTTCCATGGCAATCGCGAACGGGCCCATCTGTCATCGTCCGGGAGCCATTCGGCGTCGTGGCATGTATCACGCCATGGAATTTCCCGCTTCATCAGATCATTCTGAAGGTGGTGCCCGCGCTTCTGGCCGGGAACACAGTCGTGCTCAAACCAAGTGAATTGACGCCCCGAACAACGCGCCTTATCTGCGATGCCATCAATGACGCAGGCTTTCCTTCGGGCGTGGTGAACGTTGTGAACGGCTTGGGTGCGGTAGTGGGCGCAGCGTTGGCGCGAGCTGACGGCGTGGACATGGTTAGCTTCACAGGATCCACGGAAGCGGGTCGTGCAGTGTCTTGCTTGGCCGCGTCGACCATTAAGAAGGTGACGCTGGAATTGGGCGGCAAGTCGCCTTCCTTGGTATTGCCGGGTGCGGACCTGACTGTGGCCGTCAAGGGAACGCTCGCTTCCTGCTTCCTCAACAACGGTCAGACTTGCAGCGCGCTGACCAGGTTGATTGTTCACTCGCGTGATGTGTCGGCCGTCGAAGCCCTGGTGAAGCAAGAACTCGCCAAGTTCTCTGTCGGATCCAGCCTCGTCGAAGGCCATCGGATCGGCCCGCTCATTTCTGGCAAGCAGCGTGACCGCGTGCAGGAACTAGCGGAAAAAGGGGTAGCGGAGGGCGCCACGCTCATCGCGTCAGGCCAGGATGTTCCGCCTGCAGGATTCTTCGTCAGCCCGAAGGTGTTTCTCACAGATCAACATAACTATCTGGCCAAGGAAGAGGTGTTTGGCCCCGTGCTCTGCGTGATTCCCTACGACGAAATCGACGACGGCATCCGCATCGCCAACGCAACGGTGTATGGCCTGGCGGCGGCCGTTTGGGGCGATCCTGACCTCGCACTCGACGCCGCTAAGAAGATTCGTGCAGGACAGGTCGATATTAACGGCGCCCGATTCAACCCCGTAGCGCCCTTCGGCGGCTTCAAACAAAGCGGTGTTGGCCGGGAGGCGGGTCACGTCGGTTTGGATGAGTTCCTCGAGTACAAATCTATCCAAATGAACGAGGGATGACGGGATGTCTCTTATGCAGAAACAAGCTCTAGGGAACATTCGCGTATTGGATATGACGCGAGTGCTCGCAGGGCCATGGTGTACCCAGATGCTGGGCGACATGGGAGCCGATGTCATCAAGATTGAGCACCCATCGCGAGGGGATGATACGCGGCAGTGGGGGCCGCCGTATGCGATGACGAGTGAAGCGGAAGTGCTTGAGGATTCCACCTACTTCGCTTCCGCAAATCGGAACAAACGATCGGTTGGCGTGGACATCGCCAACCCAGACGGTGCGGATCTGATCCGTAAGCTCGTTCTTGAGTGCGACATCTTTGTAGAGAACTTTAAGGTTGGTGATCTGGCTCGTCGAGGGCTTGACTACGACAGTCTGAAAAAGATCAATCCGCGCCTGATCTATTGCTCTATCACCGGGTACGGCCAATCCGGGCCGTACGCTGACCGCCCCGGCTACGACTTCGTTTTCCAGGGGGAAAGCGGGCTGATGAGCATAACGGGCGAGCGTGATGACGAGCCTGGTGGTGGGCCACAGAAGGTCGGGATCGCCATTGCTGATCTGACGACGGGACTGTATGCGACGGTCGCGATCCTCGCCGCGTTGAACCACAGGAATGTCACGGGAGAAGGTCAGCACATCGATTTGGCACTGCTCGATTGTCTGGTTGGCTTGTCGTCGAATCAGGGATTGTCGTGCCTGATCAATGGCGCCGAACCGCACCGGTGGGGGAACGCGCATCCGTCTCTCGTACCGTATCAAGTCTTTGATACGGCAGACGGTAAGGTGGTAGTTGCTGTGGGGAACGATTCCCAGTGGCAACGCTTTTGCCAAGCGATCGACGCCAAAGAACTGGCCCGGGATTCGACGTTCTATTCCGCATCCGGACGCATTCGGAATCGAGAGGCGCTAATTGCGCAGGTGTCGTCGGTTCTTGCGGCGCGCCAAACCGAGCATTGGCTTGCCGCGTTCTCCGCAGCGGATATCCCGCACGGTCGTATCAATACCTACAAGGAAGCCTTTGCTCACCCACAGGTCATCCACCGTCAGATGGCGATCGACGTGCCGGTTGACAAAGGTATCGGCTCGGTACGGGGCATCGCCAATCCCATCAAATTCAGTAAAACGCCGGTGCACTACGTTCGGGCGCCCGCGAAACTCGGTCAGCACACAGAAGACGTGCTTTCCGACTTGCTAGAACTTTCCGCGGACCACATCGCCGGTCTCGAAGAACGTGGGGTGATTAGTTGCCAAACGTCAAAAAAGACACTTCAGGAGCAATCATGAGCATCCAAGCTAATAATGTCGGAAACGTCCTGGAGATTTGCATTGCGCGTCCAGAAAAGCGCAATGCGATCAGCGCCGCGATGTACCAGGAACTGACCCGTCTTCTGGATGAGGCCAACGCGGACAAGGAATGTGCCGCAGTCATCGTGCATGGTGCGGGCGGACACTTCACTGTCGGTGCCGATATCAATGATTTCCAGACCCGGCGGGGTAATGAAGATTCCCCTGCTGTCACGCTTCTCCGGAAGATGGCCGCGATCGATGTGCCGCTAATCGCAGCAGTCGAGGGACTGGCGATTGGAATCGGCGCCACGATGCTGCAACACGTCGATTTTGCCTACGCATCCCAAGATGCGCGCTTCCGCATGCCGTTCGTATCGCTGGGTCTGTGCCCCGAGGGCGCATCCAGCTACCTGCTCGAATCGCTGGTAGGTGTCCGGAAGGCACGTGAGTGGTTGATGCTTGGAAAGTTCTTTGATGCAGAAGAAGCTTTCGATGCCGGGCTTCTGACGTCGCTGACGCAGGACGGGGAAGCCCTTGCACGGGCGCGCGAAACGGCTGCCGAACTGGCAAAGCTTCCCAAGGCTTCGGTACGCGCGACAAAGCGGATGTTGAACCACGAGAATCGTGCCGCTGTGGGTTCTGCGCTCGACCTGGAAGTGAAGATGTTCGCCGAACTCTTGAATACCGAAGCCACTCAGGAAATCTTCAAATCCTTCCTGAACAAGAAGCGTTAAGAACGCCATGGCCGAGTTGATAAAAATCGAATCAGAAAATTTCGTCCGGGTCATTACGATGAATCGGCCGGATAAGAGAAACGCGCTGAACTCGGAAATGTGCGACGCGTTGCACGACGCGTGGCAAGACTTCGCGGGCTCAGAGGATCGCGTTGCCCTGCTACGTGCAGAGGGGTCGGTGTTTACGGCAGGCCTCGACACGAACGATCCACCGGATTCCTTTTGGCATGCCATTCCCAATGTCGCATTTGACATTGGAAAGCCGGTTATTGCAGCGGTTAATGGCCCCGTGATAGCGGCGGGCGTATCGATGCTTGCATTCTGCGATCTTTGTGTAGCGACTTCGGCAACGACCTTCGTTTATCCCGAAGGTCGCCTAGGCATGGCAGCCGGCTTGATTAGCTCGCTGGTCGGTCGGATTCCCCACAAGATCGCGATGGAGCTCATGTTGACCGGGCGCCCGGTATCCGCCCAACGGGCCTATGAAGTCGGATTCGTAAACGAACTCTGTGAACCAGGAAGCGAAACAGAGGCAGCTCTAGTGACAGCGCGTCAGATTGCGAGCGCAGCGCCGCTGGTACTGCGTTTCCTCAAACAGGCGGCGAGACACTCGATTCCGGTAGGACTGGTTGAGGCAGGCTATAGCGCCCAGTACCAAGCTCAGATGCTGGCCAGGAGTGAAGACGCCCGGGAAGGGGCGTTGGCGGCCAAGGAGCGTCGCGCTCCCGTTTTCGTGGGCCGCTAGGACTAACTAACACAGTAGGGGACTGAGAAATGGATCTGAATTTCACAGAAGAAGAGCAGGAATTTAGAAAAGAGGTACATGCGTGGATCGACGCCCATTTGCCGAAGGAGATCTCGCACAAGGTGCACAACGGACTGCAGCTATCCCGCACCGATATGCAGCGTTGGCACCAAATTCTGGGGAAAAAGGGTTGGCTGACGTATAAGTGGCCAGTCGAGTTCGGCGGCACGGGCTGGACACCAGTGCAGCGGCACATATTCGAGGAAGAGTGCGCGTTGGCAGGAGCACCGCGACTCGTGCCCTATGGGCCTGTCATGGTGGCACCAGTCATCATGGCATTTGGTAACGCTGAGCAACAGGCGCGCTTCTTGCCCGGCATTGTGACGGGCGATGTTTGGTGGAGCCAGGGTTACAGCGAGCCGGGATCGGGTTCCGACCTGGCTTCGCTCAAGACACGAGCGGAGCGAAAGGGAGACAAGTACATAGTCAATGGTCAAAAGATCTGGACCACGTTGGCTCAGTACGGGGAGTGGATTTTCTGTCTCGTCCGGACCAATACAGAAGGGAAGCCGCAGGCAGG
Organism: Cupriavidus sp. D384; assembly: GCF_001652915.1. GTDB lineage: Bacteria > Pseudomonadota > Gammaproteobacteria > Burkholderiales > Burkholderiaceae > Cupriavidus. Next base: position 110,175 of record NZ_BBQI01000030.1, read on the forward strand.
GATCAGTTTCCTGCTCATTGACATGCGTTCGCCTGGCGTCACGGTTCGGCCCATTAAGCTGCTGGACGGCGAGTGCGAGGTCAATGAGGTCTGGTTCGACAATGTTGAGGTCCCCGTTGAGAACCTGATTGGCGAAGAAAATAAGGGCTGGACCTATGCCAAACACCTTCTCAGTCACGAACGCTCGAACATTGCAGAAGTCGGGCGTGCCAAGCGTGAGCTCCGACGCCTGAAGCGAATCGCGGCTGCAGAAGGCATGATGGACGACCCTCGTTTCAAAGACGAGGTTTCGAAGCTCGAGGTAGATATTATCGCGCTCGAAATGCTGGTTCTTCGCGTTATCTCGGCAGAAAAATCCGGGAAGAATCCATTGGATATCGCAGGCCTACTGAAAATCCGAGGCAGTGAGATTCAACAGCGCTACAGTGAATTGATGATGCTGGCTGCAGGTCCCTATAGCCTCCCATTTATTCAAGACGCTATGTTGACGGAGTGGGATGGCGAGTTCCCAGGTGGAGAGCGACGGAACGCTCCGCTTGCCGCGACATATTTTAATCTGCGGAAAACCACTATCTACGGTGGCTCCAATGAAGTGCAGCGTAACATTGTTTCGCAAGTGGTCCTCGGATAAAGGAGTAGAGCATGGATTTCGAATTCACTGACGACCAGGACCAACTGCGAGATGCAGTAAGAAAGTGGGTAAAGCGTAGCTATACGTTTGAGCACCGTCGCAGTTCCGAGAGCAGCGGCGGATTTTCCCCGGACGCGTATTCGGAGCTTGCGGAGCTTGGGCTGACTGGACTTTACGTCCCAGAAGAGTATGGCGGCGTCGGTATGGGGCCGGTCGACGTTATGGTGGTTATGGAGGAACTGGGGCGGGGCATCGTACTCGAACCGCTGGCGCAAGTTCTACTTGCGGGTGCAGTGCTGTCGAACTACGCCGAAGCAAGCGTACGTGCGGCGTGGCTGCCTACGATCGCTTCTGGAGAAAGTCTGGTCGTACTGGCCCAGCAGGAGCGCGCGAATCGTTATCGCATCGATACGTGCGAGACGCGAGCAGTCGAGACGGCGGAAGGTTGGGAGCTTACTGGGAGTAAGAGCCTCGTGCCGGTTGGCGATCATGCTGCTGCGTACATTGTACCCGCCATGATTGCTGACACTCTCGGAGCGTTCCTTGTGGAGCGCTCCGCCCCAGGTGTATTGGTACACCCTTATCAAACTGTCGACGGCTCGCGCGCCGCGGAGCTGACGTTGTCGAAGGCGCCGGGCACGCTAGTCACCCGCGAAGGCCAGGATTGCCTGTCGTATGCCGTGGATCTTGGCATTGCAATGACGTGTGCAGAGGCCGTGGGCGTGATGGACGTAACCCTGGAGGCTCTGGTGGATTACATGAAGACGCGCAAGCAGTTCGGCGTCGCTATCGCGAGCTTCCAAGCGTTGCGTCACCGCGTCGCAGATATGAAGATGAGTCTAGAGCTCGCGAGGTCTATGAGCTACTACGCCTCGCTCAACGTCAACGCGCCGGCGAACCAGAGACGTCGCGCCATGGCACAAGCGAAATATCAGTTGGGCGGGTCGATGCGATTCGTCGGCCAGCAGGCCGTGCAATTGCACGGTGGGATTGGAATGACGGATGAGTATATCGTCAGCCACTATTTTAGACGCCTTACCCAAATGGAATCGGTGTTCGGAGATACGCTGCATCATCTGGCGCAGATGTCGGACTCCATGCATCCCGAGCTTGACAAGGCTGCCTAAGGCGCCGCGAAGAGTAAGTGCTCGATGAATTGCGATGGCGGGTGACCCTCATCGTTTCCGGCAGCGCGGTGGTACATCCTCGCGCTGCTCATAGTATCGGACCGGGATAGTAGCGTAATTGATGCAGACGCAACTTCAGTCACGAAGCCAAGTCGGGATCCATGATATTTTTCTTCCAATTCCAATGAAAGTGACTTCGTTGAGTGGCGAGCAGATAATCATCCGACAAGGCTATTCACGCGTAATTAAAGAGGGGAAGTTCGTGAAGCTCCCCGCTTTTTCTCCTGCGAGTCTGTTCTTGGGCGGCTCTATTTTTAAGAGCTCGCATTGCAGCTTCGATCTGGATGTAACTAGTTATTCTGTGGTGCGTGATCAACCAATGCACGATCTGTGGGATTCCAGGCCGCTTTGGGAGGCAATTTCATTGTCGGTGTTTATGAATCCAAAGGAAGCTTGGAATATTGCAGATATAGCGGATAGTTTGCAGACAACATCCTCGAGAGTCAGGCGGACCCTCTTCAGCCAGGGCAATTGCTTCACGGAAATATGTAACACGCAGCGGCTTATGCGTTCGCTGTTCGAATTGGCAGGACTGGAAAGATCTATACCGGATATTTCGAACAGAATTGGGTGGAGCCAATCCTATGACTTTGAGTCATCTTTCTATAATAGATTTAAAGTTTCGGCAGATGTTATTTGCGGAATGAAATTTTATGCCCGCTAGGCGATCTATTTAGAGGAGCTCTACTGAACGTTTGCCAGCCATCAACCGCTTCGAAAGAGATGGGCGGCCGTTGGGCAGGCCGCCCTCTTTTGCGATGGAAGTACCATCCGCCCCAGCCTCGCGCGCGCAGGCTGCTCGTGCCGCCGTGATGCCGGCGGCCGTTGCCCCGATGACTACGATTTGCTTAGGGGAATCATCAGAGAGCCTCGTGAATCTCGATTGCCAACGCCGGACAGATCCCAGCAGCCAAGCGTGCAGATTTTGTATTGATCGGCCGACGGATCGGCATTCAAAAGAATGACGATTCCGTCATCCTTTTGGTCGAACAGATCCGGCGCATTGACGACGCATTGGCCGGAACCGCAGCATTTTTCGGGATAGATTGTGATTTTCATCGTGATTCGCCGTAGTGGATTTACCAGCTAACGGGCAGTGCCCTAACACCATACATGAGCGAATCGCTCTTGAACGCGAGGCTCTCGATGGGCACGGCCAGCCGAAGATTCGGCAGGCGCTTCAGTAGGGCGGTGAACATGATCTGCATTTCGACTCTGGCGAGAACTTGTCCCATGCACTGATGCGGGCCGTATCCGAATGCGATCTGTGTCCGGGCATCACGGCGGAGGTCAAAGACGTGGGGATCTTTGAACTGCTCCTGGTCGCGATTTGCGGAAATACTAAGCACGACAACGGGATCACCGGCTCGGATCAATTGCCCATTCACGACAACGTCCTCCAGTGCGACACGTCGCGTCCCGGACTGTATGACATCCAGGAAGCGTAGCATCTCCTCCACCGCGTTTGGAACGAGGCTTGGATTCTGGCGAAGCTCTTCCCAGATGTCCGGCCTCTGAAGTAGGAAGAGCACCCCCATCGACGTCGTATTTGCCGTCGTCTCGTGCCCGGCAATCAGCAGAAGCCTTCCAAGCGAGACCACGTCTGTTTCAGTGATATCGCCCTTCCGTACATGATTAACGATAAGGCGACTGAGGATGTCCTCCCCGGGGCTTTCGGATCTCTTCGCCACCAGTTCACGCAGGTATTCGCACAACGCTTGATTCGCGGCGCTAGCCTCTTCCCTCGTCGCGGTGCTCGACGTCATGATCATCGCCTGTTCTTGGAAGAAGTCGTGATCGTCGTATGGAACACCAAGCAACTCTGAGATAGCCAATGCTGGTGTCGCCAATGTAAAGGCGCTAACCAGGTCAGAAGGCTGCGGCCCCATCGCAAAATCTTCCAAGAGCTTGTCCACGATGGCCTGAAGTCGCGGCCGCAGATTCTCGATCTTTCGGATCGTGAATTCGCTGGTCAGCATCCGCCGTTGCTCTGAATGCTTGGGTTCATCCATGGTAATGAAGGTCCGGTTACTACTCCGAACAACCTTTACTGCGGCGCTGGAAGAGGGAAATCCCGGATGTGAGACGTCGGAGCTAAAGCGAGAGTCCGACAAGACAGCGCGAACATCGTCATAACGCGTGACAAGCCAAGCGATCTTTCCGTCCCAAAGCTTACCTTGTGCCAATTCGCCCTTCTGTTGCATCTGGAAGAACACCGGCGGCGGCGCCAAGGGATCTACGCGCTTAGGGGGGAAATCTGGGATTCCGCCGCTGTCGCCCTCAGCGTGAAAAGGACACGCTGATTTCGGCTCGTTCGCAGCCGCATCAAAAGGACAGCGCCCTTCTACCGCGGAAGATGGGTTGGAGGAAGGGGTGGGAGCAGGCGACTCCGTCATGGAAATATCTCCGAGGGCGATTGGTGGCTAATGTTAGGTAGCCTACCTATGTGGCGCAAAGGGGGGTTTACCCTCAACAACAGAATCGAAGGTCGACCCGTAGACATCAGAAGAAAGCGGAGAACCCATATGTGGCGATATGCCCGCCGACGTTGGAGTGCTTGCCCGCCCGCAACACCATCGCCATGGCATTCCAGCGCGCCATGGCGGCCAGTCGGCGCTCGATCGAGGTGTCGCCTGGGTACGGCTGCTCGCCCGATTCGGCAATCGTATTGACGTAGGGCGTCGTGATTGCGCCATGGAAATCCCCGTGTCGGGCCGCGTCCGATTCATGCAGGCGGCCGATCAGGTAGTGGGCGCGTTCGCGGCCTTCCACTTCGGTCACGGCGGCCAGGGCCTCAATCCATTCCTGGGTTTCCTGCGGGTCCACATCCAGCGGCAATACGTGTAGCGGCAACACCGGGGCATTCATCTCTGTCTCCATGGGATTGACGGGGCTTCGGTTCGCATCAGGCCCGGTCGGATAGGCGTGGCCATTGCGCTTCAAATAAATTGCAGTTGCAATCGTCTGGGCATTGTGAGCGCTCTGCGGCATAATTGCAACTGCAACTATTGGAGATACCATGTCGACTGAGAAGCCGGATTTGTGGTTTTCGTTTGTACGGTCGCACCGGGCCTTGATACGTGAGGTGGATCGGCGTCTTGCCGAGGCTGGACTGCCTGTCTACGCGTGGTACGACGTGCTGTGGGGGATTGAAAGCGGGCCGGAGGAAAGCCGCCGGATGCATGAGCTGGCCGATGTGCTTGCCATCGAGCGGTACAACCTGACTCGCCTGATTGACCGGCTGGAGCGTGAAGAGCTGGTGACCCGTATCCGGTCAGAGGAAGACGGCCGCGCCGCGTTCGTGTCCGTCACACGGCAAGGTAAGGCCTTGCGCAAGAAGATGTGGGGCATCTACGAGGCGGCGGTCAAAGAACTGTTTCTGGCCGAGTTCCGGCCGGAAGACATCGGGCGATTTTCTCGTGCGCTGGATGCGGCGGCAGCCAAAGCGGGGTGGCCGAAATAGGTTCGAACTCCCTTTTCGTGCGGTGACGCTTCTGGCTCGCGCCGGAGGGGACGAATGTGTCCGCTTTTTGGGACACGTTCGACTTAGTTGGCAACGGCGGTACCCTGACGCCTCAATCAAAGGTCAGTGGCATGACCGGCGCTTACCGGCCCACCCTAAGCGGACATCAGGATGGAGCAGAGACTGATATCCATTAGGCGCCCCGCATGACTGAAGAATTCCCTCAGAACGTTGTCTGCAACGCTTCATTTAATAGCTGGACAACGTATGCTTCGACCGCTTTGTGCCCGGTGAGGGCCTAGCTAGAGCGACGGCTGAGTTCCGTCCGTAGCGACAAAACGTAGTTTGGCTCACCAACTATTGGGGCGGCGCCGTACTTTCGCGAACTACAAGGTCAGGCTCGAACTCGGTCTGAATGCGTTTGGACCCGCCTTCAATCTGATCAACCAGGTTACGAGAAGTAAGTTCGCCAATCAGAACGGGATTCGAGTGTACGGTCGTGAGTGCGGGCGTCATCAGTTCCGCCATCTGCCAGTCGCCGAAGCCTGTAACTGAGATGTCGCTCGGAACCGATAGTCCCAATGTGCGGCACTCCGCGATCGCTGCCACAGCAACGAAGTCATTGATGCATATCAGGGCAGTCGGCTGTTCCTGATGCGGCAGCGAGTCATTACGCTCGAGACAGGTCCGAACCGCTTGCCGGACGGCAGATGCTTCGTACGGTGTCGGGAGAATGCGGTCGTCGGGTATCGAAATGCCGTTCTCACTGAGGACGTCTTGGATGCCCAGAAGTCGTTGAGAGGAGAGAAATTGAGTCTCTAGTGGCCCTGGGAGGACGGCAAACTTTCGATGTCCCTGTTTGACCAAATAGCTCGTCAACCTGCGCATCGCCAAGCGATTGTCATATCCCACCGTGGGATGCATACCCTCACGATCGACGGCCCACATTAGGACATACGGAATGGCATGCTTGTGGATTAGCGAGAAGACGTCAGGGTGATGCTGTGACCCGATAATGGCGATTCCGTCGACTCTGCGCTCCAAAAGCGCGCGCGCGCAGCGTAGTTCTGTCTCACTGTCGTCCCGGTGGCACGTCAATAAAACGGTGTATCCGAGCCGATCGAGCTGCGCCTCTAAGGTATCGACCGCTTTCGCGTAAAGCTCGTTCATCAGTGTCGGCGCAATGATGCCGACCGATCGCGTGCGCCCTTGACGCAGGTCCCGAGCCGAGGAAGACGGGACGTAGTTGAGGCTTGCGATGGCGTTCTGCACGCGCTCCAGCGTGTCAGGTCGCAGCCGATCCGGCGATGTCAGTGCACGGGAGACTGTTGCCGAGGAAACGCCGGCGAGGAGGGCGACTTGCTTGACATTCACCATATCGGATCAGCGGTTATCTTCAGCCTGGGATATCGGCCGACTGCCGTCATTGTAACGACCTTGGTAGTCCACAGGCAGTTTCCGTCGTCGGGGGGTATCCCGACGACGGACCGGCATTCCCGGTGAGGGCTAGTCGAGCCGGACCTTTGCTGAATCAGCCACGCGCTTCCATTTCGTAACTTCGGTGCGCAGAAACGCATCGAATGCTTCCGGGGTGCCGCCTGCGATCTGCGCGCCTTGAGCCATCAGCTTGTCGCGGACCTCCGGATCCTGAAGGGCTTTGTTGAACTGGCTGTTCATCTTAGCAACGATGGCTGGTGAGGTCCCGGTCGGCACCATAAATCCACCCCAAGAAACGGCTTCGTATCCGCTTATCCCGAGCGCTTCATCTACCGTCGGCACATCGGGCAGTGCCGGCAATCGAGTCTTGCTCGTGACCGCAAGAGCCCTGAGTTTTCCACTCTTGACATGTGGCATTCCAGCAAGCGCGGTGGGAAGGGCAACATTGATCTGCTGACCGAGCACGTCTGTGAGCGAAGGCGCGTCTCCCTTATAGGGAACGTGGTTCATCTTGACGCCAGCCATGGTACTAAGGAGTTCCCCGGCCAGATGGCTGCCCGAACCGTTGCCTGCAGATCCAAAGGTAATCTGTCCTGGCTTGGCCTTTGCTAATGAGACCAGTTGGCGCAGGTCCTTCACCGGCGAATTTGCTGCCGTGACGATAATGAGCGGCACCTTTGTCACCAAGACAACTGGCGTAAAGTCTTTCAGCGTGTCATAAGGAAGTCTCCCGTATACGGCCGGGTTGATGGCATTCGGCCCAAGGTTGGCCATCAGCACGGTGTAGCCGTCAGGCTGCGCCTTCGCAACGGCTTCATTAGCGATGATGCCGTTTGCGCCAGGCCGGTTCTCCACAACAACAGACTCTCCCCATGCCTGGCTAAGCTTAGCGCTTAGGAGCCTGGCGGTCACGTCTGAGGCGCCGCCAGGGGGATATGGAAGAACGACCCGAATCGGCTGGACCGGCCATTCCTTAGCGTGGGCGGCGGCCAGACCGATGGTCAGTGTCACTCCGCAAACGGCTAATGCCCCCGCAATTCGTAGCAATCGATGCATGTCTGTCTCCTTTGAACGTGATCTTTATGGTGATCACTGTGGTCGGGCGGATTACACGTCAGATCGTCCCATCGCGGCGCATTGCCTCAATTTGCTCCACAGACTTCCCGAGCTCATTTTTCAGGATGGTTTCAGTGTGTTCGCCCAGCGCTGGGGGCGCGCGAAGGTAGTCGATACTGCTGCGAGAGAACTTGATAGGGTTCGCAACCTGGGGCGCGCTTGCACCGCTGCTGTGGGGCAAAGAGAAAACCATTTCACGCGCCCGGATATGGGGATCCTCCAGTGCTTCTGGAATGCTCTGGATCGGGCCACAAGGTACGCCGACCGATTCCAGCAGTTTGAGCCACGTGTCTCTCTCTTCTTCTTCAAAGCGAGCCGAGAGCACCTCCACAAGACTTTCACGGTTCTTTAGACGATCCGCATTGCGTCGATAGCGGTCATCATCCGGAAGATTGATTAAACCCAGCGCTTCGCACATGGCTCGGAACTGCCGGTCATTACCGACTGCTACGATCAGAGAGCCATCGCTTGCAGGGAATGACTGATAAGGTGCGAGATTGGGGTGCGCGTTGCCCCAACGACGCGGGTGGCTCCCGCCCACCAAATAGTTCGAGGCCTGGTTTGCCAGCCACGCCACCTGCGTATCCAGCAGGCTCATATCGATGTACTGCCCGCGGCCACTGCCGACTCGCTCAAATAGCGCGCTGACAATTGCAACGCTTGCATACATGCCAGTCATCAAGTCCGATATGGGCACCCCGCATTTTTGCGGGCCGCCACCGGGGACGCCGTCGCGCTCGCCTGTGATGCTCATCAGCCCGCCCATGGCTTGCACCACGAAATCGTATCCAGCCCGCTTGCGGTATGGGCCCGTCTGCCCGAAGCCGGTGATGGAGCAGTAGACGAGCCGAGGATTGATCTCACTCAGGGTCTTGAAGTCCAACCCGTAACGTTGCATATCGCCGAACTTGTAGTTCTCAACGAAGACGTCGCAATCTTTGACTAGCTCGTGCAGCAAATCCTGACCGACCTTGCTGCTGACATCCAGAGTGATCGAACGCTTCCCGCGATTGGCGCAAAGGAAGTACGCCGACTCTTCCGTCGTCGTGCCATCCTCACGAGTAAGGAACGGCGGGCCCCAAGCTCGCGTGTCATCGCCGGTGCCGGGACGCTCAACCTTCATCACGTCAGCGCCCAGGTCGGACAATAGTTGCGTGCTCCAGGGTCCAGCAAGGATCCGGCTCAAGTCTAGGACCTTGATACCTGCAAGGGGGCCTGCCATATCTCCTACTCCTCTTTTTTGAGTTTCTAACTAATTAGCTCGGGTCGAACAGCACGCCAGGGTTCAAGACCTGGTGCGGATCAAAGGCCTGCTTGGCGGCCTTTAGCGCGGTGCAGAACAGCTCCGGCCGTTCCTTGTCGTACCAAGGGCGATGGTCCCGACCAAGCGCATGGTGGTGGGTCACCGTACCGCCTGCGTCCACCATGGCTTGCTCTCCAATGCGTTTGATCGCTTGGAACTGCTCGGGCAATCGAGCCTTATCGCCATAGGCAAACCACGTGAAATATGGCGCAGGGCCATCAGGGTAGAGGTGGGTAAAGCGGCAAGTCACCGAACCCGGGCGGCCGGTAACTTCGCGAATGGCCCGATGCGTTTCTGCCTTGACGTGCGCGTGAAGAGCGGCGAACTTGTCCCACGTGCACGCGGTTTCCATGGTCTCGCGCATGACGCCGCGAGCAATGGCGTACTCGCGCAGGTATGGGCCGCGCAGGAACTTGTTTCGCCAGCTCGATGTCGCAGCGTCCGCACCACCTTGGTTTCCGCTGACCGGATCATCGTCCCATTCGCCGCCGCACTCCGCGCAAATTTCCAGTGCTCGCTTCAGGCGTGCCTCGACCGGGTGGTCGGCGGACTCGAATCCCAGCACGAGAATGTCATAGCTGCCGTCGCTCGAACCCGTGTACAAGGCTTCTTCGCGTTCCACAAGGCGGGCATTGGCAGGGTTCAGTCCAGATTGAGACAGTACCCGTGTGGCCTCGACAGCGCGCGCATAGTCACGGAAACGTACGGTCACCTGCTTGCGGAAGACCGGCCGGCGGTGAAGCTTGACCCACGCCTCGGTAATGATGCCCAGTGCGCCTTCGGAGCCGAGGAAAAGTCGATCCGGATTGGGTCCCGAACCCGATACCGGGAAACGTCGGGATTCAATGGCACCCTGGGGCGTTACCACTCGCATGCTCTCGACGTGGTCGTCGATCTGAGTGAACGCGGTCGCAAAGTGGCCTGCTGCTCGCGTTGCGATCCAACCCCCCAGTGACGAGAACTCCCACGCTTGCAGGAAGAATCGCATGGTCAGGCCGGTGGGCTTGAGCTGTCGTTCCAGCTCCGGGCCAAGGACGCCCGCTTGAATGCGCGCGGCCTGCGATGTTTGGTCTACCTCCAGCACTTTGTTGAAGTGCTTCATGTCGATGGACACCACGCCACGGTAACGATCGTGCTCGGGCGGATTCACGCCGGCCACGACGCTGGTGCCGCCGCCGTACGGAACTGCAGCAACGTTCTGGCGCCCGCACCAGTCGAACAGGTCCACGATGTCCTGCTCAGTGCGCGGGTAGGCGATGACGTCCGGCGGGTTGGAAAATTCCCGGCGCATTGCGCGCGCAACATCCATGGTGCCCGCGCCGTAGGTGTGATACAGGCGGTCGTAATGATCGCTTGTGCAGATTTCGCGAAGCGACGCGGGCAGCTGTACGCGAGGTTTGCGCAGCGAAATTTCTTCGGGCGTCGGAAAAGGTGTCGCTTCGAAGTGCTCGACACCCAGCAAGCGTGTCCACGCTGCCTCGAACTCCCGGATTTCGTCCGGCGTGACGGTGTCACCCTCATAGCCCCACCCGTAAAACTTACGACGACGTTCCTGCATTGTTGCCTCCTGTGTGATGTGGTAATCGATTACATACGTTACGGTAACCTGCATCAGAGACTGTAAATAACCAATGCCAGTACGGTGATGAGGCGAAAACAGCACTGCGTGCAATCGATTACATAAGTTTAGATTGGTGCGGCATAATGTCAAGCAGTTAACGCAGTCGCGGCCATGGGTTGGAGCAGGAGTCGACGAAGAGATCGGATCGCTAAGAGACCTTCCCGCGGCGAGGTCACTGTGGGTTGGAGAGCGACTTACTTGGTGGTCTTCCCTTGCAGGGCGTCACGTACGTCCTTGCCTGAGGACCCAGTGAGTCGATCCTGAGCAAGCAATCTGGGGGCGCTTGCTCGTTGCAGCGTTGGCATGGTGCTCGAGCGACAGAGCAGCAAGAAGTGTGGCCGCTCCCTAGGCCTCAAGCGATGACATGCGGCATATCCGCCCTGGGTAGCCCACCAAACGGAGAGAAGATATGGCCCTGCAACACATCCCGCCCATTCAATGTCTTGTCACCTTCGAGACGGTTGCAAGGCTTCGGAGCGCCACACGTGCCGCCGACGAGTTGTGTGTAACAACCAGCGCCGTGAGTCATCGAATCCGCCAGCTTGAATCTCACCTCGGTGTTGAACTCTTCGGGCGGAGTGACTTCACGCTTTCTGCACATGGTGCAGCGTACCTGGCGAATGTCCGAAGCGGCCTCGCTGCGCTACAGCAGATGCCGGTCAAAAATGGAAAAGCCTCTTCCACGCGACTGCGGGTCGCGGTGACCCCAACTTTCTCCAGGCAGTTCCTGATGCCCAAACTGGAACTGTTCCGCAACAAGTATCCGGACATCGACCTTATCTTGCAGGTCTCCATCCCATTCCTGGACGTCACAGCCGAGCCATCCGATTTGGAAATCCGGTACGGCGCCGGCGGATATGCGGACGTCGATCATCGCGTCGTTCTCTCGGAGGAGGTGGCGCCGGCTTGCAGCCCTACCTATCTCAACGAGTTCGGCCCCTTCGAAGGCTTCGAAATGGCGGG
>NZ_BBQI01000031.1 GCF_001652915.1 Cupriavidus sp. D384
CCGCATGTGGGCGCTCAATTCAACGATCTAGGGCTTCTCTATGACGCAGCCGCGTGCGGGTTCGGCGTGGCACTAGTGAGGACCCGTATGGCGCAGTCATGGCTAGAGGGGGGGCGACTCATCCGCATATCGGATCGATCCGTGCCTTCACCGATGGCGCACTACTTATGCTGGGAACCTGGGGCCCTGGAGAGATGGGAGTGCGCCGCCTTTATGGAGTGGCTCACCGACTCGCTAAGTTGAGCGGCCCAAACACGGCAATCAAGTTTTCTGCAACTCAACCGCAAATAACTCTCAACCTGCTATATCGCGTGATTGTCTACAGTCAAGTCATGGCGTCTCGTCGACGCCTTTGACAGAAGTGTATTAGAACCTCCCCACACAATGCATCGCATTCATCGCTCAACGTTTGAGCCTCAGCGCCCGGAAGCAACGCTCCGCCTTGGAGCTGCAGCATCCGTCCAGGCTGATTGCGCGGTTCGCCGGCTCGCTACGGTCGCGCCGTCGCTCCGCACTGATTATCCAATAGACCGGCACAGCACGACGCAGCTTCATCGCACCAGGAGGGCAAAGTCATGAATGCGACGCGTGACGGCTGGTTGGCACATCCTACTGACGCTGAGCGGAGGGAAGCCCGGCGTGCGGAAGTGGTTTCCGCGCTAGAAGGCGTGCTGCCTAGGGACCTTATCCTGTCGCAGCGCGAGGACACCCAGCCATTTGAATGCGATGGCCTTACGGCCTATCGGGCGCAGCCGCTCGTCGTGGTGCTTCCCGAAACAGAAGAGCAGGTTGTTGCCATTCTGCGAACGTGCAAGACGCTCGGTGCGCCCGTCGTGGCTCGGGGCGCAGGCACGGGATTGTCAGGCGGTGCGCTCCCACATGAGATGGGCGTGCTCCTTTCGCTCGCTCGTTTTAACCGGATCGTCAGGGTAGATCCTGTGAGTTGTACCGCAGTGGTCCAATGCGGTGTACGCAACGCCGCAATCAGTGAGGCAGCCGCTACGTATGGGCTGTACTACGCCCCCGATCCGTCCAGCCAGATTGCCTGCACGATCGGTGGAAACGTGGCCGAGAATTCCGGAGGCGTCCATTGCCTCAAGTACGGACTCACGTTGCAGAACGTAATGAAAGTACGGGGATACACCATTCAGGGCGAGGCGATAGAGTTTGGATCGGAAGCCCTTGATGTCCCTGGGCTCGATTTGCTCGGCGTCGTTGTAGGCAGTGAAGGGATGCTCGCAGTGACATTGGAAGTCACCGTCAAGTTAATTCCTAAGCCAGAACTTGCGCGATGCATCGTTGCAAGCTTCGACACCGTCGAAGCCGCTGGTGACGCCGTAGCCAACGTCATCGCGGCCGGCATCATCCCAGCCGGCCTGGAACTGATGGACAAGCCGATGACCGCCGCCGTAGAGGACTTCGTGCATGCTGGCTATGACCTGGACGCGGCCGCAATCCTATTGTGCGAGAGTGATGGGACGGCGTTGGAGGTCGAGGACGAGATTGTGAAGATGAATGCCGTCCTCACCGCCAGCGGGGCCACTCGTCTTGAAGCAAGTCAGGACGAGGCGCAGCGTCTTCGTTTCTGGAGCGGGCGAAAGAATGCATTTCCCGCGACGGGGCGCATGAGCCCGGATTACCTGTGCATGGATTCCACGATTCCTCGCAAGAGTCTCGCTGCGATCCTTCGAGCAATCAGCGAGATGGAGGTGCGCTATGGGCTTCGCTGCGTGAACGTGTTCCACGCCGGCGACGGGAATCTACATCCGCTGATCCTTTTCGACGCCAACAATCCCGAAGAACTGCACCAGGCGGAGCAATTCGGCGCTGAGATTCTGGAAACAAGCGTCACGCTTGGCGGGACGGTGACCGGAGAGCACGGTGTGGGCGTGGAGAAGCTGAACTCAATGTGCGTTCAGTTCTCAGGCGCAGAGCGAGAACAAATGTTTGCGCTGAAACGTGCATTCGATCCGCAATCGCTCTTGAATCCTGGGAAGGTAATTCCGACGCTGCATCGATGTGCCGAATATGGTCGCATGACTGTTCGGCGTGGGATGCTGCCGCATCCAGAAATCCCGAGGTTCTAGAATGACGACGATCCCCACGGAAGTGTCTCATCTGATTGAGACAGTCCTGCATGCAAGAAAAACGAAGACCTCTCTCAACATCGTTGGCGGCGGTACGAAATGCTTCTACGGTGAAGAGCCGTCGGGTGAACCGTGTGATGTCCGGCGCCTCAGCGGAATTTGCAGCTATGAACCGTCTGAGCTGGTTGTCACCGCTCGTGCAGGCACACCGCTAGAAGAACTTGAGGCCGTGCTGGCCGAGCACAATCAGTACCTTGCCTTTGAGCCGCCACGCTTTGCTAAAGGAAGTACTGTCGGAGGAGCGGTCGCGGCAGGTCTGAGCGGGCCAGCACGCGTCGGGGTAGGGTCCATTCGGGACTTCGTTCTCGGCGCGACCATGATTAACGGCAAAGGCGAGCTTCTGACATTCGGCGGGCAAGTGATGAAGAACGTTGCCGGTTATGACGTTTCGCGTCTCCTGGCGGGCTCAATGGGAACACTCGGTGTTATCTGTGAGGTCTCGCTGAAGGTTCTGCCCATTCATTCATCGAGGATCACCCTGTTCATTGAACGCGACGAAGCAGGGGCGTTGTCTCTCTTAAACGGGCTGACTCGGCAAGCATTGCCAGTCAATGCGAGTGCCTGGCACGACGGAAAGCTGTTCCTCCGACTGAGTGGTGCAGCCTCTGCTGTCACGGAAGCCAGAAAGCGTTTGGGCGGGACTGAGCTGGAACCAGACGAAGCGTTGTCCTGGTGGGATGCCGTCCGCGACCACCGCCACGACTTCTTTTCACAGAGCGACGCGCCTCTCTGGCGTGTTTCCGTTCCGGCAGTCTCCCAACCCTTCTTGGCCGCGAATCAGCTTATTGAATGGGGTGGTGCATTGAGATGGCTATACACCGACGATCCCATCGAGGACGTTCGGGAAATGGCGTCATCGCTTGGTGGTCACGCCACGCTGTTCAGGGATCCGCATCATAGGAGCGGCGTGTTCACGCCACCGAGCGATGCGCTCTTCGAGATTCATCGCAATCTCAAGCAAGCGTTTGATCCCGATGGCATCTTCAATGTTGGTCGACTCTACCCCGGCCTGTAAGGGGCTCCATATGCAGACAAAACTAAGTCATGAGTTTGCCAACACTCCAGAAGGGGCGGAGGCCGAAGAGATTCTGCGCAAGTGCGTGCATTGCGGCTTTTGTACGGCAACGTGTCCGACTTACCTGCTTCTGGGCGATGAACGTAACGGACCCCGGGGACGCATCTACTTGATGAAGCAGTTGCTTGAGGGGGAAGAGGTCACAGCAAGCACCCAACAGAATCTAGACCGCTGCTTGACGTGCCGGAACTGTGAAAGCACCTGTCCCAGCGGTGTCGAGTACGGCAAGCTAGTTCACATTGGGCGGAAGCTAGTCGATGAGCGAATTCCTCGTCCGCCAAAAGACCGCGCGGTGCGTTGGCTGCTGCGTGAGGGGCTAACTTCGCCATTGTTCTTGCCGGCCATGAAGATTGGCCGAATGGTTCGGCCGCTACTTCCTTCCAAGCTCGCCAACAAGCTTACGCCGAGCAGACCTGCGGGTCAGCGCCCAACGCGCCGCCACGCCAGGAAAGTGCTCATGCTCGAAGGTTGTGTGCAGCCGGCGATGATGCCGAACATCAATTCTGCGACCGCGCGGGTACTCGATGCAGCCGACTTTCAGGTTGTAAGTGTTCCTCGAGCCGGTTGCTGTGGCGCGATCCGGCTGCACACCGGAGATCACAAGGGCGGCCTCGATGATATGCGCAGAAACATCGACGCCTGGTGGCCGGCGATTTCCAGCGGTGAAGTCGAGGCAATTGTCATGAACGCGTCCGGCTGCGGCGCGACCGTGAAGGACTACGCCGACTTGCTAAAGCATGACGCGGAGTACGCCGAGAAGGCAGCTCGGGTTAGCGAGTTGACCCGCGACCTGAGCGAATTGCTTCCTGAACTTCTGCCAAGACTGCGCGGCAAAGTCAAAGCGTGCGACAAGCCGGCCTTGGCGTTCCATCCGCCGTGCACGCTGCAACACGGCCAGAAGCTGCGGGGAGTGGTGGAGGAGCATCTGGGACAGTTGGGCTTTTCCGTTCATCGTGCCAGCGTGGAGAGTCACCTTTGTTGCGGCTCAGCCGGCACCTACTCCGTTCTGCAGCCCGAAATTTCACTCCAGCTCAGAGACCGCAAGATCGAGCATCTGAGCGAGAAGCAACCTGACTGCATCGTGTCCGCGAACATCGGTTGCATCCAGCATTTGCAAAGTGGAACGCCCACGCCAGTAAAGCACTGGATCGAGGTACTGGATGATGCAATCGAGCCGGCAGTCCAACCAGAGGAACAAGTATTTATCTAGCGGCAGGGCAAGAAACGGCGTCGAAGTCGGCACGGGCTGCGAGAGCGGCCCATGCAGTAGTGTTTCGCCTCCTGCAAGTAACGCGGTCGGCGAAAAGTTAGTCACATCAAGATAAGAGGAGCATTTTGTGGCGATCTATCGAATTGGAGAGAAAGAACCGACAATTCATCCGAGCTCGTATGTATCCGAGCATGCGGTAATCATCGGCGACGTGGAAATCGCCGAAGACGTGTCCATCTGGCCCGGCGCTGTGATCCGCGGCGACAATGAAAAGATCACGATTAGGCGAGGCGTGAACGTCCAGGAGGGGGCTGTGTTGCACACCGATCCTGGCTTTCCCGTCGAGGTAGGCGAGATGGTCTCCATTGGACACCAGGCGATGCTTCACGGTTGCAAGGTCGGAGCACGTAGTCTGGTCGGCATTCAGGCTGTGATCCTGAATGGATCCGAACTCGGACAACAATGCCTCGTGGGGGCCGGATCCTTGATCGGCGAGCGCAAGAACTTCCCGGCAGGAGGCTTGGTCATGGGCACACCTGCAAAGCAGGTACGTGAACTAACGGAGGAAGTCAAAGCTGCGATCGAGAAGAACGCTGACGACTACATTAACAAGGCGAAGACGTACAAGAAGGACCTGGTCAAGCTGAGTTAGCAAGCTCCGCGCGTCGGCGGATCAAGCGTCGACGCCTTGAGACGAGAGCGCCAGCCAGCGCCTCGTCTCGTCATCCCTCTCCATCAAGATTGGTGCTCCGGCCATCGCGAACGAACGCGACAAGGCCCGGCCTTGAGTTGCTACCCGGCCACAGGCACAGAACCCCTTCACGCGCCGCCGCTGTCTGCGTGGTCGCTACCCTCACCAGTCGGACCATATCGACTCGGTGCCTCCAGGTACTTCGCGCGATCATTCTTCACTGAATCGTTATATCATCTGCTCAGTGATTGCCCCCTTTTTGTAGACATGACAGAACCTACGGTTGAAATGCTTGCGGACGAACTTAGACCCCGCTTGATGCGGATCGTTGTAGCGCTGCGGCGGGAAATGAGAGCGGCGCACGTGCCCCCCGCGCAGAGCGCTGTTCTTAGTGCATTGCTCGTAAGAGGGCCGATGCGAGTTAGCGATCTGGCCAGGAATGAAGGCGTCAGATTGCCTACGATGACGCAGATTGTCGGGCGGATGGTCGACGCCGAGTTAATCGCGCGCTCCGCACCCGTCGGCTCGTACAACAACATGATTCAGATTACTGATGAAGGCCGGGCTGTGGCCGGCAAATTGGCCGCACAGCGGACGGCGGCACTGGGCAAGCGCATGGAGGGATTGACGCCCGAGGAGTTGCAGACGGTGATCGCGATGTTCCCCATCATCGATAAGATGTTCAAAAGAGAACCGTGGCTGGACCACGAGTAATACCAACGAAATCTTCCTGGAAGACGACACGATTCGAGAAGGCTTATCGCTAGCCGGCCGCGCTTGCGCTGCAACTGCGGAGCCATGCAGGGAGTTGTCAGAGTCGCCGAGAGCAACCGCATCGCCCAATATGGGGCGCACTGCCGCGACCTATACGCTAATAAAAAAGGCGCCTAACACTCACTTAGGCGCCAAAACCTGACTGGGAACGTAGCTTCGGGGGAAAGGGCGACGTATCGCCCTTTGCGGCCCCCGATCTACACTTGAGTTACAAATTTCGTGACGAGATAGCCGTCGAACGTCTCGGTCCCACCCTCACTCCCGATACCGCTATCTTTAATGCCTCCAAACGGTGTTTCGGCGAGAGCGCTTCCAAAGTGGTTGATGTTGACCATGCCGGCCTCAAGGCGGGTAGAGACAGCATGCGCTGTCTTCGCTGACTCGGTAAACACGTAAGACGACAGGCCGTAAGTCAGTTTGTTCGCCCGTGCCAGCACCTCATCCAGATCGTCGAACGCTACAACCGGGGCGACAGGGCCGAATGGCTCGCAAGTCATGAGCATGGAGTCGTCTGAAATGTCTATAACGACGCTGGGCGCGAAGAAATGTCCTGTGTCGCTGCACCTGGTCCCTCCCACGACAACCTTTCCGCCGCGCGCTTTGGAGTCGGCAATCAACCCTTCCATTGCAGCAACACGGCGTTGGTTTGCGAGCGGTCCCATCTGTGTCGAGCTGTCTATACCGTTGCCGACCCGCACTGCGCCAATGACGTCCGTAAAACGCCTGAGGAACCTATCGTAAGCCCCGCGCTGGACGAAGAAGCGGGAGGGCGAGACGCATACCTGACCAGCGTTTCGCAGCTTGTAGTTTGCAAGCATCTCGGCGGCGGTATGGACATCCGCATCGTCGAAGACGATTGCAGGGGAGTGACCACCAAGCTCCATAGTGATTCGCTTCATATGGGATCCTGCTAGAGCTGCTAGTTGTTTGCCAACAGCAGTGGACCCCGTAAAGGAGATCTTCTGGACCAGCGGAGATGCAATGAGGTGTGCTGACACCTCCGCCGGGACGCCAAATACAATGTTTAAGCAACCAGGAGGAAGGCCCGCATCATGGAACAGTTGAGCGATCGCCAGCACGGCACTCGGTGTCTCTTCTGGTCCCTTCAGAATGATCGTACAGCCTGCGCCAAGCGCGGCAGAGATTTTCCGGATCGCCTGATTGAAGGGAAAATTCCAAGGGGTGAAGGCTGCGCAGACTCCGACCGGCTGACGTAGCACGAGCTGGCGGACGTTAGGGTTGCGGCTGGGGATCACGCGGCCGTAGATCCGCCGAGCCTCTTCTGCATGCCAGTCCGCATGCTCTGCACAAACCGTTACTTCGCCCACGGCTTCGTGCAGAGGCTTCCCCTGGTCAATGGTCATGTTGCGGCCGATTTCCGGCGCCCTTTGACGGGCGAGCTCCGCAACTTTACGCAAGATTGCACTGCGTTCCAAAGGCGATGAGTCGCGCCACGTCAGGAAAGCTCGATGAGCCGCCTCGACGGCGGTGTCGAGGTCCTCGCGGGTGGCGAGCGGCAGTCGCCCAACGACCTCCTCCGTCGCAGGATTGACTACGTCCTGGTGTCGCCGGCCTTCAATGCCGAGAAATTCGCCATTGATGTAAAGGGATAATTCTGGATACACAGCGTGTACTCCAATGACTAAGAGGTTAGCTACGAAATTCTGTGCTTGTGACGGAGGTCGATCTATTCGAGCTTAAAATCACCGACCTTAATTACTGCATCAATGCTCTTCTTGCGCTGCTTAAGGTAGCCCTCGAAATCCTCCGGGGACTGCGTAATGACTTCCATTCCAGTGCCTTGCATCCGCGTGCGAAGCTCGCCGTTCTTCAAAATCGTAGCGACATCGCTCTGCATTTTTTTGATTGCGTTCTGGGGCATCTTGGCAGGCGCATACAGGGCGATGGTTCCCGTAAGCTGGACGTCAATCCCCGCTTCCTTGAATGTAGGGACGTTTGGCAGCATAGGCGAGCGTTCTGGCGTCGACACGGCAAAGGCCTTCACTTTTCCAGCCTTAACGAGTTGCGCGATCGGTGCCATATCGATCATGAGCATATCGATCTCGCCTGAAACGATAGCGGGGACACTTTGCCCAGCACTCTTGTAGCCGACTGGGGTCATCTTTACCCCGGTCTTTTGCGCGAACTCCTCCATACCGACACGCATGCCCAAGTTGGCCCATCCGTACGTGAACTTCCCGTTGGCCGCACGAGCTGCCTTAATGAGGTCAGCGAGGTTGTTGTATGGCGCGGAAGCCGGGGTCACCACAACGAGTGGGGTTGCGGCTAGCCCGCTCACAAGGGTGAGTTCCTTGGTGGGATCGACAGCAACAGTGGGGCGCAAGTTTGCGTCGATGATCAACGTGGACGGGGGCATGACCAGAAGGATCGAACCGTCCGGTTCAGCTCGCGCGACAGCCTTGCTGGCGATCGCCCCGTTTGCGCCTGGCCGATTTTCGACGATTACGGGCCGATTCCAGATTTTTGCCAGCTCTTCGCCAACTGCGCGTGCAACTACGTCGGTGCCACCGCCCGGTCCGTAGCCAACAAAGAGCCGGACCGGCAACGGGCCAGATTGCTGGGCGTACAGGATGGAGGGCAGGGCCAGGGAGCAGAGTAGGACTGCTCTGCGGATAGCCGAAGCGGGTTTTGTCATGTTGTCTCCTCTTTTATTATGAAATACAGCCTTAACCTGCTACCGCAGCTGGAGCGTGGCTCTTCGTCCACTCCTCCTTCAACAGCTTGATGTGCTCACGCGCTTTTCTACTGGCGTTCCAACTAAGAACGCCCATCAAAACGTCTCCCTGGTAGTAGCGAAAGATGCAGGAGTCGTCTTTCAGTTGATCCCCTTCGACAACTTCAACGGTGTATTGAGGGCCGATGCGTCCGTAGCTGTGGATTTGGACCTGGTACTGATCCGACCAGAAGAACGGCAGCGGAGCGTATTCAACGCGAGAGCCGAGCATGTTCTTTGCCGCGGCCATCGCCTGTTCGCTTGCATTCGTCCGGTGTTCAATACGCATGTGCTCGCCGTAGCCTTTGTGAAACCACTCTGCAGCATCGCCGGCGGCATATACGTTCGGGGCTGCTTCACAGTATTCATTGCAGACTACGCCGCTGCGGATGTTTAATCCGCTGCACCACTGCACGCTGGGAACTGCGCCGATAGCCACAACAATTACGTCGCAAGCAATCACAACCCCAGTGTCCAAGCGGACTTCGGTAATGGTGCGGTCACGCCATTTCACCTCCCTGAGTTCGCAGTCGTTGTGGAAAACCACGCCGTTGGCTTCATGGAGTTTTTCGATCCGCTTCCCAACGATATCCCCGACTCGCGCCCCGAGAGGAACTTTCGACTTGTCGATGACGGTCACCTCACAGCCGCTGGTCTTTGCAATCGCCGCTAACTCTGTGCCGATGAAGCCCGCGCCGACTACTAGTGCCCGCTTTCCGGCAGTCAGATGTTCCCGAATCGCCAGCGCGTCGTTTAAGTTGCGCAGGCTGTAGCAGTTCGCCGCCTGGCTGAGGTTGGGAATCACTCGAGCGTCCGCGCCCGTGGCGATCAGCAAGCGATCATATTGAAGTGTGGAGCCGTTGCTGAGTTGCAGTGAACTGGCGTCCGTATCGAGGCCGGTGGCCGATGTCCCGTCCAGGTAGTGCAGGTTCAGCGCCTTCATGCCGTCTTCGGACACAAGGTTGAGCGCCTCTACCGGACATTCTCCTGCCATCAGCCGCTTTGAAAGAGGAGGGCGGTCATAGGGCATGCCGCCTTCCTTTCCAATCAGCGTGAGCCGCCCTCCCCAGCCCTGTGCGCGCAGCGCTCGTGCTGCCGTGATGCCGGCGGCCGAGGCGCCGACAACGACGATGTGCTCGGGGGAGTTCATCACTGATCCTCGTGAATCTCGATGGCGAGCGCTGGGCAGATGCCAGCCGCCAGGCGTGCTGATTCGAATTGGTCAGCCGACGGCTCTGCGTTCAAGAGAATGACGATGCCATTGTCCTTTTGGTCGAACAGATCCGGCGCGTTGACGACACATTGACCAGAACCGCAGCACTTTTCGGGGTAGATTGTGATTTTCATGATGCTTCTCATTTAAGTCGGGATTACCAGCGAACAGGGAGTTCCTTGACGCCATACATGAGTGAATCGCCCTTGAACTCAAGGCTTTCCACGGGAACAGCAAGCTCGAGGTTCGGAAACCGCTCCAGCAAGGCGGTGAACATGATCTGCATTTCGAGCCGTGCGAGGGGTTGACCGATGCACTGATGCGGGCCGTATCCGAACGAGACCTGCGTCCTTGAATCTCGGCGAAGGTCGAACACATTCGGATCTTCAAATTTCGAGCTGTCGCGATTGGCCGAGACACTCAGCACTACAACGGGGTCGCCCGCCTGGATCATTTGTCCGTTCACGACAATGTCCTCGGTCGCGACACGACGCTTTCCTGAATGTGTGACATCCAGATAGCGCAGAATTTCTTCCACCGCATTTGGAACGAGGCTTGTGTCTTGTCGAAGCTCATTCCAGATATCCGGTCGTTGCAGGAGGAAAAGCACTCCCATTGCGGTCGTATTCGCCGTGGTCTCGTGGCCGGCAATCAGCAAGAGCCTTGCAAGGGAAACAACGTCCGTTTCGGTGATATCGCCCTTTCGTACGTGATTGACGATGAGGCGGCTGAGGATATCTTCCCCGGGGTTCTCCGATCTCTTCGCCACCAGGCCCTTCAGGTACACCTCGCACAACTCATGATTTGCGGCGATGGCCTCCTCAAGCGTCGCACTACTCGACGTCAGGACCATCGCCAGTTCCTGAAAGAAGTCATGGTCTTCGTACGGAACGCCAAGCAACTCTGAGATCGCCAATGCCGGCGTAGCCAACGTAAAGGCGCTAACCAGGTCGGAGGGTTGAGGCTTTGTTGCGAAGTCGTCCAGCAGCTTGTCTACGATCGCCTGAATCCGCGGGCGAAGGGCCTCGATTTTGCGGATCGAGAATTCACCTGTCAGCATGCGCCGATGCTCTGCATGCTTGGGTGCATCCATGGTGATGAAGGTCCGGTTACTACCCCGGGCAACTTTCATTGCAGCACTGACAGTGGGATAGCCGGGATTCGTAATGTCAGAACTAAAGCGAGGGTCAGACAGGACCGAGCGGACGTCGTCATAGCGCGTAATCAGCCAGGCGATCTTTCCGTCCCAGAGCCTAGCTTGCCCCAAGCCGCTTCCTTGCTGCATCTGGAAGTACACCGGCGGCGGCGACAAAGGATCGACCCGTTCGGGCGGAAAGTCGGGGATGCCGCTGTCCCCGCCAGCGTGCATCGGACACGTGGACTGCGCAGGTGAGGCCGCGTGAAACGGGCAGCCAGTCGACTGCGTGGGGGTTTGGGGGGCGGTCATGAATATGTCTCCGATGGGAAATTGTGAGTACATATTAGGTAGCCTACCTACTATATGCAAAAGGGGTTTACCCTAATCGGTGCAGAGGATTGACCTCGCGTCACAAATCTCGAGCGGGACCAGGGGTGGGAGAGGAGGGCGTGGCTAGACTGGGGGAGCCCAGTTGGCCTGAAGGCGGGCGACCGCCGATTTCAGTGGTCAAGATATGCCGCCGGTGACCCACTGGGTATGCGCGAGGACTGTTTGCCTTCTGGTTGTTATAGCTCGTCCCAGGGTAGATATGCGGTCCGGCCGGGCTGGCTGACGACAGAGGTCGGTACCGAGTGAGGCGCGGCCGGAGGCCCGCTTGGGACCTGCTGGAGGCCACCTTTGACGCCGGGACCTTCCGTAAGGTCGGGATCGCAGGGCTTCGGTTCTTACCTATGCATAGGCGTGAAAAAACACCCGCATGGACGTGGGGTTAGAAGTGCGCGATCGCCACCACTCGCTGACCAAGGGGGCAGCCTCACGACGCGTTGTTAAAGAGGCGCGGGGGGACAGTGAAGCCGGTGCAAGAAGGCAAGCGAGAAAGCCGAAGCGACCTCGCTTTGGCAGCCTACAAATCAAATAAATAGGCTCCAGCTCTCCCCTAACTCGGCACTGAGGTACTCGAACATCGACATGAATCGAAAGCGCTCCCATTGATTGAACGCCTCGCGTACCGCTGCCATCAGTGACATAGCTACCTCCGGGGTGATCGACTTTAGTTAGGGGGGCCACCGCAAGAAAAAAGCAGGTCTTTCAACACTCGTTCGCATCGGCGCATAGCCCATTCCACGATGCAATCGATTACATAGAGCGTAGGTCGCCACGATGGTCTGTCAAGATAAAGCGTAAAAGTGTCATTTGCGGCTCAAAATCAGCCACCTGACTTCGTTGATGGGAGGGTAAACGCCTATTTGATTGTAATAGGTAGGCTACCTAATATTTACCACAAATAAGAGTAAGCGCGCTTCGGTTTTTCAAACATTGCTTATAGAAGTGGAGACAAAATCAATGCAACATCATCCCCGAAGAGGTTCGACCCCCACCCCCCAGCGGGTCCGGGATGTTCTCAAGCCGATCTCCGGTGCCGCCGTGGGAAACATGCTGGAGTGGTTTGACTACTCGTTGTATGGCTATCTTTCCGCCACCCTGGCGAAGGTGTTCTTCCCAAGCAGCGACCCGATCGTTAGCCTGATAGCGGCTTTCGCGGCATTCTCCGTCGCATTCGTTACCCGACCACTCGGCGCTCTGTTTTTTGGATCGCTGGGAGACCGGCTTGGACGGCGCGATACGCTCGCGATTGTCGTTGGTTTGATCAGCGTTTCGACGGGGTTGGTCGGTGTCCTACCGGGATACGAGGCGATTGGCATCGCCGCTCCTTTGCTGCTGGTAGCCCTACGCATGATTCAGGGATTTTCCGCGGGAGGCGAAGCAGGTGGAGCACTCGCATTCCTTGCCGAGTACGCCCCGACACGCCGGCGTGGCGTTGTGATCGGGTTCTTCGGTATGTCGGCTGGAATTGGTGCGTTGAGCGGATCCGGTCTTGTTCTGGCGATCACCAGCATTTTTGGTCAGACGGCAGTTGAGGCATGGGCCTGGCGATTGCCCTTCCTGATCGCTGGTCCGATTGGGTTGGGTGCGTTCTGGCTGCGGCTGCGCATCGAGGAAACACCGGCATTCCGGTTGCACTTGGAACGCGAGGGCGCGGCACAAGCACCATTGCGCGAAGCCCTTCGTGACGACTGGCGAAGCATTGTCAAATGTCTTGGCGTAGCGATCTCACACGGCATCCCTTACTACTTGATCCTGGCGTATCTCCCGTCTTATCTCGTGTCAACTGGACGGTTGAGTAGCGGGCAAGCTCTAGCGGCGTCCGGCCTGGCCTTTCTGGGTTCAGTGATTGTGATCCCATTCGCTGCAGCGCTATCCGACCGCGTGGGTCGACGACCCGTCGCCTTTACGGCGGCATTGGCATACCTCGTCGTTGCGCTTCCTTTGTTCCGGATCGTCGTGGGCTCGACACCAGAGGTGGTAATTGCCACGATGGCTAGCGTCGGGGTATTGATGGGGATGTATGGCAGCGCGCCGTTCTGCATGATGACGGAGTTGTTTCCGACACGCACACGCTACAGCGCCATGTCGGTAGGCTACAACGTGGCCATGGTGCTATTTGGCGGCACCGCTCCTTTAATCAGCGCTTCTCTGACGAAGCTGACCGGAAACCCTTCATCACCCGCCTATTTCATGATGGGGGGCGCAGTGTTGTCTATTTTTGCCATCTTGGCGTCTCCTGAAACGTCACGAGTACCGATTGATGAGCTCGGACAGTCGGACGAGCACATTCGCCGCGTGCGCATGGCGCTCAAGGCATCGGCTCGCGTTGAGTGATCTCCTGATTATGAAAACCGCTACATACGACTACATTGTTATCGGCGCCGGCTCGGCAGGGTGTGTTCTCGCTTCTCGGCTGAGTGAAGATCCCAGCGTCAAGGTACTGCTGATAGAGGCGGGCGCTCCCGCGTCATCCATCTTTGTTCAGATGCCGGCAGGGATCCGGGTTCTCTATAAGAGCCAAAAATTCAACTGGCGCTATTGGACGGAGCCCCAGACACAACTGGACAATCGGAATATTTATATACCCCGGGGCAAGGTGGTGGGCGGTTCATCCTCGATCAATTCCATGATTGCTATCCGGGGGAACCGATCCGATTACGACAACTGGGCATCTCAGGGCCTGTCGGGCTGGGACTATGAATCCCTTCGTCCGTACTTTCGAAAGATTGAGGATGCATCACTGGTAACGAAGGCGAGGAATGACGATCGCGGGTACGCGGGTCCGATTCGCCTGTCATACGGCACGCAGCAAAACGCCATATCGACTGCGTTCATAGAGAGCGCAGTATCGGCCGGTATGCCGGAGAACAACGGATTCAATGGGGCGTCGCAGGTAGGCGCAGGATTCTACGAGCTTACGATTGCCGAGGGAAAGCGATCCGGTGCTTATCGTTACCTGGATCGAGCAGGTAACCGATCCAATCTGACATTGATGGCGAACTGTAAAGTCCGCAGGATTCTCCTTGCCGGAAAGCGAGCGCAAGGCGTAGTGATTGAGGATGGATGGGAGGAGGTGGAGCTTCGCGCGGACCGCGAAGTGATTCTGACAGCAGGGGCCATTGCCTCACCGCAACTCCTGATGCTTTCGGGGATCGGACCGGCCAAACATCTGCAGTCGATTGGTATCGCTCCCGTGGTCGATCTGCAAGGCGTCGGTGAGAACCTTCAGGACCATCTTGATTGCGCGATTCGCTTAGAAGCGTCGCAGCCCAATACGCTCACGCCCTATATCGGCCTGGTAAGAGGCGGAATGGCAGGAGCTCGCTATCTTCTTTCAGGAGGCGGGCCGGCTTCCTCTCAAGGCGTTGAGGCAGGAGCATTTTACAACTCCGACAGAAATCCGGATCTGCCTGAGTGGCAGGCCCATCTGATCATTGCGCTGCGCAATCCACCGCCTAACGAAAAAGTTCCCCACGGATTTGCAGTCCGCGTATGCCAGCTGCGTCCAAAAAGTAGAGGCGTGCTGCGACTGCGTTCTTCAGATCCGTCCGATTCTCCCCGAATCGACCCTCGCTTCCTCTCAGACGAGTCTGACCTGGAGAGTTTGGTGCGCGGCGTGGAACGCACGTGCGAGATTGTCGACCAGCCGGCGCTCCGGAAGTACATCAAACGAAGGCTCGACATCGATGCTTTCTCCACCGGTGCAGCCCGTAAGGCATGGATACGCTCGCATGCGGAAACCATCTATCACCCGGTTGGCACGTGTCGCATGGGAGTCGACGACAACGCTGTTGTTGACGAGGAGTTGAAAGTGCGCGGGGTTGAGAACTTGAGAGTAATTGATGGATCTGTGATGCCAACGATCATCAGTGGGAACACGAACCTTCCCATTATGGCCATGGCAGAGAAGGCCGCAGACTTGATACGAAATTCACGCACATCCGCTCGTTGAAGTTTTCGGAGAACTCTGTTCACTGGCGTTTCGAGCTTGCTCCGTCGCCTTCTTCCCGGTTGTCCCCTTACACGGGGACGAAAGGTTGCAGCATAGATTTCCCAGCATCGAATGGGAACGTCTACGGGCTTGCGTCGTTTGATGGAAGCGTTGGGCCACACCCTTTCTCTCAAGCGCCGAAACCGCCGGAATGCCAAAGCGCGGGTTCCAGCAAAGAGGACCACGTGAACAAGGGACTCGCCAGTCAACACATACCCATCACGGGCGCGTCACAGGGCATCGGCCGCTGGACATTCCCTGTACTTCAATAACCTTAAGGAGATAAGAATGGTCAAGTTCACCTATCTGGTACTCACGAACGCGGTTCCGGGGCGTGAAGAAGAGTTCAATCGCTGGTATACCGAGCAGCACCTTCCAGACGTGTTGCGCGTACCGGGCGTGGTGAGCGCACAGCGCTTCAGTCGCACGGAGCAGCAGCGAAAAGCGGGGCCTCATCCGTGGCAGTACCTGGCACTCTATAACTGCGAGGCCGCTGACCCGCAGGTCGTCACAGATGGGATCCAGGCTCGCGTCAACACAGCGGAGATGCAAATGAGTGACACGGTGGGCGATGTCAAATATGGTTGCTATTTCGAGCCAATCACCGAGGTGATTCGCAGTAAGTAGACGGCATGGAAGTACCTGCTTTCCCGTCGTCTCAAAGATGAGTCGGGTAGAAGCTCAACAGCTTCTCCGCCACGTGAGGCGACGGGCCAGGGCGGGTCGCTTACTCCGCCGTAGCGGCGATGGAAGGCCATGCAACCCGGTGCGAGAGCTTGGGACTTGGGCCGAGGAGGCCAGCCTAAAACCTTCAGCGCTGCAATCACATGGGCGACTGCGCTGTTGCCCGTAGCGGATCACGCATCCATTTCGCGGCGCCAGGCTTGCGGGCTCTGCGATGTCCATCTCCGGAATGCGCGAGTAAATGCACTGTGCTCCGAGTACCCAAGTATCCAGGCCACCTCAGCGAGCGAAAGCCGTGGATCTTTTAGGTAATTCTCTGCAATCCGGCGTCTCGTGTCGTCACGTAGCTCGCGAAATTTCAGACCCAGTTTGTCGAGTCGCCGCTGCAACGTGCGGGGGGTCATGTGCATGGAGGAAGCCACTGTTTCAAGGCTCACTTCGCCTTGACGCGCGAGCCCGGCTACCGCTTGCCTGATGGCATGTTCCATGTCATCCATCTTCGGCATGGCACCCAGCAGAGCCTGTACCTGAAGCTCCATGATTCGCAGTAGCGCTTCATCAGGTTGACGCAGAGGCGCCTGCAAAAGGTCGACGGGGAAGCGCAGACTCGTCTCCGGTTGGTCGAACTTCACCGGGCAGCCGAAGTATGCAAGATAAGGGGTGGTGTCTTGAGGTGTTGCGTTAACAAAGCACACCTCCTCCAGCCTCACATCACCATCTGTCATGGCTCGCGTGAAACGGGTCATCGCAGCCAAGGCCGTTTCGTCAACGAGCGGCCCCGTTGGTTCCGTCGAACGGGGCCACGTCATCACGACGGACTTACCTTCGGTTCTTAGCTCCGCCGGCGTAACGTTTGCAACCACACGGTCGTACTGTTGCCAGCGTTGCAAGACAGCCCCGACGTCAGGGCAAGCCCCAAGTGCGTATCCAAGCACGCCGAGATGCGCAGGCGCAATGCGCTGGCCAACGTGCAATCCGAGGAGCGGATCATTGCAAACCTCGGCGGCACGCTCAAGCAAACGCCGCCAGTGATCGAGCGCGTAGAGTCGCACTTCCTGGCAATTAGGGCTGGATTCCCCCAGCACATGCACGGCATCCAGCCCTTGGTCCTGCAAGTAGTCGAAAAGCAGGTTCACGTAGGTGCTGGCGTAGTAAGCGGTGGGCGCGGACATGGGATGACAATGAACAATGTCGCGAAGTGTCAAGAAAGTGTCGAGGACTGTCAATGCGGAGGGTCACCAGTTTGATCAAACTGTCGGCAAGCCAAGCGAACAGGAGTCTAAATTGCCGTCCGATATGATGAACTGGCTGCATTCCATATTTGGGAAGTCCGTGGATTGGAAGCAGGCGTTCATGCTCAGCATGGTTCCTCTCTTCATCATTGCATTCAGTCTCGAGACCCTGATCAATCGAAGGCGTAGAGCCGAATCGACACTGAACTGGAAAGAGGTGTGGGCGAACATCGCATTGGGCACCACTTACCAGATCATGGAGCCCCTGGGAGTGGCTCTTGTGACAGGATCCATCTATGCGTGGGTATATTCAAAACGTTTGTTTGATATCCCGGTGGACGGTTGGACCATTCTCCCAATCATTCTGTCGGTCGAGTTCTGCTACTACTGGTTTCATCGCGCCAGCCATCGAATCCGCTGGTTTTGGGCGGCGCACGTCGTTCATCATACCGGCGAGAACATGAACTTCACTACGGCGGCACGACAATCGATGCTCAATGTGGTCGCTGGGAGTTTCATCTTTTTCCTTCCTCCCGTGCTCCTCGGTGTGCCGCCGGCCGCAGTCGCACTCATCCTGGCCGTGAATCTGTCCTATCAGTATTTCATTCATACCGAACTGATCCGCCGCCTTCCTGGCTGGATTGAGTACATCTTCAATACACCGTCCCATCACCGTGCCCATCATGGCCGAAACGACCAATATATCGACAAGAACTACGGTGGCATGTTGATCATTTTCGATCGCATGTTTGGCACTTTCGAAGAAGAACGGGAGACGGTGCAATACGGCATCACCCAACAGATTAAGTCCTACAATATCCTGGTGCTGAATCTCCACGAGTTTGTCGACATGTGGCGTGACGTGATGTCACCGGGGCCCGTGTGGCAGCGACTGCAACACCTGTGGCGGCCGCCGGAATGGGTGCGCCGTGGTCATGAACCCATCCACACATGGACGGTGGACAGGAACGAGCCGACCGGCAGTGAGTCGACACCCACTCCGTCAACGTCCGCTACCTGAGAGCCAACTCATGCATCGCCTCTCTCAAATATACCTGGCCGTTTCGGCACTGGCTTTCCTGCTAA
The DNA here is from genome assembly GCF_001652915.1 of Cupriavidus sp. D384. GTDB lineage: Bacteria > Pseudomonadota > Gammaproteobacteria > Burkholderiales > Burkholderiaceae > Cupriavidus. The sequence continues at coordinate 18,363 of NZ_BBQI01000031.1, forward strand.
TTGGCTTGCATACGTTTCACGACCCCGCTACGGCAATGGCGGGCCTCGATATGCAACCCCATTCGGTGAATGCCTTCAATGAGATCCGTGCCAACTACGGTGGCATGCATCTCGGTATCAGTCTGTTGCTGGCCCTGGGTCTACTCTCGAAGGCGTGGCGAAAGCCCTCGATGTGGATCAACGTCGTGTTCACCAGCGGCCTGGTGCTCGGGCGGCTGGTCAGCATTTCCGCTGACGGGTGGCCAAATGATCTCGTTCGAATGTTGCTTGGAATCGAAGCAGCAGCGGCATTCACCGGCCTAGCGCTGTTGTGCTTCCTCAACAAACATGATGCGCGCTCTTCCATGAGATGAGCGCTCACTTTGAGCGCCCGCGACGCGTGGACATGAGGTCATCGTTCACCCAGTCCTATCAAGTTAAACTCGCACCGATCAACCTCCACCTGTCCTGATACCGGTCTTGCGGACAACGCGCGAGATATCCGCGTTGACGGGCTTCACCGCTTTCTAAGCATCCTTTCATCGCGACGGGTCCGACGCAGCGAAGAGAACGCTAGCTCTCCCGAGAGCAGTCAAGGTGTTGGGGCCTGGCCCCAGTAGAGACTACGGAGGTTGCGTCCAGGACCGTAGTGTTCGGTCTCTTCTGGGGTCTTTCGATGCCGTGTCTGCAATTGCCACCCTCTGCGAAGTGCTTATTAGCAGGCGCAGATCTTTGCCGGCATCCGGCCGCCATTGTGAGAGTATAATTTCACGATAGTGAAACAACACAGAAAACCGCTCTCCACGCTGGTGTTCCTTTTGCAAGAACGACCTCCATGCCACGACCACTACCTGATCCGAAGCCACCGTCGCGTGCGACGATTCGCACCATTCACCAACTGGGCGACCGCATTCGAGCAACGCGGGCAGGGAAAAGGATGCCCATTGACCAGGCGGCAAGACATTGCGGGGTCTCGGTCGGCATGCTGTCCAAGCTCGAGAACGGCAAGGGCGTCAATCTCGAGCACGCCCTGCGTGCGTTGGACGGACTGGGTTTGGCGATGCTGGTCGTTCCCAGGGCGCATGCGCCTTGGCTTGAACAGGCAGCGGCCCATACGGCCAAGATCGGCGAGGACGCGGCCAGGCGACAGCACGCCTGGCTGGAAGAGTAGTAGAGGCCTGCGATCAGGCTGGGCATCAATCTCTGATGCGATCCCAGATCGGTGCGGAAATGCACTTCGCTTGGTGTGCTGACGCGCCTTATGCTTTCCTGATCCATCCGATGCGGTGCCGCTCCTGCGTGGCCTCGTGCCGCGCATCCTCTTCGCTGTGCAGATAGCCGCTCGTCGTCGACAGCGAGCTGTGCCCAAAGTTGTCGCGCACATAACGCAGGTCGACCTGCTGGTCGGTCATATGCGAGCCGGCGGTGTGGCGCAGCCAGTGGGCCGAGGCGCTGGCCAGCACCGCGGCCTGCGCCCCCCACTCGGGCCCGCGCGCCCGCAGGCGCTCCGCGGCCATGCCAAACACCTCTTTCAGGATCAGGTGCAGCGCGCCGCGTGACAGGGGTTTCTCGCCACCCTCTCTGCCAATCACCGGCAGCACCAGTGGCCGCGTCTCCCCGAACTGCGGGGTAGGCGGCAGGTCGTGGGCGCGACGGTAGCGCGCGAGTTCGGCAATCAGTTCGTCGGTCGCCGGCACCAGCCGGGTCTTGTTGCCTTTGCCGGTCACCTCGAGCCACCAGCGCTCGATGCCCTGGCCATCGCGCCGGCAGAAGAACGCGCCCATGGGGGTCGCCGTCAGCTCGGAGGCGCGCAGGCCGCCCAGATAGAGCACGGTCAGCACCCACCGGCAGCGCGCGGCGTGCCGGCGTTCCCGCGCGGTCTCGGTCGGCATGGCCGCGACGGTGTCTTTGACCGTTTCCCACAGGTCGTGGCTCAGATAGCGGGTGATGCGCGCTCGGGTGGGGGCGCGCCGGCGGCGGGCGAGGGCAAGCGGGTTGCCGGCCAGGTAGCCCGCCTCGGTCAGCCAGGCGAACAGCGCGTTCAGGATCACCATCGCGTGGCGCACGCTGGACGGCGACAGCGGCCCGGCAAACGGGCGCCAGTCGGGGTGGCCGCGTGCAAGCTTCTTGCTGCCGGCCAGCACCCAGCGCGCGGCGGGTTGCGGATCGGCGAGGAAGCGCTCGTAGGCGAGCAGGTCTTCGTGCGTCAGCGAGGACAAGGGCTTGCCCACCTGGAGCACGGTCCACAGGATCAGCCGCTCCACCTCGCGGCGATAAGTGGTGAGCGTCGCGGTGCTGTCGGCATAGCGCGCGAGCCAGGCGGTGACGGCGGCCAGGTCGTCGGCCGCGGCGATCCGCGTGGCGCTGGCGGGCGCGCGGTTGCTGCCGGCCGCGCCGGACAGCGCCGGGGTCAGGCGCAGGCGCTCCAGCGGGGTGGGAAGCGGGGCGGCCAGGCCATCCAAAGGTTTAATCGGGAGCAGTTCCATGGTGTATCGGCCTAAGCGTCGGTTTGCACAAATTTGTTCCCGCTGGTCGCACGCCAGCAAGCCGATTGCAGGGCGATGGTAACAATATTGCGTCGAGAAACGCTGCAAGAAATTGTTCCCCCAGCCGACACTTGAAGCAATTTTGTACCTTCCCCCAACGCATCGGTCCGTCGTCAGCCTTCACCCCGCCGACGGCGCGGGGCGATCCGATGGACGGGATTCAGCTGCGCAAAGCGATGACGTTCGCCGTCAGGCGTGCCACGCAAGCTAGCCGAGTCACGCCGCGCCTGCCGCCGGTGCGTGCGCTCCAGCGCGCCAGCCAGGCGTGCCCATGGGGGTCGGGAACAAAATTCTGCAAAAAGAGGGCACAAATTTATGCATACCGACAGGGGCAGCGTGGGGAGGCGATTCGAGCCAATATTATAGACATAAGCGTACTTATGTCTAAACTTTTACACGAATCTTGTTATCCACTACGTATTACGTAGTAATATTTAACTCTGAATGTCCAAAAAGGTGCTCGACCATGACGCCAGACGCTGTAGATCCCCTTCGCCTCGAAGCCGAGGTCGAGCAGTTGCGGCACCTTCACGCCGACACGCGCACGCTCTACCGCGAGGTGTGCGGGCTGCTGTTCTTTCGCTACGGCATCACGCCCACCACCAACAAGCTCTATCAACTGGTGCGCAAGGGCAGCATGGGCACGCCGGCCCAGGCGCTGCAGCAGTTCTGGCAAGACCTGCGCGCCCGTTCGCGGGTCACGATTGACCATCCCGATCTCCCCGACAGCCTGAAGCAGGTGGCTGCCGACGCCGTCCAGACCATCTGGCGCGCCGCCGGCGAAGCCGTCTTGGCCGAACTCGCCGCGACGCGCCAAGACATAGAGGCGCAGGAGCAAGTCGTCGCGGCCGAGCGGGATGCCGCGCAGATGGCTTTCGCCGACGCTCAAGCCGCGCTCACCGCGCTCGAGCGCGAGCGCGAGGCGTTGCGGGCTGAATGCCGCCAGTTGCAGGAGCAGGTGGCGCAGGCGCGCGGCGCCGAAGCAGCCGCATCGACGCACCGGGAGGCCTTGCAGAGCGAACTGCTGGCGGCGCGCGAGCAGGCGGGCGCCGCGCGCAGTGATTTCCTGGCGGAGCTGGAGCGCATGCGCGAGCAACTCGAAGCGATGGAGGCGCGCGGGGACGCTGCCGTGCGGCGTGCCCAACTGGAATTGGACCAGGAACGCACGGCGCGGCGCCAGAGTGACCGGGGACTCGATGCGGCGCGGGTGGAGGTGGATCGCTTGCGCGACATGCAGCGGCAGGAAGCGGTGGCCGCGGCCGAAGCGCTGGGTAGTTGGCAAGCCCAGGCGCAGGCGGCGCAGGTACGTTGCGCGGCGCTGCAGGACGCGCAGGAGAGCGGACAGCAACAACTGGGTGCCGCCCAGGAGGCCTTGGCAGAAATGACCCGGCGGGCCGAGCGTGCCGAGACTGAACGGGACCTGTCGCGCGAGTTGCTGGGCAATTGGCGCGACGGCGCCAAGGTGCGATCCGGGGCACGGCGCAAGGCCGCCGCCTAACCGCTTCGAGCCACCGCCCATGCACGCGCCCCATGAGATTGCCCGCGCCGACGCCATTCGCTGGGTGCGTATCAAGATGGCGCAATCGGGCCTGACACTGGCCGATTTATTGGCGGCCGGCTGTTTCGCGCCCACAGCGGCACGGCCACGCTACCGCAAAATGCCGAGGGGCAAACCTGGGATGGGCGAGGGGAGCGTCCCGACTGGTTTCAGCGGGCCATCAACGCCGGACAGCAGCCGGAATTCTTTCAGATCGACTGAGGAATCTGCGCCAAACGCCCCTGGCTCAATGACGCGGGGCGCGCTTGCGCGGGGGCGTCACGTCTGGCACGCGAAACAGTTCCGCGACCGGGACTTCCAGGGCGAGCGCCAGCCGTTCAATGACGTCGATCGACAAATTGCGGGCCGCCCTTTCGACGTGTGCCAGAAACGAACGGTCCATGTCCGCTTGCCAGGCCAGATCTTCCTGCGTCCATGCATAGGCCGCGCGCAGTCGCCGAATATTCAGGGCGAGCAATTCACGAGCGGAGGGCTGATGGACACGGGACATGCGTCCATATTGCGGACCGTTCCCTTATCTGTCAGTGGTCGTTGAGTCACAATATTTTCCTGCTATATAAGCTCGCCGTTTCCATGAAAGACAAGGCTTTCCGAACATATTCTTGCGTCAAGGTCTTCTCATTCTGTAGTCGTTGAGACACAATGCCGCCTTTGCAGCGGCCCTTAACCAAGGGCTTCGCGCGGCGTCACACTGCTGCGCACACCGATCGCCGCCCCGCGCGCATAGCACCGAGAGGGCCTGCCGCCGAACGGCGGATCTGGGGCGGCAGGCACGAGCGGCTACGCATTGCCCTGCGTCAGCGCAACGACACGATGCACGATGATTTTGTTTCTGGACTACGACGGTGTTCTGCACCCCGATGCGGCCTATCTGGTCAATGGCCGGCCTCAATTGCGTGCGGCAGGCTCGCTGTTCATGTGGGCGCCGATTCTCGTGGAAGCTCTCGCCCCCTATCCCCAGGTCCAGATTGTTCTCTCCACGTCGTGGGTGCGCGTGCTCAAGAGCTTCAGCCGAACCCAAGCCTATCTGCCCGCTGCGTTGCAGGCGCGCGTGATCGGCGCTACTTGGCATTCGGCCATGGCGCGACACCATGAGGGTGCGCACCGCATCGACGCGAGCTGGTTCAGCGAACTCACGCGGTATGCCCAGATCGCGCGATACGTTGCGCGATCTGGGCTGCGGGCCGAACATTGGCTGGCCATCGACGACGACAGCGAGGGCTGGCCCGTCGCGCTGCGCGACCACTTGGTCGAGACGGATGGGGCGCTGGGGCTTGCGAGCGCGTCGACACGGTGCGACCTGACCCAGCGACTGCAGGGGATGGCCGCAAGCACGCTCAGCGGGAAGTGAACACCATGCTACGCGTGACCGTGGAACTCATTCCAGACGGACAGGAAGACTGCCGCCGAACACTTGGGCAGCTTGAGATCGAGAACATCGCGGGCGATTCGCTGGTGACCGGTGCCTACCGAATCGTCATGGACGAGTTCGATGCGCGGGGCCCGGGGCCGCGCACAACGTTCCGGACCATCGCATCGCTAGACAATGTGGAACGGGACCTCGTTCGCCCAATGCAATTGGTCGGCATGGCGCTTAGCGTCGTGGCACCGGTTAAGCGCACGATGCATCGTTCGGAGGACGTGCCGCAGGGCACCGTGCTATCGCGCGAGTCGATCTAAGACGGTTTCGAGTTGCTGGGAGGGGTACCATGGCTGAAAAATTTGTATTCCGAGACCTGGCGTTTCGCGCGGGTGCACACCTATGGTCCAACCCCAAACTGCGCGGCACCCCGGCGGAAATCCCTATCATCCTCGCGCGTCCGACCCTGTTTGATGTGGTCCAACTCGCCCAACGCTACCCGCTGGAAACGTTGTACCGGGCGAATCGCCGGCTCCGGGCGACCCGGGAGATTTCCGAGCGCCAGTTTCTTCGCACGCAGGAGATTCTGCGCAACATCCAACGCGCAAAGAATGATGGTGCGCTCAGTTGCGAAGATTGCGTGACGGCGGTGACCGTAGGTTACGAAGATCCTCCGAGGGAGGAACGAACGTCGACACCAGCGCAACGACACTGCGCATTGGCGAATTGGTTGCCGGGCGGACTGCAAACCATCAAATCTGAACCCGAAGAATACATCCGCCTTGACGACGTGCCGTCGGAGTTCACGGTGCCTCTCCGTCGATGGCTACGGTGGCAACTCGATTGCGCGCCGGGCCAGTCGTCGGGGTGGCTGATCGATACGCCTGACGGCCAGGGTCTCTCACACGGCGGATGGTGCGCTTTCCTGTCCTGGCTAACCGACGCCTTGCTTTGTCGATTAGATCAAATCGAAGTTGGTATGTGACGAGCATCGCTCCGCCGCCGCTTCGACAACTTTCATGTAGCCGTCCGATGCAAAACTCTCTCGTTGTTCTTTCCCTTCCGGGCGCGTGGGTCTCCCGTGCCGAATTTCTATCCGCGCTAAGTTCTCAAGCGCCAAAGTATCGTCTTGTTGACGGCATGCTCACGGATTTGCACACGGGGGAGAGCGTCCTCATCGAGTTTCGGAAAGGACGTCGTAGGAATACCGTGCTGGATTTTTGGTGTTTTGGTCTGCACTGGCACGACACCAGCGAGATGCGTGCAGTGAGGCAGCACGCGTCGTGCGTCATTATCAAGGGCGCGGGGGGCAGTTTGCATCGGATGATGCATCTGATGGCTGCGGCAAGCGCTGTGGTTCAAGCTGGGGCGCTGGGTGTGCTCGTCGAGCACGTCGGCATTGCCCATACGCCGCAAAAATGGCTGGACTTCGCGAGCGAGGGCGTCGATGGGATTCTTCGGGCGTTTGTCGTGACGGTCGATGGGGCCGGCAGCGGTGCCTATAGTTGCGGTATGCATAATTTTGGGATGAAGGAAGTCAGTGCCCCGGCCGAAATCCCAAACTGTGCGAATGTTGTCGGAATCATTACCCGGCATTTGTTGGTGAAGGGCGCGAGCATTGCCCGCGGACAAACTATCGCCATCGGCGGGAAGGCAGACCGGTATCAATTTTGGGATGTGCGATCTGCGGTGGCTCCCGATGGGGCCGTATTCGACCACCAAATTGGCACGTGGAAGCTGCTGCGTGCCGAGGCCATCCATTAGAGTTCGAGGCAGCGCTGTGGACTGACGAGAACGGCCGTAGGAGGCGCCCTTCACCGACGTCAAATGCCGCCGTCCCGTACGACACTCTTGGTCGCTCATCATTCATGCGCCGAGAGTCCAGTTCGTGACTGAAAGGCGGTGCAACTCCCAACAGTCCCGGAAATCGATGTGTTTTACCGCTTTGTAAGCAGGACGGAAAATCAGCGTTCATGAACACTGGGCCGGGCAGTTAAGCGCTTAGCGGTCTCCTCCCCGAAGTCATTGTCGGGTGCTGATTCCGGGAGCCCGGCGAACGAAATCGTGGTTCGCAATTTGATCAAACATGAATTTGGCCAAGTCTTCACGGGCGACCGTCAGCGAATGCTTGGCGTGACCATACAAGCCGACGTTGAGTTGCTCCGCGGCGTGGCGATTCTTCAATACAGCCGCTCGAACCATTGTCCAATCAAGCGACGAGATACGGATCGCTCTTGCAAGTCCGATCATATCTTCGTAAGCACTTGGCATCGCGAACTTGATGATTGCGGCAGGCAGCCAGATCTTGAGGTCGAAATCATCGCCAGGATCAGCGGCTGTCCCGGTCGAGACCGCGATGAACCGCTTCACCTGCTCGCGTTCCATCGCTGAGATGATTGCCCGGGTCGCCGTAGTGATTGGCATACCTTTCGGGTGTGGCTGCCTGGCAGGGCCCAGCGCCGAAAGCACCGCATCTGATCCACGGATTGCGTCTCGCAACAAGTCAATATCGGTAAACTCGCCTCGGACAATCTGCACATTGGCGTTCTCAAACTTACTGCTGGAACGTGCAAAGACGGTGAGTTCGAAGCCGCGCTGCAGGCCCTCGTTTACAAGGGATGGCCCGGTTTTCCCGGTCGCTCCGAAAAGGGTAACTTTCATCTCTCTCTCAATTGCCGCTTCACAGCCTCAGGTGCTAGTGGCCCGATCAAATTTGATAGCATTGCATACGTGTTCGAACCACGGACAGTTGCTCCGAGCTATCGAGCGCTGTCGATGATCGAGCCGCCGTCGGGGGTAAGGCTGTATCCGGTCAAAAACTGGGCATCCTTACTCGCCAAGAACAGGACGACAGGCGCAATATCGTCTTCCGGCGAACCATAGCGGCCGAGCGGGTTGGTCGGCGGAGGGACGTTGGTTTCCGGACCCCATGTCTCGGCCACCGGCAGTACATTATTCACCGTGATCTTGTCGGGGCCCCACTCACGGGCAGCGGTGCGGGTGAGAGCGCGCACTGCCTCTTTGGCCATGTTGTACGGACCATATCCCACCAAGCCCAGGACACCAGCCATTGAGCCGAAGTTGATGACACGTCCTTCACCGCTCGCCTTGAGGTAGGGGTACGCCGCCTGCATCGTCCGCAGATACGCAATCGGTCCCATCTCGAAATTGCGCTGCAACTGTTCCGTCGACAGATCGGTAATGGAAGAGAACGGCGCGGATGAGTCGAAGGCATTGTTGACGAGGATGTCGATCCCGCCATAGGTAGCGACGACTTTATCCACCGCTGCCTTAATCTCGCCGGCATTGGCGATGTCGCAAAGCGCGCCGATTGCCGTTCCGCCATCAGCGCGAATGTCGGCAACGACCGCATCCACATTGGCCAGGGTGCGCGAAAGAACGGCCACTTTGGCGCCTTCTGCGGCAAACAGTTTTGCGATGCCGCGGCTGGCACCAGTGATGATCGCGACTTTTCCGTTGAGTCGAGCCATGGTTGATCTCCGTTAGTTGAGGGATGTTTGGCGCTCCGCAAATGGAGCGTAGGGGGACGGGGTCTCGCGAGCGATGTTCTGTGTTGCGAACGACGAAACGAGCAGCACAACGCCGACTACCGCAGGCAGCGCACCTCTCAGTTCACGGACGCCAAGGTGAGCCAAACCAGACAGCAGCAGGTGATAAAACATGCCGGCGTAGGCCAGGTCGCTTAGCGGCGCGCTGACGCGCGCCAAAATGGCGGCCACGCCCAGGAGCTTTACCGCAGTGAGAAACGGTACGAGATAGCCGGGATAGCCAAGGTCTGTAAGTGCCTGGACAACCCAAGCCCGTTTGGCTAAATACATCGTCGCGGAAGCGAGATAGAGCAAGGAGAGCAGCGCCGTGCTGATCCAGTACACGTAACTTTGAGTCATGAGGTTTCCTAAAGCTGGGGGATTGCATCGACACGCAACAGAATGTCGTCTAAGCTAAAAGTCAGCAAGTAGGATGAAAAACTGGTGGTTAGTATGGAAAAGAAGACTAATGGCGGCGATGAGATCAACATGCACGAGGAAATGCGCCGGGCATTTGCGCTACTGTCGGGAAAGTGGAAGCTGGAAATCATGTGGCTGCTCAACCAGCGGATCTATCGCTTTGGGGAACTGCGCAAGGCCATACCGGGGATCACTCAGCACATGTTGACGGCACAGCTTCGTGAATTGGAGGCGGATGGCCTAATATCGCGCACGGTGTTTGCTGAGGTGCCGCCGCGCGTCGAGTACGAGATCACGGCAAAGGCGCGCGGCTTGGGGGCCACGATGGAGGCGCTGACAGCGTGGTGGAATGAGTATGGGAGAAGTGTGCCGGCGAAGCCGACGTCGCGCGGGCGCAGGGCAAAGGGGAGTTAGCGCATCCGGCATGAGACTGCGTTTGCCCCGGCACCGGTTCGCATCACGCTCGCCAAGCGCAGGGGTGAGCATCGTCAACCCGCTAGTGAGGGAGAGTCTTAACGTGCCAGGAATTACACAAACTCCCGTCAACGGCGACCTGGAGTTCTCGTGCTTCGCATTGCGCGCCCCCATACGCCGGCACAACATGCAGTCAGAGGGCTATACCGCTGCTTGCCGTTGACCATCCCCAGCGACGAGCGGCTCAGAGCCGCAGCGGGCTCAATGAAAGCCGTAATCGATCAGTTGCCTGCCCGCGACGAAGCGCCCATCGTTGGAGGGTGCGCCGAGAACCACAGCGAAAACACGTCGCATCGCTTTGCCCTTGGCCACCGAGCGCTTTGCCGTGACCGCCAGGCAATAGCCTGCCTTGGCAGTATGGCCCGTCTTCAGGCCATCGATAGTTGGATCGTCCAGCAGCCGATTCTTGTTGTGTCTGGTGAAGCTGCCATAGCTGAAATCCCGCTGAGCGGAGAAGGCCAGGTAGACCGGAAAATCCTCCGTCAAGCGCACCGACAGGTGGGCAATGTCTCGGGCAGTCGAGTAGTGGTTTGGCGTGGTAATGCCGGAAGGGGTGGCGAAGTGACTGGCACTCAGCCCTAGACGATTGGCGTAATCGTTCATTTTCCCTAGAAATGCGTCCTCCGACCCGGCGACCGTACGGGCCAGGACCATTGCCGCATCGTTTGCTGAGACAACAATGAGACCCGTCAGTAGGTCCTGAATGCTGATGATCTGGCCGGCCTGGAGGCGCATGGTTGCCTCGTCGCCGCCCACATGAGCAAGGTCGCTGGCCTCCACACGCACCAACTGTTCCCACTTGATCGTGCTCGCCTTCAGGGCGTCAAGCACGACGTAGGCTGTCATCATTTTAGTTAGCGACGCGGGCTGTAGACGCTCGTCAGCATTCTTCTCGAGCATGACGCGATGCGAGCCGCTGTCGAGCAAAATGTAAGAGCGTGCTGCAATCTGTGGAGCCTGCGCGGCCGTTGCGGGGAGGGGGAGGGCGCCGAAAGCAAATGCCGAGGCGGCAAGAAAACGAGTGAAGCGCAAAAAAGGCATCAATGAACTGTCGTGCGTGGGCCGAGGCGTGAGGCCGCCTCGAGGAGAGCATTGTGTAGGTGACTACGCCTGGGCGGAGGACGCTAGCTGGACGCACCGTTTTGCAAGGACATCAGTTGGGTCCACTAGTGCGACGCTCGCGCTTCCGACCGGGAAGCTGTCGGTCTGCGAGAAAACGAGCGGGAGTTCGGTGCAGCCGAGGATCTGGACTTGCGCACCCTTATTTTGGAGGTGCTCGATGGCTGCCCGAAGCGACGCTGCACAGTGCCCCTGCGTGTAGCCAGCCTTCACGCCTGTCGGGCCATAGATTGCCTCCATCACCATCGCCTGGAAGTCGGGCGACGGTGTGATCAGTTCTAGCTGCCCTGCGGCAGCATCGTGATATACCCGACTCTCCACCGTGCCCGACGTCGCAAGAAGTCCAACTTTCGTTCCCTTTCCATACTTGCCGACGATGTGTCCGATGGTTTCCGTCAGCATGTTGACGATCGGAATCGAGAGATGCGGCTGAATCCGCTCAACATACGCATGGGCGGTATTGCAGGGGATCGCAATGGCGTTTGCCCCCTCAGATTCCAGACGTTTGCAGGTTGCGTAGAGTGCAACTGTCGGGTCCGCTTCGTGGCGCAGCAGATTTGCCGTGCGATCCGGGATTTGCGGATTCTGCTCCACGACCATCTTAATGTGATCCTGGTCCTTGGACGCGAGATTGGGTCGCCAGTGATCGGGAAGTTCTCCAGTGCCCTCAGCGTATGAATGCCGTAGTACGCGTCTGCCGGCACCTCGCGGTAGCCAAGCAAGTCATGCTCGCGCCGCGTTCCCTTGAAATCTTGTTGAATAGCCATCGCATTCCTCATCAGTGCGCCTTGTTTGCCAACCGGATTCTAGGAGCGCAATGGAATCCACTTTATGAGGATGTAAATTGAAACTATTCCATACCAGAATAGTTTTGCTTGGAGCGCCACATAGCGCACTTTATGCTGTACTTTGATGATCAGGATTCGCTTATTTCTTGCGTTTTCGGTCCATACATGGGGTTTACGTGGGCGTTCGGCTGCCCACTTGGGTACGTGTGACCCTCAGCGGCAAAGAGGTGCCAAATGCAACTGAAGTGGATCGAAGATCTTTTGGCGATCGAACAGACGCACAGCTTCTCCCGGGCCTCAGAGCTCCGATTTGTTACGCAATCAGCACTTTCTCGACGCGTAAAGTCGCTGGAAGATTGGGTTGGCGTCGAATTGGTAGACCGAGGCACCTACCCGGTCGAATTGACGCCTGCTGGCCGCAGGTTCTGCGAGCAAAGCAAAGAATCCGTCGGTGCCATTACGGAACTGCGTTCGGAACTGCGCCAGGAGGCAAAGATGCCAGGCCGTTCCATCCAGATCGCCGCCGGCCATACGCTCTCGTTGACGTTCTTGCCAAGGTGGTTGAAGCAGTTCCACCAACAAACCGGTGATTTCAATGCGCGAGTCGTCGCAGCGAACGTTCACGATGCCGTCGTCGCATTGGCTGAAGGCAGTTGCGACTTGATGATCGGCTATCACCATCCACTCGTGCCGATCCTGCTCGACCGCGACAAGTTCGCCGGCATCACGTTAGGCCATGAGGATTTCATCCCTGTATCTGCGCCAGACGACCGCGGCAAACCGATCTTTTCGCTGCCGGGCACGACCGACGCTCCGCTCCCGTACCTCGCGTACACGGCCACGACATTCATGGGACGCGTTGTCGATATGATCTTGAACAGCGCCGACGCACCGTACCATCTGCGTAGCTGCTACGAGGCGGACATGGCGATGTTGCTGATGAAGATGGTGGTCGAGCGATACGGCGTTGCGTGGTTACCGGTAAGCGCGGTTGCGGAGGAGATCGCAGCGGGACGCCTCGTCCAGGCGGGCCACGACACCTGGACTGCTCAATTGGAAATCAGGTGCTACCGGGCGATTGCCAACGCCAACCCTACGCTGCAAGACCTGTGGCAGTCATTGGACAATACTTCATCGTGTGAACACGTCGAAGATGATGCTCCAGTCTGAACAAGCGGCGAAGGGAAGGGGAGTCGCTGGGACCTGTTGGCAGAATGCGGGGAAGCAATGACCGCGGAATGGTTGCAAGGGTCATCCGTCGACACAGAACTAGAAAGGCCTACAGAATGCGCGCGTTCGAGATCGAGATCTCAAAGCCAACGAATGCTGACAGCTTCGAAAACATGTGCACGGATGTCTACGGTGTCGTGTTCGACGATCCGACTCCAAAGAGGAACGGCAGATCAGGGCAGAAGCAGGGCGGTGTAGACATTTTCGTTACATCAAGAGCCGGTCGAATTGGCATCCAGTGCAAGCGGTATGTCGATGGCGGGGTGACCACCAAGACAATTGATGATGAGGTTGCCGCGGCCGACGCGGCGGGTTGGAAGATTGTCCGCCTCATAATTGCCACGACAGCTGCAAGCGACACGGCGCTCGTCAAGCACGCACAGGAAGTCAGCGACCTTCGGCAGGCCAATGGCCAATTCTTGGTCGAAGTGGAATCGTGGACCGAGATATGCAACCACATCCAACGATACGACGCATTGCATCCGAAATACTCCCCAAACAGCGCGGGCGGTGCCATTGCGGTGCTACGTGAGCAGGGAGAAAGGACTGGGGCGCAGATCGCTGCCATGCCTGCGACGATGGAAGCAACATTCAAGGCGGCACTATTGCAGATGTTGCCTACAGGTCGGACAGATTCACCGAATGGGCTTGTGACGAGGCAGCTTGACAAGGTGAACGACCTGCTGCGCGGCCTGAAATTTCAGGCTGCGCAGGAGTTGCTTGCCACTCTCGAAACCGAGATCGCGAGCTTCGACAGACATCAGAAGGCGCGCTGGACTCTTCAGAATGGCATTGCACACTGGCAACAGAATCGTGAGGAGGTCGCTGCTGAGTGGTTTCTACGTGCCTATGACCTGTTTTGGGATGACGAGCGCATCGCCGCTAACAAAATCCGAGCGCATATCATCCAGGGAGACCTCAAGCTTGCCAACGCTGAAGGGGCACGCCTGCTAGGCCTATTCCCGCTTTCGCTCCATGTTTGGCTAGCGGCTACCAATGCTCGAATCTGCGAGAACGAGGACTTGACGGAAGCCGAATTGCCGGCGCGCTTCAGAGAAGAAGCAGATGCGCTGCAAATGATGGCCTACGCCTTTTATCGGCAACAGAGCGACTTGGCGGTAACCTACGCACGGCGAGCTTTACGCGCAAAGGATGCAGGCCTTTTCACCCGCAAAGGGGCCGCAGGCATCATCGTTAGCGTCGCAGGAAAGGACGGGATTTCCGCGGACTTCGACGCCTACGCCGAAGATTTGCGTGAGGGTCTCGATGAGGTAATCGCCGCGTTCGAGCCTGCGGCAACAGAACTATGGCGGATCGAAAATAGCCAGCACAGGGCCGAAGCTGCCTCGCACGTGGCGCTTGCCCACATGCTAACCGGCAAGCCTGGCGTGGCGCTCGCCATATGCGAGCGAATCGAAACGGAAATTCCTGAGTATGCCGATAACGTGGCCGCCCTACACATCGGATCCTTGCTCTTCCTCCGCCGGCACGAGGATCTTGTTAAATTTTCCATAGCCCACCTCAATGCGCTGGACGAAGACGGATTGCTCCTTGCGGCCGAAACGGCCGCAAACCGAGGCGAGTCCGAGGCATTTGCTCGCATCACTCACGCATTGCGCGAGCATGCGCCGGACGAGAAACCGGTTGTCAAGCTGCTTGAAATGGTGTGCGCGTGCAACTCCGGCCAATCCGAAAAGGTGGTCAAGGAAGTCAGTGAGACGCCCGCTGATGGCCTTGATCTGATTACACTCAGCGCCTTTGCGGGGCTGATGCTCAATGCCGGCCGTGACAGCGAAGCGCTCCGGTTTGTCGAGGTCATAAAGAAGCGAGTCTCCACCCATTCGAGTTCGCGCGAGCGTCTGATCGTCGCGGATATTTTGATTCGCGCCGATCAGTTCTCCGACGCCGTCGGCCTCTTGGAGTCGGTGGACCCCAGCGGCCGCAGCCTACCAATTCAGACGCGACGACTGCGTGCCCTATTGTTTGGTGGGTACCGGCGAAAGTCAAAAGACCTCCTGGAAAAAGTGCCACCCGAATGGCTTTCAGATGACGCCTTCCGCCGCCTAGCGATGGGCGTCGCACAAGAAGCCAATGACTGGAGCCAGCTCGAACTGCTTGCGAGACTGCATCGCGAGGCCCATCCAGAGCGGGCGGAAGCATGGGTCTTTTGGTACCAAGTTGTTCTTCATACCAGACCACCCGCACAAATCCGAAACGCCTTCAGCGAGGCGCCCGAGCGTCTTACGGGGACCCTGAAGCAGATCGCGCACTTGGCGGCGGCAGAGTTGCAGTATGGCAAGCCAGAGGTCGGGTACGCGCGGCTTTATCGCATGTTCCGCTCGAACATGGACGACGTCAGTGCCGCCTCCTCCTATCTAATGGGAGTTTTGATCGGTCACCGAGCCAGACACGGTAGAACACACTTTCCGGAGGTGAGGCCTGGCTCCATGGTGACGCTTGAGGGCGCGGACAGGAGCATCGTAAAAATCGTGATCGATCCTGCAGGCATGACGGATCTGCCGAAATCTGCGAGATTCCTTGCTGCGGACAGCCCGCTGGCGAAAACGATGCTAGGACTGGCATGCGGCGACACCGTTGACATCGAGGGAACGTTCGATGTTCGCAATTTCACGATTCGTGAGATCAGTGATGCTCATCAAGGACTGGGCGAGTACGCGCACGAACTCTTGTCGAAATCGCTAGAACCCGCGCCTGGTCTGCAGCTCTTCAGCCTGACCGAGAAAGAGGATGGGAACCTGGATGTCTCGCCCATCCATGACCGACTCAAGGCGCAAACGCAACGTAGCAAATCGGTAATGGAGCAATACGCCGAGAGCAAGCTTCCGCTTGGCTTGTGTGCGCAAATGCTCGGCGCCGACGGCATGCAAATGGTCTTCAGTTGGGACCAGCGCAACCCTCCGCTCGCAAGTGGTGTCACCACAGCGCCAGAGCTTGAGGCCGCAAGTGCATTGTTGCTCGACCAATCGTTCCCCGTTGTGATGGACGCGCTCACGCTGGCTGAACTTGTCCGCTTTGGACAGGGTGATCTTCTCTCAGTGTTGCCACGGGTGTATGTTTGCCGGGGGACCTACGATCGATTCAAACAAGCGGAAGTCGAGGCGTTGGATTCTCGCGCAGAGGGACATGCGGCCGATATAGATGGGCAGTTCGCATTCTTGCCTATCACGGAAGAGGCTCGCAAGTGGAAGGCAAGCCAATATACCGAAGCATTGAGGCTAATGGACGAACACTGCGAAGTTTGCCCGGTGTATGGGCCGGAGCAAATGCCTCACGAACTCATCCTTCTAAAGGATCTTCTCGATACAGATACCTATGACGCGCTCGCGTTGTGCCTCGAAAAGGGGGCAGCCTTGTTCTCGGTGGATGAACGCCTTAGGAACTGGGTCTATGGAGTGTTTGGTATCAAGGGTGTGTTCCCCTATCTCGTGGCGATGAAGGGCTTGCAGGACGGCAAGATCTCACGTGGTGATCACGCAGAGTTCGCCCTCAACTCGGCGCTGCACAATCGCACCGTTTTCGCCCTTCATGCAGATGACGTCTTTTGGGGACTCCAGCAGCCGCAGATGGCGGCGCGGACGCTTGAATTTGTTGCCACCCACCTCGCAACCGCGCTCAATCGCCGGTACGCGATCGGCCTAGCGCGCGACCTGATTCAAGGAATGCCAAACGTGTCCATGCAGTACGGCGCAGTTGTAGAGTTCGTGAAATTTATCGCCAATGGCTTGTTTCGCAGAAAGGATAACGTCACAGGAATGCGCGAGGGCTTTGCCCGATGGTTGCGGCAAGTAGCGGACATGTTGTTTGCTTATACCTCGCCGTATCCCGCTACACGAGAGATTCCCAGGGAAGACAAGGCTGAATTTCTCAACGTGCTGGAGCATGGCTTAGAAACGGGAATTGCATTGGCCGGGGAGGGCGGCGCGATAGAGCCGCCCGCGATCGGAGCGCTCTATTGCAGAACCGGCTTCGTCGTTCATCAGCCAAATGCGAAAGCGCTCACAAACGTCACGGTGTCACCGGCAACGGCAAGCTAATAGGACGGCGACGGGTCAACGCGTAGGGCAGGGCAGGCCAGCTTTCGTCGCATCACCTATACGTTGCGCATGAATGACGCACGTGCATTTGGCAATCCGCTGATATCGTGGCAGCAATGCGTGGCTAGTAGTCAATCATAAGCGTTCTGCTCGCGTCCACCGACGCTTTGCCGTGACCGCCAGGCAATTGGCTGCCTTGGCAGTGCGGCCCATCTTCAGGCTATCGGCGGCAGTTGGAATCTGCCCCCGTCTGCGAGATAGATGAAGCCCTGCTTCGCGATGGCATAATGGAAGCAGGCCTAGCCTACGAGGCCACCCCAATGTCTCATTGGTGGCCGCCAAAAGCCCGCGCAAGCGGGCTTTTGTTCGTCTCTATGGCTCAGAATTGCGCTGAAGGCGAACCTGAGCACTCGAGCGTGGCGCGATGTGTGAACGAGAAATAGCAGTTAGAGGATTTTCAGATTCAGCGCTAGTTGGCGGCGGCACAACACTCCACAGGCTCGTATAGCCGGTAACCCAGCCAGTGACAACGATGCCGAGACTATTCGCGTATCCATATGCCGAATGGTGGTGCCCTGGGCGGGTGCAGCGGTGCCGATATGCCGTAAGCTAAGCACTCATCCTTGGGATTGCGTAGACATTTTGCCGAGAATCTACGTTCATTCGACGATACGTGACCCTCAACCAATGGGGAGTTGCCTTCCTAAAACGGGCAGCTTCATCCGGATTTTTGTGTTCGATCCTGTCGGCAACGAGGTTCACGGCGTTTTTTACTATTCCATAGATTGAGTCCCGGCCTAAAGGAACAGCTTGCTCGTCTCCGTGGAGCCGGGATACCAAGGGCGTTGCTGACGGAGGAGGAGGAATGTGGATACCACGTGCCGCCAAGTATCTGTAAATGGCATACTTGGCCGAAGGATTCAGGACAATCTTCCTTGCCTGCTGCCCGCTCGCGTTCCTTAAAGAAAGCGACCACGTTTCATCTCCGGAGCTTGGTGACTTGTAGCAAAACAAATCGGACAGGCGGATACAGGCCAACTCCTCCCCGCGGATGCCAGTGTTTCCCATGAACCGAATTACGAAGAGCATCCGCTCGGCCTCGTCATGCGCTGGATGTCCGACTGGAAACTTCTCGCACTCTAACTCGAGCTCTCGGAGTAATCGAACAAACGACAAAAGGGGCAGGGATCTCGAGGGCTTTGTGGATCCCATGGCACTTTTCTTCCGACGGATTCGTCGCTCGCGGAAGAGGTTATATTGGATGTGCCGGAAATCGACCAGAAACGAAAATAAACTTTCCAAGACGCGAAATGCGAATGAGCAGCTCGCGTCCGACAAAGCTCCCTCGAACGGCCGCCAATCTCCGGCAGTACGACGCCGATTGCGCATTCCGCACCAGGAGTCTGGAGGATCCCGGAGAAATGCATCATAGAAGTCTAGGTCTGACGGGGTGATTTCGGCCAACAGCTTTCGATCGATGAAGAGCGCCCAGCAGTAAAACCTATGGACTTCCTTCTCATAGGCACGCTCCGTAGCATGGGTAGCAAATCCAGACAGCCACTGCAGTACAGTCCCCAGCTCCTGATACGCGCCATCATGTAAAGCGCGATCGACGGGATCGCAAGGATGCCCTGGTTGGCATAGAGTTCGGAGATCCCTCAGGGAAGAAGGAAACGGTGAGATGCTTAGCCCATCTTCTTGAGCGGCCATGTAAACTCCTGCGGCACGTATGCGTTGGACATCATCGCACGGGTCGAAGGCATTCGGCCGATAACAAAACTGTGGGCAGTAAGGGATGCAAATGAAAAAGTATGTTTGTTTTGGCGCGTATGAGCCGAAGAGCATTCGGACACGTATTTACGTCGCGATCAAACATAGTTTTGCGTCTTTCGACTGGCATCGGTTGGTATGGCCTTTGCGGATAGATATTGGATTTAACATAAGATAGATTATGAGCATAAAGGGTTGTAGGGGCCAAATCAGAATGTCCGCTTTCAGCCAGATCAGGATGTCCTCTAACGAGACCTATACTGGTAGCGCCTGAGCAGCAACCGGAGCGCAACCACGTCGAAAAGGACGTAGTGTCACCCCTTGCCTGTAGACTGGAGCCCTCAAGAAACGGTTCTTAAGGCCTCACAGACGCATGCGCCATGGCACTCTCCGACACGTTACGTAGCTGGGCAAGGCGTATCAAGCGCGATGGTGTGACGCTATGGTTTGCGTGCAAGAATCCAGGCATTCCTCTGTTGCCGAAACTCCTGTGCATGTTTGTCGTCGCCTACGCGCTGAGCCCGATTGATTTGGTACCAGACTTCATTCCAGTCCTTGGATATGTCGACGATGTTCTGCTATTGCCAGGACTGATCTGGCTGGCAGTTTGCCTCATTCCTAACAGCGTTCTCGTCGCCAGCCGAGCCCAGGCAGACGCGTGGCTGGAAGAAAAGCGAAAGAAGCCAACGAGCCGCTGGGGTGTCGCCCTTGTTCTTTTGGTGTGGCTTGCAATCGCATACGGGGCCTGGCTGACGCTCCGCTAGCTGTGAAGCGTCAAGACGTTATTTCCTGACGCTGGAAGTCGGGACATGGGCGCAAGGCCGCCAATACCGCTATGTGGTCG
>NZ_BBQI01000032.1 GCF_001652915.1 Cupriavidus sp. D384
TAATGCCGTTCAGTTAAGGTCTCGATTGAGGAATCGAACGGGATAGCGTGAAGGGCGGGACTTAACGACCCGGTCGCATGAGCGACCGGGTCGTTTCACATTGGGCAGCGTTTTCAGGCGGTCGCGCAGGCGGCGCAGACAGGCGGGCAACTTGGCGTAGGAGGGGGTAACGGCAGCCCACATCATCTCGTGCTGGATGACATGGAAGGCGCGCACGAAGCTCAACTCTGTCGGTGCGAGCTTTGCTTCCTGGGCAGCGCTGGCCATTTCTCGACGAATGAGGTTGTAGGCGATCAAAGCGCCCCAGATTTCCTGGCACACCCCGTCGACGGTTCGACTGCGCAGAGTCAACTCCATGCCCAGCATCGACTGCTTCAACTCACGGTAGCTGGTTTCGATCTGCCAGCGGCGTGCGTAGCAGGCGACGATGTCTGCAGCCTTGAAGCGGCGGCGATCCAGCAGCGAAGTCAGTAGTACGCGCTCGCGTCCGCGCGCGTCAACCGTGCGGATGGCCCGTGCCTGCCAGAATTCCGCCAGCGCCGGACATTTCTTGCGAGCCTGCGGCGCCACGCGCATGCGTACCGTGGCGTCTTCGTGCGTGCCGGCGGTGACTTCCCAGCGCGTATTGGACTTGGCCGGAATCAGGAAGTGACGGTTGCACCCAGCCCCCGTCAGCCCGCACAGGATCTCGGCGGCCAAAAAGCCCTTGTCGAAGACCGTGAGCGAGTCGTCGGGGATTTGCTCCAGCAGCCCCTTGGCGTACACCATTTCGTTGGTGTCATAGCGGCCAAAGCTGGCGCCCGCCACCAGATGCGTGGGAATCGCAGTCAATGTGACCATGCGCACCTGCGGATAGCTGGCGACCCGGCGAACAAATGCCTGGGCGCCGAAGTGCTCACGGTTCGCGGGGCTATCGGCTGTGCGTAGCGTGGTGCCGTCCATCGCCCACAGGGTCAACCCCTTGAAGGCGTGCTCGGCGGCGTCTCGCTGGCTCCAGGCCCGTGCCGTGCGTTCGAACAGCCACGCCATTGGCGCCTCGCCGATGCGCTGGCGCGCCTGGCTTGCCGCGCTCTTGCTGACAAACGGCGCCACCTCATCGGGCAAGGCCAGTTCCAGATTGTCCAGCACTTCACTAATCGACCAGTGGCGGTACATCGCCAGTGCAATCACCAGCCACACCACCTGTTCCGCGGGCAACCGACGGCGACGAATACTCGCCGCTCCCGTCGCCTCCACCGCGCGCTCTATCCACTCGTACGGCAGATGCTCGGCCAGCCGACTCAAGTCGGCGGGCTGTTGCGCTTCAAGCAGGAAGGTCAGGTGACTGGAGAGCATCGCGCCCGAAAGTTAACACCTCGGCGCAGCGTTTACAACCTCCTCTGACGCTCCAATTAAAAATGCCGTTCAGTTCTTAACTGAACGGCATTA
>NZ_BBQI01000033.1 GCF_001652915.1 Cupriavidus sp. D384
GGGCTTGGGGGTTCTGGGTATAAGAGCCTGGCGATGACCTACTTTCACACGGGTAGTCCGCACTATCATCGGCGCAAAGTCGTTTCACGGTCCTGTTCGGGATGGGAAGGGGTGGTTCCAACTCGCTATGGTCACCAGGCATTGAGGGGTTGCCGCACTGACCGACGTCAGCGCAGCGAATCGGGGTGTAGTAAAGAGGTTGTGCTTGTATGCCTTCGGCACACGCGGACTCTCGTCCAACCAGGTCAAACACACTGGTTATAGGATCAAGCCTTACGGGCAATTAGTACTGGTTAGCTTAACGCATTACTGCGCTTCCACACCCAGCCTATCAACGTCCTGGTCTCGAACGACCCTTCAAGGAGGTCAAGCCTCCAGGGAATCCTCATCTTCAGGCGAGTTTCCCGCTTAGATGCTTTCAGCGGTTATCTCTTCCGTACATAGCTACCCTGCGATGCCTCTGGCGAGACAACAGGTACACCAGCGGTACGTCCACTCCGGTCCTCTCGTACTAGGAGCAGCCCCCGTCAAGATTCCAACGCCCACGGCAGATAGGGACCAAACTGTCTCACGACGTTTTAAACCCAGCTCACGTACCTCTTTAAATGGCGAACAGCCATACCCTTGGGACCGGCTACAGCCCCAGGATGAGATGAGCCGACATCGAGGTGCCAAACACCGCCGTCGATATGAACTCTTGGGCGGTATCAGCCTGTTATCCCCAGAGTACCTTTTATCCGTTGAGCGATGGCCCTTCCATTCAGAACCACCGGATCACTATGTCCTGCTTTCGCACCTGCTCGACTTGTCGGTCTCGCAGTTAAGCACGCTTTTGCCATTGCACTTTAGGTACGATGTCCGACCGTACCAAGCGTACCTTCGAACTCCTCCGTTACACTTTGGGAGGAGACCGCCCCAGTCAAACTGCCTACCATGCACTGTCCCCGACCCGGATTCACGGGCCAAGGTTAGAACCTCAAACAAACCAGGGTGGTATTTCAAGGACGGCTCCACGTGAACTAGCGTCCACGCTTCAAAGCCTCCCACCTATCCTACACAGATCGGTTCAAAGTCCAATGCAAAGCTACAGTAAAGGTTCATGGGGTCTTTCCGTCTAGCCGCGGGGAGATTGCATCATCACAAACACTTCAACTTCGCTGAGTCTCGGGAGGAGACAGTGTGGCCATCGTTACGCCATTCGTGCAGGTCGGAACTTACCCGACAAGGAATTTCGCTACCTTAGGACCGTTATAGTTACGGCCGCCGTTTACCGGGACTTCAATCAAGAGCTTGCACCCCATCATTTAATCTTCCGGCACCGGGCAGGCGTCACACCCTATACGTCCACTTTCGTGTTTGCAGAGTGCTGTGTTTTTATTAAACAGTCGCAGCCACCATTTTATTGCAACCCCTTCACCCTTCTGGCGCAGGCCAGTCAAGCTACCAGGGCGTACCTTATCCCGAAGTTACGGTACCAATTTGCCGAGTTCCTTCTCCCGAGTTCTCTCAAGCGCCTTAGAATACTCATCTCGCCCACCTGTGTCGGTTTGCGGTACGGTCTCGTATGACTGAAGCTTAGAGGCTTTTCTTGGAACCACTTCCGATTGCTTCGCAGCATAAAGCCGCTCGCCCCACATCCTTGAATTCCGCGCCCGGATTTGCCTAAGCGCCTTCTCCAATGCAGGGACCGGGACTTCCAACACCCGGACAACCTTCCGCGATCCGTCCCCCCATCGCATCATACGACGGTGCAGGAATATTAACCTGCTTCCCATCAGCTACGCATCTCTGCCTCGCCTTAGGGGCCGACTCACCCTACGCCGATGAACGTTGCGTAGGAAACCTTGGGCTTACGGCGAGGGGGCCTTTCACCCCCTTTATCGCTACTCATGTCAGCATTCGCACTTCTGATACCTCCAGCATCCTTTACAAGACACCTTCACAGGCTTACAGAACGCTCTCCTACCACGCACTTGCGTGCGTCCGCAGCTTCGGTATATAGCTTAGCCCCGTTACATCTTCCGCGCAGGACGACTCGATCAGTGAGCTATTACGCTTTCTTTAAAGGGTGGCTGCTTCTAAGCCAACCTCCTGACTGTTTTAGCCTTCCCACTTCGTTTCCCACTTAGCTATATTTGGGGACCTTAGCTGGCGGTCTGGGTTGTTTCCCTCTTGACACCGGACGTTAGCACCCGATGTCTGTCTCCCGTGATTGCACTCTTCGGTATTCGGAGTTTGCTATGGCGGGGTAATCAGCAATAGACCCCCCAACCATGACAGTGCTCTACCCCCGAAGGTGAGACACGAGGCACTACCTAAATAGTTTTCGGAGAGAACCAGCTATTTCCAGATTTGTTTAGCCTTTCACCCCTATCCACAGCTCATCCCCTAACTTTTCAACGTTAGTGGGTTCGGTCCTCCAGTACGTGTTACCGCACCTTCAACCTGGCCATGGATAGATCATCTGGTTTCGGGTCTACACCCAGCGACTCAACGCCCTGTTCGGACTCGCTTTCGCTACGCCTTCCCTAATCGGTTAAGCTTGCCACTGAATGTAAGTCGCTGACCCATTATACAAAAGGTACGCCGTCACCCGTTTCCAGGCTCCGACTGTTTGTATGCATGCGGTTTCAGGATCTATTTCACTCCCCTCCCGGGGTTCTTTTCGCCTTTCCCTCACGGTACTGGTTCACTATCGGTCGATCACGAGTATTTAGCCTTGGAGGATGGTCCCCCCATCTTCAGACAGGATTTCACGTGTCCCGCCCTACTTGTCGCACACCTAGTTCCACAAATCTGTTTTCGCATACAGGGCTATCACCTGCTATGGCCGGGCTTTCCATCCCGTTTTGCTAACAGTTCTGCTAAAGAGTGCAAGGCTCTTCCCATTTCGTTCGCCACTACTCTGGGAATCTCGGTTGATTTCTGTTCCTGCAGCTACTTAGATGTTTCAGTTCGCCGCGTTCGCTTCCCTGACCTATGTATTCAGTCAGGGATGACCCATTCGGGCCGGGTTTCCCCATTCGGACATCTCCGGATCAAAGCTTGTTTGCCAGCTCCCCGAAGCTTTTCGCAGGCTACCGCGTCCTTCATCGCCTGTGATCGCCAAGGCATCCACCACATGCACTTGTTCGCTTGACCCTATAACGAGTGTGTCTAACGTTTCCGTT
>NZ_BBQI01000034.1 GCF_001652915.1 Cupriavidus sp. D384
AGCAGGACAGTGTTCTACACGTGGGTCAACATTCGATGCAAATTACCGGGTCAGGTGGGTCAGTTCTCAGTGCAAATCAACACTCGACGCCTTCTTCCAGCGATCTGGCGCCCTTGATGGCTGGCCGGATCTTCGGAAATCCATGCTTCTGCAGATGGCTGATCGTCTCTGGCCGCGCTGAATCTGCCGTGATCGGCCACTTTTCCGAGTCGGGTACCGACATGAACAGGTCCGGCGTATCTACGATCTCGCAGCCAACGCGGTAAGCCTCGTATGGCACATACAGCTTGCGACCAACGATGTAGCACTGGATCAGCACTGTCGGATCGATGCTGAAGCCCCAGTCAGCGCCTTGGCGAAACGTGGCAGATGCATCAACCTCGAATTCCTCAACCGTCCAGTTCTTGAACACCCGCGCCTGGCTGCTTTGCCGGTACTTTCCGAGCCATACGTGCTCGTACTTGTCCATGTCGCGCGACCGATCGAACTCCATTTCCGCCCGCAGTTCATCAGGCAGCCATGGGTTGTCCATGTAGTTCGCCTGAACCACGATCGCGTCAGGAGGCAGCACTGGCCCACGCAGCAGCTTGTCGATTGGATCCGTCGCCAAATCCGGGTTCCAGTCGAACCAGAGCTGCGAACCAGGCTTGCGGATCGTCGGGCGAAGGATCGTCAAGCTCTTGTCCGTCGCGTTCTGCGCTTCCGTGAACCATGACCGGTCAAAGCCTTCAAGAGACTTGATCGACTCAGCTGTATGGTTCTGCATGCCCTCGAAAATCGTCACGCCGCCCTTCTTGGACAGGATTCTCCGATCCTGAACCTCGAAGTAGTCGCCCGCGTTGAACGCTTCGATCTTCGATTCCAACAGCTTCTTTACCGAGAACTCCAAGGACTTCAGCGTCTCGCGGACACAGACGAAATCCAGCTTCTCGGAAACGTTCTCCTCCAGCCATAGCTCACCGAAGAAGTGAGACTTGCCAGAACCTCGGCCTCCGTGCGCACCCTTGTAACGGGCCTGCTGCAGTAGCGGAGCGAAGACCCTAGGCGTCTTTATTCGCAGGGTCGACAATTTCGCGCACCACCTTCTCGAACTGCATCGGGGCGCCGTCTTCTCCTGTCAACTGCAGCGGTAGCAATTTCGGGTAGATCGTGCCCCAGAAGACGCGCTCGTTCGCCGGATCTTCCTGCGCCCAGGCGGTCAGACGCTCTGCACCCCCCAATGCCTCTGCTGCCTGAGCGATCGCATCCTTTGCGGCCTTCGTTGTCTTGTTCTTGGAGCCTTTGGGGCGGCCTTTTCCGGCTGCCGGTGGCTTTCGGGTGACATTATTTGTCACTTGTTTAGTGTCAGACATAGCGGATTTACTGAGGCCCGTTCAGATTCGGCACCCGCTCTTCCCACTCGATGGCATAGACCATCTGGGCTGCGTCGTTGACCGTCAGGCCGCCAGTGATCGTGCTGAAGCGGATGTAGTAGATTCCGGCCGGCAGACCTCGCTCCGACTGATTTGTTCCCACATTGGACGATTGCCCGTTCTGCGAGGCCGTGCGGACCATCATCAGGTCAACAGGCGTGCCACCAGTGAAGGAGCCACCCGTCTCTACCGTGACCACTGGCGAATACACCGCGCCGTTGTAGAGCGGACGCTCGGACATGCGGTTGACGCCAATGACAGGGAGTGCCGACCACGAGCCTGATGGCGTGGCGCCCGTGAAGACTTCGCACCGCAGCGCTCCCTGTGTGAGGGTCAGCACTTGGCTCCAGAGGATGAAGTCCACTGGGCTCGTCAGGCGCGCACTCACTGCAGGGCCAGCTACCGGAACTACCGCTTCCAAGTAGCTGCGGAAGAACCGGCCGGCAAAGAATCCCGTCTGGCCCGGGTCGACGCGTACGCGCGTGCTGGGACCGCTGCGATCCGTCAGCAGCTTGGTTTCGATCCCGGTGCCTGGCATGACTTACTTCTTCTTCAGGACCTTGTTAGCCGCGGCGTCGACCTTCTTGGCCTGCGACGGCGACAGGGTGCCCGCCTTCACGCCTTGTGTGGCTCGGGCCTTCGCGTTGGCGGCGTGGCTCTTGTCGTTGACGGGGAACCGCTTTCCCGGCAGTGCAAACTCCTTTTGCGGCATCGCCTTGCGCTGCTTGCTGGTGAGAGTTGCCATGTGCGGCTCCAGAAATGAAAAAACCCGCCGTAGCGGGTCAAGAACTAGCCTTTCGGGCTAGCGGAGGAGATCTTGCCGGTTGCGCCCGGCGTTGCGCGTCTGTGGACGGCAACCGCTTACTGGCAGGCAGCGTAGGAATCGAACCCACTCAGCTCGGCTTTGGAAGCCGGCCCGCGCCCTGCGCTACCACCTAGAAAGCAAAAAGCCCGGGCGATTTCTCGCTTCCGGGCTGTTTTTGGGGACACTGCGCCCCTCTGCGCGAGATCATAGAACAAAACAAAGTGGTTTACAAGCACTTACCACTCGACGCCCTTTCGCCTCAGGATCACCGAAACTGCCAGCTTTGCCGCCTGGTACGCGGCCGGCTGACCCGCCCCGGCCCGAGGGTTGCGCCAGACTTGCGGCCCCATCCGGTTGCGCATCTCGATCATGATTGCCAGCCGGTCGTCCCCGTCCAGTTCATCAATGGCTGAGCGGATCGTCGGCAGGACGAATGCGCGCACCCGCTGCTCGATCAGGTCGCCGATGTCTTGGTACTGATCGGATGCCCGCGCGTTGGCACAGGTCGAGTCAGCCCGTGCGTAACCCTCTACAGGCTGGTAACCCTGCTCGCTGCAGTACCAGTCGTAAAGCAGGTCGTCCAACGCGTCGTATCTGTACGCGGCAAGGGCCGACTGTCTCTCTACCGGCTTTGTAGGCGTTGCAGTGTACATTTCCCGCTCCCCGTCAATTGCAATCGGACCACTGCTGCGCGCGGCGGACGGCCGGCTCGATCCACTTCTTCGAAAAATCGTCCATCGAGAGATCCAAATCCCGCTCTGGAACCGTCCATGCACAGATTTCGTTGCCGTCCAGAGCCATGTACAGGAACATCCCGTCGAGGACGCGGACGACCACGATCACAGGCATCGCCGGAAGTTGGGCCAAAGCCACGCGCCGTATTTCCTCCCAGACCATCCGATCCGTCATGCGCGAGCGGTCATTAAATGGCGAATTCATGCGACCTCCAGCAACCCAGCCTCGACCAGCGCGACGCTCGTCTTGGCGATCCATTCCATCTGTGCGTTGTACTTCTCGACCTTCGTCATCGTCCGGCCTTGGTCCAGTTCGGCATGGCATGAGCAGCAAAGCGCCATGACAGCGGCGTCGCTTGCCTTGTGGCCCATTCCCTTGCCGAAACAGGACAGGTTGGCGTGCGCGGCCTGTGTGTCGCCATGCTTGCCGCAGTTGACGCACGGCAGGCTGGCAACGGCGCGGCGGAGCTTCTCGCTGCGGAAGGTCACGACTCCCCCTCCTTCGTCCTGCCGCGCCCGAGGATGATGGAGGCGGCGATGTACCAAGCCAGCGCGGGCCAGAGGATCAGCGGCATGTCAGCCCTCCGCACAGCGTTGAAACAGCAGATCATGGATATGGCTCTCGATGATGTCGCAGTCGACTTGCCGAACATCGCCATATAGAGCCATCGCGATCCGTTTCGCTGCCGCCTTGATGTCTGCGGCTTCCGGCGCGCTCATCAGCTTCTCCTGCGGTGCGGCTTGGCCGTCGTCCAGGAAATACGCCGGGTTCTGGATGTCGTACTCGTATTCTTGGATCAGCTTCTGATCCTCCGGAATGTGGCTGTCATCGAATACTTTCATCGCGGCTCCGCGTGATGTGCCTTCATGCCTGCGTTCTTCCACAGGTGCCGGCTGGGCGTCGTTTCGCCGTCCGCGTCTGCGTACACCTCCGGGTCGTCCTCTCCCAGCGTGCCAGCGCGTACCAGGCACCAGCCGATAATGCCGATGACTACGAATACCGCTCCGATGCTCAGAATGATTTGGGGCGTAGTCATGTCAGTCTCCAATTCGGTAGTTTGGCACCTTGCTCGCGAGGCTCATCATCGGCGGCTGGACCTTTGCGGCGCGCTCCTGAGCCATGCGCAGCGCCTTGTCAGCGCGGTATTCCTGGTACTTCGTGCTAGGGCAGTGGGTGATCTTGGGGGTCATGGCTAGTCCTTTCTCGTGCAGCCGTAGTTCTGCCCGCGCTTGACGAAGGTGAACTTGCCACTGATCTTCCCGTCGGCGAGCTTCGGAATCCATTTGTCCATGTCGGTCAGGAAGACGTTGACCGTCTTGCCGTCAGAGCGCGCGAAGGTGAATCCCACCGCGCTGCGGCCACGGCCTGCGTAACAGATAGGTCAGCGTGTCCTCGAACTCGTGGTTTGGAACCATTTCGTGGACGTTCCAGCCCTCGTAGTCCATCTGGTTTCCGTTCTTATCAAACGGGATCTCGTATTCGCCCTTTGCCATCCCATCCTCCCTTACATCACATTGGTTGTATTGCCGATTTACAACGGATCGGTTGTATTCAATGGCCCGTTTCGTGGGCCAGCCGGCTACGTGTTGGCGATCACGTAGCACCAAGGGCCGCGTCTTCACGCGGGCAGGAGTTCTTCTCAACTTCATCCATGACGGTCTGGATGGCATAGGCGTGGCCGATCATTTCCGCGCGCTTCCAGCCGTCGCGTTCCTTTTCCATCAGCGCCAGGATCGACTTCGTGGCTTCCGCGCTGGCGGCTTGCCAGACGAACCACCAACCTTCCACGATAGGATCGGCGTAGCGATCCTCGTGGCCACCGGCACGGCTCAGCATGTGCGCGCGGCCACGGCCTTTCATCATCTCTTCGAACTTCTGGCGCTGGTCCATGGTTTCTCCGTTGGTCAGGTGGTGGTCTTGCAGACGGGCTCATGCGGCCCGTAGTAGATGCGGAAGTGGCCGATGCCCATAGCTCCAGCGATGGCGAGCACGGTCACGAATGCGCCGACAGCAGTGAGAAGCCACCTCATACCGTCACCTCGTCGTGCTGCTCGTCTTCCACGGGCACGCCGCTGATCGGGCGCAGCCACGCATCAGGGCAATCCGCATCGGTGTCCAGCGTCAGTTCGCCGGTTTCCTTGTTCTTGCAGACGCCCACACCCTGAAAGCGAACTACCCACGCCGGCTGTCCATCGATGTCCGGTGCGACCTCGATAACCTCGACGATGCGACCGATGGACGCCGGCGCGCCGTCAGCGCGCAGCACGATAGCCATGTCTCCGGGCTTACAGTTCATGCCGCCTCCACCATCTGATGTTGGGCCGTAACGGCCACGCCCAGCGCTGCCCATGCGTGCGACTTGACGCCATAGGTCGGACCAGGCTGCTTCTTC
Source organism: Cupriavidus sp. D384 (assembly GCF_001652915.1). Taxonomy (GTDB): domain Bacteria; phylum Pseudomonadota; class Gammaproteobacteria; order Burkholderiales; family Burkholderiaceae; genus Cupriavidus. The sequence continues at coordinate 5,345 of NZ_BBQI01000034.1, forward strand.
GTGCCCTGCGGCCCAATCAGATCGAGCAGCGCTTGGCGAATGTTTGCGTCCTTGGCGCGAGGGCTGCCGCACAGGTGCAGCTTGACGTCGCGGCGGTAGACCAGACGCACAGCCTCGGGCGAGTGCCATGCTTGCTTGAAGCGGCCGATCCACACGCAGGTCTCGAAAACTTCCCGACCAACGGCCATGCCGTAGCTGGCGATCATCTCGATGGCGAGCGTGTACGGCCCTTTGCTGCCGACTGCCAGCATCGAGACGACATCCGCGTTCGGCATCACTCCCGACATGACCACGATGTCGCGGTCGAGCAGAACCCACCCGCTCTCCGTCGTGCCGGGATCGATCGCCAGGATGCGGTCGCGCACGCGCGATGCGAGCGGCGAACCCGTTTCTGCGTACTTGTTCCCGTTCGGCCAAGCGTCTATGTCAGCTTCCGTGAGGGGCCGGCACGGATCTCCCTTGACTGGCTTCGGATCGGCGCAGGTCAGGATGCGGTTGAACTCGGCGTCGGTCATGCTTCCTCCTTCGGCGACTGTGGCAGCGGCATCCAGTGCGACGGCCACATGTAGTGATTCGGGTACATGCCGCCGCCGATCTCCCGGAATGCAGCACCGTCGAACCAAGCCGGCATTACTCGACCCTGGATCGAGATCAGCACGGTCTGTCGGATCGACGGGAGTTCGGTGTTGGATTTGATCCAGGTGGTCATTCCACGATCTCCAGAACTTCGGCGCCGGTCTTGTCTGCGCGGTCTTTCGGTTCGTGCGTGAGAGCTTGGGCTGTCAGGTACTGGACAGAATTGGTCACTTGCAGAAGCGGGGCAGTCGACCCCTGTTTCATGACTTGCGCTGCATGTTCTGGGCGCCCCAGCAGCAGCGGCGCCTGGCTCTGGAAGCCGGCTTTGGCGTTCTGCGCCTCGGCAATGCCGATCAGCACGGGCGGATATTCCGGCGTCGAGCTGCGCATCTTGTAGCCGCGGTACCGGTTCACGAACTCATTGCGAACGAACGGCCATTCGTCCTCGCTCTTCGTGCCCATCGCCACCCAGCCGCCCATTTCCAGGATCACGCGGTGGATGATCGGGTCATCGAACACCACGGACTGGTAGGTGCCAACCGATCGAATCGCCTTGTCCACCTTCGACCAAGCAGACAACCCGGAATCCTGCGTTGAGCCCTGCAGCATCTTCACGATGTCCGCTGGCTTCGGCAGGAACTGCCCCGAATCCGGGTTTACCGCGTGCTTGTTGAACGCCTCGGCCACCGCGGCAAAGTCGAATGGCTGCATGGCCTGCCACCAGACACGGCCAGCAAACGCGGAGTAGTCCTGCCGGTAGAACGCGTACACGTCGCCCACAAGGGCAATCAGTCGGTCGAAGTCCTGTTGGGTCATTGCGGCACTCCCTTGTGGAATTCCTCGGAAAGCTGCGCGGCGATCTGGCGGTTGCGCTGCTCCAGCGCCTCCTGCCGGTTCAGGCCAGTGCCCTTGGAGGCAACGGCGGAAATCTTCGTCTGTGCGTTCAGGGCGGCTGCCAGCCACGCAGCGGGCTCCATCGGGCGCTCCTGCATCATTCGCTGGCAGAGCAGCCATGCGCCCTCTTCCCGCAAAACCTTGACGGCAGCGCCCAGCAGGGATCGCGCGCTCTTGTCCGGCACTTGGCGCTCGATCATCCACGGCACAGCGATCTGCCAAAGTGCGTCTTTCGCATCGATACCGTCGGCGGTGACCAGCGACGCGTCAGCGTCCGTTCCGTCAGGAACGGAAAGGTTTTTAGTAGTTGAAGATGAAGAAGAAGATGAAGGGGGGGGATTTTCCGAAACCGGAAGGGGGGTTTCTAAACCCCCCTTATCTTTCTTAGGACGCCCCCCTTTCTTGCCGTGTTCTGCACCCTTTATGCCGTGCTCGGAACCGGCCTTTCCACCTGCTGCACGTGCTTCGCGGATCTGCTCATCACGGACCATCCGGCGCGAGTAGACCGAGCCATCGTCCGCAATGGAAGGCACGCCGGCATCGATCAGCTCCGCCAGCACGCGTTGATATTCCTTCTCGCTGATACCCACCAGGCGCGCGACTTGCGCCGGCTTCATGGGCTTGCCATTGACCGACAGATGGCCGTAAGGCTCGCACTCATGCATCAGGCACAGCATTTCATGCCAGAGCCCGCGCGCCAGCAGCGAACAGCCTTGCAACGCAGTGTCTTTGCGCCAGTCGGCCGGGTAGAACTGGAACGCCGGCCGCTTCATTGCCTGGACTCCAATTGCGTGCGCAGGTAATTCGCAGCGAAACGCTTGATCGCTGCAAGTTCACTCGATTCCACAACCTCAAGGCTGGCCGCATCCAGCACCGCCAACAGGGTCGGAAGCGTCACGGATCCATGCCCAGCAGCAAAAGCGGTCAGATCCGAGACTTGGATTCCAAGGAAGTTGGCAATTCGCTCGCATTCGATGTGGCTATCCAGCACTCGGAAAAGTGGCGCGGATGGGGCGAGAGGGTCGCGGATCATCATGATGATTCACTCGTCCTGCGGCCCAAGTTGGACCGAAAAGGCCCGCTCCTGAAAGGCAATAACCTCGGGATGCATGGGGCCGTATGCGCTCAGCAGGATCAGGAAGCCCAGCCATTCAGGCGTTGTCACGCCTTGCTCTGCGGCCTTAATCGCCAGATCGCGTGCCTCGTCGGCCGGCAGCAACGCCGGTGCCTTGACGTGTTCGCTCATACCGGAATCCGTGGTCCGTTTTGGTCCGTGACGGATGCGACAGCCTGCAGAGGGGCTGGCAAAGTTCCCATCACACCAAACAACGCAATACGAAAAATGCGACGCAACGTAGCTGCATCACTGTCGAAGCCATACGCCTCCTTGAACCGAAGGAAGGCTTCGTATTCCTCGTCGTCAACGTTGCCCTTGACCGGGTTGCGAGCCGGAGCGCGCAGAAATTTGCGTGACATGTCTTGTAGTCCTTAGGCGGCAATGCGTTCCGGCTTGGATCGTTTGGCAACGAGAACCCCTTCCCAATTCGCTCGCGGGAATTTGAGACGGAGGAACTTGAAATGCCCGGGTGGAATGCCGTTCGACTTCCACTGCGTCACGGCTCCAGGCGTCAGTTCGCAAAGGCCCGCGACTTTCACGGTGCCCCCCAGCTCATCGATGAGCCGGACCGTTTCGGGGTGGGTTGAGGTCTTGTCCATGCACGCAGTTTAGCGTGCTAAATCGCACAATGCAAGGAGCCTAAAGTGGTTTTCTTTAAGATTGCTAAAATGGAATCGCTCGCAGATAGGCTCAACCGCGCAATGAAATTGCGCGACATCAAGTACAAGAAGGAACTGGCGGAAATGGCCGGCGTGTCCCCTGGCGCCGTCACGCAATGGTTCACCGGCGACACGGCGAATTTGGCCGCTGACACGCTCATCAAGCTGGCTAAAGGCCTCCGCGTCCGTGTCGAATGGCTGAAGGAAGGGCTTGGCCCTATGGAGCCCGACGACGAGCCAGAAGACGACTTCAAGGACTTCGTAATGATCCGGCGCCTAGATGTAAAGGCGTCGGCCGGCAACGGCAATCTTGTGTTCTTGGAGTCGGATAAGGGGAAGATGGCCTTTCGCCGGGACTTTCTAAGGAGCGAAGGTGCCAAGGATTCCGAAGCGTTGGTCTGCTACGCCGATGGCCAGAGCATGGAGCCAACGATTCCGGATGGAGCCGTCCTGCTGATCAACCTTGGTCGAACCGAGTTCGTCAACAACGGAATCTTCGTCATCAGACTAGAAGGGGAGGTTCTCGTAAAGCGCCTTAGAAGAGAGATTGGAGGCGGAATCCAGATCGTCTCGGACAATCAGGACAAGAACCGCTATCCCGACATTCACATCACCCCCGACAAGGAAGACCTTCTAACAATCGTCGGGCGCGTATTTTGGATGGGAGCACGTCTATGAAATCTTTGATTGTAGGGGCCGTTCTCGTGTCGACTTTGGGCGCCTGCGCCATGGTCGACTATGAAAAGTACGAGGGCCAGCAGCTAGTGAGAGAAGGAACGGGCGGAACGAAGTCGACCGTTGATGGGATTGATGTCTGGAGCTACGGAGCCCCACCCCGCCGCTATGAAATCTTGGGCGTCGTGACGGTTTCGGTCCCCAGCGGCCCTGTGGCACAGCACCGGATTACATCCAATGCTGCAGAGAAGGCCAAAGAAATGGGCGGCTCAGCCGCTATCAACATCGATACGCTGGATACAGGAACTATGACCTCAGTAGCCAGTGCGTTCGGGTCGAACGGCTCCTACGCCACTGGCACTTCAATGTCGATAGGCAACGCCAAAGGGCGATACCTGGTGATCAAGTACCTCAACTAAGAAGGCTATCGACCCATGACGGAAGCAAAAATCTTCGTGGCGACTCCCGACAGCTTTGCTGTGTGCACACTGCCAGACCAAAGTGTTGGGTTCATTTTTCATGGGCTTGGAAAGCACTTCGGATTTTCTGAAGAAGTTCAGCTAGTTCTTCAGACGTCCCCCGCCGAAGCTCGCCAGATTGCTGCCGCACTAGCACGAAAGGCGGACGAGGCTGAAGCCCGAACACCTCAAGCGACGACGCCAGTCCAATCCCCTCCAGGTAATGCACAGTAGGCTCTTTCATAGATCCAACCTCCAGTAGGTCAATGCCCGCCGCGCGCGGGTTTTTTTGCGCGCCACAGCTTCAGTCTAACCCCCTCCCCCCGGTCTTGTAACCACGCTCGACAACTGAGCCCCTTTTTTGCGCCCGCGCAATTCAGTTTACTAAACTTTTCCTTGCGCACTTTAATTTAGCCTGCTAAAGTACACCCATCGAGACAGCAACGAACCACCGGAGCAAGCGATGAACGCAATCCACCCCGCCTTCCAGCAAGTCCTGCGCCCGTTCGCCCCGGTGCAGCCGCTGCCTGACGTGAGCTGCAAGCAGACGCGCCGCGGCAGCGTCAACGAGTTCACGTTCCGAGGCAGTGATGCCAAGGCCGTGCAGCGCGCTGCAGATGTGCGCATGTCGCAGATCGACCCGTATCGCTCGCCGGCTGTTGTGGCGCAGCGCCAGGACGGTGCGGACTACGTGGTGGTGGTTCGGTATTACACGGTGGACTGAGCCATGACCATCCACAAGACCATCGTCAGCGCGACCTTCGAGTGCCAGTACGGCGCTTTTCTCGAAGCGTCGCTGCACATCGAGTTTGAACACCTGCCGGCCGACCCGTCCGTTGGCATCAACGAAGACGACATCGACATCACCGAAGTCCGCATGCAGTTGGTGGACGGTGGCTGGATGCCCTTCAACGGTGATCTGAAAAACGACGAGCTTCGGTTCCAGTGCTGGGAAGCGCTGAAGGCAGAGCGCGAGCGCGCCGAGTCCGATTACGCCGACTCGTGGATTCAAGAGCGCAAGGACGTGCGCGTTTATCTGGGGGCGGTATGACCAATCACAAATCAGAGGGGAATTCGATGCAAGAGAACAATACCGAATCCGAAGTCATCACCAGCTACAAGGGCTTCAACAAGGACTGGACGTGCCGTGGCTTTCAATACGCGCTGGGTGAGTCGTACGAGCACAAGGGCAACGTAGAGGCATGCGCAGGCGGCTTCCATGCTTGCGAAGACCCGCTGCACGTCCTGCGCTACTACAACGCATCGAAGTCCCGTTTCGCCATCGTGGAGCAGTCCGGTGATCTGAGCCGCCACGAGGAAGATTCGAAGGTCGCGAGCCGCAAGATCACGATCAGGGCCGAGATCGACATCGCTGGACTGGTCAAGGCCGGCATTGAGTGGCGAACCAAGCGTTGCACTCCAGTCGAAGGCAAGGATTCGCACCTGGATAACGCTGCAGTTACGGTCAAGGGCCGCAACGAGTCGGCGGCTTCATCGGGCGGCTACGGCGCAGCCACCGCATCGGGCTACTCCGGCGCTGCCACCGCATCGGGCTACTCCGGCGCAGCCACCGCATCGGGCTACTCCGGCGCAGCC
>NZ_BBQI01000035.1 GCF_001652915.1 Cupriavidus sp. D384
TAGCGTTGGGTGGGATCCTCAAATCAACGCTTCATCCAGTCGTCGCGCTGACGTCCGCTGGAGGTATTTCAGCAGCCTGCTAGGGCATCTGGCCCGGATGCGGACGCAGGCGTTTGTGGCTACAGTTTTTGCAGATCCTGCCGAAACCTCCATGGAGTCTCTCACCCGCCAGTTCCGCTGCTCCGACCGTACCTTCGCCCGCTGCCCAATTGCCGCGCTCCGCGTTACGCCCATCTTCCCGTTCCCGCGCCGTGCGCCGCCGTGTACGCCTGGCCCCGCCGGCGTTCCTGGCGCTGCTGGCGTTGCTGGTGGCTGTCCATCAGCCGCTGCCCGCCCAGGCGTCGGCGCCGCCGAGCCCTGCATCCGGCCCCCTGCCGGCGATAGCCCCGTCCGGGCCGGCCAGCCAGTCCGCGCCAGCGGCACCGCCCGCGCCGGTTTCGCGCCCCGACGCCGTTGCGCGCGTGGTCATGAGCCTGCTCAGCTACGCGCGCTGGCCGGGCGAGCGTGAAACCGTGCGGCTGTGCATCGACAGTTCGGCGCGCTATGCGGGCAAGCTGATGGAAGGCGGCACGCTGTCCACCGGCCGGCTCGTGGAGGCCCGCCGGGTCGATACGCTGCCGGAATCGCTGGCCGCCGAATGCGACGCCCTGTACCTGGGGGCGATGAACGACGCCCGCCGCCGCGCGCTGACCGCCTACTTCATCGGCAAACCCGTGCTGGTGATGACCGAAGAGGACTTCGAGTGTGAGGGCGGCAGCATGTTCTGCCTGAGCATCCGCGAGCACCAGGTATCGTTCCGCATCAATCTCGATGCCATCGCCCGCAGCGGCATCCATGTGCATCCGGGCGTCCTGCAGCTGGGACGCCGCAAGGCGCCGGCATCATGAACCTGCCCGGCCGCCGCTCTCCCGCCCGCCCCCTTCAGCCTGCCCAGGGCGCCCAGCCAGGCCGGCCAGCCCCGGCCGCCCACCCGCGGCCGACGCTGTATCGCGCGCTGCGCCGCATCCACATGGGCGTGGCGCTTATCGCCGTGCTCACTGCCGGCATTTCGCTGACGTTCCTGGGCCTGACGGCGCTGCGCGCCTATGCCGATCACAACCTGCGGCTGGTGGCACGATCCATTGCCTACACGGTTGAGGCCCCCGTGGTATTCCGCGACGAAGCGGCCGCCGCCGACACGCTGTCGGCCATCGCCGCCGCCGAGGACCTGGCCGCCGTCGCGGTCTTCGATCGCGACGACCAGCCGCTGGCGACGTGGCAGCGGCCCGGCCAGGACCGTTTTCCGGGCCTGCGCGCGCTGGCCGGTGATCTGCTGACGTCCGGGCCGGTGAATCAGCCAGTCATCCACGAATCCCAGCAGGTGGGCAGCGTGCGCGTGACCGGCGACCCCGTCGCCCTGCTCCATTTCCTGCTGCAGGGGGCGCTGGGCCTGTTGGCCTGCCTGCTGCTGACGGCCGTGGGCGCGCACTACATGACCAGCCGGATGCTGGCCAATATCGTCGATCCGCTACGAAACCTGATGCACGTGACCCACGCCGTGCGATCCGAGCGCGCGTTCGGCCAGCGCATGCCGCCGGCCCGCATCGAGGAACTCAACGCGCTGTCCGAGGATTTCAATGTGCTGCTGGACGAACTGGAGGCCTGGCAGAAGCAGCTGCAGCACGAGAACCGTTCGCTGGCGCACCGCGCGACACATGACAGCCTGACAGGATTGCTCAACCGCGCCGCTTTCACCGAGGCGCTTGACCTGGCCGTGCGCACAGCGGCGGCCCGCAACCAGTACGCCGCCGTGCTCTATCTGGACAGTGACGACTTCAAGGGCATCAACGACCGCCACGGCCACGCCGCCGGCGACGCCGTGCTGATCGGCATTGCCCAGCGCATCCGCGCCTGCCTGCGCGACAGCGACTGCGTGGCGCGCCTGGGCGGCGACGAATTCGCGGTGCTGATCGGCGCGCTGCGCCAGCCCGACGACGCGGTGCATATTGCCGAAGGCATTCTCGATGCCATGACCAGCCCGATGGGCCTGCCCGACGGCGACTCGATCGTGGCGCCGCTCAGCATCGGCGTCGCCGTGTACCCGCTCCACGCCCGCAACGGCACGGCGCTACTGCATGCAGCCGACGCCGCGATGTACGGCGCCAAGCGCCAGTCGGGCGCCACCTGGCGCAGCGCCGAGGCCGCCCCACCGGAATCCCACGTCTAGCTGCCCCGGTATGCCGGACTTCGACGCCGCCCGCCGCCTGTACCTGCGCCACGCCGCAGCGGCGATGCTGGCGGCGTGCCTGGTACTTGCCGGCTGCGCCAGTCCTCCCCCACCCGGCAAGCTCACCCCCACCCAGGTGGCTGTCCTGAAAAGCCAGGGATTCGCGCTGACCGACAGCGGCTGGGAACTGGGCCTGCCGCACAAGGTGCTGTTCGGATTTGACGAGGACGTGATCGCGCCCGAGCGCCAGGAATCGCTGCAGCGCATGGGGCGCATGCTGCACGAGGCCGGCATCGAATCGTTGCGCATTGACGGCCATACCGACGACGCCGGCACCATCGAATACAACCTGCTGCTGTCCCGCCGCCGCGCCGAGGCGGTGGCCCGGGTGCTCACGGCCTGCGGCTTCCCGCGCGCCCACCTGGACGTGCGTGGGCTGGGCAAGGGCCATCCGGTCGCCGATAACCGCAGCGCAGCCGGGCGCGCCGAGAACCGGCGCGTCGCCATCATCGTGTCGGTGGACTAGCCTCCTGCCGTTTCAAGACCGGGATATCGGGATGCCGGGATATCGGGATATCGCGGATACCGAACAAACCCTCTAATTCCGTCCCGCGCCCATCGGACGCACGCCGGACCAGCGCCCGGCGGCGCCCGCACCCCGTGCGCGGGGTTGACGCCGTTGCAATTTCTACAAAAGACCGGGCAAACCCTGCCCTTCGGCAGTAGGGATTCGGCCTTACACTCCCGGGGTGCGCGCGGAGGGACGGCAAAACGAGGGAGCTTGCCGGTAGCGCGCCGCGAATTCCCCAAGATAACGAGAAAGTCAGACAGATGCGTACCCAGGCGCTGGAACAGGCGATCGATGCCGTGGTCGCGGTCAACGCGCGCAACCAGGTCACCCTGTTCAACGCCGCTGCCGAGGCGTTGTGGGGTATCCCGCGATCAGCCGTGCTCGGACAATGCGCCAGCACCCTGTCACTCGGCACGCTCAGCGCGCCGGGCACTGGCAAGACCGAGGCCGCGCGCCAGATCGCCATCCCCCGGCCCGACAACACCGAGCGTCATGTATGGATCCATACAACGGCCTTCGCGCCTCTGGATGGCGACGCCGGATCGGAAGTACAGTTCGCCGCCTTCCTGTGCGATCACCAGGACGAACGTGGCGAAACGCTGAGTCCGGCCGGGCTGCGCATGCTGTCGCTTTGCCTGGACCACGCCGAGAACCCGGTCATGATCACCGACGGGCGCGGCATCATCTGCCACGTCAACGGCGGATTTGCGCGCCTGTTGGGCTATGCCCGGCACCAGGCGGTGGGCCGGCTCTGGCATGAACTGCTCAAACCGCTCAACGCACGTGCCGACGTGATTGGCGCCCTGCTGGCGCCGCTGGCGCAGGGCAAGCCGCTCCAGCATGAATCGCTGGTGGCCGACAAGGCCGGCCAGCCGCGCTGGCTGTCGGTGGCCGTCAGTCCGATCATGGCCTCGCCGCCGGCCGCCGTCATGACGAACACGGTCAGCGTACTGACCGACATCACCGCCACCAAGGTGCGCGAATCGATCCAGCATCGCACGCTGGAAGCGCTGGCGCGCGACCTGCCCACCGCCGACATCATGGCCGACCTGTGCCGCCGCGTGGAGCGCATGGCGCCAGGCGCCATTGCCGCCGTGATGCGCGTGGCGGACGGGCGCCTGAAGCACGTGGCGATGCCGTCCGCCGACGCGGCCGCCGTGGCGGCCTTCGACAATATGCCGATCGGCCTGCAGTCGGGCTCGTGCGGCGCCGCCGCCTTCCTGGGCAAGCCCGTGGCGGTTGGCGACATTTCCTGCGATCCGCGCTGGGAAACGCTGCGCGACGTGGCGCAGGCCGCCGGGCTGGCCGCAAGCTGGTCCACGCCGGTACGTGCCGCCGATGGCCGGGTGCTGGGCACCTTCGGCCTGTGCTTTACAGAGCCGCGGCTGCCCGATGCCTTTCACGAAAACCTGGTGGCGGTGGCCGCCGATCTGTGCGCGCTGGCGCTGTCGCGCGACCTGGCGCAGGAACGCATCCACCGGCTGGCCTACTACGACGCCCTGACCGGCCTGCCCAATCGCCAGCTGTTGCTGGCGCGCACCGACGACGCCGTGGCCCGCGCCAATGCGGGTGGCACGCCGCTGGCGCTGCTGTTTATCGATCTCAATGACTTCAAGCGTGTCAACGATATCCAGGGCCATGTCGCGGGAGACCGGTTCCTGATCGAGGTGGCGACGCGACTGCAGCATGCGGCACAGGATCAACATGCCGATGCGATGGTCGGCCGCCTCTCCGGCGACGAATTCGCCGTGCTGCTGCCGGGCCACACCTGCGAGGCAGCACTGGCGGCCGCCCGGCACCTGCTGCAGGCGCTGGGCGCGCCGGTCGGTATCGGCCACGGGCTCAGCCTGTCGCCATCGGCCAGCATCGGCATCAGCCTGCTGACCGAGCAGGCCCGTGACCGCGAAACGCTGCTGCATCATGCCGACCTGGCCGTCTACCAGGCCAAGCGCCAGCGGCTGCAGGACCCCGGCAACCAGGTTTGCCTCTACGACGCCGCGCTGGCCCGCCGCCTGGGCGACCGGCGCACGCTCGAAGGCGAGTTGCGCGAAGCCATCGCCGATGGTCGCCTGCGCATGCATTACCAGCCGCAGATTCATCTGGGCACCGGCAACCTCTGGGCCGTCGAAGCGCTGGCCCGCTGGCCGCATCCGCGCCGTGGCGATGTGTCGCCGTCGGTCTTCGTGCCGCTGGCAGAGGAATCGGGGCTGATCGTGGCGCTCGGCTATTGGGCCGTGCGCGAGGCCTGCGCCCAGTTGGCGCGCTGGCGCGACGCTGGCGCGGCCGTGCCGGCGGTGTCGGTCAACCTGTCGCCCATCTGCATCCGCGACCCGGGCCTGCCCGATGTGGTTGCCCAGGCGCTGGCGTCGAACGGCCTGTTGCCGGGCGCCCTGACCATCGAAATCACGGAAGGCGTCTTTCTGGAACAGACGCCGGAGGCCGAAGCCACCATTGGCGCCCTGCGCAAGCTGGGCGTACGGCTGTCGATCGACGATTTTGGAACGGGGTTTTCGAGCCTGAGCCAGCTCACGCGCCTGCCGGTGGAGGAAATCAAGCTGGACCGCAGCTTCCTGCTGGATCTGGAAACCAGCGAGGCCACGCGCACGCTGGTGGAAGCCGTGATCCGCATCGGCCGTGCGCGGCAATTGAATGTCGTGGCCGAAGGGGTGACCAGTACGTATCAGCGCCAGTTCCTGCTGGACCAGGGGTGCCACGTCGGGCAGGGATTCCTGTTTGCCCAGCCATTGCCGGCCAAGGCCATCGAGGGATGGCAGCCCCAGCCGGTCACGACCGGTCTGCCGTCCTGAGAGGGACTCAGGGGATCGCCAGGGCGCGCCTCAGTCGCCGAACGGGTTCGGCACCGTGCTGGCGGGATCGTCGACCAGATCAAACTCGTCGCGTACCTCGTCGACCACCGCGCGGATCGACGCCTCGTAGCCACGCGCATTGCCAAAGCGGGCCATGTCCCAGTTGCGCCCAAGGGTGTCGCGATCGTGCGGCACCGGGTCCGGCACCCGAACCCGTGCGCCGTCATCCGCGATCTCGTCGATGTTTTGAATCCGCCGGCTCACCTCTTCCTTGATGACACGCCGGCTGCGTTCGCGCTTGGCCATGAGCAGCCTCCTATCGGGGGTCTCCCGCAGCGGCCATCCTAGCACGCACCCACGGCACCGGCGCCGCCGTGATTACAGCGCCGCCTTGGCCGCCTGGTACGCGGCATACAGGCGCTGGAAGACCGGACCAGGCTTGCCCGGGCCGATGGCCTTGCCGTCGATCGTCACCACCGGCAGCAGTTCCTTGCTGGCCGACGAGATCATCACTTCGTCCGCGCCAAACACCTCGTCACGGGTGATGCGGCGGGCTTCGAACGAAATGTCCATTGCGGCACACAGTTCTTCCATCAGGCCGTAGCGGATGCCTTCCAGAATCAGGTTGTCCTTGGGAGGCGCGGCCACACGGCCCTGCTTCACCACCCAGACGTTGGACGCCGATGCCTCGGTCAGCATGCCATCGCGGAACTGGATGGCCTCGGTCACGCCGGCTTCGGCGGCCACCTGGGCGGCCAGCACATTGCCCAGCAGCGACGTCGACTTGATCTGGCAGTTCAGCCAGCGGCGGTCTTCCATCGTCACGCATGCCACGCCCTGCTCCACCGACGCCGTCGGCGGGAGCGCCATCGGGTTGGTCATGATAAGCACGGTCGGGGTGACTTCCTTGGGGAAGGCATGTGCGCGCTTTGCCACACCGCGCGTGACCTGCATGTAGATCATCTGGTCAGACATGCCATTGGCCTGCACCACACGCTCGATCTGCGCCAGCCATTCCGATTCCGTATAGGGGTTCGGAATGCCGATCGCGGCCAGGCTGCGCGCCAGGCGCGCCAGGTGTTGCGCGCCGCGAAACGCCTTGCCGTTGTACATCGGAATCACTTCATAGATGCCGTCGCCAAAGATAAACCCGCGATCGAGTACGGGAATGCGGGCTTCGGACAGCGGGAGCAGATCCCCGTTAAGCAGGACGACGGCTTCGGACATGGTGATTCTCTTGGAAGAAAAGGAGGAATAACGGCATTTTTCCACATGGCCGACCCTGCCTTTATGCAATTTCGGCATGGTCCTACACGGCTGCGGCAAGGTCGCCGCGGGAAGCAATTAAAAGTTTTTAGATACTGTCAGCCGTATGAATTGAATCTTTCTTAATTCAGTCGCCCCTTCCTGCAAACCCTTGCTGCAGGCCGAAAGTGGCGTGCTATATTCGCCACGCAATATTCCCCGAATGCAGTTTTTGCTGCGCGACATTCACAGGGCGCCCCGATATGACGGAACTCGTGTCAGGCCTGCTAAGTGGCTGCATGCGGAGGGCCGTGATGCCGATGGCCTTCCTGTTGGCCTTCCTTCCGGCCGTGCTTCCCCCGGAAGCCGCCGCCCAGGCTGCCACCCCGGCGGCCTCGGCAGCGCCAGCCGCACCGGCCGCGCCAGCGGCAGCAACGGATGCCGCACCGCCGCCGCCCGGCCGGACGCAAACCCTGACCTTCGCCCAGATGGGCGCCAACTACACCATTCCACTACGCGGCGTCGATCCCGACCGTACCGTCAACGTGGGCGTCAGGCTGGACGAGGTGGTGACGGCGGCAAAGCTGAAGCTCGTCTTTACGTACTCGCCGTCGCTGGTCTATCCGCTCTCGCACCTGAAGATCCGGCTCAATGACGAAGTGGTGGCCACGCTGCCGCTCGACCAGCAGCATGCGGGCCAGCAGATATCCCGCGAAATCGACCTCGATCCGCGCTTCTTCACCGACTTCAACCGCATCAACGTGCAGATGATCGCGCATTACACGCTCGATCATTGCGAGGACCCGTACCACTCCAGCCTGTGGACCGATATCAGCCCCACCAGCACGTTGACGCTGACCAAGTCCACCGTCACGCTGCCCGACAACCTGGCCCTGCTGCCCGCGCCATTCTTTGACCGCCGCGACAACCGTCGCGTAACCGTGCCCTTCGTGCTGCCGGCCAATGCCGATCCGGTGACGCTGCGCGCCGCAGGGGTGATGGCTTCCTGGCTGGGCGCGCTGGCGAGCTATCGCGAACTGCGTTTCCCGGTGGCCCGCACCGCGCCAGCCGACGCCCACGCCATCGCGCTGGTACTGCCCAACGCCCAGCCTGACGGCATCCGCATCGACAAGATCGAAGGCCCCACCGTCAGCGTGGTGCCGAACCCCGCCAACCCGGCGCGCAAGCTGCTGGTGCTGGCCGGCCGCACGCCCCAGGAACTGGAAGTGGCCGCCAACGCAGTGGTACTGGGCAAGGCCGGGATGGCCGGCGCCAGCGCCATGGTGAAGACCGTGGATCTGGGCAAGCCGCGCCGGCCCTATGACGCGCCGGCCTGGGCGCCGGTGGATCGGCCGGTGATGTTCCGCGAACTGGTAACCGATCCGCAGCAGTTGCAGGTGTCGGGCGCCAGCCCCGACGCCATCCGCGTGAACCTGAAGGTGCCCGCCGACCTGTTCGGCTGGAATGACCGCGCGGTGCCGATGAACATGAAGTACCGCTACACGGCGCCGTCCACCTACAACGACTCGGTGCTCAGCATCGACGTGAACGACCAGCTCGTGCGGTCGTACCGGCTCAAGCCGCTGACCGCGCGGACCGACGAGAACCTGGTCAGCGTACCGCTGCTGTCCGGCGGCAGCGCCAGCGTCAGCAACGAGATCCTGATCCCGGCGTTCCGCGTGGGCAGCAACAACCAGATGCAGTTCCGCTTCCACATCGATTCGCAGAAGACCGGGCTCTGTTCGTCCAGCGCCGCCAACGTGGCGCGCGCCGCCGTGGACCCCGACTCATCGATCGACTTCAGCGGTTTCCTGCATTACGCGCAGCTGCCGAACCTGGCGTTCTTCGCCAATAGCGGCTACCCGTTCACGCGGATGGCCGACCTGGCCGATACCGCCGTGGTGATTCCCGACGCGCCGGGCGCCATCGACCAGGAAGCCCTGCTGACCGTGCTGGGCCATATGGGCAAGTGGACCGGGCTGCCGTCGCTGCGCGTGTCCGTGACACCGGCCAAGGCCATCGATTCGGTCAAGAATCGCGACCTGGTGATCATCGGTACCGGCAGCGCCGCGCAGGTGCTGCAGCAATGGGGCAAGTCGCTGCCGCTGCTGATCGAGCGCGGCAAGACCGAGATCGCCTTGCGCGACCAGCGTTCGCACGCCTGGTCGAACTGGCTGAGCGGCGTGGACGCCGAGAACATCTCGCCGGCCGGACGCGCGATCCTGACTGCCGATGGCCCCCTGGCGGCGCTGATCGGCTTCGAATCGCCCTATGGCGAACGCCGCAGCGTGGTGGCACTGACCGCCTCGACCGACGACCGCGTGCGCGATGTGCTCGACGTGCTGGAGGACCCGGGCAAGGTGGCACAGATCCGTGGCGACCTGACCGTGATCCGCCAGCGCGACCTGGAAGGCCTGCGCCTGGGCGATACCTACTATGTCGGCAACCTGCCCTGGTACGCGCGCCTGTGGATGCAGATGTCGGCGCACCCCGCCCTGCTGGCGATTGCGGGCATCCTGGCCGGCCTGCTGGTGGCGCTGACGTTGTTCTGGGCGCTGAGCCGTCTGGCGGCACGCCGCAACGGAGGCTGACATGCGGCGGGCACGGGCCTGGCTGCGACGCGTATCCCTGCGCTGCGCCATCGCTTGCGCGATGGGCAGCGCGGCCTTGTCCGCCACGGCGGCCCAATGCCCGTGGACGGACTGGGACGCCTTCCGCCGCGACACGATCAGCCAGGACGGTCGCGTGATCGATGCCAGCACCAGCCAGCAGGTCACCGTGTCGGAAGGACAATCCTATGGGCTGTTCTTCGCGCTGGTTGCCAACGACCGCGCCACCTTCGACAAGCTGCTGGCCTGGACCGAGAACAACCTCGCCCAGGGCGATTTGACGACTCACCTGCCTGCCTGGATCTGGGGCAAGCGCACCGAGGGCGAGCCTGCCGGCACCTGGGGCGTGATCGACCCGAATCCGGCATCGGACGCCGACCTGTGGATCGCCTACGCGCTGCTGGAAGCCGGCCGGCTCTGGAACGAGCGGCGCTACACCGCACTGGGCACCGTGGTGGCGCGGCGCGTGCTACGCGAGGAAACGGCCGTGCTGCCGGGCCTGGGCCGAACGCTGCTGCCCGGCCCGGCCGGATTCCATCCCGCGCCCGACACCTGGCGGCTGAACCCGAGCTATGTGCCGCTGCCCGTGATGCGCCGCCTGGCGGCCGTGCTAGGCGCCGAAGACGGCGGCTGGAAGACGCTGGCCGATACCTCGGCGCGGCTGATCGTCGATACGGCCCCGAAGGGCTTCTCGCCGGACTGGGTCATCTACCGGAAGGGCCACGGCTTCCAGCCCGATGCCGAGACGAAGGCCGACGGCTCGTACAACGCGATCCGCGTGTATTTGTGGGCGGGCATGACCGCTGCACGCGATCCGTCGCGAACCTCTGTCCTGCACGCCTTCCGCCCGATGGCCGACTATGTGGTCGCCCACGGCCACCCGCCCGAGCATGTCGACACGCAGGCCGGCACGTTCGGCCCCAACGCCGGCAACGCGGGCTTCTCGGCCGCCGTGGCTCCCTACCTGGCCGCCCTGGGCCTGGTCGAGGCGGCAAGTGCGCAGGCGACCCGCGTGCGCACGCTGGGCACGCAGGCGCCGCTTGGCTACTACAGCCAGGTTCTGGCGCTGTTCGGCCTGGGCCATCTCGATGGACACTTCCGCTTTGAAGCGGACGGCACGCTGGTGCCGGCCTGGAAATCCACATGCCCCGCAACGCGCTAGCCTCCACGCTGGCGCTGTTGCTGGCCAGTTCCGCCATGCCTGCCCTTGCCGCCGACCCCGCCCCCGCCTCGCGCACCGCGCCTTCGCCACAGATGGCGCAACTGCTGGCGTCCGCGAGGATGTGGGAGGTCCGGAACCGGACGGACATGGCGCGCGGCGTCCTGGACAAGGCCCTGTTGATCGACCCGAACCAGCCCGAGGCCCTGAAGCTACTGGGCCTGATAGAAATCCGCTCGAACCGGCCCGCGGAGGCCGAGAAACAGCTCAAGAAGCTGCGGGCCGTGGCGCCCGACAGCCCCGCCACGCAGGAACTCGACGACGCATACCGCATCGCCACGCGCGACAAGCGCGAAATGGCGAATGTCCGGCTGCTATCGCGCAGCGGACAGGACGACGAAGCGGTGCAGCGACTGCAGAAGCTGTTCCCGCGTGGCGCCCCGGCCGGCAGCCTGGCGCGCGACTACTATCGCATCCTGGCGGGCACGCCGGACGGACGCACGCGGGCCATCGCCGAACTGCGCCAGCGCTCGCGCGCCAACCCGGGCGACATGCAGCTCAAGCTTGCGCTGGGCGACCTGCTGACCGACCGCGAGGCCACCCGGCAGGAAGGCATCGCCCTGCTCTACGAAGTGACGCAACGGCCCGAAGGCGACCGCGCCACGGCGCTCGATATCTGGCGGCGCACGCTGTATCGCGTCAACGAGGATCCTGCCTACTACGTCTGGTTCGAGCGCTATCTCAAGGAAGCGCCCGACGACAAGGCCGCGCAGGACACGCTGGCCGCGCTGGGCAGGAAGGTGGCGGCACAGAAGCAGCTGGAAGCCGACCCCGCCTACCGGGCACGACAACGCGGACTGGCGCAACTGGAGCGCGGCCAGCTCAAGGACGCCGACATCGCGTTGCAGCAGGCCTACCAGAAGCGCCGCAACGATGCCGAAGTGGTGGGCGGCCTGGGGCTGGTGCGCCTGCGCGAAGGCCGGCACGACGAGGCCCGCGAACTGTTCACGCGCGCCAACCAGATCGATCCCGGCAGCAAATGGCGCAGCCTGATCGCCACCGCCACGTTCTGGGGCACGGTAGCCAAGGCGCGCGAGGCCAACCGCCAGGGCAAGCCCGCCGAGGCCGAACAGCTGGCGCGCCAGGCGCTGGCCCAGCAGCCGGGCAACGAGGATGCCCAGAACATCCTGGCCGAAGCGCTCGTCGCCCAGAACAAGAACCGCGAAGCCGAGACGCTGTTGCGGCAGATGCTGGCGCGGCCCAAGCCAGACGTCAGCGCGCTGCGCACGCTGGTGGGTATCCTGCAGAAGGAAGGCCGCGATGCCGAAGTGGAGCCGCTGATCGCCAGCCAGGCTTCGCGCATGAAGGGGTCGGAAGCCGAGCTGCGCGCCATGCGGGCCGACCTGCTGTCGGTACGCGCAGACCAGGCGCTGGCCCGGCAGAAGCGCAGCCCGGCCATCCGCGACCTGGAAGAGGCGATCCGCCTGCGGCCCGACGACCCGTGGATGCGCTTCACGCTGGCGCGTGTCTATCGTGACCTGGCCCTGCCGGCGCTGGGCCGCAGCGTCATGGACGATGGCATGCGCACCGCGCCCGGCAACGAGATGCGCTATGCCAGCGCGCTGTATCTGAACAGTGTCGACGATATCGACGGGGCAGCCGCGACGCTGGCCGCCGTGCCCGAAGCCAGCCGCTCCGAAGGCATGCGCAACCTGGCCCACAACCTGGCCGCCCAGCAGATGCTGCGCGATGCGCGCCAGCGCGTGGCCGAAGGCCGTGACGACGAAGCGCGCCGCCTGCTGGACCAGGCGGCCGTCGAAGCCAGCGACGACCCGCATATGCTGGCGTCGATCGGCCGCGAATGGATCGCGCTGGGTGAAACCGACAAGGGCCTGCGCCTGGTCAGCGACTGGCTGGCCGCCCATCCGCAGGAACCCCATCTCGATATCCGCCTGCGCTACGGCGAACTGCTGGCGGCCGCCGACCGCGACGAAGCCCTGCGTCAGTGGATCGCCGAATCGACCGCCCTGCCCGGCATGACTGCCGAACAGCGTGCGGATTTTGCCGACCAGTCGCTGCGGCTGGCGCTGCGCGAGACCGATCGCCAGATCGCGGCAGGCGACCTGCAGCGCGCACACCAGGTGCTGTACACCGTACCGGCCGAACAGCAGACCGACCGGCGCTGGCTGCTGGAACTGGCGGACCTGCGGCAGGCCGCTGGCGACTACAAGGGCGCGGCCGATGCCGCGCGCCAGGTGCTGGCTGCGCAGCCGCACGATGCCGGTGCCCAGCTGACGCTGGCCCGCCAGTACGAACTGATGGGCCAGACGGGCCAGGCGCTCGATATCGTGCGCACGGTGCTGGCCGAAACACCGGAAGACGATATCGATACCCGGCTGTCGGTGGCGCGCCGCTTCACCGCGATGCGGCATGAGGACGAAGCGGCGCAAGTGGTGGACGACCTGGACGCGCGTTTTCCGAACCGCGCCGACATCACCATGCAGCGAGGCCGCATTGCGCAATCGCGCGGCGACTTCGACGAGGCCGCCGGCATCTATCGCGCGGCCCTGCCGCTGGAGCAGCGCGAAAGCGTGCTGCCCGGCCCCGACGGCACCCCCGCCCAGCGGGCGCTCGCCGGGCTGGAGGCGCGCCGCCAGGGCGAAGTGGCCACCGCCGTCATGCAGTCGAACAAGTCGGGCGACGACGGCATCTCGCGGCTGCACGCCACCGAGATTCCGCTCTACGTGCGCATTCCGCACGGCTACACCGGCCACGCCTTCTTCCATGCAGACACGGTGCTGCTCGATGCCGGCACGCTGCGCGGCGGGGCACCGGCCAGCAGCCTGGAATTCGGCAAGATTCCCGCGCTCGGCAATGCCGGGCTGGGCAACATCGGCCAGACCGACAAGGGCGTGGCCCTGGCCGCCGGCTACGAATACGACGGTGCCTATAACAGCTGGCGCGCCGATATCGGCACCACGCCGCTCGGCTTCCTGGAGACCACGGTGGTCGGCGGGCTGCGGTATCGGGCCGACCTGGGGGTGCAGTCGGTGACCGTCGATGTGTCGCGCCGCGCGCAGACCAGTTCGCTGATCTCGTACGCAGGCGCGCGCGATCCGGTCACGGGCGAGCACTGGGGCGGCATCGTGCGCAATGGCGTCCACCTGCGCTACGCACGCGACGTGGGCCGCCTGGGGCTGTTTGCCGACGTCGGCGCCGGCCTCTACACTGGTGACAACGTCAAGAACAACCGCGAAGTGACGCTGCGGACAGGATTCGATGTGCCGGTCTACGCAAAGCGCGACCAGCGCGTGACGAGCGGTCTTGTCTTCAACTGGTGGCACTACTCGGACAACCAGCGCTTCTACACGTTTGGACATGGGGGCTACTACAGCCCGCAGCGCTATATTTCGGTCGGCGTGCCGCTGGACTGGACCGGCCGCTACGCCAAGTGGTCGTGGCGCCTGCTGGGCTCCGCCGGATGGTCGTGGACCTATGAAGACGCTGCCCCATTCTTCCCGACGCGGCCCGACCTGCAGGCACTGAGCGGCAACGCCACCTACGGCGGCGGATCGGGCGGCGGCTTCAGCTACACGCTTGGCGCGACGGTCGAATACACGTTTGCGCCGCACTGGGTGGTTGGCGCCGGATTCTCGATCGATCGCTCGCGCGACTACGCGCCGAATCGCGCCATGGCCTGGCTGCGCTATCTGTTCGACAAGCGCCAGCTGCCGGTGCCATTCCCGCCAACGCCCGTGCGGCCATATTCGGCCTATTGAGCGGCACCATGAGCCAGGGACCCGCGATGAACGACGCCGTACGCACCTCCGCCCCACCCCGCACTGCGCCGCAGCGCACGCCGCTGACCGCGCGGCTGCACGCGCGCGCAACGCTTGCCATCGAGGGGCTGGCCCCGGCCCTTGCCACGCTGGCGCCAGGCCGTGCGCACGTGGTCTATGCCCGCCCGTCGCCAGCACGCGATGCGCTGTTCTGGCAGACCGCCGCCACCGCGCTGCGCGGCCCCGCCTGCGTGCTGTCCGCGCGCGACGCCGACAGCATCGCCGCTGTGCTGCGCGAGCATGGCCTCGATATCGAGGTGAACCGCGCGCTCCACGCGCGGGCCAACCTGTGCGCCTTGCGGCCGGCTGCCGGGCGCGCCGGCATCGACGCGCTGATCGAAGCGCTGGACGCACTCGCCGAGCAGTGCGGTGCGCGTGGCACGACCTTCCTGCTGGAAGGCGCGGAAGCATTCTTCAACTGGCACGACGCAACGGCGCTGGCCCATGAAGGCGTGCGGCTCAGCGAATGGTGCGCGGGCGAACGCTGCGCACTGCTGCTGGTGCTGGCGCCGCCGGCTGCCGATGATGGTCATCCGGCACCTGACCTGCACGGTTTTCACGGCCGCTTTGCCGGCGCGGTGCAACTGTCGCAGCAGCAGGGCCAGTACACCTGGGAGGTGGCCTTCTGGCGCGACAACCAGGCCGTGGTGGCCGGCGAGGTGCTGCGCCTGCGTTTCGCGCCCAACGAGCATCGCCTGATGGTGGCATCGGACACCTATAGCGACGCGATCGAGGAAGCCGGCATGCTGGCGCCCGACGAACAACGGGTGATCGTCAGCCGCGAGGCCGTACTGCGCGAGCGCTACATCCCCGAGGACTGGCGCGTAGTGGACAGCAACGAGGCCGCCGTTGCCACTGCCAGCAAATCGGTAGCCGCCACGGTGATCCTGCACTATGCCGGCATGCGCGACCTGGAGACCCTGGCGGGCCAGGTCCACCGGCTGCGCCGCAGCGCCGGACGGGCGCTCAAGATCGTGATTCGCGAGGATCGCGAGGCCATGCGCCAGCACTACGAACTGCTGATGCTGAACCTGGGCGCCAACGCGGTGGTTGCGCAGCGCACGCCGTTTGCCCGCATGCAGGCCATGATCGACGGGCTGCAAGGCCAGGTGTTTTCGCGGCCGATCCTGGCGGACTATCACAACGCCCTGTCGGCCGTGCTGACCACCACGGCCAGCGGCTATGTCACGGCTTCCACCTTCATCGCGCTGGTACGCGATGCCGTGGAGCGCAGCCGCATGATCCGCCTGCCGCATGTCCTGCTGCAGTTGCCGCTGCTGCCCGAGGTGGCCCATATCGACGCGCTGCGCGCCTGCCAGATGAGCCGCGCGGGCGACCTGTGCACGGCCGGCAGCGACAGCCTCTATGCATTCTTCTTCGCCTGCCGCATGGACGATGTGGACGCGGTCTGCCAGCGCGTCTTCAGGCGCCCGATGGCCGACCTGTTCCAGGGCGACCTGCGCAGCGGCGACAACGAGTCGATTGCCGCCGAGCTGGCGCGCTTCGAGGCCGAAATCGCCGAGACTCCCCCACCCGACTACAGCACATGGCTGCCGCGGCAGCCGGTGCCGGAGAATGCGGCGCCCGCGGACGCTGCAGCCCCTGCAATCGCGCCCGCACCGGAAGCGGCGCCAGTCACGCTGCCACTGATGGCGCCGCGACGCGCCAGCCCGAGTGCGGCACCGCGCGCGCTGCCCGAGCAATATCCGGTACCCCTCAAACGTCAGGACTGATCATGGCAACCTTTCTTGGCTACTTCATCTGGGGACTGATCCTGGCCGCGCCGCTGGCCTGGCTGACCTGGCGCTTCGACCTGCTGCGCTGGCTGCCGCGCTGGACCGCGCCACGGCCACGCCGCGCCGTACGGCTGCCGCCGCAACTCGATGCGCTGGTGATCCGCGGCAAGCGTCAGTCCGACGGGGGACGCCGATGAGCACGCCCATGAGTGTGTCGACGCCTGCGCCGGTTCAGGCCGAAGCCGCCACCATCGCCATCGTCTCCACCACGGGCGGGGCCGGCCGCAGCACGCTGACCGCCGAACTGGCATCGCTGCTGACGTGGCGCAAGCACGCCGTGCTGGCAGTGGAATGCGACCCGCGCAACGTACTGGGCTTCCACTTCGGCCTGCGCGATATCCCGGCCAATGGCATCGGCGCCCATCTGCATGATCCCTCGCCGTCGGCATGGGCGGCCAGCGGACAGCGCAGCGACGACGGCGTGCTGTTTGTGCCGTGGGGCGACAGTGCCGAACTGGGGGCCATCGAACGGCTGGCCTCCAACTGGCTGGCGCGCCAGATCGCACAGGTGGACCTGCCATCGCGCAGCGCCGTGCTGATCGACACCGCGCCCTGGCCGTCGGCGTACGCCGACCAGGCCATCGATGCGGCCGACCTGGTGCTGGTATTGGTGCCGGCCCAGCCGGAAACCTGCCTGACGCTGCGGCGCCTGACCGACAGCCTGGCCGCCCGCGGCAAGACCGTGCGCTATCTGGCAACGCGGCTGCAGCCGGCGCGGCAGTTGCACGTCGATATCGTTGCCATGCTGCAGGCAACGCTGGGCCAGGCCATGCTGCCCTACCACGTGCATGAAGACAGCAGCGTGCCCGAAGCGCTGGCGCGCAGCGAGTGCTTCAGCCGCAGCACGCCCCATTCGCAGGCCGCGCACGACCTGAACGGGCTGGCGTCGTGGCTGTCGGCGTGGATGGAATCGACAGCACTGACAGGGAGCCCGGCATGAGCACGCGCATGGCCCGGCTGCGGCAGTGGATGGCGTCGGCCGGCCAGCGGCTGGCGCATGAACTGGGCGTAGGCACCAGCACCAGTCCGGTGCCCCATGCCGGCGACTGGCTGCTGCGCCTGTTCTTCCGTCCGCCACGCCCCGGCAAGCCCGACATTCCGGCCGAGTGGGCCACGCTGATCTACCGGCGCTCGGTGGCGCGCCTGGGCATCGGCAAGCGCCCGTCGGCCGGCACCTGGGCCTGGCGTCTGTTCGTCCGCCCGCCAAAGCCACGCGTGCGGCTTGCCGCAGACCCGCGCAAGCAGCGCGGTGCGGCGGAGCCCGAACGCACGGGCTGGCTGCGCCGGTGGATGGATCGCGTGCTGGAGCCCGTATGGCATGCCACGTCGCGGCTGCGGCACAAGGTACTGACGCACCTGCCGCGCCCTGACTGGAATCGCGTGGCCTATGTCACGGAGGCCGTATCGGAGCGCGTGGGCCGCATCCCGTTCGTGCTGCCGGTGTCGCTGGTGCTGGCCGGCATCGCCGTGATCGCCGTCAGCACCACGCCGCTGCGCTTCGAGGACCAGGTGCTGCTGTTCGCGGTGGTCTGGGTCGTACTGAGCGTGGTACGGCGCGTTCCGGGACACCTTGCCACGATCACGATGATCGCCATCTCCACGCTGATGGCGGGCCGCTATATCTGGTGGCGATCGACCCAGACGCTGCAGTTCGCCAGCGCCATCGAGGCCGCAGTGGGATACGTGCTGTACGCAGCCGAAATCTATACATGGATCGTGCTGGCGCTGGGCTACCTGCAGACGGCCTGGCCGCTGCACCGCAAGCCCAAGACGTTGCCGGCCGACCCCGGGCAATGGCCGACCGTGGACGTGTTCATCCCGACCTACAACGAGTCGCTCAGCGTGATCCAGCCCACCGTGTACGCCGCGCGCAGCATGGACTGGCCGGCAGACAAGCTGCGGGTCTATATCCTCGACGATGGACGCCGCCCGCACATCCGGGAGTTTGCCGAGGCTGCCGGCGTCGGCTACCTGATCCGCACCGACAACCGCCACGCCAAGGCCGGCAACATCAACGCGGCGCTGCCGAAGACCGACGGCGACTACATCGCCATCTTCGACTGCGATCACATCCCCACGCGCTCGTTCCTGCAGATGACGATGGGCGAATTCCTGTCCGATCCCAAGTGCGCGCTGGTGCAGACGCCCCATCACTTCTTCTCGCCCGATCCGTTCGAGCGCAACTTCGACACGTTCCGCCGCGTGCCCAACGAAGGCAGCCTGTTCTATGGGCTGATCCAGGACGGCAACGATTTCTGGAACGCCACGTTCTTCTGCGGATCGTGCGCGGTGATCAAGCGCGCGCCGCTGCTGGAGATCGGCGGGATTGCCGTGGAAACCGTGACCGAGGACGCGCACACGGCGCTGAAGCTGCACCGGCGCGGCTACAACAGCGCGTATCTGCGCACCGTGCAGGCGGCGGGGCTTGCCACGGAAAGCCTGTCCGGCCATATCGGCCAGCGCATCCGCTGGGCGCGCGGCATGGCGCAGATCTTCCGGCTGGATAACCCGATGCTGGGCCGCGGCCTGAAGTTCTTCCAGCGGCTGTGCTACAGCAACGCGATGCTGCACTTCTTCTATGGCATCCCCCGGCTGATCTTCCTGACAATGCCGATCGCATACCTGTACTTCGGGCTGCATGTGATCAACACGTCGGCGCTGCTGATCATGGCCTATGTGCTGCCGTACCTGCTGATCGCGAACATCACCAACTCGCGTCTGCAGGGGCGCTTCCGACATTCGTTCTGGGCCGAGGTCTACGAGTCAGTGCTGGCGTGGTACATCGTGCTGCCCACGACCGTGGCCTTCATCAATCCCCGGGCAGGCAAGTTCAACGTGACCGCCAAGGGCGGCCAGATTGCCGACGATTACCTGGACTGGACCATCTCCAAGCCCTACCTGTTCCTGCTGGCGCTGAACGTGATCGGGCTGGGCGCGGGCATTGCGCGGCTGCTGTTCTGGGGCACCGAGGAACCGGCCACGGTACTGATGAACATGGCATGGGCGCTGTTCAACCTGATGATGCTGGGCGCGGCCATTGGCGTGGCACGCGAGGCGCGCCAGGTGCGCGTTTCGCACCGCATTCCGATGCGCGTGCCCGCCACGCTGCTGCTGCCCGACGGCCGCACACTGGCCTGCAAGACCGAGAACTACTCGATCGGCGGGCTGGGCGTGGTGCTGCCGATCGACGTGCCGCTGCAGGAGGGCGCGCGCGTGGGCGTGTGCCTGTCGCGCGGGCCGCGCACGTATCACTTTCCGGCGGTGGTCACGCGCAACGTGAACCGCCATCTCGGCGTGCGCATGGAAGACCTGACCATGGCGCGCGAGACGCAATTGATCCAGTGCACGTTCGGCCGTGCCGACGCCTGGGTCGACTGGCTGGACGACGAACGCGTGGACGCGCCGCTGCGCAGCCTCAAGGAAGTCATGGAAATGGGCTACCAGGGCCTGCTGAGGCTCTATGACGCCCTGATGGATGCAGTGGACCTGGTCATGGCGCGACATCGCTCGCGCCAGCCCTGATCGAGACAACATGGGACTCTGGAACCTCTACTTCCTCGCCAAGCTCTACCTGTTCCACACCGGGCAGATGAAGCCGATATGGATCCTGAACATCGTCTTCGCGCTGCTGCTGGTCATGCCGATGGAGTCGCGCCCGCTGCGGGTGATCCGGCAGGTGCTGGCCATCGGTGTGGGGGCGGCGCTGGCATGGCGTGAATCGACGCTGCCGCCGTTCGAGCGCGTCATCTCGCAGTTCTCGAACATCAGCGCGTTCACGCCGGCCTACCTGATGGAACTGCTGCAGCGGCTGGTGACGATCCAGATGGTGGTGGCCATGCTGCTGGTGCTGGCGATCTTCCTGGTGGTCAACCGCTGGCTGCGGACCACCACGTTCGTGCTGATCGCGCTGCTCGCGATGCCGTTCTGGTACGGCCTGGGCGTGACACTGCCGGGCCGGGGCGCGGCCGTGGCACAGGCCGCCGACAGCCCGCGCGCGGACATCAACGCCACCAACAACTACGACGCCATCCTGACCGCGTTCCGCGAGCAGGAAGCGCAGCGCACGGCCACGGTGGCGCCGTTGACCGCCAGCCCCGACGCGCAGTTCGACGTGATCGTGCTGCATATCTGCTCGCTGTCATGGGATGACCTGGATGTGGCGAAGAGCATGAACCACCCGCTGCTGTCGCGCTTCGACTACCTGTTCAAGAACTTCAGTTCGGCGGCCAGCTACAGCGGCCCCGCCGCCATCCGTGTGCTGCGCGGCGCCTGCGGACAGGAGCCGCACAAGAACCTGTACGATCCCGCTCCCGCCGAATGCCACATCTTCGCCGACCTGGCGCAGGCCGGCTTTACGCCGCACGTGCTGATGAACCACGACGGCCGCTTCGACAATTTCCGCGGCTTCGTGGACAAGGAAATCGGCGTGCCGGGCGTGCAGCCCGAAGCCACTGACGGGGTGCCGGTGGCGATGCGTGCGTTCGACGATTCGCCGGTGCTGGGCGACTTCGACACGTTCGACCACTGGTACAGGCAACGCCTGGCGCAGGACAAGAAGCCGGTGGCGCTGTACTACAACACCGTGACGCTGCACGACGGCAACCGGCTGCCGGGCAAGCGGCTGACCAGCCTGGAATCGTATCCGCTGCGGCTCAAGGCCCTGCTGGACGACGTGGACCGGATCATCGACACCATCGCCAAATCCGGCCGCAAGGCCGTGGTGGTATTCGTGCCCGAGCACGGCGCGGCGCTGCGCGGCGACAAGAACCAGATTTCGGGCCTGCGTGAGATTCCCACGCCGAACATCATCCACGTGCCGGTCGGCGTCAAGCTGGTGGGCCTGCCCGGCACCGAGACACCCCAGCCCGTGACCATCGACGCACCGATGAGCTTTCTGGGCTTGTCTCAGCTGGTGTTCAACCTCGTCGCCGACAGCCCGTTCCGCCAGGGGGCGCCAGCGCTGTCGCACTATTCCGACGATCTGCCGCAAACCCAGATGGTGGGCGAGAACGAGGGAACGATCACGATGAAGCGCACCGACGGCTACGTGGTGCATACGCCTGACGGTGTCTGGGTGGAGCAGAAATGAGCGCGCGCCCAATTACCAAGCCGATCACGTCGCGCAAGGCGGCCATCGCCTACAACGACATCGACGCGCTGGCCCAGAAGGTGGACGGCTTTGATGGCCGCCACTACTTCGACCAGCAGGGCGAAGTGGAGACCGCCGAAGCCGCGCAACGCTGGCCGCTGCTGGCGCGAGTGATGGGGCTGGCATCGTCGCCACGCCACCCGCCAAGCGACCCACTTTCCGCATCGCAAAACGACGGCACTTGATACTGGCTTTCGCGCGGTTTAAACCGCTAATGCCGCCACCCCTCGCGAGTAGGGCCTTAAGCCTTGATTTCCAAGGCTTTTCGTCATGGATTCGACATAAAGGCCGCCTAGACTCTGGGCCATTTTCCAATTCCCTGTTCGCTTCGTCATGTCCGGCATCCTGGTGGATTCTCCCGCTGCGCGACCGCGCTTCCGGCAGCCATGCGCGGAGGATCTGGCCGTCGCCACGCCCTCGGTCACCACTGACCATACGAACCAGGACGTGCTGGAAGTCTTTGCGCTGCACCGGGAACTGGCCTGCCTGCCCGTCACCGAGCAAGGCCGGCCCATCGGCCTGATCAACCGGTCGATCTTCCTGTCGCAGATGAGCAAGCCGTATCACCGCGAGCTTTACAACCGCAAGAGCTGCATCGCGTTCATGGACAAGGAGCCGCTCATCGTCGACGCCGAGATGGGCATCGACGCGCTGACGTTCCGAACCGTGGAATACGGCGAGAAGGCGCTGGCCGATGGCTTTATCGTGGCGCGCGCCGGCCAGTACCTCGGCCTGGGCCACGGCATGCAGCTGATGCGCGTGGTGGCAGACATGCAGGCCGAGCGCAACCGCCAGATCATGCAGAGCATCGACTACGCCAGCACGATCCAGCGGGCCATGCTGCGCACGTCGCGCGAATCGCTCGCCGCCACGCTGGCCGACGCCGCCCTGGTCTGGGAGCCGCGTGACGTGGTAGGCGGCGACTTCTACCACTTTGCCGCCTTCAGGGACGGCTGGTTCGCCGCGCTGGCCGACTGCACCGGCCATGGCGTGCCGGGCGCCTTCATGACACTGATCGCGTCATCGCTGCTGAGCCAGGCGCTGGAACAACTGGGCCCGCGCGACCCCGGCGCACTGCTGATGGCCGTGAACCGCGGCATCAAGCAGATGCTGGCCCAGACCGACCGCGAGCCGCGCCAGATGCCCGATGCTTCCGAATCGGACGATGGCCTCGATGCCGCGTTCTTCTGGTTCGACAACGCCACACGGCAGCTGACATTTGCCGGCGCGAAGTCGTCGCTGTTCGTGCTCCAGCCCGGAGACGCCGAAGGCGCGATGATCAATGGCGCGCGCATGGGCGTGGGCTACGTGGACACGGCCATGGATTACGTCTGGCACAACAGCGCCGTGCAGACGCAAGCCGGCACGCTGGTATTCGTGACCACCGACGGACTGATCGACCAGATCGGCGGCCCCAAGGAAATCGCGTTCGGCAAGCGCCGCATGCGCGAGGCAATCTGCGCCCGGCGCGACGCGTCGGCCGCACAGATCAGCGACGCCGTGCTTGACGTGCATCGCGCGTGGCAGGGCGAACAGCGCCGCCGCGACGACCTGACCTTTTTCTGCTTCCGTGCGCAATGACATTCAACCTGCGCACCCAACCGCTTGCCCATGACCGCCGCACAATCGATTGACAAGGAATATGAGCCGTTCTTCCAGATGGCTCGGGAACGTAACGTGATTTTCTACTACGTCGGCTACTTTTCGCAGAACATCATCGCCGCCATGTCCGATGCGGTGCGACTGCAGCTTACCGTGAGCGGCGTGGACGGCACCACGCGGCGCAAACTGTTCTCGTCGTTCGTGGAGATGGCGCAGAACATCGTTCACTATTCGTCCGACTCGCTTACGTCGCCGTCGCAGCCGGATGGGCAACTGCGCCACGGCTCGGTCTGCATCAGCATGGTGGACGAGCACTACCGCCTGATGTGTTCGAATCCGGTATCCTCGGCGCGCGTGGAACAGCTGCGCGGCACGCTGGAGAAGGTGCGGACCATGACCCTGGAAGAAATCAAGCGTGCCTACAAGGAAACGCTGCGCGCCGACGCCCCCGAAGGCAGCAAGGGTGCCGGGCTCGGCATCCTGACGATGGCGCGCGATGCGAGCGCGCCCCTGGAGTACAACTTTCAGCCGATCGACACGGACCCGGTCTCGACGATGTTCCAGCTCGTCGCCACCATCTGCCCCGACCGATCGCACCGAACCGCCATGGAAAACCTGTTTATCGCCGCCACGCCAAGCTCGCCCGAAGTGAGCTTCGACTTCGCGCGACACACGCTCTCGCTCAAGGGCGAGTCCTACCCCGAGAATGCCGCCGTGTTCTACGGCGAGGCAATCAGCCGCCTGCGCAAGTACCTGGCCGACTGCGACGACACTGACGTCACCGTGAACGTGGCCCTGACGTACTTCAACAGCTCGAGCACCAAGATGCTGTTCAGCATGTTCGACGCGCTCAATGAAGCGGCCGAACGCGGCAACCACGTGACGCTGCACTGGTTCCACGACGAAGACGACGACACCATCCTGGAGTTTGGCCAGGAGTTGCACGACGACTTTCCCGCCATCGATTTCATCGACGAAGTGACCACCAGCAGTTGAACGCGCCGCGCGACATGCCCACCGCCGCTGCCATGTCGGAACCCGACCTGTTCGAATCCGAGAACAGCGCCCTGGCCCATGCCAAGGCCGTGTTCTGCGATGTCGACGCCGGGGAGGACGCGTACCGCCATACGCTCGGCCAGCTGATCAGCTATTACGAACGGCTGATGCGCGAGACCCGCCGCCTGATCCGCCGCAGCGACCGCGAAGAACTGGAAATGAACCGGCTGAACCACCGGCTGCAGGAGCTGGCCCAGGAGCTGGAGTATCGCGCCACGCACGATACGCTGACCGGCGCCCTGAACCGAGGCGCCGTGATCGACCGCGCCTCGGCCGCCCTGGCCCGCGGCAGCCTGGCGCTGATCGTGCTCGACATCGACTACTTCAAGCGGCTCAACGACGATTTCGGCCATCCGGCCGGAGACACGGTGATCTGCGGCGTCACGGCGTGCCTGAAGGATACAGTCCGTGCCGAAGGCGCAATCGGCCGCGTAGGCGGCGAGGAATTCGCCGCCCTGCTGCCCGATTTTTCGATGGACCAGGCGCTGGACCTGGCCGAGCGGATGCGCTGCGCCATCGCCGGCCACGAATTTCCGTCGCCCGTGAACCGCCAGGTGACGGCAAGCTTCGGCGTAAGCTGGTCAGCGCAGGGCCGCACGTTCGAGCACGCCTACGGCCGTGCCGACGAGGCCCTGTACGAAGCCAAGCGCAGCGGCCGCAACCGCGTAACCCGCGCCATCATGGCGTGAGCGGCCCGCCGTCCAGACGTCCACACCTGCCGCCTGAATTCCTATTGCCTGATCCGCTCCGGATGCGTGGCGTAGTACGCCAGCACCAGCGATGCGGTCAGCGCCATGCCGGCCACGGCAAAGGCGATCAACGTGGGCATGGCAATACCCCGGCATTCCTTCGACATGCGAACCTCCCTGGATGGATGTTCTTGCATGGTAGGCGCCACGGCCGCACTTTGCGAACTGTCTTATAGCGATTCCCGGCGCGATGACTGACAGTCGAGGTTGAACATTTTTCAACCGGAGGCCCCAGGCATGCAACAAAGACATCGGTCACGCTCGAAGAGACACCGCACCCATCGCGATAGCGGAATCCTGCGCGGCGAGTTTGACGCCAACCTGCGCCGTTTCGACGAACGGATGAATCGCATGTTCGCCAAAAGCGACGAACGGGCGGCACAGCACAGGAAGGAGTGCGACGAACGGGCGGCACAGCACAGGAAGGAGTGCGAGAAACGGGACGAACAGCGCAGGCTGGAGCGCGAGAAACGGGACGAACAGCACAGGCAGGAGTGCGAGAAGCGGGACGAACAGCGCAGGCTGGAGCGCGAGAAACGGGACGAAGAATTTCGGAAGGAATGCAAGGAACGTAGCGAACAGTTCAAGCGCGAATGCGAGGCGCGGAGCGAACAGTTCAAGAGGGAAAGCGAGCGAAACAGAAAAGAAGCCGAAAGACGAACTGAAGAGTCGAATCGACGGGCCGACGAGTTGTTGAAGGCCATGGACCAGCGGATGACCATCGATCTGAATAATTTCCGCGAAATGATGGACGTCAATATGCGTCGAATGGACACCCGCATTGACGACATGAAGCAACATTTCACCGCCCAGGTGACGGCGATACGCGAGGACGTCGTGGAAATCCGCAAGGAATCGAAATTGCTGCGATGGAATATCTGGATCGCGGCCTGCACGACGGTCCTGGGCGTGGCGGGCGCCATGTCGGCGATGAACTCGGTCATCATCAGCGCGTTCGAGTCGGGGCGAAGCGCATCGGTGGCTTCTGCCCGGCACGCCGGGGCACCCGCGACACTCACAAACGTATCACCAGACCGCCCCGGCGCTCAGGATACGTCGGCGGACGTTAGCACTCACACGCCCCACCACCGTAGGGAAGACGCGCCAGATACATTAGAAGACAATCACTCTCAGTCATGATTGACCCCATGACACTTCACCCGGCCCGCTCGCCCCCGCGCAGCGGGCATTTTTTTGTGTAGATGGGCCCAGAGTGGCCGGCCAACGCCATTCGCGACGCCTCGGCAGCGTCGTACACATCGCTGCTGGACAGCTTCACCGGCTCTGCTATAATCGCGGACTTCCCGGAGAGATGGATGAGTGGTTTAAGTCGCACGCCTGGAAAGCGTGTATAGGTTAATAGCCTATCAGGGGTTCGAATCCCCTTCTCTCCGCCACCTTATTTATCAATGACTTACGGAAGTTTCGGAAAGTCAT
>NZ_BBQI01000036.1 GCF_001652915.1 Cupriavidus sp. D384
CGCAGCCACCGCATCGGGCTACTCCGGCGCAGCCACCGCATCGGGCGACTCCGGCGCTGCCACCGCATCGGGCTACTCCGGCGCAGCCACCGCATCGGGCGACTCCGGCGCAGCCACCGCATCGGGCGACTCCGGCGCTGCCACCGCATCGGGCTACTACGGCGCAGCCACCGCATCGGGCGACTCCGGCGCTGCCATGTCCAGCGGCAGGCACGGTAAGGCACAAGGCAAGGACGGCTGTGCGCTGTTCCTGGTGTACCGCGATGCTGACTGGAAGATTGTCCACGCCAAGGCGGCAATCGTCGGCCAAGACGGCATCAAGGCGGACACGTTTTACAAGCTGAACGCTGACGGTGAGTTTGTGGAGGTCGACTGATGCTGGACTTTGACGATCTCCGCGCATTCCGCGCCTGGCAGTCCCGCAACCGCCGCGCGCTGTACGTCTGCGGTGGCACCTTCGCCTTTGCCCTGCTGGTGGCGAACCTGATCCAGATCGTGAAGGGGTGGAAATGAGCGCATTCAGCGAGTACGTCACCAGCAGCGCATTCAACCTGTCGCTGTCGAAGCGGCAGATCGAGTCGCTTTGCATGATGGAGCAGTACGGCTTCGCGTGGTCTGGCGCACACACGTTCAACTCCCTAATCGGGAAAGGCTTGTGCGAACGATTGGAGGGCGAAGAAGGATCGGATTGCCCGCGCGTCCGCATCACCGACGCCGGCATGGCCGTGATCCCTCTGCTGAAACTTGCCGGCCTGTACGTGGAAATGCCGAAGCTTGAACCAGCCGTTTCCATTCCGCCCATTGTCATCAAGCCGAAAACTCAGGAGCCAGCATGAAGACGCCCGCCCGCAATCAGGACATCAAGGATCTCGACACCGGCGTGCACCTGACGAAGCAAGAGCGCCGCGACGCTGACTACAGCCACCGCTGCGCACGGGTCATCGCAGACCTGCTGCGCGCCAAGATCGACAACGCGATCAACGGCATCAAGGGGCCGCGCGTGCCGATCTCTAGCGGCTACGTCCCTGAGCGCGTGGCCCGAGCATTCGCCTACGTCGCTGTGGGCGGACTGAAGTGACATGGACCCGCACGAGTGGTGGGCGCAGTGCGGCCAGCAAGAGGAATGGCAGGCCGCCGAGACTTTAGCCTGGTACGAGCAACAGGCCCGAATCCTGAGAGGAATGAGCGATGGAAACGACCAAGAGCATTGCAGCGGCCTTTGTGAAGGCGCAGAAGGACTTCTCCCCGGCGCTGAAGAGCAGCACCAACCCGCACTTCAAGTCCAAGTACGCTGACCTGGCGGCATGCGTGGAAGCGGTGATCGACGCGCTGAACAGCAACGGCATCGCCGTCATCCAGCGACCGGTGCTGTGCGACAACGGCGTGACGGTGGAAACGGTGTTTGTCCACGAGTCCGGAGAAACGCTGTCCGGTGGCGTGCTCCACGTTCCCTCGCAGAAACAAGACGCCCAAGGCTACGGCTCCGCGTTGACCTACTGCCGGCGCTACGGCCTGATGGCTGCCTGCGGCATCGCTCCTGAAGACGATGACGGTAACGCCGCTGTGGCCGCGCAGAAGGCTGCTGCACAGAAGCCCCAGGCCAAGCCGGCGCCAGCCGTGAACATGGACGACGCGCTTGTGGCGCTGCGCGAAAGCGAGACGCTTGAATCCCTCCAGGCTGTGTTTGGCCCGACGTACAAGGCTGCAACGCCCGAGCAGCGCGCCGCACTGAAAGGTGCATACGACACCCGCAAGGCGGAAATCGAAGCCACGATGGAGGCAGCATGAGCGCACTGAGCCTGTATTCCCTGTCCGACGAAGTAGAGCGCCTGCTGTCCAGTGACGACGCGTACGACCCGGAAACGGGTGAGCTGAGCGCCGATCTAGTTTGCGCTCTTTCGGCGATGAAGGATAAGGGTGCCAACGTGGCGGCTTACATCCTGAACCGTGACGCAGAAATCCAGGCTATCGAGCAGCACGAAGCCAAGATCGCCGCTCACAAGGCGGTGCTGGTTCGCAAGCAGGAGAAGCTGCGCGAGTACCTGGCCTTCAACATGAAGCGGACCAAGACGACCGAGATCGCTGCCAACGATGGCACGTTCAAGGTTCGCCTGCTGCTGGAGCGGGATTCGTCGGTGGAGATCTACGACGAAAAGCAGATCCCAGCCAGTTTCATGACGACGCCAAAGCCGCCCGAGCCTAAGCCTAGCAAGGCAGAGATTGCCAAGGCGATCAAGGCCGGCACTGAAGTGCCAGGCGCCAGGATCGTCAAGCGTGACCGACTGGAGATCAAGTGATGGCAACCGCATCCCGTCTCTTCGTCCTTCGTGGCGACAGCAACGCTCAGGCTCTGTGGGGCTTCCTGCGCAGCAATTGGCGCTCTATGGCCGACGCTGGCAAGCCGCTGGCAATTACGGTGGCTGAGCATAAGTCAAAGCGCAGCATCGAGCAGAACAAGCGTTACTGGGCGATTCTCAACGAGATCGCAGAAGGTGCTTGGATGAATGGCAAGAGCTATTCAGCCGATGCGTGGGCCGAGTTCTTCAAGCGGAAGCTGATCGGTACGGAGGAATTGCCGGATGGCAGTAGCGTTGGGATCAGCACCACCACCCTGAACGTTGAAGAGTTCGCCGCCTATATGACCCGGATCGAGGCATATGCCGCGACAGAGCTGGGCGTGGAACTGATCTAACCCCCCTTGCCGGGCCTTTACGTCCCACGTCCGCCCGGCTCTTTTCTTCGAAGTGAGGTCTGCCATGGATCAATACCGAACGGTTTGCTCTCTATGTGGCGGAGATGGGCATGACGCCCGCATGTGTCCGTGGATCAAGATTGCGAGGTAACAAATGGATTATCGAATCATCAAAACGTGCAACGGCGACGAGATCATGGTTGATGCAGAAGACTATGAGATGTTATCTGCCTTCAAATGGTTCGTTATTCACAGTGGTGTAGTTCGCAATCATCCGAGGAAGCTGAGAGCGACGGAGAAAACGTCGCGGATTATGCACCGCTTCTTGATGGGCCTCGAAACCAACGACCGCCGCCAGGTTGATCACATTAATGGAAATCGCCTAGACAACAGAAAAGGCAACCTTAGGGTATGTAGCGGCGCCGAGAACAACCGTAACAAGGTTACCCAAGTAAACAATACGTCAGGCTTCAAAGGCGTCTCGTTCTATCGACGCAGGCAAAAGTTTCATGCTCGCGTTCAGGTGTACGGGAGAACGCATCATGTTGGCTACTTTGATACCGCCGAGGACGCATACAAGGCTTATTGCAAGACTGCACTGCGACTTCATGGCGAGTACGCAAATCTTGATCTGAATCGCTTCGATCTTCTGGATCGCCTTGACCTTTTCACTACCATCGCATGCGATGAAGATTCGCGCGACATGTACGGTGAGGCAGCCAAAACCATCCGCTCCCTGCGCAAGCGCAATGCCGAACTAGAAGCGATGCAGCGAGCAGCGGAGGCCGATACCAGGAGCGCGGCATGATCGGCGACAGAACGGAGAAGCACAAGAAGGATGTGGTGTTCCACAAGGAGCAATGCCTTGCAGCCCTTCAAGTGATGGATGGCGCTACCGTCGTGCAAGTGGCGGACATGATCGGGAAGAACTACTACTCGGTCAAAAAGTGGATGCGCGACCTTCACAAATCGAGAGAGATCTACGTCCACAAGTTTGTTCGCTCCGAAGGATGTCCTAAGCCAGTCAGGATGTTCCGCGTAGGTAACCGGCCAGACGTTGCGAAGGAAATGACGTGCGGCCGCGTCAAGGACGAACATGAAGACATGGAAGGCGCCTGGCGCAAGCACGAAGCGTGGAAGAAAACGTGGACACCACATCGTGACCCGGCAGCAGCCTGGTTCTAGGGAGGAAGCAGCATGACGAACGACACGAATCGCCAAAATGGCAACGATTTGGCGGGCAAGAATGGTGGCGGTATGGCGCTGACGGTTCCCGTTGTGGAACTCGAAAAGCTGGTGAGGTTGACCGCGTTCAATACCAGCGCCCTTGCTGCGCATGTTTCCGCATGGGCGAACGAAATCCTCGCCACCCCGCCCTCCGCGCCATCGCCCACTAGTGAGCACGAAAAGCGTGATGCAAAGTATGCGTCGCGCTATCGGTGGCTGCGTGCGACGAATGGACACGCATTCGTCGGCTTCAATGAGAGGCCCGGATTCAAGCCATGCGGCAGCCTGTTGGATGACTATATCGACGCTTATATGGAGGCGCCAACACAGCCTGACGAATCGCGCCAGGCTTCCGCGCCATCGCCCACGGTGGCGGGGCTGACGGATGAGCAGGTGAACGAACTGTGCGCATCGGTCGGATTGATGACGCGACACAAGCTGCCCAGCGGCAAAAACCCGTATTGGGCCGAAGAACTGAGCGCGTCAGAAATGCGCGATGCCGTGCGCAAGTTGCTCGCTCTCTCCACCCCCTCCGACAGCGCAGAGACGCGCATGACCGAGCCCGGCGAATATTTTCCGCGCGTTGAGGCAGATTCGCCTGTTTGGCGCCCGATCAATACCGCGCCATGGTCCGATGATCTGATCTGGGTATGCAAGGGCGATGTGATCGGCGGCCCGAAGCGCATCCAGCATGACGACGCCGACGAATGGGATTACTGGACGCCTTGCGTTGCGCCAGTGTTTAACGCCGCCCCAGCAGCGACGCGGGCAAGTGAGAAGGATGATGACTGATCACGCGATCGTGACTGCCAAGGGGCAGCGCATCCTTGTGGATGCTGAAGACTACGAGGCGCTTTCTGGCTTCGCCTGGAGAGTTGACCATCGCGGATATGCATGCAGACATCCAACCGTTGAGGGGCACTCGACAACCGTTCTTATGCACCGGGAAATTCTCGGAATGGAGCGAGGTAACGGCCTCTATGTGGACCACATCAACGGAAACCGGATAGACAACCGCCGAGCAAACTTGCGGACATGCACGAACGCCGAGAACGTACGGAACCAGAAACGGAGTTCAAAGAACACCACTGGTTTCAAAGGCGTGATGTTCCATAAGGGAAGCGGAAAGTGGTACGCAAGAATCAAGTTCAAGGGAAAGGGGAAATACCTTGGAAGGTATAGCAGTCCTGAGCTGGCGTACGAAGTCTACTGTTTGGCGGCTGACATGTTGCATGGGGAGTTTGCTAACTATGGCTAAGAAACTGATCCCGACTTGGGAAGATCGCTTGTCGCACCTGGAAAAACCGACGGACTTCGCTGAGGCACAGGCAGCAAAGATGGAAGCAGCGGACCTGCGCCGATACATCAGCGATCTAGAGGAAGCACAAGGTAGCGATGCGCTTTCTTTGTTTCGACGCGCGTTGCTAAACATTTATGGAGATACGTGGCGAGAAGAAATGCAGAACGCCATCGACGCCGCCATGTCCCGCGAGCAGCCGAAAGGAGAGGACCGTGGCTGATGCAAAAGATCAATGCACTGCATATCAGCAAGGGCGGCAGGTTTGCAGCAATGGATTCCCTGTCAGCGCAACATGCATGGGCCTGAAGTGCTTTTCGTGCGGACGGCATAGCGACGACGTGCCGGCATGCCAGCGGGAAGATCTGGGGCCGCGCTGGCTGGATGATGCAGGAAAGCCACGTTACGCCCGCGAGCAGCCGAAAGGGGGCGAGTGATGGGGATGTCCGCGCACCAATCGCCGCGCATGAAAAACGACGAATGGTTGACGCCGCCTGAAATACTCGCGCCGCTTGGGTCATTCAATTTGGACCCATGCGCGCCAGTGGTTCGGCCATGGGATACGGCCGCAAACCACTTCACTTTCAAGGACGACGGACTATCGAAACCGTGGCACGGCCGCGTCTGGTGCAACCCACCGTTCGGACGCGAGGCCGTCAAGTGGTTGCGCCGCATGGCCGAACACGGCAATGGCATTGCGCTGATCCCGGCCCGCACAGAAACGGCCATGTTTTACGAATGCGTTTGGGGCCGTGCCGATGCCGTGCTGTTCATCAAAGGGCGCCCGCACTTTCACTATGTCGACGGACGCCGTGCTGACTTCAACAGCGGCGCGCCTATTTGTCTAGTGGCATACGGCAAGCGTAACGCCGAAGCACTACAGCGCAGCGGGTTAGGCATCGTGTTGCCAATCGAGCGCGCCCGCTCAACAGGGGAGAAGGACAATGGCTGAGAAGCTGGATTTGGATGCGCTGGAGCGCAACCTTCGACGCGGGATTGTCCGCATCGACCCGGAAGTGCAACTTGCCATGATCGCCCGCATCCGCGAACTGGAAGCACGCGTCGAACTTGGTAGCAATCTCCTGCGCGAGCAGACAGACAAGACGTGCGCCGCCAACCTTCGCGTTATCGAACTGGAGAGCGCCAGCCAGCCTGGGGGCGGGGAGGCGGCGAAGGTTGAAGCTGTGCGTGCGAACTTCACGCCGTTCTTCATCATGTCGAACGTGCGCCGCATCGTGCCGGCCTACTACAACAAGCAGCGAGCCAACTGGGTGTTGGCGATGGATGTGTTCGCCGTTGGCAGCCGCAGCGCGCAACGCATCTGCGAAGAAGCTGGGATTGATCCTGACGGATTCACGGTTGAGCGCGCCGCCCCGTCTGCGGGGAATGGCGGGGCGGAGGAACGGTGATGCTCGGTCAGACGCTATTCGGCATGCCGGTCTACGTGGACCCTTCGCTGGACAACTGGCCGAAGTTCGAGCCGTCGGCCAAGCTTCTGGAACTCATGCCGCCCGACTGGGGCGCTGCTCACCGGGCATGGTGTACAGAGTTCTTCGGCACGGAGAGCAAGGCGATGGTGGTCAACCGCGCAGTGCTCGTAGGCCCGAAGGGCCTGAAGAACCTGCAGAGGTAGAGCTGCGATGCCCATCAAGCCAGAGAACAAGGGCCGCTACCCGGCCAACTGGAAAGAGATCCGGGCTGACATCCTGGTGCGCGCTCAAAACTGCTGCGAGAAGTGCCGCGCCCCTAACGGAGCGGTGATCGCTCGCGGCACTGGGCGAGATGCTGGCACCTATATCACTGACGACGCATACGTATTTGATGCGGACACAGGGGTGCTTCTCGGGCGGCAGCGTCAGGGCGACTATGAGGTTGATCGCATGGTCAGGATCGTGCTGACCATTGCCCACCTCGACCACACCCCGGAGAACTGCGACCCGGCCAACCTGCGCGCCTGGTGCCAGCGGTGCCACCTGCGGTACGACGCCGAGCACCACAAGCAGACGGCGGCCAAGACTCGGCGTGACGGCAAGGCCGTCGGCGATTTATTCGAGATTACAACGCAGCAATAAATGCAAGCCAACATAGCCCGCGTCCTGAGGTTGACGCGCAAGTACTGGAACCTGGAGCAGGAAGATGAACAACCTGACACTATCGCCGGATGAGCTGAAAGAACTGACGCACAAGTGTCGGTCGAGTGCGCAGGTGCGTGCGCTCCGGGCAATGGGCATCGAGCACAAGGTGAGGCCCGATGGCTCTGTTGCGGTACTGCGAGCGCACGTAGATAAGGAAATGGGGGCTCCTAAGCAGAAGGCTGTGGCGTCTTGGGAACCTAATTGGAGCGCGGCCTAATGCCCCGTTCGCGTAAAGCCAACAACAAGGGCCTGCCTCTACGCTGGTGCGAGCGTAACGGCGTCTACTTCTACCGCGTTCCAGTAGGCCTTGAGGCGCAGTGGGATGGCAAGAAGTGGTTCCGGCTCGGTGGCTCCCTGCCAGAGGCGTACCGGGCGTGGGCTGAGAAGTTGGCGCACACCGATAACACGAAGACGGTGGCCGATCTGCTGGACCGGTACGCCCTTCAGGTGGTTCCGACGAAAAAAGTCACGACACAGCAGCAAAATCAGGTTGCGATCAAGCGCCTGCGTCTGGTGCTCGGGACCGCGCCGCTAACGGGTATCCGGCCGCAGACGGTCTATCAGTACATCGACAAGCGACAGTCCAAGACGGCGGCGCGGAGGGAAATCGAGATCCTTTCGCACGCCTTCACCAAGGCTGTGGAATGGGGCATCATCGACCGTCACCCGTTCAAGGGAGAAATCCGGCTGACAGGCGAGAAGCCACGGACGCGGTACGTCGAGGATTGGGAGATCGTGGAATGCCTGGCACTGGAAGCGAAGCGCTCGCACGGCAGCGTGCTGGCGGTGCAGGCATATATCCGGGTCAAGCTGATCACGGGCCTTCGCCGCGGCGACTTGCTCCGGCTATCGATGTCCGATCTGCAGGAAGACGGCATTCACGTGACGCCGGGCAAAACGGCCGGCAGCACTGGCAAGAGCATCATCTTGACGTGGACGGATGAGCTTCGGTCGGCGGTGGAGATGGCGAAGGCTGCGCGCCCGGTGAGGATCGCCCCGTGGCTGTTCTGCAACCGGGATGGTGAGTGCTATATCAGTGAAGTAACCGGCCGCGCCGGGGGATGGGACACGATGTGGCGCAACTTCATGGCACGCGTGCTGAAGGAAACCGAAGTCAAGCAGCGGTTCAACGAGCACGATCTACGCGCGAAATGCGCGAGCGATGCTGAGACGCTAGCCCACGCACAGGCGCTGATGGCGCACGCGGATAGCCGGCTTACAGAGCGGGTGTATCGGCGCAAGCCCCAGGTTGTGCAGCCGCTGCGGTAACTGTCTCATACAGCCTGACCGCACCTTTAAAAATCATGGACTTACATAACACCAGTACGCGATTTTATGAGACACCATAATTCGCACTAAACGTTACGAATCAACAGGTTAGCGGAGAAGGTGGCACAGGTTAATAGCCTATC
>NZ_BBQI01000037.1 GCF_001652915.1 Cupriavidus sp. D384
CTCGCCGATCTGCAGCCTCGTGAGCCCGTGATGCGCTATGAACATGCCGCACCGGGCGACCTGCTGCATATCGATACCAAGAAGCTTGGGCGCATCGAGCGGCCCAGCCACCGCGTGACCGGCAACCGCCGCGACTCGGTGGAAGGTGCCGGCTGGGAAATGCTCTTTGTGGCCGTGGACGACCACGCTCGCATCGCCTTTACCGCGATGCATCCGGATGAAAAGAAGTTAAGCGCCGTCCAATTCCTGCGCGACGCAGTGGCCTATTACGCGAGCCTGGGTGTGACGGTGCGGCGGCTACTGACCGACAACGGCTCCGCCTTCCGCTCACGCGAGTTCGCCCAGGCCTGCCAGGCGCTGGGCATCCGGCACAAGTTCACACGCGCCTATCGACCCCAGACTAACGGCAAGGCCGAACGGTTCATCCAGTCGGCCTTGCGCGAGTGGGCCTATGCCTGGACCTATCAGAACTCCCAGGAGCGCACCCGAGCACTCGCTAATTGGCAACACCACTACAACTGGCACCGACCACATAGCGGTATTGGCGGCCTTGCGCCCATGTCCCGACTTCCAGCGTCAGGAAATAACGT
>NZ_BBQI01000038.1 GCF_001652915.1 Cupriavidus sp. D384
CAGATTGTGCAAAACGGCGAACCTCGGGGCTTGCGGGGGAAAGCCTCACCGCTTGCGCGGTCAGTACTTCAGCAGCCTGCTAGGCCGGGCGGCGGGATGGATGTGCTAGAGTTTTTGGCACGCGCGCCTGCCAGCGTCTTGTCCTGTCGTGTTCGAACGGAGATACATCATGACGAGTGAAACCAGATCGCAGCTGAAGGCTTTTGTGCAAACCGCGCCCCAGGCCGGGCGCTATGTGTGGGTCATCGCACTGGTGGACTTCGGCGCGCAGCAGATCCGGCGCACCATGGTGTCGGACGACACATTCACCACCGCCGACGCCGCCCGCGTGGCCGGCGAGGCCGAACTGAAAGCGATGGCCGCCGATCACTGAGTCGGGCCGCAGCTTCCCCGGCACCCCAATCCCCCGGGCGGTAACGCCCAGACACGCTTTCTTACATCACACCGGACAGACGGTGGGTACACTGCTGCCCATTCGCGCACATTTTGTCTACGGTGTTTTTTTAGAAGAAGAGGGGGTCACCATGAATCGCCAAGTATTCCTGCGCGCCGCCGCCGGCGCCGCATTGCTCTGGTCGGCCGC
This sequence comes from Cupriavidus sp. D384, assembly GCF_001652915.1. Taxonomy (GTDB): domain Bacteria; phylum Pseudomonadota; class Gammaproteobacteria; order Burkholderiales; family Burkholderiaceae; genus Cupriavidus. The sequence continues at coordinate 584 of NZ_BBQI01000038.1, forward strand.
GGTCTTCGCGCCCGCCGCGCTGGCCCAGGTCAATATCAATATCGGCATCGGCACGCCGCCGCCGGCCCCGATCTACGAGGCCGTGCCGGCGCCACGCGTCGGCTATGTCTGGGCACCCGGCTACTGGGTCTGGGATGACCACTATCGCAAGCACGCGTGGAAGCAGGGCCATTGGGTGTCCGCGCGGCCGGGCTATGTCTATGAGCAGCCGCGCTGGGTGCGCGCCAGCAACGGGTGGGTGATGCAGCCCGAGCGCTGGAACCGCGGCCCCGACTACGACCGCTATCACGGCCACGGTCACGATGACTACGACGGCGACCGCCCGCGTGGCGGCCCGCGCGGCTACCACTGCCCGCCGGGTCACGCCAAGAAGGGCGAGTGCTGAGGCACTGACCGCTGCGCCCGATGCCGTCAATCTCACGATGCGGTGCCGGGCGGTGGCGAGGCCATGCTAGGATTTCCGGGCTCAGCCGATCTTCCGGAGACTCGACATGGCCAAGCAGGTCTTCTCACGCTCGCAGTACCTCGACATTCTGAATGACAGTCTGCGCCGGCATCCGGGCTTCCAGCCCGGCATGGCATTCGTGTTCCTGCCGCCGGGCGCCCACGCCAGCCAGGCGTCGGGCGTGGGATGCACCGGGCCGCTCGAGGCGTTGCCGGTCTATTGCGAGATCGAACGCGTGGCGTCCGGACTGATCGAGGTGAAGGACCAGTAAGGTGGCGTTCGGCAGGGCGCGGGGGCGGCTAGAGATCACGGCACCAGCCCCCGGCCCTTGGCCCCGGCAACAAAAAAGCACCCCGCGGGGTGCTTTTTCGTTTGGCTTCAGCCTTCGTCTTCCTCGTCGTCGAGGAATTCGCGACGCAGCATCCAGTTCTTGATGGCTTCGTCGCAGACCTTCTTGAGCCGGCTCTTCTCGGGCAGCTTGTCGAACATCTGGAAGTTGACCAGCGCCATCCCGGCATCGGTGATGTAGAACAGGCGGTCCGGCTCGTCGTAGTGGACCAGGCGTCCGTCGATGCCCGATTCCTCGCTGTCGGCGGGCACGTCCTCCAGCTCCACGACGCGGCACGAGAAGCGCGGGTTGTGGGTGTGGGTCAGGTACTCGAATTCGTCGTGACTGACTTCACCGCCCTTGCTGGCGGTGATGGCGAAGCCCCAGATGAACCGGGGCATCGGCAGATCGGACAGATCATCGATCTCGTCCATGTCATCCATGTCGTCCATGGTGTTCTCCCTGATGCAATAGCCGGCATTATCGCCGAAGTCTCGCACCAAGGCAGCCCATTTGCTGCCTTCCAGGGCAATCCCGGGCGATTCAGGCGAGCATGTAGCCGCGGGCGAGCGCGCCAAAGTCCTCCAGTTCCCTGGCCTGCCAGGCGGCATCGTGGCCCAGTTCCTCGGCAAGTATCTCCGCCACCCGTGGCGCGCCGGCCAGTGCGGCCCCGGCGTCGAGGAACAGCGCGCGATTGCGCCGCCCCAGCACGTCTTCCACGCGGCGCGCCAGTTCGTGGCGGGCGGCGAAGCGGACGTGGGCCTCGGTCAGGCCCGATGCGGCCACGACCATGGTGTCCGCGCCCGGCAGCGCCTGCACCAGCGGCAGGTCGGCGCCGTAGTAGCGGTCGGGCGAGCCGGAGTTGGCGGGCGGCAGGTCGGCCGGCATGCCCACCGCGCCATGCAGCGGCAGGTCGGCGGTGCGGCAGGGCGCGGCGCGCAGCATCTGGCGCTGGATCGCGGTCTCGATCACGTCCTCGGCCATCTTGCGGTAGGTGGTCCACTTGCCGCCGGTGACCGTGATCAGGCCGGCCTTGGACACCACGATCGTGTGCTCGCGCGACAGCGATGCCGTGGACGATTCGCCGGTGGCCTTGACCAGCGGCCGCAGCCCGGCCCAGACGCTGGTGACATCGGCGCGCGACGGATCGCGCGCCAGGTAGCGCGCCGCGGTTTCCAGGATGAAGTCGATATCGTCGCCGGTGGCGCGCGGCTCCAGCGGCAGGTCCTTGCGCGGGGTATCGGTGGTGCCGACGATCACGTGCCCGTTCCAGGGCACCAGGAACAGCACGCGGCCATCGTCGGTCTTGGGGATCAGGATGGCGCGGTCGCCGGGCAGGAAGCTGCGCGGGATGGTCAGGTGCACGCCCTGGCTGGGCGCCACCATCGTGCGGGCCTGGACGTCCTCCATCTGCCGTACCGCATCGACCCATACGCCGGTGGCGTTGATCACGCAGTCGGCGCACAGGTGGAAGGTGCCGGATCCCAGCGCGTCTTCGGCAGTAACGCCGGTGATCACGCCGTTGCGCTGGGTCAGGCCCGAGACGCGCATGTAGTTCACCGCCGTACCGCCTACGTCGAACAGCGTGCGCATCAGTGCCATGGCCAGGCGCGCATCGTCGAACTGGCCATCGAAATACAGGTTGCCGCCGCGCAGCGGACGGCCGCCCACGTGTTCGGCCAGGGTGGGGGCGGCTTCCAGCGTTTCGCGGTGGCTCAGCCAGCGGCTGCCCGACAGGTTCAGCCCGCCGGCCAGCATGTCGTAGACCTTCAGGCCGATGCCGTAGAACGGCTGGTCGAACATCTGGTAGGCCGGCACCACGAATCCGAGCGGCCACACCACGTGCGGTGCGTTGCGGGCCAGCAGGCCGCGTTCGTGCAGCGCCTCGCGCACCAGGCTGATATTGCCCTGGGCCAGGTAGCGCACGCCGCCGTGTACGAGTTTGGTGGCCTTGCTCGACGTGCCCTTGGCAAAGTCGGCCGCCTCCAGCAGCAGCGTGCGGTAGCCGCGCGCGGCGGCATCGAGCGCAGTGCCCAGGCCTGTGGCGCCGCCGCCGATGACGATGACGTCCCAGCGGGCCGTGCGCGACAGCGTATCGAGCAGTTCGGGGCGGGTGGGCGGCTGGACCGCAGGTACGGAGATTGGCATGGGTTCTTCAGGCAATCGGATTCAATGTGTGGTGTCTTCGCGGGCCCAGTCACGCGCGCGGTCCACCGCGCGATGCCAGCGGGCGATGCGGTGCGCGCGTTCGTCGGCCGACAGCTTCGGCTCGAAGCGCTGCTCCACCTGCCACTGGCGGGGGGGTTTCTC
>NZ_BBQI01000039.1 GCF_001652915.1 Cupriavidus sp. D384
TGGTCTCGGTCACGCGCGGCCGCACGACCGGCGTGCCGAGCAGGTCGGCCTGCATCTGCATCAGCAGGTCGCTGCGCGACGCGCCGCCGTCCACGCGCAGTTCGGCCAGCGAGATGCCGGCGTCCTTCTGCATGGCATCGAGCACGTCCACGCTCTGCAGCGCGATCGACTCCAGCGCGGCGCGGGCGATATGCGGGCCGCCGGTGCCGCGCGTGATGCCCACCATCGTGCCGCGTGCAAAGGGGTCCCAGTGCGGCGCGCCCAGGCCGGCGAACGCCGGCACCAGCACCACGCCGCCGGTGTCTTCGCACTGGCGCGCGAGCGGATCCACCTCGGGGGCGCTGTGGATCAGCCTGAGCCCGTCGCGCAGCCACTGGATCGTGGCGCCGCCCATGAACACGCCGCCTTCCAGGCAGTACTGGGTGTCCTGGCCGATCTGCCAGCCGATGGTGGTAATCAGCCGGTTGCGCGACGTCACCGGCTGGTCGCCCGTATTCATCAGGATGAAGCAGCCGGTGCCGTAGGTGTTCTTGGCCATGCCGGGGCGCAGGCAGGCCTGGCCGAACGTGGCTGCCTGCTGGTCGCCGGCGATCCCGGCGATGGGCACTTCCACGCCGAACAGGCGCCCCGACGTGCGCGCCACCTCGCCGCTGGACGGGGCGACCTCGGGCAGCAGGCTGCGCGGGATATCGAGGATGCCAAGCAGCTCGTCGTCCCAGCGGAAATCGTGGATATTGAACAGCAGCGTGCGCGACGCGTTGGACACATCGGTCACATGGCGTGCGCCGTCGGTCAGTTGCCAGATCAGCCAGCTGTCCACCGTGCCGAACGCCAGTTCGCCGCGCTCGGCGCGCTGGCGGGCGCCGTCGTAGTGGTCCAGCATCCAGCGCAGCTTGGTGCCCGAGAAATAGGCGTCGATGATCAGGCCGGTCTTCTGCTGGAAGGTGTCGCCGTGGCCGGCCGCCTGCAGGTCTTCGCACATCGGTGCGGTGCGGCGGTCCTGCCAGACCAGCGCGCGGCCCACGGGCTCGCCGGTCTTGCGGTCCCACAGCACCGTGGTTTCGCGCTGGTTGGTGATGCCGATGGCGCGCAGCTGCGAACCGCTGACGTTGGCATCGCCCAGCACCTCGTGGGCCACGGCCAGCTGCGACTGCCAGATTTCGTAGGGGTCGTGCTCGACGTGTCCGGGATGCGGATAATATTGCCGGAATTCGCGCTGGGCGATCCGAACCACATTGCCGGCGTGATCGAACAGGATGGCGCGCGAGCTGCTGGTACCCTGGTCCAGGGCCAGTACGTACTGCGGCGATTGCGTGGAATGCGTGGGTGTCATGCGGTCCATCCGTAACGGTGAATGTGTTTTCCCATGTCCGATATCGTTAGCGTAGTCGTTGCCGGCGTTGCCGCGCGCAGCCCCTTCGATCCCGCCGCGCACCTGCGGCTGCTGGTGGATGGCGTGCAGGTGGGCTGGTTGCCGCGGCACCATGCCGCCATCCTGCGCGCCATGGGCGATGTGCTGGGGCCGGAAAGCGGGGCGGAAAGCGGGCCGGAAAGCGGGCCGGAAAGCGGGCAGGGCGCCGTGACGCTGCTGCCCGCCTGCACCACGCCGGCCGCGCGCAATGCCGCGCTGGCGACGCTGGCCCGGCAGCTGGCCGATGCGGGCCACGTGCGCGGCTGGCGCAACGAGCTGTTTGCCGTCACGCCGGCGCTCGAGGCGGTGCCGTTCGCGGTGATCGAACGTGCCGCGGCCCGCTTCCTGGGGCTGCTGACCTTTGCGTCGCACATGAACGGCATCGTGGCCGGGCAGCGGGCGCTGTGGATCTCGCGGCGCAGTGCGGCCAAATCGGTGGACCCAGGCATGTGGGACAACCTCGTGGCCGGCGGCATGCCGGCGGGCAGCGACCCGCTGGAGACGCTGGTGCGCGAATGCGACGAGGAATCGGGCATTCCGCCCGCGCTGGCGGGCCAGGCCGAGGCCCACGGAGTGATCGATGTGCTGCGCGAAATCCCCGAAGGCGTGCAGTGGGAACGCGTGTATGCATATGACCTGGTGCTGCCGGCCGGCTTCGTGCCGCATAACCGCGACGGCGAAGTGGCGGAGCATCGCCATATCGACCCGGCGGCATTGCTTGCTATCATGGCGGGCCGTGCCATGACCGTCGACGCCACGCTGGTGACGCTGGATGCCCTCCGCAGACGCGGCTGGGCCGCCGTCCAGCCCTGAACACCAGGCATCGCGGCCAGGGCTTGCCTAACCCCGATTTGCCCAAGATGAGCACCACCGGATTTATCCTGACGCTTTCCTGCCCGGACCAGCCGGGCATCGTGCATGCCGTTTCCGGCCTGCTGTTCCAGCACGGCTGCAATATTGTCGATTCTGACCAGTACGGCGATGCGTTCACCGGCCGCTTCTTCATGCGCGTGCACTTCAGCACCGCCGCCGGCGGCCCGGAACTGGCCGAGCTGCGCGCCGCCTTCGCGCCCGTGGGCGACCAGTTCGGCATGCAGTGGGAAGTGTTCGACGCCACCGTGAAGCCGCGCGTGATGATCATGGTGTCGAAGATCGGCCACTGCCTGAACGACCTGCTGTTCCGCGCCAAGGCTGGCGGCCTGCCGGTCGAGATTGCCGCGATCGTGTCGAACCACCGCGATTTCTACCAGCTGGCCGCGTCGTACGACGTGCCGTTCTTCCACCTGCCGCTGATGAATGCGTCGGCCGAGCAGAAGGCCGCGCAGGAAGCGCGCGTCTTCGAAGTGGTGCGCGACCAGAACATCGACCTCGTGGTGCTGGCGCGCTACATGCAGGTGTTGTCCGACGACCTGTGCCGCAAGCTGCAGGGCCGCGCGATCAACATCCACCACTCGTTCCTGCCCAGCTTCAAGGGCGCCAAGCCTTACTACCAGGCGCATGACCGCGGCGTGAAGCTGATCGGCGCGACCGCGCACTACGTGACGGCCGACCTGGACGAAGGCCCGATCATCGAGCAGGAAATCGAGCGCGTGGATCACAGCATGGACCCCGAGCAGCTGACCGCCGTCGGCCGCGACGTCGAATGCGTGGCGCTGGCCCGTGCGGTCAAGTGGCACGCCGAGCATCGTATCCTGGTGAACGGCCACAAGACGGTGGTCTTCAAGTAAGCCCCGGCGCTGCCATCAGGCAGCCGCCCTCTTCCGCCAGCGGAAGGGGGCGGCGGGCAACCCGGGCGGATCTCACTCCCCATCCGCGACCACACATTTCACTCCGCTTTCCGCCAGCATCGTGTCGAACGGCGCGCGTAGCGGCTCGTCCGTAAACAGCCGGTCGATACTGGTCAGGGGCGCCAGCTCCACCATGGCACGGCGGTTGAACTTGCTGGCATCCGCTGCCAGCCATATCTCGCGCGAGTGTTCCATGATCGTGCGCGCCACCTTCACTTCCCGGAAATCGTAGTCGCGCAGCGTGCCGTCGGTCTCGATGCCCGAGATGCCGATCAGGCCGATATCCACCTTGAACTGGCGGATGAATTCCACCGTGGCCTCGCCGATGATGCCGCGGTCCCGCGAGCGCAGTACTCCGCCCGCCACGATGACTTCGCAATCGGGGTTGTCGGCCAGGATGTTGGCGACGTGCAGGTTGTTGGTGATCACGCGCAGGCCGCGATGATGAATCAGCGCCCGCGCAACTTCTTCCACCGTGGTACCGATGTTCAGGATCAGCGAGCAGCCTTCGGGTACAGCGGCCGCCACGGCGCGCGCGATGCGCACCTTGCCGTCGGCGTTGAGCGCCTGCCGCTGCCGGTAGGCAATGTTCTCGGTGGTCGACCCCTCCATGCGCACCCCGCCATGAAAGCGGGCCAGCATGCCGTTCTCGGCCAGCAGGTTCACGTCCCGCCGCACGGTCTGCAAGGTCACGCCGAACTTGCGCGCGAGTTCGTCGATGGAGGCAAAGCCCTGGGTGCGGACTTCCTCGAGAAGGGCGGTCTGGCGGGGATTAAGCGTCATGTCCGGCATTCTAGTTCAAACAGAAACGAAAACAAATGACGCGCTGCAGTATTGTTTTATGTTCGTTTTTGAGCTAAAACGAGCGGGTTGACTTGAAAAGTGCGCCTTGGCCGCGGTTTTCGGAGTGGCTGAGCAAGCACAGGAACATTGGAGACTGGATGCAGCTGAGCCTGGAAGGCATTGCGCAGCAAGTGGGGTCGCAAGCCTATCTTTACCCGATGACGCTGGCCCCCGTGCCTGGCGCCGTCACCATCCTGCTGGGGACCACCCAGGCCGGCAAGACATCGCTGATGCGGGTCATGGCGGGGCTCGACAAGCCCACGGCCGGCCGCGTGCGGGTCGATGGCGTGGACGTGACCGGCGTGCCGGTGCGCGAACGCAACGTGTCGATGGTGTACCAGCAGTTCATCAACTACCCGTCGCTGACCGTCTTCGACAACATCGCATCGCCGCTGCGGCTGCGGCGCGACGGCCGCGAGGCCATCGACGCCCGCGTGCGCAGCCTGGCGGGCCGCCTGCATATCGACCATTTGCTGGAACGCTACCCGTCGGAACTGTCCGGCGGCCAGCAGCAGCGCGTGGCCCTGGCGCGTGCCCTGGCCAAGAATGCGCCGCTGATGCTGCTGGACGAGCCGCTGGTCAATCTGGACTACAAGCTGCGCGAGGAACTGCGCGAAGAGCTGACTCACCTGTTCGCGCAGGGCGATGCCACGGTGATCTACGCCACCACGGAGCCCGCCGAGGCGCTGCTGCTGGGCGGGCACACTGCCGTGCTCGATGCTGGCGAACTACTGCAGTACGGCCCGACCCCCGAAGTCTTCCACTATCCGGCCTCGCTGCGGGTGGCGCGCGCTTTCAGCGATCCGCCGATGAACCTGGTGGAAGGCGTGCTGGACGCCGGACGCGTGACGCTGCCCGGCCAGATCGTGATTCCGTTGCCCGAGGTCAATGCGCCGGGCGGCCCGGTGACGGTGGGCGTACGCGCCGCCGCGCTGCGCCTGAGGCCGGTGCCGGGCGCGGTGGAAGTGCCAGGCAAGGTCTCCCTGGCCGAGCTGTCGGGCTCCGATACCTTCGTGCACGTCGATACGGCTGCCGGCAACCTCGTGGCCCAGTTCGCCGGGGTGCTCGACCTGCAGCTGGGGGCGCCGTTGTCGCTCCATATCGAACCGGGCCAGCTGTACCTGTTCAATGCCGCCGGCGACCGCATCCACGCGCCGCGCCGCCCGGGCGCCCTGGCCGATGTGGTCAGCACGCCCGTTACCGAGTCGGGAGCCTGACATGGCGCGCATCGATCTCGATCTCGCCCATTCCTATGTGGCCGATCCGCAGAAGGACGAAGACTACGCGCTGCTGCCGCTGAACTTCACCTTCGAGGACGGAGGCGCCTATGCGTTGCTGGGCCCGTCCGGCTGCGGCAAGACCACGCTGCTGAATTGCATCTCGGGGCTGCTGCGGCCGTCGCAGGGCACTATCCGCTTTGACGGCAACGACGTCACCGACGCCTCGCCGCAGGCGCGCAATATCGCGCAGGTGTTCCAGTTTCCGGTGATCTACGACACCATGACGGTCGGCGAGAACCTCGCCTTCCCGTTGCGCAATCGCGGGGTGGGCGCCGCGCAGGTCAAGGAACGCGTCGGCAAAGTGGCCGAAATGCTAGACCTGTCGGCCTCGCTCGACCGCCGCGCCAGCGGGCTGGCCGCCGATGCCAAGCAGAAGATCTCGCTGGGGCGCGGGCTGGTGCGCCAGGACGTGTCGGCCATCCTGTTCGATGAGCCGCTGACCGTGATCGATCCGCACCTGAAATGGCAGCTGCGGCGCAAGCTCAAGGAAATCCATCACGAATTCCGGCTGACGCTGATCTACGTGACGCACGACCAGACCGAGGCGCTGACCTTTGCCGACCAGGTGGTGGTGATGTCGCGCGGCAAGGCCGTGCAGGTGGGATCTGCGGATGCGCTGTTCGAGCGGCCCGCGCACACCTTCGTGGGGCACTTCATCGGCTCGCCGGGCATGAACTTCCTGCCGGGCCAGTGGCGCGATGGCGCGGTGGAGGTGGCGGGGCGCCGCTTCCTGCCGGACCTGCCGCCGCAGACGCTGTCGGCGCTGCAGTCCGCTGGCAACTTCAAGATCGGCGTGCGGCCCGAATACCTGCAACTGGCGCCCGAGGGCGACCCGCAGGCCCTGCCGGTGCGCGTGGAGCGCGCGCAGGACATCGGCACCTACTGGCTGATGACCTCGAAGGTCAATCATGGCGAAGATGCCACGATCCGGGCCCGGCTGGGCACCGAGGCCGCCGCGCTGCGGCCCGGCGAAACCGCGTGGCTGTCGGTGTTCAACCGCCACACCTGCTTCTACATCAACGAGGAACTGGTCCCATGAAGCCCGTCAACCAGAAAGCCTGGCTGCTGGTACTGCCCGTGGTGATCTGCGTGGCGTTTTCGGCCATCCTGCCGCTGATGACCATCGTCAACTATTCGGTGCAGGACATCATCTCGCCCGAACGCCGCGTGTTCGTGGGCACCGAATGGTTTGCCACGGTGCTGCGCGATGGAGAACTGCACGACGCGCTGCTGCGCCAGCTTGGCTTTTCGCTGGCCGTGCTGTGCGTGGAGATCCCGATCGGCATCCTGCTGGCGCTGGCCATGCCGGCCAGGGGCTGGCAGGCATCGGCCGCGCTGGTCATCATCGCGCTGTCGCTGCTGATTCCGTGGAACGTGGTGGGCACGATCTGGCAGATCTTTGGCCGCACCGATATCGGCCTGCTGGGGGCGGCGCTGGACGGCATGGGGTTTGCCTACAACTACACCGGGAGCGCCGTGGATGCCTGGGTGACCGTGCTGGTCATGGACGTCTGGCACTGGACACCGCTTGTGGCGCTGCTCTGCTATGCAGGCCTGCGCGCGATTCCCGATGCCTACTATCAGGCGGCGCAAATCGATGGTGCATCCCGCTTTGCCGTTTTCCGCTTCATCCAGCTGCCCAAACTGCGCGGCGTGCTGATGATTGCGGTGCTGCTGCGCTTCATGGACAGCTTCATGATCTACACCGAACCGTTCGTGCTGACCGGCGGCGGACCCGGCAATGCCACCACGTTCCTGTCGCAGTACCTGACACAGAAGGCGGTGGGGCAGTTCGACCTGGGGCCGGCGGCCGCGTTCTCGATCGTCTACTTCCTGATCATCCTGCTGACCTGTTTCGTGCTCTATAACTGGATGCAGCGCGCCGGCACGGCCGGCACCGAGGAGGTTCCCAATGGCTGACCGCAAGCTTCCCGGCCAGCGTCCGGGCTGGTGGCGTCCGGTCTTCCTGACGCTGTACCTGCTGTTCGCCATCGTGCCGATCTACTGGATGGTGAACATGTCGTTCAAGACCAACGAGGAGATCGTGTCGTCGCTGTCGCTGTGGCCGGCGGCCGTCACGCTGGAACACTACGTGACGATCTTCACCGATGCGTCGTGGTATTCCGGCTATATCAATTCGCTGATCTACGTTGTGCTGAACACGGTGATCTCGATTTCCGTGGCGCTGCCGGCGGCCTATGCGTTCTCGCGCTACCAGTTCATTGGCGACAAGCACGTGTTCTTCTGGCTGCTGACCAACCGCATGACACCCCCGGCCGTGTTCCTGCTGCCGTTTTTTCAGCTTTATACGACGATCGGTCTGATGGACACGCACCTCGGCGTGGCGCTGGCCCACCTGGTGTTCAACGTGCCGCTGGCCGTGTGGATCCTGGAAGGCTTCATGTCCGGCGTGCCGCGCGAGATCGACGAGACGGCCTACGTGGATGGTTACTCGTTTCCGCGCTTCTTCCTGACCATCTTCCTGCCGCTGATCAAGGCGGGCGTGGGCGTGGCCGCGTTCTTCTGCTTCATGTTCAGCTGGGTGGAACTGCTGCTGGCGCGCACGCTGACATCGGTCAATGCCAAGCCGATCGTGGCGACGATGACGCGTACGGTGTCTGCGTCGGGCATGGACTGGGGTGTGCTGGCCGCGGCCGGCGTGCTGACCATCGTGCCGGGCGCGATCGTGATCTGGTTCGTACGGCACTACATCGCGAAGGGCTTTGCGATGGGCCGCGTATAAGGAGCCGCGATGCTGAACTGGATGGTATGGACTACCCCGGTAGCGGTATTTTTTACCCTGGTGGTGGTGATGCTGGTGGGTATGACGATCTGGGAGGTGCGCGCGCCCACCGTGGAGCGCAAGGGCTTTCTGCCGATTGCCACCACGCGGGGCGACCGCCTGTTTATCGGATTGATGTTCGCCGCGTGGATCAACCTGGCATGGGTGGGCCTGGGCGAGAAGATGCAAGCCTGGTTCCAGCTGGCGGAGGAGCCGTCGGTATGGATCAGTGCGGCAATTTCGGCCGTGGTGCTGCTGATCGTCATGCGGCGGGGCTGACGCGTCAGGAAGCGGGGCGCAAAGAGGCTCGCAAGGAAGGTTGCACGGCAGGTCGCAGGAATTTTCAACTGGTGTTGCGGTTCATGGGCTGCGAGATCTTGTCCCTTCCCCGGGGCCGCAACCCTGTGACAGAACCGGGGAAGGGTACCTGAGGAGACAACGAATGAAAGAGCGCGTGAAGTTGGGGATGTCGGCCCTGGCCTTTGCGGCCGCACTGACATGCGGGCATGCCGCGTGGGCCGACGAGGCGGCGGCGAAGAAGTGGATCGACAGCGAATTCCAGCCGTCGTCGCTGGCCAAGGACAAGCAGCAGGCCGAGATGAAGTGGTTCATCGATGCCGCCGCCAGGCTCAAGGCCAAGGGCGTGACGCAGATCAATGTGGTGTCGGAAACGATCACCACGCACGAGTACGAATCGAAGACGCTGGCCAAGGCCTTCGAGGAAATCACCGGCATCAAGGTCAACCATGACCTGATCCAGGAAGGCGACGTCGTAGAAAAGCTGCAGACGTCGATGCAGTCGGGCAAGTCGATCTACGACGGCTGGATCTCGGATTCCGACCTGATCGGCACGCACTATCGCTACGGCGCCATCCTGCCGCTGTCCGACTACATGAACGGCGCCGGCAAGGAATTCACCAACCCGGGCATCGACGTCAAGGACTTTATCGGCACCAAGTTCACCACGGCGCCGGACGGCAAGCTGTACCAGTTGCCCGACCAGCAGTTTGCCAACCTGTACTGGTTCCGCGCCGACTGGTTCGCGCGCAAGGACCTGCAGGACAAGTTCAAGGCCAAGTACGGCTATGACCTGGGCGTGCCGACGAACTGGTCGGCCTACGAGGACATCGCCAACTTCTTCACCAACGACGTGAAGGAACTGGACGGCAAGAAGGTCTTCGGCCATATGGACTACGGCAAGAAGGACCCGTCGCTGGGCTGGCGTTTCACCGATGCCTGGCTGTCGATGGCCGGCTCGGCCGACAAGGGCCTGCCCAATGGCATGCCGGTGGACGAGTGGGGCATCCGCGTGGCGGAAGACAAATGCACGCCGGTGGGCGCCTCGGTGTCGCGCGGTGGCGCCACCAACAGCCCGGCAGCCGTCTATGCGCTGACCAAGTACATCGACTGGATGAAAAAGTACGCGCCGCCGCAGGCCATGGGCATGACGTTCTCCGAAGCCGGGCCGGTGCCCGCGCAGGGCCAGGTCGCGCAGCAGATCTTCTGGTACACGGCCTTCACGGCCGACATGACCAAGAAGGGCCTGCCGGTGGTCAATGCCGATGGATCGCCGAAGTGGCGCATGGCGCCGTCGCCGTATGGCCCGTACTGGAAGCAGGGCATGCAGAACGGCTACCAGGACGTGGGCTCGTGGACGTTCTTCAAGAACACCGACCCGAACCGCCTGGCCGCGGCGTGGCTCTACGCCCAGTTCGTGACGTCGAAGACGGTGTCGCTGAAGAAGTCGCTGACCGGCCTGACCTTTATTCGCGACAGCGATATCCACCACGAGTACCTGACCAAGAATGCGGCCAAGTACGGTGGCCTGATCGAGTTCTACCGCAGCCCGGCCCGCGTGGCCTGGACGCCGACCGGCAACAACGTGCCTGACTATCCGAAGCTGGCACAGCTTTGGTGGAAGAACGTGGCCACGGCGGTGACAGGCGAGAAGACCCCGCAGGCGGCCATGGACAACCTGGCCGAGGAAATGGACCAGGTGATGGGCCGGCTGCAGCGCGCGGGCATGGCCCAGTGCGCGCCGAAGCTGAACCCGAAGAGCGATCCGTCGAAGTGGCTGTCGTCGGAACACGCGCCGTGGAAGAAGCTCGACAACGAAAAGCCGAAGGGCGAAACCATCGCCTACGACAAACTGCTGCAGGCGTGGAAGGAAGGGCGAGTTCGCTGATCCTTCCCTGAACGGGGTGTTCAGCCTGCAGTGTGAAGCGGTGGCGCGTGTTGCGTCACCGCTTCATTTTTTTGTGGATCTGTTAAGGATTGGAACATTGCTGTTGCAGTCGGGGGTGAGGGGTGGACGGCGGGGCTGGGGTCCATAGAATCGTTCGCGGAAATTGATGAACGAGGAGCGATATGGATTTGTCGGATCATTTCGAACGCCCCAGGCTTGCTGCGGATATTGCACAGAAGCTGGTGCATGGGCCGGCCAGCAAGGTCATCGCACTGATGGGGTCGCGTGGCATCGGCAAGAGTACGTTCCTGCGGCAAGAGGTGGTGCCGGCCATCCGCAAGCTCGGCGCCCTGGTGGTGATGGCGGATCTGTGGGGCGAGACGGAAAAGGACCCTGCCGACGTGGTGACCGGTGCAGTCCAGAAAGCGCTGGATGCCAATGAGAGCATCGCGGCAAGGTTTGCGCACGCGGTGGGACTCAAGGGTGTCGGGTTTGGAGGCCTGTCGCTGGCCTTCGATCATGGCGAAGCGCGCGAGAAGCGGGGCGGACTGTGGGTCTACCGCTCAATGGAGGCGCTGTCGGCCCGGATGCGCCGTCCGATCATCCTGATCATCGACGAAGCGCAGCAGATGCTGGCAACCGAGCGAGGGGACAGCATGCTGTACACGCTGAAGGCCACGCGAGACCTGCTCAACAACGAACGGGGACTGTATGGCGTACGGACCGTGTTCACAGGCTCCGATCGCACGAAGCTGCTGATGATGCTGGGCGGACGGCACACGATGTACAGCGCGTCGCAGTTTGCGTTTCCGGAACTCGGCGCGGACTTCCTGCAGTGGGTACGACGCAAGTATGAACTGCCGCCTTCGGCCGACGATGCGCTGCTCGAAAGGATGTTTCAACGTGCGGAAAGTCGTCCCGAAGTCCTGATGGACGCCGCATTGAGGATAGCGCTTTACGGCCAGTTCGAGGGCGTGAGCGTCAGGCACGCATTCGAACGGGCCGTTGACCTGCGGTTGGCCAGAGTCCACCAGCCTTTCCTGAAGGCAATGGATCCGCTGGACCCGATCGACGATGCCGTGCTGCGCGTGGTGGCCGCCAATCCGTCCACGATTGCCGGGTTCGACAGCCGGACGATGGGGCTGTACCGGACGGTCGTCCAGGAACTGGACCCTGAGTGGAACCGGGCGCCGAAGCGGCGCGATATCGAACAGTCCCTGAAGCGGCTGACTGCCCTGAAACTGATGTGGGGCTCGGTACTGGGCATCCATATGCTCGCGGACCCGACGCTGGCAGGCGCCATGCGGCGGGCGGGGCTGCTGGATATCGTGCCCGAGATCCCGGGCAGGCAATGGCCGGATGCCGACGAGGACATGGACGCGTTTATCGTTCCATCGTCCGGGGCGGCGTCTCAGACCTCCGAAGACGCATCCTCCGGGCGCCTGGCCCCTGTCGACGCATAGCAGGCCTTGCCACGCCGCTTGGCATCGTACAGGGCCATGTCGGCGCGCATGAACAGTTCGCTGACCGACGTGCCCTGGTCCGGACGATGCATTGCGCTGCCCACGCTGGCCGTGGAGACCAGCCGGTGGCCGTCAATGTCGAACGGTCGCATGGCCGCGTGTACCACCGTGTGGGCGATGCGTTCGACCGTGTTGGGGTTGCCCACGTTGTCGAGCACGATGGCGAACTCGTCGCCGCCGATCCGCGCCACGGCGTCGCCGGCGCGCACGCATGCACGCAGGCGCTCCGCAAAGGCGACCAGCAGCTGGTCGCCGATGGGGTGCCCGTAGGTGTCGTTGACCGCCTTGAAGTCGTCGAGGTCAACCAGCAGCAGCGCGGTGCGGTAGCCACCAGCATCGGCGCGCGCCATGGTTTCCTGCAGGCGCCGGTCGAAGCCCTTGCGGTTGAGCAGCCCCGTCAGGTGGTCGGACAGCGTCTGGGCTTCCAGCGAGCGCAGCTTCTGGCGTTCGCCGGTAATGTCGCGCGCGAACATATGCAGCCCGGTGACGGCATCCTTGGCGTCGTTCCAGGCCGGCTGGAAGGTCATTTCCCATGCGCGCCCCTCGGCATTCTCGCGGCTGTACGTGACGGATTCTCCGGCACACGCTTGGTCCAGGTAAGGCTTGTTCGCCACGTACTCGGGCGTGCCCCAGAGTTCGCGCAGCGAGAGGCCGGTGATCTGGCTGGCAGGCAGGCCGAAATGGCGCGCGTAGGCGTGGTTGACGAACACGAAGCGCTCGTCGGCGTCGACAAAGGCCACGAGGTCGGGCACGTGATTGGCAATGGCCTCCAGCCGCTTTTCGCTGGCCGCTGCATTGCCGGTGGCAGCTTTCAGCGCGGCTTCGCGTTCGATCAGCTGGGTCATCACTTCCGAGAACGTGCCGGCCAGTTCGCCGATCTCATCGTCGCGGCGCACGGGCAACTCGGCCATGGCGGCCGGCTGCTCGCAAAGGCGGCGCACGGTGCGATGCAGATGCTCAAGCGGTGCCAGCAGGTGCCGGATCACGGCCCACATCAGGAGTGCGGCAGCCAGCAGCGTCACGATGCCCAGGATGACGGCACGGTGGCGCACTTCAACCAGCGGCGCGTAGGCTTCGGCGGCAGGCAGGACAGATATCACCTCCCAGCCATTCGACTCCAGCAGGAAGCGCGCCACGATGGGCTGTTCGGGCCAGATCGATTCGAATTCCGATTCGGGGGCTTCGGCTCCGCACGACTCCCCGATGGCCTGGGCAGGAGTGAGTACCTTTGCCGCATCGGGGTGCAACGCGTAACGCGGATTCGGGCCGGCCGACACCAGGCAATAGAAGCCGGTGACGCCCACCCGGTGTTGCGCCAGTTCGCGCAGGAAATTCTCTGCAGAAAGATTGAGCACGCCGCCCACCACGCCGCGCAGTTGACCGTGGCTGTCATGCATCGGCACGGCCAGGACCACGCCGGGGGCGCTTGTATGCTTGCCTTGCAGCAGGTCGGAGACGGCAAAGTCGGCGCCGTTGACGATGGCCTTGAAGTAGTCGCGGTCGCCTACGGTCATCTTCACGCCATCGGGTACGGCGGTACTGAAGATGAGGGTGCCATCGGTCGAGGCCAGGAAGGTCGCATTGAAGTGCTCGGGCATGTCCACCGTATCGATGGCCATCTGACGCAACTGACCAGCCGGACGATCGAGAACAGGCGCGAGCGTGCGCGCGAGCCGCCGCAGCACGACGGCGCGCGACTCGAGCTTCTCGTCGAGTTGATCGGCAACCAGTCTGACCAGGGTGTCCTGCTGGGCCTGAACGACTTCTTTCAGGCGGGTGTATGCGTAGACCTGGGAAAACCCGACCCGCACCACAAATACCAGCGAGACAACCGTCGCGGCCGCGATTGCCATTCGATACTTCAATGAGTGCCGCATGAATCTCTTTTTGTTCTGCGCACTGACCCGATTCCCCGGTTACCTGGGCTTCAATGCAACGACCCTGCCCATCTGTTGGATGCATCCTGATGATGCAGCGTTGGCAACCGGTTCAAAGCGTAGCAGAACCGCCAATTCTTTCGGCGGGAGCAGCGCTGGAAACACGTGTGCTATCCCACATGAGGTGGCGTATGCGACGCGTCGTGGTGACGACGCGACACTGCGGCGCGTTTGTGTGGCTCAAGGGCAGGCTGTCAGCGCTTCGGCCAGCCAGTCGATAACGGGCCGGAATCGCGATGCGCCCCGGAACTCCGGCGGGTAGGCAAGCCAGATTTCGCGGAGCACTTCGGGAACCGGGCGGACCAGCGAGAGGCCCGGTTCGCCAGCCGCAAGATAGTGCGGCAGCAGGGCAACGCCCAGCCCGGCGCGTACGCCTTCGCGCACGGCCACGAAACTGTTGGACTGGAACGAGAAGCGCCGCCCCTGAAGCTGCGGCCACTCGACCTCCGGCAGCGAAAAGCCTTCGTCGAGCAGGCCGCACAGCGGTGTATCGCGCGATTCCGCCGTGGTGGCTGACATGGCAGCGGGCGCATAGAGCCCGAAGTGGATCGTGCCGGCGCGCTGCGCGACCAGCGATTCTTCCTGCGGGCGGGCCAGGCGTACCGCGATATGGGCCCGGCGCCGGGCCAGGCTGGTGACGCGGTTATCCACTTCGAGCCGTACTTCCACGTCGGGATTGCTTGTGTAGAAGCCGGGAAGTCGCGGTGTGAGGAAATGGCTGCCCAGTGAGGCCGTTGTCGCCACCCGCACCACGCCGGATACGCCCGGGCTGGCGCCTTCGATCTCGCGCAGCAACCTGTCGGCGGACTGTTCCATCTCGCGTGCGGCGGCTAGCGCATTGCGTCCGGCGGCCGTCAGGACGAAGGTGCCGTCGGTGCGCGTTGCCACGGGTTTGCCCAGCGCGGTCTCCAGACGCCGGATACGCCGGATCGCCGTGGCGTGCGTGATGTCGAGTTCCCGGGCGCAGGCCGAATAGCTTCCGACCCGCATCAGCGTGGACAAGGTCAGCAGGTCGTCCCAGGTGATTGTGCTTTTTTGCACAGTTGTTGTGATCTGGTGGCTAATTGGCGTACAGCTTACCGACCTCTAGGATGCCTGTATAGCCACTTTCATCCTATGGAGCGCCCATGACCGCAACGCCCGCCGCCAAGCCCTTCACTCTGCTCGACGCCGCTGGCGCCAGCCGCCAGCCTTCCGCGTGGTCGGATGCCGTACTGGTCCTGGTGGATCACCAGCGCGAATACGTCGACGGCAAGCTGCCGCTGACCGGCATGCCGGCAGCCGTGGCAGAGTGCGCCGCGCTGCTGGCGCTGGCCCGCCGGCACGGCACGCCCGTGATCCACGTGGTCCATCATGGCAAGCCCGGGGGGGCATTCGATCCATCGGGTCCGTTTGCGGAAATCATCGAAGGTGTAACGCCGGTTGACGGCGAGCGGACGGTCATCAAGAACCTGCCGAACAGCTTTGCGGGCACCGACCTCGCAGCGCAACTCGATGCGCTTGGCCGCAAGGAACTGATCGTGGCCGGCTTTCAGACCCATATGTGCATCAGCGCGACCGTGCGCTCGGCGCTCGATCATGGCTATCGCGTCACGCTGGTCGCCGCGGGCTGCGCCACGCGTGACTTGCCGGACCCGCTGGGCGGCGAACCGTTGCGGGCCGCCGAACTGCATCGGGTCACGCTGGCCGCGCTGAATGACCGGTTTGCGACGGTGGTGGCGGACGCTTCCGCGTGGCAATGACGCTGACCGACGCAAAGTGAGCCTTGCCGGGGGGGGCGGGTGGCGAATTTGAGATGTGTGCAATCAATTACATATTGGTCACGCGCTGGGGGCGGCGGTCTGGGGCATACTAGCGCCTTTCCGACGCGGCAAATCCCGCTGCGTCCGCTCAATCAAGCCGCCCCTGCATGAAGCGCATCCTGCTTATCAAGATCACGTCGCTTGGCGACATGGTGCATACCCTGCCGCTGCTGTATGACCTGCGTCGTGCCTATCCGGACGCCAAAATCGACTGGATTGCCGACGCTTCGTGCGCGGATATCCCCAGCTGGGCGGTCGGCGTCGACCGCGTCATCGCGCCGCCCCTGCGTCAGTTCAAGAAAAACGGCCGCAAATGGCGCGACCTGCGCGGCATCATCGGTGCGCTGATGTCGCTGCGCCGCGAACGCTATGACGTGGCAATCGACGTTCACGGCGTCTACAAGAGCGCCATCGCCGCCCGGCTGGCACGGACAAAGCGGCGTCTCGGCTATGCGGCCGAATTTCTCGGCGAAGAAAAGGCCGTGTTCGCCTACACCGAGATTTTTGGCCCCCATGGCGATGCCAACTGCCGCCAGAAAATGCGGATGGTGGTAGCCAACGCACTGGGCTACGACATCGAGCCGCACGAGACGGCCGAACTGCGGGTACCGGCTCCGGCCACGCCGTTGAACACCGATGGTGTGCCGCGTGCGCTGCTGTTCCACGCGACGTCGCTCGATATCAAGAAATGGCCACAGGCCAACTGGGTCGAGATCGGGCACCAGCTGGCCCGGCGCGGCTACCGCGTGCAGTTGCCATGGGGCTCGCAGAAGGAGCAGCAGGAAGCCCAGGCACTGGCAGCGGCCATTCCCGGTGCGGAGGTCCTGCCGCGCATGTCGATCACCGAGTGTGCCCAGCGCGTGGACGCTGCAGCGCTGGTCGTCGGCATGGACACGGGCTTTGTGCATCTTGCGGATGCGCTGGGCAAGCCCACGGTCATGCTGTTCACTGCCACGTCGAGCCCCCATTTTGGTGTCAACAAGCCGGGCCAGTCGGTGTCGGTCGGCGATAACGGCGCACCGCCTTCGGTCGACGAAGTGCAGCGGGCCATCGACTACGTCACCCATGCCAGCCCTGTGCCCGTGGGCGGCGCACCGCTTCAGGCCGCCGGCAGCGCATCGACGTAACGCCAGTATTCGAAATCCACAATCGTCGTATTGCCGTTCATGGTGACCAGGTCAAGCATGAACGGCTGGCGCCGGATCAGCATGCACGTCAGGTAGCGCGACGCGCGGGTCAGCGCCGGCGGCGCGGCCGTGGCTTCGCCGTGACGCATTGCCAGGCGCAGGATATGCACCGGCACAAAGCGCTGCGGATCGTCCATGCGCGCCAGGGCTGCCCCACGATATAGCAGCGACGACTGCGCCAGACGGGCAAACCGGGTGCGCAGCTGCGCCAGCGTGGCCGGCGCCAGCGCCGCGCCGGTTCCCGTCAGCCCCACGGCGGTCAGGCCGCGCACATTGGCGCGCCAGAGTCCGCCTACCACCACCAGCGGGTCACGCTTTTCCGGCGGCGGCAGGCTCGACAGGTCTTCCGAAACGGCGAACATGTCGCCGTTGAGATCGTAAAGATGGCTGCGCAGCCCGAAACGCCGGTGGTACCCGATGATGCAATCGAGATCCTCGTCCAGGATGGGGCGCGCATCGCGCGGCAGATAGCGGGGCCTGACCTCGAACAGGCCGGCCGACACGGCATAGTGGCCCGTCCAGGTTTTCAGCAGGCCCGCATCGGCGCCGTAGTCGTTTTCGGTATTGGCGGGTGACAGTTCCAGCGACATCGTATTCAAGGCGTAGCGTTGGGGGGAAGCTCTCAACGCTACGCGCCGTACGATTCGACGTCGTTAGGACATTTCTAATTGTTGGCGCGGAAACTTCTCGTCCTGGCGGCGGATTGACGCAGCGCAATCCAGTGCGCCTCCTGGACGGCCCGCCAGTCAGTGGATCCATCCGCCTTGCACAAAGCGCACGGGTTCCGCGTCGATCCGCAGCAGCAGGGCGGTCAGGCCATCGGGCGGCTGGCGCTGGCCGGTGCCCATGTCAGTGCCTGAGCCGCCCGAACCGCCCGAGGCTGGCTGTCCCGCCGTGCAGACCAGACTGGCATCGCTCCATCCGTTGTCCCCGGGCGCTGCCAGCGCGCGCAGCCAGCCGTCGCGGTCGGCCAGCCACGTGGTGCCAGACAACCGCGACGGGTCGACCCCGGCAATCTTCGCGAACGCAGGCCAGGCCTGCGCGGATGCGGCCACGCAGCCGGCGCGGAAATCGGGAACCGCCGGCGGCGGTCGGCCATCGCGCGTGACCAGCAGTGTCAGAAAGCGTGGATCGTCGAAAGGCAGCGTTGCCGGCGAACCATCGAATGCCACCACGCGGACGCGCTGGTGCCCGCGCCAGTCGTCCAGCGCGCGCGGGGCGGTCTCGCCGCAGCGGACCATCACGTCGGGCAATCGCAACGGTATCGGCCAGCTTCCCTGCGCGGCGCCGCCGGTGCCGGCGGCCAGCGCCTTCAGGTAGTCGATCACGGCCCATGCCTGCGCGTCGTCAATCTGGTTGCCGAAGGCCGGCATGGTCGCATGCCCGTTGCGGTCGCGCATGCCGGCTACGATGTGCCAGAACAGTTCGCCTTCGGCACGCCGACCCAGCAGCGGACTCAGGAAGGTGGGCGGCCAGCGTGACAGCGTGGCCGCCAGCGGCCCTCCGCCACGGCCGTCGTCGCCATGGCATGCCGCGCAATGCCGGGCGTAGACCTGGGCGCCGGTCGCGATGGCATCCACGGCGAATCGTGTGGGGTTCTGGTGGAAGCTCGTGGGCGCCGCAGGCGTGACCAGCAGCGCTGGCGATGGCCATGGCGCCGCCACCAGCGCCAGGGTGCCGATGCCCAGCCACGCCATGCGCCGCCTGCGCCAGCACAGCGCCACCGCCAGGCAGGCCAGCGCCAGCACGGCGGCCAGCACGGACAAGCCAAGCTGGCGCGCCAGCCCGAGGTCGATCACCAGGGTTTCGCCGGCAATGCGTTGCGACCACGGCCAGGCAGGCTGGCCGTGCAGGTCGCCGGACCAGCCCAGGACGTGCCAGACCTGCAGCAGCCCAAGCTGGATTTCCTGAACCAGGCGCAGCAGGGCATTGAGCCATACCTGTGGCGGCGGCGCGCTCATGGCGCGCGCCGGGAGAGGGTGTTACCAGCTGGCATCGAGACCCAGGTGCCGCAGTGCTTCGTGCCGCAGTTCGGTGAGTCGCGGATCGCCGCGATGCCGGGGGTAGGGCAGGTCGACCGGGATCTCGGCGGTGATGCGGGCCGGCCGCTGACTGAACACGATCACGCGTTGCGCCAGGAACAGCGCTTCTTCCACGTCGTGCGTCACCAGCAACGCCGAGAACCCCGCGCGTTGCCACAACTCCACCAGGTCGCTCTGCATGGCCAGGCGCGTCAGCGAATCGAGCTTGCCGAGCGGCTCGTCGAGCACCAGCAGCCGGGGATCGTTGACCAGCGCACGGGCCAGCGCCACGCGCTGGGCCATGCCGCCCGACAGCTGGTGCGGAAACGCGCGGGCGAAGGCCTCCAGCCCCACGCGCCTGAGCGCGGCATCCACTCGATGGCCTTCGCGGCGCAGCAGCCCGCGGGCCTGCAGGCCCAGTGCGACGTTGTCGCGCACGCGGCGCCACGGGTAGAGCGTGGGGTCCTGGAAGACGACGATGCGCGAAGGGTCGGGGCGGTCGATCGGCGCGCCGTCCTGCAGGATCTGGCCCTGTGACGGGCTGTCGAGCCCCGCCACCAGCCGCAGCAGCGTGGACTTGCCACAGCCGCTGGGGCCGAGCAGCGCTACGAATTCGCCCGGCGCCACCTTCAGGTCGACGCTGTCGAGCACCGGCAGCTGCTTGTCGCCATCGCCAAAGGCATGACTGACGGCGCGGATATCGATCCGGGCACCACGCGTGGATTCCGATGCAGCCACTACCATTTGACGGTTCCTTTCTGCCATGACAGCGCGCGGTCGCGCACGGCAAACAGCAATGTGATGACGCCCGAGAACAGCAGGGCCATGACGATCAGTGCGGCATACATGTTCACGTACGAGGCCCAGCCCTGCGCCCAGGTCAGGTACCAGCCCAGCCCGGACTTCACGCCCATCATCTCGGCCGTGACCAGCACCGAGAACGACGCGCCCAGCCCCATGAACAGCCCTACGAACACCTGGGGCAGTGCCGCCGGAATGGCGACGCGCAATACCAGGAAGGCCTCCGACGCACCCATCGTGCGGGCCACGTCGTAATAGCTCTTGTTGACGCTGGCTACGCCAGACCAGGTCAGCACCGCCACCGGGAATGCCGTCGCCAGCGCGATCAGGAAGACGGCTGCCGAATAGCTTGACGGGAAGAAGTAGAACGTCAGCGGCAGCAGTGCGGTGGAGGGCAGCGGCCCCAGCACGCGCAGCACCGGATGCACCCAGTAGCCGATGCGGCGCGACCATCCGATCGACACGCCGATCAGGAAGCCGGCCACGCCGCCGTAGGCCACGCCGAAGCCGAGCAGCTTCAGCGTGTTCAGCGCGCTGTCGCCCAGGCGGCGCCAGTCGTCGATATAGACCTCGATCAGCGCCTGCGGCGGGGCGAAGAAGGGCGTGGGCAGCAGCGCGGTCTTGGCGGTCAGGATTTCCCACGCGGCGAAGACCAGCGGCAACGCCACCAGCCACGGGCCCGCATGCCGCAGTGTCTGCCGCACCCGGCGCAGCGGAGCTGCGTAGCCGCCCGCCAGCGCCACCACCAGCAGCGCGGCGGCGGCCACCAGCACCGCGATGCCGAGTTCCTCGGTATAGGCCCAGTCCGAAAAGCCGGCCACCTTGTTCGGCCAGCGCCACGTGAGCGCGCCGAAGCCGCCCCATGTCAGCGCGGCAACGATGCCGACGGGCCAGACGCTCGACGGCGTGCGGGCCGCGTCGGCCGATCCGGCCGATCCGGCGAGTGGCAGGGGTGCATCAAGCGTTTGGTGCGAGGTTGCCATGTCGGCTCTCCCGGGTTAGCCCAGTACGTTGGCGTAGACGTGCTGCGCCAGCTTCTTCGTATCGGTCGATTTCTTGAGCACGCCAATGCGCTGGAAATCGCCGGCGTAGAACGCGATCTCCTCCTGCAGGTCCACGCCGGTCGGGTGGTGGTTGTAGGTCAGCGACGCATAGAGCTTGCGCAGGTCCTCGGTGCTGATCTTGGGCGAGTACTTGGCGAAGACCTTGGCCGCCTCGTTCGGGTTCTCGTTGACGTAGTCGGTGGCCTGCACGATCGAGCGTGCCAGCGCGGACGCAGCGGGCCGGTCGTTGCGGACCAGTTCGCCTCGGGCGCCGATCACGCAGCAGACCTTGCGCGCGTACTCGCCGGTCAGGTTGGTCGCCAGTTCCACGTAGGCGCCGTTGGTGCGCTTCTCGAGCAGGTAGAGGTTGGGGTCGCCGTCGGCAATCGCCTGGATCTCGCCCTTGTCCACGGCCACGCCGAGCAGGTCTGCCGGGTACTGGCGCCAGGTGATGTCGCGATCCGGGTCGATCCCGTTCTTTGCCAGCAGGATCGTGAAGAAATGCTTGCCGGGCGCGGCCAGGTCGCTGACGCCCACGGTCTTGCCCTTGAGCGCCTGCAGGTTGGTCACGCCGGCGGCCTTGGCGCCCACCAGCCGCACGCAGCCGCCGTGCGAGCTGCCGATGATCTTGACGTCGAAGCCGGCTTCGAGCGGCTTGAGCCAGCGGTGGATCATGCCCACGGCGGCATCGGCCTTGCCGGTGGCGATGGATTCCAGCAGCTGGTCGGTGGACCCGCTGTAGTTGATCAGGTCCACCTGCAGCCCGTTCTTCTCGAAGAAGCCCTTTTCCTGGGCCACCACGATCGGCGTCAGGCAGAACGAGTTCTGGTTCCACGCAAAGGTCAGCTTGCGCGGCGCGGACCAGGCCTGGCGGCCCAGGATCAGGGCCGGTGCGGCAATGGCCGCCGTGCCGGCGAGCCGCAGGACGCTGCGGCGGCGTGCATCAGGTTGATCAGGTTGATCAGGTTGGAAGGTGTTCTGGCTCATGATTTCCCGCTCCCCGTTGTTGTTGGTGTGGGTGGTTCAGGCGGCGCGGCGGCGCTGTTCGGCATCGCGCTGTGCCACCAGCTCGCGCACGCGCGGAATCAGCTCGCGGCCATAGTCGACGGTGTCTTCGAGCGGATCGAAGCCGCGGATCAGGAAGGTGGTGACGCCCAGGTCGTAGTACGCCAGCAGGGCATCGGCCACCTGTTCCGGCGTGCCGACCAGGCCCGTGGAGTTCGAGCGGCCGCCTGTTTCGCGTGCGATGGCCGTCCACAGGCGCTGGTCGACGCGGTCACCTTGCCCGGCCGCCGCCAGAAGCCGGCGCGCGCCTTCGCTCTGCTGGGGGCCGCCCCGGCTGTAGCCGGCCTGCACGCGCAGTGCGCGGGTGCGTTCGAGGATGTCGTCGGCACGCTGCCACGCCTTTTCTTCGGTATCGGCCAGCACGGGCCGGAACGACACCGAGAAATTGACCTCGCGGCCGTGCTTTGCCGCCTCGGCGCGCACGCGCGTGGTCAGTTCGCGCACCTGGTCGAGCGACTCGCCCCACAGCGCATAGACATCGGCATGCTTGCCGGCGACGGCAATGGCTGCTTCGGACGCGCCGCCGAAGTAGATCGGCACATGGGGCTGCTGCGCCGGCTTGACCTCGGAGAAGCCGCGCTCGAAGCGGAAGAAGGCGCCCGCGTGGTCAAACGGCTGCGGCTCCGTCCAGATGCGCCGCAGGATGCCCAGGTACTCGTCGGTGCGGGCATAGCGCTGGTCGTGGTCCAGATAATCGCCGTCGCGCTTCTGTTCGTCGTCAGAGCCACCGGAGATGAAGTGAACGCCGAGCCGGCCGCCGCTGAACTGGTCCAGCGTGGCGATCTGGCGCGCGGCGAGCGTGGGTGACGTGAAGCCGGGGCGGTGGGCCAGCATGAAGTGGATCCGCTCGGTCACCGCGGCTGCGTACGAGATGGTCAGCGTGGCGGATGGGCCGGTGGAGTGGTGCGGCACCAGGATGCGGTCGAACCCGGCCTGCTCGTGGGCCTGCGCAAACGCGCGCACATAGTCGCGATCGATCACGGGCCCGGCGGGCGGATGGATTTCCGATTGCTTCTGGCTCTGGATCATGCCGATGAAATTGACGCTCATGCGTGGCGCTCCTGGTTTGCCTGGATGGTGTACGGGTATGGACGACAACCGTACGCCCCCGCGCCTGCAGACCCAACGAATAAAAACGCCGCTCCATATGCAGCAAAAACCGCGGCTCGATATGCGATATGCGTCGTTATCAACGCCCGGCATGCGGCGGTACGCTATGTGACGCCTGATCCCATCCCCCGAAGGAAATCCATGTCTTCGTCATCCCTGCATCGCCTGCCGACCCCGGCGGCACGGCTGGACGATGTGCTGGCCGAACTGGCCGCGCGCTTTGCCACTACCGCCACCATCCACGACACCGACGGCACGTTTGCGCACGACAATTTCGCGCTGCTGCACCGCTACAAGCTGATCGCGCAGGTGGTGCCGTCCGCGCATGGCGGGGCGGGTGCGGGGCTGGCCGAAGCGCGGCGCATCATTGCGGCCGTGGCGGGTGGCGATGCGGCCACCGCGCTCGTGCTGACGATGACCTACCTGCAGCATCGGGCCATTGGCCGCGCCGATTCGCGCTGGCCGGACGCGGTGCGCCAGCAGGTGTTCCGCAGCGCCGTGGAGCAGGGCGGCCTGATCAACGCGCTGCGCGTGGAGCCGGAACTTGGCTCGCCGGCACGCGGCGGGCTGCCCGGCACGGTTGCCACGCGCGTGGGTGATCGCTGGCGGGTGCGCGGCCACAAGCTCTACACCACCGGCATCCCGGCCCTGCGCTGGCTGGCGGTATGGGCGCGCACGCACGAGCCGGAGCCGCGCGTGGGCATCTTCCTGGTGCCGAAACCGGACGCCGATACGCCCGGCATCCGCGTGATCGAAAGCTGGAATCATCTGGGGCTGCGCGCGTCAGGCAGCCACGAGACGGTCTTCGAGGATGTCTGGATTCCGTTGGAAAACGCAGTGGACATCCGGCCGCCCGCGGCCTGGGCGCCGGCCGGCGGCAGCCAGGCGGACATCGACGCCAATGCCGACCAGCAGGCGTGGATGGTGACGCTGCTGGGCAGTCTGTACGATGCCGTGGCACGTGCGGGCTTCGACTGGATCCGCCAGTTCGTGCGCGAGCGGGCGCCGGGCAGCCTTGGCAAGCCGCTGGCGAGCCTGCCGCGCGTGCAGGAGTCGATTGGCGAGATCGCTGCGCTGCTGCGCGTGAACGGGGTGCTGCTGGACGACATTGCCGCCCGCAGCGATGCCGGCACGCCACCGCTGCCGGCCGACAGCGGCCTGCTCAAGTACACCGTCACGTCGAACGCGATCCGCGCCGTGGAACTGGCGCTGCAACTGTCGGGCAATCACGGGCTGAGCCGGCACAACCCGCTGGAACGCCACTATCGCGACGTGCTCTGCAGCCGCATCCACACCCCGCAGAACGACGCCATCCTCACCGCCGCCGGACGCGTGGCGCTGGGGGCCTGAACCGGCGTGCCGACAACTGCCCGCCGTGCTATGGTTGTGTGCGATGTGCCGCAGCCTAGACGGCACACGTAAATCTGGAGACAAGCCATGGCTGGGACACTACCTGGCGCGCAGGCGCTGGCGCCGCTACGCGACTTCATCACCGCCTTTTCCGCCTTGCTGGACCAGCAGCCGGACGAGCCCCGCATCCTCGCCGAAGGCGGCCGGCTGCTCGCCAGGCTGGTGGCGCGCGACGACTGGCTGCCCGACAGCTATGCGCAGCCCCATCCCGAGTACTACCAGCAGATGCTGCTGCACTGCGATTCCGCCGAACGGTTCTCGATCGTCAGCTTTGTCTGGGGGCCCGGACAACGCACGCCCATCCACGACCATACGGTGTGGGGCCTGATCGGCATGCTGCGCGGCGCCGAGTACGCGCAGTCGTACGCGATTGGCGGCGGCGGCGTGCCGCGCCCGGAGGGCCAGCCGGTGCGCCTGGAACCGGGTCAGGTGGAGGCCGTGTCGCCCACGGTGGGCGATATCCACCGCGTTCACAATGCCTTCGACGACCGCGTATCGATCAGCATCCATGTCTACGGCGCCAATATTGGCGCGGTAAGCCGCCATGTCTATCCGGAGGCCGGCGGCACCAAGACGTTCATCTCCGGCTACTCGAATACCACCTTGCCCAATCCCTGGGACCGCTCGAAGGAATCCGTCGCATCATGACCGCAGCCAGCCATCCGTTTCCCGTCACCACCAGCCAGGCAGTGCGCCAGGCGTTGCTGGACCGCACCGAGATCGCGCTGGTGGATGTGCGCGAGGAAGATCCGTTCGCGCAAGAGCATCCGCTGTGGGCGGCCAACTTTCCGCTGTCGAAGCTGGAACTGGAAGCGTGGACCCGCATTCCGCGACGCGACACCCGCATCGTGGTCTACGGCGAGCATGACGGCCAGGATCTGGCGCCGCGTGCTGCCGGCGTGCTGCGTTCGCTTGGCTATACCGATGTGTCGCTGCTCGACGGCGGCCTGGGCGCATGGATTGCCGGTGGCGGCGAGGTGTTTCGCGATGTCAACGTGCCCAGCAAGTCATTCGGAGAAGTGGTGGAGGCCAGGCGGCACACGCCTTCGCTGAGCGCCACCGAGGTGCAGGCGCTGATCGATCGCAAGGCCGATGTGGTGATCGTCGACGCGCGCCGCTTCGACGAGTACCAGACCATGAACATTCCCACGTCGACCAGTGTGCCCGGCGCGGAGCTGGTGCTGCGCGTGCGTGAGCTGGCGCCCGACCCTGGCACGCAGGTCATCGTCAATTGCGCGGGCCGTACGCGCAGCATTATCGGGACGCAGTCGCTGATCAATGCCGGCATTCCGAATCCGGTGGCAGCGCTGGGCAACGGCACGATCGGCTGGACCCTGGCGGGACAGACCTTGTCGCACGGTGCCAGCCGCCGTGCACCGGCCCAGGTGGGCGCCGGCAATCTGGAGCATGCCCGCACGGGTGCTCGCGCCATCGCCGACAAGGCAGGCGTGAAACGCATTGCTTTCGGGGCGCTGGCATCGCTGGACGCACCGGGGCGCACTGTGTACCGCTTCGACGTGCGCACGCCCGAGGAATATGCCGATGGTCATCTGCCCGGCTTTGCCAGTGCCCCGGGCGGCCAGCTGGTGCAGGAAACCGATCACAATGCGCCGGTGCGCGGCGCACGCATCGTGCTGGCGGATGACGACGATGTGCGTGCGAACATGAGCGCGTCGTGGCTGGCCCAGATGGGGTGGGATGTCTTCGTCGTGGAACCGGTTGGCGACGCCCAGCGCAGCGAGCGGGGAGCACCCGCGGCGAATCGTCCCGCCACGCCGGACGTGGCCACGGTCTCGCCAGCAACGCTGTCGAGCTGGCTGGAAGCGGGAGACGTCGCAGTGATCGACGTGACGGCCAGCGCCAACTACGTCAAGCGCCATATCCCGGGCGCGTGGTACGCGATCCGGGCGCAACTGGCCCAGGCACTGCGTCAGATTCCGCCGGCCCGCCGCTACGTACTGACATGCGGGTCGAGCCTGCTGGCGCGGTTTGCGGCGGCAGACCTGCGGGCCCTGACAGCAGCGGACGTGTTTGTGCTGGAGGGCGGCAACGCGGCGTGGTTTGACGCAGGCCTGCCGGTGGAGCAAGGCGAGACACGCCTGGCCGTGCCGCGTACGGACCGATACCGCCGCCCCTACGAGGGTACCGACAACGCGGCCGCAGCCATGCAGGCCTATCTCGACTGGGAATTCGGCCTGATCGCGCAACTCGATCGCGACGGCACGCATTTCTTTGCGGTGGCTTGAGCCAGTTCGCATTGCGCCAAGGCAAGGCCCCTGTGCAACGCAGGGTGCCATGCCCAAATGCAACAGGAATGTTCCATTTGGGCACAGAAGTTTACGCCGATACGTGTGAAGATCCCCCCTCGAAAACACGGCACCGCCTTTCTCATCCGAAAGGCAGGGGCCACAGAAACTGGGGGTCAATCCATGAATGTCGTACCGATACCCGCGTGGAATGATGAGCGGGTGCTGCCGCCGGTGAACGGGCTCCATCCGGTGAGCATGGAACGGTCGCCTTACAACGTATCGCTGATTGCGTTGGTGGAGCGATTTGCCACGTCATTGCATCGCTGCAAGCTTTTGCAGGGACTGCTGGCGTTCAGGAAGGCGCTTCATGAAGCCGGCGTCCGCAGCGGTTTCCAATGGATCGACGGCAGTTTTTCCGAGGACATCGAAACGCTGGAGTGGCGCGACCCGCGCGACATCGACGTCGTGACGTTCCTGGACGACCACGATCGGATGCTTGCGAAACGGGTACCCCAGCATCTACTTGACCAGCAGTTCGTGAAAAGGCGATTCATGGTGGACAGCTATTGGGTCGACTCCACCATTTCCATGCGGGACCTGATCTGCCTGTCGACCTATTGGTACAGCCTCTGGTCACATCGTCGAAGCTTGCAGTGGAAAGGCTTCCTGGAGATCGATCTTGATCCCGCCCTGGATGATTCGGCGCATGACGTCCTTGATGCGGCCGCGTGTCGGCTGACGCAGCGCGCGAATTTCGGTACCCCTGAACTGCATTTCAAAGGACTGACAAATGACTGAATATCAGATCAACCGGCTGTATGCAGACCGAAACTTTCTCACGAGGATGATCAAGTCGCTGCCGGAGGGGATTACGCGCCGCAGTCTCGAGTATCGACTCAATCAGGTGCTTGAGGAGCTGGCAGTGGTCCAGGCCCAGGTGCCGGCGCCGCCCTCACAAATCCCGCGTCCGCGGAATGATCACGGCCTGTCCGTGTAGCACGCCGTCGGCATCGAACATCTGCCACAGCGTGGCTTCCTCGATCATGAAGCGGCGCCCCGACCTGGTGATGCGTACGCCCTTGTAGCCCGATTCGTAACCGTGCTGCCGTACGCGTTCGAGAAACCGCTGCCGTTCCTCGCGGTTCGGCGCCTCGGCCGATAGCCGCGAGGGCAGGCGTGTGATCTCGTCCCAGTCGTATTCGAAGCGCTGCTGGGCGGCCTTGTTGCCGTAGATGAAAACCGGGTCGGGCGCGATGTCATGGGCCAGGATGGCGAAGGGCGCCGTCTCATAGAGCCATGCGGCGGCCTCGGCCGTGGGCATTGGCTGTGGCACCAATGGCTTGCCAAGCAGCCGTGCGTAGCTGCTGGCGAGCAGCGCGTAGAACGCGGGGTCGCTGTAACGGGGAAGCAAGGACGACAAACCTCCGGCCAGCTGTCAGGCAGCCCCGGCGGCGCTGCTGAACTCCGCGAACACGCGGGCCTGGACGGTCTCCATGACTTTCAGTTCTTGTGGATTGGCCGCATCGCTGGCGGTTACGCCGGTGGCATCCTTGGGCTTCGCGCCGATCGGATAAAAGACAAAGCTCGACCCGAAATCCTTGCCAGCTTCTTTCTTCAGGCTCCGGTTCAGGGCCTTGAGGTACTTCTTTTTCGTGGTCTTGGACATGGGCATGTTTTCTTGGTCGCTTCCTGGACTAGTGGTGAACGTGTTTGCCGCGGAGTGCCTGAAGGGCCTTGCGCTCCGTCAGCACCAGCAGGTAATCGGGAAACTTCGCATCGATCAGCAAGCCGTCCCAGGCATGCCAGAACTCCCACCGTACCTGTTCCACTGGCAACGCAAGCGAGCTGGCGATGCGGGCAATCGCATCTTCGCCCGCTGCCGGCCTGGCTTTGCGCACAGGGCCTTCGTCGTTTGCCACGCGCTCCTGCATTGGCGGGAATTCCTGGATAACGTCTTCAGAGTGATTCATCGGGCACTCCAGTTGGGATCGGCGTGAAGCTATGGTAGTCGGCCCCTCTCCATCGAATCAACTTCTGATTGGCTTTGTCTCTAATGTTTATCCGAGTAACCCCGCGAGCACGTGCCGCAGCGTCCGACTCTGGAAAGCACGGAGGCCGCAAGGCGGGTAGAAATGACCAAGATAACGCCGGACAAGGGACTGGTCAGATGGCCAGCTTCCTGAGCCCTTCAAGCACCGCGGTGCCCTTGAATGGCTTGACGATCCAGCCCTTGACGCCGGCTGCCTTGCCCCGGTCCTTCATCGCCTGGCTGCTTTCGGTGGTCAGCATCACGACGTTGACACTCTTGTTGGCCAGCTCGCCGCGGATTTTCTCGACCATGGTCAGGCCGTCCATGTTGGGCATGTTGACGTCGCTGATGATAAGGCGGATGCCCGGGTCGGCCTTGAGCCGGGACAGGCCGTCCTTGCCGTCGACGGCGGTTTGTACGTCCAGCCCGTTGGTGCGCAGAAAGCTTGCTACCTCGTCGCGCACCGCGCTCGAATCATCCACTACTAGAATTTTCGCCATTTTCTTTTCCTACCGGTCAATTCATACCTAAAAGCGCTAAAAGCGTCAGAACAATTCGAGTTCGCCTTCGCTGGAGTCTTCCTCGATCTCCTGTCCCAGCTGAAAGTCGACGGATACGCGCGTGAACATGCACATCGTCACGCCGACCCGCACCGTTGTGCCGATCGCAACATCGAAGTTGGCGCGATAGTCGGGGCGGAGGCTGTCCACGTGGCGCAGGCTCTGGCCGCCCAGCAGATAGGGCGTCGACATGCCGAGGTCCGGAAAATGCCGGACGAGGTCCTGGTTGATTGCGCCGCAGCAGAGGTTGCCCAGTTCCAGCAAGGTGTCGCGCAGATTGCTGCCGTTGCCGCGTGCGAAGTAGCTGGCGGACGCGGCGTCGTCGCGGAAGCGCAAGAACAGCATGTACCGGAAGCCCATCGACGAGATCGTGAGCACGACGACCACATCTTCGTCCGCGACCGGGGCCGGCTGCGTTTCCAGGCGGGTGATCTCGCAGGAATCGTCGTCGGTCAGTACCAGCCGGGATTCCACCGCGCGACGCAGCACGCGCTCCAGGCTGTGCCGCGCCTGCACGCTGATCAGGGCGCCGTTCACTGGTATGCCGCCTCGAACTGCTCGGCCAGCAGCGCGACGCTTGCCAGCGATGCCGTCACCATCTTGCCGCCGGCCTGAATGTCCTGGAACGTGGCGGTGGTGGTCAGGTCGCTTTGATGCAGGCTGTCGCCGTAGCTCTTGGATAGCGCCTCGGATCGGGCCGCCAGTGCGCGCACCTCGCTTGCCACCACGCCAAAGCCCCGGCCCGCCGCCCCGGCGCGCGCAGCCTCGATCGACGCATTGAGCGACACAATCACCACGTGGCGAACAATCGACGACAGCTCCATGTTCTGCTCGTGCATCGCCCGGTTACGCGCCATCAGCGAGATCATCTGCTCGTGCCAGCGTTCGAACGTGTCGGCGAGCCCGCGCAAGCGCTTCGTTTCGTCGCCGATCTGGCGAGCCTGGCGTAGCGCATCGGCCTGCAGCTGGCGGCTGGCGGCGAGTTCCGCGCCAAGTTGGTCGATGGAGGCCATCTGTCCGGCCGCAGTTTCCTGCAGACGCTGGATGTCCGAGGCCAGCGCGTCCTTGTCACGCTCGTGTTGCGCGATGCGGTCGCGCAGTTCGGCCTGGGCCTGGTCGCGCGACGCCAGCGCGCTGTCCTGCGTGGCCTGCGCCTGCGCTGCCATACGTCCGGCGTTGTGGCGCCATGCCAGCCAGGCCGGCACCGCCGTTATCGCCGCGCCCAGCAATGCACCTGCAAGATACTCACCCATACTGCCTGTTCCTTATCCGACGCTATCCAGCCATTTTCAAACCTGCCCAACCTGCCCAACCTGCCCGATCCGATGCGGATTTCCGCCCGCGCTACAGCGCCATCGGCGCGGGCGTTTCGGCCAGCACGGCCACGCTGTCCACGGCGAACCGTTCGGGCAGGCTGACCACGGTCTGGAACTGACGGAAGGGGGCGCCCACGTGGTTGTCAGTGAAACGCAGTTCGATGGTGCCGCCGGAGCGCGACAGGAATTCCCGCACCGCATCCATGCCGACGCCGCGGCCCGAGATCGTGGTCACGCTTTCCGCCGTCGAAAAGCCCGGGTGGAATATGAAATGCGCAATGGCGTCGTCGCTGAGCCCGGCATCGGCGTCGATCCAGCCACGCGCGATGGCCGTTGCGCGAATCCTGCCCAATGCCAGGCCACGGCCATCGTCGGCAACGGTCATCTGCAATTGCTGCTGATCGACCCCGGCTTCGATCCGGATCGTGCCCGCCGCCGGCTTGCCAGCGGCCAGGCGCACGTTGACCGGCTCGATGCCATGGTCGATCGCATTGCGCAGCAGGTGCGTGAACACGTTTTCCAGCATGCCCGTGACTTCGGCACGCAGGCGGTAGCCGTTGTCCTGGATGTTGACTTGCGGGGCGGCCTTGCCCAGTTCCGCGGCCAGCGAGGGCAGGGCATCGACCACCGGAGATAGCACTTCCGCCAAACTGGTGGCGTCAAGTACGCGGAGGATGCGATGCACCGCCGCCCGCATCGATAGCAATTCGGCCAGGCTATCGGTGCGCGCGCCTTCAAGCAGGCGCAGGCTTTCGCGGATGCGGGCCATCTCGGCGTCTGTCGGGCGGCCAGCGGCCAGTGCTGCCGGCCCGCGTGCATCGCCATTGCCCCTGCGGCCAAGCTTGTCCTCGCTGATCGTTGCGTAGCGGGCCAGCGTGTCGCGCACCCGCGCAACGTCCTTTAGCAGCGCATCGGGATTCCACTCGCTGGCCTGGCGTTCCAGGTTGCGCAGTAGTTCCAGCCGCTGCTCGGCCTCGTGAACCACATCGGTCAGATGCTGGAGCTTGTAGGTTCGCGCATTGCCCTTGATCGTATGCATGTTGCGGAACAGGGCGGCAATGGCGGCATTGTCGGCTTCGGTGGACTGCCGGATGATGTGCTCGTTCTCGTGGACGAAGCCATGCGCCGTTTCCATGAACTTGTGGAACTTCTCCTCGCTCACGGCCAGGATCTCGCCGATGATCTCCAGGCTGCGGCGCTGCTCGCTGGCCTCGGCCGCCAGTTCGCGCAGCTGGGTCACGTCGCGCACACAGAGCATCAGCCTGATGATCGTGTCGGCATCGTCGGTGATGGCGGACCAGCTCAGGTCCAGCACCTTGATCTGGCCGGCGGGCAGCCGCTTCTCGATTTCGGTGGGCAGCAGGTGTTCGTTGAAGACAAAGTTGATGCCGTCCTGACCCAGGCAGGCGTCGATGGCGGCGTCTACCTGCGCCAGCGCGTCGGCACCCAGGCCGGTGTCGGCGAACACCAGGTCCATGAACCGGCGGCCGGCAATGTCGCCGGTCTCGAAAATCTGTTCCAGATATGCCGAGTATTCCGCATGCACCACGCCCCCATCGACCACCGTCAGAATGCCCTGCTGCATGTTCTGCAGGATCGCCTGGATATCGGTGGTTTTCTGGCGCAACAGCGATGCGTTCTCCTGAATCCGCTCGATCATCTGGTTAAACGCCACGATCGAATGACCAATTTCGTCCATGCGGCCCACCTCGATGCGCCGCGTGAAGTCCTGGCTGGCGGCGATTTCGCTCATGGTGGTCTGCATGCGCGTAAGCGGCCGGGCAATCTGGCGGTGCAGCAGCCAGCCGATCAGCGACAGCAACACCACGGCGGCCGCGCTGACCAGACCGATGGTGCCGGCCGCGCTGGCGAGCTTGCTGTTCAGCGCGGCAATGGCATCGTCCTTCTCGCGATTCTTCTCAACGCGTAGCGTATCGACGATTTTCTCCATCTCGTCGCGGTACCGGGCGACGTTGGCGAACAGGAAGGCCTGCGCGATCTCGTCGCGGCCCGCGGCCTTCATTTCCGCAGTTTCGCGGATGGCGTCGAAATAGTTGGTCAGGCTCTCGTTGGCCTGCGTCAGCAGACCCTTCTGCGCCTGGGTGCCCGCGTTGTTGGCCTGCCTGGACAGCGCGTCGCTCAGCGCGGTCTGCCTGGCCTTGAGGTCTTCCTGCGCCTGGGCCAGCAGGTTGGCGTCCGGTGCGTAGACCAGGGTCATGGTGGCCAGCTGGATATCCTTGACCAGCGACACGATATCGGCCGAGGCCAACGCGCTGGGAACGACCCCCTCGGTCACCTGTTTCACTTCAGAAGCGCTGGAACGTGTCTGCAGTACGGCGTAGCCACCAATCGCGGCCAACGCCAGGCACATCAGGACGATCAGCAGCACAATGCGCTGACGAATGGTCATGGCAAAGCTCCCCGGCATTACGAATGTCAAGCCCTTCAACGAAGGGGATCTGCCTCGTCTTTTGCGAGACATATTTTTCGGGGGTGATTATGGGGATTGCACTGTGACCTTGGGATGACATGTCATGGTGCGGTCGTGCCCCTCAGAGGTAGGGGGAGGCTGGGAGAACGCGTGACCGCTGGCAACCGTTGGCCGTATGCTTGCCGGGTGAATTTGACTTGGAAGAGTCTGTCGATGACCGGGTTGGCGCGCCTGATGGTTCCCGCGGAAATTTCAGAGCAGGCCTTGCTGGCATGCGCAGTGATTGCGCGGCACGTCGGCGGCACGCTGGCTGGCATCCAGTTGTTTGGATCGGCGATCGATGGCGGTTTGAAGCCACACAGCGATATCGATCTGCTGGTGATCGTACGTACGCGGCTTGGAGAATCGGCCAGACGCGCGTTGATGCTCGATTTGCTGACGATCTCCGTGCCGCCCGGCAGTGACGGACGCTGGCGCGCGCTGGAGGTCACCGTGGTGGCGCATGAGGATGTTGTGCCCTGGCGCTACCCGGCACGACGCGAGGTCCAGTTCGGAGAATGGCTGCGTGCGGATTTGCAGGCCGGTATCGTGGAGCCGCCGGTTGTCGACCACGACCTGGCGATCCTGCTGACCAAGGCTCGCCAGCACAGCGTGGCACTGGTGGGCCCGTCGGCGGACACGTTGCTTGATCCCGTCCCCTCGCAAGACTTCAACCGCGCGCTGCGCGATACCGTGACGCAGTGGAATACCGAGGCGGATTGGAAGGGCGATGAACGCAACATCGTATTGGCGCTGGCCCGCATCTGGTACAGCGCGGCAACCGGAAAAATCACGCCGAAAGACGCGGCGTCCGCGTGGGCGCTGGAACGCTTGCCGGATGGATTCCGTCCGGTGCTGATGGCGGCGAGGGCAGGGTATCTGGACGGCGGGCAGCCATCGGCCCTGGCCGATGGCAGGCAGGTGGGGGCATTCATCCGCCTTGTGCGCGCCACGATTGAGGAAATTCTGGTGGCGTAGGCACCGATCCACCGATGGTTTGGCTGACAAGCAGCGCATGACGAGTATCAAGCGCACCGATACGCGCCAATGCGCACCAAAACAAAAAGCCCAGCATTTCTGCTGGGCTTTCTGATGAATCTGGTGGGTGGTACAGGGATTGAACCTGTGACCCCTGCCGTGTGAAGGCAGTGCTCTACCGCTGAGCTAACCACCCCTTGCTGCTTCGTCGCCGTTGTTGCTGGCGTCGTGCAGTGGAGAAACGAGATTATGCCGATGGGCCAGTATCTTGTAAAGCCCTTTTTTGAACTTTCTTTAAAAAAGTTGTGAGGGCTGCGGCACTGGCCGGATTGGGCGCTATTGCACAGTGGCGTCGGCAGGCACTTCGGAGGGGACTTCGATCTTCCAGACGGTCTTGCCGCCGCTGGCCTTGTCCAGTTCCTTGAGCACGCCCTCATGGGCCGAGACTTCGGTCTCGGTCGCCAGCAGCACGGGCAGGGTCAGGGCCGACAGGTCGGCGGTGGCGCGGGTTTCGCCCTGGGCTGCGGCGCCGTCGAGCATGTCGATGACCAGCGAGTTCTGGCCGCGCGTCATGGCAAGGTAGACCTCGGCCAGCAGCTCGGCATCGAGCAATGCGCCGTGCAGCGTGCGGTGCGCGTTGCTGACGCCCAGGCGGTCGCACAGGGCATCCAGCGAGTTACGCTTGCCCGGGAACATCTGGCGCGCTTCGCGCAGGGTGTCGATCACATTGGCCACGTGGTCGCGGAACGGGGGCAGTTTGTGGAGCTTGAACTCCATCTCCAGGAAGCCCATGTCGAACGCGGCGTTGTGAATGATCAGCTCGGCGTCGCGTACGAATTCCTGGATCTCGTGCATGACCTCGGCAAACTTCGGCTTGTCGGCCAGGAAGTCGGCGGTCAGGCCGTGGATGGCCACGGCGTCTTCGGGGACGTCGCGCTCCGGGTTGATATAGAAGTGCAGGTTGCGGCCGGTCAGGCGGCGGTTCACCAGTTCCACGCAGCCGATTTCGATCAGGCGATCGCCGGTGGCGTGGTTCAGGCCGGTGGTTTCGGTATCGAGAACGATCTGTCGCATGGGGCAGGATTGTAATCGCTCGGCGCGGCCGGGCGACGGATTGCGAGGGTCAGGTGCTGATCGATTCCACGCCGCGGTTGGCCAGCCGGTCTGCGCGCTCGTTGCCCGGATGGCCGGCATGGCCGCGTACCCAGTGCCATTCGATCACGTGCGGCTGCCGGGCTTCGTCCAGGATCTGCCACAGGTCGGCGTTCTTGACAGGCTTCTTGTCGGCCGTCATCCAGCCGCGCTTCTTCCAGCCGGTGATCCATTCGCTGATGCCCTTCTGCACATACTGCGAATCGGTATAGATGTTGATGACGCAGGGCCGCTTGAGCGCGCGCAGCGCCTCGATCACGGCCATCAGCTCCATGCGGTTGTTGGTGGTGGGGCTTTCGCCGCCGAACAGCTCTTTCTCGTGGCCGCCGGAGACCAGCACGGCGCCCCAGCCGCCGGGGCCGGGGTTGCCCTTGCAGGCGCCGTCGGAATAAATCGTGACTTCTTGCATGGATGGAATTCAGGATGGCCCGGCGCTTCAGGCGCCAGGCGTGGTCTTGTGATGTTTGCCGTGCGTGCCCGTGGGCGTGGCCACCGGGGCAGACACCGGTGCCAGGGCGGGTTTGGCTGTTTTCCAGGCCGGGCCCACCAGGCGGATGTTCTTGACGCGCTTGACCGCCGAAATCATGTAGACCGAACCGAAGATCGGCCACCAGCGGTCGCCGGCTTTCTCCATGAAGGCGGCGCGCTGCAGCCAGCGGTCGGTGCGGTAGGGCGGGCAATAGCAGCCAAAGCGCCCGCGGATGATCTCGAAGCCCAGCAGCTTGAGCCAGTCCTTGATCCGCACAAAGCCGATGGTCTGCGCGTCGCTGGGCAGGAAGGGCGTGGCGCCCAGCCGGTTCAGGCCCTGGCGCGCGCCCCACAGGCTCATCGGGTTGAAGCAGGTCACAACCACGCGGCCCTCGGGCATCAGCACGCGCGATACCTCGCGCAGCACTTCATGCGGGTCCTCGGAAAACTCCAGGATGTGGGGCAGCGTGAGCAGGTCGATGCTCTGCGTGTCGAATGGCAATTCGTCGAACCGGCATAGCAGCTGGCGCGCGTCGGGGTGCGTCTCGCGCGGGCCGTGGGGGCCGGCGCGGTCATCGAGCGCCAGCGCCGAGAACGGCATGCGGTTCTCGCGCAGCGTGTCGATATGGGGCAGCCCCAGCTGCACCGCGTGGTAGCCGAAGATATCCGTTACCGTCCGGTCATATTGCTGGGCCTCCCACCGGAGCATGTACTGCCCGGGCGGCGACGCCAGCCATTCTTCCCAATCTATAATCGGTCGGTTGGACATAGGAGCACACATGTTGAAAGTGGAGCCAATCCCCGCCTTTCAGGACAACTATATCTGGGCCATCCACGACGGCAAAAGTGCCGCAGTGGTGGATCCAGGCGAGGCCGGGCCGGTCGAGCGCTTTCTGGCGCAACGCGGGCTGGCACTGGGCGCTATTGTAATCACCCATCACCATGGCGATCATCAGGGAGGCGTATCGGATTTGCTGGAACGCCATCCGGCCGGCCCTGACGGCGCCCCGATACCGGTGATCGGACCCGCCGGCGAACGCATCGGACATCGCACCCAGGCCGTGCGCGAGGGCGATACGGTGACGCTGGCGCATCTGGCCGCTACCTTCCGCGTGCTGGACGTGCCGGGTCACACCGCCGGACACGTGGCCTATGTGGGCGACCTGCCCGGCGCAGGCCATGTGGTGTTCTGCGGCGACACCCTGTTCGCCAGCGGGTGCGGGCGCCTGTTCGAGGGGTCGCCGGCGCAGATGCTGGCGTCGCTGGACAAGCTGGCCGCCTTGCCTGGCGATACCCGCGTGTACTGCGCCCACGAATACACGCGCAGCAATGTCCGCTTTGCGCAGGCCGTGGAGCCGGGCAACGCCGACCTGTCCGCGTGGTCGTCCCGGGTGGACGCTTTGCGCCAGGCCGATACCCCGACGGTGCCCACCACCGTGGCCCATGAGCGGGCGGTCAATCCGTTCCTGCGGTCGCGCGAGCCGGCCGTGCGCCGGGCCGTGCAGGGGCAGGGCGGCGACGTCAGCAGCGATGCCGCGGCGTTCGGTGCGCTGCGCGGATGGAAGGACAACTTTCGCTAGTCACGGATCGCCAATACATTCCAGACGTTTGCAGGCAGGGCGGCGGCCTGCAGGGCCGGGGAACGCGGGCCCTGCCACCATTTGGGGTATCGCAAGATGTCCAAATTGCATCTTCGGGAAAATCTCATTGACGCCAACCGGCCTTTTCCATAGGATCAGGCGAAATTTTTGGCGTCACTTTCAGAGAACTTAATGCGATTTGGTCGATTTCTGGCGGTAGTTGCGTGTGCCGCGCTGCTTGCAGCCTGCGCCAGCACACCCACTCCGCCT
The DNA here is from genome assembly GCF_001652915.1 of Cupriavidus sp. D384. Classification (GTDB taxonomy): domain Bacteria; phylum Pseudomonadota; class Gammaproteobacteria; order Burkholderiales; family Burkholderiaceae; genus Cupriavidus. The sequence continues at coordinate 37,260 of NZ_BBQI01000039.1, forward strand.
GCCGGCGAGATGGCCGGCACGCCGACCGCCCTGGAATCCGGTCCACCCAAGGACCCGCTCAACACGCTGAACAGCACCGGCCGCGCCGGCTCGCTTTCCCGATCCAACGTCGCCAATGTCGACCAGTCCAGCGTGGACTGGCTGCGCGGGCCGTCCTCCGATATCTGGGGCCGAATCCGCAAGGGTTTTGCGATGCCGGACCTGGAGGGCACGCTGGTCGATGACCGCACGCAGTGGTACGCCGCCCGCCCCGACTACATGGAGCGGATGGTGGGCCGGTCGAGCCGCTACCTCTACCACATCGTGGAAGAGCTGGAGCGCCGCAACATGCCGACCGAGCTGGCGTTGCTGCCGTTCGTGGAAAGCGCGTTCAATCCCCAGGCGGAATCCACGGCCAAGGCGGCCGGGATGTGGCAGTTCATCCCCAGCACGGGCAAGTCGTACAACCTCAAGCAGAACATGTTCCGCGACGAGCGGCGCGATGTGCTGGCGTCCACCGACGCCGCGCTCGACTACCTGTCGCGGCTCTATGACATGTTCGGCGACTGGCACCTGGCGCTGGCCGCGTACAACTGGGGCGAGGGTGCCGTGTCGCGGGCCATCGCCCGCAACCAGGCGCGCGGGCTGCCCACGGACTACGCCAGCCTGACCATGCCGAACGAGACGCGCTACTACGTGCCGAAGCTGCAGGCGGTGAAGAACATCATCGCCAACCCGGCCGCGTATGGCGTGAAGCTGCCCGATATTCCCGATCATCCGTACTTCGTGACGGTGACCACGTCGCGCGATATCGATGTGGCGCTGGCGGCCAAGCTGGCCAACATGCCGCTGGACGAATTCAAGGCGCTGAATCCGTCGTTCAACCGTCCGGTGATCCTGGGGGCCGCCAACCCGCAGATCCTGCTGCCGTTCGATAACGCCGAGCGCTTCCAGTACAACCTCAATACCTACCGGGGTGGCCTGTCCACATGGACGGCCATGACGGTGGACAGCCGCGAGCGCGTGGAAGCGCTGGCCGCGCGGCTCAACGTCGATGTCGACACGCTGCGCGAGATCAACCGCATTCCCAAGGGCATGCGCCTGAAGGCGGGGTCGACGGTGATGATTCCGCGTACCGATCGCCACGACCAGGACATCAGCGCGTCGCTGGTGGACACCGCGATGCTGGCCGTCGAGCCCGATGTGCCCGATGCGCGGCGCGTGGTGGTCAAGGCGGGCCGCAAGGACACGGTGTCGTCGGTGGCGCACCGCTATGGCGTGTCGGTGCGGCAGGTGCAGTCCTGGAACAAGCTGTCGGGCAGCAAGCTCGTGGCCGGCCAGAGCCTGGTGCTGATGCTGCGTGCCAATTCGCCGGCGGCGGCACGGGCCGAGCGCGGCGACGATGGCGACGAAACCCCGGTGCGTGGCAAGGCGGTACACGGCAAGACCGTTGCGGCCAAATCGGAAAAAGCCGAGAAGGCATCGGTCTCCAAGTCATCGAAAGCTGAAAAGGCTGAGCCGCGCAAGCGCGTGGTGGTCGAGGCTGCGCCGCGCAAGGGCGCCAGCAAGTCGACCAGCAAGCCGGTGCCGGCCGCGCCCGCCAAGCCGACGACATCGGCCAAGTCCGCCAAGGGCCATTCTCGCTGATCGGCGACCGGGCTCCGCGGATGCGGCGGGGCCCTGTTGTCGACGGGCTGCCTGATTGACAGCCATCAACGACCCCTCGGGTTCGGGGCGACCAAAGTGACGCTTTCCCTGTCACTTTCGCCCATGACTCTCCTCCGAACCCTCTCCATCCTGCCGCTGGCCGCGGCCTGCCTTGGCGCCGCATGCGATGCCGGGCATTCCAGCTCGGATCCTGAATACCCCGCTCCAAAACTGATGGCCCATCGCGCCGGCACTGCGGATCGTCCGGAAAACACGCTGGTCGCCATCGAGTCGTCGCTGGCGCAGCGGGTGGACATGATCTGGCTGTCGGTCCAGGCAAGCGCCGATGGCGTGCCCGTGCTGTACCGTCCGGCCTCGCTAGGCGCGCTGACCAACGGCACCGGAAAGGTGGCCGACTGGACTGCGGCCGAGCTTGCCCGGCTCAACGCTGGATGGCAATTTGTCCAGAACGCGTCCGATGGCAGCAAGCGATATCCCTATCGCGACCAGCCGGTGGGTATTCCGACGTTGCGCGATGCCCTGCGCGTCATTCCCGCCGGCGTGCCGGTCGTGCTCGACATGAAATCGATGCCGGCGGCGCCGCTGACCTTTGCTGTGGCCCAGGTGCTGACATCGGAAAATGCCTGGGATCGCGCGTTGATCTATTCGACCGAGGCGGATTTCCAGCAGACCTTTGCCCAGTGGCCCAGGGCGCGTCTGTTCGAGTCGCGCGATGCGACGCGCAATCGGCTAGTGACCGCCACGCTAGGCCAGGCTTGCGGCACACCGCCGGCTTCCGGCACGTGGGCCGGATTCGAGTTGCGCCGGAACGTGGAACTGGTTGAGACATTCACCCTGGGGGAAGGGCGTTCGCCCGTAAGCGCCGTATTCTGGACCCGGGAATCGGTGAACTGCTACCGCGCCAGGGCGCAGGCCAACCTTGTGGCGTTCGGCGTCAACGATACGGCCGCCTACTGCGAGGCCAAACGGTTGGGCCTCGACGCCGTCATGGTAGATTCTCCAGAAAAGATGGCCGGTATCCGTGCCCAGGTGGTGCAGGACCCCACGCGGTGCAAGCAGCAGGCGCCGCGCGGCAGCCCATCCACCCCTGGCCGGCCGTAGCCATCCGCACCGCATTACGACAAACGACAAGCGGAGGAGACACATCATGACGGCAAGCCGTGCCCTGCACGCGCGTTCCCTGTCCGACAAGGCGGGATTCTGGGCCGAACAGGCCGCGCGCATCGACTGGGAAACCCCGTTCGAGCGCGTGCTCGACGACAGCCATCCGCCATTCGCGCGCTGGTTTGTCGGTGGGCGGACCAATCTCTGCCACAACGCCATCGATCGCCATCTGGCCGAGCGGGCCGACCAGCGCGCGCTGGTCTATGTGTCGACCGAGACCGATACGGAGCAGGTCTACACGTATCGCCAGCTGCACGACGAGGTGAACCGCATGGCCGCCACGCTGCAGGCGCTGGGCGTGCAGCGCGGCGACCGGGTGCTGGTCTATATGCCGATGATCCCCGAGGCGATGTTCGCGATGCTGGCATGTACCCGCATCGGGGCCGTGCACTCCGTGGTGTTCGGCGGGTTTGCATCGGTCAGCCTGGCGGCGCGTATCGACGACGCGAAGCCCAAGGTGATCGTCAGCGCCGACGCCGGATCGCGCGCGGGCAAGGTAGTGCCGTACAAGCCGCTGCTGGACGAGGCGATCCGGCTGGCCGGCCATCATCCGGACAAGGTGCTGCTGGTGGACCGCAGGCTGGCCGACATGCCGCGCACGCCCGGCCGCGACGAAGACTACGCCGCCTGGCGCGACAGGATGGCCGGTCAGCAGGTGCCCTGCGTATGGCTGGAGTCCAGCGAGCCGTCGTACGTGCTGTACACCTCGGGTACCACGGGCAAGCCCAAGGGCGTGCAGCGCGATACCGGCGGCTATGCGGTGGCGCTGGCAACGTCGATGGAATACATCTTCTGCGGCAAGCCCGGTGACACGATGTTCACGGCGTCAGACGTGGGCTGGGTCGTGGGGCACAGCTATATCGTCTACGCGCCGCTGCTGGCCGGCATGACGACGGTGATGTACGAAGGCACGCCGATCCGCCCGGACGGCGGCATTCTCTGGAAGATCGTGGAGCGGCATGGCGTGAATATCATGTTCAGCGCGCCCACCGCCATCCGCGTGCTCAAGAAGCAGGACCCGGCGCTGCTGCGCCAGTACGACCTGTCCAGCCTGCGGCTGCTGTTCCTGGCGGGCGAGCCGCTCGATGAACCCACGGCACGCTGGATCCAGGACGGCATCGGCAAGCCCGTGGTGGACAACTACTGGCAGACCGAATCGGGCTGGCCGATCATCGCGATCCAGCGCGGTGTCGAGGCCTTGCCCGCCAAGCTGGGATCGCCCGGGGTGCCGGCCTATGGCTATGACCTGCGGATCGTGGACGAGGGGACCGGCGAGGAGTGCCCGCCGAACCAGAAAGGCGTGGTGGCCATCGACTACCCGCTGCCGCCCGGCTGCATGACCACGGTGTGGGGCGATAACGACCGGTTCGTGCGCACCTACTGGTCGGCGGTGCCGAACCGGCAGAGCTATTCGACGTTCGACTGGGGCGTGCGCGACGAGGACGGCTACGTTTTCATCCTTGGCCGGACGGACGATGTGATCAACGTTGCCGGGCATCGGCTGGGCACGCGCGAGATCGAGGAAAGCCTGTCGTCGCACCCGGGCGTGGCCGAGGTGGCCGTGGTGGGCGTGCAGGACGCGCTGAAAGGGCAGGTGGCGCTGGGCTTCTGCATTGCCCGAGATGCCAGCCGCACCGGTTCGGACGCCGATCGCCTGATCTTCGAGGGTGAACTGATGAAGACCGTGGAACAGCAACTGGGCGCGGTGGCGCGGCCGGCACGCGTGTTCTTTGTCAACGCGCTGCCGAAGACCCGCTCGGGCAAGCTGCTGCGCCGCGCCATCCAGGCCGTGGCCGAAGGGCGCGATCCGGGCGACCTGACGACGATCGAGGATCCGACCGCGCTGGATCAGGTGAAAGACGCCTTGGGCTGACTGATGTGATGGAGGCTCCCCTTTTCTGCGTGAGCAGAAGAGGGGGCCGCATCGGCCGCCGCCTAAAATTGTTCTTGCCAGTCATCGTCGAGCGCCCTAATATTTTAAGCATAAAATATTTAACCCTGATGTAGAACGCCTCCGGCCCGTGCCGCAGGCGTGCAGGAGACTGACAGATGCGTGTGCTCTGTATTGGTGGCGGCCCGGCAGGGCTGTACTTTGGCCTGCTGATGAAACTGCAGGATCCGTCCAACGAGGTGGTGGTGGTCGAGCGCAACCGACCCTACGACACGTTTGGCTGGGGCGTGGTGTTTTCCGATGCCACGCTCGAAAACCTGAAGCTGGCCGATCCGGCCAGCGCGGCCGAGATCAACGCGGCGTTCAACCACTGGGACGATATCGACATCCATATTGGTGGCCGCACGATCCGCTCGGGCGGGCACGGCTTCATCGGCATTGGCCGCAAGCGGCTGCTGAACATCCTGCAGGCCCGCTGCGAGGCGCTGGGCGTGAAGCTGGTATTCGAGACCGATGCCACCGACGACCAGGCGCTGGCACAGCAGTACAACGCCGACCTGTTGATTGCCTCCGATGGCATCAACAGCCGCATTCGCACGCGCTACGCCGGCACCTTTGCACCCGACATCGACACGCGCCAGTGCCGCTTTGTCTGGCTGGGCACGCACAAGCTGTTCGACGCGTTCACGTTCGCGTTCGAGAAGACCGAGCATGGCTGGTTCCAGGCCCATGCCTATCGCTTCGACGACGACACGTCGACGTTTATCGTCGAGGCCCCGGAGTCCGTGTGGCGCGCCGCCGGCATCGAGCAGATGAGCCAGGAAGAGGGCGTGGCCTACTGCGAGCGGCTGTTCGCCCGCCACCTGGATGGCCACCGGCTGATCAGCAATGCCACGCACCTGCGCGGCTCGGCAAACTGGATCCGCTTCCCGCGCGTGATCTGTCACCGCTGGGTGCACTGGAACACGCTGGCCGACGGCCGCCGCGTGCCGGTTGTGCTGATGGGTGACGCCGCGCACACCGCGCACTTCTCTATCGGATCGGGCACCAAGCTGGCCCTGGAAGATGCGATCGACCTGGCGAACGAGATCGGCGCGCAACGCGGCGCCGGTGTGGATGGGTTGCCCGAGGCGCTGACGCGCTACGAGGCCACGCGCAGCGTCGAGGTGCTGAAAATCCAGAATGCCGCGCGCAATTCCACCGAGTGGTTCGAGAATGTCGAGCGCTATGCGGGCATGGCGCCCGAGCAGTTTGCGTATTCGCTGCTGACGCGCTCGCAGCGGATCTCTCACGAAAACCTGCGCGTGCGCGACGCGGGCTATGTCGACGGTTTCGAGCAATGGCTGGCCGCGCAGGCCGGCGTGCCGCAGGAGACGCTGAAGCTGCGCGCTGCCGATGGCGATGCGGGCCTGCCGCCGATGTTCACGCCGTTCACGGTGCGCGGCGTCACGCTGAAAAACCGCGTGGTCGTCAGCCCGATGGCGATGTACTCGTCTGTCGATGGCGTGCCGGGGGACTTTCACCTGGTGCATCTGGGCTCGCGGGCCATGGGCGGCGCCGGCATGGTGGTGGCCGAGATGACTTGCGTGTCGCCGGACGCCCGCATCACGCCGGGATGCCCGGGCCTGTGGAACGACGCGCAGCGTGATGCGTGGAAGCGCATCGTCGACTTTGTGCATGCCAACAGCGACGCCCGCATCGCCATGCAGCTGGGCCATGCCGGGCGCAAGGGGTCCACGCAGCTGGGCTGGGAGAAGATGGACCATCCGCTGGCCCAGGGCAACTGGCCGCTGGAGTCGGCATCGCCGCTGCCGTACATGCCCGGTGTGTCGCAGGTGCCGCGCGAAATGACGCGCGCCGACATGGACCGCGTGCGCGACGACTTCGTCGCCAACGCCCGCCGTGCGGCGCAGGCCGGCTTCGACTGGCTGGAACTGCACTGCGCGCACGGCTACCTGCTGTCGAGCTTTATCTCGCCGCTGACCAACGTGCGCACCGATGACTACGGCGGCTCGCTTGCCAATCGGCTGCGTTTTCCGCTGGAAGTCTTTACGGCGGTGCGTGCGGTCTGGCCGCAGGACAAGCCGATGTCGGTGCGGATCTCGGCCCACGACTGGGTCGAAGGCGGCATCACCGCCGACGATGCCGTGCAGATCGCCCGGGCCTTCAAGGCGGCCGGCGCCGACATGATCGATTGCTCGTCCGGGCAGGTCAGCCCCGACCAGGCACCGGTCTATGGCCGGATGTACCAGACGCCGTTCGCCGACCGCATCCGCAACGAGGCCGGCATCCCGACGATTGCCGTCGGCGCCATCTTCGAGGCCGACCACGTCGACAGCATCGTGGCGGCGGGTCGCGCCGACCTGTGCGCGATCGCGCGCCCGCACCTGGCCGACCCGGCGTGGACACTGCACGAAGCGGCGCGGCTGGGCTACCGCGATGTCGCATGGCCGAAGCAGTACGTAGCCGGCAAGCGGCAGCTCGAAACCAACCTGGCGCGTGCGGCCGCGTACGCGCAGCAACCGGGGAAGTAATCATGGCGATGGCTTTGCAAGGCCACCATGCGCTGGTCACCGGAGGAGGGCGCGGCATTGGTGCCGCGATTGCCCGCAGGCTGCTGGAAGAAGGCGCCAGCGTGACGCTGGTGGGCCGCGACTGCACGGTGCTGGATGCGGCCATGCAGGCGCTGGAGCCACTGGCCGTGGACGGCGCGGCGCTGGGCGCGGCGGCGGCCGATATTACCGATGCCGACGAGGTGACCGCGGCCTTTGCACAAGCCACCAGCGAGCGCGGCCCGATCACGCTGCTCGTCAACAACGCGGGCCAGGCCCATAGCGCACCGTTCGCCAAGACCGACCTGGCGCTGTGGCAGCGCATGCTCGACGTCAACCTGACCGGCACCTTCCTGTGCACCCAGGCGGTGCTGCCCGCGATGCTGGAGCAGGGCTGGGGTCGCATTGTCAATGTGGCGAGCACGGCAGGGCTGATCGGCTACGGCTATGTCAGCGCCTATTGTGCAGCCAAGCACGGCGTGATCGGCCTGACCCGCGCGCTGGCGCTGGAACTGGCGCCCAAGGGCATCACCGTGAACGCGGTGTGCCCCGGCTATACCGAGACCGACATCGTGCGCGATGCGGTCGCCAATATCGTCGGCAAGACCGGCCGCACCGAAGAACAGGCCCGCGCCGAGCTGGCCGCCCGCAATCCGCAGCGCCGGCTGGTGCAGCCCGACGAGGTAGCCGACGCCGTGGCCTGGCTGTGCCGCCCATCGGCATCCGCGATCACCGGGCAGGCCGTGCCGGTGGCGGGCGGCGAGGTGATGGCGGGGTGATTGCGTGGTGATTGCGTGGTGATTGCGTGGTGATGGCGTGGTGATGGCGTGGTGATGGCGTGGTGAAGCACCGAATGTTTGCTCCCCTCTCCCGCTAGCGGGAGAGGGGCTGGGGGAGAGGGCGGGCCGTTCACGATACGACCGTCATGGTTCGAACTGCGGTGCCCTCTCTCCCCACCCCTCTCGCGCCGCGGGGAAGCGGAGAACACAGACTGGAGACAGAAAAGAGATGACCGAGATTGCACTGGACATGCGTCACCACAAGCGCGCATTTGCCGACTACCAGCCCAAGCACTTCCTGTGGTCGGTGTCGGCCGACGGCAAGGTGGCGACGATCACGCTGAACCGGCCGGAGCGCAAGAATCCGCTGACCTTCGATTCCTATGCGGAGCTGCGCGACCTGTTCCGCGGGCTGTGCTACGCCACCGACATCAAGGCCGTGGTGATTACCGGCGCGGGCGGCAACTACTGCTCGGGCGGTGACGTGCACGAGATCATCGGCCCGCTGACGCGCATGTCGATGCCCGAGTTGCTCGACTTCACGCGCATGACCGGCGATCTGGTCAAGGCCATGCGCGCCTGCCCGCAGCCGGTGATCAGTGCCGTGGACGGCATCTGCGCCGGCGCGGGCGCCATGATGGCACTGGCGTCGGACCTGCGGCTGGGGACGCCGCAGGCCAAGACGGCTTTCCTGTTCGTCCGCGTGGGCCTGGCCGGCGCGGACATGGGCGCGTGTACGTTACTGCCGCGCATGATCGGGCAGGGCCGCGCCAGCGAACTGCTCTATACAGGCCGCTCGATGACGGCCGAGGAAGGGCTCCAATGGGGCTTCTTCAATGCGCTGCATGCATCGGACGCCGTACTGGCCCAAGCGCAGGCGCTGGCCGCCCAGATCGCTGCGGGCCCCACCTTCGCGCATGGCGTGACCAAGAAGCTGCTGCACCAGGAATGGAACATGGGCGTGGACGAGGCCATCGAGGCCGAAGCCGAGGCGCAGGCCATCTGCATGCAGACGCGCGACTTCCGGCGCGCCTACGATGCTTTCGTAGCGAAGCAGAAGCCCGTGTTCGAAGGCGACTGAGGAGCAGGCATGAGCGACAAGACCTATCTCGACCTGCCGTTCTTCGACGACGCGCACCGGCAGCTTGAACGCGACCTGGATGGCTGGTGTGGCGAGCACCTGCGCGATATCGATCATCACGACGCCGATGCCGCGTGCCGGGCGCTGGTGCGCCAGCTGGGCCACGCTGGCTGGCTGCGCTACTGCGTGCCGGCAGCCTTCGGCGGCGCCTTGCCGGCGCTGGACTCGCGCGCACTGTGCCTGCTGCGCGAAACGCTGGCCCGTCACGACGGCCTGGCCGATTTCGCCTTTGCGATGCAGGGCCTGGGTTCGGGCGCCATCACGCTGGCCGGCAGCGACGCGGTGCGCGAACGCTACCTGCCGCGCGTGGCCCGGGGCGAGGCGATTGCGGCCTTTGCGCTGTCGGAGCCCGAGGCCGGGTCCGATGTGGCGGCCATGCAATGCAGCGCGCGGCTGTCCGACGACGGCAGCCACTATGTGCTGGACGGCGCCAAGACCTGGATCTCGAACGGCGGCATTGCCGATTTCTACTGTGTGTTCGCGCGAACGGGCGAGGCGCCCGGCGCGCGTGGCATTACGGCCTTCGTGGTTGATGCCGACGCGCCGGGGCTGACCATCGCCGAACGGATCGACGTGATTGCCCCGCATCCGCTTGCCACGCTGCGTTTCGACAACTGCCGCGTGCCGGTGGGCAACCGGCTGGGCGACGCGGGCCAGGGCTTCAAGGTGGCAATGATGACGCTGGACATCTTCCGCGCATCGGTGGCGGCGGCCGCGCTGGGCTTTGGCCGCGCCGCGCTGGACGATGCGCTGGCACGGGCCACGTCGCGGCCGATGTTCGGCGGCGTGCTGGCCGATCTGCAACTGACGCAGGCAGCCATTGGCGAAATGGCGACGGCCATCGACTCGGCAGCGTTGCTGACCTACCGCGCTGCCTGGCTGCGCGACGTGCGCCAGCAGCGCACCACGCGCGAGGCGGCCATGGCCAAGATGGTGGCTACCGAGAATGCGCAGCAGGTGATCGACCGCGCCGTGCAGATCTTTGGCGGCCTGGGCGTGAAGGTGGGCACGCGCGTGGAGAGCCTGTACCGCGAGATCCGCTCGCTGCGCATCTACGAAGGCGCCACCGAAGTGCAGAAGCTGATCATCGCGCGCGAGACGCTTGCGGCGCGCCAGGCCTGACGCATCGAACCGAATCCAACAGGAGACAAGCATGGCCGCCCCCACCATCGTCCCGAATGCCGGCGCCAGTACCGCCCCGGGCGCAGCGACGGCGCACGTCGACACCTTTGCCCGGGACCGCCTGCCGCCGGCGGGCACGTGGCCGGTATTCCAGTTCAACGACGACACGCGCTACCCGGCGCGGCTGAACGCGGCCGTGGAACTGGTGGATCGTCATGTGTCGGAAGGCAACGGCCAGCGCGTGGCCGTGCGCCACGAGCGCGACGGAAGCATTGAAACGGTGACCTACGCGCAGCTGGCGGCGCTGGTCAGCCGCATCGCCCATGTGCTGGTGGAGGACATGAGGCTGGTGCCAGGTAACCGCGTGCTGCTGCGCGGGCCGAACAACCTGATGATGGCGGCCAGCTGGCTGGCAACGGTCAAGTCCGGGCTGATCGCGGTGCCGACGATGCCGCTGCTGCGGGCCAAGGAACTGCGCCAGATCATCGACAAGGCGCAGGTCTCGGCTGCGCTGTGCGACGCACGGTTGCGCGAGGAGCTGGATGCCAACCAGCGCGCCGACGGCGAGCATTACTGCCCGACGCTGACCACGGTGCGCTACTTCAACGGCACCGGCGCAGGGTCGCTGGAAGCCGCGATGGACGGCAAGCCGGATACCTTCGCGCCCTGCGACACCGCTGCCGACGACATCTGCCTGATCGCGTTCACGAGCGGCACCACGGGCCAGCCCAAGGGTACCGTGCACTTCCATCGCGATGTACTGGCGATGTGCGACCTGTTTCCGCGCCACGTGCTCAAGCCCACGCCGGACGATGTGTTCTGCGGCACGCCGCCGATCGCGTTCACGTTCGGGCTGGGCGGCATGCTGTGTTTCCCGCTGCGCATCGGCGCGAGTACGGCGCTGGCGGAGAAGCTCACGCCCGAGACGCTGCTCAAGCTGATCCAGGACCATCGCGCCACGGTGGTGTTCACGGCGCCAACCTTCTACCGCCAGATGTCGACGCTGGCGAAGAACTTCGATATCGGCAGCCTGAAGAAGAGCGTGTCGGCCGGCGAGGCGCTGCCCGACGCCACGCGCCAGGCGTGGAAGGCGGCCACCGGCATCGAGATGACCGACGGGCTCGGCGGCACCGAGATGATGCACATCTTCGTTTCCAGCGCCGGCGCCGATGTGCGGCCCGGTGCGGTGGGCCGCGTGGTGCCGGGCTACGAGGCGCGCATCGTGGACGACAACATGCAGCCGGTGCCGCCCGGCACCGTGGGCAAGCTGGCCGTGCGCGGCCCCACCGGTTGCCGGTATCTCGATGACCCGCGCCAGGAAGCCTATGTACGCGACGGCTGGAACCTGCCCGGCGACACCTTCATGGCCGACGCGGACGGCTACTACTTCTATCAGGCCCGCTCCGACGACATGATCATTTCGGCCGGGTACAACATCGCCGGACCCGAGGTGGAGGGCACGCTGATGAAGCACGAATTCGTGGCCGAGTGCGGCGTGGTGGGCGCGGCCGACGCCGAGCGCGGCCAGGTGGTGACGGCCTACGTGGTGCTGCGCCCCGGTGTGGAGGCCGGCGAGACCACGCGTACGACCCTGCAGGACTACTGCAAGCGCGAGATCGCGCCCTACAAGTATCCGCGCCGCATCGAGTTCGTGGCCGCGCTGCCACGCACCGAGACCGGCAAGCTGCAGCGCTTCAGGCTGCGGCAGATGGCGAACGAAGGCGGCCAGCCGTGAGCAACCTGTCATGAGCGAGGTATTCCGCAACCACGTGCGCATCCGCTTCAAGCATTGCGACGCTGCCGGCATCGTGTTCTATCCGCGCTACTTCGAGATGCTGAACGACTTTGTCGAGGACTGGTTCGCCGATGCGCTGGACTGGCCGTTCGGCGTCATGCACGGGGCGGCGCACGCCGGCATTCCCACGGCCGAACTGCAGTGCCGCTTCGAGGCGCCGAGCCGCCTGGGCGAACTGCTGACCCGCGAACTGCGCGTCACGCATATCGGCCGCAGCAGCTTTGCCGTGGAGATCCGCTTTGCCGGCCCCGATGGCGGCACGCGCATGGCCATCGCCCAGCGGCTGGTCTGCGTGGATACGCGCGAGATGACCTCGCAGCCGCTGCCGGACCCCGTACGCACCGCGATGGGGCGCTACCTGGCGCCCGCCGCACGGCCCTGAACAAACCGAACGATCGGAACGAACTGACTGGCATCACCGAGAGGACAGAACATGCTGAAGACATTGCAACCGCCCGACTGGGCAGCGCCCAGGGGCTACGCCAACGGCATCATGGCCGAGATGCAGGTGGGCAGCCGCCTGATCTTCGTGGGCGGGCAGATTGGCTGGAACGGCCAGTGTGAATTCGAGACCGACGATTTCGCGCTGCAGGTGGCGCAGGCGCTGCGCAATATCGTGGCGGTGCTGGAGCAGGGTGGGGCGCGGCCGGAGCACATCGCGCGCATGACCTGGTATGTGAAGGACAAGGCCGAATATGTGGGCGCCTACAAGGCCATCGGCCAGCACTATCGCGATATCGTCGGCCGGCATTTCCCGGCGATGACCGCCGTGGAAGTGGCCGATCTGGTGGAGCCGCGCGCCAAGGTGGAAATCGAGGTCACGGCGGTGGTGCCGCCGACGGTGTAAATCACCCGGCGAACCTGTGAAGCCCGGCCGTGCGGCACCATGTCATTCCCATGACAGGTAAGCCGCACGCCGCTTCTGTCCATCGTAAGTTGTTGAATACTTGAGAAATTGGGTGCGACGGGATATAATTCGAAAGTTTCGCTTTCAGAACCCTTCACCCTAGCGCCTACCGTATTCCACCTTCCGCCGCCCCGATTGCGCGCGTTTTTCATGCACTGCAAAAAAGTGATGAAAAAGCCATGCGCCAGCCGGTCCCTTCAATGGGCCGCCCACGGGGCACGAGGCGTTGAGCAGGTCGGTCACGGGGTGAGTCCAGCAGGAGCCTACCCGTGTTACCGTCTTTTCCGTCCGCCATCCTCGCGCTTGCAGACGGCACGGTCTTTCGTGGCTATTCCATCGGCGCTTCCGGCCATACGATCGGCGAAGTGGTGTTCAACACCGCCATCACCGGTTATCAGGAAATCCTCACCGACCCGAGCTATTCCCGGCAGATCGTCACGCTGACGTATCCGCATATCGGCAATTACGGCGTCAATCCTGAGGATGTAGAAGCCACGAAAGTCCATGCCGCCGGCCTGATCATCAAGGATCTGCCGCTTCTGGCCTCCAACTTCCGCAAGGAACACACGCTCGCCCATTACCTGAAGCAGGAAAAGGTCGTGGCGATCGCCGGTATCGATACCCGCAAGCTGACCCGTATCCTCCGCGAAAAGGGCGCCCAGAACGGCTGCATCCTGGCAGGCGAGGACAACGTGCAGAAGGCCATCGACCTGGCGCGCTCGTTCCCGGGCCTGTCGGGCATGGACCTGGCGAAGGTCGTGTCCGTCAAGGAACCGTACGAGTGGACCCAGACCGAATGGAAGCTGGGCGAAGGCTACGGCAAGCAGGACAAGCCGCAGTTCCACGTGGTGGCCTATGACTACGGCGTCAAGTTCAACATCCTGCGCATGCTGGCCGAGCGCGGCTGCAAGGTGACGGTGCTGCCGGCGCAAGCCAGCGCGGCCGATGCCCTGGCGCTGAATCCGGACGGCATCTTCCTGTCGAACGGCCCTGGCGACCCCGAGCCGTGCGACTACGCCATCGCCGCCACGCGCGAGTTCATCGCCCGCGGCATCCCCACGTTCGGCATCTGCCTGGGTCACCAGATCATGGCACTGGCCGTGGGCGCGAAGACGCTCAAGATGAGCACGGGCCACCATGGCGCGAACCATCCGGTCAAGGATCACGACGATGGCCGTGTGGTGATTACGTCGCAGAACCACGGTTTCGCCGTCGATGCGTCGACGCTGCCGGCCAACGCACGTGTGACGCACACGTCGCTGTTCGACGGCACGCTGCAAGGCTTCGCGCTGACCGACAAGCCTGCCTTCTGCTTCCAGGGTCACCCGGAAGCGTCGCCGGGTCCGCATGACATCGCGTACCTGTTCGACCGCTTCACGAAGCTGATGCAGGACGCCCGCGCCAAGGCGGCTGCCTGACGCGGCGAGATGACGCTTTCGAGAGACCTGAACAGGACCTGCCCGACATGACTGCTTTCATGCACGCCAGCTTCGGCATCACCGACTTCTGGACCTATGTGCTCGGCACGATCTTCATCGTGCTGCTGCCGGGGCCGAACTCGATGTATGTGTTGTCGGTGGCCGCCCAGCGCGGCGTGCGTGCCGGCTACAAGGGCGCGTGCGGCGTGTTCGTGGGCGATGCCATCCTGATGGTGCTGTCGGCCGCGGGCGTGGCCTCGCTGCTCAAGGCCAGCCCGGCGCTGTTCCACGTGATCAAGTACGTGGGCGCCGGCTACCTGGGCTGGATCGGCTTCCAGATGCTGCGCGGGGCAGTGCGCAACTGGTCGAAGCCGGCAAGCCCGGACAGCGCTGCGGCGCAGGCGGCCGTGCCCGTGGACAGGTCTGCGAACCCGTTCACCAAGGCGCTGGTCATCAGCCTGCTGAACCCGAAGGCCATCCTGTTCTTTATCTCGTTCTTCATCCAGTTCGTGGATCCGCAGTTCGCGTATCCGGCGCTGTCGTTCGTGGCGCTGGGGCTGGTCTGCCAGATCTGCAGCTTCGCGTACCTGACGACGATCATCTTCGTGGGCGCGCGGCTGGCCGATGCGTTCCGCCGCCGCCGGCGCCTGTCCGCAGGCATGTCGAGCGGGGTCGGCGCGATGTTCATCGGCTTCGGTGCCAAGCTGGCCACGGCCACCCTGGGCTGACGATCCAAAACCTGATATCCGGTACGGGCCGCGGGAACTTGCGGGCCGGCCAACAAAGAGAGCGTGCAATGCCAAAGCGCACAGACATCAAGAGCATCCTAATCATCGGCGCAGGCCCGATCATCATCGGCCAGGCGTGCGAATTCGACTACTCCGGCGCACAGGCCTGCAAGGCGCTGCGCGAAGAGGGCTTCAAGGTCATCCTGGTCAACTCGAACCCGGCGACCATCATGACGGACCCGAACACGGCCGACGTGACGTACATCGAGCCCATCACGTGGGAAGTGGTCGAGCGCATCATCGAGAAAGAGCGCCCGGACGCCATCCTGCCGACCATGGGCGGCCAGACCGCGCTGAACTGCGCGCTGGACCTGCATCGCCATGGCGTGCTGGACAAGTACAAGGTGGAGCTGATCGGCGCCTCGCCGGAAGCCATCGACAAGGCCGAAGACCGCCAGAAGTTCAAGGATGCGATGACCAAGATTGGCCTGGGTTCGGCCAAGTCGGGTATCGCCCATTCGATGGACGAGGCCGTGGCCGTGCAGTCGCGCATCGCCCAGGAAACCGGCACTGCCGGCTACCCGATCGTGATCCGCCCGTCGTTCACGCTGGGCGGCACCGGCGGCGGCATCGCCTACAACCGCGAAGAGTTCGAAGAGATCTGCAAGCGCGGCCTGGACCTGTCGCCCACGCGCGAGCTGCTGATCGAGGAATCGCTGCTCGGCTGGAAGGAATACGAGATGGAAGTGGTCCGCGACAAGGCGGACAACTGCATCATCATCTGCTCGATCGAAAACCTGGACCCGATGGGCATCCACACCGGTGACTCGATCACCGTGGCCCCGGCCCAGACGCTGACCGACAAGGAATACCAGATCCTGCGTAACGCCTCGCTGGCCGTGCTGCGCGAGATCGGCGTGGACACCGGCGGTTCCAACGTGCAGTTCTCGATCAATCCGAAGGATGGCCGGATGATCGTGATCGAGATGAACCCGCGTGTGTCGCGTTCGTCGGCACTGGCCTCGAAGGCCACGGGCTTCCCGATCGCCAAGGTCGCGGCCAAGCTGGCCGTGGGCTACACGCTGGACGAGCTGAAGAACGAAATCACCGGCGGCCAGACCCCGGCGTCGTTCGAGCCGTCGATCGACTACGTGGTCACCAAGGTGCCGCGTTTCGCGTTCGAAAAATTCCCGGCTGCCGACAGCCACCTGACCACCCAGATGAAGTCGGTGGGCGAAGTGATGGCCATGGGCCGTACCTTCCAGGAATCGTTCCAGAAGGCCCTGCGCGGCCTGGAAGTGGGCGTGGACGGCCTGGACGAGAAGTCGACCGACCGCGACGAAGTGGTCGAGGAAATCGGCGAAGCCGGCCCGGATCGTATCTGGTACGTGGGCGACGCGTTCCGCCTGGGCATGTCGCTGGAAGAGGTCTACGCCGAGACCGACATCGATCCGTGGTTCCTGGCCCAGATCGAAGACATCGTCAAGACCGAAGGCCTGGTACGCAACCGCACGCTGGAAAGCCTGTCGGCTGTCGAGCTGCGCTTCCTGAAGCAGAAGGGCTTTTCTGACCGCCGCCTGGCCAGGCTGCTCAAGACCAACGCCAAGGCCGTGCGCGAGGCGCGCCTGGCGCAGAACGTGCGCCCGGTCTACAAGCGCGTGGACACCTGCGCGGCCGAGTTCGCCACCAACACCGCCTACATGTACGGCACGTACGAAGCCGAGCATGGCGAGTGCGAGGCGGACCCGACCACCAACAAGAAGATCATGGTGCTGGGCGGTGGCCCGAACCGGATCGGCCAGGGTATCGAGTTCGACTACTGCTGCGTGCATGCCGCGCTGGCACTGCGCGAAGACGGGTACGAGACCATCATGGTCAACTGCAACCCGGAAACCGTGTCGACCGACTATGACACCTCGGATCGCCTGTACTTCGAGCCGCTGACGCTTGAAGACGTGCTGGAAATCGTCGACAAGGAAAAGCCGGTTGGCGTGATCGTCCAGTACGGCGGCCAGACCCCGCTGAAGCTTGCGCTGGACCTGGAAGCCAACGGCGTGCCCATCATCGGCACGAGCCCGGACATGATCGACGCCGCGGAAGACCGCGAGCGTTTCCAGAAGCTGCTGCAGGACCTGGGCCTGCGCCAGCCGCCGAACCGCACGGCCCGTGCCGAGGACGAAGCGCTGCGCCTGGCCGAGGAAATCGGCTATCCGCTGGTGGTGCGTCCGTCGTACGTGCTGGGTGGCCGCGCCATGGAAATCGTGCACGAGCCGCGCGACCTCGAGCGCTACATGCGCGAGGCCGTGAAGGTGTCGAACGATTCGCCGGTGCTGCTGGACCGCTTCCTGAACGACGCGATCGAATGCGATGTGGACGCCCTGTGCGACGGCCAGCGCGTGTTCATCGGCGGCGTGATGGAGCACATCGAACAGGCTGGCGTCCACTCGGGCGACTCGGCCTGCTCGCTGCCGCCGTACTCGCTGTCGCAGGCGACCGTCGACGAACTGAAGCGCCAGACCGCCGCGATGGCCAAGGCGCTGAACGTGATTGGCCTGATGAACGTGCAGTTCGCCATCCAGCAGAAGAACGGCGAAGACATCGTCTACGTGCTGGAAGTGAACCCGCGTGCGTCGCGCACGGTGCCGTACGTGTCGAAGGCTACCGGCCTGTCGCTGGCGAAGATCGCCGCGCGCTGCATGGCCGGCCAGTCGCTGGACTCGCAAGGCATTGGCGCGGAAGTCGTGCCGCCGTACTTCAGCGTCAAGGAAGCCGTGTTCCCGTTCAACAAGTTCCCGGGCGTGGATCCGGTCCTCGGACCTGAAATGCGTTCCACCGGCGAAGTGATGGGCGTGGGCAAGGTGTTCGGCGAAGCGCTGTTCAAGAGCCAGCTGGCTGCCGGTTCGCGTCTGCCCGAGAAGGGCACCGTGCTGATCACGGTGAAGGACAGCGACAAGCCGCGCGCCGTGACCGTGGCCCGCATGCTGCACGACCTGGGCTACCCGATCGTTGCCACGCGCGGTACGGCTTCGGCCATCGAGGCTGCCGGCATCCCGGTCCGCGTGGTCAACAAGGTCAAGGACGGCCGTCCGCACATCGTGGACATGATCAAGAACGGCGAACTGGCCCTGGTCTTCACGACCGTGGACGAGACGCGCACGGCAATCGCCGATTCGCGTTCGATCCGTATCGCCGCGCTGGCTGCCCGCGTGCCGTACTACACCACCATCGCCGGCGCCAACGCCGCCGTGGAAGGCCTGAAGCACATGCAAAGCCTGGAGGTCTACGACCTGCAAGGCCTGCACAAGCAACTGGCCTGATCCAGGCCGGTCGAGTGCCGCCTATGCTGCGGTGCGGGGAAACGCCCCCGTGCCGCAGCGCTGCCGCCGGGTTGATACCGGCGGCGGTTCTGGCCTAAACTACGTCGAATTCGCTGATCGATCCGTGCCCCGGTGCCGGTTCGATCCCATCTGAAAGCCGCGGTCGAGCGGAAGTGCTGACCGGCAGAATTGCTGCCGGAGCATGGTTCCAGCTCCGCTGCGGCTCATTTTTTTGTTGAACGAGACAATGAGCACCATTCCGATTACCAAGCGCGGCGCCGAACTCCTGAAGGAAGAGCTGCAGCGCCTCAAGGCCGTCGAACGTCCTGCGGTGATCAATGCCATCTCCGAGGCACGTGCCCAGGGCGACCTGTCGGAAAACGCCGAGTACGACGCTGCCAAGGAAAAGCAGGCATTCATCGAAGGCCGTATTCAGGAAGTGGAGGCCAAGCTCTCCGCCGCCCAGGTTATCGACCCGACCCAGCTCGACACCGACGGCCGCATCGTGTTCGGTGCCACCGTGGACCTGGAAGACCTGGAATCGGGCAGCGCCGTGAGCTACCAGATCGTCGGCGACGACGAAGCCGATCTGGACAGTGGCAAGATTTCGGTCAGCTCGCCGATCGCGCGCGCCCTGATCGGCAAGTTCGAGGGCGATGTCGCCATCGTGCTGGCTCCGGGCGGTGAACGCGAATACGAAGTCATCACCGTCCGCTACATCTGACGCGGCGGGGCACGGGTGTTCTCGTCTTCGTACTCGAATCTGCCGCCGCTGCCGCACCGTATCTTCCTGCTGCTGACCGTGGTCTGGGCGGGGAGCCTGTGGACTGTCGGTTACATGGTGGCACCGACGCTGTTCGCCGTGCTGCCCAGCCGCGAGACGGCCGGCATGATTGCGGGACACCTGTTCCGCTATGAGGCTATCCTCGGCGTGACGATCGGTGTGCTGCAGCTGGTGTTGTGTAATGTGCTGATTCGCCGCGGCGCCGCGCGTTATCGGGCCCTGCGCTGGATCGTGCTGTCGATGCTGGTGTGCGTGCTGGCGGGTTATTTCGGCCTGCAGCCGTTCATGGAAGGGCTCAAGGTCAAGGCGCAGGCGCTGAACCTGGGTGTTTCGGATTCGCCGTACAAGAGCCAGTTCGGCATGCTGCATGGCGTGTCGAGCGTGTTCTACCTGCTGCAAAGCCTGCTGGCCCTGGTGCTGGTGTGGCGCGCCAGCGCGCCGCGAGCGGCTGGAGAGTAAGCGGCGGAAAGGCCCGGAAGACCCCGGAAAAGGAAAAAGGCGGCCATGGCCGCCTTTCTTGCTGGGTCATGGGAACCGATTGGCATGCAGCCAATCTGATCCTGCCGGTCAGCCCAGTGATTTCTTCTTCTGGCTGGACGGGCGTGCGCGAGCGCGCTTGACGTTGCCGGCCTGGGTCACGCGTTCATTGCCGAGCACCTTGACGGCGGTGCGGGGCGCGCGGCGCTGGGTCGAGCCGGTGGCCTTGCGAACCATGACGGTACGCGGGGCGGCGCCCGTACCCAGGCGACGGCGGGCGGCACCCATGTCGTCCGGCTGGTTTTCCTTGAGGCGGGCAGGGCCCGGACGCCAGATGACCAGCAGCTTGCCGATATGCTGGATCGGCGCAGCGTCGAGTTCGTCGCAAATGGCCTCGTAGATGGCGATGCGCGTATCGCGCTCGTCACCGAACACCCGGATCTTGATCAGGTCATGTGCCGCGAGGCTGCGGTCGATTTCGGCCAGGACGGCGGGGGTCAGGCCTTCGGCGCCGATCATGACCACGGGGTTGAGGCCGTGGGCGCGCGAGCGCAGTTCGGAACGTTGGGCAGAGATCAGTTGTAGAGCGGGCATTGGAGCAGCAAATTTCGGATTGGCGCGTATTATCCGTCAACCATGCGAAAAAAGGTCGCCGGGAGGCGGCAAAGATCACCAAATCGGGAGAAAAACCTGCTTTCGGCCTTGAATTGTGGCCGTGCAGCCGGATTTCCCAGCAAGAAGGCAAGTCTCATTAATGGCCAAGGGCAAGAACAAGTTCAACCAGTCGTGGCTCCACGACCACATTAACGATCCCTACGTGAAGATGGCGCAGCGCGAGGGGTATCGCGCCCGTGCGGCCTACAAGCTCAAGGAAATCGACGACCAGGACAAGCTGATCCAACCCGGCCAGGTCATTGTCGACCTGGGTGCCGCGCCGGGCAGCTGGAGCCAGTATGCCCGCAACAAGCTGGCGGCTTCGCCCCGCGCGACGGACGGCAAGATCGACGGCGCCGTGGTGGCCATCGACATCCTCCCGATGGAGCCGGTGGCCGACGTAATCTTTATCCAGGGCGATTTCCGGGAGGAGGAAGTGTTCCGGGAACTGGAAAAGGTGGTGCTGGAGGCATCGGGCGGGTCGAGAATCGACCTTGTTATCTCGGACATGGCCCCCAATTTGTCCGGTGTGGCGTCGGCGGATTCGGCGCGGATCGAGTATTTGTGCGATCTGGCGCTGGAGTTTTCCCAGGCCCACCTGAAGCCCGAGGGGTCGCTGCTGGTCAAGTGCTTCCACGGGTCCGGCTACAGCCAGATCGTTGAGAAGTTCAAGCGTCAGTTCAAGGTTGTCGCCAAGCGCAAGCCCAAGGCGTCGCGCGACAAGTCTTCAGAAACCTTCATTCTTGGGCGTTACCTGAAATCAGTGGACTGACAGGATGCATGACGGTGTACGGCCACCCCCACGAAAGCAGGGGTATCCGGGTTTGTTCCGGGGATCGCCCCGCTTGCCCGGAGCTGGCGGCTCGGGCACTATCAGGCTCATAGAATCAGATTTCCCTGTGGGGGCGGGCGCTGCATTACAATGCAATGCAGCTATCCGTTGGCAAGGCAATTGCAAAGGAGTTCGGCCTTGAATAACAACCTGTTTCAAAAGGCGGCAATCTGGCTCGTGATCGCGCTGGTATTGTTCACCGTCTTCAAGCAGTTTGACAAACCGCGTGCCCAGGACGGGGTCACCTATTCGCAGTTCATGGATGACGCCAAGAACGGCAAGGTGTCGCGCGTCGACGTGCAGGGCCGTAACCTGGTGGTCTCCCCGAAGGAAGGCCCCAAGTACACCATCATCTCGCCGGGTGATATCTGGATGGTCGGCGACCTGATGAAGTACGGCGTCCAGGTGACCGGCAAGGCCGACGACGAGCCGAACGTGCTGGTCCAGGCGTTGTACTACCTGGGACCGACGCTTCTGATCATCGTCTTCTGGTTCTACATGATGCGGCAGATGCAGGGCGGCGGGAAAGGCGGCGCCTTCTCGTTCGGCAAGTCCCGCGCGCGCCTGATCGACGAGAACCAGAACGCCGTGACCTTCGCCGATGTGGCCGGTTGCGACGAGTCCAAGGAAGAAGTGGTCGAACTGGTCGACTTCCTGAAGGACCCGCAGAAATTCCAGAAGCTGGGCGGACGCATTCCGCGCGGCGTGCTGCTGGTGGGCCCTCCGGGTACCGGCAAGACGCTGCTGGCGCGTGCCATCGCCGGCGAAGCCAAGGTGCCGTTCTTCAGCATCTCGGGTTCTGACTTCGTGGAAATGTTCGTCGGCGTGGGTGCTGCCCGCGTGCGCGACATGTTCGAGAACGCCAAGAAGCAGGCCCCCTGCATCGTGTTCATCGACGAAATCGACGCGGTCGGCCGCCACCGTGGCGCCGGCATGGGCGGCGGTAACGACGAGCGCGAGCAGACGCTGAACCAGATGCTGGTCGAGATGGACGGTTTCGAGGCCAACTCGGGCGTCATCGTGATCGCCGCGACCAACCGTGCCGATGTGCTGGACAAGGCACTGCTCCGTCCGGGTCGTTTCGACCGCCAGGTCTATGTGGGCCTGCCGGACATCCGTGGCCGCGAGCAGATCCTGAAGGTGCATATGCGCAAGGTGCCGATCGGCAACGACGTGGATGCATCGGTGATCGCACGCGGTACGCCGGGCTTCTCGGGCGCCGACCTGGCCAACCTGGTCAACGAAGCTGCGCTGTTTGCCGCCCGCCGCAACAAGCGTGTGGTGGACATGCAGGACTTCGAGGACGCCAAGGACAAGATCTACATGGGTCCGGAGCGCAAGTCGACGGTCATGCGCGAGGAGGAGCGCAAGGCCACGGCTTACCACGAGTCGGGCCACGCGGTGGTTGCCAAGCTGCTGCCGAAGGCCGATCCGGTCCACAAGGTCACGATCATGCCGCGTGGCTGGGCGCTGGGCGTGACCTGGCAGTTGCCGGAGCACGACAAGTACTCGAAGTACAAGGACAACATGCTTGAGGAAATCGCGATCCTGTTCGGCGGCCGCGCTGCCGAAGAGGTCTTCCTCAACGCCATGAGCACCGGTGCCTCGAACGACTTCGAACGTGCCACCAAGATCGCCCGCGACATGGTGACCCGCTTCGGCATGAGCGACTCGCTGGGGGCCATGGTCTACGTGGATACCGAGCAGGACGGCATGTTCGGCAAGCTGTCGTCGAAGACGGTGTCGGAAGCCACGCAGCAGAAGGTCGACGGGGAAATCCGCACCATCATCGACGAGCAATATGCGCTGGCCAAGCGCCTGCTCGAAGAGAACCGCGACAAGGTCGAAGCCATGACCAACGCGCTGATGGAGTGGGAAACGATCGACGCCGACCAGGTGAACGACATCATGGCCGGCAAGCCGCCGCGCCCGCCGCGGGGCCTGCAGGGTCCGAGCGGTGGCGGCAGCACGCCTCCGGGTGGTTCGCCCGTAGCCCCGACCAATGCGCCCGCCACGGCGCGCGTCGACGATACGGTGTAATCGGGTTGCACCGCCGCGTAACAGACCGTTTGCAACGGTTTCAAACGCGGCGGATTCTGATAGCCTCCGAAGCCGGTGCCTGGTGCGCCGGCTTTTTGTTTTTCAGGTGTACATCTTGTCGATCGAGTTCTTCCAGTGCGGGCGCTATCGCTTTGCCCGCAATCGCCGCCCGCTGGTGATGGGCATCCTTAACGTGACCCCCGATTCGTTCTCGGATGGCGGCCAGCACGCCTCGCGCGATGCGGCGCTGCGCCACGCCGAGCAAATGATTGCCGAGGGTGTAGACGTCATCGACATCGGTGGGGAGTCGAGCCGGCCCGGATCGGCGGCGTTGCCCCTGGATCAGGAACTCGACCGTGTCATGCCGATTGTCGAGGCGCTGGCCGGCTGCGGCAAACCGTTGTCAATCGACACATACAAGCCCGAGGTGATGCGGGCCGCACTGGCGGGCGGAGCCGATTTGATCAACGATATCTGGGGCTTCCGCATGCCCGGCGCCGTCGAAGCGGTGTCGGCAGGGCAGGCGGCCCTGTGTGTCATGCATATGCAGCGCGATCCCCAGACCATGCAGGAAAATCCGAAGTACGTCGACGTGGTGGCGGAAGTCGCGGATTTCCTGCGCGAACGGGTGTCAACCCTGCGTGCGGCGGGCGTGGACGATTCACGTATTTCGCTCGATCCGGGGTTTGGATTTGGCAAGACGCCGGATCATAATCTGCGCCTGCTCGGACAGATGCCGGAACTGGCGATCGACGGGCTGCCGGTGCTGGCAGGGCTGTCGCGCAAGTCGACGCTTGGGGCCATCGTCGGTGGCAAGCCGCCGCAGGGCCGCGTGGCGGCCAGTATCGCCGCGGCAGTCTGTGCCGCCGAGAAAGGCGCATATATCGTGCGCGTGCATGACGTAGAACAAACCGTGGACGCCCTCAAGGTCTGGTGGGCGATCCGCCACGAGTCAGTTGCCCCGCAGGGGCAGCAAGGAGAATGATCAGATGACACGCAAGTATTTCGGGACGGATGGCGTACGGGGCAGGGTTGGCGAGGCGCCGATTACGCCCGATTTTGTGATGCGGCTCGGCTATGCCGCAGGCAAGGTGCTGGCGCTGGGGCAGAAGACGTCGCAAGGCCGGCCGACCGTGCTGATCGGCAAGGACACGCGGATCTCGGGCTACATGCTCGAAGCCGCCCTGGAAGCCGGTTTCACTGCCGCAGGCGTCAACGTGCGCCTGACCGGCCCGCTGCCGACCCCTGCCATCGCCTACCTGACGCGCGCGCTGCGCCTGGCGGCCGGTGTGGTGATTTCGGCCAGCCACAATCCCTACTACGACAACGGCATCAAGTTCTTCTCGGCCTCGGGCGACAAGTTGCCCGATGAAGTCGAGGCAAAGATCGAAGCGCTGATGGAAGAGCCGATGATGTGCGTGCGCTCGGAAGACCTGGGTCGCGCCAAGCGCATCGACGATGCTGCCGGCCGCTACATCGAGTTCTGCAAGAGCACGTTCCCGTATGAGCAGGACCTGCACGGCCTGCGCGTGGTGGTGGACTGCGCGCACGGCGCGGCGTACCACATTGCCCCTCACGTGTTCCACGAACTCGGCGCCGAGGTCATTCCGATCGGCAATCAGCCCGATGGTCGCAATATCAACGCCGGTTATGGTGCAACGGCCCCCGAAAAGCTCGTGGAAGCCGTGCGCAGCCATCGGGCGGATGTCGGCCTGGCCTTTGACGGCGATGCTGACCGCCTGCAGGTGGTGGATGCACAGGGCCGTCTCTACAACGGTGACGAACTGCTGTACCTGATCGTGCGCGATCGCCAGGCGTCCGGCCAGAAGGTGGAAGGCGCAGTTGGCACGCTGATGACCAATATGGCCGTGGAACTCGCGCTCAAGCGCCTGGGCGTGGATTTCGTGCGGGCCAAGGTTGGTGACCGCTACGTGCTGGAAGAACTGAACAAGCGCGGCTGGCAGCTCGGCGGTGAGGGTTCGGGTCACCTTTTGTGCCTGGATCGCCACACCACGGGCGACGGCATCGTGTCGGCGCTGCAGGTGCTGGCCGCGCTGCGCCGCAGCGGCAAGACGCTGGCCGAATTGCTGGATGGGGTCAACCTGTTCCCGCAAACGCTGATCAACGTGCGCGTGGAGAAGGGCTTTGACTGGCAGAGCCATCCTGGCCTGAAGGCTGCCCGCGAGCAGGTGGAGCCAGAACTGGAAGGCCGTGGCCGCGTACTGATCCGCGCATCGGGTACCGAGCCGGTGGTGCGCGTGATGGTCGAAGCCGAACAGGTGGAAACCGCCGAGCGCGCCGCGCAGACGCTCGCCAACGCGTTGCGCGCTGCCTGACGGTTGCCCTTGGGTCCGGAAGGACCGCAACGCGCATCCAGACGCCACGGGCCCGGTCCGTGGCGTTTTTTTCTCAAAATTTAGCAATTAACCGACGATTCGCCGGCAAGCCTTCGCATGTCGAGGTGATGCAAGCGCGCCTGGCAGGGGAGTGGCGATTAAAGCACGATGAGAAGACGGTTTCGTGACGGGTGGGGAATATCGGCCATTTGACGGGGTCTTTGAAGAAGATTTCGAGATGTCATGGAACTGTCATACAAGCGGCATACAGTTCGCCTTGTCAAAAATTTGTCATTCCCAACCAATGTTCTCTGGAGGACATATGAAGCTGGTCAAGACTGCCGTTGCAGGCATCGTGTCGATTGTGGTGGCGGGTACTGCGTTCGCGGCGGAAATTACCGGTGCAGGCGCTTCATTCCCGGCGCCCGTGTATTCCAAGTGGGCCGACGCCTACCAAAAAGCAACGGGTAACAAGGTCAACTATCAATCCATCGGTTCGTCGGGCGGCATCAAGCAGATCAACGCCAAGACGGTCGATTTCGGCGCTTCGGACGCCCCCCTGAAGGACGACGAACTGGCCAAGGGCAACCTGATCCAGTTCCCGACCGTGATCGGTGGCGTGGTGCCCGTGATCAACCTGCAAGGCGTGAAGCCGGGCGAGTTGACCATCACCGGCGACGTGCTGGCCAACATCTACCTGGGCAAGATCAAGAAGTGGGACGATCCCGCGATCAAGGCCCTGAACCCGAAGGCCAAGCTGCCGAGCCAGGACATCCTGCCGGTGCGCCGCGCCGATGGCTCGGGCACGACGTTCATCTTCACGAACTACCTGTCGAAGGTCAGCAATGACTGGAAGAGCACGGTAGGCGAGGGCACGACCGTGAACTGGCCGGGTGGCGGCACGGGCGGCAAGGGCAACGAAGGCGTGGCCGCTTTCGTGCAGCGTCTGAATGGCGCCATCGGCTACGTCGAGTACGCCTATGCCAAGCAGAACAAGATGACGTACCTGACGATGAAGAACTCGTCGGGCGAAGTGGTGCAGCCGAGCGACGACGCGTTCAAGGCCGCTGCCGCCGGTGCCGACTGGAACAAGTCGTTCTACCAGATCCTGACGAACCAGCCGGGCAAGGCCGCATGGCCGATCGCTGGCGCCACGTTCATCCTGCTGCACAAGACGCAGGAAAAGCCGGCCCAGGGCCAGGAAGTCATGAAGTTCTTTGACTGGGCCTACAAGAGCGGCGGTGCAATGGCTTCGGACCTGGACTACGTGCCGCTGCCGGACGCCGTTGCCAACCAGATCCGCGCGACCTGGAAGCAGAGCATCAAGGACGGTTCGGGCAAGGCCCTGTACTAAGCCGCTGTACTAAGCTTTTGCTGTACTGAAGTACGGCCCGGCACGCAAGCCCGGTCCGCCTGAGCGCGGGGCGGGCACTGCGTGGCGGGGCTGCGGTGGCCGTGGCGCCACCGCAGCACTTGTTCCACCTACCGATTTCCATCATGGCGACTACGTCCGATCTTCCTGCCGTCCGGCCTCCCAGCCGCCTTGGCGACATCCTGTTCGGCGGCCTGACCCGCGGCGCCGCCATTGTCACCCTGCTGCTGCTCGGCGGCATCATCGTGTCGCTCGCCATCAGCGCGTGGCCCTCGATCAAGCAGTACGGCCTGTCGTTCCTGTGGACCGCCGAATGGGATCCGCCCGCCGATGTGTACGGCGCGCTCGTGCCGATCTACGGCACGCTGGTCACCTCGCTGATCGCCCTGATCATCGCCGTGCCGGTCAGCTTCGGCATCGCACTGTTTCTTACCGAGCTGTCGCCCGTATGGCTGCGCCGTCCGCTTGGTACCGCCATCGAGTTGCTCGCCGCCGTGCCGTCCATCGTCTACGGCATGTGGGGTCTGCTCGTGTTCGCGCCGATCTTCGGCGAATATTTCCAGAAGCCGCTCGCCAATACGGTGGGGCAGGTGCCGGTGATCGGCAAGCTGTTCCAGGGCGCGCCGCTGGGCATCGGCCTGCTGTGCGCGGGCGTGATCCTGGCGATCATGATCATCCCGTACATCGCCTCGGTGATGCGCGACGTGTTCGAAGTGACGCCGGTGCTGCTGAAGGAATCGGCGTACGGCATCGGCTGCACCACGTGGGAAGTGATGTGGCGCGTGGTGCTGCCCTACACGCGTGCCGGTGTGATCGGCGGCGTCATGCTTGGCCTGGGCCGCGCGCTGGGCGAGACCATGGCCGTCACGTTCGTGATCGGCAACACCAACCTGCTCGACAACGTGTCGCTGTTCTCGCCGGGCAACAGCATCACCTCGGCCCTGGCGAACGAATTCGCCGAAGCCGGTGCCGGCCTGCATACCGCCGCGCTGATGGAACTGGGCCTGATCCTGTTCTTCATCACGTTCGTGGTGCTGGCCCTGTCCAAGATCCTGCTGTTGCGCCTTGCAAAGAATGAGGGTGGCAAATGAACCAAGCCAGTCAAGCCGTGTCCACTTCGTCCATTCCCGCCGTCCGGCCCGATTCCGAAGCCGTCCGCACGCGGCTCCAGAGTTCGCGCCGACGCATCAATGCCTTTGCACTGGCGGCCTCGCTGGGTGCCATGGCCTTCGGCCTGTTCTGGCTTGCGTGGATTCTCTGGACCACCATCTCGCTGGGCGTCGGCGGCCTGTCGCTCGACCTGTTCACGCAGATGACGCCGGCCCCGAACACCGCCGGCGGTGGCCTTGCCAACGCCATTTTCGGCAGCTTCGTGCTGGTGGGCGTGGCAACGCTGGTCGGTACGCCGCTGGGCATCCTGGCTGGCATCTACCTGGCCGAGTACGGTCAGAAGTCGCCGCTGGCAAGCCTTATCCGCTTCATCAACGACATCCTGCTGTCGGCGCCGTCGATCGTGATCGGCCTGTTTGTCTACGCGCTGGTGGTGACCCGCATGGGCCACTTCTCGGGCTGGGCCGGCGTGTGCGCCCTGGCGCTGCTGCAGATTCCGATCGTGGTACGCACCACCGAGAACATGCTGAACCTGGTGCCGAACGCACTGCGTGAGGCCGCGGTGGCCCTGGGCACGCCGAAGTGGAAGATGGTGATGTCGATCACGGTCAAGTCGTCGTATGCGGGCATCGTGACCGGCGTGCTGCTGGCCGTGGCCCGTATCGCCGGCGAAACCGCGCCGCTGCTGTTCACCGCGCTGTCCAACCAGTTCTGGAGCGCCGACCTGAACAAGCCGATGGCCAACCTGCCCGTGACGATTTTCCGCTTTGCCATGAGCCCGTTCACGGAATGGCAGCAACTGGCCTGGGCGGGCGTGTTCCTGATTACCATCGGGGTGCTTGCGTTGAATATCGTCGCACGCGTCCTGTTCAAGAAATAAGCGGCGCCACGCATCACGCCTGACCTGACTACCGAATTCAAGCGAGACATCAGCATGACCTCTACCGTCATCGATATTCCCGATACCGTGCGCGCCAAGATCGACGTGCGGAACCTGAACTTCTACTACAACCAGTTCCACGCGCTGAAGAACATCAACATGTCGATCCCGGACCGCAAGGTCACGGCGTTTATCGGCCCGTCGGGCTGCGGCAAGTCGACGCTGCTACGCACGTTCAACAAGATGTTTGCGCTGTACCCCGAGCAACGCGCCGAGGGCGAAATCAACATGGACGGCGAGAACCTGCTGACGAGCAAGCAGGATATCTCGCTGCTGCGCGCCAAGGTGGGCATGGTGTTCCAGAAGCCGACCCCGTTCCCGATGTCGATTTATGACAATATCGCGTTTGGGGTCCGCCTGTTCGAAAAGCTGTCGCGCTCGGAAATGGACGACCGCGTGGAGTGGGCGCTGTCGAAGGCCGCGCTGTGGAACGAGGCCAAGGACAAGCTGCACCAGTCGGGCTACGGCCTGTCGGGCGGCCAGCAGCAGCGCCTGTGCATTGCACGCGGCATCGCCATCCGCCCCGAAGTGCTGCTGCTGGACGAGCCGTGCTCGGCGCTGGACCCGATTTCCACGGGCCGCATCGAGGAACTGATCGCCGAGCTGAAGGACGAGTACACGGTGGTGATCGTGACCCACAACATGCAGCAGGCCGCGCGCTGCTCGGACTACACCGCCTACATGTACCTGGGCGAACTGATCGAGTTCGGCGAGACCGAGAAGATCTTCATCAAGCCGCACCGCAAGGAAACCGAAGACTACATTACCGGCCGCTTCGGTTGATCCGCAACGGCTTTGCAGGACATATCCAGCATTCGGAAAGCGGCCAGGAGAACATCATGACTGACAAGCACCTGTCGACCCAGTTCGACGCCGACCTCAACGCGATCAATACCAAGCTGCTGCAGATGGGTGGCCTGGTGGAGTCGCAGATCGAGATGGCCATGCGCGCGCTGGCCGACTTCGATGGTGACCTGGCCGACCAGGTCATGGTCCGCGAGCAGCAGCTGAACGCGCTCGAAGTCGAGATCGATGCCGACTGCGGCAACATCATCGCGCGCCGCCAGCCCACCGCCCGCGACCTGCGCCTGGTGATGGCGATCTCGAAGACGATCACCAACCTCGAGCGCGCCGGCGACGAGGCCGAGAAGATCGCCAAGCGGACCAAGCACATCATGGAGGATGCGGCCGCGCACAACATCAACTACGCCGAAGTGAAACTGTCCGGCGAGATGGCCATCAACCTGCTGCGCCAGGCCCTGGACGCGTTCGCGCGCCTGGACACCGTGGCGGCTGCCCGCATCGTCAAGGACGACAAGGCCATCGACGAGGAATTCCGTGCCTTCGTGCGCAAGCTGATTACCTACATGATGGAAGACCCGCGCACGATCTCGGTGGCGCTGGACTTCCTGTTCATTGCCAAGGCCGTCGAGCGTATCGGCGACCACGCAAAGAACATTGCCGAATTCATCATCTACATCGTGAAGGGCACGGACGTACGCCATGCCTCACGCGAAGACATGGAGCGCGAAGCGTTGAGCTGAAAACGCGCCAGCACTGATAAGCGGAGAACTATTACATGCCGAGCAGTATTCTCGTTGTCGAAGACGAACCGGCGATCGCCGAACTGATCGCCGTCAATCTCCAGCACGCGGGGCACTATCCGATTCGTGCGTACAACGCCGAGCAGGCGCTGTCGCTGATGAGCGATGTCCTGCCGGACCTCGTGTTGCTGGACT
Source organism: Cupriavidus sp. D384 (assembly GCF_001652915.1). GTDB lineage: Bacteria > Pseudomonadota > Gammaproteobacteria > Burkholderiales > Burkholderiaceae > Cupriavidus. The sequence continues at coordinate 68,005 of NZ_BBQI01000039.1, forward strand.
GGATGCTCCCGGGCAAGTCGGGCGCGACCTTCGCCAAGGAGCTGCGGACCAACGACCGCACCAAGCAGATCCCGATCATCATGCTCACTGCCCGCAGCGAAGAGCAGGACAAGGTGATGGGCCTGGAAGCCGGTGCGGACGATTACGTGACCAAGCCCTTCTCGCCGAAGGAGTTGCTGGCCCGCATCAAGGCCGTGTTGCGCCGCCGTGCGCCGCAGCTGACCGACGACGTGGTGGCCATCAACGGACTGCGGCTCGACCCGGCCACGCATCGCGTGACCGGCCAGGACGACAGTGGTCCGATCAAGCTGGACCTGGGCCCGACGGAGTTCCGTCTGTTGCACTTCCTGATGACGCATCCGGAACGTGTGCATAGCCGGTCGCAATTGCTGGACCAGGTCTGGGGCGACCACGTATTCGTGGAAGAGCGCACGGTTGACGTGCACATCAAGCGTCTGCGTGCCGCACTGACCCCTGGCGGATACAGCAACATGATCGAGACGGTTCGGGGCAGCGGCTATCGCCTGGCGCGGTCGCCCAGCCACTGACCGGACCCGGCCGGCGGCGGAGCAGCGGGGTCCGCGCCGGCCGATGTCGGATAATGCCGGCTAAATGCAACGCTGCGGTCGATGTTGTGGCAGACTCTGTCGCAGTGCGAACGCAGTCTGAACCTTTTCTACTCCTCGCATGAATGTCATCTGGGCCCGTTCTGCGGCCATCCTAGCCGGTCTCGTGCTGATTGCCGCGGGCCTGTATGCCGTAGCCGGCGCCGTGCCCGGCCTGCTTTTCCTTTCCGTTTCACTGTTCCTGCTGCTGGGGTACTACCTGTTCCAGATCAACCGTCTGTGGCGGGTGCTCGACGCGCCGGCCTACGGTGAGATTCCGAGCGCACTTGGGCTCTGGGGCGAGGTGTATTACCGCCTGCACCGGCTGGTCAAGCGCTGGCGCACCCAGGTGCTGCAGGTGGAGCAGCAGCACACCCGGTTCATCCAGGCCATCCAGGCATCGCCCTACGGGGTGCTGATGCTTGACGATGCCGACCAGATCGAATGGTGTAACGGCGTGGCCGAGCAGCACTTCGGCCTGAACGCCCGGCGCGACGTGCGCCAGCGCATCACGCACCTGATCCGCCGGCCCGAGTTCGTCCACTACCTGACGCGCGAGCGCTACGACGAACCGCTGGTAATGCGCGACATGGGGGAGCACAAGCGCGGCATCACATCCGTGCAGATCCTGCCCTATGGCGAAAACCGCAAGCTCGTGCTGACGCAGGACATTACCAAGGTCGAGAGCACCGAGGCGATGCGGCGCGACTTTGTGGCCAATGTCTCGCACGAACTGAAGACGCCGCTGACGGTGTTGACCGGGTTTCTGGAGACGGTGCGCGATCTGCCGGTCTCCGAGGAAGACCGCAAGCGCTACATCGAACTGATGCTGGTGCAGTCGATGCGGATGCAACATATCGTCGAAGACCTGCTGGCGCTGGCGAAGCTGGAATCCGACGCGCAGCCGCCTTCGCACGACCGTGTCAACGTGGCTGCCCTGGCCGCGCACCTGGTGCACGATGCCGAGGCGTTGTCGCAAGGGCGGCACGACATCGAGACCGATATCGATACGGCGGTGGTACTGCGCGGCGCGGAGGGCGAACTGCTGTCCGCGCTGGGCAACCTGGTGTCGAACGCGGTGCGCTACACGCCCGATGGCGGACGCATTGCCATCCGCATGACCTTCACCGATGGACATTCCGTGTTCTCGGTCAGCGACACGGGCCTGGGTATCGCGCCCGAGCATATCCCGCGCCTGACGGAGCGCTTCTACCGCGTGGATCGCAGCCGTTCGCGCGATACGGGCGGCACCGGCCTGGGCCTGGCTATTGTCAAGCACGTGTTGTCGCGCCACCATGCCGACCTGCGCGTGACCAGTGAGGTAGGCCGCGGCAGTACGTTCCGCATCGTATTTCCCGTGGATCGCAGCGGCTATGAGCCGGACGCCGCGCAGCCGCTGCCGCAACTGGGCGACGCCTCGCGGCACGCGGCATAAGGGCCGGTGGGGCCGGCGGGCCAGCGGGCCACCGCAGTCGTCGGCCCTATGCACACCTTCCGCATCATGTGAAAAAGGCCGCTCCCGGCAGGGTGGCGGCCTTTTGCCATTGCGGAGCCGGTCGGGCTCAGGTGCCGAACTTCACCAGCAGTTCGTGCTGGCTGACGCGCTGCAGCTTGGCCCGCGAAGGCCTGCGGACGTATTCGCCGTCGGGCTCCATGATCCAGGCAGAGGCGTTGTCGCGCAAATGCACCTGCAGCCCTTCCTTGATCACGCGCGCCTTGAGCGTGCGATCCAGGATGGGGAAGGCCACTTCGACGCGGCGGAACAGGTTGCGGTCCATCCAGTCGGCGCTGGACAGGTACAGCACGTCTTCGCCCGCCGCGTGGAAGTAGTAGACGCGGTGGTGCTCCAGGAAGCGGCCAACGATCGAGCGCACCGAAATGTTCTCCGACAGGCCCGGCACACCGGCGCGCAGGGCGCACACCCCGCGCACGATCAGGTCGATCTTCACGCCCGCGCGCGACGCCTTGTAAAGCTCGTCGATGATGGTTGGCTCCAGCAGCGCGTTCATCTTGGCGATGATGCGCGCCCGCTTGCCGGCACGCGCGTTGCGGGCCTCGGCGCGGATATGCTCCACCAGGTTGCTGTGCATCGTGAACGGCGACTGCCACAGGTGGTTCAGCCGGATCGTGCCGGCCGTGCCCGTCAGCAGCTGGAATACGTGGTGGACGTCCTCGCAGACCTGCTCATTGGTGGTAAGCAGGCCGAAGTCGGTGTACAGCCGGGCGGTGCGCGGATGATAGTTGCCGGTACCCAGGTGGACATAACGCCGCAGCACGGCATTCTTGGCCTTCGGGCTCGCGGGCTCGCGCCGCACGATCAGCAGCATCTTGGCGTGGCATTTGTGGCCCACCACGCCATACACCACATGGGCGCCGGCCGATTCCAGCCGTTCCGCCCAGTTGATATTGGTTTCCTCGTCGAAGCGCGCCAGCAGTTCCACCACCACGGTCACTTCCTTGCCGTTGCGGGCCGCCGTCATCAGCGCCTCCATCACGGCCGACTCGTTGCCGGTGCGATAGACGGTCTGCTTGATCGCCACCACGTTCGGGTCGTTGGCAGCCGCCTGCATCAGATCCAGCACCGACGAGAAGCTCTCGTACGGATGATGCAGCAGCACATCGCGCTGGCGGATCACGTCGAACATGCTCGTGCCGGGCGGGAAGGCCTTGACCACGGCCGGCACATGCGGCGGGTACTTGAGGGCGGGGCGGTCAACCAGGTCGGGAATCTGCATCAGCCGCACCAGGTTCACCGGGCCGCCCACGCGATACAGATCCTGTTCGGTCAGGCCCGATTCCAGCAGCAGGCGCCGCGCCAGGGCCGGGGGTGTGTCGGAAGACACTTCCAGGCGGACCATGTCGCCAAAGTGGCGCGTAGGCAGCTCGCCTTGCAACGCTTCGCGCAGGTCGGTGATTTCGTCCTCGGATACGAACAGGTCGGAATTGCGCGTGACCCGGAACTGGTAGCAGCCCTGTACGTCGATGGCCGGGAACAGTTCGTGGACAAACGCCTGCATGAACGACGACAGCATCACAAAGCCGTACGGATAGCCCGACAGCTTCTCCGGCATGCGCACCACGCGCGGCAATGCGCGCGGGGCCTGGACGATGGCCAGGTCGGCGTCGCGGCCAAAGGCGTCCTTGCCGGACAGCTCGATCACGAAGTTCAGGCTCTTGTTGAGCACGCGCGGGAATGGATGTGCGGGGTCCAGCGCGATCGGCGTCAGGACCGGCCCCAGTTCGCGCACGAAGAAGTCGCGTGCCCAGTCCCGCTGGGCGTCCGTCCAGGTGCCGGTCAGGTGAAAAAACACCCCTTCTTTTTCCAGCGCAGGGAAAATGACGTTCTGCAGCATGTCATACTGCGAGGCCACGAGCCGCTGCGTGCGCTCCGTGACAAGCTGGTAGGTCTGCTGGAACGAGAGGCCATCGGGCGTCAGGCCCGATGCGTTGTCCCGCATCTGCTCCTTCAGGCCGGCCATCCGGATCTCAAAGAACTCGTCCAGATTGCTGGACACGATACAGATGAACTTCAGCCGTTCCAGTAAGGGGACATTGGGGTCGGCGGCCTGCGCAAGCACGCGCGCGTTGAATTCCAGAATGCCCAGCTCGCGGTTCCAGAGCGAGCCAGGCGGCGTCGTCGACATGTCTATGACCTTATTTTGGCGATGAGGCGACTTTTTCATAGATCCGTGTCATTTTGATGACACTTTGATTTTGTCATGATGCAGACATGACAGGGACATAATCTTTCGGGTTTTGGCCCGCCCAGGGCCGATCCCCGCGTAATACTGACGCAATGACACAGAATCCCCGCTTGCTGGCCGCCGTCGACATGGGCTCCAACAGCTTCCGCCTGATGATCGGGCGGGTGGATGAAACGCCTACCGCCTCGGGCCCCGCCAGCCAGATCTTCCAGGTCGACGCGCTGCGCGAGCCCGTCAGGCTGGCCGCCGGCCTGACGCCGGACAAGTATCTGGACCAGCCGGCACGCCGCCGAGGCGTCGACGCGCTGCGCCGTTTTGGCGACCGCCTGCGCGACTTCGCACCCGAGCAGGTGCGCGCGGTAGCCACCAACACGCTGCGCGTGGCCAAGAATGCTTCCGACTTCCTGATCGAAGCCGAGGCCGCACTGGGGTTCCCCATCGAAGTGATCGCCGGCCGGGAAGAAGCGCGCCTGATCTACCTGGGCGCTTCGCATGACGCGCCGGCCTGCCAGGGCAACCGGCTGGTCGTCGATATTGGCGGCGGCTCGACCGAATTCATCATTGGCAGCGGCTATCAGTCCAAGCTGATGGAAAGCCTTTACATTGGCTGCGTATCGCACAGCCGTCAGTTCTTTCCGAGCGGCAACGTCGACGAATACGCGTTCAAGCAGGCCGAGCTGGCCGCGCGCCGCGAAATCCAGGTGCTGGTGCGTCAGTACAAGGCGGCCGGCTGGCAGCAGGCCGTAGGATCGTCCGGCACGGCGCGCGCGCTGGCCGAACTGATCGAGCTGAACGGCATGAACGACAGCACATCCGAGCACGGCATCACGCGCGAAGGGCTGGAGCGGCTGAAGCGGGCGCTGATCAAGGCAGAAAACACCAACCGCGTGAAGCTGACGGGCCTGAAGGCCGACCGGATTCCGGTGCTGCCAGGCGGCCTGTCGATCATGCTTGGCGTGTTTGACGAACTCGATATCGACCGCATGGACGTCACGGACGGCGCGCTGCGCCTGGGCGTGCTGTACGACCTGCTGGGCCGCAGCCACCACGAGGACATGCGGACGGTGACCGTCGACCAGTTCATGCGCCGCTACGCGGTGGACCGTGCGCAGGCGACACGCGTGGGACAGGCAGCCCGCGATCTGCTGGCGCAGTTTCCCGAGCCGCGCAACGAGCGCCGCGAGGACAACCTGGCGCTGCTGGGCTGGGCGGCCAGCCTGCACGAGATCGGCATGACCATTTCGCACAGCGGCTATCACAAGCATTCTGCCTATATCGCCACGCATGCGGACATGCCCGGGTTTTCCAAGACCGACCAGGCCCGCCTGGCGACGCTGCTGCTGGGCCATGCGGGCAAGTTGGGCAAGCTCTCCGGCAGTGGGAAATTTGTGGACTGGCGCATGCTGTTCAGCCTGCGCCTGGCGTTTGTGCTATGCCGTCGGCGTGGCGACATGAAGCTGCCGCACATCCACGTCAGGCAGCGGTCGGACGAGCTGGACGAAGGCTTCGAGGTACGCCTGCCGAAATCGTGGATCGACGCCAATCCGCTGGTGGAATACAGCCTGGCGCAGGAAGCTGACGAATGGGAGCGTGTGGGCAAGCGCTACAAGGTCGTCTACGTCTGAAACGGCCTGCGACCAGCGACCAGCGACCAGCGACCAGCGACCAGCGACCAGCGACCGGCAACCACACAACGAAAAACGGCGACTCCAATTGAGTCGCCGTTTTTTCTTTCTGTACCGGATCGATCAGCCGTTTCGTCCGGTGGGAGGGGGCTGCTGATCAGCCGTCAGGCCGATTGAATGCCCAGGAAGTGCCGGGCATAGCGCGGGTTCATGTCGCGCACGCGCAGCAGTGTCAGGAAATCGGCAACGTTGAAGTCGGGATCCCAGGCCGGCAGGCCGCAGATCTTGGCGCCCAGACGCAGATAGCCCTTGATCAGTGCGGGCGGCTCCACGTCGAGCGCCTGGTTCAGGTCATCCACGGGCAGCGGCACACGCGGGAAGGCGTGATATTCGATCGGTGCCAGCGACTTCTCGGCGAACTGACGATAGAGGCTGGCCGCGTAGTGGCCGCCATCGCTCATCGGCACGCTGGCGCAGCCCAGCATCGATTCAAGGTTGTAGCGCTGCAGGTATTCGCCCAGGCCGCCCCACAGGGCCATGATCACGCTGCCCGAGCGATAGTCGCGGTGTACGCACGAACGGCCCAGTTCGAGCATCTTCGGGCGCAGGTGCGCCAGGCGGACCAGATCGAATTCGGATTCGGCGTAGAGGCAGCCGATGCGCTTGGCCTGGTGCGGTGGCAGCACGCGGTAGGTGCCCACGACCCTGAGCGTTTCCTGGTCGCGCACGATCAGGTGGTCACAGTAGGCGTCGAACATGTCGACGTCGGTCTCGTTGGTCGACGATTGCAGGCGTGCGCCCATTTCCTCGGCGAACACCTTGTAGCGCAGGCGCTGGGCCTCGGCTACTTCGTCCTGATGACGTGCCCACGCCACGCTGAAAGCAGGCGCCGGAGCTTGAGCTTGGGTTTGGAGTTGTGCTGGCTGACGAGGAAGACGCCTCCGCGCCGACTGGCCGGTCAGGCCAGTGGGCAAGGAGTCGAAGAGCGGCTGGGTAGGCGTCGGTAAGTCTCGCATCAGTGTGTCCTTTCGGTGACGAAACGGCTTCGAAACAATGTAGATAGGCCGGGTGACAGCGCCATGAACCGATGATGACGCTTCCGTGACTGACACATCGCTGTCGCCGGGCACAAGCCTTAACCATAGAACAGGCTGCGGCTAGCGCACATCGCCGATCGTCCAAAAGAACACGCTGATGTCGAATTTGTGGCAGCAGAATCTCATTTCCGCCGCCGTTGTCCTAAAAATGGCTCAAAGGAGGTCGGGCTGGATGACCGCGCGCAGCACGACCTGGGCTTCGTTCTCGCGCGTGCGGCCGGCCAGCCACCAGATGCCGCATTTCTTCACGCTCCACGGCAGTTCCTGACCGGCCAGCAGCAGACTGGCCAGTTGCCCGATCCACGGCTGGTGGCCGACCACTACGGTGTGGTCGTTGCCCTGCGGCCAGTCGATGGCGGCCAGCACGGCGCCCACGTCGGCGCCGGGCGCCAGGTCGTCCAGGATCTCGGCGTTACCGGACAGCGCCGCCGCGGTTTCGCGCGTACGCAAGGCGGGGCTGCAGACCACGCGGTAGTCAGCGGGCAGGCGGGTGCGCAGCCAGTTGGCGGATGTCTCGGCCTGCTTGCGGCCACGGCGGGTCAGCGGCCGCTGGAGATCCGCGCTGCGCGAGATGCTCAGTGCATCCGGCAGGTCTTCGGCTTCGGCATGACGCCATAGGATCAGGTTCATGTTCGGCAGGGGCTTCGTCGAGCCTTGAGTATGGTGACGCACGGCACGTGCCGCAAGTGCGCGACCGGGCCGCCAAAAACAAAACGGGCTATCCAGTGGGCAAGGCCCACGGATAGCCCGTCAGTGTCGGTAGCAGCGATGTCAGCCGCGTGACAGCGGCGCACCGGCTGCGCGCCGCGAACTCAGGACTTGTGGCGGAAGTTGATGCGGCCCTTGGTCAGGTCGTAAGGCGACATTTCCAGGGTGACGCGATCGCCGGCCAGGATGCGGATGCGGTGCTTTTGCATCTTGCCCGAAGCGTATGCCCAGATTTCCACGCCGTTTTCCAGCGTCACGCGATAACGGTTGTCGGGCAGGGCTTCCGACACCACGCCGCCAAATTCAATGAGTTCTTCCTTAGCCAATCTGTTTTCCTTTGTGGCAGCCACGAAAGCTGCGTTAAGTTGGTGAGTATCCTGTGGGCGCCCGGTCGCGCGCATCCACGTCTTGCCGCCATGGCGGCAGCCGCGCGATACGTCGTCGGGAAGCAAGCTGACGGGCTGGCAAACCTTGGAAGCCAGGCGGGTCAGAGAATCGAGAAGGGGCGCGGATGACCCTGACGATTGCCTTGCCACTTGCGGTTGCGCGGGCGTCTGGCGCATCCGTGTACATCACGGGGACAGCGGGCAAGGTGTTTCCGGGGCCGGCAACGCATCCGCACCGTCATATCTGAACAATATGAGGGCGGGCCGGCGGTTTTCCAGTGCGCCAGGCGGCGCTTTCCCGGGTAACAGGGCATGCTCAGATACCCCGAACTGACGCGCGATTGTAGCACGATCACACCGCCTACGCAGGCGCAGCATGGGTGCCAGCACTGTTGCGCAAACGCCATGTGCAGGCGCCTCAAGCCATGCTGCGCTGCCGCACGGGCCCGTCCATGCGATGAACATGTCCATCCCGCGCGAACCATCCACCGCACGGATGAAGCCGGCGACGTGGTTTCCGTAACCTTTGTCCTGCAGAATGCCGCCGGCCCGAAAAACAGGGCGTATTCGAACCAAAGAAAAAGGGCTCACGTCTTTCAACGTAAGCCCTTGATCGGTCTGCCTTTTACCACTGCAAATACTGGTCGGAGCGATAGGATTCGAACCTACGACCCTCTGATCCCAAATCAGATGCGCTACCAGGCTGCGCTACGCTCCGAAGCCGGCGATTCTATCGCGACACATGCGGCCAGGTCAAATGCGGCGTGCGGAGGATTGCAACGCGGGCAAGTGGCGGGCGCGTACCCCGCTTCAGGCGGGATCTTATTTGGCTTGACTTGGTACGGCGCACTGACATAATCCGCACACCGTATCGGTCCGACCCGGCGCTTCACGCCTGGCAATGCTGTGCCCACCCGGACCTGGTCCCGACTATCACAACAATGGCACGCCAGCCCCGCTTGCGACGCGGGCGCCCAGAGCCGTGCCTGAGCATGCTTCGCCCGCGATGCCGCGCATCGACGTGACGCGAAGCTGCCGGACCTGCGGAAACAATACAGGACGGCTGTTCGCAGGCCGCAAACAGAAGGCAATCCGGTGCCATGCGGAGCACCGGCGATGCCTTTGTGAACGGGAATGAAGATGTTTCAGTCGCAGGTGGTAGTGCTGATCGCGGCCTTGTTCGTGCTGCAGATGGCGATCGTCTGTGCCGTGTTGCGGCGCTCCGCCGGAATGGAGCGCAGTGGGCTCACCTCGTGGGCCATCGGCGATCTGGTGGTGACCCTGGCGGCAGTCTTGCTGGCCATTCATGGATATCGTCCGGAGTGGCCGCTGGCCGCCTTGCCCGAACTGGCACTGACCGCGGGGCTGTCGATGATGGTCCATGGCACGCGGCATTTTGTTGGCAAGCCGGGGCGGGCCATTGTGCTGGCCGTGCTGAACCTGCCCGGAATGGCGATGCTGTTGGTGTTGGCATTGCATGCCGCCGGCGTGTTGCCGGGTTCGGCACCTGGCGCCGTGTCGCCCGGATCGGCGGTGCTGGTCTCGCCCTCTGCCGTGGCCGGGCTGATGCTTGGCTCATCGCTGATCCAGATGCTGCTGTTGCTGGAGATGATCCGCGTGGTCGTGCCACGTTTGCCTGCCAAGCGGGGCACCGGGCGCCTGGCCATTCTGTCGCTGACGCTCGTGGCGCTGGCCTGCACGGTGTTTGCGGGCGCGCAGGCCTGGGCCCCGCTGTCGACGCTGGTCGATGGGCATCCGCTGGTGACACCCGACGAGCGCGACAACATTACACTGTGCTTTGTATTCGGCGTGGTCGGCCTGTCGGTCAGCTTCGCGTTGATGGCTCACGACCGCCTGCGGCGGATCATCGAGCGCCGCGCGCGCCATGACGACCTGACCGACGTGCTGTCGCGCGGCGCGTTCTGGGAAGAACTGGAGCTTGCATGCAAGCGTGCCGAGCGCCAGCACACCGCTTTTACCGTGGCCTTCATCGACCTCGATCACTTCAAGGCCATCAACGACCTGTACGGACATCTGGCGGGGGACAGCGTCCTGCGCCATTTTGCGGGCCTGCTGCGCAAGGCCGCGCCGGCGCGGGCCTTGCTGGGCCGGCTGGGCGGCGAAGAATTCGCGATCGTCATGCCTGACACCCCGCTGGAAACCGGCCGTGCCATCAGTGTCCGCCTGAGTGCGCTGGTGCGTTCCACGCCTTGCCCGTCCGAGCCCGATGCCATTGCCTATACGGTCAGCATAGGCATGGCCGAGCGGCAGGCCGGCGAGAATGCCGACGCAGTCATGCGGCGCGCCGACCGCGCGCTCTACGATGCCAAGCAGATGGGCCGCAACTGCGTGTCATCGCACGATACGGCAGAGGGCACCGGCATGCCGCGCCGCCCGCGCGTGCGCGAGCGCGAGCCGTCCTGAGGCGGTCAGCCACGCCCCTGTTTCGCCGGACCCCGGTTCTGATCGACTTCAGTTTCGTCGGAATCTGATTCAAGGCCCGGCTTGCCGATGCTATAGATGTGCGGGTCACTGCAATGCGCCTTGCGCCAACATCCATGGACATTATCAAGCCGGAACACGCTGCCCAGCAGGCCAGGCAGATTCACCAGAACATACCGGGCGCGACATCGATCTCGATCCTGCGCCGGGTGCATGATTCCCGCTACGCCACGCGGTACTTCGTCGGCAACGGCCTGGACATCGGCGGCGGCATCGATTCCATCGCCCTGTTCGGGGACATGTTCCCCGCGATGAAGCATGTCTTCGTCTTCGACATGCAGCATGGCGATGCCCAGTACCTGGAGCGGGTGGAAGATGAATCGTTCGACTTTGTCTACTCGTCGCACTGCCTGGAACACATGGTGGACCCGGCCGTGGCGATGCGGCACTGGATACGGGTGGTAAAGCCCGGTGGGTATCTCGTGATCCAGGTGCCGGACGAAGACCTGTACGAGCAGGGCCACTGGCCCTCGCGCTTCAACAACGACCACAAGCACACGTTCACGATGTTCAAGGCGCAGTCCTGGTCGCCGGTGTCGATCAATGTCATCGACTTTGTCCGATCCGTATGCGACCAGGTGTCGCCAATTTCGATCTTCCGCGTCGACATCGGCGTGCGGCAAAGCCTGCTGAACCGCGACTTTGACCAGACCCGCACACCTACCGCAGAGTGTGCCATCGAGTTCATCCTGCAGAAGCATCCCGGGTAGCTCTCCGACCCAGCGTGTCGCGCGTAGTGCTTCACAACGACGGCCTCATCAGGCCGTCGCGGGCGCGTTCCAATGGCGCAACCAGTGCGGTAGAATGCACGCCTTGCCGCAATGGCAAGGTCTTCAAATGGGCCATCCGCCCTTAGCTCAGTTGGATAGAGCACTCGCCTTCTAAGCGAGCGGTCAGAGGTTCGAATCCTCTAGGGCGGGCCACGATATTCCTATTCCGGGGTTGAATACGAAGCGGCCGAAGGCTGCGATCCTGCCGAGGTCTTCGGCGCGGAGTGCCCCGCGATGGTCGTGCTTCAGTTGATGTCACGGCGGTCGGCCGTGGTGGGGCCCTTCCGCAAGCCGATGGTGGTCCACATATTCTCCTGGCTTGCCACCGGGCTGATGTGGGTATCGCTGCTCGTGATGGCGGTACTGGCGTTCTGAATCCGACTGAACGGGTCAAGCCAGAATGCCCCGCGCACTCTGATAGTGCCGCATTCTTATCTTTTTGCTCGATTGCGCCTGAACTGTGACAGATTTCGATGACCGACCGCCGATCTGGCGTAGGTGATTCCTACAATCTCATCAGAAACAGCGTCGCCGGCGTGCGAAGAATCGACAGGGGAGAAGAATGCCGCTTATCGCGAATGGGCCGATTCCGCTTTCCACCGAGAGTCATCCAAGCGACATGTTCAGCTGCGATCTCGACCGCACGCTGATTGACCGGTATCGCCGTATTCTTAATAGCGCCGTGGAGACGGCCATCATCACGCTCGATGCGGATGGCATTGTCACCGGCTGGAGCGAAGGGGCGAGCGCCATCCTGGGCTGGACCGAGCCGGAGATGCTGGGCCAGTCGCTAAGCCGGGTGTTTCCTGATGACCAGGGCGGCGGGTGGCTGCTTCGCGAGGAAATTGCCGACGCGCTTGCGCATGGCATCGGCGGCACGGAAGGGTGGCGGCTCAGAAAGAGCGGCGACCGGTTCTGGGCCATCGGGGAGATGAAGCCGCTGCTCGAAGGCCGCCCAGAGGCCGGACTTGTCAAGATCCTGCGCGACCGGACCGAACATCGCGACGTGGAAGCGGCGCTGCGGGAGCAGACCCGCGCACTGGAGATCCTGAACCGGGCGGGCACGGCGCTGGCCCGGGAGACCGATCTGAACGTAGTGCTGCAGACCGTGACCGATGTCGGGGTGGCATTGACGGGCGCGCAGTTTGGCGCATTCTTCTACAACATGGTCGATGCGTTCGGCGAGAGCTACATGCTTTACACCGTTTCGGGCGTGCCGCGCGAGCGGTTCTCGAAATTTCCGATGCCGCGCAACACCGCCGTGTTTGCGCCGACGTTTGCTGGCGAGGGCATCGTACGGTCGGCCGACATCACGCGCGACCCGCGCTACGGTCACAACGCGCCGCATGCGGGCATGCCGGAAGGGCACCTTCCGGTGCGAAGCTACCTTGCCGTTCCGGTTATTTCGCGGGGTGGCGGCGTGCTGGGCGGCCTGTTCTTCGGACATGCCACACCGGGCGTGTTCACCGAAAGTTCCGAGATGAGCCTGAGCGGGCTGGCGGGCGAGGCGGCAGTGGCGATCGACAACGTCAGGCTGTACGAGGAGACCAAACGCGAGATCGCCGAGCGGCGTCGCGCCGAAGCGGCGTTGCGTGAGCTGAATGCCGACCTGGAGGACCAGGTCAGGCGGCGTACGGCGGATCTGGTGCAGAACGCCGAAGCCTTGCGCCAGGCGCAGAAGATGGAGGCCGTCGGGCAGCTCACGGGCGGCATCGCCCACGATTTCAACAATCTGCTACAGGTCATCGTGGGCAACCTGGAGCTGCTGTCCAGGACGCTGCCCGACGAAATGCCGCGCCAGCGCCGTGCGGCGTCGATGGCCATGTCCGGCGCCCGGCGGGCCGCCGCGCTGACCCAGAAGCTGCTGGCCTTTGCCCGCCGTCAGCCGCTCGATCCGAAGCCGCTCGACTTCAATCTGGTCGTGCAAGGCATGCAGGACCTGTTGCGCCGTGCCCTGGGGGAAACCGTGCACTTGCAGACGGTATTCGGCAGCAACCTCTGGCGCGCCGAGGTGGACCCGAACGAACTGGAAGCCGCGCTGCTGAACCTGGCGGTCAATGCGCGCGACGCGATGCCCGGAGGGGGAAATCTGGTCATCGAGACGTCCAATGAGACGCTCGACCCGGCCTACGCCGAGCGGTACACCGATCTGGCTGCCGGCCAGTATGTCGGCATCAGCGTCAGCGATACCGGCACCGGGATGGACCCGATCACGCTGTCCCGGGCGTTCGAACCGTTCTTCACGACCAAGAGCGAGGGCAAGGGCACAGGGCTTGGGCTCAGTCAGGTGTATGGCTTCGTCAAGCAGTCGAAGGGGCACGTCAAGCTTTACTCGGAACCGGGGCAGGGCACCACGGTGCGAATCTATCTGCCGCGTCTCGGTGAAGGCGCATTGGCGCCCGAGCCGGTAACGGGGTACCCGGGTGCGCCGATTCAGCGCGGCGAGTCGGTACTGGTGGTCGAGGACGATGCCGATGTGCGCGAATACACGGTCACCGTGCTTCGCGAGCAGGGCTACGAAGTGTTCGAAGCGGGGAACGGCCCGGCGGCGCTGGCGTTTCTCGAACGGCACCGGGTCGACCTGGTCTTTACCGACGTCGTGCTGCCCGGTGGCATGACCGGTGTCGATGTCGTGGCCCGTGCCGTTGAACTATGGCCGGGCATCCGCTCGCTGTTCACCACCGGATATGGGAAAAACGCCATCGTGCATCAGGGCCGCCTGGATCGCGGCGTGCAACTGATTACCAAGCCGTTTTCGTTTGACGACCTCGCGGCAAAGGTCCGCGAGGTACTGGATCGCGATGACCGGTAGCCGGCTCAGCGCGCCGGGAGAGCCTCTGCGTGCTGGCTGCGCGCAGACGCGCTCCTTATCTCGACAGGAGTGAAAGACATGTTGACGCAACAAACCAAGGAGATTGTGAAGGCCACCGCGCCAGTCCTGGCGCAGCACGGTCTCGATATCATCAAGTGCTTTTACGGGCGTATGTTCGTGGCCCATCCAGAGCTGAAGAACGTCTTCAACATGGCACACCAGGAACAGGGGCAGCAGCAACAGGCGCTGGCGCGTGCCGTCTACGCCTATGCGGAGAATATCGACGATCCCAGTAGCCTGATGGCCGTGCTTGGCAATATCGCCAACAAGCACGCCAGCCTGGGCGTCAGGCCCGAGCAATATCCGATCGTTGGCGAGCATTTGCTGGGCGCCATCAAGGAAGTACTAGGCAATGCGGCCACGGACGAGATTATTTCGGCCTGGGCCCAGGCCTACGGCAACCTGGCCGACGTGCTGATGGGCATGGAGAGCGGGCTCTACGAGGAATCCGCGGCACAGCCGGGCGGCTGGACGGGATGGCGCAGCTTCGTGGTACGTGACAAGCGGCCCGAGAGCAGCGTGATTACATCGTTCGTGCTGGAGCCGGTGGACGGCGGCCCGGTACTGAATTTCGAACCGGGCCAGTACATCAGCGTGGCGGTGGACGTGCCCGCACTGGGGCTGCAACAGATCCGCCAGTACAGCCTGTCCGACATGCCCAACGCGCGAAGCTACCGTATCTCGGTGAAGCGGGAACGCGAAGCGGGCAAGCCGGCCGGCTACGTGTCGAACCTGCTCCACGATCATGTGGCCGTGGGCGACCAGATCAAGGTCGCGGCGCCATATGGCACGTTCCATATCGATGTGCACGCAAAAACGCCAATTGTGCTGATCAGCGGCGGCGTGGGGCTGACACCCATGATCAGCATGCTCAAGCGTGCCATCCAGGACCCGGACCGGCAGGTGGTGTTTGTGCATGGCGCCCGCAACGGCGCGGTGCATGCGATGCGCGACCGCCTGCGCGAGACGGCCCGCACGCAGCCGAACTTCAAGCTGATCGTCTTCTACGACAGCCCCTTGCCCGACGATGTGGCGGGCCGTGACTACGACCATGCCGGGTTTGTCGAAGTCGGCAAGATCCAGCCGGCCATTGTGCTGCCGGATGCCGACTACTACATCTGCGGGCCGATTCCGTTCATGCGCGTGCAGCACGATGCGCTGAAGCAACTGGGCGTGCGCGAGGCACATATCCACTACGAGGTGTTCGGCCCCGACCTGTTTGCCGAATAGCCGCGCGCACGTGACTGGCACGCCGGTAATGGCCGCCGGCAGCCCCGCGGCGGTGAGTCGTCGTATAGCCATTTATATAGCCGCTGGTACGGCCCTTGCACGCTGCCGGATAGCTTTGTTCCGACAAGGGAGGTGGCCGTGAACTCGTCAAGCAACGATGTAGACTATGCCGAGCTGGGGCTGCAGGACATTCCTGACACGCGCCCGCTTGCCATTGTCACCGGGGCGTCGACCGGCATCGGTTTCCATCTGGCCCACTACTGCGCCACCAGTGGCATGGACCTGATCGTGGTGGCCGACGAACCCCAGATTGCCGATGCCGCCGCCACCCTGAGGGAAAGCGGCGTCACCGTGGAATCGCTGGTTGCGGACCTGTCCACGCGCGCCGGCGTGGACGAATTACTAGCAAGCGTGCGTGGGCGGCGCATCGATGTGCTGTGTGCCAACGCGGGTCGAGGCCTGGGCCACGCCTTTGTCGACCAGGATTTTTCCGATATTGCGCGCGTGCTCGAAACGAACGTGGTGGGTACTTTGTACCTGCTGCATGGCGTTGCACGGCATATGCGCGAAAACCGCGCCGGTCGCATCCTGATCACCGGCTCCATCGCGGGTCTGATGCCGGGCACCTACCAGGCGGTCTACAACGGCACGAAAGCGTTCCTGGATTCCTTTGCGTTCGCGCTGCGCCACGAACTGGCCGATTGTCATGTCAGCGTGACATGCCTGATGCCGGGCGCCACCGAGACCGAGTTCTTCCGTCGCGCCGACATGCTCGACACCCGCATTGGCGAGTCGAAGAAGGACGATCCGGCGGATGTGGCCCAGCAGGGCTTCGAGGCCATGATGCGCGGCGAGGCCGAGGTTGTCACCGGGTGGCAGAACAAGCTCCGGGCAGCCATTGCGTCGATCACGCCGTCGGACCTGCTTGCCGAGCAGCACCGCAAGATGGCAGAGCCGCTCGACAAGGACCGCAAGGCCGAAGACACGGTGCGCTAGGTGTGAAGCTTCAATACGTTGTATCCGTGGTTCATCCGATCTGAGTCTGGAAAACTGGAAGTCGCCAAACACCCAGACTT
>NZ_BBQI01000040.1 GCF_001652915.1 Cupriavidus sp. D384
TTTCCATTGCAGCGTTCCATTCTTCGGTTCCATGGCTTCATCGACGAACGCCGCTGGGATGCGTTCCAGCGGGATCTGCCATGGCTCAGGCGTAGTCTTTCTGACAGAGCGTGGGGCCTCCAGATCAGCGCCAAGAAGCCTGCAGCAGGCCCAGCAGCAGGTCGATGGCGAGACGGCCTCGCTGAACACCTGCGTGTTCGGCGCCACCATGCGACTCATAGGGGGTGCCTGAATGAAGCGGCCCCCAAACGCGCGTGCCGTGCTGCACCTCATCGACGCATACCTCATAGCCCCAGCCAGTACTGAACTTCACGGGATCGGAGTCCTCAAGAAATACCTTTACGGACAGTACTAGCCCGCGATAGCTATGCGCGGTCGTGTCTGCTGGATCGGCCAAGAGCTACGCCCCGGTGAAGTTGATCAATGCGGCGGTTAGCCCGTGTCGCAAGAGTTTGCGAGAGACTGTCATGCTGAACGGGAACATCGTCGAGGGATGTAGG
>NZ_BBQI01000041.1 GCF_001652915.1 Cupriavidus sp. D384
ATGGCAAAGGAAAAGTTCGAGCGGACCAAGCCGCACGTGAACGTAGGTACGATTGGTCACGTTGACCACGGCAAGACGACGCTGACGGCAGCGATTGCCACGGTGCTGGCTGCGAAGTTCGGCGGCGCCGCCAAGAAGTACGACGAAATCGACGCAGCGCCGGAAGAGAAGGCACGCGGCATCACGATCAACACCGCACACGTGGAATACGAGACGGCCAACCGCCACTACGCCCACGTTGACTGCCCGGGCCACGCTGACTATGTGAAGAACATGATCACGGGCGCTGCGCAGATGGACGGCGCGATCCTGGTTTGCTCGGCTGCTGACGGCCCGATGCCGCAAACGCGCGAGCACATCCTGCTGGCCCGTCAGGTTGGCGTGCCGTACATCATCGTGTTCCTGAACAAGTGCGACATGGTGGATGACGCCGAGCTGCTGGAACTGGTGGAAATGGAAGTGCGCGAACTTCTGTCGAAGTACGACTTCCCGGGCGACGACACCCCGATCATCAAGGGTTCGGCCAAGCTGGCGCTGGAAGGCGACAAGGGCGAGCTGGGCGAAGTGGCCATCATGAACCTGGCCGACGCACTGGACTCGTACATCCCGACGCCGGAGCGCGCCGTTGACGGTACGTTCCTGATGCCGGTGGAAGACGTGTTCTCGATCTCGGGCCGCGGTACCGTGGTGACGGGTCGTATCGAGCGTGGCGTGGTCAAGGTCGGCGAAGAAATCGAAATCGTGGGTATCCGCCCGACGGTGAAGACGACTTGCACGGGCGTGGAAATGTTCCGCAAGCTGCTGGACCAGGGTCAGGCTGGCGACAACGTGGGTCTGCTGCTGCGCGGCACGAAGCGCGAAGACGTGGAGCGTGGTCAAGTTCTGTGCAAGCCGGGCTCGATCAAGCCGCACACGCACTTCACGGGTGAGGTCTACATCCTGTCGAAGGACGAAGGTGGCCGTCACACGCCGTTCTTCAACAACTACCGCCCGCAGTTCTACTTCCGTACGACCGACGTGACTGGCTCGATCGAGCTGCCGAAGGACAAGGAAATGGTCATGCCGGGTGACAACGTGTCGATCACCGTCAAGCTGATCGCCCCGATCGCCATGGAAGAAGGCCTGCGCTTCGCTATCCGCGAAGGTGGTCGTACCGTCGGCGCCGGCGTTGTGGCAAAGATCCTCGACTAAGCAA
>NZ_BBQI01000042.1 GCF_001652915.1 Cupriavidus sp. D384
GCGCAAACCCACGCCACCGGCACCGTTGCCGAGATCGATCGCCTGCTGCAAGCCGCGTCTTCGCTGCAGGCCGAACTGGCCGCGCGCGACGAGCAGCGCCTGACGGCATGGCGCGACACGCTGGCCGCCATGGCCGCCACGATGCGCGACGAGTGGCAGCAGGCGAGCGC
>NZ_BBQI01000043.1 GCF_001652915.1 Cupriavidus sp. D384
CACCGCCTCAAGACGAAGCATGAACCCAGGGTGGGTCAATTTTCGATGCAAATGCTGGGTCCGTTTTCCGTGCAAATCAACACTCCATGCCCCTATCCCGCGAAGCCCCTCCTCCGGATTATTCCGTCGCTCTTGTAAGTGCGGAAGCGTTGCTCAACAGTCCCACGCCCAATCGCCTATTCATCGATGTTCGCCTAGGAGATCCTGCCGCAGAACTCAGCAACTATCAGGACTGCCATATTTATGGCGCTGTTTATGCGCAGATTCGGGATGTGTTCGCTGGCCTACCTACGCAACTCTCCGGCAACCTGCCACTGCCAAATCTCGTCGACCTCAATCAGGAACTAGCGGTGTGGGGCGTGGGGATAGATACTGAAATTGTGGTGTACGGGCCCAGCCCTGCACTGGCGGCAAGGGGATGGTGGGTTCTGCGCTGGGCCGGATTAACCAAAGTCCGAGTGCTCGACGGGGGCCTAAAGGCATGGATTTCGGCAGGCGGACCAGTGGCACGCGGTACGGCATCGCCGCGACCTACGACGGCTCCACTGTTACTCGGAGGCGGTCATCTTGCACAGATCGATGCCAAAAATCTTCTAGCAGTACTTGAGAGCGATTCAGCCGCTCCGCTGCTAATCGACGCGCGGAATGAGGACGCCTACCAGGCAGGCCATATCCGCGGCGCTCGAAATATCCCCGCTTCTTCGCTGTGGACTCCCTCTGGCACGCTTCGTGGTCCGGAAGCGCTGACTCGCCAACTCTCCGATGTTGGAGCCGATGATGTCCACCAGGTGATCATTTACTGCGGAGGTGGCGTGCTTTCGGCGCTCACATATCTTGTATTGGAGCAGACACGGACAACGAAACCAACGCCCCTGCTCTATGTAGGTTCTTGGTCTGAGTGGATCAAAGAGCCGGCGCGACTGCAACTCACCCGCAGCGGGAGCGCGGCATGACCGATCGACTGAATTCTAGTTACCAACTGGACGCGCGCACGATCTCGCCCGGTAGCAGTACGCTAACAGCTGGGGTACATCGCCTCGAAGGATACGATGTCGCCATCTGTGGTGGTGGTCCCGTCGGACTTGCGCTTGCCTACCTGCTGGGCCGCCAAGGAATTCGCACAGTCTTGTTTGAGAAACGGCCCCACACGACAACGTTGCCCAAAGGACAATCCGTCCACGCATCCACTGCTGAACTCTATCGTCAATGGGGTGTCTGGGATCTACTTGACAAGGCCGGATGGCCTTTAAGCGAATCAAATGGTCAAGGCTACTATCTTCGTGTTGGCTTGGGGCCAGTCGCCGAAGTCAGGCAATCTGATGGTTCAGATAACGAGTACGCTAACAAATGGCACGAGTTGTCGCCGACCACACCACGTAAGGTTCCGGCATCCGATTATGAATCAGCGCTACGACGACAGGCTGCGAAATGGCCGTCTATAACGCTGCGTTTCGCGACCGAAGTCGTCGACGTCAAACCAACTGTTAATGGCCTACGCCTCTCCGTCCAAGATCAGTTGGGCGGGCAACATGAAATCGACGCAAGCTACCTCGTGGCTTGCGATGGTGCTCGCAGTCTTATCCGTAGCCGTACAGCGCAGGGGGAGGACCATGGTCCCACGTTTGGGAATCAGGTGCTGACAGAGTTCCGCGCGGATCTCGCCAATACGCTAGGCCGAGATGGCTACTTTCACTCCTTCATCCTCGACCCTCGGTACGCCGGCTGGTTCGGAAGCCAACATCCGGACACAAAACTATGGCGCTACAGTTTCAAACACGACGAAGAATCCCTGCCAGAACCTGCGGCCGTAATAGCACGAATCCGCGGCGCCCTCGGCATGCCCGAGCTTCCAATTGATATCGTCAAAACGTGGCGCTTTGACTACACCACTGGGCTATTGCGAAATTGGCGCGAGGGGCGCGTTCTGTTTGCTGGTGATGCCGCACATTGGCACTCGCCATGGGGCGGATTTGGGGCCAACATTGGCGTTCAGGATGCGAACAACCTTGCGTGGAAGCTTGCGCTTGTGGTTCGCGGGTTGGCCAGCGCCGAACTTCTAGATACCTATGAAGCTGAGCGCAAGCCTAAGGCGCAACTAGCTGTCAAAGCGGCGACTTACAACGCGATGAATTTCCAGGCCATTGTTGCGAGCACACTAGTCGGCGAGCCTACTGCAATACGTGACGGTAAGCTCAGCGCGGTCGGCGAAACGTTCTTGCGCGAAGGCGTAGAGCGCCACGGTGCGTCAAGCATTCTCCATGTTGGATTTCAGTTTGGCACCACCTATCACTCGAAGATAGTGATGCGCGATGGCGCGTCTCCTCCGAGAAATACCATCCTCGACTACATCGAGAGTACCGTCAGTGGAGTGCGGGCGCCTCACGTCTGGCTACGCGATGGAGCTGGCCATGTTGTATCCACCGTTGACTTATGGGGGCGTGGCTTCACGCTTCTAGCCGCACGAGCACACGCGACAACGTGGCGACTCGCTGCCGCGAAGATTGAAGTGGAAACTGGCATTCCAATCGAAGTGGTAGCCATTGGTCCCGAAGGCGACTACACGGCCGAGGAGCCTAAGTTCGAGCGGCTTTATGCTGTCGCGAACGGGGATGCCTTGCTCGTGCGACCGGATGGCTTTGTAGCGCGGCGGCTGACCACCGCAGGAGGCGCCGATCTGTTACGGGAGACGTTCATGCGCTTGACCTGTCGCGAAGTCACTCCAGCATGAGTTTGTTTGGGCGATGACGTAGTTCATCGCCCTTGGCCGAACCCCAGTCGTACCTCCAAGACAGCGCCCTTTCGCCAACTGCGAACCTCCAGAAATCGCCCTTCACACATCATTGCGATTTTCTCCTCCGAAGAGCCTCAGCATCCCGGTCCAAACGACTTTCAACAGGTCGTGCTGCGCCTTGACTAGCGGCTATTGACGGGCGCTGACGTCCACCAGTGCATCCGAAGGCACTACTTCTGCACCCAAATCGCTAGTTCCACTCCGCAGAACATACTTACGGTACATACCGCAAGTATGTTGGTTTACCCCTAGAATCGTTAACTTGCGGTGCGCACCGCTTGTAAATAGAATCACTGCATGATGACGAAAACCAGCCCAATCTCCCTCGTCGACGACGATGCAAACGAGCAAACTGCGGCCTCGCTAAAGCGTCCACGCCGTACACAAGCCGAAAGAGTGGCGGAGTCAGACCGGCGGCTATTGGAAGCTGCTACGCGCTTGATTGCGGAGCGTGGATATACGCACACTACCCTTGAAGCCACCGGAATCGAGGCCGGCTATAGCCGCGGCCTAGTTCAGCACCGATTCGGGACGAAGGACCGTTTGCTGGAGGAGCTTATCAAGCACATTGCTGACGCCCACCGTGCGCGGCTCCTCGAGCGCATGCGCGGCCTAACCGGGTTGGGTGCAATTTTTTGCGAGATCGACTGCTACTTGGAGGGCATGGACAACCCATCCGTAAACTCCCGAGCATTCTTTGTGCTGATGCTCGAGTCCATCGGACCCGCACCTCAAATACGCCCCACATTTGCAGCTATAAGCGCACGTTGGCACCGCGCCATCACACGGCATATCGAAGCCGGCCAACGGGCCGGTGAGATCCGCTCGGAGATTGTTGCAGCCGATGAAGCGCATTTGCTTATCGCGACGGTACGCGGTTTACGCACCCAATCGATGCTAAGCCCAGTGACTAGCAATATTGCGGTGGCTATCCGAACGTTGAAAGACAGCCTCAGATCCCGCTTGCTGGTCTCCGCACCAAAGGCGTAGGTCCCACAGCTCTTCTCTAACACCTCCACACCGCGCTGCAATGCCGGTGGGGACGCGCTCGCCCGTACATTCTAAAAGTAGGAGATATTCCCGTGCACCGACGATGGCTTAGCCTCTTCGCCGCTGCGGCCTTTGCCGCCACCTTTGCGCCGCTGTCCCATGGCGCCGAGTATCCCAACAAACCAATTAGGCTTGTCGTGGGGTTTCCTCCTGGAGGCGCCTCCGACGTCGTCGCCCGGCTTCTTCAACCTTCGCTTCAGCAGCAGTTGGGCCAGCCCATCGTTATCGAGAATCGTCCGGGCGCAAATGGGAATCTCGCGAACGAAGCAGTGGCACGAGCCGACCCCGACGGCTATACCCTCCTTTTGGGCAATCCCGGACCACTTGTACTCAATCCGTATCTCTACAAGCGAGTAGCGATTGACCCGGCGAAGGCTTTCACACCTGTGACTCAACTGACTGAGAGCCCCATGGTCATCGTGGTGCCCGCCAAATCCTCGGTTAAGACCATGCGAGACCTTCTGGAAAAGGCACGTCGAAATCCAGGAAAGCTGACATATGGCAGCGCCGGTAATGGCAGTTCGATGCATGTTGCCGGAGCGACCCTCCAGATGCGCCTGAATGCGCCACTCATACATGTTCCCTACAAGGGCAGCGGGCCAGCCATCAATGACCTTCTTGGAGGACAGCTGGATTTCATGCCCGACAGTCGCTCAACGACGCTCCCGCTGATTCGGGACGGCCGCCTGCGCGCTCTCGCCGTAACGGGTAGCCATCGCGTATCAGATCTGCCAGATGTGCCGACCGTCGCCGAGTCTGGGCTACCTGGATTCGATGTCACGACGTGGCTCGGCGTTGTTGCCCCCGCAGGCACCCCCACCCCAATCGTCCTGAAACTCTACAAGGCCTTCAACGTTGCACTTAAGGATCCTACCGTCGACAAGAGGCTCAATGAGCTCGGCACTGGGGTTAAGGGTAGCAAGCCAGAGGAATTCGCAAAGGCCCTAGAAGGCGAGCGCCAAAGCGCGCGCCAATTGGTGCAGAAAACCGGGATGTCAATCGAATGATGAATCAGAAATCCACGGCAGAGCATGTAACACCTGCCCTTCAAGTAGCCCAATGCACCGTGTGCCAGGGCTTTAGTTTTCCAGCCAACGTACCTGGATGCCGCCATTGCGGAAGCCCTGAGCTGAAAGCCGTTACCTGCGATCAGCCCGTGCAACTTCTTAACGTCATCACGGTGCACGCTGAACTTGCAGCTGGCCTAACCGTTCCCGCAATCATCGGCGAAGTCGAACTGTGCCCGGGCGTCATCGAGGAAGTTCGCGTCGATGCCGAAAACGAGGCTGAAGTGCCCCCAGGAACATGGCTAACTCCGACTTGGTCCGACGACCTTGATGGCGGCGCCTGGGTCTTCCGATCCGTATTCGTTAAGGATTTTACGCGCGAGGTAAACGCAGAATGAACGGTTCCCTACTTAAAGAGCGCGCGGTGTATGTGATTGGCATCGGCATGCATCCTTATCAGTTTCCGAGCACTACCCCATATGTGAATCTTGGTCTCACGGCTGTAAGAGAGGCCCTGCAGGACGCAGGGCTGCTGTGGTCGCAAGTACAAAGCGCATTCGTTGGTACAGCAGCTCTTGGAATGGCGGCGGGCCGGGTTATGTTGCGCCACTTGGGATCAACAGGCCTTGAGGTCGCTCAGGTAGAAAACGCTTCGGCTTCCGGCTCGACTGCCTTCCGATTGGCGTGCCTTCAGGTTGCTTCGGGAGAGCGCGATGTTGTCTTGGCGGTGGGCGTTGACAAGTTCGGCGATGGTCGCCGTGCCATCTTGAAGGATGGACTGACCCCACTGAGCCCCACAGCCAATGTGCCCCTCGTGAAGTTCGCCCTGCAAGCAAGACGCTACATGCGGGAGCGAAATCTGAAACATGAGGATTTGGCAGCCGTAGCAGTCAAAAACCACGGTAACGCATCTCTGAATCCATACGCCCAATTCCGGAAGCCACGCACCATCGAGCAAGTATTGAACTCGCCGAAGATTGCCGGAGACCTCACGACGATGCAATGTTGCCCGCGCGGAGAAGGCGCCGCTGCGGTCCTGGTCGTCTCCGATGATGTTATCCGGCGCCTCGGCTTGGATCGCTCCCGCGCGGTGAGAGTGCTGGCGTCCGTGGCGAGCAGCGAAGAACTCGCCCAAGACGCGCCCCCACTTGTTGAGCTTGTTCGTAAATCATCCGCCGAAGCACTCGCGCAAGCAGCCGTCGCGCCCACCGAACTGGACATCGTCGAACTGCATGACGCCTTCACTATTGAAGAGATTCTCTACAGCGAGGCCATTGGCGTATGTAAGCCTGGCGAAGGCGCTGAATTCGTTGCCCGAGGCGCATCAAAGATCGGCGGAAACTGTGCAGTAAACCCTTCTGGCGGCCTGATCGGCATGGGCCACCCCCTCGGACCGACAGGAGTTGGGCAGGTTGCCGAGATCACCCGACAACTCCGGGGCGAAGCGAAGGGCCGACAACACAACGGTGCACGCCTCGGCATGGCCCACATGATTGGACTGGGTTCCGTGGCCATCGCGCATGTCCTAGCTCGTCCGTGATCCATCAGAAGTGTCTCCTACCAATATGGAATACGAAACTCTCCTCTACGAAGTAGTCGACAGCGTAGCGCTAATCAGACTGAATCGCCCCGAGCGTATGAACGCCATTGGTGGCAACATGAAAGCTGACCTCTCACACGCACTTTTCGAGCAAGCGCGCGGCGACGAAGCTATACGTTGCGTCGTCATCACTGGTGCAGGTGACAAGGCGTTCTGTGCCGGAGCTGACATCAAAGAGCGCGCCGGCAAGTCGATTCC
The DNA here is from genome assembly GCF_001652915.1 of Cupriavidus sp. D384. Classification (GTDB taxonomy): domain Bacteria; phylum Pseudomonadota; class Gammaproteobacteria; order Burkholderiales; family Burkholderiaceae; genus Cupriavidus. The sequence goes on from NZ_BBQI01000043.1 coordinate 6,647, forward strand.
TCAAGCGCAGTATCACCTGCAACAAAAAGCAACTCATGACCTATTTCGCGCCATCGAACAGTTCGAGAAGCCGGTTATCGCAGCGATAAACGGTGTGGCGCTTGGTGGCGGACTTGAAATCGCCCTTTGCTGTGATGTCCGCATTGCAGCAAGCAGCGCAAAACTCGGATTGCCAGAGGCCCGTATTGGAGTGTTGCCGGCGGCTGGGGGAACACAACGTCTCCCTCGCCTAGTTGGCCAAGGTGTAGCGAAGGAGTTGATGCTCACAGGCGACCACATCGACGCGGAGCGAGCCCTTGCAATAGGACTCGTAAACCAAGTCGTTTCGTCGGCGGACTTGCTACCCACCGCACTGGCCATGGCAGACCGAATGGCAGCCAATGCACCCCTTGCGCTGCGCTACATCAAGCATGCAATCGACGTTGGCCTCCAAGTTGGAGTCGACGCTGGCCTGGAGTACGAACGATATGCAGCGGCACTTGTCGTGTCTAGCGAAGATCGCAAGGAAGGCATGCTCGCGTTCGTAGAGAAGCGAAAGCCAGTATTCCGAGGTCGGTAAATAGCACTCAACACCTCGAATCTTAACAATTGAGAGAACCACATGGACTTGAACCTGAAGAACAAAGTTGCCTTCGTAACCGGCGGTGGCCAAGGCGTCGGACGCCGCATTTGCCTGGATTTGGCAGCGGAAGGCGTCAAGGTTGCGGTAAATGATCTCTTCGCGGAAAGGGCAAATGCCGTCGCGGAGGAAATTAAGGCTGCAGGCGGTGAAGCATTTGCAGCGGTGGCAGACATCACCTCGGAAGCTGACATCAATGCTGCTATTGCGGCGTCAAGAGAAGCTCTTGGTGAAATCGACATTCTGGTGAACAACGCCGGCGTCCTTGTGGAACGACGCGAAAAAGGCGGTGCAGCCCCACTTTTTCTGGACACCACGACTGACGGCTGGGAGCGCATTGTCAATCTAAACGTCTACGGGATGATGCACTGCTGCAAAGCAGTGCTACCAGGGATGAAAGCACGGCGCCACGGAAAGATCGTCAACATCATGTCCGAAGCAGGTCGTGCTGGCGAAGCTCGACTTGCTGTGTATTCTGGCGCAAAGGCCGCGATGCTCGGATTCGCCAAAGCAATCGCCCAGGAGCACGGTCGAGATTGCATCAACGTAAATGTCATCGCTCTCGGTGCAGTTTCCCACGAAGGAATCGCCGAAGGTGCACTACACCCCTCTTCCACGCCAGAGACCAATGAACGTCTCGGGAAAATGCTCAATGCCTATCCCATCGGCCGAGGATTGCAGAGGCTGGCGCGCCCGGAAGATGTTTCCGGAATGGTCTGCCTACTCGCTTCGGACCGCGCCGCCTATATCACAGGTCAGAGCATCGGCATTAGCGGCGGATTCGTGATGATCTAACGGCCTCCGATATGTCAGCCCTTCAAGAGTCCCCATCTAATAGTCCCGCCTTGCGCACGCGGATCACCGACTTGTTTGGCATCGACTACCCGATATTGGGGGGAGGCTTGATGTGGCTGTCGGATGCCCGCTATGTGGCGGCCCTAGCCAATGCTGGCGCACTAGGATTTCTCACGCCCCGTTCCTTCGATGGTCTCGATGCATATCGCGCGGCACTCCAGAACTGCGTAAGGCTTGCCGGAGGGCGGCCCATCGGAGTCAACATCACGCAGTCCCGGCGCGCAAAAGAGAATGCGTCTGTCCATGCCTGGATTGACATTGCGCTCGAAGAAGGTGTTCGTTGCTTCGAGACAGTCGGGCCGTCACCGGACAGCTTGTTCACAAGAATCCACGCAGCCGGCGCGAAGGTAATCCACAAGTCTGCGTTTGTCGAACATGCGTTGAAAGCCGAACAGGTTGGCGCGGACGCCGTCGCTTTGGTCGGGTGTGAAGCCGGTGGACACCCCGGTACTAATGAGTTGCCTTCTTTCGTATCAGGAGCCTTGGCGCTCAGGCATCTGAAGGTTCCCATGGCATTGGGCGGCGGCATTGGAGACGGGCATCAGATCGCAGCAGCGCTGGCGCTCGGCGCTGATGCGGTCCTTATGGGTACGCGTCTTCTGGTTTCAGAGGAAATCTGGGCACACGATGACTACAAGCGCCATCTCGTTCGGCAGCCAGCCGAAGCCTCAACGGTCGCCTTACGTGCATCCGGTAATCCGTGGCGTGTGTTGAACAACGAGACGGTCCACGACATCGAGCAACTCGAAAAACACGGAGCCAGACAGTATGCGGAATTCGGAGCGCTCGCGACGGGTCGACTCGGCCGTGACCATTGCTACGCCCGTGGAGACTGGAGTACAGGACTCCTCTCTATGGGGCCCGCAATCGGTTTCGCCGATGCAGTCGAGCCTGTGGAGAGCATTCTCATCCGCTTGATGACAGACGCACAAAAGGCTGTCACGCGACTTTCCGCAATGTCAGCAGCGACAGCAGAAATTGCGACAACGTTCCGGCAGTAGCGAAACATCGAGAAATTACCGCATGAATTCGAATCTCACCATCCATTTTGGCGATCGCCAAGTCTCGGCTCAGGAATTGAGCTTGCGCGCCGACAAGGCGGCCTCAGGTTTCGCCGCCCTTGGGCTTAAGGCAGGCGACGCAGTGGCAGTCATGCTTCGAAACGACTTGCCGTACCTCGAAGCTATCCTGGCGCTAGATCGACTCGGCGTGCATTTGGTTGCTGTCAATTGGCATTTCAACGCCGATGAAGCTGCTTACATTCTTAAAGACTGCGAGGCGAAGGCATTCGTAGTGCACGCCGACCTACTTGCAGGCATCTCAGGAGCAGTCCCGACCGGGATGCAGGTCATCGTCGTCCCTACCCCCGACGAAATTTTGGAAGCCTACAAACTTCCCAGGTCGACTTACCCCGTGCCTGCCGGAATGCAATCGTGGCCTACCTGGCGAGACGGGTTTCCAGCATCCACGACTGCGCGTGTTCCCTCAGTCGGAAGTATGCTGTACACATCCGGCACAACGGGACGACCAAAGGGCGTTATGCGCCTGCCCGGCACGCCGCTCCAGCACGAAGGGTCCCTTCGTATACGCGCTATGGCGAGCCAAGCAAGACAAGGCATGCACTGTGCCATTGTCGGCCCGCTCTATCACGCCGGCCCGAACGCCGCAGCACGAGTCGCACTTGAGTTGGCCGCAGACATCGTCATCCTGCCTCGCTTCGATGCCGAAGAATTGATGCAGGTCATTGAACGACATCGGGTCACCCATCTTTCATTGGTCCCCATTATGTTGGTGCGACTTCTGAAACTTCCGATGGAAACCCGGCAGCGATACAACACCTCGTCTCTCGAGAACGTAACGCATGGTGGCTCTCCGTGTGCACCCGACGTTCGTCGAGCGATCATCGACTGGTGGGGACCAATCGTCAATGAGACATACGGTTCGACCGAAGCCGGTCTGGTGACCTTTGCAACATCGGCTGACTGGCTGTCACACCCTGGCACTGCCGGGAAGCCGTTTCCAGGAACAACTATCCGCGTCCTAGACGCCGAAGGTCGGCAGTTAAGCGCTGGCGAGGTAGGCGAGATCTATGTGAACACCGGAGACAATGCACTTCCATTTACCTACCGCAACAATGAGGCGCAACGGCGCGCAATCGAACGGGACGGCTACATCACCAATGGTGACGTAGGGTACATGGACACAGATGGATACCTATATATCACCGACCGCAAACGTGACATGGTTATTTCGGGCGGCGTGAACATCTATCCCGCCGAAATCGAACACGCTCTGGTGAGTAATCCAGAGGTCGCCGACTGTGCCGTTTTCGGGGTTCCAGACCCAGAGTTCGGAGAGGCGGTCGCCGCAGCGGTCGTGCGCGCACCAGGAAGCGCAATTACGGAGTCGGAAGTTAGAGATTGGCTACGACAGCGTATTGCCGGGTACAAGGTTCCACGCCTAGTGGAGTTCCATACAGCATTGCCGCGAGACAGCATGGGAAAGGTCTTCAAGAATCAGCTTCGCGCACCGCATTGGGAACGCGTTGGGCGGGCGATCTGATGACCTCCACATCATACTTCGGGGTGGACCCAGGAAATTTCTCCATACATTGGCCCGGCGAGGCGCAATTCGGCCCTGGCTGTGTTGACAGCCTGGCGCAGTGGGCATCGGCGTGGAACGTTCGCAAGCCGATTCTCATCAGCGATCAAGGCATCATCGATTCCGGCCTCCTCGCCCCAGTCCTCGAACTTCTTCGTGCGTCTGGTGCCGAGCCGGTGATCTACGGCGGCGTCGAAGCCAATCCAACCATTAGCAACGTCGTGCTGGCAAAAGCCGTGTGGCACAGCCAGGATTGCGATGGACTCATTGCATTTGGCGGAGGCAGTGTAATCGACGTCTCCAAGATCCTGCTGGCCCATCTCTGCAGTGACGCCCCTATCGTTGACGTCCTTAAGGACGGGGATGCGCTATTGGTACGTCCGCTTCCTCCCTTTGCCGCTGTCCCTACGACGGCCGGCACTGGCAGTGAGAGTACGACCGCTGCACTGATCAAAGATGAGTTTGGTCGAAAGCATGTCATGCGAAGCCGTCGCTGCCGTCCGCAGTGGATTGCTTTGGACCCGCGACTTACGCTCAGCGTGCCGCGGAGCGTTTCGGCCTGTACTGGATTCGATGTCGTTATGCACGCGCTAGGAGCTGCGACGAATCGCGCAAGCAATCCGCTTGGAGAAATTCTCGCCATCGACGCACTCTCCCGGTCGTTGCGTGCGCTCCCGACTGTTCTGAACGATTTGAAAAACCTAGACGCTCGCACGGAATTAATGCTGGCGAGCTATCTTGCAGGCGTAGCGATGAGTCTGCGTGGCGTCGATGGGATACATGGGCTATGCACACCGCTTGAATCAGTCGTTGAAGCACCACATGCTCATGTGCTCGCCGTCGTTTGCGAACCGCTCATGCGCTTTAACCTTGAAACAATGGCTCCCTGCTACGCGAGACTGGCTGTTTCGTGCGGCATCGTCTCAGGTGAAACAAGTATCCGCGACCAAGCGCATAGCCTGATCGAGGCGATCTGTAACCTTCGCGAGCTGGCCTGTCTCCCGCGCTCTTTGGATGACATTGGTGCAAATTTAGAAGCTATGCCTTCGGTCTACGAAGCCGCTCGAACCAACGCGTCCCTTCGCCTCAACGGCAGACAACTGTCACAAGACGACATCGTTACGGTCTATGCCGCCATGCGCGGTGCAAACCACAAAGAAAATTCATGACTGGAGCCACCATGAATCCCGAATCCGTTCTGCGCCGAGAGACATATCCCTTGCTGATCAATGGCGAGGAACGCTTATCGGCAACCCGCGCAAGCTTTTCCGTGATTAACCCGTCTTACGGCACACATCTTGCACATGTCGCCGAAGCCGACGTGTCCGATGTTGATGCCGCCGTCCAGGCCGCGCAGCACGCGTTCGATACCTACTGGAGCAGGACATCGGGTCGCGAGCGTAGTCGCTTGCTCAGGAAACTTGCTGACGCCCTCGACCGGCGACGCGAACAACTTGCCTGGCTTGAGACGTGGAACGTCGGTCGCCCCATCACCCTCACCAGGGCGGCTATGCAAACCATGCTCGACGGCATTGATTACGTCGCTGGCGTCTCTCAAGGCATTGGCGGCCAAACTCTCAATGTCGCGGATACGTCGGTTGTCAACTTTACGTTACGCGAGCCTTTTGGCGTAGTTGGCCTAATTCTTCCATGGAATTACCCGCTGACACTAACGATCAGCAAGCTGATGCCGGTACTCGCTGCGGGAAATACGGCCGTCATCAAGGCATCTGAGATTACGCCTCTTTCAAGCGTAGAGTTGGGCGCCGCAGTCCTTGAGGCAGGGTTCCCGCCAGGAGTAATCAATATTGTGCATGGGCCGGGCGCCACTGTTGGCCAAGCCTTGGTGGAGCATCCGCTTGTTGAGAGGATCTCTTTCACCGGCGGCACTATAACGGGCAAGGCCATTTATCGCAGTGCAGCCGACCGAATCAAGCGCGTTACTCTCGAACTTGGAGGCAAATCGCCCCTCATTGTGTTTGCCGACGCCGATATCGACGCTGCGGTCAGCGTAGCTTTGCAGGATATCACTAAGAATACCGGGCAAATCTGCGTCGCTTGTACTCGCCTCCTCGTAGAAACGCCCATTGTGGACGTCTTCACTGAAAAGCTGCGTGACGCCTACCGGAAGATCCGCGTTGGATTACCGGAGCACGAGGATACCGAAATGGGTCCCGTCGTAAGTCGCGCGCAATATGAAAGGGTTAATCGTTGTATTGCTAACGGCCAAGAGGAAGGCGCAACTGCGGAGGTGATGATCGACCTTTCAGGCCGTGACGAACTGCGCAACGGCTTCTTCGTACCGCCAGTCCTCCTTACGGGAACGAATAACAAGATGACTGTGGTCCAAGATGAAATCTTCGGACCTGTCCAGGCATTGATGTCATTCACCGGCGAAGACGAGGCAGCTCGGATCGCAAACGACAGCCGTTATGGACTCGCTGGTGTTGTCTACACCCGCGATGCCGGACGGGCGATGCGAATGTGCAAAGCCCTGAAGATTGGAAATCTCGCCATCAACAACCCTATCAAGGCAACCGTGGATGCACCATTCGGCGGCTACAAGGAGTCGGGCCTTGGCAAAGAACGCGGCATCGACGCGATTCTCGAGAACACTCAGGTAAAGAACGTGCGTTTCTCGATGCGCTAACGCGACTCACACCGTCGTCGCGACGACGACGACGGTACCTCATAAAAAAGAGGAGACAACCCTTGAAGTTTATTGCAACCATGCTGCTAGCTGCGGCAGGGGCGAGCTCATCGGTAACCTACGCCGAGCCAACCTTCCCCACCCGTCCAATCCGATTGCTTGTTGGCTTCGCCGCTGGTGGCATCACCGATATTACCGCGCGCCAAATTGCCTCTGGCATGAGTAAGGAACTGGGTCAGCCGGTCGTCGTCGACAACCGTACTGGCGCCGGAGGAAACATTGCCACAGCGGAGCTTGCCCGCTCAAAGGCGGACGGATACACGCTCATGCTGGCCTCGCCGGGCCAACTGGTAGTGAATCCGTTGACTCAAAAGTCCATCGGGTTCGACCCAAAGACAGAGTTCACTCCCATTAGCCTCGTGAATGAGAGTCCCTTCGTCTTCGTCGTTCCCGCTACATCCAAGTTCTCGAACGTACCGCAGCTCGTCGCGTGGGGAAAAGCCAATGCCGGTAAGCTGACCTACGCATCCCCCGGTACAGGAACCACGATGCATATCGCGGCTGAGATGCTTCAGATCTTTAGCGGAATCAAGGCGGTCCACGTTCCCTATCGCGGAGGCTCCCAGGCAACGAACGATCTGATTGCCGGCCGCGTGGATTTCATGATTGATAGTTTGGGCTCAGTCGCACAGCAAGTACGAGCGGGTCAACTCAAAGTACTGGCCACGGCTGGATCCAAACGTCTGGTCCAGTTCCCCGACACACCCACCTTAGCCGAAACTTACCCTGACTTCGTCGCGTCGTCTTGGCTGGGTCTGACAGGTCCGCCGAACTTGCCGCTGGCTACGGTATCGACTCTGGCAAAAGCTGTTGAACGCAGCGTGCGCGATCCGCGTTACGTCGCCAGCATCGAGCAGCGAGGAAGTACCGTTGCAACTCCTGGTCCAGAAGCATTTTCTCTGCATCTCAAGCAAGAACGAGATCGTGTCCAGCGCACTGTAGTTCGTGCGGGTATCCAACTGGATTGAACGTCCCTCAAGCTCGCGATTAATCCTTCGGAGCTTGAGCACGAATCCAACGGCTTTATCGGAATGCAGGCAGCCCCCCTTTCGGAAGGCCAACGTTCTCGAGGCGGAATGAACGCCGCGCACAGCGAAGAATGAACGCAAAACCTCGCTTGGCGCCCGTTTAACCAATCCAAGCGCGGGGCGACCGCAGTTCAATGTAAGCCAGGGGCTGTCTCACCTTTACTGCAAGCCGCCCCCTCCTACTGAGGAGTATCCAGATGAGCAAAGTCACCGAGTATCTCGTCGTCAGTACACCCAAAATCCGTAGCGCTCTGCGCATAATCGCCTGCGTAATGGCAGCGACCACGCCAATGGTCGTACCCGCGGCCGATAGCTATCCTTCCAAGCCGGTACGGATTATCGTTCCCTACCCGGCTGGCGGCATGATCGACACCACCGCCCGCGCAGTAGCCAAAGGTCTGGCACTAAGGCTAGGCAAGCCCGTAGTCGTTGAAAACAAGCCCGGCGCAAGCGGAATCATCGGCACCGACTATGTGGCGAAGGCGAGTCCGGATGGCTACACCCTGTTGATGACACTCTCCACGCCAATCACAGCGAATGTCGCCCTATACCGAAAGCTGCCATACGACCCTCGGACAGACTTGCGAGCAGTTTCTGATATCGCCACCAGTCCTGGCGTGCTGGTAGTAAGTAACTCGCTTCCTGTTAAGTCTGTCAGTGAACTAATTTCGTACGCCAAGAATAATCCTCAGAAACTAAGGATGGGATCATGGGGCCTCGGTTCGTCTCCTCACCTGCTTCAGACATACCTGAATAAGACTTATGGAACGGACATTCTGCACGTCCCATACAAGGGAGAGGCACCACTAATTCTTGAACTATTGTCTGGTCAAATCAATGTTGCCATCGGTTCGACGTCCTCCCTTCGCCAACATATTGCCGCAGGTAAGATCCGTCCACTCGCGGTACTTGGATCGCGCCGTCTAAAGGCTTTGCCGGACGTTCCAAGTATGGTCGAGTCGGGATATAGCGACACACCATTCCAGGTCCTTACGCTTACACCAACAACACTCATGACACCCGCCAAGACTCCGCCCGAGATACTTTCGAAGGTTGGCAGAGAAGTCAGCAGCGTTGTGGGCAGTCCAGTGCTGCAGAAGATGTTCGAGGAATCCGGACAAGAGCCTCTAGGAAATACACCTCAACAAGCACAAATGGCCTATCAAACGTACTTACCCGTCATCCTCAAATTGACGGCGGACACGGGTGTGACGCTCGACTAGCGGTGTAGAAACCGCGTCCGCGCGCAAGCACGGTCCCAACCCCAGACGGCAGTGCCGTTCTGTCGATATGCCGGGGCTGAAGCATCAAGTTCAATCAAACAAAATTTCACAAAAGCTGCGGCTCACGCCCCCCGCGTAGGCGGCGTTCGCATTCGCGGCACAACCACGGAGGAGAAGTACCCAATGAGGAAGCAGATTTTGGTCCTTTCAGCTGCAGTCATTACAGGGACAGGTCACGCACAATCTAGCGTCACGCTCTATGGCGTTACCGATATCGGGGTCGAGTATGTCAATAATCAGCCTGGCAGCGGGTCAAGCGCTGTACGCATGCAGTCCGGCAATTTCTCGGGAAATCGCTGGGGCCTTCGCGGAGTGGAAGATCTAGGCGGAGGACTAGCCGCAGTTTTCGGATTAGAAAGCGGCTTTAACCTCGACGATGGAAAGAGCGCCCAGGGAGGCAGACTATTTGGTCGCCAAGCGTGGGCTGGATTGAAGAGCCGCGTCGGAACTATCACCTTCGGACGCCACAGTACGCCCATCTATGACATCGGGGTGCAGTACGACCCGATGATCATCGCACCCCGGTATTCTATTGGAGTGCAGGACCCCGGATTTCAGTCGCGCGCGGATAATTCCGTCAAATACACCACGTCCGTGGGGCCGCTTACTGGCGTGGGATTTTACAGCTTTGGGGTCGACGGTACCGCCGGCGTTAATGGGGAGGTTCCCGGTCACAGCACCATTGGACGCGAGTACAGCTTCTCCCTGCAATATAGTTCAGGCCCTCTGTCCGTTGGCACTGTCTATGACGAGGTCGCAGGATCGACGTTAGCATCGATGAGCGATAGAACTCGACGAGCAGCCGTAGTCAGCACCTACGATTTTGGCAACACCATGGCCTACCTGGGATATCGATACAAGTGGGCATCGGTGGCCAACGTCTCGAATACAGGGAATCTCTACTGGGCGGGTGCAAAGTGGCGGGGTAGCGGCGCATGGACATTCACCGGCGCAACATACTATCAGGACTTTCACGGTACGGGAGCCGATCCATGGCTCTTTGTGCTGTCCGGAGAATATGCCTTTTCCAAGCGCACCGACGTATACGTAAATGTCGCATATGCGCTGAATAAGAGCGGCTCCACACTTGGCGTTGGCGGAGGCGATACTGTGCTAGCCGGTCGCAACCAAGTGGGAGTCGTCGCAGCGATCCGTCATAAGTTCTGACAAGCCATCTTCCATGATTCGAATGGCGCCCCGCTCCGAAGCGTAGGAGCGGGTGTGCCAGGAAACCTACCCCTCTGCACAGAATTCGTTGCTATCACCAATGCAATCTTTCACTTCTCTCGGCCCATGAACCGCTGAAATCAGCGAATACCGAATAACCATGTCGTAGCATGGCCGCCCGGAAGGCCTCAGTATGATACGACAGCGGTTGCCCAAGAAACACACACTCATGGTGCAGAGCGAGAGCGAAGCCAAGTATGTCCGACACCAACCTTCCACCAACAGCTTCCTGTGGGATATGGCGCTGTTGAATCGCCTCGTCCACATGCTCGCACAGGAACAGTCTCCAACGCTCTACCGCAGCCTGCATCTCCTCCTGGAGCCACCCTTTTTGCTCCGACCTAACCTCGAGAACACAGCGCAGAATAATGCAACCGCGTGGAACTAACACGTACTCCCGCACCCAGAACTCAAGGATGCGGGTAAGCCGCTCGGCGCCCAATGGTACGGCGTAAGAAAACCCGCGCGCCTCGTCGATGAGGCGCCCAACATAGCCCTCCAATATCTCGGTCGCCAACTCTCTCTTCGATCCAAAATGCTGGTAAATCGCGCTTCGAGTAAAGCCCGCCGATGTGGTGACGTGCCGAATGGCGAAACCCTGGACGCCGTACCGCCGAAGTACCTCCTCCCCCGCCACTATCATCGAGTGGCGCGACGGGTGGGATCTGCTGCGCCTCTGATCCAGTGGGGATGAAACCCACTCTAGAGTACGACAGCTTGAGCTTCCACCAGCGATCTGAGACCCGCTTCGTCCACCCCACCCCATTCCTTCAGTACCTCCGCGGTGTGTTGGCCCAGCATTGGCGGGGCTTTGTATGTCACCTCATAGTTGGACATATTGAGCGCACTTCGCAAAATTGGCACGGCGGCTCCGTCTTCCGCTTGGGACACATGTACCACCATCTGCCGGTGGCGGACTTGCACGTCTTCAAACGTAGCTTCCATGTCATTAATTTTCGTACACGGCACTCCTGCGCTCTGAAGCCTCTGTCGCAACGACGCACTGCTTTGTGAGCGAACCACGGGCTCAATGTATGTGTGAAGTTCCGCCCGGTTTCGAACGCGGGCCGCATTAGAGGAGAATTCTTCCTTGTCACGAATGGCGTCAAGCTCAAGTACGGAGCACAAACTCGCAAACTGGCGATCATTCCCGGCCGCGATGACCAACCAGCCGTCCGAACTTTGAAAAACGCCGGACGGAGCCGCAATTGGATTGTTGTTTCCTTGACGTGATGGCACTCCCAAGCCCATCAAATAGCCCTGCGCTAAATGCACGTTGAAAGCAACACTGGCATCCAGCATGGCGGCATCGATGAACTGCCCCTTTCCAGTCACCGCCCGCTGAATGAGAGCCCCCATAATCGCCACGGTAGCCTGGTAGCCCGTCACCAGATCCGTCACTGGAATAGCAGTACGTACCGGTGTTGCTCCTGGCAAGCCATCCGGCAAGCCGCACGTGCTCATCATTCCAGTCATCGCCTGCATGATGAAATCGTAAGCCGGCTGCGCCGCGTAGGGACCGTCCTGCCCGAATCCAGTTACAGAGCAATGAATCAACCGCGGGTTGGCTTCTGATAGAACATCCCACCCCAAGCCTAAGCGAGCCATCCCGCCCGCCTTAAAGTTCTCTACGATCACATCGCAGTTGCGGACCAGTTCTAGAACCAGCGACTTCCCTTCGGTTTTCGAAAGGTCGACGACAATGGAGCGTTTGTTGCGATTACAAGCAAGGTAAAAGTTGGAGTTGCGTCCTTTCGAGGATTTGGCATCAGCATCCCCCGCAGCGACGCCAAGCTGGCGAGCGTCGTCGCCGAGCCCAGGCGCCTCAATCTTCACAACATCAGCACCCAGATCGCCAAGCTGCTGAGCAGCCCAGGGCCCTGCCAGTACCCGGCTCATATCGAGTACGCGAAGGCCTGCCAATGGGGCTGGGCCTCCAACCGGTTGGTCTGAACTGGCGACTTGCTTCATTTCATGTCTCCTAATTATTTTGTCGAATAGACGAGCTCAACTGAACGAGCAATCCGCATCGATCATCTCGTCGGCGGAGACTCGAGAAAGTGCTCACACCCCTCCCACCTTGGACGGTAGTGCAGTGCCGCGACGACTATTGAACCTTCTCTGCGTGCGCCTACGGTCCCCCGTAGGGCCGACTCCAAATATCCCGTTCAACATCGCCTTCCGAACGCTGAACGGGACTACCGCATTGCGCAAAACTATGCCATGTCAGCAAGTTGCCCAAGACCGTAGTAACGCAACACAGTTGGGTCGCGCCCGACACCGGGCTCAAAGAGTTCCCAGAGAACTCCGTCTGGGGCCTCGAGCATGACGTAGCAGCTCCCATCTGCATGGCGGATGGGATTGCGAAACACAACGCCACCATTCTTCATGCGTTCGTACAACTCTTGCAGACCCACCACCTGCATCCCCAGATGGTGAATAGCATTCCGCCCCTTCTCTCGAGGCGCCTGCGAGTAGAAGTGCAGCGCTCCAATACCGATCCGCATGAATACGTTGCGTGCACCGCCGTAGCTACCATCCCACATAACCTTGCCGTCGAACCACTTTTGGTAGAAAGCTATGGTCACGTCAAGATCCGTGGCGAACAAATGAGCATGATGCATATGAAACCGCGCATCAGACCCGTATGGGTATCGCTCTTCGGGAAAGCGGAGTTCCGTCGAAGCTTCGTTAAGATGTTTTTCCACAGTCATGATTTTCTCTGTGAGCTGCCCTCGCTCATCGTCCTTTGAACTCCGCGTCACGCCTCTCCATGAAGGACTTGATTCCTTCTTTAAAGTCCTCCGAACTGAGAACAGCCTTGCGAATTTCAGGAATAGCTGCGATTGCTGCCTTTTCGCCGGCTTCGATGTACTTCAGCGAGGCGATCTTGGTGGCCTTCAGTCCAAGCGGTGCGCATTTACAGATTTTGCGGGCAATCTCCAGTGCTCGCTCCCGGTGCTTTCCGTAGGGGTGAACTTCCTGGACGAAACCCAACTCCAATGCCCGTTGAGCCGAGAACTCTTCGCACAGGAACAGGTGATACATCGCGTTTCCCCAGCCGGCACGGGTCAAATAGCGGAAATGAGCGCCACCGAAAGGGGCAATCCCGCGTTTCGCCTCGATTTGACCGAAACGGGCCGTGTCCGCCGCAATCACAATGTCGCTCGCAAGCATCATTTCAATGCCCGCTGTATAGGTGATGCCTTGCACGATAAAGATCACGGGCTTCGTGCACCGTCGCTTAAGGGCGAACGGATCTACCTGCCCCTCCGGAATCGGCTTCGCGGTTGCTGTCGGGCCGAAGAACTTCGGCATATCGAGACCCGAGGTCGTGTGCTCGCCCGCAGGATCGACAACCAGAACCCAGAGATCAGGATCCTCTTCAAACTCCGTCAGGAGTGAGGAATACTCCTGCATCATCTCCGGAGTCAGTGCGTTCTTCTTAACGCTGTTGTCAATGGTAAGTACACCAATATGACCCTCACGGCTCAGCCGAACGCTCGGCATCATTTCGGAATTGCTCATCTCAATCTCCTTAAATTTCTGCTTCTGGGTTAGTCTAGTACCGTAGCTCCGGATGCTTCGAACATCCGCTTCCATACTTGAAATTCACGGTCATAGTTTTCCTTGAACTGCTGAGGGGAGTTTCCGACCGCGACTAAGCCAACGCCCTTCAGGCGTTCTTTCACAGAGTCTGACTTCATTACCGTCGCCGCCTCGCGCGCCAGGCGATCGATAATTTCAGCCGGTGTATTTGTTGGCGCAGCCATGCCGACCCAACCGACAACGCGATATGCATCGTCCTTCATACCCTGCTCGATGAGCGTCGGAATCTCCGCTAGGGCCTCCATACGCTGCGGGCCCGTAATTCCAACAACACGGATTTTTCCTGCCTTGACCTGAGGTATCGCGACCACGCCGCTGCAGATTCCCAGGTCGATCTCGTTGCCTAGAAGCGCCTGTACAACTGCTGTTTCGCCTCGATACGGGACATGGGTCATTTGCGCACCTAGCGTCCGATTCATATGCTCAAGCACCAGATGCGAGTAGGACCCATTTCCGTACGAACCGTATGCAACCTTGCCTTTTCGGCTGGCGAGGTACTTTCGCAGTTCGGCCATGTTAGTAGCCGGTACCTTTTCGCTCACGCAGATTGCCATAGGCGCAATGGCGAGCTGGGAAACCAGAACTAGATCCCTCCGGGGGTCATAAGGCAGATGTTTGTACTGGAACTGATTCACCAGCAGCGACGACGTCAGTCCAACTGTGAGCGTTAGTCCGTCGGGCTTGGATCGCGCGACTGCTGCTGTGCCGATAGACCCGCCTGCACCAGTACGGTTGTCTACAATGACGCTCTTGCCCAACCGCCCCTGCAATCCGTTGGCAAAGGCCCGGGCGACTACATCAGTAGCACCTCCGGCGCTGAATGGGACGATAAGTTGGATGGGCGACTGTGGCCATCCATTTTGAGCGAGTACATCGGGAAGGATGCCGACGCTGGCCCCCAACGCTACCGCTTTCTGAATGAAGCTACGCCTCGAATTTGAGTTCTGCAAAATCTGTCTCCTGAGTTCTTGTCTTGCCTTCCGCGAGCTCGATTCGCGCATGGCGATCTTTTCGTCCAATGGGCAAGCGCTACTCGGCCCACGTCGAACCGAACCGGACTGCCGAAATCGGCTCGTTCGAAATCTATCGTGACTGTCGCAATAGGTTGAAGTTAGCGGGACGCTTCTCCAAGAATGCTGCGATTCCTTCCGCAGCCTCCTCGTCTCCCTGGCTTTCAACCATCAGACTGCCCTCCAACTCCAGTTGCTCAGAAAAGGGCTGGGAGTACGCGGAGTGTGACAGGCGCTTGATCCTCGCCAGCGCTCGACGAGGTACGTTGTGAAACTGGGCTGCCAGGGACAAAGCAGCTTCAACCGCCTCCCCCTCCTCGACCACCCGGTTCACCACACCGATGGCCTGCATGCGTTCGGATGACAGGGGTGCACCTACCGCACACAACTCGAACAAGGTCTGACGCGACACAGTTCCTGCAAGGGAGCCGGTCATACCCCCATCCGGTGTAAGACCGGCCTTTACATATGCCGCAGAGAACTTGGCTTGGCGAGATGCGACAACCATGTCACAGGCCAGAGCCAATGACATACCCGCACCTGCTGCTCCCCCTTCGATTGCAGCAATAACAGGAACCGGTGCGCCCTGTAGGCACTTGATCATCCCATTGAGCTTCGCGATTCTTTCCATGCGAATCTCAGGAGGGAGTACCCGATTTGCCGCGAGTTGCTTTAGATCGCCGCCTGCCGAGAAGAACCCCTCGGCTCCGCTGAGTACCACAGCAGCTATCGATAGGTCATGCTCCGTAACCTCCAGAATGTCACTCAGCTCTTCGAAGATTTCGGGGCTGAGGGCATTCCTGCGTTTCGGATCATTCAGTACAACGGAAATGACCGAGTCTCTCCGCTCAACCAGAAGAAGTTGGTTGGTCATCACTGAGTCCTCCCTAGTGTTATGAATCGGTCCAGATGGAACGTCGCATCTCCCAGCTCGTGGTCAATTGCGAGAAGTCGCTTTGCGTAGTGCGACAAAGGAAGTTCGTCGGTCATGCCAATACCGCCGTGTAGCTGAATACACTCCTCCGCGACCATGGTCCCAACTTTCCCGATCAAGTACTTCGCAGCTGAAAGCGCGAGCTCGGCGGCGCCCCGATCCTTGCCATCCAGCGCGGCACTGGCATTAATCACAGCCGAACGTGCCTGCTCGATCTCAATGGCAAGGGTTGCCATCCGGTGTTGCAGCGCCTGGAAACTGCCGATAGGCACGCCGAACTGCTTGCGGGTCTTCAAATACTCCAAGGTGCTATTGAGCGCTACATCCATTGCGCCTACGGCCTCCGCGCACAGCGCCAACGTCCCCTTACTAAGTGCGAGCTCAATCGCCGAGAAGGCCCCTCCCTCCGGCCCAACTAGGGCTGACGCGGGCAAACACACTTCATCTAGCGTCAACTCAATGATCTTGCCGCCGTCGAAGGTCGACAACTCCTGAGTAGTGATCCCGTGCGCTCCCGCTGGAACGACAAAGAGCGAAATGCCAGCCTCATCATCGAATCTCCCAGACGTTCTGGCGCTTACGAGGAAAGTCGACGCTACCTGGCCTTGCGAAACATTTGCCTTGCAGCCGTTCAGAATCCAGTTCCCGCCTTCTCTGCGCGCCCCAGTAGAGACGTATCTCGTGTTGTATCCGCTCTCCGGCTCACCATGAGCAAGAGCGGCGATCGCGCCGCCACTAGTCACGTCGTTGGCTAGGGACACATGCTCCGCATCGCCGGCGGCGAGAAGCACCGTCCCAGCCAACAGAGCGCTGCCCATAACCGGCTCTAAGACCAGACCGCGACCGAGGCTTTCGAAGACCACGGAGATGTCGAACGCGCTTCCACCGAAGCCTCCGTCCTCTTCGGAAAAGAGGACAGAGAGCACCCCTATCTCGCAAAGCTGCTCCCACACCTTTCGACTAAACCTCTCTTTGGAGAGTTGGATTTCCTTTCTGGTGTCAAAGCTATAGTCGTGGCGGATGTACCGGTCTAGCACATCGGCAAGCATGCGACGTTCAACTGAATGCTCAAAGTTCATATGTTCCCTCTAGCGCTTTCACAGCCCCAACGTTGCTTTCGCGATGATGTTTCGCTGGATTTCGTTGGACCCGCCGTAGATTGAGAGCTTCCGCTGGTTTAGATAGTTGAGCGCACCGGCCCGCACGTTGCGAGGGCCGCCGGGGTACATTGGCGCGGAAAGATCTGCGTTCGCATCCGGAATGACGCGGGCGTACGGGCCCTGGATAGCCCGCAGTAACGCCGTCAGTTCTTGTCGAATTTCGGTCCCCTTGACCTTGAGCATCGAGCTCTCAGCGCCCGGTACCCCGCCACCACTCACTGCCGCGATAACACGCAAGTTCGTGGTCTTCATGGCCTCGAGTTCTATCTCAACTTTTGCAAGTCTCATGGCGAAGCTCGGAGACTCGATGAGTCGGACTCCGGCCTGAAAGCGTTCTCCCGCGGCTCGCTTTACCCTTTCCAGCAAAGCGCACGCGTGTCCAACACCAGCAACGCCCGTTCGCTCATAGGTCAGCAGGTATTTTGCGCAATCCCACCCCTTATCTTCCTCACCGACTAGGTTGCTTCGTGGCACTCGGACGTCCGTGAAGAAAACCTCGTTTACTTCGTGCTCCCCATCCAAGGTAATGATGGGACGCATCTCGACCCCTGGTGAGGTCAGGTCGATGAGTAGGAAGCTGATGCCTTTCTGCTTCTTTGCATCCGGATCGGTTCGGACCAAGCAGAACATCATGTTTGAAAAATGCCCCTGCGTGGTCCAAGTCTTCTGTCCGTTGACGATATAGTCGTCACCATCGCGAATGGCTGTCGTTCTGACGCTCGCCAGGTCCGATCCCGAGTTCGGTTCCGAATAACCTTGAGACCACCAGTCTTTCCCTTCAAGAAGTCTCGGAAGCCAGTGCTTTTTCTGTGCCTCGGTTCCGTACTTAATGATGACGGGCGCCAGCATGCTCAAACCGAAAGGGATAATCCGGGGCGCGTTCGCCAGGGCACACTCGTGTTCAAAGATGAAGCGTTGAATGGCACTCCATCCTGTTCCGCCGTACTCCACTGGCCAATGAGTGGCAAGCCAGCCCTTGCGGTTGACAATCGCATGCCACTCCTCATGCTCTTCTTTGCTCAGGTGGGAGCCAGCTGCCACTTTTTTCGACAGGCGCTCGGGAAGATTCTCGGCCAAGAACTTGCGGACCTCCTCCTGGAAGGAGAGCTCCGCTGGCGTATATTTCAGGTCCATGAGTAGCGTCGCCTTAATACTTAGAAGATCTCAAACAGGCCTGCGGCGCCCATGCCACCACCCATACACATAGTCACCACTGCGTATTTTTCCTTGCGACGGCGGCCCTCAATGAGGGCATGCCCCACCAGGCGAGAGCCCGTCATACCAAACGGGTGACCGACAGCGATTGCACCTCCATCTACGTTCAACCGCTCCATCGGAATGCCGAGGCGCTGTTGGCAATACAATGCTTGCGAGGCAAACGCTTCGTTCAGTTCCCAAATTCCAATGTCGTCCACTGTCAACCCATGACGTTTGAGCAGTTTTGGAACGGCATAGACCGGCCCGATGCCCATTTCGTCTGCTTCGCAGCCGGCAACGGCGAAGCCTCGGAACGCGCCCAGCGGCTCCAAACCCATGCGCTCAGCCTCACGGGCCTCCACCATCACGCAAGCCGATGCACCGTCGGAGCGCTGTGATGCATTGCCTGCGGTGACGAACTGCTCCGCGCCACGAACAGGCTTAAGCGCAGCCAATCCTTCAAGCGTCGTACTTGGCCGATTGCAGTTATCGACGTCTGCAGTAGTTTCAGTACGCTCAACCTCAACGCCCTGTTTGTCGAAGACCGCCATGGTGGTACGGCACGGCACTATCTCCTGTGCAAACCGGCCCGCTTCCTGAGCTGCCGCGGTGCGTAGCTGGCTTTCCAACGCGAAACGGTCCTGCGCTTCACGGCTGATTCCGTAGCGCTGCGCGACAATGTCGGCGGTCTCGATCATCGGCATGTACATCGAGGGACGGTGCTTCAACAGCCATGCATCCACGTCCAAATCGTTTGCCGAGGCTGCGCCGCGCGATTTGACGAGTGATACGCTTTCAACGCCTCCCGCAACAACCGCGGCAGCGCCGTCAGCGACGATACGCCCAGCCCCCATAGCAATCGCCTGGAGACCGGAGGCACAGAATCGGTTGACGGTAGCCCCTGCAATACTGACCGGAAGCTCAGCCCGCACGGCGGCCAGGTGGCCCACGTTTCGGCCTGTCGGCCCCTCCGGGAACGCGCATCCGAGCAAGCAATCTTCGAGCAAGCTGGGGTCAATTTTTGAACGCTCAACCGCTGCCCGCAACGCGTAGGCTGCCAAGGTCGGGCCTGACGTCAGATTGAATGCGCCACGGTTTGCCTTAGTCAGAGGCGTCCGCGCCGTCGATACAATTAGTGCTTCACGCATGGATTTCCTGATACGAATCTAGATGTCTGAAAGGGATGTCTGTCGGTACGCTCAGGCATCACGGGTGTTGAGGGACGAGAAATCACGCCCTTCCGAGACGAGCCTGAGCAGAAGCGGAGAAGGTCGCCAGAACTGCGGGTCTTCCTTCGCGTACGCTTCAATGTCCGACAGGATCTTCGGTAGGCCGACCATGTCGGCATAGAGCATCGGCCCTCCCCGGAAGCGTGGAAATCCGAAGCCATGCACAAACACTGCGTCTACATCCAACGGCCGCAGTGCGATTTCTTCGTGCACAACATTGGCACCCTCGTTCACCATGGCAGCTAAGTAGCGCCGCTGGATCTCTTCCGACGTGAAGCTTCGAGGGACGATGCCGGACCGCTTGCGCTCCTCGTCGACGATATTCAACACGTCAGGGTCTGGAACGCCCTTCCTTGCGCCGTCTGGGTAGAGATACCAACCGCGTCGCGTCTTTTGCCCAAACCATCCCTGCTCTGCAATCCGATCGGCGATACGTACATAGCGCTGCTTTGGATCCCGTGTCTGCGCTTGCCGCTTACGGGTAGCCCATCCGATATCTCCGCCAGAAAGGTCCGAAACCTGGAGCGGTCCCATTGGATAGCCAAAAGCTCGAATAGCTGCGTCAATCTCGTACGGCGACGCTCCATCCTCCATCATGTAATCTGCCGCCCGACGATAGACAGAGAGGATGCGATTACCGATGAATCCGTCGCAGACACCCGCCCGTACTGCCACCTTCTTCAGGATTCGAGCAAGTGAGAAGGCGGTGGCGACCACATCTGGATGCACCTGCCGAGGCACAACAACCTCGAGGAGTCGCATGATGTAAGCCGGCGCAAAGAAGTGCAGCCCAATAACGTCTTCGGGACGATTTGTGGCTTTCGCGATCTCGTCAATATCGAGGTAGGATGTGTTTGTAGCCAACACTGCACCAGGCTTGCAAACTTGATCCAATTGACCAAATACGTCTTTCTTTACCTTCATGTCTTCGAACGCGGCCTCGATGACGACATCGGCAAAGCCAAGTGCGGCAAAGTCAGTGAAGCCAGCCAGACGTGCCATCACGGCATTCTGGTCTGATTTGGTCATTCGCCCCTTCGCGACTAACCCGGCATACACTTGCTCGATGTTGGAAAGCCCACGCAGCAGCGCCGGTTCATCTCGCTCCACTAGCGTCACTCGGAGACCTGCGTTCAATGCTGCGATAGCAATGCCAGCGCCCATGGTCCCACCGCCGACCACCCCCACTTCATTCACATCTCGAGGCTTTCCTTTCGTAGCCTCTGGAATTTTCGATGTATCGCGTTCGACGAAGAAGGCGTGTATTAGGCCACGACGTTGTGGACTATCGATGCACTGCTGGAATTTCTCCAGCTCCATCTCCATCGCTGGATCAAAGGGCAATTGAGATGTGGCTTCGACCAGGTCAACAATAAGATGCGGCGAGAGAAGCATCGGATGACGTTTGCGCTGTTCGTTCCGCGCAGTTGAGATCGCCTCTACGTCGCTTGCATCGCCACGCACAGCCGTTGCGTCACGTGTTGGGCGAGGACGTGCGCCTTGAGCCAGCAGTTCCTCGACGTAAGCCACACCACTGCCGACCGCATCGGCACCGCTCACGTGGCGATCCGCCAATCCAAGAGCAACCGCTTCAGTCGCGCCAATGTGTCGGCCGGTCAGCATAAGGTCGAGTGCGGCCGATACACCGATCAGGCGAGGCATACGCTGCGTACCACCCGATCCAGGCAAAAGGCCCAGCAGCACTTCTGGCAATCCCAGTCGTGCTCCATCCACGACGAGGCGGTAGTGCGCGCTCAACGCGACCTCCAATCCGCCGCCCAAAGCGGCGCCTCGGATCGCTGCCACGACAAGCTTTGACGACGTCTCCATCCGACTACAGATGTCACGCACAAATGGGGCTTGACGAGGCTTACCAAATTCTCGAATGTCAGCTCCGCCGATAAAGTTCGCCCCAGCGCCCACGACCAACATCGCAGAAAGGCTCTGGTCTTCCTCGAGCCGATCCAAAGCCTCAGAAAGACCCTGTCGGACACCCAGCCCAAGCGCGTTGACCGGGGGGCTATCGATGGATACGACGAGCACCCGCCCTCTGATCTCATAGGCCACCGGCTTCTTGGTGGTCACTGGCACTTCCAACGTCATGTCGCCTCCGATATGTGTTCTGCAGACGTGCCTATTGTTTTTCCGCGAGGAAAATTTGACAATTCTGAAATTACGTTGACAGATTCGCAAAACAGATTTGCGTATGCGGGGGATACTTGGACATCACTGCTCTTCTTCACTTGGTCGAGATCGTCGAGGCTGGAAACATCAGTGCGGCGGCGCGTCGACTAAAAATGACGCGCGCAAACGTGAGCTACCACCTCAGGCAGTTGGAGCGAAGCGTGGGAGCCCAACTATTGAGGCGCACGACGCGCAGCCTGGAGCTAACGGAAATTGGGCACCGGCTCTATCAGCAGGGGTGCGTCATTCGCAACGCATTGGCTGCGGCGGAAGAAGCCGCATCCGTTGGACAGGAGCTAAATGGGCGAATTCGCATCTCCGTGCCAAACGGCTACGGACAGCTTGTGATGTCCCCGTGGCTCCTGCAGTTCAAGCGACTGTATCGGGGCATTAATCTTGACGTGATTTTTGAAAATCGCATCCAGGATTTAATACGAGATGAGGTTGATATTGCCGTTCGCGTCCTATCGGAGCCGCCACAAAACCTCGAAACTCGCGATTTGGGCCCGATTAATGTAGTAGCTTGTGTGTCACGAGAGTTCGCTGCAGAGTTCGGAATACCCCGTAACCTCGAGGATTTGCGATCGTTACCGGTGATAACCGCATCCCTTATAGGCAAGCAACTGCGCGTCGCAGCCACCCACAAGCATCAACGGCAAGAGTTGTCGTTGGAACCGTCGCTCGCATCCGACAATTTCTTGTTCTTGCGCGACGCAATCCTGGATGGATTGGGTGTGGGGCTTGTGGCAGATTTTCTGGTGCGCGAGCACATCGCCACAGGACGCGTCGTTCAAGTCCTTCCTGAATGGGACATTTCCATGTTTGGTAACCGTATGCGCCTGCTATTCATGCCCGATCGCTATCGCACGCGTGCAGTGTCTACCCTGATTGAGTTTCTGACACAGAAGGCGAAGGAAGGCTAAGTCTGACGTGTCCGGTGGAACATTCCCTTGCGACCGGAGTTGGGGAGATACACCCCGTACATCCTAACTGCCGATCATAGGGCGGCCTATTCCGTTTTCCGGTGTAGACAGCCCTCTCGAGCGGGCTTTTGCCCGGATGCCGGAACGTACTAGCCATCACTTCCGCTCGTCAAACAATCAAATCTTGAGGTAGTTGCTGGAAGCAGCATCGTGAAATGAAGTGTCATGGCTAGCCGTTTTTGATGGTTATATCTAACCAGAATAGCCAACCACTAAAAACAATCGAATTTAGTATCAATCATGGGTAGCTCGGAGCGGTATACGCTTATGTCACACGTCGGCCGACGCGCAAAGCCGCCCGACGGGAGGGCCTAGCCTTACAAGCGAGAAGGCTTCGGTGGTGACCGCTCCATTGGTCGGCTTGGTACGGCAGCGATGGGGGGAGACTGGTTACTGTGGGGGAAGAGCTGAGACGACCAGCACGGGGGCGAAGATAGCCCGTGGCTCGAAATGACTGTCGGAATCATCCGGGATTATGGATGGTGGAAGGAGCCGACATGATGCATGCAGGGGGCCTTCGGCATTCCCTTTCATACCTCAAGAAGGATATCCTCACTAAAGCAGCGAGGATATGTTTTCGGGAGATTATGCTCAGGTTATTCCCTTTTTCTGTGCACGCTCTGAAATGTACCCGGAATAACCAGATACCTACGCTTGAGCTATTCCTTTCCACTCCCGATCCTGATGAGACCGCTGCGCGGTCGGGCAGCCAGGCGAGGAGTTGAGTTGGGCGAAACGAGGCTCAGTCCATCACCGCTGGATATCCGCTCCCTCCCCTCCAGCGTTGAAACGGTGAACCGGCCACTGCCCGCCCTCTACCAGCCGCGCGGTTATCGCGAGAAGGCGTTGCCACACGCTCGTTACAGCCAAGGACACCGGTCGGGTCGCCGCCCGGCAAATGTAGACCTGTCGCGTGAACCCCTCTTCGGCAACTCGAGCACAGGACACAAGGCCGCCTCGCCACTCTTCCTGCACGGAAGCATGAGACAGAATCGTGAAGCCCGCGCCAGCAGCGGCAAGCGCTATGAGCTCTGGAATGGCGTTCACCTCGGCGATGACCTGAAGTTCGGTGTCCTGCGATGCGCTAAACCGGTCAATGAGGCTACGCAGGCCGTGCAGTCCTGCCGGAAGAATCAAGGGATAGCCACCCAATCGCGAGAATGGAACGCTAACTGCAGCGTTGATGCCGTCTTGACCGTGCGCCGATAGCTCGCCCGGCGGCCCGACAAGCAATAGCCGTTCTTCGAGCACTCGATCGGCGCGTAGACCGGGCTCGGGCGTTCCACCAAAGGTCATCCCAATGTCCACATGCCCGGTAAGAAGGCCTTGCGGAATGTATCCCGTGCTCTGCTCGATGATCTGCAGGTCGATGCCTGGCCACTCCACGCAGACTTCCTTGACGAGTGGCACGGTCAATAGCTTTGCCAAGGACTGCGGCAGCCCGACGGCCACTCGGCCTTGTGGTTGCTTGATAGCTGTCCGTATGTCCTCGTACGCAACATCCACTCGTCTGAGGATATCGGTTGCATGCGCTAGCAACATTTCGCCCGCAGCCGTGACCACCACGCCACGCGGTGTTCGTTCGAGTAACGCGGCACCAAACTCCTCCTCCAGGTTCTTCATCTGGAGGCTTAGCGCCGGTTGCGCGATGTGCAAACGCTCTGCCGCGCGAGAGATGGAGCCTGCCGCGCAAACCGTAACAAATCCCCGCAGCGTACGGAGTTCGAGAGCCATGATGCGCCTCGGAAAAGTGTGTATCGCGAAATCTTATACCGGATATCTAAATCCTGTCTTGGACTTATAGCCAGAGCATCGTCATGCTACCGGCAAACCATAGGAGACGTTGATGAATCCGACACGACGCACATTGCTGCTTGGCGCAGCAGCTTCCCTAATGGCAGGTCCGCTCTTTGCCGCTGACTGGCCAACCAAACCCGTCCGGATCGTTGTCCCATTTGCGGCCGGTGGACCCACCGACTTCATCGCCCGTCTGTTGGGCACGGCACTCTCGAAGGAACTAGGCCAGCCAGTCGTCATCGACAATCGGCCCGGCGCAAGCGGCAACATTGGAGCCCAACATGTGCTCGATAGCGGCAATGACGGCTACACGCTGTTGCACAACACCGTGGCCATGCAAGCCGTGAATCCGCTGATGTACCCACACGCACGCTTCTTTCCCGGAAGAGATTTCGTGCCCATTGCGACGACGGGCTCCATGCCCAATGTCTTGGTAGTACATCCTGACAAACTAAAGGTGAAGACCCTTGCAGAGCTAGTGCAGCTAGGGAAGGCGAAGCCGGGTGCGTTGACGTATGCGACCTTCGGCGCTGGGTCTTCGCCTCATATCTATGGCTCGCTACTTCAGAAAAAGGCCGGCTTCCAGGCGGTAGCGGTCCCGTACAAGGGTAGCTCCCCTGCTCTCACGGACGTGATGGCCGGCCAAGTCGACTTTGTCTTCGACTCCTTCACCACGTGTATCGGCCAGATTCAGGGCGGCAAGCTGAAAGCTCTTGCCATTACTTCCGCGCAACGATCCCCCATGCTGCCCGACGTCCCGACCCTCAAGGAAGCCGGATATCCAGGCGCGGATCTGAAGTTCTGGTTCTCCCTACAAGCACCCGTACAGACCCCCAAGGCCGTCGTCGACCGCTTGCGAACGGCTGCGGCGAAGGCGGTCAACGACCCCGAATACGTTGCAGCGCTACGCAATCGCGGCGCCGAACCGATGCCGACTCGCCCTGACCAGGTCGTCAGCTTCGTTCGCGCTGACTCCGAGCGATGGACGAACGTAGCACGCGGGCTCGGCATCCAGCCGGAATGAGAGAGGAAACGCAAGCCATGCAACCACTGAAAGGCATTCGGGTTCTGGACCTGAGCAAGGTCCTCGCTGGCCCCCTTTGCGGCCAGTATCTGGGCGAATTGGGCGCCGATGTGATCAAGGTAGAACCGCCGGGTTCCGGCGACGACACGCGTGGATGGCTGCCGCAGGACACAGGCCAATCTGCCGTGTTTCTGGCCGTCAATCACAACAAACGCAGCATCGCGTTGGATCTCAAAACCGAAGCCGGCCAACGCATAGCGCAACAGTTGGCTGCCAACGCCGACGTGGTGCTGCAGGGATTCGGCGGCGGTACTGCAAAGAAGCTCGGCGTGGATTACGACACGTTGAGTGCACTGAATCCCCGGTTGATTTACTGCGAAATCTCGGGCTACGGGCGAGATGGCCCCCTTGGTAATGAGCCTGGCTATGACGTCATGCTGCAAGCGTTCAGCGGCATGATTAGCACCATGGGGGAGCCAGGTGGAAAATTTGCTCGCGCAAGCTTCTCGCCCGTTGATATCGGCACGGGCATGCACGCGCTCAGTGGCATCCTGGCTGCCCTCCTCGAGCGCCACACAACCGGGAAAGGAACGTACCTGGAAGTGGCGCTCATGGAGACCGCACTCGGTTTCATGGGTTACATGGCGCAGAACTTCTGGCGTAGCGGGAAGGCCCCACAACGAATGGGCACTGCCCATCCGTCCATGTCGCCCTACCAGGCATTCGATGCTGCCGATGGGCCGTTGATGCTTGGCGTCGGCAATGACGCGCAATGGAAGCGCTTCTGCTCGGTGGCCGGTCTTGAAGACTGGGTAAATCATCCAGATTTCGCCACCAATGCCGCTCGAGTACAGAACTTCTCGCGAACGGTTGAACTGGTTCAGTCTCGTCTCTCGACGCAACCGCTCGCATACTGGCTGGAAACGCTACAGAAAATTGGTGTGCCCTGCTCGCCAATCCAGACGCTGGACCAGGCTCTCGCACATCCCCAGGTGAAAGCCCGCCAGTTGATCGTCGAAACGGAGCACCCGCTCCTCGGCGCAGTCTCAAATGTCGGCCTGCCCGTCCGCTTTCGTCGGGAAGCACGACAGGCGAGCCGACCTGCACCGCTGCTAGGCGAACACACTGACGAAATCCTCCACGAAGCTGGGTTCAGTCAAGAGCAGATCGAAGGCCTACATCGCACTGGCACCATCGCATCTGCTACGGCAACTGCAGCAGCCTAGACCAACCCAATATTAAGCAGACTATGTCCCTAGTCACCTACACCGTGCGCGACAACGTCGCCGAAATTCTTCTTGATAACGCGCCTGTCAACGCACTGACCGTTCCGATGGTTGACGCTCTGATTCGTGCCTTGGATCGCGCCGCCGCTGACGACTCGGCGCGAGCTGTCATCGTTGCCAGTGCGGTACCAAAACGATTCTGTGCAGGGCTTGATATTGCCGCGCTGCAGGGCGCTTCGGCAGATGCCATCCACACGCTACTGGACAAGCTTTACGTACAGCTATCAGAAGCACAATATCGCCTCGGGAAACCCTCCATCGCTGCGGTGAGTGGCGCTGCGCGCGGCGGCGGCATGACCCTGGCCATCTCCTGCGATCTCATTGTGGCGGCTGAGGATGCCAGCTTCGGATACCCGGAGATTGACGTCGGCATGTTGCCGGCGATCCACTTTACCCATTTGCCGCGCATCGTAGGTCGTCACGTCGCCTTCGATTTACTTTTTACTGGGCGCTCCTTCACTGCGAGCGAGGCAGAGGCCCTTCATCTGGTGAATCGTGTCGTCCCGGTGAACAAGGTACTTGAGGAAGCACGATCACTTGCCGCTAAGTTAGTTGGCAAGTCCACTTCTGCGATGCGCATTGGCAGAGCCGCATTCCACCGAGCGGTCGACAGCGACTACCGTCGTGGTGTTTCCTACGCGGTCGATACGTTCTGCCGCGTCGCCGACACCGATGATGCGCGCGAAGGCATCTCGGCGTTCGTAGAAAAGCGCCGCCCGAACTGGGGCTAGCACATTGCCTTCTCTCCGCCTTAGATTCCTAGCGTGCGATCTTTCTTGCCCCGCTCATGACAATCAACGACATGACCCAGACTCAGCCATTGCAAGCAGCGCAAGCGAGATTGAGCGCACAACCCTTCACCATACTCATCGGCGCAGAACTTGTGTCAATTGGCGACGGCACGTGCGAGCTTAAGATTCCGATTCGTGAAGACCTGAAGCAGCAGTATGGCTTCGTGCATGGCGGCGTCGTTTCCTACGCAGCCGACAACTCACTCACGATTGCAGCCGCGCTGGCTATGAACGCACAGGTTGTTACGTCCGAGATGAAGATCAACTATATTCGACCGGCGATTGGCGACTACCTGGTTGCGCGAGCCCAGTGCATCCACCACGGAAAAACTCAGGCTGTGAGCCGATGCGATGTCTTCGTGGCGTCGGGTGACGGCGAGAAACTGTGCGCCGTTGCCCAGGGGACCATTGTGAAACTAGCTGGCACGCAAGCCGTAGGCAACGAGAGAATTTAGCCATTTCTCTAAGTTGAAACGCTGCATAGTTCTCTGCTCTGACGCCTACGAACCACAGTCAATGACGTCGCACAGGCCATGCGGTCCGATCGGAACAATCAGCTGTGGTCAGTCAGGGTGTTTCCTATGTGGTCGGCACGCTCAGTCGCGTCGCCCGAACCGATGATGCACACCAAGGCGCGCGGCGCGTCGTGAGAATTTCGGCTCCCACAAGGAGCCGCGAGCGGTCCCACTGCACCTTCCTCAAAGAATGGCTGTCAGCTGGCAACCCGCGACGGGCGAATATGAATACGCGCAAGTTCTAGCATTGCTTTCGCAAACTGCGCATTCGCATCCTTGGCAACTAGGTACTGTACTGGCGAGCGTACTGTCGTTTCTATGTCCCGGAAAATAACACCACCGATACCTGTGGTCACAAGGCACTCTGGCACTATGGCCACACCAATGCCCATCGAGACTGCGGACACCGCCGTCAGCCACTGACTCACCCGATGCTCGATCCGAGGCGAGAAACCTGCTGCAACACAGAGACTCAGGATGGTATCGAAGTAATACGGCGAGGCGCTTCTGTTAAAAAGGATGAAGTTCTCATCCTTCAGGCGCGCCAGATCCAGCGGCTCGTTCGGCAAGTTAAAATGCTTCGGCGCACAGAGCACGAATCGCTCGTTGAAGAGCGTCGTGCAATCAATCAGCTGTTCCTGATGGGGGACGATTGAGTGCGTGAAGCCGACGTCGAGCTCCCCTCGTTGAATTCCGTCGAGCTGACTCATCGACGACATTTCATGAAGTGAAACGCGGACATTCGGGAACTGACTGCGGAACGCGCCAATGGCATCGCCTAGACCGCGATACAGCATTGACGCGTGGAACCCGACATTGAAACGCTGCGCCAGCATACCGTCGAATCGTCGGACTTCGTCAAACGAAGCGTTCGCTTGACTGATGAGTGCCACAGCACGCTGATAAAACTGGCGCCCAGACTCAGTCAACTCGACACTACGGCTGCTCCGCGTGACCAGCGTGACGCCAAGAAAAGATTCGAGTTGCTGTATCGCCACGCTGAATGGTGGCTGGGAGACGTGACAGCGTGCCGCCGCCCTGCCGAAACTAAGTTCCTCCGCCAATGCTGCGAAATAGCGGAGGTGACGCAGTTCAATCGCTTCCTTGTGCATACGCGGCTCTTATATGCCGCGCGCTTGCAACTACGAACGCGGCTCTCCTTCTGGCTGGTTGTATCCGTAGTATGCCAGAACGTCCGCAGGCCGCTCAGGGCCAGGCTCGAAGATTTCGAGCAAGACGTGGTCTGGTGCTTCGACCATGAAATAACCGCCTCCGTGTGACGATCGTACTCCTGACGGAATATGCAGACCAGCCGACTTCATCCGGTCATGCAGGTCCTGGAGACCTACCACCTGGAAGCCAAGATGGTGCACCGCATTTCTCTTCGAGGTGTCAACCGGCTTCTCATACAGGTGCATAGCACCGATGCCGACCTTCATGAAGACGTTGCGGGTCCCTGCGTAGATTCCATCCCACGCCACCTCGGCATCGAACCATTCCTTATAGAACCGAATAGTGGCCTCTAGGTCAGCACAAAGCAGATGCGGATGGTGCAAGTGGTAACGCTTCCTCGAGCCATACGGAAAACGAGCATTGATCTCGTCGAACGACATATTGGCATCCTCTTCAAAGTGTAGGAGGCGGCATCCGATACGTCGGAGGCGTCTCACTCAGCATGATTGGCGAAGCCACTCCTTTGTAGCCGCCGGCCATTTCAACAAGTAAACCCATATGGGCTGTATGCGGGTCCTGCAGTGCCTCTTCAACCGAACTGATGGGGGCACAAGGTACGCCCTTTCGTACCAGCACGTCGACCAATGCGCGCCCATCACGTACGCTCAGTGCAGCCCGAAGGACAACCCTAAGCACGCCACGGTTGACAGACCGCGCTGGATTGGTTGCAAAGTGCTCTTCAAGTGCAACATCCTCAAGATCCAACTCGCTGCACAATGTTCGAAACTGGGTATCATTGCCGACCGCCAGATAGATGGGTCCGGTTGCCGTCTCGAATCGGTCATACGGGTAGATATTCGGATGGGCGTTCCCTGTCGGCTGAGGACAATTTCCTGTCGAAAGGAAGTTTCCTGCATGCGGGTGAAGCAACGAGATGGCATTCGCGTAGAGCGTGGTTTCAACAAGCTGACCGCGCCCCGTTTGGGTGCGTGCCTGCAATGCCAGAAGGATGCCAATCGTGGCATTGAGACCCGTCGTCATATCCACAACTGGAAGACCGACCCGCAACGGCCCAGAGGTCTCATCGCCATTGACACTCATGAGGCCACATAGCGCTTGGACGGCGGTGTCGTAGGCAGGCAACCCTCCGTACGGACCGTCCGCACCGAATCCAGAGACTCGACAGTGAATCAACCTCGGATTGCGCTGCAGGAATGTCTCAAGGTTCCAACCCCAACCTTGGAGAGTGCTGGGCTTGAAGTTCTCGATCAACACATCCGACTCGTCGACCAACGCAAGGAATTTTGCACGATCCTCCGCATCTCGCAGATTCAGCACCGTATTGGTCTTGTTGCGGTTTGCTCCAGAAAAGTACGCCGAGTTACTCCCCAGATAAGGAGGCCCCCATTGACGTGTATCGTCTCCCTCTGGCCCTTCAACCTTGAGGACATCGGCGCCATGGTCCGCGAGAATTTGCCCGCTTAGCGGACCACCAAGCACTCTGGACGCATCCAGGACGCGGAGCGCGGTTAGCGCCCCGTACTGCAATTGTTTTTCCATAATCCCGACCGGCGTGGTGACGAAACGTCATGGTAGAGAACGCGTCATCCCGTTCAATACAAAGTTCGTATCGATCCATATCAGATTCAGAATCAAAGTTCCTCCCGTGCCCGTACGATTACCCCCAGATATACAAACTACGAAAAACGGGGACAACGATGAAGAATGCAATTCGAAGCTTGGTTCTGCTGACACTGACCTTGGCCGCGCCGTGGTCCGCCGCGCGAACGGATTTTCCGTCGCGAGCCATTACGTTTGTCGTACCGTATCCAGCAGGAGGTCCGGCCGATCTGATAGCCCGCGCCGTGGCAACTCGAATGAGCACCTTGGCCGGCCAGCCGGTCGTCGTCGAGAACCGAGCAGGCGCCAGCGGGAACATTGCCGGCGAATACGTCGCCAGGGCGGCAAAGGACGGCTACACGCTGCTATTCGGATCATCGCCCGTACTGGTCATCAATCCGAGCCTCTACAAAACCCTGAAATTCAATCCCCTCAAAGATTTCGAACCAGTGGCCGATTTCGGCAGCATGCCAAACGCGGTCTTGGTCAACGAAGCCCTTCCCGTCAACTCGATCCCGGAGCTCATTGCCTACTCCAAGGCGCATCCGGCAACTTTTGCGTCTGCGGGTAGCGGTGGGACAACTCATCTCTCGGGGCTCTTGTTTGCAAAGGCTGCCGGAATTTCATTGATGCATGTGCCGTACAAAGGCTCCGCCCCCGCACTTCAAGCACTTCTGGGAAATCAGGTCACGATGACCTTCACCGATGTCTTTACGGCCGATCCATTCCTGAAAGCCAACAAGCTGAAGATCCTTGGCGTGACCTCGGCGGAACGTTCAGCGCTACTTCCTCAGGTCCGTACCTTGCAGGAGCAAGGCATGAAGGACATCGACGTCAGCGTCTTCTTCGCACTGCTCGCTCCGGCTGGCATTCCCTCAGAGGTCCAGCAATTCCTCGTCGCACTTAGCAAGCGAGTTCAGGACGACGGCGAACTACAAGCCCAACTGAAAGCACGCGGGCTCAACCTGCCGTCACAGCGCACCCCAGAGGACCTGCGTCGAAAGATGAAGACGGAAACCGAAGCCTGGAAGCGTCTGATCACTGCGACAGGCGCGTCTATCGACTAAGCTATGACCAACCTCAACAACATCGAAGGCTCGCGAAGGATGCTGGTCCAGGCCCTGGCTCAAGCACGAGCGAGTGGTCGCCAGGTGACCGATGTGGAGAAACTATTCGAAATCAACGGCGAAGTATGCGCCTTTGAAGTCATGGTTGACGTCGCCGAATCCCTAGCCTGGACGCAATCTGGCTGGAAGATTGCAGCGACTAACGCCCGCCTTCAAGAGCGCCTTCGCACAGCAGGACCGGTATGCGGGATTACCTTCGCCCAGTTCCACACGTTTCAGCCGGCCACCCTCGCACGAAGTGCTTTGCTGGATCCGGTCATTGAGTGCGAGTTCTTCTTTGTTATTGGCCAGGACCTCCCCCCCACGGCAGCGCCCTACACTTTGGATGAAGTCACGAGCGCCGTCCGGGACGTGCGCATCGGCATCGAAGTCGCAGAATGCCGGTTCCCCAACAGGCAGCTTCCTGCGCCCTTGTATGTCTATGCCGACGGCTTCGCCTCCGGCCGCTACATTCATGGTGCATCGGTTCCTGACTGGAATCGAAGGTTGCGAGACGGCATCGACGTAACGCTCATGCGAAACGGACAGGTGCACGGCCAAGGGTCGTCCAGGGACGTCATGGACAATCCTCTTCACGCGGTCACGTGGCTCTCGAACTGGCTGGGAGCGAGATCAATGGGGCTGCGCCGCGACGACATCGTCAGTTCAGGTTCTTGCAATATCCTGGCTGCCGCCCGCACAGGCGACAAATTTCTGGCGCGATTTGCGGATATCGGTGAGGTCGCCGTAGAGATTCGGTAGCCGCGTGGTGCCCGGCCTACTGGCCCGCCAGCTTGACCCACGCCATGAAGCCCCTTGTAGCCACAAAACCATGACGAAGCGGGTCCCAACCCGGCCTTTCACGCACCCAGCGGTCTCCAAGCTCCGAACATTCTTGTCGTCTTGAACGATATAGGCACTGCTAAAAGAGGAGCAGGCCACGCGCACCTCCAACGGCACTGGGTTCACCAACTGTCCGGGATCTGACATCGAGCACAGTCTTGAACTAGGGCAGAGTTGTCGATACAGATAATGAATTGATGGATTCATTATCCATATTGGACAAACCAATGGTCGCGCCGAAAGAATCGTTGTGCCGGTACGATCGCGCAGTACGCGACGGTTCCACCCTGCAGCACGCGCATCTCCGGCTGGCACTCAAAAGTTCCTCTAGAAATTCAGAACAACGGAGACAACCATGACAGTTCATTCGCCCCGTCGGCGGACTTTGTTAGCTGCTGCGTGCTGTATTCCATTTGCTACCGGCCCGTCGCGAGCGGATTCCTTCCCAGCAAAACCAATCACTTTGATTATTCCGTATCCAGCAGGTGGTCCCACTGACGTAGTTGTCCGAGTCCTTGCGGATGAAGCACGGAAAACACTGGGACAACCCGTCGTGGTCGAGAACCGCCCTGGAGCCAACGGATCAGTTGGAGCAGCAACACTGGCCAGAGCCTCCGCTGACGGATACACCCTCGCAGTAATACCGCAATCCGTCTATCGCGAGCCATATCTAAACAAGACGAGCTACGACCCACTAACGAGCTTCACCTACATTGCCCTGCTAACTGACTTCACATTCGGCATCGCGGTACGAAGCGACGCCCCATGGAAATTTTTCAAGGAGTTCGTGGCGGATGCGATGCAGCGGCCAAACAAACTCAGCATCGGGTCAGGTGGAGGACTGCTTGGGACACCCAACATCGCAGCAGAGGAGTTGGTAGATGCTGCCAAGGTTAAAGTCAACGTCGTACCGTTTAAAGGGGATAGCGAAGTAGTCAACGCACTCTTGGGGAGCCACATCGACGCAGCCGTACTCTCCGGGGTCGCCGTTGCACACATCGAGTCCGGCAAGATGCGTTACATCGGCGCATTTACCGAGAAACGGATTGCCCGCTTTCCTACGCTACCAACGATCGCCGAACAGGGGTATCCAGTTTGGGTCGACTCCCCATATGGAATTGCCGGCCCAAAAGGGATAGACCCCACCAGAGTCAAAGTTATACAGGATGCATTCAAACTTGCGTTGGAATCGCCTGCCAGCACTCGTGTCCTGGAGCAGTTGAATCAACGGGTCAACTACCTAGGTTCCGATGATTACAGGAAATTCGCGACTTCCACTTACGCCCGGGAAGAACAAAGAGTCAAACGCTTGCGAGAACTCGGTCGAGTGGGCTAACGCCTGACTCCCTGCGTTGTCTTCGTGCCGCGGATGCCCTTGGCGAACCGGCATGAAGACGGTCACCTCGCGTCTTGTCCGAGTCCTACAGATTCAACATCGATCCAACGCGAATCACGTCCATCTTTCCAGGCACCTCAACACGGAGTTGCCTTAACTTCGCTAGCCCTCAGCTCCCATGGACATTCGCGATGCTTGCGAGGCCATCCTCAATAACCACGTGCTTCGTTCTACACGAAATGCAGCGGAACAGCACGGCACTGTCCTCATGCCAGATTTCTGTTCTCAAGGAATCTCCAGGAAAGAAGATGCTCGAGTACCGTCCTCCGATGGCCATTAGACTGCCAACACCACCGACCAACGTACGACCGATGGCCACTGCAGCAATGCCTAGGTTACAGAGGCCGTGCAGTATCGGCGCTTCCAGACCAGCTTCTCTAGCCACTTCAGGATCTGCGTGAAGTGGGTTCCAATCTCCGGAAAGCCGGTAAATCAGCGCTTGGCCGGGAAGTGTTCGGTGTTCCGAGATGTAGTCTGGCTGCCTTTGCGGAATTCCTGGGAACTCGCGACGAATCGGAGGTTCCCCTCCGAATCCTCCATCTCCGCGCGCCAGTGCTTGACCATCAATCGTCCCTATCTCTTCGCCGTTGGTAGCGTCATAGACTACTCGTTTCCATTTGATGATTGCCCCACGTCCGATGCCACGATCATAGACATTTTCGACCACGGTCTTCGAGTAAACCTTGCCGCTAGCTGAGAGTGGGCGAGACAAGCGAAGGTCGTGCGACAGTGCGACTAGCTGTTCCCAGCATATTCCAGTCCTAGTATCCCTCATCCAATCAGATGAGCCGGCGAGAACAGCTAACTGTGTCGGTATCGCGGTCAAATTTTTTTCGTAGACATACCGCAATTCCGATGAATCGCCTACTAGTTGCCCCATCCCTAGCCCAAGGGCGTAAAGTATGGAATCGCGCTCATCATAGTCCTGGTACTGGTCGGGTATCTCAAAGCCGACCAAATGGTGTATCGAAGGTGCGCTCAATCTCGCGCTCCTTCTACTCTCATTGTGCGAAGCCCTTCAAGCACTTCATTGGTATGTTGGCCGAGTCGAGGGGGGCCACAGCGCAACGACGGGGGCGACTCGGAAAAATGCAGCGGATTTCGCATCATTAGAAGCTGCCCTTCGGAATCGTGGTCGAGAATCTGGAAGAAATCGACGTCAGACAAGTGAGGATCGCCGCGAACGTCCTGAAGGTCGTTAGCAGGCCCAGCAGGGATATCCGCGGCGGCGAACGCGATGAGCCATTCCTCTCTCGACCTCTCTCTCAACGCGCTTTCTACCAGGTCATACAGGTCTGCCACATTCTCCATCCGTTTTCCGATGGTTGCGAAACGATCATCGTGCCGAAACTCGGTCTTACCGAGTACCTCGAACAGGCGGTTCCATTGCTGGTCGGTATTCGCGATGATGCAGATTGGCTCATCTCGCGTCGAGAGCGGACGATGCACGTTACTAAACACTCGGCCGTAGCCGATTGGGGGTGCGGCTTCGCCCTCCTTCGGCACATGGACGTGGTCAGCCATGTGCTCAAGCAGATTGAAGCTCGTCATCGTCTCAAACATCGGAAGCTCCACGGCTTGCCCTACCCCGTGACGCTCTCGATGAAAAAGCGCAGACATGACTGCGGAATGCAAGTACACACCGCACAACTTGTCTGCCATCAACATCGGGATGTAGCCCGTCGTTCCGCTCATCCGGCGGTTTATTCCAGGGATGCCGCTCAATCCTTGGATTACATCGTCGTACGCTGGCCGATCAAAGTACCGACCTCCTTTACCGAACCCCTGTGCTGTCGCGTGTACGACCTTTGGATTTCGCTTGCGACACGAGGCATAGTCGACGCCGAGTCGTTCCGCCGCACCGCTTCGCATATTGTGGACGACGACGTCTGCGCTCGCCACGAGTTCTTGCAGGGACAACCTTCCACTGGAACTCTTCAAATCTATGACCACACTTCGCTTGTTTCTATTGAGATTCAGGAAGAATGAACCCATTCCTGGGGACTTCTTCCCTCCAATTCCTCGTGTGGGATCTCCTTCGGGCGGCTCGACCTTTATGACATCTGCCCCCATGTCGCCAAGCATCTGTGTCGCCACTGGGCCCAAAACGAAGGTCGTGATGTCGACTACCCGAATCCCTTCCAGCGTACCTGCCATATCTGCCTCCTGTTTCTTGTATGTGTCGGGGACGGTCAACGATGCTCTCTGATGAGACCGCCGCCGATAATGAGGCGCTGTACTTCACTAGCACCTTCGTAGATGCGTAACGCGCGAACATCGCGATACAGGGCTTCTACCTCCGCCCCAGCGCGCACGCCAGCGCCGCCCCAGAGCTGGACGGCAGAATCGACTACGCGCTGCGCTGATTCCGTAGCAACTAGCTTTGCCATTGCAGCCTCCCGCGGCGTGGGAACGCCTTGGTCGCGCAACCAAGCCGCTCGATAGACGAGCATCGCTGACGACTCCACAGACGTTGCCATGTCCGCAAGCGTCGCCTGGGTCAGTTGCATGTCCGCCAGGACCCCCCCGAACATCTTTCGTGACAAGGATCGATCCACTCCGAGCCGTAACGCCTTGCGTGCGAACCCCAGTGCTGCAGCGGCCACCGACGTTCGAAAGATATCCAGAGTGCGCATTGCCAGCTTGAAACCGTCTCCTTCGCTTCCCAAGCGCTTGGCCGCGCCTACGAAGCAGTCGTTGAATCTCAGTCTCGCTAGCGGATGCGGCGATATGACGTCGATCCGTTCCGCCACCTCCAAGCCTGGTGCGGACGCATCCACGATGAAGGCAGAGATTCCGGCGGAACGAGCTGTTCCTGGTGCGCGCGCAAACACCACATAGAAGTCAGCGATACCACCGTTTGAGATCCACATCTTCTCCCCATTCAGGACGTAGCCGCCCGGCTTCGGAACCGCCTCGCAACTCATTCCGCCGACGTCCGACCCTGCGTCTGGCTCGGACAATGCAAATGCAGCAACCAGGTTGCCGGACGCTACTTCGTCGAGATAGGTCGCCTTCTGTTCTTCCGTCCCAGCCAACGAAATTGCCCCGGTACTCAACCCCTGCATGGCGAAGCTGAAATCCGCCAACGCACTCGACTGCGCCAGAAGTTCCCGGGCAAGACATAGAGACCGAGAGTCGATGCCGGACTTCCCAGAG
Organism: Cupriavidus sp. D384; assembly: GCF_001652915.1. GTDB lineage: Bacteria > Pseudomonadota > Gammaproteobacteria > Burkholderiales > Burkholderiaceae > Cupriavidus. The sequence goes on from NZ_BBQI01000043.1 coordinate 43,986, forward strand.
GCGTTTGGCCGGGGCACGCAGAACCGAAGAATTCCCGCGTCCCCCAAGCTCTTGACCAAGGTTCGGCAATGGAGGTCAATCTCATCACACGTTGTCGGCGCTGGAATCGAGGGGAAGACCTCGTCAACCCAACGGATGATTCGCGCGGCGTCATCCCGATGTCGTGCCTCGAAGAATGGGAGGGAAAGGTGGTCTAAGTCCGGGCGCAACTGGTTCATTGGCTCTTGCCTTATCGGTCGAAAGTGATGCAGCTACACCGAAAGCGGACCTGCCGGGCAGGTTCGCGATTCGGGCTTGACCAAAAACATACTACTGCGTAGCATTATTTTCAAGTTCGGCTGAATGCCGTCCGCTCGGCGTGCAGGCGATGACTACATTACATATGGAGACACCATGACGTTGCCGTTGGAAGGAATACTGGTAGTAGCGGTAGAGCAAGCAGCTGCCGCGCCGTACGCCTCTTCCCGCCTAGCCGATGCGGGCGCGCGGGTCATCAAGATAGAGCGCGCTGAAGGCGACTTCGCTCGCGGCTATGACTCAGCGGTGAACGGCGATAGCACCTACTTTGTGTGGCTCAATCGTGGAAAGGAGTCTGTCGTCCTTGACTTCGCCAACCCCGCGGACGCCGATTTGCTGCAGCGCATGATTGGCCAAGCCGATGTACTGATCCAAAACCTAGGCCCCGGGGCGGCGAGGCGGGCCGGATTCGGCTGGGAAGCGATGCGAGCTCTTCATCCCAGCCTGATTACCTGCGACATCACAGGTTACGGCGAGCAAGGGCCGTACGCCGGCATGCGCGCCTATGACCTGTTGGTCCAAGCTGAAAGCGGGATTGCGTCCGTTACTGGCACTCCTGAGGCGCCCGGCCGCATCGGCGTGTCCGCCTGTGACGTTGCAACCGGTATGTACGCCCATGCGGCGATCCTGGAAGCGCTTATGAAACGCGAGCGCACCGGAGAAGGTAGTGCGATCCACGTCTCGCTGTTTGATGCAATGAGCGACTGGATGACGGTCCCATTGCTGCACTATGAGTACGCAGGAATGATCTGGCCGCGGGTCGGGCTTTCACACCCGACCATTGCTCCATATGGCGCCTTCCCTGTTGGCGGAGCTTTGGGCAGCGAGGAAACCGTTCTCATTGGCGTGCAGAACGATGGCGAGTGGAAGCGTTTTGCGCAGGAAGTACTCAAACGACCCGACTTGCTGGAGCGCCTAGAGTTCCAAACCAACCTCGCTCGCGTTGAACATAGAGTCGAGCTGGACCGCGAAATCGCCTCCACGCTCGCAACAAGGTCCAAGCAGGACACCATCACGGCACTGACGGAAGCGCGAATTGCCTTCGCCTCCGTCAATGACGTGACGCAGCTGTCCAAGCACCCACAATTACGTCGAGCGACCGTGTCCACGCAGCGTGGCGACGCCAGCCTGGTTGCCCCTCCGGCCCACTTCCGCGGTGAAGAACGGACGCTTGGCGCTGTTCCAGGCCTAGGCCAACACAGCGGCGCAATCCGAAATGAGTTCGGCAAGTAGTTCGATTCGTCACACCACAATCTTTTGGAACTGCAGCTATGACCGAGAAGATTCTCATTGAGAAGAACGGCGCCGTTACGACCATCATCATCAATCGCCCTGCGGTCAGAAATGCGCTCGACCGTGAAGCCACAACCGCTCTCGGCGAAGCCCTCCAAGCTTTTGAGCGTGACGATAGCGCACGTGTCGCCGTGCTTTGGGGCGCCGGCGGATCGTTCTGCGCTGGAGCCGACCTCAAAGAACTTGCCAGCGGCGTTGAGTATGACGCGTGGGCGGGCGTCGACGGACCACTTTCAAAGCCTGCCCGCAAGCCTGTCATTGCCGCGATTGCAGGCCATGCGTGTGCAGGGGGCCTTGGACTTGCACTTTGGTGTGACATTCGGGTAGCGGAGGAGTCTGCATCCTTTGCCGTCCTGTCGCGCCGGTGGGGCGTACCAATGAGTGATGGCACGACAGTACGTCTCCCGCGCCTGATTGGAACGAGCCAAGCCTTGGACATGTTGTTGACGGCACGGATGGTTACCGCACGAGAAGCCATGCAGATGGGACTTGCCACGCGGGTTGTGCCCGACGGAAGTGCCAGAGACGCAGCCGAAAGCCTCGCTGCCACCATGGCGACCTTCCCTCAAATTGCAATGAATTCCGATCGCGAATCCGTCTATAAACAGGAAGGCCATGGAATACACGACGCCTTGGCACTCGAAGCGGAACTCGCGGAGCAGGCAAAAAGAATCGAAGCAAAGGCGGGTGCCGCTCGATTCTCTGCCGGCAGCGGACGTCACGGAGCCGTAGCATGAAGGCCGTCGTCTGCCGCGAGTACGGGCTTGAGCACACACACGTTGCTGAAATCGTATCTCCTCCCATGCGGCCGGACGGCGTTCGAATCCGCGTTCATTCTTGTGGCGTGAGTTTTGCCAACCTTCTGGTACTCGAAGGCAAGCATCAGAATCGGTGGGAGCCACCATTCACCCCAGGTACCGAGGTCGCTGGGATCGTCTCAGAATGCGGTGAAGGGACCTCCCTATTCAAACCTGGTGACCGTGTCGTCGCCGGTGTCCGTATTGGCGGGTTCTCCGAGGAAGTGGTGGCGCCGGAAGCTACCGTCTTTGCACTCCCCGACGAGGTTGACTTCGACAAGGCTGTGCAATTTCCCACCATCTATGCCACGGCCTATGGCGCATTGAAATGGCGGGCCAATTTGCAACCGGGCGAGACCCTACTGGTTCATGGAGCCGCTGGCGGAAGCGGGCTCGCCGCCGTTGAGATCGGAAAAATGCTCGGCGCCCGCGTAATCGCGACCGCTGGCGACACTGCCAAGCTGGAGGCAGCCCGCCGCCACGGTGCGGATGTCGCAATCAACTATCGCGACGAGTCGTTTCGCGATGCAGTACTCCGGGATACGGGACAACGAGGGGCTGACGTAATTTTTGACCCAGTCGGCGGGCCAACGTTCGATGAGTCCCTCCGGTGCATAGCGCCCGATGGTCGCATCATTCCAATGGGATTTGCGGGAGGCACGATCCCCCAGATTCCCGCAAACATCGTACTCGTCAAGAACATCTCCGTGATTGGCATCTACTGGGGCTACTACATGGGTTGGGGAAAGCAGCCTCCACCACCACATATGGTGCAGCAAGTGCGAGACGGATTCAGGGAAATGCTGCAGTGGGCGGCTTCTGGACAGCTTTGCCCCGAAACCTATGCGACTTACCCACTCTCCGACTTTCAAACCGCGCTAGCCGCGCTCACCGAGCGCAAAGTGATAGGCCGGGTCGCTCTACATCCCAGCAAGACAGAACAGTGACATATACAAGCATTCAAACAGGAGACAAGCATGAAGCAGTATGTGACGATGGCAGCGCTGGTCGGCTTTTCACTGGTAGCCTCTACAGCGATCGCGCAAGGTCAATTTCCGGATAAGCCCATCAAGCTAGTAGTGCCATATCCCCCTGGATCGGGCACGGACACGGTTGCGCGGTATGCGGCAAAGCGAATGGAATCAGCGCTTGGAAAGCCAGTCGTTATCGAGAACAAGCCAGGCGGCAACGCGATCATCGCTGCCCAAACTGTTGTCAACGCACCTCCAGACGGCTACACACTCCTCTGGGCTGCCAATGGGCCGGTCACAACAAACGTTGCCCTGTACGACAAGCTCCCCTACAACCCGCTTCGTGATTTTGAGCCAGTTGCCCGACTCGCATACTCGCCGATGGGATTGTACGTACCAGCCGGATCGCCATACAAAACAGCAGCCGATCTGTTTGGAGATGCCAAAAAACGACCCGGCAAGCTGAACTATGGAAGCGGCAGTGCTACATACAACATTGCGACAGAATGGCTCCTATCCCTCGTCGGCGCAAAGGCAAACGCCATCTCATACAAGGGCAGCAGCCCAGTTCTGACCGACCTGGCAGGAAAACAGGTGGATTTTGCAATTGCAGAATACAGCGCCGCGTTGCCACTTATCAAAGCTGGAAAGCTTCGGATACTGGCGCTGACCTCCGAAAAACGCATGGGTACTGACCCCGAAGTTCCGACCCTACAGGAGTTGGGCTACAAGGACTTCTTCCAAGTCGCGTGGTGGGGAGTCTTCGCTCCCAAGGGGACCCCAAAGGCCGTCATCGCGAAGTTAGAGGGTACGCTTCTGTCCGCTTTCAAAGACTCCGAAACCACCCAATACCTGGAACAGAACAATTTCAGCGCGTTCACGGCAAACGCTGACGAGCTTCGCTCATTCCAGAAGACAGAAATCGAAAGGGAAACTAAGCTGGTAGATCGCTTCGGCATCCCGAAGCTCTAACCTGGGTGCCCTGGGGCCGAAATCTGATATCGTTGCATGCCTCACGGACGTAGCCACGGCCATATTCCCGTCGCGGCCACGTTTCTACTAGGGTAAATCGAACATCTACGAGATATGGGGCGCAAGCGTCAAATCGGAACACCAGAGGGCGATGAAAAACAGTTGGCGATCCTCGATGCAGCAGCATCGGTGTTCATGAAACTGGGCTTTTCCGCCACCTCGCTGGACGACATTAGTGACAGCTACGGGGCCACGAAGGGCATCATCTACTATCACTTTCGTAGCAAGACCATCCTCTTCTTTGCTGTGCAGCGCCGGGCCATGGAACTTACCCGCGCTGCGATTGAGCCCGCGGCCAACTCAGATGCGCCTGCACGAGAGCGACTGGAAGCAATGGCTATCGCTCACTCGCTCCTAATGATGGAGCATCTCGACTATCTCCGCGTTGCCGCACAAGGCCTGGAACTGCACCTTGGTGGCCGCACGACCGAAGAAGAGCGAGCCGAAATGAAGCGGATCACGACTCTTCGCGACAGTAACGAACGACTATATCTCCAAGTGTTGGAGCAAGGCGTCGCCAATGGCGAGTTTAGGGCGATGGACGTCAGAATTGTTGTCAAGGCAATGCTTGGCGCCTTGAACTGGACGTCTCGGTGGTATCAGCCCCGTAAGTCCGAAACTCGCAAGGACCGCGAAGTCATGGCCGCAGAGATTGCACGCTACGCCGTCAACGGCCTTAAGCAGTAGAGACTGATCCTCCTGCAGCGCGGCTCCCTCTAGCACTCCTAGGTCGCCGAGGCGCGCGCTCCACCCTCCTCCCCTCGGGCTCTGACGGCACGCCCTGTGCCGGTCAAATTCTAGATACGACGCAATCTCTCAGCTGCGCGATTACGTTTATCTAGGCTACGGGCCCAAACCAACCTGCTCCCGGCTCTGCCGCCGGCAATTCCAACCACCCGTCCGGTGGAAAGTCTTCCATTGCGCCTCGATTTGACCGCCGAATCGAAGCTCAACGGCAACCGATTGTTGAACGGAATTTGACGGGCTGTAGAGCCCTCGCGGCGTTGGCAATAGCTTCTCCACCTTTCACAATAGGTTCATCGAGAAGGACGTCGCTGAGCTACGTCGACCGCCAGTTGCCACCTAGCAATGCAACCGCTGCGCTCCACAAGACCGAATATCTCGACTGCTTAGCGATATTGCAATCCTACGAGCCTATTCCGCGCTCCACGGCCGATGATGTCCCAAAAAAAAGCATCCTTGCAACCGTGGGTATAGGGACGTCGCGGCCGGAGACACGCAATACCCCCTCACGACGTCAGTCATATCAAGATCCTATGTCCATTCAGGAAACCCAACCACTTCTCTCCAGGCGCGAAGGCCAAATCCTGGTCCTAACAAATAACAACCCGACGGCCCGCAATGCCCTGACGCCGGCGTTCTTTGCAGCACTACCAGAGGCCCTCGCGGACGCCGAGGCTAAGGTTGATATCGCTGCCATTGTCCTGACCGGAGCCGGTGGAAACTTCTGCTCGGGTGGTGATCTCAATCAACTCGCAACACGCCAGAAGATGCTGACCGGCGAGCGTCGTTCGGCTATGGAGAGGTTGCACATCCTCATCCGTTCCGTTCGAAATTGCAGCAAACCTGTAGTGGCTGCAGTCGATGGTGCCGCAGCGGGTGCGGGCCTTTCACTCGCCCTTGCCTGCGACATGCTTGTAGCTACGCGGAATTCGTCGTTCACGATGGCTTACGTCAAAGTCGGCCTGACTCCAGACGGCGGGGCCACTTCCCTCCTGGCCGAACTTGTAACGCGCCAGATTCTGACCGAGTTGTGCTTATCCGGAGGCAGCATTACCGGTGAACGCCTACACGAGCTGGGCGCGGTAAATCGCCTGGCAGAAGCAGAGAGTGCCCTGCCCGAAGCAATCGCCTTGGCTGAGCGCATTGCAGCAGGACCGCAACGTGCCATGGCGCGCATCAAGAAGCTATGCCGAACTGCACATGAGCACTCGTTCTCCCAGCAGCTCGAGCAAGAGGCGGAGTACATGGTGGAGTCTTTGGGGGATCGAGAAGCCGCCGAAGGGATTGCAGCATTTCTCGGAAAACGACGCCCGGATTTCTCCAGCTTACGCAGTCAAACGCAGCAAATCGAGGGCTGACCACGAGCGCAATCCTGAAATAACCCCAAATCGGAACAATCAGTATGCAACACGACAGCTCGAACCTTCCCCTGGCCGGCGTCCGCGTTTTGGATTTCTCGCGCATTCTGGCAGGCCCAACTTGTGCCATGGTCCTAGGCGACCTCGGCGCCGAGGTTATTAAGATTGAACACCCCGTCCGCGGTGATGACACGCGAGATTGGGGGTTGGCTGTTGGTACAACGCAAACTGCATACTTCAACAGCGTCAACCGCAACAAGCAGTCGGTGACCTTGGATCTGCAATCCGCCGAGGGACAGCGGCTTGCACGTGAGCTCGTCAAGCAATCCGACGTAGTCATCCAAAATTTCAAGTTTGGTGGGGCCGAAAAACTTGGCCTTGGCTACGAGCAGCTCTCCGATGCACAACCCGACCTGATTTATTGCTCGATTTCAGGATACGACCGCAACGGCCCTGAGGCAGCTCGACCAGGCTACGATCTCGTGGTTCAAGGGGAAGCCGGCTTGATGGCCTTGAACGGCGAAGAGAATCAGCCTCCGCTCAAGTTCGGAGTAGCTGCGGTTGACCTTTTCACCGGCATGTTCGCCGCCCAGGCGGTTCTCGCCGCGCTTGTAGAACGAAACCGTACCGGCACGGGGCGTCACGTCGAAATGGCACTATTTGACTGTGGGTTGACGCTTACCGCGTACTACGGTTTGGAGGCGCTCGTCAGCGGAACGGATCCCGCGAGGTGCGGCAATGCACATCCATCAATCGTCCCCTATGGTGTATTTGACGCCGAAGACGGACCACTGGTGATTACGGTCGGCAATAACAGCCAGTTTACGCGGTTCTGCCGGGAAGTCATCGAACGCCCCGATCTCACAGAAGATGATCGGTTTGCCACGAACCTCAAAAGGTCTGCGAACCGAGCTCAACTTCTTCCTGAGATTCGGAAGGCGCTTGCTACGCGAAAGCGCAACGACCTACTAGAACGACTGAATCGAGCCAGCATTCCATGCGGAGAGGTAGCGACTCTCCTCGGTGCTCTCACGTCTGCGCGAGCCCAGACCTCCGGACTTGTAACCACGCAGGATCACCCCGAAGCAGGCACTACGCCAGTTCTCTGCGCACCCTACAGATTTGATGGGGCGCGCATGCCAATTCGACGCTCTCCCCCTCCATTGGGCAATGCCACTTCAGAAACTCTCAAGTCGCTCCTTGGAATCCCAGACAGCCAACTCGCTGATCTTCGCGTAGCCGGTGTGATCTAGCCCGTGGAAGATTCCACCAAATCTGAACGTGAATGACAACAATGATGACCAGACCCTTTTCGACTGCCGTTACTGAGCTGTTTGGTACGCACCTGCCAATTGTTGCCGGTGGCCTTATGTGGCTAGCAAACGCCGACTACGTCGCCGCCGCTTCGCGCGCAGGGATTCTCGGCTTCATTACTGCTGCGAGTCTTCCCGACGTCGACGCACTAAGGAATGAAATCCGACGCTGCCGGGACTTATGCGATGGCGGCCCGTTTGGTGTCAACGTCTCAATGCTCCCGAAGCTCGTCACGGGCGAAAAGACGCAAGAAGTCTTCGAAGCAATCATCGACGAAGGCGTAAAGGTAGTCGAGACTTCTGGCCGTAGCCCAGAGGCATTTCTTCCGATGCTCAAAGATGCGCACGTAAAGGTTTTGCACAAGGTGGCATCTGTGCGGCATGCGGTGAAGGCAGCCGATGCTGGCGTCGACGCCGTATCAATTGTCGGAGCCGAATGTGGCGGTCATCCCGGGCTCGATATGGTTGGGTCCTACGTCAACGCCGCGTGGGCAGCGAAGCAACTAAAAATTCCCTACCTCATCGGCGGCGGCGTTGGTCATGGCTCTCAGATCGTGGCCGCCTTAGCCATGGGAGCGGCCGGCGTCGTAATAGGTACGCGCTTCTTGGTTGCCGACGAAATCTGGGCTCACGCGAACTACAAGGAACGCCTCATTGAAGCCCAACCTACAGATACTGACCTCTGTATGCAGTCTGTGCGCAACACTGTCCGCTCCCTTCGAAACGAGACGACTGCGACAGTCAAGGCGATGGAGTCCGAGAATCCCAACATCACCATCCAGGAGCTAATGCCTTATGTCGCCGGAAAAGTAGGACGCAACGCCTATGTAACCGGTGACTGGCAACAGGGAATTCTGTCCGCTGGCCACGCGCTCGCCTTCGTTGAGCAGCGAGAGCCACTGAAGGGAATCGTCTCCCAGCTTACCAGTGAAATGTCGGCGGCAATCAACCGGGTTGCAGCCACTGTTCCCTACTGATACCCAACAACTAGTAGTCCGCGATCACAGAGGAAGGCTACCCGTCGCTGCCGGGTCGAGAAGAATTCTCTGCTTGACCTTTCCTCTTAGAAAAATATCAATATTTCCAATAAATGGAGACAATTATGAAAAAAAGAAACTTCCTCGTCGCAATCGCACTTTGTTGTTTCGCCACCGTTGGTCGTGCTGATGACCTTTCCGCTCGCCCGATCAACATCATCGTCGGATACGCAGCCGGGGGGTCTTCCGATACCGTGGCACGCATTCTGGGAAAAGCTCTCGCGGACCGACTCGGTCGTCCTGTCGTGGTGACCAATAAGCCGGGAGCATCAGGCACCACCGCCGCTGCTGAAGTCGGCAGAGCGAAGCCTGACAGCAACACCTTCCTGCTGTTCACAACTCCCATGCTTCTTGCCAAGCACGTCTACAAGGACGTGCGCCTGGACGTGACAACCGAGCTGACGCCCATATCCACGGTCTACGACTTGCCGAACGTAATAGCCGTCAGCACCACCCACTCACCCGGCGTTCGAACACTTCCCGACCTAATTAAGAAGGCGGGAACGCGACCCGGTGGCCTGAACTTCGGCAGCGGCGGAACCGGAAGCATCGGGCAGCTTGCAATCGAAGATCTTAAGTCTCACATGAAGTTCAATGCGCAACACGTTGGCTACAAGGGTGGCGCTCCAGCCGTCATGGATTTGCTTGGCGGCCAAATCGATATGGTAAACGCAGACATGGTCGCTGTACTCCCTCATATCCGCAGCGGAAAACTCCACGCAGTAGCCGTAGGAACGGCGCAGCGGGTGAGCATCCTTCCGAATACGCCGACTATCGCAGAACAAGGCGTTCCCGGCTTCACTAGCGTGGCTTGGGGGGCTTTGCTGGGTCCAAAGGAAATCTCTCCCCAAGTCGTCGCTCACCTCGATAAAGAGGTCCGTGAAATTCTCAAGAGCGACGCGATCAAAGCACAGATGCTCAATGTCGGAGCGATTGTCGCCTATGCGGGGCCGTCCGAAACGGCGCGCCGCCTCCGCGAGGACGACCAACGTTGGGGAAAGGTCGCCCGCAATGCAGGCGTCTCAGCAGACTGATTCGACTTGTCTTCCACGCCGGTGACACACACCCAGGGTTCTTTCAACCGGCGATGCAGCCTTCAGCCAACACTAATTGAGATCGTTATGTCCCACCCAGGCGTAGACACAGGATCGTTCGAGCTGTTTCTCAGCTCCCTGCAGCGATTCGTAAAACACAGGCTCATTCCGCTCGAGCGATATGTCGAAGAGCACGACCAAGTTCCTCCCGAGGTGGTTCAAGAGATGAAAGAACTTGGGTTGTTTGGCCTTTCCATCCCTGAGGAGTACGGAGGTCTCGGTCTGTCCATGGCACAAGAATGCCGTGTTGCCTATGAGATAGGCCAGACCTCGCTAGCATTCCGCGGAGTTTTTGGCACCAATATCGGCATAGGCTCACAAGGCATCCTGATGGACGGCACCGAAGAGCAGAAGCGAACCATTCTTCCCAGGGTGGCCAGTGGTGAGCTGTTGATGGCCTTCGCGTTAACCGAACCAGATGCCGGAACAGACGCTGCATCACTGAAGACCCAGGCGGTGGCGGACGGCGACTCTTTCTTGCTCAGCGGCACGAAGCGATTCATCTCCAACGCGCCGTTTGCTGACGCCTTTACCTTGATGGCCCGGACCGGGGGTTCAGGCGGCGAAGGGATTTCCGCCTTCATTGTGCCAGCTGACGCGAAGGGTCTTTCGCTTGGGAATCCCGATAAGAAGATGGGCCAACGGGGCACAAAGACTTGCGACGTCATTCTGGACCAAGTTCAAGTCCCCGCACAGAACATTATCGGTGGGATCCCTGGACAAGGATTCAAGACTGCAATGAAGGTGCTCAACAGAGCCCGACTGCATCTGGCCGCAGTGGGATGCGGCATGGCAAAGCGCGCCCTTGACGAGTCGCTCACATATGCACGTGAGCGCAAGCAATTTGGACAACCGATTGGCCAGTTCCAACTGATTCAGGCCATGCTCGCCGATAGCCAAGCTGAGCTTCTTGCGGCCTGGTCACTTGTAAAGAGTTGCGCCAAACGATTTGATGCGCTTCCGGCCGGCAGCCCCGACCCTTCGATGCGGGTTATGACGTCAAGCGCGAAGATGTTCGCCACAGAGATGGCCGGGAGAGTTGCGGATCGTGGCGTCCAAATTCATGGGGGCTCGGGCTATATCAATGAGTTTCCAATCGAGCGCATCTACCGGGATGTGCGTCTTCTTCGTCTATATGAGGGAACGACACAGATTCAGCAAGTGATCATCGGACGAACGTTGATGAAGGACGTCGATGTCGTCAGCTGAACAACCCCTCGTCTAGCACAAACTCTTGTTGCGTTACGGCACACGAATCCCATCTCGAATCAAGGAACACCATGCGTCAAGCGGTTATTGTTTCCACAGCTCGCACCCCCCTGACAAAGGCACATCGCGGCGAGTTCAATATCACTTCCGGACCCACACTTGCCAGCTTCGCGGTACGCGCCGCTGTAGAGCGATCACGACTGGACCCGGCCCGCATCGAGGATATGGTGCTAGGTTGCGGGTATCCCGAAGGAACAACAGGTCGAAACATCGCTCGCCAAACGGTGATTCGATCCCAGTTGCCGCTTTCTATCGGCGGCACCACCGTAAATCGATTCTGCGCGTCCGGCCTCCAGGCCATCGCTATCGCGGCCGGACGCATCGTCGTCGATGGCGCTCCAGCGATGATCGCCGGCGGCGTGGAGAGCATTTCTGGCATTCGTACCCGCGATGATGGCAAGTCAGGCTTGGATCCTTGGATTGTCGAGCACAAGCCGGACCTTTACATGGAGATGATCGATACGGCCGACGTTGTTGCGAAACGCTATGGAATCAGCCGAGAGGACCAAGATAGGTTCTCCGTAGAAAGTCAGCGAAAGACTGCCCAGGCCCAGGAATCTGGCCGTTATCTAAATGAGATTGTCTCCGTTTCCACAACGATGGCCGTAACCGACAAGGAGACCGGACAGACCACAGAACGCGTCGTGACAGTAGACCGAGACACCTGCAACCGGCCAGGCACGACATATGAATCCCTTGCAAAGCTTAGTCCAGTTAAGGGCGAAGGGAAGTTCGTTACGGCTGGCAACGCGTCGCAACTCTCGGACGGCGCCAGCGCGTGCGTGCTTATGGAAGCCAGAGAAGCTGAGCGCCTGGGCCTTCAGCCTCTTGGCGCGTTCCGCGGACTTGCGGTGGCCGGTTGCGAGCCCGACGAGATGGGGATCGGCCCCGTGTTCGCTGTACCGAAGCTGCTTGAACGCTTCGGGCTGCAGATCGAAGACATTGATCTCTGGGAGCTAAATGAGGCGTTCGCCTCCCAATCCATCTACTGCCAGAAGGCGCTCAGGATTCCGGACGAACGCCTGAACGTAAACGGGGGAGCGGTCTCGATCGGACATCCCTTTGGTATGACAGGTGCTCGCCTGGCTGGCCACATTCTTCTCGAAGGCCAGCGCCGCAAGGCAAAATGGGGCGTCGTCACTATGTGTATCGCAGGCGGGATGGGAGCAGCTGGCCTGTTCGAAATCTTCTGAGTTAGCAGGATTTATGGCCGGTTCAGCGGCTATAAACCATCACGATACCGGGTATAAAACACGTGTCTTGGACATCTTGAGACATTTGGCCCAATCTGACCGCCTTCCATTTCCCCCGCTCAGGGGATCGGGTAGGCGGTCCGGCTTCCTACAGGTCGGAGCGTGCGTCGACGCGGAGCCATAGGGAGGTCGAAATGCTTCAACAAGTACGGCAGGCAATGAACCTGAATCTCATCGAGGTATTTGTGGAGATTGTCGACTGCGGCAGTATGAGTGCAGCCGCCCGGAAGCTTAACGTCACCCGTTCAAACGTTAGCCATCAAGTCAAGGCACTGGAGAAGCAAACAGGTGCCCAACTCCTTCATCGATCCACACGGGGACTGGCACTTACTCAGGCCGGTCATATGCTCTACGAGTATGGGAATCGAACACTAGTTGAACTGCAAGCTACTCGAGCTTCCATTGAGAACCTCGGAAAAGCCCTGCAAGGGCACGTGCGTGTGAGCGTTCCAACGGGTTTTGGTCGATTCTTTGCAGGACCACTCTTGCTAGAGTTCGCTCGGACTCACCCCGGCATCACACTAGCGATTACGTTCGACAACGAAGTCCAGGATCTCATCGCCGCGCAGATAGACATCGCTCTACGTATTACGAAGACTCCACCCTTGGACTACGTTGCTCGCGAGGTTTTCGCCATCGATCTGATGCTCTTTGCATCCGACGACTATCTTCGAAAAAATGGTCCAGTTTCGCATCCAAGCGAGCTCGCCGAACGATCAATAGTTGCTCGGCCGTACCCTGGTCGGAAAATTCCCCTTCGCCTGATCCATCGTAACAACGCTGCAGATCAAGTGACAATGACATTGCAGCCAAGCCTCGAATCCGCAGACTTTCCATTGCTTGCAGACGCGGTGTCTCAGGGCTTGGGAATCGGCCTCTTACCTGCCTACGTATCCCAGTCGGCAACGCACGGATCCACGGTACAACCGGTTCTGCCAGACTACCGTGTTGTCACCGATCCGCAATCACTTTATATTCTGACACTGCCTAGCCGATATCCTTCCCCGGCTACCCGCTCCGTCATCGAGTTTCTTCGCGAGCGCATAGCTCTTCTACTTCCCGCTCGGAATTGTTGACAGGCCTTCAGGAAGGCCCGTCCAACATCGGGCCGAAATCAGCTGTCATTGCGGCAGACTACCCTGAGCAATCTAACCAACTGCGCCGCGCGACGGCGGCTGCACCCCATCGCCAATGCATTGACGAATCACGTCTAGGGTTCCTAGATCCAACTCACTCGCGTCGACCACTCCAAAATACTTTAGCCACGGCTTGACGTGCTCAGCGTAGAGTTCCGCGCCGGATTCCCGAGGCACTGCATCCGGCGCCTCCGTTGCGCCCCCCAAAGCGGCAGATACTTCCACATTTGGATTGCCGTCTGCTAGCCCCGCCAGACGCCGGATACGAAGCGCATCCCTGATTTCGACAATGCGCTCTTCTGTAAAGACTCCAGAATCGAGAAGATCAGCAATATGGAGCACGCGGCCTCTTGAGCCCCAACTGCCGTCATCGATAACCCGAAAGTTCACCCACCACGTCGGCGCAGGAAAATCCAAACCGCACACCTCCGCTAGAGCGCGAAGGATACCCTCAATGACACGCTTGCGGACGGCTAGCGGCCACGCAGCCTCCATAACCGTGACATCTACCGTCATGACGTCCTTCGGAGCATCCACAAGCAGCTTTCCGCCAATCGCCATCCTCTCGGCGTCCAACTCAACAAAGTGGACCTGGAAGCCGATGCGGGCCGCAGGATGATTCTGACCAACTTCGGGTACTAGAACAGCGTCTGTCAGCAAAAGCGCCAGCGCCCGACGCTGTTCGAGAGTAAGCCGATCCTTAGGGGTCGTTAAGGTGACTATTGTCATACGATTGATCTCCCATCGTTTGAGGCGATTCCGGCTAGAGCTGGGAATCTTTGAGTGCCCGTTTCGGCACGATCGGCGAGCTGTTGTTCGACCCATTGGAGAAGCTTGTCCCACAGAGGGGTTGCATCCGCACGAAAATAGCCCATATGCCCTATCGCTTTGCCAGGTTCCCAAGGATGCAGGTCCAGGCGGTTGACGTCAGCCCCGGTGAAGGCTCTTACAAACGCATCACGTGACTTGGGCGAGGCCCAAGGATCATCAACCGCATTCGCAGCGACAAGCGGCAGGCCAACCTTCGCGTAGACGTCGGAAATATGAGTCATAGCTGGATCATCGAAGAAGTAGTGTGGATAGCCACACCAGCGACGCCATTGGCGGTACACACCGAACGGTAAGTCCTCGCCCATACCGAGCAAGCTCCACGGCATGTATCCTTTCAGAGCGACAAGTGACGGCAGTACTACGTTCCACTGCAGCCACACCTTCCATGCTTCGCTTTTTGGCATCCAACCGCTCCATCCCGCACCAACACCAAAGCAATACGCTCCTGCAAGGGCGTCATGATTTGGCAGCAGACCTACAGCTTGTCCCCCAAACGAATGCCCGATGAGGAACAGAGCTGTGTGAGCGGTTCTCATGCTTTCGACTGCGGCACCGAGATCTAGACGTCCCCAATCCAGATAGGTCGCTTCGAAGCCCTTGAGTGAGCCCCGTCGCGACGCACCTATCCCTCGGTAGTCGAAGGTCAGCGTAGCGAATCCCTTCGCAGCCGCATGCAGGGCGAACCTTCGGTAATATCGCTGTCCAACTCCGGTGGCTCCGCCTAGGACGAACCGCCCGCGAACAGGTCCAGACGGCTCATATCGCATTCCTCCGAGTGGGAAGCCATCTGCTGCGGTGATGGTGACAGCGCAAGTCCGAGTATGAAGATCGTCATGCGCGCTCAATTTCGACCTCCCGCAGCACCAAGTCCTTGCGCAGAATTTTGCCAACGCCGCTTTTCGGCAAATCCTCAACGAACTCAATGTAGCGAGGGCGTTTGTAGTTCGCGAGCTTTCCTTCGCAGAAGCCCCGTAGTTGGCCTTCATCCAACGACGGGTCTCGCTTTACCACGTATGCCACAGGCACCTCTCCCGCATGTTTGTCCGATCGCGCTATCACGGCGGATTCCTCAACACCAGGGTGAGAGTTGATTACGCACTCCACTTCGGAGGGAAATACCTTAAAACCGGAAGAAATGATCATCTCCTTCTTCCGGTCTACGATTTTTAGATACCCGTCAGCATCTCGTGTTGCGATGTCACCGGTCCGAAAAAAACCGTCTTCCGAGAAGGCTGTGGCATTTTCCTTAGGGTTGTTCCAGTACTCACGGATCGTCGCACGACTTCGAACGTAGATCTCTCCGGGACCGTGGGGTATTTCCAGACCATCATCGTCTCGCAGCGACAGTTCAACGCCCAGGACAGGGAGACCGACGGACCCACATCGCGATTCCCCGGGGGGATTGCACGCTATGAGGCCAGTCTCCGTCATTCCGTACGCTTCCGTAATGTGGCGGCCGGTAAGTTCATGCCAGCGTCGTGACGTCGATTCAGCAACCGGCATACCCGCGCCGATACAGAGGCGTAACGTGGAGAAGTCTACTGAAGCAAAGCTCTTATGAGCCAGGAGCGCGTTGAATAGGGTATTGACCGCGGGGAAACTGGTCACAGCATGCCGCCGCCACTCCTTAACTATGTCCTCGCGTCGTCGTGGATTCATCACCAGCGTTGCTCTTCCCCCGATTGCTAAAGCAAAGAACAGATTTCCGATGCCCAGGACGTGATACAAAGGGATTGCCAGCAGCACGTTGTACCGCTTCTCATCCATACCGATTAGATGCTCTGATAACGTGCCACGCTGCTGGTTCACGCCAAACATCAGCGCGTCGTGGGTAAGCGGAGCTCCTTTCGGAACCCCGGTCGTGCCACCGCTATATAACATCACTGCGGTGGCATTTGCATTGAGCTCTGCTGTGTGACTCTCAGCGTGTCTATGCTGCGCGTTGACCACATCTCGCCAACATGCCCCGAGCGTAAGCCGAAATGGGCGGAATCCTGGTTGCCGCTTTGATACGGCATTGACGATCAACCGTCGCCACCCGAGATGATCTCCTGCTTCGACTACCAAGGCGACGCGAATGTCATTCTTCTTCAGGCCGGCCTCGAAATTTCCCGCCAATGGGCCAAACACAATTGCGGCAGATGCACCGCTGTCGGAAAGGATTTGGGAGATTTCCTGCGAGGTATACAAGGGGTTCATGCAGACCGCCGTCATCCCAGCTCTCAATACCCCCAGGAGGGCGACTGGATACGCCATCACATTCGGGAGGGCGACTGCAATGCACGCGCCAGCAGGCAGATTCTTATGTCGCAGCCAAGCCGCGAGTGCCTTACTTTTGGCCTCTAGCTCACTGTAAGTCAGCACAGCACCCATAGAACTAACGGCCACGGCATTAGGCGCTCGCTGAGCGCTGGCGCTAATCGCATCTACGATTGAATTCGACCCGCCCGGAATCGGGGCTTCTGCAGCCGGATCCGATTCTGCAACATAGCTAATCATTGAGCTACTCCGCAAGAAATTGAGCCTCACCAATCCACGTGGCCGATGCCAGCCGCACTCGAAGTAATGCGGCTAGGTGTCTAACGGACTCTTGCGAATGCCGCATATAGTGGACGGCCGTCTCGATTTTTTCCTGATGCCATCGAATTTTCTGCGCAGCACCGTTTGCGGCCTCTGCCATCCAGGCCCATAGATACGCGAAAACGATAGCGCCCACCAGTTCAAGGTAGAGGGGTGCCACCAGGCCAACCGTGTTGCGATCGAAAACGGCTTCGACGGTGACGCGCTCGGATACTTCCTTAAGGATGCCTACGTACTCGCGCAAAGGTGCTGAGAGTTCACGTAGCTCTGAGCAACTATCGAGACGCGATGCAAGCGCGATGATGGTTTTCGCCAGCAGACCAACACGTTTTCCCTGGTCAAAGATCGTTTTACGACCAAGAAGATCCAACGACTGGATGTAATTTGTTCCCTCATAAATCGGACAGATGGCCGCATCGCGCAGCAGTTGCTCCATGCCCGTCTCGCATATGTATCCGAAACCACCATGGAGCTGCATCGCAGCGCGAATCTGCTGCCCGGACTGGTCCGACAAGTAAGCCTTTACTACGGGCGTGAGAAATTCCGCCAACATCGTGCTAGCGACTCGCCGGTCTGGGTCCGGATGGAACCGCGACTCGTCGAGTAGCAATCCAGCCCAAGCGACCAGCAATCGACCTGCCTCGACGAACTCCTTTTGGGCCAACAAGGTCTGCTTGACACCAATATGACTTATCAGCGAGTCAGCAGCCTTTTCTGGCTCTACCGGTCCGGAAAGAGCCCGACCCTGACGGCGCTCTCTCGCGTATCGCGTGGCGTTCTGGAAGGCGATATCCGCCAAGCCCACCGACTGGGCACCGACAGCCAAGCGCGCCCGGTTCATCAACACGAACATTGCCGGAAGACCTCTATTCAACTCCCCAACAAGGAAGGCCTGGGCGCTGTCAAATGCGAGTCCACAAGTAGCATTGGCCCGAATTCCGTGCTTATGCTCCAAGCTGGCCACACTGACGCGATTCCAATCTCCAATTCGAGCGCCCTCTCCACCAATCTTGAACTTCGGCACCACAAACAGACTTAGTCCCGCCGTTCCTTGGGGTGCGCCCTTCGTCCGCGCCAGTACCAGATGCACGATGTTCTCACTGAGGTCATGATCTCCATTCGAAATGAAGATCTTGGATCCAGTGAGCAGGTAGCTGGCGTCAGCCTGTTCCTCAGCAGTCGTTCTTATCAACGAAAGGTCGCTACCGGCATCGGCCTCGGTAAGACACATAGTGCCTAACCACTGCCCGCTCGCAAGTGGCGCCGAGAACATCGCTCGAACCTGCTCATTTCCGAACGTTTCGATGCAATCCAGAACCCCCTCTCTGACAGTCGCATATATGCTGAAGGCCATATTTGTCGCGCTCAGGATTTCGTCAAACATCGCGCCGACAACCAAGGGGAAGCCCTGCCCTCCCGCTTTTCGGGGAACTGTTAAGGAAGGCCAACCCATCTGCTGAAATCGCTGGTATGCGTTCGCAAAACCCGGGGGAGCGCTAACGCTTCCCCCATCGACTCGACAGCCAGTCGTATCGCCCGACTGGTTGAGCGGAAGGAGTTTTTCGGTTGCGAAAACAGATCCAGCCTCGAGGACCATCGCTATAGTCTCGCTGTCGACATGGGAGTAATCTGGAAGGCAAGACAGCACAGCGTCCACGTTCAAGACATCATGGAGCAAGAAGCTGAATTCTTCCAAGGGTGCCGCGTAGTGCAACGTTTCAGTTTCCCCTGTCTACGCATTAGCGTCCTTTGAACTGCGCGGGTCGCTTCTGCATCATGGCGAGGATTCCTTCGCGGACGTCTTCCGACTTGACCAGTTCGAAAAGTCGCGGATTCAGTGCCGCCAAGGCTGCAGACTCTCCTTCGTCTCGGGCTTGGGATGCAGAAGCAAGGGTCGCTTTGACTGCCAAGGGTGCTGCGGTGGAAATCTTAAGTGCCAATTCCAAGGCTCGATCAAGCTCGCGACCTTCCTCGACCACCTCGCTAACGAGCCGCATACGCAGGGCCTCCTCAGCATCAAAGGCATCGCCAGTCAGCATGTATCGCATTGCATCCGACCAACCAGCGGCCAGAGGAAAGCGGACAGTTGCGCCTCCGGAAGGTGGGATGCCACGGAGAACCTCAAGTTGAGCAAATTGAGTATCGCTTGCGGCGATTGCAATGTCGGCAGCGAGGGCAAGCTCAATTCCTGCCGTCCAACAGGTTCCGCGTACGGCGACAATAAGAGGTTTCCTCCGTCGCACGCCCGACACGCTAAATGGGTCGATCCCGCCTTCCGGATAGCCAAACTTTCCTGACGCCAATCGTGGCGCCAGATCCATCATGTCAAGGCCTGCTGTGAAATGCTCCCCGTGCGCGAACAGCACGGCGCAGCGCAGTTCATCGTTCCTCTCATACTCGCCTATCGCAAGTGCGAGGTCATCGAGCATAGCGCCGTCAAGGGCGTTTCGCTTTCCCGCTCGATCCAGACCAATCAAAAAAACAGACTCCCGCTGCTCACGGCTGACGCGTCCGGCGCCGTTGTTGTTGTCCTGCATACCTTCGTCTCCTAGTTAGGCGCGCACTACTTAGCGCAGCACGCGCGAACCGTGCTCATGCACTCGATTATGACAACTGTTATAGTCGAGGCCATGCTATGCTATGACAATCGTTATAGCAAGGAGTTTGTGAATGACTTCGCCCCAGGCATCGGCCCGCGACCGACTTGTTTTTGCGGCAGCCGACATGCTTCGGCGCCGCGGCTTGAATGCCACCAGCATTAGAGAAGTGGCAAAGCACGCCAACGCACCGCTTGGGTCGACCTACCATTACTTCCCCGGCGGAAAGAACCAGATGGTGGCAGAAGCTATTGCTATGGCAGGCGCCTACGTCAGCCAGATGCTTCGCACGGGACTTCAGGCCGGCATCGTCGAAGGAATCGGCGAGTTCTTTTTGTTTTGGCGAGAGGTTGTACTGCAGACCGACTATCGCGCGGGATGTCCGGTGTTAGCAGTCGCAGTGGCAGAGCCGGAGTCAGACCTTGATCGTTCCCTGCTGGAATCCTCGGCCAAGGTATTCGACGACTGGCAAACCTTGCTCATCGGAAGCATGCAGATGTCTGGTGTCGGAGAAAATCAAGCTCGCCAGAGTGCGCAGCTTGTCATCGCGGCCACAGAGGGCGCCATAGCGCTTTGCCGAGCGACGCGTAGTGTTGAGCCTCTGGACAATGTAGCGACTCAGTTGACACAGTATTTGGAGATCATGCTGGCCAAAGACTGAGGACTAGGCGCCACGGTTGTCAGTCGTTAGCCCGCTCACGGAGCTATCCATCGCTCGTGCGGACCGAAGGTAAGCGATGCGCCAGGGCCGTCTTGACGTTGGGCCGGTGAGGTTATGTGCGCGCAGAAAGCTGATCAGCAACGACCCATGGCATGAGCTCGTCAACTCGGTTGATCGCATGGTCGGCAATGCGTTCCAGGACGAAGCGTAGGTAGGCTTCGGGATCGACGTTATTGAGTTTGGCCGTTCCGACCAAGCTGTAGATGGCGGCGGCACGATCACCACCCGAGTCCGCGCCAGCAAACAAGTAGTTGCGCCTGCCGATGGCGACGCCGCGCAGTGCGCGTTCAACGGGCAGGTTGTCGATTTCCAATCTACCGTCGTCGCAATAGCGGGTCAGCGCCTGCCATCTGTTCAGTGCGTAGAGGATCGCCCGACTCGTATCGGATTTTTTGGAGAGTGTCTCCAGCGTCGTCGCCAGCCACACGCGGAGTTGCTCAAGCAAAGGCCCCGCGTGCTCTTGCCGGTAGGCCTGACGCTCGTCAGGCGGCTTGCCGCGGATCTTTTCCTCGATTCCATACAACTCACCGATACGCTGCAGGGCCTCGGTGTTCAGCGTGTTTGGGCGAGCGACATGCAGCTCGTAAAACTGTCGCCGCGCATGTGCCCAACAAGCAGCTTCGGACACCCGCTGGCTTTCATAGATGGCTTGGTACCCGCCATAGGCATCGGCCTGGAGCGTGCCTTTGAATGACTCCAGATGGCGCTGCGGATGGATGCCCTTGCGATCCGGTGTGTAGGCGAACCAGACCGCCGGAGGCGTCATGTCGCACGATGCACGATCGTCACGGACGTAGACCCATAGGCGTCCAGTTTTCGTCTTACCGTTGCCCGGTGCAAGCACGGGGACTGGAGTATCGTCGGCGTGCAATTTCGAAGCGGCCATGACCTGACGGCGCAACACCTCCACAAGAGGTTGTAGCAACGCTGCGCTGTGCCCCACCCACTTTGCAAGCAACGATCGGTCGAGCTCAACGCCTTCGCGGGCATAGATAACCGATTGCCGATAGAGCGGAACGTGGTCGGCGAACTTCGACACCAATACGTGGGCCAATAGACCAGGGCCCGCCATACCCCGATCAATTGGCCGGCTTGGGGCCGGTGCTTGCACAATACTGTCACAGCAAGAACATGCGAACTTGGGTCGCACGTGGCGAATGACGCGGAAGCTCGCCGGCACATACTCGAGTTGTTCGGCGATGTCCTCACCCAGCGGCTTCATTGGACCCCCGCAGTCTGCGCAACGCTCCGCAGACACGGGCAGGTGCACCTGGACGTCGCGCGGGAGATGCGAGGGCAACGGCTTGCGCTGTGCCTGCTCAGGCAGTACGCGCGGAGCACGGCCAATCCTGACCGGTGCTGCGCCCTCATCCGCCTCGAGTTCTTCCAGTCGTAGTTCGAGTTGTTCGATCTGGTGGTCCAGCTTTTCCGACTTGCGGCCGAACTGCATGCGACGCAGTTTCGCGATCAGCAGCTTCAGGTGTTCGATCTCGGCCTTGCTTGTCGCGATGGCGCATTGCTGAGAGTCGACAACATCCTGCAACTGCTTGAGCTTCTCATCACGTTCGCGCAGGAGGTTCTTGAGAGCCTCGATGTCGTCGGGAAGGATGTCGGCAGAAGTCATGCCGACAGTCTAGGCGGCGGTGCCGAGGTTTACAACGCCGAGATAGGCTGTGCAGTGCGTGTCGGCCGGCGCCAGTCGATACCTTCAAGAAGCATCGAGAGTTGGGCCGGACTCAGGCACACCGTACCGCTCGTTGCCTGTGGCCAGATGAAGCGTCCCTTCTCGAGCCGTTTCATGAGCAGACACATTCCATCGCCGCTCCACCACAGGACTTTCAGAAGGTCGCCGCGTTTGCCGCGGAAGACAAAGACATGTCCACTGAATGGGTCATGTTCAAGAACGGTCTGAACCTTTGCAGCAAGGCTATTGAAGCCGGCTCGCATGTCGGTCACGCCCGCAGCTAGCCAGACCCGCGTGCCCGCAGGTAATCCCAGCATCATGGCATGTCTCGCAGACTGGCCAGAACGACGCGCAATGCATCGAGGTCGGTCGGACCTTCAAAGCGTACGCGAAGGGCTCCGCGTTCAACTATGACGGCAGATCGCTGGGTGGACAGCGGTGCGATTTGTACAGGAAGGAACGATTGCTCTGGCAGTGGCGCCAATGGCCCCGGCTGCGCGCGGCTCGCTTGGTCACGTCGCCACTTAGAGACCATGTTCGCGTTTAGCCCATGTTCCTTGGCCACTTCCGAGATTGAGCGCTCTGGATGATTTGCCTCGGAGGCAACCATCTCCCGAAACTCCCTGGAGTAGTTCTTCGAACCTGGTAGCCGCCCGCGTCCACGTGCTTCCATTTTTGATTCCCACCAGATCTAGTGGGAATCAGAATGCCTGCGCAATCTCCATGTGACCAGACGGCCTTCTGGACACGCTTACGACCGAAGCCTCGTTGACTTCGTAACGAAATGGATGTACCGATTAGTGCACTGCGACACACGCAACCTGGCAATCGCCGGCACGCGGCCCCACGCAGCGCTTGAAGAGCGCTGCGTGGGGCACCTTTCCCGACATTAACTACTTTGTGTAGCCCGCAGGTGTCGTGGTGGTTTCAGAAGCCGATTTACCGCCGGATTCCGGTCTCGGCGACCCTCGTCTTCCATCGGACGGATTCAGACGAGAGAAATGTCAGATACTCTTCGCGGCTTCCGCCTACTGGGTCGGCACCGAGCTCGAGCAACCTGCCCTTAACGTCCTGCTGCTGCAGCGCCTTTTGCAGAGCGCTGTGAAGCTTGTCAACGGCCACCTGAGGGGTACCTTTGGGGACGAACAAGCCTAGCCACACCGGAATCTCAAAGTCCTTATATCCGGATTCGCGGATCGTAGGCACATTAGGCAGGACCGGCGAGCGCTTGAATCCCATCAGCGCGATTGGGCGAACCTTACCGGACTTGACCAGAGGAGCAATTGCCGTGACCGACATGAGTGCGACATCCAGGCGCCCGGTCAACAGGTCGGTAACAGCTTGGTTCTCTCCTTGGTAGGGAATGTGATTCAACTTCAGATCTTGCTTTTTTGCAAAGTACTCCATGCTGACATGTAGCGGCCCTCCAATTCCCGTCGTCATGTAGCTCACTTGCCCTGGACGGGCCTTTGCAGCATCGAACAAGTCCCGCACGGTCTTGAACGAGCTGGCGCTATTTACGACCAGGGCATAGTCGTTGTTTGTGATTTGACCGACCGCCTCCAAATCCTTCGATGGGTTGTATGGAAGATTCCCGTCGACCTCCGGCACGACGCTAATCGGCCCCACCCCTCCAGCTAGCATCGTGTAGCCGTCAGCCGCGGACCTGGCCACCATCGCCGCCCCCAAGGAACCCGCAGCTCCCGGTCGGTTTTCAACTACGACACGCTCCCCTAGGTACTTACTCATCGCTTCCGCCACAGCACGCGCCGTAATATCGGTCGAACCGCCAGCCGAGAATGGCACAATGAACTTTATGGGCTTGTCCGGAAAGTCCTTTGCGTGGGCTCCGAGCGCAGCCATTGAGATGGCGCAGCAAACGATGATTCTTCGAAGGATAGTCATTATGTCTCCTCTATATTTTTCACGACATCTATCGGGGCGTCGTGCTTCTTTGATTTGAATAGCTAGCAGGCGCACCAGCAAGCCAAAAACTCTGTCGCGTTCACATGTTGAACACTCGACGGAGATCGCCACTTGCTGCCTCAACTTACGCGTGAATAGGCAGGTATAAAGCCACTAACCTGCAACTCTTCGGCGATGATCTCTGCAATCCACTTCTTTCTCTCTGGGGTCATGCGACTGCGTATGGCAGCCACACTGACGGCCGCGTGGCTGCCAGCAGACAGCTCGAAGCGCATCCCAACGCCACTTACGCCCTCCGTCACCAAATCGACCGTATCCGCGTAGCCGCGCTCGCGGGCCTCTCCTACCATGCGTTTGAGCTTGGCAAATGATGGCCCACGTGAGAACTCCTCCTGGTGTCGTTGATAGAGAGCAAGCACCTCGACGTCCGACAGCATTGAAAGCAGCGTCATGCCGGCGGATCCGACGCCAAGTAGTCGCATTCCTCCTACCTGTAGCACCATTGCCTTGACCGGGTATGTGCCCTCTTCGCAATGAATGCAGTGCCCATAGTCCCCGCTACGCACGACGAGAAACACCGTATCCTCGGTTCGCCGCGCCAGGCGTCGCATCGCCGGCTGTAGCTGCCCGACAATAGGCGCCGAGCGCATCGCCGACAGACCAAGCTGCATAGCTTCGACGCCCAACCGGTACTTTCTTGCCGCATCGCGCTCGACGAGGCCAAAGCTGACCAGCGTGCTCGCCAACCTATAAGTGGTCGCTCGGTCAAGCTGGGAAACTTCAGACAGCTCTCCGATCGCGATACCGAATGGGTGCGCATGCGATATGTGCTTAAGCACACTGAGTGCCCGGGTTACTGTCTGTGCGCCTTTGACAGGCTCCGACATCGTGACTCTCCGTCTGGAATATCTGAGGATGGTAACAAGGCCCAGGCTCTCAGCCGCAGCAGTAAAGAAGCATCACTCCGGTGCCAATCCCACCGTCATACCACCACAGACGTAGATAACCTGGCCGGTCGTGAACCCGGCCTTCTCATTTGCGAAGAAGGCTACGGCGTGAGCAATCTCCTCTGGCTCGCCCAAGCGTCGAACCGGTATGGTGCGCATGATCTTCTTCGTCTGCTCTGAGTCCGGCGGATTGGCCGCTCTGAACATCTCGGTAGCTATCGGCCCTGGACCAATGCAGTTCACGGTGATGCCATGAGCTGCCAGCTCCAACGCCCAAGTCCGAGTTATACCGATGACGGCTGCCTTGGTGGCTGCATATGAGGTTCTGAGCTCCTTACCGAGGGCAGCACGGCTAGCGATGTTCACGATCCGTCCGTAGCCACGCGCTTTCATACCTGGAATGACAGCCTGACTGAATCGGAGGCCAGCGACGATGTTAAGGTCTACACTAGTCCGCAGATCCTCTAGGGCCACTTCCTCAACCGGCGCCAGCTTGACCACCGCAACGTTGTTTACGAGAACGTCAACCTCGAACTCACGCGCAATCCGCGCAACCGTGTCCTCGCGCTGCGAGGCATTCAGAAGATCCGCCTGGCAGAACAACTCGCCTTGCAGTAGCTCCTTCGGCGCAGCCCTGTCGACAGTGACTAGACGGAATCCGTCGTCCGCCAATCGTTGAGCTGTCGCGCGTCCAATCCCATTACTACCTCCTGTCACAAGGGCAGTCTTTTGCTTTCTCATCTTCTAGTCTCCTCCTAAACTCCTCGAGTCCTCAGTGTTTCATTTCTCATCAAGCCAGCCTAGGTACCATTCTGATGCATCGTCATCAGATGATTCAGAAGGTGCTGTTCAGCAGCTGCGCGTTCCCCGTCAGCCCATTGGTAGACCCCGCCGCCAGCCTTGGCTCCGGCCTTGCCGGCAACAAGCTTTTCCCGAAAAAGCGCGGGCGCCCGCTTGTTGTCAGCCAAGGAAGGCGACAGATAATCCAGGATTGCGCAGGTCAGGTCCAAACCGATGAAATCTGCATTGCGAAGCGGCCCAACCGCGGCTAGCCTACGCCCGAACGTCAACCGCGCGACCAGGTCCACCGTCTCAGCAGAGCAGATGCCCTGCTCGACAATGTGGGCCGCCTCACGAACGAGCGCGAACTGCATGCGATTTCCTACGAATCCCGGCACATCACGGTAGACGTCCACCGGGGTCTTGCCTGCCTTAGACAGCCATTGCGACACTTGCTTCGCAACGCTTTCCCGGGTAAGTTCGCCTCGAACCACCTCTACCAACGGCATCAAGTAAGGTGGATTCCACCAGTGCGTGCCAACGACGCGTCCAGGGTCCGCAGAACCTTCTGCGATCTCGGTAATTCGCAGAACTGACGTGTTCGACGCGATGATGCATTCCGAATTGACCAAGTCAATTTCCCGGATCAACTCACGCTTCGTACTTACGCTCTCGGGAGCAGCTTCAACAACGACGTCGCAATCCCTAACGCAATCTTGCAGGGTGCTGCACACCCGTACGTCTACGCCCCGTGGGTCGCCCATCAGTTCGAGATGCTCAGCGATGCGCTCACGAACCGCTTCACGCGCCTGCGACACTGGGTCCCAGATTGCCACATCAAAGTCGGAGGTCATGAACGCCTGGGCAATACCATGGCCCATCAGACCCGCGCCCAATACGGCAACCCGGGCTCTGCTAGCGTCAGGCCAGCTCATGCTTCCTCCATTTGAGCGACGATAGCTGCCACATTGCGCGGCGAAATCTCATAGCCCCGAGGCGAGAAGCTGCCGTTCTCTTTTCGGAACTGCGTCATGAAGTCCGGCCACAGCGTTGTAAGCTTCCCATTCGAAGGGTGCAGATACCAGCTACTGCAGCCACCCTCTACCCAGACTGTGCCAGCGCTACGCCGATAGATGCCTTCTACGTATTCGCGTTCTGCCGCAGCATTGGGGTCAACAGTCACCTCATTCTCAAAAACGTAGTTGATGCCCTCACGAATGTAGTTGATCTGAGTCTCAATCATGAAGACCATGGAGCCGGCACCAAGGCCCGTGTTTGGTCCGAGCATGAAGAAGAAGTTAGGAAAACCTGCCACCGAAGTGCATGCAAACGCCTGGCCGCCGGATTTCCATTTCTCCGCGAGCGCGAGGCCGTTCGTGCCGTGGATCACTTCAGCAATAGGCAAGTCGGCGGCCTCGAACCCAGTAGCAACGACCAAGAGATCCAGATCGACCCTCTCGCCGCTCTTCAGAATGACTCCGTTTTCATCCATGCTGGCGATACCAGAAATCTCCAGCGCAACGTTTTCCTTCTGCAGCGTCGGATAGTAGTCGTTCGAAATCAGGATGCGCTTGCAGCCGATGGCGTACTGCGGAGTCAGCTTCTCGCGGAGGCTGTCGTCCAGAACTTGGTTGCGGAGATGATTGAGGGCCGTCGACTTGATTTGCTCAATAAAGGCGGGTACCTGGCGGCGTTGAGGGAAACGGCTCTCGTTTCCCCAAAAAAGTTCGTCGCGAAGCTCCTGGGCCACTTCCGGAAAACGCTCGAACAACCCTTTCTCCGCCTCGCTGTACACGTGATCACGACGCGGAATCACATACGGTGCGGAGCGTTGAAATACGGTGAGTCGGCCAGCAGATTTGGCAAGCTCTGGCACAATCTGGATGGCCGAGGCTCCGGTGCCGAGAACGCCGACACGCTTGCCAGAGTAGTCATAGGAGTGATCCCAGCGGGCGGAATGAAACACCTTACCCTTGAACTTATCCAGACCAGGGATATCCGGGTACGAGGGGTCGGACAGGTGACCAGCAGCGGAAACAAGCACCGGTGCAAAGTACTCACCATTCGTGGTCGCAACACGCCAACCCCCGCGCTCAACTAGCCATTCAGCCTTCAGCACGGTTTCGCCAAATCGAAGGTGCGAAAGAACACCCTCTGCCTCAGCGGTATCCCGAAGGTAGGCGTGAATCTCGGGTTGGCTTGCGTAGACACGGCTCCAGCGTGGGTTGGGCCGGAAGGAATAGGAGTACAGATGCGATTGAATATCGCACGCTGCTCCGGGGTAGTGGTTGTCACGCCAAGTTCCCCCGACATCCTCGGCACGCTCGAGAACGAGGAAGTCGTGTTTACCCTCCCTCTTCATGGCAACTGCCATGCCGAGCCCCGAGAAGCCGGAGCCGATAATCAGAATGTCAGTTTCGACGAGCATGCCGATGTGCTTCACTTTGGATTGTTCCATTTTCGGTTTCCCGGTAGTTAGGCGTGGCTGTTGTTGAAGATATGGCCAGCAGGAGACCCTTCGGGGTCTCGAACAAACGCGTCGATAGTGACAAACAGCTCCGACGGCCGCTCATGGACAATGCCGTGTCCAGAGTTCAATTCGGCGTAGCGGGAGTTTTCGAGCGCGCCAAAGAGCATTTTGGAATGACGCACTGGTGTCGTTTGGTCATGGGTACAGCCAATGACCAAACTTGGCGTGCGAATCTGTGTCAATGCAAAGCCTATATCCACATCTCGGTTGAACCGCATCTTGACGGAGCGGTCCGGGCCCTTTCTCACGCCATCAACAAGTGCTGCAATCTCCTGCTCGTTCTTCGCGTTCAAAAAGCTCTGGCTGAAATTGGTCAGCACCGAAAACGAGGCGAGAGCGTCATTGCTAGTCTCATGGAGCTGCTGCCAGATTGAATTGCGGAGCCGTTGCTGGGTATCCGTCTTGATCCACCCGGCAACCAAGGTCAGTGAGTCGAGAATCGTTGGATGCTGCGCTGCCACCAAGGCGCCGATGACAGCGCCAAACGAGTAACCCACGATATGCACACGTTCGCCGTCCTTCACGGCTGCCTTGACCACTTGTGCCACCTGGTCCGCATAGTGCTCGCCCGTAGCATCTCCGGACAGCGGGTCTTGGAAATCGAGTGCGACGACGCGATGCCGCATCGCCAGCATGGGGAATAGCGCCCAGAAGTTGTTCTCCGCTGAACCGCCTGTGCCATGCAGCAGCACGATGACATGCTGGCTCGTGGCATGGGGGCCGGAGTCGTAGTAGGAAATCGGAAGGCCGTTGCTGTGCACCGTTCCGGTAAAGACGTCTTTCATCAAGCTCATGATTGATTCAACCGTGTGAGTTAGGCGATTGGTGTTTGGGCAAGAAGGTCTGCTCTCGGCGATAGGAAACTAGTTCTTGAAATTCACGACACGGGTCACTTCGACGATGTTCTTCTCTTCATCAGCAATACGACGCGCAAGGTCTTGTGGACTACCACCCAGCGGGCGGGCGCCGATCACTGCGATTTGCTCTCGAACTGCGGGGTCGGAAAGCACTTTGTTGGTCGCGGCATTCAGCACCCGCACACGTTCAGCGGGTGTATTCGCAGGTGCTGCCAGACAGAACCAGACCGACACCTCATAGTCACGAATCCCGGCCTCCTGCAGGGTAGGAACGTCCGGTAGCTGCGATGAACGGGTCTTCGACGTGACTGCCAACGCCTTCAGACGACCGCTCTTGATGAATTGGAGGGCCGATGAAATTTGGTCGACCGCAAAGTCAATGTTCCCTCCCATCAAGTCAGTGAGCATTGGAGAACTGCCCTTGTACGGAACGTGTGTGGCCGAGAAGTTTGCTTTAAGCATGAACAACTCGTTGGACACATGACCGCTCGCGCCTACGCCAGGACTACCGAACGTTAGCTTTCCTTTGTCTGCCTTCCCGAGCTTCACTAGTTCTGCAACTGATTTGACCGGGAGGTCGCGGCGGGTCATCAGAACATTCGGCAACTCGGCCACCAAAGCGATGGGCGCCGGAGCGTCCTTCGCGTCAAAGGCGATGGTGTCGTAGATGTACTTGTTGACAATCATCGGCCCTGGCGTCCCCAACATGATGGTGTTGCCATCAGCCTTCGCCCGCCGCACTGCCAACAAGCCAAGGTTTCCATTTGCACCAGGCAAGTTCTCTGCAACAACTGGGACGCCGAGCTCCTTGGAAAGGCCCTGCGCCACCATGCGCCCTAACATGTCCGTAGTGCCGCCCGGAGGGAATGGAATAACCAAGCGGATAGGAGTTGCCTTAGAGGGCCAGGCTTCTGCATTTGCCTCGCTTGCTGGGCCAAAAAGAAGCGTTGCCGTGATGCCAAGTGCTACTAGACGGGTGATCATTTCATTGTCTCCTTATGTGCTTTTATTCTCTTGTTCCTAACCGTAACGGCCACCGCTGATGTGGAGGGTCTCTCCCGAGATGAAGCCGGCGTGAGCGGACGATAGAAACAGCACCGCTGCAGCAACTTCTTTTGGGCGGCCGATCCGCTGGATTGGCATGTTCGCGAGTGCCCGCTCTTCCATCCCCGAAAATTGAGGGAGATTCCGGACGCGTTCGGTTTCGATAATCCCTGGGGCGACGGCATTGACAGTGATGCCGCGAGGCCCCAGCTCTAACGAGAGGGCCTTCGTCATGCCAATGACGCCAGCCTTTGCGGCGGCGTAGTTGGATTTGTTCAGTTCTCCAAAGTGAGCACGCGAGGCCATATTCACGATTCGGCCAAACCCCTGGCGGCTCATGCCCGGAACCACTTCCCGGATGCAGTGAAACTGCCCCGTAAGGTTGACGTCCAGAACGGTGCTCCATTGCTCATCGGTCATGGTCTCAACGGCGTTATCTCGAGAGAACCCAGCGTTGTTGAAGAGAACATCGATGGTTCCCCATACCTTCTCCACCCGAGCGACACCAGAGCGCACAGACTCTTTGCAGCAGACGTCCATCTGGAAGCCCAAGGCCAAACCACCGGCGGCGTTAATCTCAGCGGCGACACGCTCCGCCGCCTCAGCTGATACGTCGGTGACTACAACCTTGCAACCTTCGTTGGCAAAGGCATGCGCACATGCCTCTCCGATTCCGTTTCCAGCCCCGGTAAGGAGAACTGTCTGATCTTTAATATTCAGGTCCATGGCTTATGGAGCGCGCCACCGTTTTGGGTGACTGTGTGCAGTGATGGATGACGGATGTCATTGTTGCGACGCTCCCTGTCGAAGCCCTAGCTCTGATGCGCAAAATATTCAACATGTAAATATTTGCATCTTCTCACCGTCCACGCCGAGCGAGGCTGACCCGGGGCGCGAACGCATCCGGTTGGGGATTTCATTTGATTAGCGCGGTATAGAGAACGTTTCCGGCGAAATGTCTGGCATCTGCAGGCACCTGGGCCCCGCTAGCCCAGAGGCTCCTTATTCACAACGTGAACACTTTGTCGACTTCGAGTTGAGTGTTTCTTTGAGTGCCGGAATGCTACGGGTGTGCCCGCATCGATTTTTGGGACACAAGGTTCACTTCAAAAGGAGCAGCGCTGGTGAAGAACCCACATTTCGGCCCGAACGACTCTCTCTCCCTTCGAATCGCTGAATGGGTGCAGAGAATCGACATCGGCCAAGCACCTGAACCGGTACGCCAAGCTTTGAGTGCCTGTCTGCTGTACAACCTGACTATGGGTCTGGCCGTGAACCCCGGTGACGACGAGCTTGGCGCCATACTCGCCACAGTAGCCAGCTCACCGGGCGATTCGCGACTTCTAAACGGTTGGAGTCCACGGAGCGCACAAGATGCTGCGTTTATCAACGCTGCCTTGATAACTGCGCGCGGCCAAAATGACACGCATCCTGAAGTCGTCACACACATAGGGTGCGTCGTTATCCCGGCAGTACTGGCGCTCGCCGACGAGTGCGTGAGTTCCCTGGAGGACGTCCTGTCGGCAATTTTGGCCGGCTACGAGGTCATTCCTCGCCTAGCGAAAGGGCTTGCCCGTCAGAGCGGTGAGCGAGGTTTCCGTGCGACACCAGTCTTTGGACCTATCGGTGCAGCAGTTGCTTGCGCACGCCTACTTCGACTCTCCGTACTGGAAACGGCGAATGCCCTGTCGATTGCGACCCAGTACTCCTCAGGCACCTTGCAGACCTGGATTGACGGTTCCCACGAGTGGCGACTCCAAGTAGCCAAAGCTAGCCGCGATGCTGTGAGCGCAACGCTCCTAGCACGTGCCGGGATGCAAGGGAGTGCGGGATGTCTGGAAGGCGAGAATGGATTCGCCCGTGCATACTCTGGAGGCTACCCGAACTTCGACTTTACTGGATGGCGCATCCTGGAGATGGCATACAAGCCATACCCGGGCTGCGCTTTCAACCAGGGCCCAGTGCATGCACTCCGCGAGGTTTTTCGCAGGTCCGATGTCGCCCCGGAGAAGGTGACCCAGATCAACGTCCACCTGCATCCTTCGGATGCAGGCTATCCTGGCATACGCGCGTACGGCCCTTTCTCATCGCCCGCAGGTGCGATAATGAGCCTGCCCTTCATGCTGGCGGCCACTTTGCGAGATGGCCTACCTCGCACCCAGCATTTCAACAAGGAATTCGATTGCGGCTCGCTGCATGAGCTCTGTCTCTGCATAAGAGTTCATGCGTCGGACAACTTAGACCGTTGGCACTGCTCCATTGACGCCCACTTTGATGATGGAACCGTGCAGACCCAACTCTTTGCTCCACCACATCCGTTTGTGTTCGACTGGCAGGAAATTCAAGCACTTACGCAACGCCTTTCGAATGAATGGCCGGTGAACAGAGATCACGGCAAGTATCCTGCGCTTGCTCAAGCAGTCGAGCGCCTGGACAATTGTGACAGCTACGAGCGATTTTCCTCTGCAATCTTTTGCATGAACAGAAGCACTCTCTCACCGGAATAGCTTAAGCAACAACGCTCGGCCGACTTTCCGCGCTTCTCTGAGACCGGAAGCTTGCCCCTTTAGCAGAGGCCTGGCGGTTCGCGCCAGATTTCTGCCAGGCAGTCCAGTCGACCGCTGTTCATTGGCTTAGGTGCGAAATTCTGCCCGCTACAAAGGCGCCAGCCAACGACACGCCGACCCCCACCAACACGGTAAGGGTCAGAATCGACCAAGATATTGCGTCCACACCCAGCACCAGAAACGACTCATTCCAAATTCCCCACACTGGAAGAAAAGGCTTCCATAGGTGAACTTTGGCGAAGGCTACTGCTATCAGCACCCCGGACACGCAAGTAGCTAACGCTGCAATGGTCCGCCAATGCCAGGCTAACCATAGCGACAGCAGACCGGGAACATAGACCAACACATTCACTATCCAGACAGATAGCGGAATCGTGTAGCACCAGTTGACTGCCTGCCTCACGTGGTCAGCGTCATGGACCACGATCATGGCCAATAGGCATATATCGGCCACAATCAAACACCTTCTATCGATCCGTCGGAGCTTTTCGGTCCCAGCTTCACCGGCGTTCACATAAGATCGTTTCGTATCGGTTTTCTGTTCCATTCGTTCTGCCAGGACCCGCGGCTCGTTGCAGCCAGGTTTCCAGCCATCCTCTGAAAGAAGTACTTTTGCAATGCTCTCGCCGTACGTCGAAGCGCGTACTCGGCTAGCTTACGGCGTGTCCGGCCCAGACTAAGACATCTTCGCAGCGCTCGTCATTCTAGCTTCGTCGTGACAGAAGTTGCCGACGCGCGCATGCGTCAACGATACGTCGAAAGAATAGACAACTACAAAATCGGTATTGGTCTTTTCAGACTCGTCTTCGCAGAATGTCGCTCAGCAACGACAATATTCGGAGACATGCAAGATGAAGAAGATTCTGCTAGCCGTCCTTCTGTTACTACAGTGCACCCTCCTCCACGCGGCCTATCCGGAGCACCCAATCCAAATAGTCGTTCCCTACAGCGCGGGCGGCATCGCCGACATTCTTGCGCGGCGTATAGCTGAAGAACTGACTGGCAGCTTGAAAACATCGGTTGTCGTTGTCAACAAGCCCGGTGCAGAGGCCATCATAGGTACCCAGACGGTGGTCAATTCGAAGCCGGACGGCTATACGCTTCTCTTCACGCCGAACACTCCGCTGTCCATCAATCCCCTGATGGTTAAGAACCTTCCCTATGACCCAAATAAGGATCTTGAGATCCTTTCTGTACTCGCAGAATCGCCGATCGTCATCGTCGCCCGTCCTCAACTCAAGGTGAGTACTCTACGCCAACTAGCTTCGGTCGCTCGGACGAAACAAGGCGGACTTAACTATTCGTCCGTCTCAGTCGGTGGCGTATTGACGTTACCCATGCGAAAGATTCAGAACGAGTTGGGATTTGAAATGACGCCCATACCCTACCCTGGCGCGGGTCAGGCAATGAACGCTGTGCTCGCGGGCGACGTGGACGTAAGCATCAATGCACTAGGCACCGCGCTTCCTTATATCTTGAGCGGAAAAGTCAATGCTGTCGCCGTGGGGACGGATGTGCGCCTCAAGGAGGCCCCTCAAGTTGAGACCATCTCCGAGACCATCCCGGGCTTTCGCTCCTCCATCTGGTACTCGCTGTCAGCCCCCACTGGGCTGCACCCTCAGACCCGAGCAACCCTAACAAAGGCGTTCGCCGATCTACGAAACAGCAAAGCCCTGCAAGCCGCTGCGGTACGCGACTATTTGGTCGTTCCACCTCCACGAACACCTGCTCAGTTGAAGGCGTTCCTGGAAGAAGACCAACGCCGCTGGCAGAAGGTCATCGACGATAACCATATCTCGGCAAAGTAACCAAATGGATTTTCGCGCGCCGATCCTCGTTCTGCGCTCACTCAGGAGTCCCTATGCCCATCATCGTATCCGTCAAGTATCGGTTGAAATCAGGAAAAAGACAGGAGCTGTTGTCTTTCGTAATGGACAATGTGATCAACACTAGAAATGAGCCCGGTAATCTTGCCTATTCACACTATCCATCGTTAGAAGACGAGCAAGAAATGTTTGTATATGAAATGTGGGAAGACATGGATAGCCTGAACTCCCACATACACACAGATCATTACATCAGATTCGCTAATCTTCGAAAACCAATTCTCGAATCGTATGAATCTCAGGCCTACGAATCAACTCTACGCCGGGAAAGAAGTAAAGCTCCCTGGGTAGACTAAGACGTGCTAAAGCCCTCGGGAGGTTCGCGTCTTAGACGCCCGATCCTCTGCGAGGTTTCAGGCTGCGCTTTTACGTTAAATCAAGGGGATATGGCATGCCGGCGGTTCCCGA
The DNA here is from genome assembly GCF_001652915.1 of Cupriavidus sp. D384. Lineage (GTDB taxonomy): Bacteria > Pseudomonadota > Gammaproteobacteria > Burkholderiales > Burkholderiaceae > Cupriavidus. Next base: position 78,938 of record NZ_BBQI01000043.1, read on the forward strand.
CAGCGCTATTTACGACAGACTGTCGTCGCCTACCGGACGCATCAGCTAACGCGAGTCAACTTGTCGCAGAGCGTTGCTCGGGAAGCGGATGCAAACCACACCGGCTTCCTCCAGGTCTGGGCGTGAGCTTTTACGTCGCGCACTTCTCAGCGGCAATCCAACCGGCATCAGGAAAGCCAAGCTCGGATACAAACATTACCCGTGCGGCAGTAGCTACAGTTTGCGACTCGCCCTGCCGCCGCTCCCAATGAGTTGCTCAGTCGATCCTCGCACCGGTTGTCATAACAATCTGCCGCCAGACTCCGACTTCAGAGCGCATATAACTGCCGAAGTCGGTCTGCTGCCCACTAGTCGTCGTCTCTACGCCGAGCCTAGCGAAATTTTCCTGCACCTCAGCCGATTGAATTGCCTCCCGCGTCGCTGTCGCAAGCTTACTCAGGACATCCTTCGGGAGGCCGGCGGGGGCGACTATGCCAAACGCCACCCCCTGCTCAAGTGTAGGCACGCCCTGCTCCCGGAATGTGGGAACCTCAGGCAAGATTCGCGATCGGCCGAGCGATGCCACCCCCAAAGCTCGCAACTTTCCGGCCTTGATGTGCGGAGCCGCCGAAAGCACGTCCACGTACATCATCGTTACCTGGTTGCCCAGTAAATCGTTAAGCGCGGGAGCGGTTCCCTTGTAAGGCACGTGAGTCAGGCGAGCACCGATCTTCTTGTTGAACATCTCCCCCGCCATGTGATTGGTTTGACCGTTGCCCGACGAGGCATATGTGAGACCCTCGCGCTGCTGACAGTAGGTCACTAGTTCTTTCAGCGAGTGTACTGGTAGCGCTGGATTGACTACCAGGACATTAGGAATCTCCCCGACATACTGGATAGGAGTGAAATCCCTGATTGGGTCGAATCCCGCATTTTTGTACAGACTGGTGTTAATCAACAATGGACCCGAGCTTCCGAAGAGGATCGTGTACCCATCAGGCTTTGACCTTGCAACATACTGCGCGCCGATGTTTCCACCCGCACCAGCTCGATTGTCCACGACCACCGACTGGTTGAGCGGCTTCTTCATCGCTGCGGCGATAACCCGCGCCAGAGAGTCCGTCGGGCCAGCAGCCGTAAACGGCACGACCATTGTCAATGATCGACTTGGAAAGCCGGTATCAGACTGCGCCGAAACGGCGATTGGTATCGAAAGCATCATTGCAACCATGACGTTCCGGCGCGTTGCGCCGAGCGTTCGGGGCTGATTCATTTTGTCTCCTCGCTTTATTCTAAAGGGTGCTGAATTCGGATCACACTATCCGGCGCAGGCGTGAAAGCTGGGGTTCCACACGATGGGCTACCACCGCATTCGCATATTTGATGCGATGAGCCATGCCGTCAAACGAGGCCTCCCATGCGAAAATGACCGCTGTACCAATGTTGTAGAGAGCAGATGCCACGTCACGCGCGGCACCTTCATTCTTAGCTGAGATTTCTCGCTCGGCGAAGTCGAGCACTTCATTCAAGGTCAGTCGGAGACCGTTCTGAGTTTCCGGCGGGGCTTGTTCGAGCAAAATTGAGAGATGACTTGCATAGGCGCCGAGAGCCCCTTCCTTTGCCGATGCGCGATAGACATCCAGCGCCACGATATTGCTGGTGCCTTCCCAAATCGAGCCAAGAAGCGCCTCGCGAACCAGTCGCGGCTCGGTCCACTCTTCGATGTAGCCACACCCGCCACGCACCTCCATTGCATCGCTGGTGACTTTTCTCGCGTCGCGGCATGCACGGAACTTGATAAGAGGCGTCATGATTCGAACCGCCTTCTTTGCCACCTCGTCGCCGCTATCTGCGCGTTGAAGCATGGCCGCCACTTGGAATGCGAAGGAGCGCGCTTGCTCGGTGGGAAGCGCCATCTTTTCAAGCTGACGACTCATGAGCGGGAGATTAGCCAACGAACGGCCAAAGGCTTGGCGATTTGCCGCCACATAGTTGGCCTCAGTCAGCGCTCTTCTCATCAGCGCCCCGGAGCGGACGCCATTGGAAAGGCGAGAGCTGTTGACCATCTCTGCCATTTGCTGGAAGCCCTTACCAACCTCTCCGATGAGATAGGCTTCCGCGCCCTCGAATCGAATCTCACCACTGGCCATCGACCGCGTGCCAAGCTTGTCCTTGAGTCGGATGATGCGATAATCGTTCGGACTGCCGTCGCGCTTGACGCGCGGCATAAGAAACAGGCTTACACCCGCCATTCCTGTTGGTGCGTAGTCAGGTCGAGCCAAGACCATAGCGACCTCGGCACTCGCATTCGAACAGAACCACTTGTCGCCGAAAAGCTGCCAGTCGTCTCCGTGTCGACGAGCAATGGTCGCGGTCTGTGCAATGTCCGAGCCGGCTCCTTGCTCGGTCATGAACATCGCTCCCTGGATATAGGTGTCCGCATCAAGCGACGTTAGCCGACCAAAATACTCCTCGACCAGTTGCTGGCTACCGTACTTCTTGAGAGTACGCGTCAACGAGTCGGTCATGTTCACCGGGCAGGTCAGGCCGAATTCAGCCTGGCTGAAGAGGTAAAACAAGGTGTACTTGGCGACGGGAGGCAACGGTGCGTGCCAGCCGAGCACTCCCGGGACGTGAGAGGCTGCGGCCAGCCCAAATTCGGAGAATGCCCATCGCTCCAACTCCTGGTATGCAGGGTCCTTGACGACCTCGCTGCAATCATTGCCCTGCCGCGTCCGTACCACGAGCTCAGGGGGATGTTTGTCAGCACGAGCAGCTAGCTTCTCGAGGTGCCCACCCGCGAGACCGCCCAGCCGTTGAAGGTGTGGCGTCAAATGCGACAACAGTTCTGGGGAAAGATAGAGCGACAGCAGTGGAAGTAGGTCTGCATCTGCCGTGAAAAGATTGATCCCCATGCTGTCGGGGATATTGTTCTGCACAGTAGAAAGATCTTTCAAATTGGACATTGGATATCTCGATTCAAGAACATGAAGGTTGTGCGGCTTCAGGTGCGAGTCTTATGCATCGCCCGCCCTTTTATGCGAAGCGAGCCCGTAAGTAGCCGAGGTGCGGTCCAGCTTTTTTGGTGCTATTAGTCCGGCAAGTCGTCTCCGCGGACGACAATTTCCGTAGCTGCGGTTTGAGGATGTGTGAGCACTTCGCCAATGCACATCACAGAAGGCAGGTTCGCCTGCTGCCATTACCCCTTGCGCAAGAGGCTGACCTTCGTCGCCTTCAATTGCAATTTTTAGGTTGAGGCACTGATTCGGTCCAATTGAAAATTTGACTCCGTTGATTCGCCGAGAATATCGTCCCAGGATGGAGCTACGACACCTCAAATACTTCGTCGCGCTGGCAGAGGAACTGCATTTCCACAGGGCCGCCGACCGCCTCGCCATCTCGCAGCCCCCGCTAAGTACCGCGATCAAGCAGCTCGAAGAGGAGCTTGGAACGTCTCTCTTTCAGAGAAGTACCAAAGCAGTCGCCCTCACCTCAGCGGGCGCTGCCTTCTATCCAGAGGCAGTGCGACTACTCGGACAGCTGGAAGCGGCATGCGCGGTGGCGCGCGAAGTCGGTGCGGGCCGGCGCGGACTCCTCAAGCTAGGCTTTGTGGGGGGGATGGTATTGCGCGGTCTTCCCGAGACACTCGAGCAATATCGTGACGAGGCAAACCGGGTCACCGTGTCGCTTCGAGAAATGAGTTCGGCCGACCAAATCGCCGCCATTGCGCACGGACAGCTCGCGGGGGGATTTCTTCACGCAGGGGTACTGCCTACTGGAATGGCGTCCATGATCATCGGGGACGAACCGTTTGTAGCCTGCGTCCCAGAAAATCACCCATTGGCGGGCTTAGACCGAATCGAGACTGGTGACCTCTTTGACGAAGACATGATTCTCTTCACCCGGGACGTGTCTCCTGGCTATTACGATAGCGTGACCGCGCTGTGCGGTGAGGCAGGATTCTCGCCCCGGGTACGGCACCATGTCACACACTGGCTCACCGCGCTCCTGCTTATCTCCCGCGGAGTAGGTATCGCGATTCTGCCGGATGCGTTCCGCAACGTTTCAATGGAGGGCATCCGGTTCCTGAATCTCACGCCTTCGAAAGTCCGATCGGTTGCATATTTTGTCTGGGCCCAGTCGAACGACGACCCGGCGCTGAAAGAGTTCGTCCGCTACGCTCGTGAAAGGCTCGGCCGCTAAAGTGTGCACGCTGCCACTGGCGGCTGCCGAGTAGGTCACCGTTTCCGACCAGGTTCCACCTGTCTGCTAGTTAGCGATCTGACGACGGGCGTGCCAGTTTAGCGATGGTTCCCTGCGCAACCGCGCAGAGTTTTTCCCCTTCAGCAGATACCACGAACACATCACAGCGGCTTACCGCCTGGGTCTTCCCCGTATGCAAACACTGGGCTTTCGCAACGATATAGTCGCCAATGGCCGGCCGGAGATAGTTGATCTTCATCTCCGACGTTACAACCGGTGCGTCCATTGCAAGGGCGGCCGCGATTGTCAGCGCGTTATCTGCGGCATAGGAAACGACGCCGCCATGTAAGAATCCATGCTGCTGCTTCAGATCATCACGCGTCGGCACCTTCAACTCACAAGAGCCCTCGCCTACCGCAATCACTTCAGCGCCCAGAAGAGTCGTGAACGGCTGTGAGTTGACCCGTGCCCGGACCTCCTCCAGTTTCCTTGGATCTTGAATCATGCCGTCTCCGTAGCATTGCCATTGAACCGCTCTCCGACGATGCTCCAAAGATACCGTCGCTATCGAAAGCATAAAACCTACTACATCACTTACGCCAATATATCGACCCATCCGAGCGTGGGCCAATTCCGCATTCGACTCGGTTGATACTCACCGCGAATCAGTAGCTCGGTACCGTGAGCGCCAACGGCAGGTGCAGCGAGCCGCTCCAAGGGGACACCCATCCATATCGAATCATTGGGGACTCGCTTGTCCTTACCGAGGCGATTAGCGGACTTGCAGCATAATGCACCCTGATACCGTCAGGTCCTGCCATTGCGTCATGTCCACGTCTTCGAAATCTGCTGTCCAGCCCAAGCCTCGTGCCCGGTCTCGCTCCACCGCGGATGTGGCTGCCCCCCCGGCAACGCCACGCCCGACGAAAGGCATGGTGCGGCCACCGCAGCAGTCGCGCAGCGAGCAGAACCTGGCCAAGATGGTGGCCGCGTGTCGCACATTGGCCGAGGAGCGCGGCAATCTGGATGACATTTCGCTCCAGGATGTCGTGTCAGCGGCAAAGACGTCCATCGGCGCGTTCTACAGCCGATTCAAGGACAAGGAAGCGTTCCTGAACTACGTACTGGAAGTGGCGCTCGCCGAAGCCGAGACCGTCACGCGGGCGTCCATCGCGACAGACGCGGTCTGGCAGGACGCGTCGGCGCACGCCATCGTCGCGCATATCGTGCACTTCTACGTCACGCAATTCCGGCAAAATCGCGGACTGTTTCGCGGTTCGTTGCGGCACTACGCCGTGCGCGATCCAGAGACGAATCCCATGCGCATGGCCAATCGGCGCATCATCGGGCTGGCCGTGCCGTGGCTGGCGGCTCAGTTGACGGACCGCACAGCCAAAGCAGCGGAGTTCGAATCGCGGGCAGCGATGCAATTCCTGGTCGGCACGCTTTCCAATGTTCTGCTGAACGACCCCGGACCGTTACATCTGGACGATGATGCTATCGAAACCCACCTCGTACGCATGATGAATCGCTACCTGGGCGTGCCCGAGCCCACATCCAAGAGAGCTGCCCGTCGCGACCTGTAATTGGCGACGAGGCCGGCGCCGAAGCGCCGGCCAGGTGCGAGGGAAGTCGCTTAGTGGCCTGTGCCTTGCACCGCGGTGATGGTGTCCGCCACATGGCGGCGCGCATCGAATTCTTCGGCCACCTTCTGATCCTGTGCGAACTGGGCCTCGACGTCGACGTTGGCAAACTCGATGGCCCCCATGGCCGTGAACGCTTCCTGCACGCGCGGACTCCACAGGCCAATGTCCTTTACCGTCGGCACGATTCGGCTGAACAAGCGATGACGGAACATCCTCATGTTCTCCGACTCCAGCACTGCCTTTGCACATTCGTCGGCCGGGAGACCCAGCCGGCTCCATACCTCCTTCTGGTCGAACCGGTCACGCATTTGGTAGCAGGCTTCGATGACGAAGTCCTCGCGCTCGCGTTGTTCGGCGGCGGTCAGCTGCGGATAGTACCCGCGCAGCGCGGTCCGGCCGAACGCGACGTGACGCGCTTCGTCCTGCATCACGTACGCGTTGACCGACGCCGCAAGCGGATTCTTCGAATAGTCACGAATACGCTGAAACGCGGCCAAGGCCAACCCTTCGATTAGCACTTGCATGCCGAGGTAGCAGAAGTCCCAGCGCGAATCGGCGAGGATGGTTTCCAGCAGCGATTTCAGCCCCGGGGTGATCGGGTAAAGCACACCGACCTTTTCATGCAGGAGACGGGAGTACACCTCGACGTGGCGAGCTTCGTCCATGGTCTGCGTGGCCGCGTAGAACTTGGCGTCCATCTGCGGCACCATCTGCACGATGCGGGCGGCAACCATCAGCGCGCCTTGTTCGCCGTGCAGAAACTGCGACAGCGTATGCGCCTGCTGGTGAACGCGCACGTCGATTCGGTCTTTTTCGCTCAGCTTGTCCCACAGCGGCGTGCCGTAGATCGGGATCATCCGGTCATCCAGTTCCTGTGGATTCTCCGGGTCGAGCTCCTGGGACCAGTCGATTCGGTTCGTTGCGTTCCATTGCTGCTTCTTGCTGGTCTCGTAAAGCTGGAGCAGCTTCGACGTGTCGTCGTCATACTCCCAGTTGAATTCGGTGGCCACCTGGCTACCGATGCTCCAACCGGTTTGTACTACTGGCAGCGTGTAACGGTGCAGCGATGTCATTGACGTCTCCTTTGGCATCCTCTGATGGGGTGGCCGATGTACCGCGAGCCTGCCATGCCGGAGGCGGGTTTATCGGCCTTGTCTTCCTTCGATGCTCCGGCTATAAACAGAAGCATAATTCTGTTTCTGATTAACGCAAGGTCCGATACAGGTCCGCCGAGCCGGGAGACAACGCATGCAGTTCCATCAGCTGGCCGTGGCCGAAGTGATCAAGGAAACCGAAGATGCGCATTCCTACGCGCTTTTCGTGCCGGATTCCTTGCAGGCGATGTTCCGCTACAAGTCGGGGCAACACCTGACGTTTCGGGTTAACGTGGATGGGGAATCCCTGAGCCGAAGCTACTCGCTGTCCAGCTCGCCTGAAACAGATGGGCCACTCGTAGTCACCGTCAAGCGCATTGCACGGGGCCGGGCATCGAACTGGTTCCATGCCCACGTCAAGCAGGGCACGATGCTCGACGTCAGTGCGCCGACGGGACGCTTCGTTTGCGATGGGACCGACATGCCGCTGGTGTTCTGCGCTGCAGGCAGCGGCATTACGCCCGTGATTTCGATGATCCGTTCCGCGCTTGCCACGACGCAGCGCAACATCACGCTCTACTACGCCAATCGCGATATTGAAAGCGTCATCTTCCGGCAAGTTATAGACAATCTAGCGGAAGCGCATTCGCATCGCCTGACGCTGGTGATGCACTACGACGCGCGCGACGGCTTTCCGAATGCAGACGCGCTGGCGGCGCTGTTCGCCACGACGGGCGAATTCCAACTCTATCTTTGCGGCCCCGCACCGTTCATGGCGACCGTGCAACAGGCGGCTGACCTAGCTGGAATCCCGACAGGCCGCGTACATGTCGAACGATTCGACGCGGCGCCGGCCTCCAGTGTCGAAGCGGCTGACCTCGAGCTGAACTCCGACATTGCATGCGACGCGCAAGTAACGCTGGGTGGCACTACTCACGTGCTGCGTGTGGATGGCGGCCAGTCGGTGCTACATGCGGCGCTAGCAGCGGGTCTCGATGTACCCTACGCATGCGAGGAAGGATATTGTGGTTCGTGCGCGGCCAAATGCGTGGAAGGAAAGGTTGCGCATGTGCGTAACGACGTGTTCAACGCAGACGATCTCGCGGCTGGCTGGATCCTGACCTGCCAGTCCCATCCGCGGGGTGACGGCCCGCTCGCCGTTACCTTCGACGTATGAATGCGCTGACCGTGACTGCCGTTTCCGATGGCCTGCGACCGCCGCGCCAGGGTCGCAGCGAGGCGAGCCTGCGCACTATGTTGAAGGCGGGTCAAGTGCTAATGAATGCTTCAGGCAGCGTGACCGGGTTTTCGCTGGCAGAACTGACGCAAGCCGCCTCCACATCGGTGGGTGCGTTCTATGCGCGATTCCGCGACAAGGAAACGTTCTGCGCACTGGTACTGGACATGACGCTTGCCGAACTGCGCGGCGGTCTAGATGCACAGATGGCCAGTGATCCAGTCTGGCACGACGGCCCTGCGCACGCCATCTGTGAGCGCATCGTTGGTTTCTATGTCGACACGTTCCGCAAACATGCAGGACTGTTCGCGGCCTATCTTCGGCACGTGCCTACCGGCGATCCGATTTGGCAACCGATTCGAGAAGCTAACCAGCGCATTCTGGATCTGATGGTGCCGTGTCTGGCCAGGCAGGTCCGCGTCGAGCGCGCCAACTGGGCAGACGACGAAATTCGGGCCGTCATCAAGCTGGTCATCAGCGCGCTGACAAGCATCGTGCTCGATGTGGCTTCCGGAACTAGCCTGCACGACCCAAAGCTCGCTCATCGGCTGACGCGCATGCTGGACCGCTATCTGGGCGGCCAAGGCGATCCGAGCAGCGACGCACCAGAGCCCATACGCATGTTCTGAGTATCACCGACGCAGCGCCGCATCGCGGCCGCGCCGGTATTCGTCGTGGTATCCAACAACAGGAGACAAACAATGAAAGCGGCGGTGATGGAACAGATTGGCGCTCCCCTGGCAATTCGCGAGGTCAACATCGGCGAACCGGGGCCGCATGAGGTGCGAGTACGCACGGCAGCCGTGGGACTGTGCCACAGCGATCTGCATATGCTGCACGGCATCTATCCGCTGCCACTGCCAGCCGTGTTGGGCCATGAAGTGTCGGGGGTGGTGGAGGCGGTCGGCTCACAGGTCTCAGGCCTGAGGGCTGGCGACCACGTAGTGGGCTGCCTGTCAGTCTACTGCGGACACTGCAAGATATGCTCCGCCGGTCATCAGGTGCTATGTCAGAACCCGGATGTCAAGCTGCCACCCGGCAAGGCCGATCGCCTGCGATTGGCCGGCAATCCCGATCAGCTGGTTAGCCAGGTCTTCAACCTGTCAGGCTTTGCCGAGCAGATTCTGGTGCACGAGAACGCGCTGGTGAAGATTCGCGACGACATGCCGCTGGACCGTGCCGCACTGCTCGGTTGTGCCGTCATCACGGGCACCGGCGCGGTTTTCCATAGCGCCAAAGTACAGCCTGGCAGCACCGTGGTCGTGGTCGGTTGCGGCGGAATTGGGCTGTCTGTCATCAATGGCGCTGCAATCGCCGGTGCCGCACGCATCATCGCCGTGGACCGCCTGCCCAGCAAGCTCGAGATGGCACGCCAGTTCGGCGCAACAGATGTGGTGGACGCGAGCCAAGGTGATGCCGTGGCGCAGGTGATGTCGCTGACGAACGGCGGTGTCGAATTTGCATTCGAATGCATCGGACTCAAGGAAACCGCTGAGCAGTGCTATGCGATGCTGGCGCCGGCCGGCGTTGCCACGGTGATCGGCCTGTTCCGACCAGATGCGAAGATCGAACTACCCGCCCTCGACTTCCTACGTGAAAAACGCATCCAGGGTTCGATGATGGGATCGAACCGCCTGAGCCTCGACATTCCCCGGCTGGTCGAATTCTATATGCAGGGCCGACTGCGGCTCGATGAGCTAATCTCGCAGCGTATCTCCCTGGACAACATCAACGAAGGGTTCAACGCCATGCAATCGGGTAGCGTGGCACGTTGCGTTGTCACGTTCCCCGGTGTTGGCGGGATGTAGCCCAATCACGACGGGCAGCAACCGATATTCGGCGCCCCTGCCCTGCAGGCGCCGGATCGGAGCCACAACTACCGCAACGCCGAAGGCTAAGCCGGTGTCATTGGCACTATTTCAGTGCTTCCAGAGCACCTTCGTAGTCAGGCTCGTTAGCGATTTCGGGCACCAACTGGCTATAGCTGACAACGTTGTTCTCATCTAGAACGACCACCGCGCGCGCGGTCACTCCGGCGAGCGGCCCGCTCTTAATATCTACGCCATAGTCGCCCTTGAACTTTGCACCACGCTTCAATGAAAGCGGCACCACATTGGCCAAGCCTTCGGTTGCACAGAAGCGCCCCATTGCGAACGGCAAGTCAGCCGAGATAGTCAGTACCACTGTATTAGCTAACCCGCTGGCGGCTTCGTTGAACTTCCGGGTGGAGGTCTGGCATACCGGAGTGTCGAGGCTTGGCACAATGTTTAGCACCTTCTTCTTCCCGGCGAAGTCGGCCAATGCGACGTCCTTCAGATCCTTGCCGACGAGCGAGAAGTCGGCTGCCTTTTCACCGACCTTCGGAAATTTTCCTGCTACCTCGATCGGCACACCTTTACGGGTGACTGTACTCATAGGTCTACTCCTTGCTTTACAAAAATCAAAGTTGCACTTGGTTTGGCAGGCACTCACGAATTAATCGAGCCTGCGCTGACGCTACGGCTGCGCAGGCAGAACTGTTCCACTGACGTCGCCAAATCCAACCCGATAACCGTCAGCTTGACACCATCCACGCATGCGAACGGCATCTCCATCCTCCAGGAAGCCACGCTTCTCGCCAGTTGGAAGCGTGAGCGGAATGTTGCCGTTGCGTGTAAGTTCGAGAAGGCATCCCAAGGCACCCTCCGAAGGGCCGCTAATGGTCCCTGAACCGATCAAGTCGCCCACTTCCACATTGCAGCCCGACACCGTGTGATGCGCGAGCTGCTGCTGAATGCTCCAGTACAAGAAGCGAGAATTGGTTCGACACACGGTGAGCGCTTCAGATGCTTCTGATCGAAGGCTGACTTCCAAGGTGATGTCATAGCTGTCTAGACCGGCTGATCCCAAATACGGCAACGGCTCGGGCTTCTGGGGTGGACTTTGAACGCGAAACGGATGCAGCGCGTCCAAAGTAACTACCCACGGCGATATTGATGAAGCAAAAGTTTTGCTATTGAAGGGACCAAGGGGGACATACTCCCACTGCTGAATGTCACGTGCGCTCCAGTCGTTCAACAGGACCATGCCGAAGATGTGCGAATTCGCAGCGTCAACGGAGATGGAACTCCCAATCGAGCTAGCTTTGCCGACAATGAAGGCCGTCTCAAGTTCGAAATCAAGCTTGCGGCAAGGGCCAAATAAGGGACGCGGCAATTCCGGCAGCCGCAATTGTCCCTTAGGCCTTCGCACTGGGGTCCCGCTGACCACCACCGAACTGGCTCGACCGTTGTAGGCGATTGGCATTTCTAGCCAGTTCGGCGGCAGCACGTTAGCTGAACTTCGGAACAGTGCACCGCAATTGGTAGCGTGTTCCTTGGATGAGTAGAAGTCCGTGTAACCAGGGATATCTACCGGCAGATGCAAAGTGGCATCGACCATCGGAACTAGGACGTTTCCCCACAAACCTGGGACCGATTGCAGCGCCGGACTGTCCTCCCGAAGTAGTTCGCTGATTTCCTTGCGTGTGGTTTGCCAAACGTCGCGTCCAAGTGCGATGAATCCGTTCAAACTTGCCGACCGGAACACCCCTGGGGGCACGTTGGGTAGCAGGCCTCGATCGGCCACTTCGGCAAGGTCGAGAATACGATCACCGATTGCAACGCCAACGCGCGGCGACGGCTTATCCTGAGTACTAAATATTCCATATGGCAGATTCTGAATCGGGAAGTGCGAATCTGCATCCACAGAAATGAACGATCTCAGCATTGGATCGTTCGGATTAATCTGGCTCATTAGAGTAATTATCTAATCTGCTTCGAATCAAGTACATGCCAATCCAATCCGTATCGCATTTTACGTGCGCGCAAAAATAATCCACACATCGGCAATGTACTTACCTCAAAAACCTCACCTGATCGGACAAATCCTTACCACCAACCGTGGAATATATGCCAGCATGAATATATTTGAACCTGGGAAGCGCTGCGAGTCGACATACAATCTCATGTTGAGTTGGCATGTCCTCCCAGCGGGGAGCCACCATAGACAGCGCCGCCTTGGCTGTGAAACTTTCCAAAGCCCTCGCCTTACTTCCCCCGGCGGGTGTCATAGTAATATAATCAACGTCGGATTCACCCCATTGCTCGGTAGCAGGAATATATTTCCTATGCAGAACTGGGCTAGTTGCCAGTCCGCCGGAATCCGAGCTTTCAATATCTGTTAAGGTTAGTTCCAAAAATTTGAATCCCAGCCATTCAGCTCGAAATACAACCTTTCCATCGGCTCTCTCAGGGACCGGTAATTCCGCATAAATTTTGTTCCACCCTAACTCTTCACGTCCACTGATGATTGGCTCCGTTAGGTTTTCCCAGATAACCGGCTGAAAGAAACCTTCCACCACCTTCTGGCCGGAATCGTAGCTAAAGCGGACTGGAATTCGAACGCTCAGCATGTTGTAGCCACGGCCTGCAAGCCAATCGATCTCAGTCATATGACTGAACTCGAAGATGACGACTGGGTCTCCCCGCAGGGTGAAGCCCATTGGTAGCATTTTTTTCAGAAGACTCCCATCAGTTCTGAAGGCGACATACGCACACTGTTTCCTTGGACTTACTGAAGGGTCGAACGTCACCCCTTCCGGAGGCCGGCGAGGGCCAAGCGCGGGACCAAACGCCGTTGGCATCCTGTAAACGTTCACTTTTTGCAGATCTTTTTCATTCATCAGCGTTTCCCTTATTCCTTTACGGCACCCTCGATAAGCGTTTTCACAGCGTCCTTCTCACGTACTGCGGCTTCTTTCGCGTAAGCGGCGTACGCCTTGTGATCCATGTAGTTAATCTCAATCCCATAACGCACCGCAGTATCGACGAGGACCGGATCCTTCAGGGATCGAACAATAGCGGCATCTAGAATCTTAACGATATCGTCTGTCATTCCCGCAGGGCCCGCGATCCCAAAGGGAGAGGTCATCGTAACGGGATATCCAGCTTCTTTTAATGTCGGAACTTCGGGAAAGAAATCCTGGTAGCGTCGCTCCCCGGTCGTTGCGAGAATCCGAACACGACCGGACTGCGCAAATGGGAGAATGGTATTCGTTACGGAGAGAGCTTGCACCTGATCTCCCAGAAGGCTCGTAATTGCTTCTGCATCGCCTTTATAGGGGACGTTCGTCCATTTCAAACCTACTTTCTTAGCCAAGTCCATCATGATGAACTCTGGAACACTGTAGCGCACCGATGCACCGTAAAAAATGGTGTCAGGATTCCGCTTAGTGTGTTCGATAAGGTCTTTGATGGTCTTCCATGGTGATTTGGCGTTTACGGCAATTGCGTAGTTATAGTTAGCCACCATTGAGACATACTTCAAATCCTTTACCGGATCGTACGGGGTCTTTTGGATATAAGGCTGACGAAATACCCCAAGAGGAACCACAGTTAGGGTATGTCCATCTGGTCGCGCCACCTTCATAGCAGCGGCACCCATGGTCCCGTTCACTCCCGGCTTATTCTCCACAATAACTGGCTGCCTTAGCTCCTTCGCCAAAACAGCTGCCAATGCACGACCAAAGACATCAGTCGTTCCGCCAGCCCCATATGGAACAATGAGAGTAATCGGCCGCGTTGGATAATCGGCAGCAAATCCCGTAGACGCTGCACTGAACGCTAAAATTACGCATGCCGCGAAGCGCAACAAAAGCTTGAAATTCATAACTGTCTCCGCTGTTCATTGATTTTTGTGTGACGTTGCGGCGGTTAGCAGGACTGACCAACGTACCCTGAGTAGCGGACATAAGTTCGTGTCATCAAGAACACGATGCGAACAGACCGCCCTATTGGGCCCGCCGCCTTCACATCGAAGGTCGTAGCTTTTTTGCCCAACCGGTGCCTGCAGAGTATTGCTCTACGACTTATATGTCTAATACAATTTAGACAATCAATTTATATGTAAAATCGTATAAATCATGAACATCGAGATGAAGGATCTTCAGTGCTTCGTCGTCGTCGCGGAGGAGCAGAGCTTTTCAAGGGCGGCCCTTCGACTAAATGTGGCCCAACCTGCCCTTAGTTTGCGGATCAAGGAACTGGAACACAAAGTAGACGCCAAGTTGCTTGAGCGGACGACGAGAAGTGTCAAGTTGACGGGTGCAGGCGAGATCTTCTACACCGAAGCAAAGGACATACTGCTCAAGTTGTCCCAGGCAGTTTTGGCTACACAAAGTGCAAGTCGAGGCGAGTCGGGGGTTTTGAGAATCGGATACACCAAACGAGCAACTTTCGCGCTGCTTCCGGCGATGATCCGGAGGCTAAGCACTGAACTGCCTAGTCTCCGGTTGGACATCTACGACCCAACTACGGCTGGAGACCTCTACGCGCTCGTGGAGAGCGGCACTCTTGATCTCGCCCTTACATACCTACTGGATGACCGTGGCCAGGATCTTCTACATGAGCAACTGACCGAAAGTGAGCTAGTCGTCTTCCTTGCCAGCACACACCCACTCGCAAAAGGACGAGAGGTTGACCTGAGGGAACTCGCGCATGAGCAGTTCGTCGGCTATCCAGCGCTAGGCAATTATTATCTGCGCTCGATCATGGATAATCTCTGTCTGGATGCTGGATATAGGCCAGCAGTAATCCAAGAATCAACAGATACTCACAGACTTCTGTACTTCATTGCCACGGGTCGATATGTCTCGATTCTTCCGTCAGAAGTAAAAGACTTACAAGTAGAAGGAGTGGTTCATCGAACGATAAAGGTACCGCGATTTATCGCTCGTCACGGCGTGATTTGGCGGAAGACGAATAGCAACCCATCATTGCCGCTGGCGCTATCAATGCTCCGTGAGCTCGCGATGAATCTGAACTAGCTTCAAATACTAGGAAAGCATTACGCCGCTACCCACAGACTTCGGAAGTCCCTAGGCGCGTTGATGACGTTCGACGTGCGCCAGTTGGTGCTTGCCGGAGGCCCCTTCATTCCTGCCTACCGCGACCGATACTGCGGACTTACGGGCGGTCACACTTGCGATAACGAAACTAAGGAAGCTAGTAGCGCCGGCTAAAGCAGGCAAACTCGGTCAGGGACTCGGACCGCGCCGATGCCTAGCATCCTTATAACCTGCTGCCGGGGAGGCTAAAAGCCAAGATGAGCTGCCCACCGCCTTCACCAGCAGTGGGCGCAACAGATGACTATTCTTCCCCGATTAAGAATCGGTTCGGATTCTTGCCCAGCCATGCCGGCGCCCTCCCCCGGCCCGACCAGGTCTTGCCCGTCTTCGGATCACGATACTTCGGAGGCAATGGTTCCTTGACTGCCTTGGCAGTTCCACTGCCAGCGGGTCGACCGCGACGTCGCTTGCCCTGGATATCTTCGACGGACAGGCCGTATTGCTCCATCAGCGTACGGATTTGCTCGATGACGCCTGCCACTTCATTCGCGCGAACTTCCGCGAGTTGAGCTTCAAGAGCTTCCTTCTGGGCCAGCAGTTGCTTGTAGGTTGCCATGTTTGAACATCCTTATCGAAAGATAGTAACTAGGTGGGAACTCGCTCACTGCTTGGACTCGGAGCCCTTTCGCAATTCCCTCAACAAAGCCAACGTCGACTCGACGGCGCCCCGCAGGTCACTCCTGTCACACTTTGCCAACCACCAGTCGATTGGCGAATGTCTCCAGTTACGTGAAGAATCACGCAATGCCTCTCGGAGGTCTCTAATACCGGTATCAAGAACATCGTCGTCAGTTATTTTGCTCTCTGTCAGCGCTTTCCGCAAAGTGTCCATGATCTGCAGGTCCTTGCAAACCGTAGCCAGGACTATGACGGAGAACAATCCATTCCCCAAGCTTCCCCACCCCGTGTGATATCGACCGGATTTTAGTATCCAATCCAGCATCATCTCCCGGATACGCGCGAGCACTTCATCCCTATCTGACTGCTTCGCAAACACCGCGAGTTCTGCCAGGCTGTCGATAACTCGAATGTTCTCCAAGAACTTCACCGAGTCAGGGTCGTCAGGAAGAAAGCTGAAAACGCATATATAGCGGTCCGCCAGACCGAGAAGCTCCTCCTGCAAGGACTCGTCACAGACAGGTGCCAGCGATAGGCCCATCAAGACCTTGCATAGCTGCGTCAACCGCATCAGAAGTTCATGCGCGAAGTTCGACCTCGCCGCCACAGCTAAAAGAAGCGTTTCCTTCTCGACGTGGTTACGGCGCTCAGTCCACTCCAAGACATTTCGGACGAAATGCATCGCGTCGTCATCGCTCAGCTTTCCTTCGTTAATGTGGTCCGCATACAAGCTCAATGCACTTGGAAAGGACTTTCCACCGAGAAGGCTGAAATATGGCCCCAAGCACTGGCTAGCGCGGCTAGATAGGCCAGTGCCTGGGAGCAACAACGCACTTCTCAAAAGAGAATCCATAGTTTGCTGCAAATGCCGCCCAACAAACTGACTCCCGCGGCTTCGACTTCTCAGAAGCGTGATGGCAATTCGCGCGATTTGCTCACTTGCAATCATAGCAACTGGCACATGGACGTCTTTTGTCAGCCCCAGCTTCGCCAACTCACCCAGTTTAGTGACCAAACCATGGGCGTTGTCGATCCTCTTAGCGCCGATGAACGCAGTGGCAAGATTTCCCGCTTCCCGTGCTGCGTTCATGAGCACATCCGAGTGCTCGGTACGCATGATCGACGCAATCGCACCGTCGAGATATCCGGCAGCCAGCGTAGCGTGCCATTTCTCGCGGTATGGGGAGCCGTAATCAACGGTCAGGTACAGTTCGCTCAACTGCCGGAAGACACGGAGAACTTGGCTCAAGTGAACCTCGTCATGGCGCGCAATTGCCGCCGTCGGAATGCGACGGAGGGCCTCGAGGGTGACGTTGACGATGGCATCCGTGGAGCCACCGTCACTGAACAAGGACTGGGATATGAATGTCCTACCTTTGGTTTGGATATACGAACGATTTACTGCAACGATTCCGTCGTAGGCAAACGAGACAACGGCTGAGTCCCCCTTAACCGCGAATGTCTCGCCCAATGCAACCAGATTCTGGACGCCGACGCGAGCACCGGTATCCCAGCTCGGCAATTGCTGAAAAAAGGCGAATCGAACTGGGTCGAAGGTATCGTTGTTGTCGTCATCACCCTTCGCCGCTTCCCCCACCGATTCGGCCGTCGCAACGAATCTATCGGCATGCTTTCGCCACCTCTTCTGATTTCGCTCGGCGTCTTTAACCACGCCCTTAATTTGCTCGATTGGGCTCACCAGGAGAAGCGAGCGTCGATGCGCATAGTGGTAGATGACCACTGTTGCTGCGAGCGACCAAAAGGTTGCAACCAGCCCTGTTATCGGCCAGGTCTCGGTGTCTGGAAGCAAAGACAACGCGCCGACAAAAAAGGCAATTCCTATGGCAGCAACGAAGCTTCCAAGGAGGCGACTGTCTCGCCCCATGCGCTGGAAAAGAAAATTCGGTAGGCGGTCCACATTCACCTGCATGGCAAACGTGACAAGCGTGAAAACGATAGCTGCAGCGCCAACAAGTGCGCCTGCCATTCCGCCTTGAAGTGAACTCAGCGCCTGTGCCCTCTGAGCAATGGACTCCGTCCCCGGTAGCACTCCTAGGTATGCGAGAGCGGTAGTGAGACAGGACATCGTCAGCAAAGAGATGTAGGCAATCGGTGCCCACCTCTTCGCGACCCATATCTGCACCGACAATCTTTTCGCATTCCACTTTTGAGCACCAAGGGTGAGCTGCTTTCTGACTGCGTCTAAGCGTGAACTCATAAACTGTCCGCGAAAATTATCTCGTACCCAAGGGAGGTGACGGTCGGGAAGGTAGACGGCATTTAATTGGCCTGTTCGCTCTCAAACCTTCTCGAGGACCTCGGCCAACTGCTCCCAGAAGCCAATCACGCTTCGACCGTACCTACGGAGATCATCCAAAGTTAGATAGATATCCTCGCCGGACAGTGGCTTGAAAACGCGTCGGGTGTACGGAATTTCTAGACCGAGACCTTCCAACGTTGGGGCTTCGAAAAGCTCTGGCCGCATCGCTTTGAGAGTCTCCGCAGAGGCGCCATCCGCATGTTTAACCGCGTTGGCGAGAAGCCGCAGTTCATCAAGCGTTGTCCACGCCGGCAGCGCTGCGATATCGATACCTAAATTCTGCAGCCTCACCTGAACAATTTTAAGGTTAAGCAGTCGATGGTCGTCTTGCTCCCGAGGATGCAGGACGTTGCTCCGATGAAATGCCAACAACTGCTGCTCCCAGGCATGATAGAGAATTGCACCATAGGAATTCAGCAACGCCTGCCGAACGGCATCCATACCTGAATAGTGGTCATAACCGGCCTCGGTCGCAGCTTCGGCGGCAGCCTCGCCTGCACTAAACGGATCGACATTGGGGTTCCCCGACCTAGACATCAGCTCGTTGTAGTTGGAGCGCTGGATTTCAGTCGCCTCGGCTTCTATGTTCGCAAACGCAGGCAAAATTCTGCGCTCTAGCGCCTCTAGCGTCCGCTCAAAGTGCCGTATGAAAGTAGTCCTGAAATATCGGTGCCAATGCTGCCCGTCGTTCATCTCACCCCTCGCCATCAGTTTCAGCATTTTTGTGGATCCGCCGGGAAGGATTCTACGCTGGGCAACGCAAACGACAGCCGCTCCGCGAACGCGTGATCCTTACCATGGAAATGCGGCTCCCTGGCTGTATTGTGCCTTCTTCACGATGAGCATCGGCTCTGTTGGATTTGCTGTCATCAGAGAAACGCGCGAGCAAGGGCCTAGCCCGCTGCTCTGTGCTCTCTCTCGGGGTGTTCTCCTCGAAAATTAGCCCAAGAAGGGAAAGGTACGTATTGAGATTGCTGGCACACTGCCCATTCCGCACTAACACACTGTTGCGAGTGCGGACCGCATGGTATCGGCGGCCAGTGGGGCCAAGGATTAATAACGATGGCACATTTCGCGCGAATAGTGCCATGCACCCGGGGTCGATGGCACAACTCACCAGGCACTGGTTTCTCGTCCGCGAAATAGGAAAAGGCCTGCACGATGGCAGGCACGAGTTGCAACAAGGAAACGCTAGGCCGGCAGTCGCTCAGATCGGCGGTTGACAGTCAAGGCTAGTCGCAAAGGCCGTTTGACTTCTTGTAGAACGCCACGATGAGCGGGTGTTGGGCCTCCCATGCTTCCTTCGTGGCTGTCAGCTCGCTCGTTTTGCTACTCGTTTCCTCCTGCGAATCGGACTCCGGCATAGTCTTCTGGAGTTCGGCAGCGCTATCCAGGGCCGCTTGCACAGCATTGGCATGGAAAAAGTATTCGTCCACCGTCTGCTTGAGCAGTACGCCGTACTTGAGGTGCATCGCCTTCTCGAGCGCGAAGACCGACGCTACTGTCGACAGGTTCAGCAGGGACTGGTCAATGCTGGCCAGGCGGTCGTTCAGTTCGGCATCCATCAAATCATCGTCCTTGGGTTGAAACCGGGTCGAAGCATAAACCCGAAATCCCGTCATACAGCACGAAAACTCCGCTTCTTTGCTGAAATAAATAGCGGTGCCGATTCCCCACCTGAGGGCTGTTAGGTGTTATTGGCGTACCTGCGCGTCCGCGGAAATGCGAAAGGCCGGCGAAGTGCCGGCCTTCACTCGTTCTACTGGCGCCACCCGCGGCGCTACAGCGCTCAGACGGCATTCCTCGTGTAGTCCAGCGGTCATAGCCCATCCCTGTCTTGTCGCTCACGCGTGCTGATTCGGCTTGACGCACGCCGTAAGCGAGTGCTCCATTGGCGCCCGTGGGCACTGGTAGCACTGCAAAGAGGCCTTCACTTCCAGCGACACATTGTCACTGCATTACACGCGGGCCTCTTCATCCGTGTTTCCCTGGAACACAACGACATGTGACCGGAGCCCTCATGAGCGGAATGTTCGGCGTCATTGCCCACAAAAGTAATGCTGCAACCTGCTCCTTATTTCCTTAAGCGCGCCGTCGCCAGCGATGCCGTGCACGGGGTCTGTCCTCACCACACGCGGCCACGCCACTGCCGGCCACTCGTCCGGCCAATCGTTGATTGCGATCCACCTCGTGGGCCGCCTTCTTTCGACGTCCAGAATCATCTGGTCCGGCCTCGACATGCTCTTCGAACCAGGCTTTGCGCGTCTCACGGCGGTTGAAGGTTCCGCCGATGCATCGCACCTGCAAGCTAGGCGAAAGTTGCGCCTTGGCGTACTCGTATCTTCCATCGAGGAGGGGCCATGAGGTGGGAAAGCACAATCTTGACGTGAGGGTATGGCGCTAGCACCCCTTTGAGGAGAGGTACGTGTTCAAACGGTCGTCGATGGCGCAACCCTGCCGCAGTCCAAGCGTCATAGTTCCGCCCGAGAGGCGGGTTTATAGGGATTCAAACTGGCAATTCAGCTTTTCCCTCAATTCCTCGAGTACTCGGCCTTCGGCAATGCCGTGCGTATGGTCGGCGCGGACTACATGCGCGCCTGTCCAAGCGGGCCACGTTTCCGGCGAATCATCCACCGCAAGCCAGCGTGCCGGCTTTCGCCGATGAACGTCGAGAAGTACTTGGTCCGGCCTAGACTTGCTTTCGAACCAGGCTTTGCGCATCTCGCGGCGATGGTAGGTTCCACCAATGCATCGCTCCTGCAGCCTCGGAGAGAGTCGAGCCTTCGCGTGATCGTACCCTCCCTTGATGAGAAGCCAAGATGTGGACAGCACAATCCTGACATCGGGATACGGTGCGAGCAGTTGCTCCAGCATCGGGACGTGCTCAAACAAATTGTGCCCGGGGTGATGCAGAAGTTCGATGCCATTCCTCGTCCTGTACGCTGCGTCCGGATGCAAAACGCCGTCAAAGTCCAGATAGAGAACGTGTAGCGGTTGGACCAACGATGTCTCTGCTTGCGTCACGGTCACAGCGTCATCTCCTGATGCGCGCCGTGTGCCCCTGACCGCAAATACTTCACCACACACATGCTTGTCTCCCCCTCATGACGGAGAGATTATGTGGAATGGCAATGGTCGCGGCAACGCCCGATGCCCTTTTTTGGCTGCCACCTTCCACAACGGGCAAGGTTGTGCCGGTTACGTGAATATTTTTGCTACCCACGTTGCGAACGCCATACACTGCGCTCCCGCTGCCACGCAGGAGAGTCGCTGTAGCGACGTCCGTCATGCTCAAAGTCACCGTCGAAGTAGTTGGCCCAGCCGACATTGGCTCTAGAAGGAAGGTCGCTACGGCCTACATAGGTAGGCTTGAGCGTAGCGCCGTGTCCGACTACGTCGCGCAATTGAGCGAGCCGCCGTTTGGCGACGGGGAGAAGCGCACACTGCATGCCTATCCCCGCTACGCGGCGTCGGTCTTCGACCTGGTTGCGCGTGCGCTGGCCGTAGGACTAACAGGAGCCGAAGAGTTGCCCCAGCGACCTGAGGCTGTGAGTGTTCCCATTCACCAATCGGGAGACACCAAGTACGTCCGTCTTGCTGAGATCCCTGAGCCCGCAGCGACATTCTTCCGCAAGCGCATTGAGTATTCGACGTGTCCCGTTATCGAAGAGGACCCCGAGCCAATGCAATGTGTTTACGCATCGGAATGGCTTGCCTTCCTGGACGGTCGCCGGTAGCGCAGTCCCACTAGCGCGCGAAGCTTTGAGACACCTCCGCGCCATCGTTGCAACCCTCCCCGCCCAAGGGCCTTGCTGCGTGCGGCCCTAAAAAAGAATGCGCGACCTCGAAGGCCGCGCATTGAAGATGCTTTTAAGCGTATGTCCCTTCTTCTATGCTCGCCTTCGCGACTTGGTGGACGACATCCTTCGCCCATTCCGTCACCAACGCGTTTACAAATACGTGGCGCAGCGGCACCCCAGGGATATCGCTTGTCGCTCCCGCTTGCAGACTTCCGCTCGCTACCAGGCTGAGGAGTTCGGTCGCGGTAGCCGCACTAGGAGCTACATTCGCACCACGTCGAAACGCTTCATTCCGAAGCGACCCAAACGGTGCGTCGACAACGCTGAAAGTTGCATCCCAAGTGTCGCCATTCTGCATGTAAAACAGGAACGGGAAGCGCCCCACTATCCGCCACACATCGATAGCTGCCCACATCACCGGGTCGACCATATCGGCCACCCAATAGAACTGCAAATCTCCCATCTGGAAACGGATGGTCTGCAGCTTGCTACCATCCTCGAGGGCGATACACCCGAACCCCAGGTTGGTATTCTCGTACGACGAGCCGAACATGCGCCTGTCTTCCTGCCGGATGGGGCATGTCAGCACAGGAAGATTGCCAGGCAAGCCTCTCGCTTGCTTGAACCTTGCTCCAACCGATTGCAAGGCATGCAGTTTTCC
Source organism: Cupriavidus sp. D384 (assembly GCF_001652915.1). Lineage (GTDB taxonomy): Bacteria > Pseudomonadota > Gammaproteobacteria > Burkholderiales > Burkholderiaceae > Cupriavidus. The sequence goes on from NZ_BBQI01000043.1 coordinate 101,421, forward strand.
GACTGGCACAGGGTTCGGGCCAAAGCCCGTAATGAAGTTCGTTTCCATCTCTAATGTCCTGCTGAAGTTATGACAAGGATTGCGCGCTCCGGTCGAGCCGAACGCGGCAGATGAGCTCCTCGAGGTGTCCTGCACCGTCGTGGATATCTGCGATCTGCAACCCGTATAGCGCCAAAACTCCTGCATCTGACATGACCCGGAATCACCCGGATGCAGAGTGTTTCTGCTGCGATGGCCGCATCATAAGGCTTGAATTTCTTGGGGAAAAGAGGCCCGATGCGCGCTTCTTGAGGCGCCCCGAAGCCGACTGAAAAAACTGGTTTGGAACGAGCAGAGATTTTCGGATTAGAGGTAAACCTCTAATATGCGAAGTTTTTGCGGGAGTGGCCCTGTACGCCATGCCTGCCATCAGGAAGCGCTTCGCTCCATGAGCCATGCGTCAACGTCCATTCGTCTCCAGCGGAGGGGAAAGCGAGGACCTAGATGCGCCGGCGACGGCAAGGTATGGGGCTGGCGCCGGAGGCGACAGAGGATTGTGGCGGGAGCGACCTTGAAGATGGCTGCAAGGTCGTGCAAGTCGAGGTAGGTGGTCGATGGTGATTGCATCCAGAGTATAGGGACGCCCATCGGCACGAGAGGTGTTGCCGGTGCCGGCGTTGCAGCTCAGACCTTTTTCATATCGACCGTTCGCCAGAGTCCATCGGCAATCCGAACGGGAGGCCATCCTCCGCGGCAATCGCCGCAAGGTGCTCAAGCTTTTCGAGGGCTATCGCGAGCGCGTCCGAACTCTTTGCTTGCGCCTTACCGGCCCCGAAGGCGGTCTGGATCGTGCCGCTCAATGTGTGGTGCCTGGCGAGAACGAAGCCCTGGTTCATCCCGTTCGACGTCAGCTGGCGGTACGCGCGGAAGTCGTAGTAGCCCACTCTTCGAAACAGGTCTCGTTCAATCTCAGACTCGGGCTTACCAGGCTCCGAATCGGTGGGCAACTCTTGCGTCACGGCGGTAGACATCTTTTCCAAACTGACCATGTCAGTCTATATGCCAGCTTCGAAAGAAGCATGTCCTGACGGGAACTAAACCTTGGACCGAAATGCCGGCCTGCCGATGGGGCACCGTGATGCAGCGCAAAAAAGTCCGGCCGAGCGGGACCTTTTTTCGCTCAGCAACCCCCAGGGGAGAGTACGACTTTGAGACCCGCGAAGTCGTCTGGCGTTGGCAACGAAGGCACGCGGTTAGACATCACCGGATATGCATCGGGATGGTCCTTGACATACTCCACCATGCTCGCCCATGGCTCCGGCTCGTCCCAAACGTTTCGATAGTTCACTAGCTCGCCAGGCATCGGCGGAAGGTCTGGAATCTCGGGAGAATAGAATCGATAGGCCCATGTGCCACCTTGCTCAACGCCGACCACGACGGGCAGAACCTCCCATTTCTTCCAGAGGTGAAGGTTTTCCCAAACCTCGAGGTCCTTCGCATCAGCAAGCCAACGAACCTTCAGGTCGCCCACGGAGAATGTCATCTCGAGGATGGGGTGCTCGCCGAGTTGGAAGCTACCGAAGGCCAAGGTAGCCGGCGAAAAGTCCGGGGACAGGCTTGCGAGGTCAGCCGTGGCCACGGGGCATGTCAACGCGCCACCGTAAAGTGGCGGCAGTTGTTCCGGCAACTCCTGCTTGCGCCAAAATTGCGCGGAGAAGTGGAACATCACGACAGCTTGCACGCCGTTACCAAAATCGTTCATTCGTTTCATCTTATCGGGTTGCGATCCGCGCGAAGTGCTGGCTCGCACAGGCGCGACGCCTGCATATGAGTGTAGGTTCGCGGCGACGCCATGATTTGACGTGCATGCGAGATAGGGGATGAGCGCAGCAACTCGCTGCGCTCGAGAGGTGCCAGTAGCCGTTACGGGATTCGCCAGTCGACGTCGCGATACAGCAGTCCATCATGAAGGACATGCCCAAATGCGCATCGGGCCCACCAGAACGACAAGTAGAAGAGAGGCTCGTCTTCGAATTCGCGAGCACGAGCTTCCCAGGCGTCGAAATCCGCAATCAGCTTCTTCGCTACAGCAGGACCAACCGGGGAGCACCCAAAGCTTCGATGGAGAATCTCGTAGAACGGCCCGCCCGGAGCGTTGTTGTCTTCGTTCACTTGGTCATAGCCGACGAGGCGAGCAAGCGCGGCATCCCATTCTAAAAAGTCGCCGTAGGTCAGCTTGTATTCGAAGCAATGCTCGTACGAGTACAACGCATCGCACAGGTACTCCGGCCGAAGATTCGGGTGCGTGCCCAGGTCAGTATCAAGGCTCGTGACAAGCTCGATGTTTGACCTGTCCTTGCCCGTCACCGGGTCGACCTCGTACGTGAACGGGTCCGGTCTTTCCTCCAGCAGCTTCAGGCCTCGCAATACCTTATAAACGTACATTTCCACTCCTGCATAGAACTCAGATCGTGAGCGTTCCAGGCGATGCGCTCACGCAGCGCCGATTGGGCTGCAGTGGGTATAGGACGAAATGGAGTAGATGACGGGCACTGAAGTGTGCCAAGAGGGCTGGAAATGCCTCACCGTCGGTAATGCTGGAAGGAAATTAGGCAGCTAGCGAGGTAGATTTGCCGGCGTAGATTTTCTCGAATCTTTCCGCGAAATCGGTGCGATTAGCGGACAGAGGAGCCGGGCGAGGGCTGCGCAGCGGGAAAACGCTGCCTACTTGGTCGACTTGGCCTTCCGGGCGAGCTTCTTCTGGACCGTCCGTGTAGTTTCCATTGCAGCTTCGAACTCAGAAAGTTGCACCTCGACCCGAGCTAAAACGTCGACAATCGTCGTGCCCAGCGCCATACACCACTTCCGGAATTCCAGCACATCGAGTCGGCGCCCTCCCCGCTCGCACTTGCTAATGAAGTTCTGATCGACTCCCATCCGGACCGCGAGCTCGACTTGCGTCACCTCTCTGGCCTCACGTTCCGCCCGAAGAGCGTTGAGCAAAAGGGCGTACTCCTCCTCAGGAATGGAAGTTCTCATTGCCGGCGTGACGGGTAGTGAACCCAGTAGCTTGCGACAAAAACCCGTATAGTGTTAAATTTGCATATACTAAAATCGCACTATTGCCGAGTTTCGCGACGAACCGTTTAGCGCCGGCGCTGATGCGAAGCGACACAACGGTCTGCGGAGACCTGAGATGGAAATGGAACACATACGTAAAGGCTTGGCCGCGCTGCTAGAAGAATGGCCTGAGGGAGCGGCGACAACCCATACGAGATACAGCTTCGGCAAAACCATCGACAACATGACCGAGCTGGAGCTGATGTACCAACTCTGCACAACAGATGGCCTCGAAATCATCGGCGACCCTGCAAAGGCCTTCGCCGCGTATGACCCCAGCAGAGGCAGTCTCCGGGTCTACTCGATGAACAACGCTCACGTACAGCTGACGCCTTGCGACTCGACAAGCCGCCTAGCCGTCCTCGAGTATGCCCAGACGCACGGCGCAAGTTTTACCGTCACCCGCGACGAAGTGACCTGTGCAATCGACGACGTTACGGCTACGGGGAAGACTTACTTCGTGGCGGCGCTCAGAGCCATGGCGAAGTACCACGCCACCCACAAGCCTGAATAGCGCGGACGAGCATGCCGAAACGAGCCGCCCTACCCTCAAGGTTCAACCGGACTAAAAGTGCCGGTAGTGGGTCGGAACAGGCTTGTAGCGGCAGAAATGCACCTGTAGTTGCAGAGACATATTTGCGCCCCGAGGTAATGACATGGGGCACATAGACCCGACTCGCTCGTACACCCCCGAGGAGCTCGAGTACGAGATTGGCAGCAGCCTCAGGCGACTACGTATCAATCGCAACCTGGAGCAATCTGTCCTGGCGGAGCGCGCCGGCATCAGCACCCGTGCGTTGCGGAATCTCGAGCTGGGCAACGGTTCGTCCTTGCACACGCTCGTCTGCGTTGTTCGCGCGCTCGGCCGACAGGAATGGTTCGGCACGATTGGGCCCATCGCAACCATCAATCCATTGATGATGACCAGGGATGCAGTGCCGCGCCAGCGTGCGAGTAAGCCTCGCCCCAAGAAACATGAGGCAAAACATGAATCTCAATGACGTGCCAGAGGACTTCCCGCGTGTCGCAGTTCCTGCGGTGGTGACCGGTGTGCAGCCAAAAATCGGCGTTCGGGAGATTGGTGGGCGATATGTCGCCGGTCAGACCGAGGAAGAGCGGTACGAGCGGTGGGATATCTGTGAGGATTTGGCGCGGCAGTTGGTGCGGGTTGCGCGGAAAGATGAGGTGGAGCATCCCGACCAGTCGAGGGAGCAGGCGCTGCACAGGGTGCGAATATCTGTGTCGCAGCAAGGCTGGTGTTCCGAAGATGAGCTGGATTGGCTCATCGGGAGATTGGCTGGGCTGCTGCAGGCTTGAGCGGGCAGCCAAGGAGGATGTTGCGTGCCGCTTCAGTTGAAAGATGCCATCGACAAGCTTTACAAGCCGCCGAGGGATGGGACACGGCAGGTGCTCGCAGTGTCGCGGGGTGTCGCTGAGAAGTTGCCACGGCTAGAGTCAGTGGCGGTCATTTCGGTGACTGCGCCAGGGAGGCCGATAGCGAGCCTGGATGGATTCAAGCAGGTTCTGCGATTGAGCTTTGCGGACGTCGACTTCATGAACCCGGAGCTTTCGGCTCGAGCAAGAGAAAGACTGGAGAATGCATTCCGGCCGGAGCACGCGGAAGCGATTCGTGCGTTCGTTGAGGGGCTACCAGGTGAGGTGCTGACGGTCGTGGTGCATTGCGAAGGAGGCTACTCGAGGTCCTGCGCAATCGCCTTGGCGCTGCACCGCTTGTACGGTTACTTGGCTCATATCGGAGAACTGAACCAGGCGAATCCTTCGGTGCTGCACCTCTTAACGCGGAGCATTGGAGTCAAACGGTGACGTTCTGCCCGCGCCTGAGGAACCGATGAGCGTGTGTGGGTTGAGTGCGAGAAACAAAAAAGCACTGCCGAAGCAGTGCCCCTGAGGGTGTAGCGAGGGCAACGCCCCCCCTCTCACCCAGACTCAACGCTTTTTGTTCGACTGAGCCACCACCGTGCCGGCGAGTGTCTTTGTCAGCGGCGACGAGCGAGGATTGTCCAATGCCTTCGACGCCTTGCTTTCCGTGTTGGCGCCCGTCTGCGCGGTTGTGCCGGATTGCCGCAAAGCGGACCCGGCGAGCGACTTCTGGAGCGCACTCGACGAACTGCCGCCAAGCGTCTTGCCTGCGGTTGATGCGACCTGCGGAGATGTTCTCTTGCTGTTTGTAGCCACGATTACTCCTCAAAGCGCTCCAGGAGGCAGGAGTCGGCGCTTCTGGAGCTAAGCGACCCAGACTAGTGAGTCCAACCAGCAATTACCCACTATATCTAGTATCTCATAAAATACCACATACCGTATCTAGTTAAATTGAGCTAGATAGCAAATCGCTGCACGTCCTAAGGTTCAGACATAATCCGTCTATTGTCTAAGAGTGCATGTTAAGCCCTCGGACGCCCGAAGAGCACGGGTACTGCGTGACCGCCCCACACCGGGACGCTCCACACCGGGACGCTCCACACACCTGAACATCTGGCATTAAGTGCTCGATAAGCCTCACATATGACGCATCAAATGAAGCCACTTATTTTCAAATAATTTCTTTATTTTCAATAACTTATAAGAAATTCGAAAGTTCGGACATTTCATGCTTGAAGCAATGCAAGTTCGGACATCAATTGCTTCTACGGCCCCCAAATTGAGTAGCCTCAATACGCACTTCTCGACGAGATTTCGGCCAGGAATTGCTTGAGATCGCGGCCACGATATTCCACATTTCCCAGACGGAAGGCCTGACCATAAGGTGTCGCGTACGGCACCTCATGCCCATGTCTTTGATGCACGGGCGCGTCCGGTCCGATGTCGGCAATGAGGGCTACCTCGTCAGCGACAGCGCGGGCAACGAGATCCGTTCGGGCGGCCCCTATGTGCGCTTCGATGTGGGTTTTCTGTTGGCTGGCGAATCAGCGATGGCATCGCGCACGCGCACGGTGCCGCGCTCCACGAGCTCGCACGGCACATCCACGGTGCGCGCCATGACCTGGCCGCCAATCTGGTCGAACAGCAAGGTGCGCGTGGCATCCACCATCTTCTCGATGTCCTGCTGCACGGTTGTCAGATCGAACGACGGCCATGCGGCCTGGGGCACATTGTCGAACCCCACCACGGACACATCGCGCGGCACCTGCATGCCCAGTTCGGCACGCAGGGTTTCCAGTGCCGCGATGGCCATGTGGTCGTTGGCGGCGAACAGCGCATCGGGCCGGTTGCCGGGGTCCTGGAACAGGGCCAGCACCGCGCGCCTTGCCTCGCCGAAGTCATAGTGACCAACCGCGCGGGCATGCAGTTGCAAGCCGGCGGCAGCCAGCGCATCGCGCAGGCCCGCCTCGCGGTCGCGGCTGGTTGACGCGTTCTCCGCGCCAGCCAGCCAGGCGATGCGGCGATGCCCGCTGCGCACCAGCATGTCCCCGACCATCCGCCCGCCGTCCCGGTTCTGCGAGGTCACCGAACTGGTGGAATAGGCTCCCATGGCCCCCATCTTTGCCACGCGATTGAACAGCACCACGGGAATCCCGGCATTGATGCAGTCGTTGGCAAGCGCCGACGACAGTGTCGTGGACGCCATGACGATGCCATCGACCTGGTACTGCAGGATGTCCGTCAGCACGTCGTCGGCGTCTTCCGTCTGGCTGATGAACAGCAGCACGTGATAGCCGTCCTGCTGCAGTGCCTGACACAGCCGCTCGATGACCACCGGATAGAACTGGTTCTCCAGATAGCTCATCACCAGCCCGATGATGCGGCTGCGGCGCGTGATCAGGCTGCGGGCGATGGCGTTCGGCCGGTAGCCCAACTTGCGCGCCGCCGTCTCGATGCGTTCGCGCGTTTCCGGCGCCACGCTGGCGCCGGGCGTGAAGGCGCGGCTGACAGCGGACTGCGAGACTTCCGCCAGCCGCGCCACGTCGTGGGCGGTGACCTTCTTCATGCTGCCGTCCACCCGCCGTCGAGCATCAGCGCGCTGCCCGTCATCAGGCTGGAAGCGTCGCTGGCGAGGAATACCACCGGGCCCATCACCTCGTCGATCCGGCCCAGCCGGCCCAGCGCGATCTTGTCGAGCACGAAGCGTCGGAACGACGCGTCCTCGAACATCGGCGCGGTGAGCGTCGTCTCGATAAAGGTCGGGCAAAGCGTATTGACGCGGATGCCTGCCGGACCAAGCTCCCACGCCAGCGCCTTGCTCATGCCCTCCACCGCATGCTTGCTGGCACAGTACAGCGTGCGGCGCGGGCTGCCCACGTGCCCCATCTGCGACGAAACATTGATGATCGATCCTGGCAGGCCCGCCGCCTGCAGGCTGCGGGCGACCTCGCGCGAGACGTAGAAGGTGGCCTTCACGTTGAGCGCAAAGACCGCGTCAATGTCTTCGTCGGCAGTGTCGGTCAGCAGCTTCGGCCGGTTCATCCCCGCGTTGTTGACCAGGATCTGGAACGGCGGGGGGCGG
>NZ_BBQI01000044.1 GCF_001652915.1 Cupriavidus sp. D384
GCGGCACAGGCGGCCTCCAGTTCGACACCGGATCGGGCCGCGAGGGTGACCTCGGCACCGGCCTGCGCCAGTGCCCAACCCGCCGCGAGCCCCAGGCCGCGACCGCCACCGGTGACGAGTGCGCGCTTGCCGTCAAGGCGGAAGCCACCGAACACCGGCAGAGGCGTCACGGATGTCGCGGATGTCACGGCTGCAGCTCCGGCACCGGCTCGTACCACGGCACGTCCGGACGGTTGCCATAGCGGCGCACGCGGATATTGGCCTGCTCGCCATGGCCGGCAAAATTCTCCATGTGGCACAGGCGCGAGCAGTATTCGCCAATCTCCGCGCTGGCCGCGTCCGTGGTCACGCGCTGGAACGTGCAGGTCTTCAGGAACTTGCCGACCCACAGCCCGCCGGTGTAGCGCGCGGCCTTGTTGGTGGGCAGGGTGTGGTTGGTGCCGATGACCTTGTCGCCGTAGGCCACGTTGGTGCGCGGGCCCAGGAACAGCGCGCCGTAGTTGGTCATGTTGTTCAGGAACCAGTCGGGATCGCGGGTCATCACCTGCACGTGCTCCGAGGCGATTTCGTCGGCCTTCTGGAGCATCTCCTCGCGCGAATCGCAGACGATCACCTCGCCGAAATCGGCCCAGGCCTTCGCGGCGATCTGCGCCGTGGGCAGGATCTTGAGCTGCCGCTCGATCTCCGCCATCGTGGCGTGCGCCAGCGCTTCGCTATCCGTGAGCAACACGGCCGGCGAGGTCAGGCCGTGCTCGGCCTGGCCCAGCAGGTCGACCGCGCAGATTTCGCCGTCGACCGAGTCGTCGGCAATCACCAGCGTCTCGGTGGGGCCCGCGAACAGGTCGATGCCAACGCGGCCAAACAACTGGCGCTTGGCCTCGGCCACAAACATGTTGCCGGGGCCGACCAGCATGTCCACGGGCGCGATGCTGGATGTCCCCACCGCCATCGCCACCACGGCCTGCACACCGCCCAGCACCAGGATCTCGTCCGCGCCGGCCATGTGCATGGCGGCCACGATGGCGGGATGCGGCTCGCCGTGGAACGGCGGTGCCGTCGCCACCACGCGCTTGACCCCTGCCACCTTCGCCGTCAGCACGCTCATGTGCGCCGACGCCAGCAGCGGATACTTGCCCCCCGGAATGTAGCAGCCGACGGCGTTGATCGGCACGTGGCGGTGGCCAAGGAATACGCCGGGGCGGGTTTCCACTTCCACGTCCAGCATGGAGTCGCGCTGGATCTGGGCAAAGTTGCGCACCTGGGCCTGGGCAAACCGGATGTCTTCCAGCTCGCGTGCCGACAGGCTCTTCATTGCGCGTTCGATCGCGGCGTCCGACAGACGGAAGTCCTGCGGCTCCCAGTTGTCGAACTTCTTGCTGTATTCGCGTACGGCTGCATCGCCGCGCGTCTCGATGTCGCGGATGATGCCTTCAACGGTATTGCGGACGGCGGTGTCGTCGTTGGCGCGCGCCTGAACGTCGCGGCCACGCTTGAGGTAACGAATCATGGAGAGTTCCGGGTTGGGTTGTGCATACGTATGCAGGTTAGATTTCTTGCATTCGTATGCAAACTTGGTGTTTTCCCCAAGTAGCGCGTGGCCGAGGGCACGTTAGGGAAAGCACCGAGCCATCTTGCCTTGCGGGCACACGACCGGCTTCCTATGCTTGTCTCACGATTTGTCCGGACAAAAGAATAAATACGGACACGACGATTCCGGTCCAGCCGCAGAGCCGGACTTCTTTACGTCGCAGGAAAGAGGAGACAAAAACATGTTCGCCCCACAGAAACTCACGCTGATAGCCCTCGGCCTGACGGTGCTGGCCGTGCCAGCCCGGGCCGAATTCCCCGACAAGCCGGTACGGATCGTCGTGCCGTATTCGGCAGGCGGCGGCACCGACATCGTGGCCCGACGCCTGGCGGAGCGACTGACGCCACGGCTCAAGCAGCCGGTGGTGGTGGACAACCGCCCCGGCGCCAACGGCATTATCGGCACCGATTTCGTCGCCAAGTCGGCGCCGGACGGTCACACCTACGTGCTGGTGGTGAACACGCATCTGCTGAACCCCATCCTGTACAAGAAAATGCCGTACGACACGTTCACCGACCTGATCGGCGTAACGATGGTGTGCAAGTCGCCGCTGGTGTTTGTCACGCAGAGCACGTTCCCGGCCACGAACGCGGTGGAGTTCGCCAAACATGTCAAGGCGAAGCCGGACAAGTATTCCTACGGCAGCTCCGAGAACATGACGCGGCTGGTGGGCGAGATGTACAACAAGTATCAGCACCTGGACATGGTGAACGTGGCCTACAAGGGTGGCTCGCCGCTGATGACCGACGTGATTGGCGGCGTGACCACCGTTGGCGTCACCAGCGTGCTGACCGCGAAGCCGTTCATCACGTCCGGCAAACTGCGCCCACTGGCTGTGACCGGCGCGCAGCGCGCTTCCGCCCTGCCCAACGTACCGACCATGATCGAATCGGGCATGAAGGATTTCGAGGTGTACACGTCATACAGCCTCTATGCCCCGGCGAAGACACCCAGGGCGGCACTGGAGCGCATGCAGAAGGAAGTGCATGACATCGTGATGGCGCCGGACATGAAGGAAATCCTGGCCGAACAGGCCGCCACGCCGGTGGCCCAGTCGGTGGACGAATTCAACGTCCAGGTAAAGAAGGATTTCGAGTTCTGGCAACGCCTGGCCAAGGAAGTCAACCTGCAAGCGGAGTGAGACAAGCGCATATGAACACGAACACGAACACGAACGACATTCCCTCCAGCGATACGATCCGCCCGGTGCCGGGAGGCTGGACGCGCGCCGACATGGAACGCGACCAAGGCTGGATTCACGTGCTGGACGCCGATGAAGTCGCGGCGCTCGAGCACGCGCTGCGCCATGCGCTGGCCACCGGCAAGCCCATGTTCGACATGTCGATCGAGGATTTTCCGCTCGACGCGCGCGTGCGTCGCCGCCTGGTGGCCCTGATCGACGAAACGCAGGGCGGCTTCGGACTCAAGCTGTTGCGCGGCTTTCCGGTCGACCGTTGGGACACCGATGCGCTGCGCAAGCTGTTCTGGGGCATCGGCCTGCTGCTGGGCGTGGCACGCCCACAAGGCAAGCTGAGCCAGTTCGTGTCGGATGTGCGCGATGCAGGGGGCACCTATCGCTCCAACACGGGGCGCGGCTACAACACGCGCTCGGGCCTGGACTTCCACGCCGATGGCAGCGACATGGTAGGCCTGTTCTGCGTGCGCACGGCAAAGTCGGGGGGCTCCAGCCTGATCACCAGCTCGATCGCCGCGCACAACGAACTGGTGCGGCTGCGCCCCGACCTGGCCGCCGAGCTGTACAAGCCGCTGATCTTCAGCCGGCAGGGAGAACAGGCGCCCGAAGAGGCGCCGTGGTACGCCGCACCGATCTTCGGGGTGCGCGACGGGCATTTTGCCTGCCGCCACATCCGCAACCACATCAAGGGCGCGCAGGCCAGCTTTCCTGACGTGCCGCGCCTGTCACCGCAACAGACCGAGGCCCTCGACCTGTTCGACGCGCTGCTGGCGCGCGAGGATCTGCGCTACGACATGGACCTGCAGCCGGGCGATATCCAGTTGCTGAACAACCATATCGTGCTGCATTCTCGCACCGAGTACGAGGACCACCCCGAGCCGGAGCGCAAGCGGCATCTGTTCCGCCTGTGGCTGTCGCTGCCGCAGGCACAGCCGCTGCCACTGGGCTGGCTCGATGCCTACAAGGACGTGGACGCCGCGTGCGTGCGCGGCGGATTCCGCGGCATCGGCATCACGCCCGAGATCCGTGCCTTCGAAGCCCGCATGGCAAACGCCCACGGCATGAAACTCCGTATCTATCCCGTCAAGGAAGCCGCCTGATGACCGCCACACCTTCCCAGCCCGCCGCCCGCCCGTCGATGCGCGAACTGCTCGCGCGCAAGCGCCTGATCGCAGCACCCGGCGTGTTCGACATGATCTCCGTGCGCATCGCCACCCGCATGGGATTCGACTGCCTCTACATGACCGGCTACGGCACCGTTGCGTCGTACCTGGGCCTGCCCGACGCTGGGCTTGCCACCTACACCGACATGGTCAACCGCGTGGGTGCATTCTGCTCGGCGGCCACGGTGCCGATGATCTGCGACGGCGATACCGGCTACGGCGGCTTGCTCAATGTCGCACACACGGTGCGCGGCTACGAGCGCGCGGGTGCCAGCGTGATCCAGCTCGAAGACCAGGAATTCCCGAAGAAATGCGGCCATACACCGGGCCGGCGGGTGATTCCGGCCGACGACATGGTCAGGAAGATCCAGGTTGCCGTGGAAGCGCGCGAAAGCCGCGACTTCCTGATCCTGGCCCGTACCGACGCCCGCACCACGCTGGGGCTGGACGAAGCGCTGCGCCGTGCCGAAGCCTATGCGAAGGCGGGGGCGGACATCCTCTTCGTCGAATCACCCGAGTCGGAAAAGGAGCTGGAGATCATCGGCCGCACCTTCGACCTGCCGCTGCTGGTCAACGTGGTGGAAACCGGCCGCACCCCGGTACTGCCCGCCGACACGCTGGAACAAATGGGCTTTGCCATCGCCATCTATCCGGCGGTTGGTTTCCTGGCGATGGGCAAGGCGCTGGAGAACGTCTACGGCCATCTCCAGGCGAACCGCACATCGCTGGGCATTGGCGATCAGCTCTACGACTTCCTGCGCTTCAACACGTTGATGGACTTCGAATCGGTGTGGGCCTTCGACAAACGTCACGCTTCATGACCGCTGCCCTGCCCGCCGCTGGCCGGCCAGCGCTCATGCTAGCCAGCACGCTGGCCATCCAGATGCTGGCAACGGCTGCCACGCTGTCTTTCGCGGTGCTGGCGCCCGCGATCCCCGGCGTGACGCTGACCAGCGTCGGCTTGTTCCTGTCGCTGGTCTACGTGGGCGGCATGGCCGGCAGCCTGGCCGGCGCCGGAATGGTCGGGGCATGGGGGCCGGTACGCGCGTCGCAGCTTGGCCTGGTGGCCCAGGCGGCGGCACTCGGCATGCTGGCGACCGGCGTGCCGGAGTTGCGGCCGCTGGCCGCGCTTGCCAGCGGCCTGGGCTACGGCCCGATCACGCCCGCCAGTTCGCAGATCCTTGCGCGCACCACTTCGGCCGGGCGCATGGGTTTCGTGTTCTCGCTCAAGCAGACGGGTGTGCCGCTCGGGGGCCTGCTGGCCGGCGCCGTGCTGCCTCCGCTGGCCGCCCTTACGTCGTGGCAGGCCGCATTCGGCGCGCTCGCGGCAACAGCGCTCGCCATTGCCATGCTGAGCCAGCCGTTGCGGGCCACGCACGACGATGCCGCGTCCGGCGGCTTCGTGCTGGCGGCGAACCTGCGCCAGATGTTCGGCGATGTGCTGGGCGATCGCCGCCTGCGGTCGATGGCCGCGGTCTCGTTGCTGTTCTCGGCCTGCCAGCTCTCGGTGAGCGGCTATCTGATGACGTACCTGACCACCGAGATTGGCATCGGGCTGACGCAGGCCGGCCTGATCTATGCGGTTGCCCAGGGTGCAGGCATTGCCGGGCGCATCGCATGGGGTCATCTCGCAGACATGGCACGCGCGCCGCGTGGCGTGCTGATCCTGCTGGCGATACTGATGAGCGCGGGCACCGTGGCAACGGGCATGTTCACGGCCCAGTGGACGCTGGTGCCGCTCTGCCTGGTGGCCGCCCTGCTCGGCGCGACTGCGATCGGATGGAACGGGGTCTACCTGGGCGAAGTTGCGCGGCTTGCCCCGCCCGGGCGCGTGGCGTCGGTAACGGGCGGCGCGCTGTTCTGCACCTATTTCGGGGTGGTATCCGGCCCGGCCGCTTTCGGCTATTTCGCGCAGCGCGTGAACAGCCTCGGCCTGGCATACCTGGCGCTGGCGGGCGTGCCCGTGCTGGCGGCCGGATTACTGTTCTGGGGTGGCCGCGCAAGGCCAGCCGCCAGGACAACTGACTTTGACGGCTGACGGCGAGGGCACGGCAGCACGACAGCGCTTGCCCGTCACGACTCGTCCCGGCTATGCTCCGTTTCAATCCTTCACCTGACGCCAGCACTGCAATTCATGGAACAAGGCGGCACCCTCCCAGACGATTTTACCGACGCGACCACCAGTGTGCGCGGCGACGCCAGCCCCCGCTATCTCGCTCTCGCCCGCAGCCTGCATGCGGAAATCGAATCGGGCAAGTACCCGGTGGGCAGCAAACTCCCGACCGAGATGGAACTGTGCAAGCAGTTCGGGGCGAGCCGCCACACTGTGCGCGCCGCCATCGAGCGGCTGGTCAGGCTTGAACTGATCAAGCGTACGCCGCGCGTGGGCACGGTCGTGACGGCGGCCCGCGCCAAACAAGGCTACGAACTGGCGGTGGGCCAGGTGGGCGACCTGCTCCAGTACGCGGCGACCACACGCATGCATGTGCTGTCGCGCGACCTGCGCGAAGTGGGCGACGATGCCGACCCCGTGCTCCATCCGTATCAGGGTCAGCTCTGGCTTGTAATCCGGGGCGTGCGCACTGGCGAAGGGTCCGATACTCCGATCTGCTACAACGAGGTTTGGGTCCATCCTGACTACCGCGGTGTGCGCGGTGCCGAGCAGGACATCGAGGCCTCGGTGTTTCACCTGATCGAGCAACAGTTCAATGTTTCCGTCGCGCGAATCGAGCAAGTCATTCATGCGGCCGCGCTCCCGCCCGATATTGCCGGACTGCTCAGGATGCCGCCCGGCACTGCCGGGTTGTGGATCAACCGTCAGTATCGCGACGGCGGCGGCAACCTTATCGAGATGGCATGGTCGGTTCATCCGGCCGAGCGGTTTTCGTACCGGATGGTGCTGGACCGGACCTGGCGCAGCGCGCGACCGTCGCAAGCGGACACTTGATCCTGAACAGGTGATTTATGACTGGCACAGGTTGATCACCCCGTACCCCGCGCGTCGTGCGGATGTTCGTGACTCACGGCATTGAACGTGACGAGCGTAAGCAACGGACATTCAGCGGGCATTGATAGGGCTTTGCGTAGAAAAGCGGCTTTGGGTCGGTCGTTGCCCAAGCAGAACGGCTAATAGAGGGCGAACACTCAATTTGTATGACTGCGCGCCCTCCGCGCTTACGATCGCGGGTGGCTGGTCCAGTAGCTCTCGGCGACCGAACCAATTCCCGCGAATCGCCCTGCGTCAATCCAGCCATCTCTCCTTCGAGGCCAATGTGCTGTCAGCCGTGAGAATGATCCAACGCCTGGTTCCTGACATGCGCAAGCGCGGCTGGGGACGCGTGATCCAGATCGGTGGTGGACTCGCCAGCCAGCCAAACGCCGAACTGCCTGACTACAACGCCTCGCTGGCTGCGCGGCACAACCTCGCGGTGTCGCTTGCGCGCGACCTCAGAAACACAGGTGTAACGTCCAATGTCGTTGCCCCAGGCGCGATTCTGGTGCCCGCCGTCAAGGCGATACTTGAGAGCGTCGCGCAGCACCGCGATTGGGGAAACACATGGGAAGACATTGAGGACGCATGCGTCCGGGAGATGGTACCCAACGATGTCGGGCGCCTGGGACGGCCAGAAGAAATCGCGGCAGCCGTCGCGTATCTGTCCAGTTCCTACGCCGACTACGTCAGTGGAGCCACCATCCGAGTCGATGGCGGCACGATTCGGTCAGTGTCCTGATAACGGATAAATGAAAAGCCGGCCCGCCGCACACCTTGATTCAGTGTGCAGCGGGCCGGCTTTTCAATGCTTGCGGCGCGAAATGCGCCGCCCTTCTCTATATCAGCGTTTGCCGATCAGCCGTTCGCGTAGACCACCTTGGCCTTGCGCGCTTCCGCCTGCAGGCGGGTGAAAATGTTCTGGACGGCGGCGATTACGCGCTTCGCGTCGTTGGCAAAACCCAGGCTTTGGGTGCCCAGTTCGCGCTCGATCAGGTCGCGTTCGAGTTGATCAGTCAGCTTGATGTCGGATTGGGTGTTCATGACTTCCTTCCTTTAAGGGATTACCCTTATGGGGTTTTCCCGAATTGTAGCAGAAGGATTGCCGCATCGCAGCATTAGGTAATTCCGCGTATGCAGGAACGCAACAGACGTCGAATAAGGCACCCTACGAAGCGCCGAATAAGCGCCGAATCGGCCATTTCTGGCGCTGAAATCGGCTTATCTAGCACTTGTCTCAGGCTGCCCGCCGCTGTTGCGCCTTGTCGTATTCTTCGGCGCTCACCTGCTCCATCCATGCCACGGCCGTCCCGTCCATCGTTTCCGCGATGGCGATATGCGCCATGCTGATGGCGTCCGTCGCGCCATGCCAGTGCTTGGTGTGCGGGGGAATCCACACAAGATCTCCGGGGCGGATGGTCTGCGGCGGCTCGCCCCACTGCTGGACGATGCCGACACCCGCGACGACCATGAGGGTCTGACCAAGCGGATGGGTATGCCAGGCCGTCCGGGCGCCAGGCGCGAACGTGACCGTGGCGCCCCCCACCCGTGCCGGCCCTTCCGCCTGGAAGTGCGAGTCGATGCGGACGCTACCCGAGAAATAAGCTGCCGGCCCGTCGCTGGACGCTTGCTGGCATGGGCGTGTCACTTTAATCATGTCCTGGGGATGGGTTCGTTACACGGGCGCGAAGGCCCTGAAAGACTCGATTGCACGCACGCATCAGCCGGCGCGTTTGGCGAAGACGTCCTTGAATACAGGCATCGCGGAGAAAACGCTGGGCCATCCCGAGTAGAAGGCGAGCTGCGTCAGCAGCTCGGACGCTTCCGCCTGGGTCAGGCCGTTGTCCATCGCCCGGTTCAGGTGATATGGAATCTGCGCCACCTGCCCCGTCGCAACGAGCGCGGCGACCGTCACAAGACTGCGGTCGCGGGGCACCAGCGCCGGGCGCAGCCACAAGTCCCGGAACAGGACGTCGGTTGTGTACTGCACCACGCCCGGCGCCACCACCCCGAAGTTCTGCTGCACACCGGCAGCCCGCGCGGCTTCTGCGGCCTCATTCAGCGGCAGGCGATCGCCGCTCGCGGCCGGCAGCGCGTCGACGTCAATGCCACGTGCCACAAAGACCTGCCTTGCCGCCGGGATCGCCGCCAACGCATTGCCCAGACCGGTGTAGAACGCAAGGTGAAGGATGATCTCGGACAGTTCGGCCGGCTTCAAGCCATGATCCAGCGCCAGGGCAAATTGCGCGGGCATCTCCGCAGGCTGGTTGCGGGCGACCAGCACGGCCACCGTGACGACGCTGCGGTCGCGCGCACGCATCTGCGGGCGCTGCCACACTTCGCCCTGTAGCCGGCCCTGGATGAAGGCCGCCAGCGCCGGCGACACCGCCCCGACATCGGCGATCGAAACAGGTGCCGTCACTGCGCTGGCCCGCCCACCGCCTGCTGCGCCCTCGGTCTGCTGTGCCATGACCGCGTTGCCCGATGCGGCCAACGATGCCGCTGCTACTGCCAGAATGTGTTTCATTGCCTTGCTCCGGATTTTCCCACTTGCGGTACTGGTCTTGGCTGGCGGGCATTCGGCTCTCCCGATGAAAATGCTTGCGCCCGGCGCGCTCCGGACTGAACAATAGCGGAGGCATTCATGAAATGCCTTCATAGCTCCATACAGGACACGGATGGCACCCCGTCCGGCCTGCGCCGCCTCGCAGAAAGAAAACCTGCCCCATGCCCCGCCATAACCTGAACGACCTGCTGGCCCTGATTACCGTCGCCAGGGAGCGCAGTTTCACGCGCGCCGCTGCCCGGCTCGGCGTCACGCAATCGGCGCTCAGCCATACCATTCGCAGCCTGGAGGCCAAGCTCGGCGTCCGGCTGCTGACCCGCACCACGCGCAGCGTGTCGACGACCGACGCCGGGGAATGGCTGATCCAGTCGCTGGGTCCGAAGTTCGAGGAAATCGAGGCCGACCTCGCGGCGGTGGCCGATCTTGGCGACCGGCCGGCGGGCACGATCCGCATTACCGCCGTCGACCATCCGATCGACGCCATCATCTGGCCCCGGCTTGCCAAGGTGCTGCCGCAGTACCCCGATCTCAACGTCGAGTTGACCGTCGACTATGGCCTCACCAATATCGTGGGCGAGCGGTACGACATCGGCGTGCGCTTTGGCGACCAGATCGAGAAGGACATGATTGCGGTGCGCATCAGTCCCGATGTGAAGATGGCGATCGTCGGCGCGCCGGCGTACTTCAAGGGGCGCGACAAGCCCGCCACGCCGCGTGACCTGCTGGCCCACCGCTGCATCAACCTGAGGCTTTCCACAAGCGGCGGCCTCTACGCCTGGGAACTGGCGAAGGGTGCCAGGAAGGTGCAGGCGCGCGTACAGGGCCAGGTGGTGTGCAACAGCGTCAACCAGATGCTGAATGCCGCCCTGGACGGATTCGGACTGACGTTCCTGCCCTGGCCGATGCTCCAGTCCTACGTCGAGTCCGGACACCTGGTCCGGGTGATGGAAGACTGGTGCCCCACCTTCCCCGGCTATCACGCGTTCTACCCCAGCCGTCGCCAGTCCTCGCGCGCGCTCAAGATCGTGATCGACGCCATCCGGTACCGTCCGGATGGCGCCAACGGCTAGGCCTGCGCGAGCTGGTCGCGAATCGGCAGCGAACGGATCCGCTGGCCGGTGGCCGCAAAGATGGCATTGCACAATGCCGGCGCCACGGGCGGCACCGGCGGCTCGCCCACGCCGCCGGGCGGCACGTCGAAGTCGCCACCGACCAGCCACGTGTGGATGGCGCGCGGTGCCATCTGCGAGCGCAGGATCTCGAAGTCGTGGAAATTGCTCTGCTGCACCCGGCCTTCCTGGAACGAAATCTCGCCCAGCATCGCCAGTCCGATGCCCATCACGCACCCGCCCTCGACCTGCGAGCGGATGCGCTCCGGGTTGACCTGCGGGCCGCAATCGACTGCCATGTCCACGCGCGGAATGGTGATCTGGCCCTTGGCGTCCACGGCCACTTCGACCACCGTCGCCACATAGGTCACGAAGCTGTAGGCCATGGCGATACCCAGGCCGTGGCCCTTCGGCAGCTTGCGGCCCCAGCCAGCCCGGCGCGACGCTTCCTCGATCACGCGGCGCATGCGGCCCGTGTCCAGCGGATACACATCGGGCGATTCGCTGTAGTTCCACTTGTCGGATAGCGTCGCGGGATCGATCCTGCGCGCCGGCCCGATCAGCTCCAGCAGGTAGTCCCTGGGGTCGCGCCCGGCCTGGTGCGCCAGTTCGGCAACGAAACTCTGCACCGCAAACGCATGCGGGATGTTCGACACCGAGCGGAACCAGCCGATGCGGGTGTGCGCCGGCACGTCGGCCGACTCCAGCCGGATCGACGGAATCTGGTACGGAATGTTGATGGCCGTCATCGCCGCCTCGAAGTCGGCCTTGCCCTGCGCCCCCACCTTGAACGTGGAGCCGATGGTCGGCGCAGCCGACCTGTGCAGCCATGCCTGCGGCTTGCCGCTGGCATCCAGCGTCGACTCCAGCCGTTCGACCGACACCGTGTGGTAGTAGTCGTGCCGGATATCGTCGTCGCGCGTCCATTGCAGCTTGACCGGCGTGCCGCCCATCGCCTTCGATACCAGCGCAGCCTCGGAGATGAAGTCCGCCATCGACTTGCGGCCGAAGCCGCCACCCAGCAGCGTCAGGTGGACCGTCACGTCCCTGGGGTCGAGCCCGACGTGCTTTGCCACGCTTTCCAGCGCGCCCTGCGGCGCCTGCGAAGGGGCCCAGATCTCGCACTTGCCATCGACAAAGCGCGCGGTGGCAACCGGTGTTTCCATCGATGCATGCGCCAGATGCGGGACGTAGTACTCGGCCGACACCCTGCGTTGACCCTTTCCGGCTGCCAGCGCTGCAACGGCATCGCCGTCGTTGCGCAGCGCCTTGCCTGGCTGACGCGCCGCAGTCTCCAGCGCGCGACGGAACGCGGCCGAGTCGTAGCTGGCGTTCGCCCCGTCGTCCCATTCCAGCTTGAGCGCCGCCCGGCCCTGCATCGCCGCCCAGGTATTGCTGGCGACCACCGCCACGCCGCCCACCGGGTTGAACAGCGGGGGCCCGTCATAGCCCTTCAGTTCCACCACGCGCAATACGCCAGGCACCTTGAGCGCCTCGGCGCTATCGACCTTGCGCAACTTGCCGCCGTAGACCGGCGGCCGCGCGATGACCGCGTAGACCATGCCGGGCAACCGCACGTCGATGCCGTAGGTGGCCTTGCCCTGCGCAATATCGCGGCTGTCGGCCGGCACGATCTTGCCCTTGCCGATATAGCGGAACGCATCCGGCTGCTTGAGCCGGAGCTGATCGTGCGCCGGCACCGGCTGCCGCATGGCGGCTTCGGCCAGATCGCCATAGCCCAGCCGCCGACCGGATGGCGTATGGATGACTTCGTGATGGCGGGCCTGTACCTCGGTGACGGGCACCTTCCATTGCGCGGCGGCAGCCGCTTCCAGCATCTGGCGCGCCGACGCACCCACGCGGCGCATGGGCGCCAGGAAATGCCGCATGCTGCGCGAACCGTCCACGTTCTGGCTGCCATAGCGCGCCTCGTTGGCATCCGCCTGCACGATTTTCACGCGGCTCCAGTCGGCTTCCATTTCGTCGGCCACCACCATCGGCAGGCTGGTCCGCACCCCCGTGCCCATCTCGGCGCGATGCGCAACGATGGTGACGGTGCCATCGCGGGCCAGCGAGACAAAGACCAGCGGGTTGTCGACAACACCGCCCGGCATCGACAAGGCGCCATACTTCTTGCCCGCCTCGGCGGCATCGGCCTTGGCGATCAGGCCGCCGAACTGCACGGACAGCGCAAACGCCGCGCCCGCCTGCAGGAGCCGGCGGCGCGCCGGCTGTTCCAATGGCTGGATATCGGTACGTGTCATGCCCGGGCTCCGGTCTTGTTGCCCGAAAGCCGGGACGACGCCAGCCGGACGGCGGCGTTGATTCGCGTATAGGTGCCGCAGCGGCAAAGGTTGCCACTCATCGCGGCCACGATCTGCGCGTCAGTCGGCTTCGGATTGTCCTTGAGCAACGCCGTGGCCGTCATGATCTGGCCCGCCTGGCAATAGCCGCACTGCGCCACCCCCAGTTCGACCCAGGCGTCCTGCACCGCCTTGCCGACGCGGTCGGCATCCATCGATTCGATCGTGCGCACGGGCTTGTCGCCCAGCGCCGAGATCGGCGTCACGCAGGAACGCACCGCCTGGCCGTCGACATGAACGGTGCAGGCGCCGCACAGCGCCATGCCACAGCCGAACTTGGTGCCGGTAAAGCCCAGGGCGTCGCGCAGTGTCCAGAGCAATGGGGTGTCGGGGGACAGATCGACTTCATGGACCTGGCCGTTGATTTTCAGTGTTGTCATGGGGCGAAGGGCGTGACAGGGGATCGCGGGATGTTAGCGGACAAACGTGCCTGCGATTACGTGGCCTTGGCGCATGCGGTCATGAACCGTGCTCATCAATTGGTGGCGCCCGCCTCGTTCCTGCCCCACCCCGGTCCGTCGACCCATCTACCCGTCGACCCATACCTTGGTCTGATTGCAGCCCGACCAGCCGCCAGTTGTTGCACTGGGCCCGGCCTTCTAGCATCGGAGACCGTGGCGGCCATGCCTCTGGCCCGGCCGACGGCCACTCCTCCCTTGTCTCTTGCCTCCTGCGCCCTTGCATTGATGATCCCGATCCGACCAACGCCCTCGATTCGCAAGTCCTTCGTCCAGCTTGTTTCCGCTCTGGCCTTCGGCGCTGCCCTCGCTGTGGCAACGCTCCCTTCCATGGCCGTCGCGGCGGCGCCACAGGTGCAGACGCAGGGCCCCGGCTACTACCGCATCATGGTCGGCGATTTCGAGGTGACGGCGCTGCTCGACGGCACGCACGCCTTTCCGATCGATACCGTCGTCGAGGGCATGTCCGGCAAGGAGATCGAGGCAAACCTCGCGCGCGACTTCCTGACGCCGCCGGTGCAAGGCTCGATCAACGCATTCCTGATCAACACCGGCAGCAAGCTCGTGCTGATCGACGCCGGCGCCGGCGACCTCTATGGCGCGTGCTGCGGCCATCTGGCCGACAACATCCGTGCGGCGGGCTACCGGCCGGAGCAGGTCGACCAGATCCTGCTGACCCACATGCACAAGGACCATATCGGCGGTGTCAGCGCAAAAGGCACGATGCTGTTCCCGAACGCGGTGCTGCGCGCCAGCAAGGCCGAAGCCGACTATTGGCTGAACGCCGCCAACAAGGCGAAGGCGCCGCCGTTCCTGGGCTCCTTCTTCGATGCCGCCATCGCGGCCGCCGCGCCGTACCAGTCCGCCAACCGTTTCGAGCCGTTCGAGGGGGACGTGGAACTGGCGCCAGGCATCGTCTCCATGCAGACACCGGGCCATACGCCCGGGCATGTGTCGTACGTCGTCAGGAGCCAGGGCCAGATGCTGATCGTCTGGGGCGACCTTGTCCACGTCGCGGCGCTGCAGCTGCAGAAGCCCGACACCACAGTCAAGTACGACAGCAATGCCGCCAGCGCCCGCCACTCACGCAAGGACGTCTTCGGCGAAGTCGTCCGCGACCGCAGCGTGGTCGCCGCCGCGCACATCGCATTCCCGGGCCTGGGCCATCTGCGCAGGCAGGGCAACCGCTTCGAGTGGGTGCCGGTGAACTACGAAGCCGAACCGGGCAAACCCGGCGGACACTGAGGGACGTCGACGCGCCGCGCGATCTCAGCCCGCCGTGCCAGCCGCCTGAGCCGTGCCCGGCTCGCGTTCTGACAATGCCTCCAGCAGCGGGGCCGAGGGCACGAAGAACAGGCCGCCGGTCACCGCCTGGCTGAAGTCCAGCAACCTGTCGTAGTTGCCCGGCGGCTTGCCGACGATCATGTTCTCCAGCATCTGCTCGATCGGGGCCGGCGAACGGGCGTAGCCGATAAAGTACGTGCCGAATTCGCCCTTGCCAGGCTGGCCGAACGGCATGTTGTCGCGCAGGATCTTGACCTCCTCGCCGTCCTGCTCAAGCGTCGTCAACGTGCTGTGCGAGCAGCTGGGCTTGACCGCGTCGTCAAGCTCGATATCGTCGAGCTTGGTCCGGCCGATGATGCGCTCCTGGGCCTCCACCGTCAGATCGTTCCAGGCATCCATGTTGTGCAGGTACTTCTGCACCAGCACATAGCTGCCGCCCGCGAACGTCGGGTCCTCGTCGCCGATGATCGTGAAGCGGACCTTGTCGTCGCCTTCGGGGTTCTCGGTGCCATCGACAAACCCCACCATGCTGCGCATGTCGAAGTAGCGGAAGCCCTGCACTTCGTCCACCACCGATACCGCGCCACCCAAGCGCCGCATCAGTTGCGTGGCAAGCTCGAAGCACAGGTCCATCTGGTCGGCACGGATATGCAGGAGCAGGTCACCCGGCGTCGCCATGGCGCGGCGGTTGCCCGCCTCGAATTCGCGAAACGGATGCAGCGATGCAGGGCGTGGGTTGCTGCCGAACAGCCGGTCCCAGGCTTCGGATGCAAAGCCGCAGACGCATGACAGGTTGCCCGCCGGCACGCGCTTGCCCACCGACCGCACCAGCGCGGCGATGTCGCCGCACAGCGACCTGACTGTGGCGGCGTGCTCGTCACCGTCGGAAAGCGTGGCGACGATAAAGATCGCACTGCGCGTGATGGGGCTGTATACAGCCTGCGGAATGGGGGTGTTATCCATGTTCTTCCAGTCGCTTGACGGTGGTTGAGGCCGATGGTCGAGGCAAATCGGGACCTCGGCCTCCGGATGATAGGCGGCCCCCGTCCGGCGCACAACATCGCCGCCACGGCAGGTCGGCGGCCACCCCCGATGGCGCGCCGACCGCGACGATCATTCCGGCACCACCCCCGCAGCCTGGATGATCTTGCCCCACTTCGAGACTTCCGCGCGCTGGAACGCCGTGAAAGCCGCCGACGTCTTGCCTTCCGGCTCCACACCAAGCGTGCGCAGGCGCTGCTGCACGGCGGGCGTGGCCACCACGGCCGCAATCTCGCTCGCAAGGCGGTCGACGATCGGCTTCGGCGTGCCTGCCGGCGCGAAGATGCCTTGCCAGGACTGCATCTCGAAGCCCTTCAGGCCCAGGTCGGCCAGCGGCTGCACGCCGGGCAGGCCCGGCAGCGCATGCGTGGATGTCACGCCGATGGCGCGCACGCGCTTGCCGTCGAGCATCGGCTTGGCCGCGGCCACGGTCTCGAACACCAGGTCGATCTGGCCGCCGATCAGGTCGGTCATCGCCGCTGCGCCGCCCTTGTACGAGATCTGCTGCAACTTCGTGCCGGTGATGCTCTGGAACAGCTGGCCCGACAACTGCTGCGAACTGCCGGGGCCGGCCGTGCCAAACGTCAGCGAACCCGGCTTGGCCTTCAGCGCGGCGACGATCTGGTCCACCGACTTGTACTGGCTGTCATTCGCCACCACCAGCACGTTGCTGACCGTGCCCACCAGGTTCACGGCCACGAAATCCTTGACCGGGTCATAGCCGAGCTTCTTGTAGAAGAACGGATTGACCGCGTGCGTGGTGATCGTGCCGCCCATGATCGTATAGCCATCGGGTTCGGCGCGCGCCACGAACTGTGTACCGAGAATGCCCGACACGCCCGGCTTGTTGTCGATAACCACCGGCTGCCCCAGCCGCTGCGACAGGCCTTCGGCCACGATGCGGGCGGTGGCATCCGACACGCCGCCCGGCGAAAACGGCACCACGTACTTGATCGGCTTGGTCGGCCAGGCGTCGGCCCTCACCCCGGGTGCGGCCATGGTCAGCGACAGCCCGGCAAGCGCCATGGCGGCGCATAACGTGCGGCGGTATGCGGATTTCATGCTTCGTCTCCAATTTCTTTTCGTGGGGGCTGCAAGCGCGGCCCCTTCCATACAGCGCCTTCAGTACAGCGGCCGTCCGCCGTCGACAGGAAGAACCTTCCAGAGCTTCCGGAGCCGGAAAATCAGCCCGGCTGCCGGGACGCTAGTAGCGCAATCCCGGCGCCGTATCGTCTTGCCCGCCCTGCGCCGCCTGACGGAACGCCTGCGTAATCACGCTGGTCGCCACCGTGGCAAAGTAGCGCGCCCCGAACTCGCCATAACGCCGCTCGTCGTCGGCGTTCAGGGCAATGATCCCCGCGCATTTGCCCTGGGCCTGGATCGCACGCAGCGTCTGCTCGATGGCGGCGGCCACGGCGGGGGCCTTCCAGTCGTTGCCATGGCCCATCGCATGCGCCAGGTCGTTGGGGCCGACGAACACGGCGTCGATGCCGTCCACGGCGGCAATGGCCGCTGCGTTGGCAACGCCCTCGGGCGTTTCGATCATGGCGATCAACCCCACACCCTCGTTGCTGCGGGTCGTATGCGCGGCACCCGGAAACGCGCCGTAGCCGGCCGCACGGCCGCTGAAGGCACTGCCGCGCCGGCCGATGGCGGGATACCGCACGCGCTGCACAAGATCGCGGGCATCCTCGACCGTTTCGATCATCGGCACCTGGACCCCGCTGGCGCCCATGTCCAGCACCCGGGGGATGTCTTCCAGGAAGCACCGCACCACGGGGATGATGCCGCTGGCCCGGGCGGCGCGCAGCATGTGCTCGGTGGTTTCGAAATCGGCGGCGCCATGCTCGTTGTCGATGATGACGAACGTGAAGCCCGCATAGGCACACATCTCCACGATGGCCGGGCTGGGCAAGGCGGTAAAGATGCCGCGCAAGGGCTTGCCACTGCGTAGCAGCGCCGGCAGGCGGTCGTCGATCGGGTGCTGGATGGTCATGTCTCGCGTCTCTGTTTTTCGTGCCGCAACGCGTTGGGGGTGGTTGCGGTGAAGACATTCTGCGTGGGCGCGAGTTATATTTCCAATATTACTTGTGTATCTGACCTATACAGGCTCTGTATATGTATAACCCGCTTGAACTGCGTGTCCTGACCTCGTTCCTGGTACTGGCCGACGAACTGAATTTCACGCGCGCCGCGCGTCGGCTGAACATGACGCAGCCGCCACTCAGCTTGCAGATCAAGCAACTGGAGGCCCAGATCGGGGCACAGCTGTTCGAGCGAACCAAGCGGAGCGTGCGACTGACGCCGGCCGGGCAGGTCTTGCGCGCGGAGGCCGAGAAGCTGTTCGACATCGAGCATCGCGCGCGGCAGATGGTGGCGCAGGCCGATCGTGGCGAGGACGTCGGCCATCTCGGCATCGGCCTGACCGCAATCTCCGCCGTCGAACTCGTGCCCGACATCCTGCGGCATTTTTCCGCGCGCGCGCCCGGCGTCCTCTACTCGCTGCGCGAAATCAGCTCCGAGGCGATGCTCCAGGCGCTGCTGCGCAACGAGCTGGACGTAGCCATCCTGCGGCCGCCTGTGACAGACCCACGCCTGCAGGCACGGCGCCTGATGTCGGAACCCTATGTGCTGGCCGTGCCCGTGGATCATCCGCTGGCTACCAGGCCGAAGATCCATGCGCGCGACCTGGACGGCCAGAGCCTTGCCACGCTGGAGCGGCGTTTCGGCCAATATGCGCACGATCTGATGATGACCTGGCTGGCCGAGCACAATGTGGTGCCGTCACGCATGCACGACGCGGCGCGCCATCACGCCATGATGTCGATGGTGGCCGCAGGCATTGCCGTGTCGCTGGTACCCGCATCGGCTGCCGCGCAACCGATCAACGGCGTGGTCTACCGACGGCTGTCCGATCGCGATGTGCCGGCGCTGGAGTTGTGGGTGGCATTCCACAAGGAAATCGGCAATCCGATGACGCTGCCTTTCGTGGCGCAGGCCGTGGAGAGCGCGGCCGGCTACAAGGTGCCGGACAAATGCTTCTTCCGCCCCGGCTAGCCGCCATCCGGCCACGCAGCGCCCCGAAACCCTGTACGCTGTCCGCACTCCGGCGCACCCCCATTTACCGGCCCATCACCACAAAAGGACGCCCACCATGCCGCGCAGACGACAGTTCCTTGGCTATCTTCCGCTTGCCCTGACCACCAGCATGGTCGTCACCGCGGCCCTCGGCAGCCGTCAGGCCCGTGCCGCCAGCATGCTCGGCGAGCAGGACCCGGCAGCGGTGAAGCTGGGCTACAAGGCCGATACCGCGAAGGTCGATGCCCAGAAATTCCCGGCCCACAAGCCATCGCAGACCTGCGCCAACTGCCAGCTCTATCAGGGCGACAAGGGCAGTGCATCGGGCGGATGCGTGCTGTTCGGCGACAAGGAGGTTGCGGCCAAAGGTTGGTGCAGCGCCTGGGAGCAGGGCTGATTCCCGCTCGATCCGTCAGTCCGGCCGCTTGTATCAAAGCCCCAGGCAAACCGCGCCGGCCGTCACCACCAGGCAGGCCAGCCAGCGCGACCGGCTGACCGTTTCGCCAAGGAACACCCTGCCGATCAGCACCGCGAACACCACGCTGGTCTCGCGCAACGCGGACACTGCGCCCATCGCCCCGGACTGCAGCACCCAGATCACGATGCCATACGCGGCCAGCGACACCAGGCCGCCCACCAGCGACACGCCAACGGCCACCGGCTCGGCGCGAACCGGCGCCCAGAGCGCCTCCGCGCCACGCATCGCCACGAACAGCAGCGGCATCAGCCAGTAGAACAGGAACATCCACGCCGCGTACGCAACCGCCTGCCCGTCGGACAGCCTCACGCCAATGCCGTCGATCACGGTATAGAGCGCAATCGTCGCGCCAGTCGCCAGCGCGGAGAACGCACCCGCGCGTGACACATGGCGTCCCTGCAGCGCAATGGCAATGATGCCTCCCGAAATCATCACAACGCCCAGCACATGAAGCGGGCTGATCGCTTCCTGCGCGAACAGTGCCGCGCCGAGCGTGACCAGCAGCGGCGACGAACCGCGCGCAACCGGGTAGGCCACCGCCAGGTCGTTGCGGCGATATGACCGTACCAGGCTCATGTTGTAGAAGATATGCACAAGCCCCGACGCGACGATGTACGGCCATGCGGCGCGGGCCGGCAACGGGCTGGACATCACGATGAGCGTGGCAACCGCCGCAATGGCGATGCTCATCCACGTCATGGACAGGAAACGATCGCGATTGCCGTGCAGCATCGCGTTCCAGCTCGCATGGAGCAAGGCCGCCAGGAGCACGACGCCGCCGGTAAGACTGAACATAGGGATGCAGGGCTGAAAGTGAGCGGGAGACAACGCCAACAAGACTGACAGGCAGGATATCTATCTTGTAACGGCCCGACAATCGAGATAAATTGCCCCGTCGCGTTAGAAAATCTCTCACCAATGAAACGGGTATTGCCTCCGCTGAACGCCTTGCGGGCCTTCGAGGCCGCCGGCCGGCTCGGCAGCTTCAAGGACGCCGCCGCAGAGTTGCATGTGACGCACGGCGCGGTCAGCCAGCAGATTCGGCTGCTGGAGGAATGGCTGGGCGCGCCGCTGTTCGACCGGCACAACCGGCGCGTGGCGCTGACACCGGCCGCGCGGGCCTATCTGGACAAAGTGGGCCCCTTGTTCGAACAGCTTTCGCAGGCCACCGCGCAATACGGCGTGCCGGAGGCCGTCGCCCGGACCCTGTCCGTGAACGCGTCCGCCACGTTCACCCTGCGCTGGCTGGTACCCCGGCTGGCGGCCTTCCGCGCCGGGCATCCCGATGTGGAGGTCAGGGTCGAGACGTCGAACGCGCCGCTGGAAAGCCTGCGGGAAGGCTATGACGTCATCATCCGGGGCGGCCCGGACACGTTCTACGGCTACGCGACGCGGTCTTTCCTGGTCGAGGAACGGGTGCCGGTCTGCAGTCCGGCACTGTTGGCGCGCGTGCCGCTCCGGTCGGCGGCCGACCTGCGCCAGCACACGCTGCTGCATACCTCCAGCCTGCCCCGCCTGTGGCCCGACTGGCTCCCCCGCGCCCAGATGCCGGCGCCG
>NZ_BBQI01000045.1 GCF_001652915.1 Cupriavidus sp. D384
CCTGACCCTGCAGGCCGCCATCGACGGCATCGGCATCGCAATGGGGCCAATCGCGCTGGTGGCTGACGACCTGGCCGCCGGCCGGCTTGTCGAGCCGTTCGCTGCACCGCGCCTGCCATCGCGCAGCTATTGCACGTACGTGCCGAACGAGAAGGCTGGCGATGCACTGGTCGGTCAATTCTGCGCCTGGCTGGAACGCGAGGGCATGGCGTGCCGGACAGCGGTTCGCTAGCCCGCCGCCGGCCGTTCACAGGCGGCGCCCGGAATATTTTCAGGAATTCCGAAAAAAGGTGGTCTGTTCTGGATTCTCGCGGGACATAGCAAGTAAGACCCTCTTGCCGATGTTCGCAGTCCGATCCACGTATGCCCTCTGACAGCCACGCTTTTCGTCCTTCGACACTGATTCCGCGCACCCTTCTTGCCGCCGCCCTCCATGCTTCGGGACTGATCGTTGCCGTACCCGCCTTCGCGCAGGGCGCCCCGGCACAGGCCGCCGCCGTCCGCGCCTATGACATTCCCGCCGGCGCCTTGCAGGCCGCGTTGAACCGCTTCGGGCGCGAGGCGGGCATCCTGCTGGCGTTCACGCCGGAGCAGACGGCAAACCTGACCACCAGCGGCCTGCACGGCCAGTATTCGGTGCAGGCGGCGCTGGACCAGCTGCTGGCTGGCACCGGCCTCGGGGTGACCCGGGACAACGGGAGCTATCTTCTTGTACGCCGGGAAACCGTGCCCGGGGCCCCGCAGGACAACGCCGCAAGCGGGGCTACCCTGCCCCAGGTGACCGTCAGCGCCACCGGCCCGGCCGACAGCTATCGCCCCCAGCCCAGCCCGTCCACGCTGCGGTCGGATTTGCCGCTCCAGGACACGCCCCAGGTCGTCAATATCGTTCCCGCGCAGGTGCTGCAGGACCAGCGGCCCCGCAATCTCGACGATGCATTGGGCAACGTCAGCGGCATCACCCAGGGCAACACGCTGGCGGGCACGCAGGACACCATCATGAAGCGCGGCTTCGGCGGCAACCGCGACGGCTCGGTCATGCACAACGGCATGCCCCTGGTACAGGGGCGCGGCTTCAACGCGGCGGCGGAAAGCGTGGAAGTGGTGAAGGGACCGGCATCGCTGCTGTACGGCATCATGGACCCGGGCGGGGTCGTCAATATCGTCAGCAAGGTTCCGGAACGCAAGCGCCGTACGGAACTGTCGCTGCGCGGCTCTACGTACGGGCACGGCAAGAACGGCGCGGGCGGCACGCTCGACACCACCGGCGCGGTTGGCGATACGCCGCTGGCCTACCGGCTCGTGGCGGACTACACCGACGAGCAGTACTGGCGCAATTTCGGCGTTCACCGGGAAACACTGATCGCGCCATCGGTGGCCTGGTACGGCAAGGAAACCCAGGCCGTGCTGTCGTACGAGTACCGCAAGTTCCTGTACCCGTTCGATCGCGGCACCGCGCTGGACCCGCGCACGAACCAGCCGCTGCCGATTCCGAGCCGCCGACGGCTTGATGAATCGTTCAACGAGATGGGCGGCGAATCGCACCTGGCGCAGCTGTCGGTGGACCACCAGTTCAATGCCGACTGGAAGGGCCATTTCGGCTACAGCTACAACCGCGAGACGTACGACGCGGGCCAGCTGCGCGTGACCGGCGTGAACACCACCAACGGCACGCTGAGCCGCAGCAACGACGCCACGCATGGCGCGCTGAGCACGGACAGCTACGGCATCGCCTATGTCGACGGCAATTTCAACGTTGCCGGGATGCGCAACAATCTGCAGATCGGGATGGACCACGAGTACCGGCTGATCTATCGCAGGGACCTGCTGCGCCAGGCCACGAAGTACACATTCAGCTATCTGAATCCGGTCTATGGCCTGGAAAGCCCGTCCTCCACGGTGTCGGCCAGCGACAGCGACCAGACCGACTCGCTGCACAACACGTCGGTCTTCCTGCAGGACAGCCTGTACCTGACCGACAAATGGATTCTGGTGGGCGGCCTTCGCTACATGACCTGGAGCCAGACGGCCGGGCGCGGCCGGCCGTTCACGACCAACACCGATACCTCGGGCAACAAGTGGCTGCCGCGCGCCGGCATCGTGTACAAGGCCACGCCGGCGGTATCGGTCTATGCCAGCTACACGGAATCGCTCAAGCCGACGTCGACCATCGCGCCGCTGAGTTCCGGCGTGGTCATCGATTCCTCGGTGGCACCGGAAGAGGCCAGATCGTGGGAACTGGGTACGAAGGTGGACTTCGTTGGCGGCCTGACCGGCACCTTCGCGCTGTTCAACATCGACAAGAAGAACGTGCTGGTGTCCCAATACAACGATGTCACCAAGCTGACGGACTGGCGGACATCGGGCAAGGCACGCTCGCGCGGCGCCGAGCTGGACATCACCGGGCAGATCGGCAACCGCTGGAACGTTATCGCCAGCTATGCCTATATCGACGCCAAGACCACCGAAGACCCGCTGTACGCGGGCAACCGGCTCTGGAACGTGGCGCAGCACACGGCGTCGCTGTCGGCCGTCTATGACTTCGGGCAGATCTTCGGCGGCGACCGCCTGCGGCTTGGCGGCATGGTCCATTACGTCGGCAACCGCCCGGGCGATTCGGCCAACAGCTTCTCGCTGCCCGCTTACACGCTGTTTGACGCGTTCGCCACCTACGAGACGCGTATCAGCGGCCAGAAGGTGCGTTTCCAGCTGAACGCGAAGAACCTGTTCAACCGCGTGTACTACCCGTCCAGCGCCAACCGGTACTTTGTCGCCGTGGGCGACGCCCGGCAGGTTTCGCTGATCACCACCTTCGAGTTCTGACCATGAGCGAGTCGTCAACCACCGGCCAATCGGCAATCGGGAGGCTTGCAAGGCTGGCGGGCCTGTGGACCGCCAGCGCCATCTGGGCCGCAACCGCTTCCGCAACCGTTTCGGCCGCCGACCGCAGCATCGCGCTCGTGACGCAGGTATCGAGCCCCAGCGCTGCGGCAGACCAGATGGTGAAGGCCCATCTGGAGTCGCGCGGCTATCGCGTCACCATCCATAACCAGGACGTGGCGCCCGAAGCCGTGTCCAACGCCGATTGCGTGATCCTGTCGTCGACCGTCTCCGCCAAATCGATGCAGGCCGGCTGGCGGCAACTGCGCGTGCCGCTGATGACCTGGGAGAACGACTACCTCGACGATCTGGCCATGACCGGCAAGCGGCATGATGCCGACTTTGGCGAGGCCCCGCGCGAACGCTACGTCTGGCTGGTCAACGCGCCGCATCCGGCCGCCGGAGGGCTGCCGGCGGGCGCGGTCAACGTGTACCGGAAACAGGCGGCCATGAGCTGGGGCAAGCCGGGACTGGGCGCCAGCACCATCGCCACGCTCTACGGCCAGCCCGACAAGGCCGCCGTCTTCACGTACGAGACAGGCGCAACGATGGACTACGAGTCCATCGCGCCAGCGCGGCGCGTCATGTTCTTCCTGGACAACGAGACGTTCCCCAACCTGTCGGCCGAAGGACTACGCCTGTTCGACGCCGTGCTCGACTGGGCCGCGCAGCCCGGGCAGAAGTAAAGGCGTCACGCACCCCGGCATCAGGCCAGCCACGCCAGGGCCTCGGCGAGCGACAGCACCGCAGTGCGCGACGCAAACGCCGTGGCAAACAGATGATCGTGGACGACCTGGTCGGGGTCATAACAGCAGTCCTTGACCGTCACCAGCCGGAAGTCCGCATCGCTGGCGTATGCAACCGACGACAGCATCACGCCGGTCGAGGCGATGCCCACCATGACCAGCGTGTCGATGCCCTGGGCCGACAGCCGCACCTGCAGGTCGGTGCCGAAGAACACGCTGGCCCGATGCGCGAGGATCACGGGCTCATCGGGCTGGCGGCCAAGCTCCGGCGATATCCGGTCCTCGACGAACAGCCCGAGTTGCCGGATGCCCTGCCCGTTCCGGTTCAGCGGACTGATCTCCGGATAACCCGGCGCGAAGTGGATCTTCGCGAAGTACACGCCGACGCCCCGTGCGCGCGCCGCGTCACAAAGCTTGCGCGTGTTGGCAAGCAAGGTGGGCGCGGCGTCGGGAAACAGGTTCAGGATGTCGGTCTGATAGTGCATGACCACCAGCGCCGTCTGCGCTGGCACACATGTCGGCATCGGCATGCTCGCTCCGCGTTCTTCAAACAGTTTGCGGCCTATGCGGCACCCGCAAGATCAACCGCGGCGTGCGGCCTCGATGGTGGCGATGTCGATCTTGCGCATCGTCATCATGGCGTCGAAGACACGTTTGGCCGCCACGCGATCAGGATCGGTAATACCTGCCAGCAGCACGCGCGGCGTGATCTGCCACGAAATCCCCCAGCGGTCCTTGCACCAGCCGCAATCGCTTTCCTTCCCGCCGTTGTCGACGATCGCGTTCCACAGGCGGTCGGTTTCGGCCTGGTCGTCGGTGGCAATCTGGAACGAGAACGCCTCGCTGTGCTTGAAGTGCGGGCCACCATTGAGCCCCACGCACGGAATGCCGGCCACCGTGAATTCCACGGTCAGCACGTCCCCGAGCTTGCCGTCGGGATAGTCACCGGGCGCCCGCATCACCGCGCCGACCTTGCTGTCGGGAATATGCTCGGCGTAGAAGGTGGCCGCATCCATCGCGTCCCGCTCGAACCACAAACAGATCGTGTTCTTGCTGCTCATGCTGTGTCTCCTGATAGGTGTCCGGCGAGCGGTATCTTACTCCCGCATCCTGAAAGCCGCGCCGAAAGCCGGCACGCCAATCCTGCGAGGATTCGCAGATGCGCACGGCCGCCCAGGCACTGGCGCAAGCGCTGGATCGCTGACACACGCCGGCTACCGTGCGGCGGGCCGGCGTGTCAGGACCATCCGCCGCCCAGCGCCCGGAACGCCGACACGGCAGCACGGGCGTTATCGGCGCGCACCTTGGCCTGCTGGTCGCGGGCGGCCAGCAGCTGGCGATCCTCGTCCAGCACCTCGAACAGGCTGACCGCGCCGCCCTTGTAGGCATCCTCGGACGCATTGCGGGCGCGTTCATGCGCCCCCACCTCCTTGTCCAGTTCCACCCGCTGGGCGTCGAGCTGGGTCAGCGATACCAGCGCATTCTCGACATCCGCCGTGGCCTGCAACATCGCCTGGCGATAGGTCGCCAGCGCCTCGGCGTGGGCGCCTTTTGCGCCAGCCACCTCGGCATCGACGCGCCCGAAATCGAACAGGCGCCAGCGCAGCCCCGCCGTGGCCGCCGGCTGGAACGCCTGCGCCGTGAACAGCTTGCTGGCCGACAGGCTTTCGAACCCGAGCAGCGCCGACAGCGACACCTTCGGGTAGTACTCGGCCGTGGCCACGCCGATACGCGCATTCGACGCGGCCAGCCGGCGCTCGGCCGCGATGACATCGGGGCGGCGCTGCAGCAGGTTGGCAGGCCCCTGTGCCAGCGCCACCTGGGGCACGGTCAGCGCGCCCTGCGAATCGCGCAGTTCGGCGGCATAGGTACCCGGTTGCGCGCCCATCAGGACATCGAGCCGATTCAGCTGCGTTTCCAGTTCGATGCGCAGCGGCGGAATCGTGACGCGTGTCTGGGCCAGTTGCGCCTCGGCCTGGGCCTGCTCGCGCTCCGCGCCAATGCCATCGGCCAGGCGCAGCCGCACCAGGTCAAGCAGGCGCTGGTTCGTGGTGACCTGCTGCTCGGCAATGGCGATGCGGCTTTGCGCGGCCCGCACGCGGAAATAGGCATCGGCTGCCTCGGCCGCCACCAGGATGCGCACCCCCAGGTGATTGGCTTCGGCCGCCTGCAGTTCGGCGTTGGCCGCTTCGGCACCGCGCCGCAATCCGCCGGCGAGGTCGATTTCCCAGGTGGCAGCCGCGCCCACCGAATACAGCGTCTGTCCGCGCGTGTAGCCCGGGAACTTGCTGCCGATCTTGCCCAGCGGGCTTTCCAGTGACTGCCGCTGCTTGCTGACATCGCCATAGGCACTGCCCTGCGGCAGCAGTTCTGCACCGGCAAAGCTGGCGGCGGCACGAGCCTGCTCCACGCGCGCCACGGACGCCGCCATGTCCAGGTTCTGGTCCAGCACGCGCTGGACGATCGTGGTCAGTACCGGATCGTTGAAGCCGTTCCACCAGGTATCCAGCGATACCGGCTGGCGCGCGTCGTTCACCGGCGCCACTTCCGCCGCATGCCGATACGCCTGCGGGGCATCGACCGACGGCGCGTGATAGTCGGGCCCGACTGCCGCGCAGGCCGCCAGCCCGAACATCACCGCCACCGATGCCGCCAGCGTGGCCGTCCGCTGAACCCGCCCGCCTTGTGCCTGTTTCGTCATCTCGAATTCCTTTCCTGGACGCTCATGCAAATCTAACTTGCACGATGATAGTTACTAGCCTAGACTAACTTTCATCTTGATAGCAACATGTTTTTTCGGGAGGTGACGAGGATGCAGCGAAAGTCACACAAGGAATCGGCCTGCCCCACGGCCCGCGCGGTAGAGCGGGTTGGCGACACGTGGTCGGTACTGATCCTGCGCGAGGCGTTCTACGGCGCCACCCGTTTCGACGATTTCCAGAAACGCCTGGGCATCGCGCCCAACATGCTGACGCGGCGGCTGACCAAGCTCGTGGACGAAGGGCTGCTGGCCCGCCGGCCCTACAGCACGCACCCGCCGCGCGACGACTATGTGCTCACCGCCCGCGGCCGCGATTTCCGGCCGGTGCTGCTGATGCTGATGGACTGGGGCACACGCCACTTCGCAGACCAGGCCGACACCGTGCAACTGGTGGAGCGCCAGACCGGCCGCGCCGTGCGCATCGCGCTGGTCGATGCCGACACGGGCCAGCGCATCACCGAAACCGATCACTACATCGCCCCCGGCCCCGCTGCCAGCCCGGCACTGCGGGCGCGCCTCGAACGCTCGGCCACGGCACAGGCCAGGGCGCAAGGCGACGCCGAACCCATCGAAACCACCTCTCTCGCGCCTGCCACAGGCGTTATCCAAGTACGGAGCCTTTCATGACCAGCAGCACCACAACCGCCGATCGCGCGCCTGCCGATGCCACCCCCAACCAGGCCAGGCCCGGCAGGAAAGCCCTGCTGATCCGCACCGGAGGCGCGCTGATTGCGCTGGTCGCCGCCGGCTACGGCTATCACTGGTGGACCGACGCCCGCTTCGTACAGGAAACCGACGACGCCTACGTGGGCGGCGACGTCACGCTGATCGCTGCCAAGGTGCCCGGCTACCTGACCGAGGTGCTGGTGACCGACAACCAGGCCGTGCACGCCGGCGACCTGCTGGCGCGCATCGACAACCGCGACTACCAGGCCGCCGTGGCCAAGGCCGAAGGTGCCGTGGCAGCCGAACAGGCACTGATCGCCAATCTCGATGCCCGTGCGAAGCTGCAGGAAGCCGTAATCGCCGAAGCCCGCGCCAATGTGGCGGCCACCGACGCCGAAACCGTGCGTGCCCGCGACGACCAGGCGCGCTACGCAAGCCTGGTCGCCAAGTCAGCCGTGTCGATCCAGAGTTCGCAGAAGGCCGATGCCGATTTCAAGCAGTCGGTTGCCAACGGCCAGAAGGCCAAGGCCAGCGCGGAGGCCGCCCGGCGGCAGCTCGACGTCATCGCCACGCAGCGGCAGCAGGCCGAGGCGGCGCTGGCGCAGGCCATTGCCGAACGCGACCTGGCGCGCCTGAACCTGGGCTACACCGAACTGCGCGCCCCGGTGGACGGTACGGTGGGCAACCGCCGTGCGCGCGTCGGCGCCTATGCGCCAAGCGGCGGACAACTGCTGTCGATCGTGCCCGCGCGTGGCCTGTGGGTCGACGCCAATTTCAAGGAAGGCCAGCTGGCCCACATGAAGCCCGGCATGCGCGCCACCATCGTGGCCGACGTCATGCCCGGCAAGGTGTTCCACGGCCGCCTGGAGAGCCTGGCACCCGCCACGGGCGCCCAGTTCAGCGTGCTGCCGCCCGAGAACGCCACCGGCAACTTCACCAAGATCGTGCAGCGCGTGCCGGTGCGCATCGTGCTGGACGATGCCGACGCCCGGCTCGGCCTGCTGCGCCCCGGCCTGTCCGTGGTGGCCGAAATCGATACCCATGCCGGGCCGGCGCAGGCAAGTGCGCAGGCCGGCGAGCCGCATCTGGAACAGGCATCGAGCAAGTCATGAACGCCGCCGTCTCCCAAGGCCCGGCAGGGCCAGCCGCCAGCGTGCCCGTCGCGCCCCCCGCATTGCCGTCGCCGGCCGACCTGCCGATGGGCACCCGCGTGCTGGCCTTCGGCACGATGTGCGTGGGCATGTTCATCGCACTGCTCGACATCCAGATCGTCTCGGCATCGCTGCGTGACATCGGTGGCGGCCTGTCGGCCGGCACCGACGAAACGGTCTGGGTACAGACCGCCTACCTGATCGCCGAGATCATCGTCATTCCGCTGTCCGGATGGCTGTCCCGCGTAATGTCCACGCGCTGGCTGTTTGCCGCGTCCGCCGCCGGCTTTACGGTGACCAGCCTGCTGTGCGGCATCGCCTGGAACATCCAGAGCATGATCGCCTTCCGCGCGGCCCAGGGTTTCCTGGGCGGGTCGATGATCCCGATGGTCTTCACCACCGCGTTTGCGTTCTTCGCGGGACGCCAGCGCGTGGCGGCCGCCGCCATCATCGGCGGCCTGGCGTCGCTGGCGCCCACGCTGGGGCCCACCGTAGGCGGCTGGATTACCGACAACTACTCGTGGCACTGGCTGTTCTTCATCAACCTGGTGCCGGGCATCTTTGTCACGGTGGTGGTGCCGATGCTGGTCAAGATCGATCACCCCGACTGGACGCTGCTCAAGGGCGCGGACTACCCCGGCATCGTGATGCTGGCGCTGTTCCTGGGCTGCCTGGAATACACGCTGGAGGAAGGGCCGCGCTGGGACTGGTTTGGCGATCAGACCATCCTGGCCACGGCCTGGATATCGGGCATCGCCGGCGTCGGCTTCCTGTGGCGGTCCCTGACGTTCGCCAATCCCGTGGTCGATCTGCGCGCGCTGAAGGACCCCAACTTCGCGCTGGGCTGCTTTTTCTCGTTCGTCACGGGCATCGGCATCTTTGCCACGATCTACCTGACACCGCTGTTCCTGGGCCAGGTGCGCGGCTACAGCGCATTGCAGACCGGGCTGGCGATCTTCTCGACGGGGCTGTTCCAGGTGATGTCCATCCCGCTCTACGCGTTCCTGGCAAACCGCGTGGACCTGCGCTGGCTGCTGATGTTCGGCCTGGCGTTGTTCGCGCTGTCGATGTGGAGCTTTGCGCCGATCACGCATGACTGGGGCAGTGCCGAATTGATGCTGCCGCAGGCCATGCGCGGCATGGGGCAGCAGTTCGCCGTGGCACCCACGGTGACGCTGACGCTGGGCGCCCTGCCGCCCGCTCGGCTCAGGCTGGCGTCCGGCCTGTTCAACCTGATGCGCAACCTGGGCGGCGCCATCGGCATCGCCGCCTGCGCGACGATCCTGAACGACCGCACCAACCTGCACTTCCTGCGCCTGGCCGAGCATCTCAATATCCGCAACGAGGCGATGACCGAGTTCCTGAGCCAGTCGACCGCGCGCCTGGCCACGCTGAGCAACGAGGTCAACGACGGCAACGCAGCCGCCATTCGGCAACTATGGGCGCTGACCATGCGCGAGGCCCATACGCTGACCTATGCCGATGCGTTCATGGTGATCCTGGCGTGCTTTGTCGTGGCAATACCCCTGGTACCGCTGATGCGCAAGGTGATGCCGCCCAAGGCGCCGTCGGCCGATGCCCACTAAGGTGACAAAGCCATGATGCGTACCGTTCTTCCCTTGATGCTGGCGGCGCTGGCCGTCAGCTTCCTGGCATTGACGACATCGGCGGCATGGGCCGCCGGCCGGCCGCCGCGCGACACGTCGGTGGGCTGTGCGCGCGCCGACAACCAGTATTGCCGGATGCCCGGCTTGCCCGGCTTGTCCGGCACATACGGCGCATACGGCGAAGCCGGCGACCGCGCGCCCGGCGCGGTGGCACGGCAACCACTACACTAGCGAGCACAACAGGAGACAGCATGACCACCACGTCCACGACGACACAGACCCATCCGAAGGTTGCCCTGGTCATCGGCGCCGGCGACGCCACGGGCGGCGCCATCGCCCGCCGCTTTGCCCGGGAAGGCTATATTGCCTGCGTCACCCGCCGCACGGCCGACAAGCTGCAGCCACTGGTCGACGGCATCCGCGCCGAAGGCGGCCAGGCGTTCGGGTACAGCAGCGACGCCCGCAAGGAAGAGGACGTGGCGCAACTGTTCGCGCAGATCGAATCCGAGCACGGCCCCATCGAGGTACTGGTGTTCAATATCGGCGCCAACGTCCCCAGCAGCATCCTGGAAGAAACGCCGCGCAAGTACTTCAAGATCTGGGAAATGGCGTGCTTCAGCGGCTTCCTGAACGGGCAGGCCGCCGCGCGCCGCATGGTGGCACGCGGACGCGGCACCATCCTGTTCACGGGCGCCACGGCGGCGCTGCGCGGATCGGCAAACTTCGCCGCGTTTGCCGGTGCCAAGCACGCGCTGCGCGCGCTGGCCCAGAGCATGGCGCGCGAACTTGGCCCGCGCAACATCCACGTGGCCCACGTGGTGGTCGACGGTGCCATCGACACCGCCTTAATCCGCGAAACGTTCCCCGAACGCTACGCGCTGAAGGACCAGGACGGCATCCTGGACCCCGACCATATCGCCGAGAACTACTGGTACCTGCACACCCAGCCGCGCGACGCGTGGACGTTCGAACTCGATCTGCGGCCGTATATGGAGCGCTGGTAGACGGAGGAGCAAACCGTCAGGTACGCAGTTGCTGCGTCCCGGCGGCCGCTCGCCGCTGCAGGTGCAGGCGGCGGCCAGCGAACCTACGCGCCGCCTGGTGGCAATGGGCGCCATGACGAGCCTGCTCAATCCGAAGCTGGCGCTGGTTTTTCTGTCGATCCTGCCGCAATTCATCGACTACCGCGCAGGCGGCGTGCTAGGCCAGACGCTGACGCTTGGCCTGGCGCTGACCGTGGCCTTCGCCGGCGTCAACGCGCTGGTAGCCATGTCGTCGGGCCGCGCGGCGGCGCTAATGACCGGCCGCCCGCAGTGGCTGCTGGCGCAGCGCTGGGTGGCGGGCGGCATCCTGGCCGTGCTCGGCGCCAGGATGGCGTTCGACTTCTGGCACTGGACGCATTGAGGCGGCCAACCCTGCATGCATGCCTGACAACAGGTAGCGACGGCTGGTTTCGATGAACACGGAGCGGGCAACCTCGGGGAGCGTCATGGCGGTATCTCTGGACGATGTCGGAACGATGCCCGATCGTAGCCGCTGCGCCGCATCCTGGCTGCTGTACAAGAGGCTCAGTTGCTTCCACCTTGACGCATGTTCGCCTCATCCGTTCGGATAGGGCGGCACCACCCGCGCGTGTTGCCTGCACCTGTATTCAGGCGTGCCCCGACCTGACCTGCGCGATGACCACGAGGATCACCGCCGCGTTGGCCGGCTGCTGGGTCTGGGCATAGACCGCGCGTGCATGGCCGGCCTTCTCGCCCAGCACTTCGGCGAACAGGTCCGACGCGCCGTCGACCACGGCTGGCTGGTCCAGCATGCCCGGGGCGCTGGTCACGAATCCTTCGACCCGCACGATATGGTCAAGGCGCTCGAAGCCGCCCAGATGCGCGTGAATCTGCGCCAGCACGTTCAGCGCCGCCAGCTGGGCGGCCTGCTGGCCCTCCGCCACGGTGAGATCGCGGCCGACCTGGCCCTGCCAGACCACCTTGCCGTCCTGCAGCGGCAACTGGCCGGAGATGAACAGCAGATCGCCCGCACGGCTGACGGCGGTATAGCTGCCCAGCGGCTGCGGGGGTGGCGGCAACGTCAGGCCGCGCGCGGCCAGTTTTGCTTCGACGGACATGGTGACTCCTGGGTCTGTAGTTTCCTGCGGCTTCGGCGCGGCGCGCCGTTCGCGTGGAAGCCACTATAGAAGTCACCCATGTGCGGATAAACGGGCCTCGCAGAACATGCATTGATACACCGGGGAACAAGTGCGCCGCCCACCACCGGAGGAAGGCCGCCCTAGAGTTCGGCCCAGCGCCGGAGCAGGTTGTGGTAGTGGTTCACCAGGGCCAGCACGGCGTCCTGGTCGTCGCCAAGCCGCTGGCGGATATCGATGATCGCCAGGTCCAGTTCGTACAGCATGCTGCGCTGGCCGTCGTCCTTGACCATCGACTGGGCCCAGAAGAACGAGGCCCAGCGCGCCCCGCGCGTAACCGGCGTCACGGCGTGCAGCGACGACGCCGGATAGACCACCATATGCCCTGCCGGCAGCTTGACGGTATGCGAACCGTACAGGTCCTTGATGACCAGTTCGCCACCGTCGTACTCGTCGGGGTCGGACAGGAACAGCGTGCTCGACACATCGGCGCGGATGCGCATGCCGCCGGTACCGGGCACCGTGCGGATGGCGTTGTCGACATGCGTACCGAACGTCATGGCGCTTTCGTAGCGGTTGAACATCGGCGGCAGCACCCGCAGCGGCAGCGCCGCCGAGTGGTAGGCCGGGCTGCGGCCCAGGGCCGTCAGGATCAGTTCGCCCAGTTCGTGCGCCTCGGGGCTGTCCACCGGCACCTGCAGGTTGTGCTTGGACCGGGCGGCAAGATCGCCGGCGGTCACGCGCCCGTCCACCCAGGCCGAGCGCTCCAGGCGCTCCCTGCAGTAGCGGATCTCTTCGGGCGTCAGGACATCGGGAATCTGGACAAGCATGGGATGCAATCGGGTCAGCGGGATTGGCCGCGAAACCGCCATGGTAGCGGCTTCGCGGCGCTCGGGACCAGCCGGTCAGAACGTCATGCCGACATTGAGCAGGAACGTGCGGCGCGACGTGGGCACCGCGCGCACCGCGCCAAACGAGGACTGATAGTTCAGGTGGTTGGTCAGGTTGTAGCCGTTCAGGGAGATGCGGTACTTGCCCTGCTTGTACGCGATCATGGCGTCCAGCGCGAAGTTGTCCGGCATCTTCGTGGTATTGGCCGAATCGGCCCAGTAGCCCGTGGCGTATTGCAGGCCACCGCCAATGGTCAGCTGGCCCGGCACCGGCAGCAGCGTGTGGGGGATGTCATAGGCCGTCCACAGCGTGACGTTGTGGCGCGAGACACCGGGCGCCGTATTGCCGACGATGGACGCGGTGGTCGCCGACGTGACCTCGCCGTCCAGGTACGCATAAGCCACGTTGGCGGTCCAGCCGCCGACGATGCGGCCGCTCAGGCCCAGTTCCAGGCCGCGGATGCGGCGTCCCTCGCCGGAATCCGAGAAGCCGTTGGTGATATCGCCCGTGGTCGGGTCCACCGTGTAGGCGTTGGTCTTCTTGGTCTGGAACAGCGCGCCGGTCACACCCAGGCGCTTGTCGAGGAAGTCGAGCTTGGTGCCCACTTCGATGGTATCGGCACGCTCGGGCTCGTTGCTGAAGCCATTCTGCGGCACCTCGGACGCCACGCCGCCCACCGCCACGGCAATGTCGGTGCCCACCGGCCGGTACGTGCGCGAGAACGACGTGTAGAACATGTAATCCTTGGTCGGCTCCCAGATGGCACTGATGGCCGGGCTCAGCTTCTTCGAATCCGCACTGCCGCCCAGCGACGACGCGCTGGTCGAGTATTCGCTGCGGAAGTAGTCCCATCGCAGGCTGCCCAGCAGCGAGACCTGGTCGTTCAGGTACACGCGGTCGCTCATGAAGACGCCGATATCGGTGGAATTGGCGTCGCGCGTGGAGTTGTAGGCCACCGTGGCATTCGGGCTGTTGTAGAACACCGGGTTGACCACGGTCTGGTTGTTCATGCGGCCCGTCCAGGTGCCCTGGTCGCGGTGGTCGCGCTGGTAGATCGTGTCCAGGCCCACCATCGCCTTGTGGCGGATGCTCCCGGTCTGGAACTCGCCCTTGGCGCTCAGCACGTTCTGCACGCCCCAGCCGCGCTGCAGGTACGTCACCCCGCCCCCCGCCGCGTAGGGCAGCGCCAGGTTGCGGCCCGACAGCAGCGTCTGCAGGTTGGCATATGTCAGCGCAGCCGGGTTGGTCGACGAGAAATCGCGCTCGTAGAAGCTGAAGCGCGTGTCGTTGCTGATGGTGATGCCGTTGTCGAGCTTCGTCATGAAGTTCGACGACACGATATGCGCGTCGGTGGTGTCGCGGTCGGTATTGCGGATGTACGACGTGGACGACGACACGCCCGGCACGCCGTATGCGGTCAGCGGCCGGTAGAAGCCGTCGGCGCCCTGGGCCACGGACACGCCGTAGTCGGGCGCGCCGCTGCGGTGCAGGTACGCGTAGTTCAGGTGCCATTCGGTGCGGGTGCCGAGGCCCGTGCCGAAGTCGATGGCCACGCCGCGCCGGTCGTCGTCAACGTGGTCGCGGTCGGCCACGCGGCCGTTCTGGAACACGCCGTTGATGCGCAGCGCCGAGGTGTCGTTGAGCTTGAAGTTGCTGTCCAGCGTGGTGCGGTACGTGGCATCCGACGCCATGCCCTGGTCGATGCTCGTGCTGGTATGCAGGTTGGCCTTCTTCGTGGTCTGGTTGATCAGCCCGCCCACGTTGCCGACGCCGAAACTCTCGCCCGACGGCCCCTTGATGACCTCGACGCTCTCGGTATTGAACGCGTCGCGCTTGTAGGCACCGAAGTCGCGCAGCCCGTCCACGTAGATATCGCCCTTGGCGGACAAACCCCGGATCCGGAACTGGTCGCCGTTCTGGCCGCCATTGCCCTCGCCCGTGGAAATCGTGATGCCGGGCACGTTCTTGAGGATCTGCTCCAGCGACGTGGCGTGCTGTTGCTCGATGACCTCCTGCGGTAC
The DNA here is from genome assembly GCF_001652915.1 of Cupriavidus sp. D384. Classification (GTDB taxonomy): domain Bacteria; phylum Pseudomonadota; class Gammaproteobacteria; order Burkholderiales; family Burkholderiaceae; genus Cupriavidus. Next base: position 14,861 of record NZ_BBQI01000045.1, read on the forward strand.
CACGTTGATCGTCTTCGGCGTTTCCTTGACCGTTTCGGGCAGGCGCGAGATGCCGGTCGGCGCGTCATTGGCGTTGCCGATGCCCTGGCCGGTGACGGTCACCTGCGGCAGCACATTGCCGCCGGCCACCATGGCCGCACTGGCGGCCGCCTGGGCGTGGACGGCAAACGGGACCATGACCAGACCCGCGGAAGCGCCTGAGACCAGCAGGCGGATGGCATTCGAGATTTTCTTTTGCTGCACGGAAGACTCCAGCACGATTTGAGTTTCGGACCCGACGTGCTGCCGTGCTTCGGCTGGACCTTCAACACTCCCCGTCAAAGAGGTTGCACAACGCCCCTGCCGGACGGCAGGCATGGCAATCACGTCAAAACGAGAATGATTGCTATTTGATGTTGTGCAGGTTTGCTCGATTGTGGCGAATTGTGGCAATCGCATGACAGCCGCATGGCGCCGCCACCGCCGCGCTGGCTAGTTGGGCAGGTCGATCAATGCCCGGAGGCCGCCTTCCTGGCGGTTTTGCAGCGAGATATCGCCGCCATGCGCGCGGATGCACGAGCGGGCAATCGCCAGTCCCAGCCCCACGCCGCCGCTGTCCATGCTGCGCGCCGAATCCAGCCGGGTGAACGGCTCGAAGACGCGTTCGAGCTGTTCGGGGTCGATGCCCGGCCCGTCGTCCTCGATCTCGATACGCAGGGACTTGCCAACGGTGTCGGCCAGGACCCTCACGCAGACGTTGCCGTGGCGCACGGCGTTGTCGATGATATTGCCCAGCGCCCGCTTCAGATGCACTGGCCGGCAGCGGTAGAACATGCCCGCATCCACCTGGCTGGTCCAGCTCACGCTGCGGCCCTGGATCGTCTGGTTGTCCACCACCTCGCGCACCAGGTCGCAGATCTGCACATCCTGCGTGGGCTCCTGCAGCGCCTCGTCGCGCGCAAAGCGCAGCGTCTCTTCCACCATGACACCCATTTCGTCGATGGTCTGCACCATGGCGTCGCGCAGCTCGGCGTCGTCGATCAGCTCGGCCCGGATGCGCAGCGATGTCAGCGGCGTGCGCAGGTCATGCCCGATGGAGGCAATCATCTGCGTGCGCCCGTTGACGAAACGCACCAGGCTTTGCTGCATGTCGTTGAAGGCCTTGGTGATCTCGCGCACGCCGCTGAGTCCATCGGACGCGGGCAGGATCACCTGCTCGCCACGGCTGACCCGCTTGGAGGCTTCGGTCAGCCGCCGCAGCGGCCCCATGATGCGGCGGCCGAACAACAGCGCGATCAGCGCCGTCGGCAGCATGCCGACCACCAGCGAGAAACTCAGCACCCGCGACCAATGGGCCGGCAGCATGGTCGGCCAGTGCCGGCTGTGCAGCCACTGGCCCTGTGGCAGCCGGACATCGACATCGAGCGCGGTGGCCTGGGTGCCGCGGAACGCCTTTTCCAGCCAGTTGCCCCGGTCTTCGGCGCCCGTGGCGCCGGGCACCGGCTCGGTCTGGCGCAGCCGTACATATATGGAGGCATCTCCAGGCACGCCAAGCAGGCGGCGCAGGCGCAGCGCCAGCGCCTGCTCGGGCCCGGTCATGGCCGTGGCGGCAACCTCGGAACGCGCCGCCAGGCCGAACGTGGAATCGGGCAGGCTGATGTCGTCTAGCCATTCGGCAGGATCGTCAGCGCGCGCGGCCACGCGGTAGGCGGAAAGAATGCGGGTCTCGATGGTGCGAACCGACAGCGGGTGGATGGTGACGTTGTCCGCGCGCCACCATGACAGCACCAGCACGGCAATCACATGCGCGGCCAGCATGGCCAGCAGCCACAGGGCCACCAGTTGCCCCGACAGGTTTCGTGGAAACAGCCTCATCAGTGTTCGAGCGTGACGCGGGTGGCCAGCAGGTAACCGTCGCCGCGGACGGTCTTGAGCATGCCGGGGCGCCGGGGGTCCGGTTCCAGCTTCTTGCGCAGGCGGCTCACCTGGCTGTCGACGCTTCGGTCGAAGGCCACGGTTTCCGAGCGCTGGGTCAGGTCCAGCAACTGGCTGCGGCTCAACACGCGATTGGCGTTTTCCACTAACGCGCGCAGCAGATGGAATTCGGCGGTGCTCAGCGGCACCACCTCGTCTGCCGGATTGCGCAGCTCCCGTGTGGCGGTATCGAACGTCCAGCCGCTGAAGATAAAGCGGCAGTCGGGCTGGGCCAGTGGCTCCGGCGCGGCGGCGGGCACCGGGGTCCGGTTGCGCCGCAGCACGCTGCGGATGCGGGCCACCAGTTCGCGCGGATCGAAAGGCTTGACCACATAGTCGTCGGCGCCGATTTCCAGCCCGGCAATGCGGTCTGCCTGCTCGGTCACTGCCGTCAGCAGGATAACCGGCGTCCCCACGTGTTCCGATACATAGCGGCACAGCGACAGGCCATTTTCCCCGGGCAGCATGATGTCCAGCACGATCAGGTTGAAACTGCGTTCGTCCAGCCGCTGGCGCATGGCCTTGCCATCCCCGACCGCCTCGACATCGAAATCGAAACGACGCATATAGGTCGCCAACGGATCACGAATGTTCTTGTGGTCGTCGACGACCAAAATCCGGGGGCGTATGTCCATGCCTTACTCAGTCTTCTTCAAATAAGAATCATTATCGAAATTCTACCGAACCCGGCTCGCAAGGCCGCGGGCCGCCCCCCTTCCGGCGACGAATTAATGTCCGGCTAACGAACGTCGGCTAGCCTGCCCGACGTTTCCACTGCGGCCCGACGGCCTCCCGGCAGCCCGACGCGTACCGGGCACACGTACGGTTCGCACGGGACGAATGTCCCGCCCCGGCCCGATTGGCATTGCCATGCCACGGCGGCAACGGCTAGCCTGCGTGGCCACCCGCTGCCGGTCGACACGCTTGGCCGGCAGGCAGAAACCAAGCGCCCTGATATTCCGGAAATGCCTGGCGAAAAGCATCCATCGTCGATCCAGCTGCTGGAGACACACCGTCTCTCACCCAATGCCGCCCGCGTTGCGCTAATGGAGATCCTTTTGGAATCGCCGCAGCGCCATTTGACGCCCGAGCAGCTTTGCGCGGCGATGCTCAAGCGCAATGACGGCCAATCCATTTCCTCTTTCAAGAAGGCCATTTACGACCTGGCCGATCTTGGGCCGCTGGCGCGCGTCGTCGTGTCGGACAGGAAAAACCGCGCGATAACGTTCTACGAACTGGCCGACCAGCCGGTTCACCGCCATCTGTACTGCACGCGCTGCGCCGGCCTTGCCGAAGTGTTCGACGCCACCCTGGAGCAGACCATACGCCAGCACTTCCTGGCCCATGGACTGATGCCCGCCAAGGCCGATCTCGCCCTGCCAGGACTTTGCGCGGACTGCCAGGTAGCGCTGGCGGCCGAAGGCCGTCCGGCAGCCGAGGGAGTCGGCCCGTCGGCGCCCGCACGCTTCAACGGCTGACCGCCGGCACCAGCAGGTCTTCGAAGAAATAGGCCGCCAGCTGATGCCGGCCTTCGAGCTTGGCCTTGGCATAGACGTTGGCGGCGTGCTGCCGCACCGTCTTGGCGCCGCTCTCCCGCACACCGGCGATTTCCTCCAGCGACAGGCCCTTGACCAGCAGCAGCGCCACATCCTTTTCGGCCGGCGTCAGCTTCCAGGTGTCGAATTGCTGCTGCATCGACTTCAGAAAATCGCGCGTGGACCGCTGCGATGCCTCGTCGCGTTCGGCGTGGGCGCGTGCCGCCGCGTCAGCCGATGCCTTCAGCATCTCGAATTCGTGCGCGGCGCGCCGGCGTTCGCGAATCACCAGGTACAGGATCACCAGGAACGCCCCCGTGGCGGCCACCTCGGTCAGCAGGTGATAGGACGGGCCGCTATGGAGCAGTTGATACAGGTCCCAGGCCTGGTAGACCGGAAACACCATCAGCAGGAAAGGAAGTTTGTAGGGCATCGACGCGTCCGGATAGACGCCTGGCCGGAAAACCGTAACAGAACCGACACAGGCGCCCGTAAATGTAACTGATTCTCACTTATATCGAAAGCACCGCCGACTGCAGACCGCAAATCGTGCGCGTTGCGCCACAAAACAAGCATCGGACATTTGTCCCGGACGACGAAAGTTCATCAGCATCCGCCTCACAAATGGCTTGGACAAGCAGGACATCCGCCCCGGATTTCCATCCACCCCATATGCATTGCGAATGATTCCTATTAGTGTCTGTTGGCTCGCTTGCAGCCCGACCCCGGGTGGCGTGCCGCCAGGCGCCGACGAAATGTAATGCCTTAGGCGCTTTTTCTTAACTGATCCGAATTGTCCGAAGCCATGCACCACCCTGCCCGTCGCGGCCGCGCGCCACGTCCCCGCACCATCGCCACTCTTGCGTCCGCGCTGATCGCCGGCCTGCCGGCCTCCGTGCTGGCCCAGGCGGCCCCGTCAGACCAGACGCTGCCTGCCGTGACGGTCTCGGCGGGCAAGACGCTGCCGGGCAGCCCCAACGAGACCACCAGCACCGGCACCAAGACGGACACCCCGCTGCGCGATATCCCGGCCGCGATCTCGGTCATCCCCGAAGACGTACTGCGCGACCAGGGCGCGATCGACCTGAACTACGCGCTGCAGAACTCGGCCGGCGTGCAGGCGCAGCTGGCCGGCGGCTATGGCTTTGCCAACAACTACACGATTCGCGGGCTGGCGATGCGCTTCCTGCGCGACGGTTATCCTGACGGCCCGAGCCAGAACGGGTATTACCGGACCATGTACGACGTGGACCGCATCGAGGTGCTCAAGGGCCCGGGGTCGGCGCTGTACGGCTCGGGCCAGCCTGGCGGCACGGTGAACATGGTCACCAAGCCGCCCCTGTCGAAATTCAGTGCCGAGGTCGGCGCCTTTGGCGGCAGCTTCGGCACCTGGGGCACCTACGTGGACGTGGGCGGCCCGGTCAGCTCGCAGGTCAATGCGCGCCTGATCGCCGATTACGAGAAGAGCGACGGCTACCGGGGCCTGGGCCGCGATATCCGCGAGGTCTCGCCGTCGTTCAGCTGGGCCTACGACACCAACAAGACGCTGACGATCGACTACGACCACCGCGACATCAGCATCGTCCCGGACAACTACGGCATCGTCTTCAACAACCAGGGCAAGATCGCCGGGGCACCGCGCGACGCCCGCTACTACAGCCCGTTCAACGACACCCGCCAGTTGATCGACCGCGTGACGGTCAGCCACGACTGGCGCATCGATCCGTCGCTGACGATGCGCACGGCGTTTATCTATGACGAACGGTCGCTCGACATGACCCGCAATGCGGGCGGCAACGGCGGCAACGCGCTGAACCAGATGACCGGCCGCACGGCCCGCACGCAGTTCGACGACGGCCACTTCATCCTGGCGCAGAACGAACTGGTGTGGAAGACGCGCACCGGCCCGGTGGACCACACCGTGCTGTTCGGCCTGGAGTACTCGGACACTCATATCAATACGGTGCGGAACGGCTACAACCTGCCGAACATCCTCGACATCAACTCGCCGGTTGTGCCCGAAACGACGCTGGCTGGCCTGGCGGCAGTGCCCGCACAGGGCTTCAACCGCGTACTCAAGCAGGAGGACGTGGGCGTCTACCTGCAGGACCAGCTGGCCTTTGGCGAGCATTTCAAACTGCGCGGCGCGGTGCGCAACGACAACGTGAAGTTCAGCGATGTAGGCACCCAGGGCACGGCATTCCGGTCGATCGGCGCCACCCAGAACCTGACCTCGGGCTCGCTGGGCGGCGTGTGGCAGCCCACGCGTGCGCTGTCGTTCTACGCGGGTGTGTCCACCAGCAAGTTCATCAACGTGTCGACCGAGCCCGCGGCGCTGTCCACCGAGCCGGAAAGCGCGCTGCAGAAGGAAATCGGCGTCAAGGCCGAGTTCCTGGACGGCAAGCTGAACACGAATGTTTCGCTGTTCGAGACCACGCGCAAGAACTACTACATCACGCTGCCGGGCGCGCTGAGCCCCACCCCCGATGGCCGCGACAAGAGCCGTGGCGTGGAGCTGGAGCTGTCGGCCATGCCGGTGCCGGGCTGGACGGTACTGGCAAACTTCGTGCTGCAGAACGTCGAGGTGGAATCGAACACGCTGGCATCGAACGCGATCATGGGCGTGACCAACCGCAGCATCGCCGGCAACCGCCCCGCTGGCGTGGCCCGCACCGGCGGCCGCCTGTGGACCACCTACGACTTCCAGCAGCAGGCGCTGCACGGCTGGGGCGTGGGTCTGGGCCTGACCTACAAGGGCGACAGCTACGCCGATTCGCTGAACCTGTACCAGGTGCCGTCGTACGTGGTGCTGGATGCGGCCATCTACTATCGCCAGAAGAAGTTCGACGTGACGCTGAACCTGCGCAACCTGACCGACAAGACGTACTACACGTCGCCGACCTTCTCGGGCGCGCTGCCCGGCGACAAGCGCAGCGCCATGCTGACCGCCCGTTATCGCTTCCAGTGAGGAGTGGTCTGGGCGGCAGCGGGCGGGGCGGCCACGCAGCGATATGGCATCGCATACACTTCCGGCAGTGGAAGCTGCCGCCGTGATGTGGATTGCCCGGAGGTGGCTCATCATTGCGGTCTGCCACCTCGGCCACCTCGCCCCACCCGACCATGAAGCGCCAATTCGACGATCTACAACTGGGCAGCATCGAACTGTTCTGCCTTGCAGCCGAACTCAGCAGCTTTACGGCGGCGGCCGTGGCCGCGGGTGTCACACCGGCGGCGGTCAGCCGCAGCGTGTCGCGCCTGGAAGAGCGGCTCGGCGTCAGGCTGTTCGTGCGCACCACGCGCCAGATCCGGCTGACGGACGAGGGCCGTACGTACTTCGACGAAACCCGCCAGGCGCTGGCCCAGCTGGTGGACGCCGAGCGCCAGATCAGCGGCCAGCACGCCACGCCTGCCGGCCGCCTGCGCATCAGCCTGCCCACCCCTTACGCGCACTACCGTGTGCTGCCGGTGCTGCCGGAGTTTCGCGAGCGCTACCCCGAAGTCGACATCGACGTCCATATCAGCAACCGCAATGTGGATTTTGCCGACGACACCTATGACCTGTCCGTGCGCGGCCGTGCGCCCGACGATTCCACGCTGATCGCGCGCAAGCTGGAAGATGCCGAAATGGTGGTGGTGGCCACCCCGGCCTACCTGAAGCGCCGCGGCACCCCGCGCACGCTCGACGACCTGCTGGCGCACGAGTGCATCCAGTTCGAACGCCCCAGCAGCGGCCGGCGTATTCCGTGGACGTTCCGCCAGGACGGCGAGGACATCGACGTGATGACCACTGGCAGCATTGCCACCTCCGAAGACGCGCTGGGCGGGGCCACGCTGGCCCGCGCCGGCGCAGGCCTGTTCCAGACCTACCGCTTTGTCGTCGAGCAGGACCTGCGCGAAGGCACGCTCGTACAAGTGCTGCAGGAATATGGCGGCAGTACGCGACCGTTCGTGCTGCTCTACCCCCACGCGCGCCACGTTTCGCGCAGGGTGCGCACCTTCGTCGACTTCCTGGTCGACAAATTCTCCGCATAGCGCCCGTCTCTGCCTTTGTTGCGCCCCCGGAACATCACTTGATACATGGCGGAACAAACCAGGCGAGCGGCTTGCCCTATGATTCCCATATCAAGATACTACAGTTGTCATTAATCTCTTTTTGAGAATGTTGAATGGCAACCCGCGATCATGGCGAATTCCACGGCACCTTCTTCCACGGCACCTTCCCTTCCGACTCCGCAAACCCGGCACGAGGCCGACGCCGGGAAATCGCTGGGCGAGGCCATCGCGGCAGCGCTGGCACTGGCCGTGGCGATGGGGTTCGGCCGCTTTGCCTTTACGGGCATGTATCCGCTGATGGTGCGGGACGGCACGATGAGCGTGGCAACGGGGTCGCTCGCGGCCTCGGCCAACTACGCGGGCTATCTGCTGGGTGCGCTGCTGGCCGCACGTATCGCCCATGCCCGGGCCGGCTTCTGGTCGCGCGTGGCGCTGGCCGGGACAGTGGTGTCGCTGGCGGCGCTGGCCTTGCCACTGCCCGACACGGCGCTAATCGTGGTGCGTTTTGTCTCGGGCGTGCTGAGTGCGCTGGCACTGGTCAACGCCGCGTCGTGGCTGCTGCACGTACGGGGCCGTCACGATGGCGCACCGCTGATGTTCTCGGGCGTCGGTATCGGCATCGTGATATCCGCCGAACTGATCGCCATGGGCAATCTTGCGCAATGGCACAGCCTGGTGCTGTGGCTGGGTCTGGCTATCGGCGCGCTGGTGCTGAGCGCGCTGGCATGGCGGGCGCTGCGCCTGCAGGCACGCACTGGCAGCGCCACGACCGCCGCCGTGGCACCGCAAGGCGCGCTCGGGCCGGCACCGCTGATCGCCAGCTATGGACTGGCAGGCTTTGGCTACATCATCACCGCCACCTATCTGCCGCTGTTTGTGCGCGACGCGCTGGGCCAGATCGATCCAATTCACGTGTGGGCCGTATTTGGCCTGGGCGCCGCACCGTCCTGTTTCCTGTGGCACACCCTGCATGAACGGCTGGGCACCCGGCGCGCCATGCAATGGAATCTTGGCGTGCAGGCCGCGGGCGTGGTGCTGCCCGCGCTGAGCCATACCGCACTGGCCTACCTGGTCAGCGCAGCACTGGTCGGCGGCACCTTCATGGGCACGGTCACCATCGCAGCGCCTGCCGCGCGCCGCCTGGCCCACAAGGTCAGCTTCAACCTGTTCGCCGTGATGACGGCCGCCTATGGCGTGGGGCAGATCGTTGGCCCGCTGGTCTCCACGGCGCTGATGCACGGCGGCGGCAACTTCGGCGCGCCGCTGGGCATTGCCGCCACCGCGCTGGTGATCGCCGCCACGCTCTGCTCGCTTTGAGCGTTTCCAGCGCTCTGCGTCTTCGCGCAGCGCCCCACAGTCACGCTACGCACTGACGCCACACCTGCTCACGCCAAGGCTGCGTCGTGGAAATGCGGAAGCACCGTCTCGGCCACCTCCTGCAGCACCTCTGCCGGAGGCCGCGTGGACTCCGTGACGTTAAGGGCCACATGATGCGTGCCCGCTTCGCGCATGTCCGCCAGCAGGTCTACCAGCGCACGGGCACCGGTTCGATAGCCGAGGTTCAATGCCGACGGCGCCTCGTCGGGCTGCTCCGACAGTTCCAGCCGCATGGCGACGCCGAAAGCCCGGAACTGCTCTGGCGCGCCACGCTCCACGGCGATGCGCCAGAGCCGGTGCCGCTCGCGCTGCGTGTCGGGATCGCGATGATAGGTCATCCAGCCGATGGCATGGCGGGCGATCCAGTCCACGCTCTGCCCGCCCGATCCCACCGCCAGCAGCGGCACGGCGCGCGGCTGGCGCGGCAACAGGTAGAAGTCCGGCGCGCCCTCGGGCGCCAGGTCCGGCATCACGCGCGACGGCACGCCTACCGACGCCGCCACCGATTCCCAATGATCGCGAAACAGGTCGCGCCGCGCCTCGGTGTCGCGGCCAAACGCGGCATATTCCGGCGGACGGTCGCCCGATCCCAGCCCCAGGATAAAGCGCTGCCCTGACAGCGCGCTGACCGATATCGCCGCCTTGGCGATATGCAGCGGATGCCGCAGCGTCAGCACGATGGCGCCGCTTGCCAGCGCAATCCGCCGGGTACTCGTGGCCAGCGCACCGAGCAGCACCCACGGATCGAGGTGCCCCACCGGATCGGGATACCCGGCGCTGTTCAGCGGCACATCGCGGACCCATAGCGCCCGGTAGCCCAGCGCATCGGCGCGTGCCGCGAGATCCAGCTGGGACGGGAACTCCGGCGCGATCTCACCCTTGCCCAGCAGCGGCAGCACCAGGCCCACCGACAGCGCGTCCTGGCGGAACACCGTTGTCTCGATGGCTTGCCCGCTGGCCGCGACATCTGCAAGCGTCGTCATCGCATCCTCCGTTCCCCTGACAGATCGCCGCATCATGCCACGCCCGCGCACTTGTTACCGGCGCGCATAACTGTTTGTGCGCCGGTGCCGTTCAATCGCGGGCCTGCCTCGCCTACATTTCCAGCCATCGACCACGTCGATTCGATTGGCAGCGATGCCAAGGTCAACCAAATCAAAGAGGCACATCATGAGCACCACCCAAACCACCCAAACCACGCAAAAAGTCGCCATCATCACGGGCGCTTCGCAAGGCATCGGCGCAGAGCTGGTCAAGGCCTACCGCCAGCGCGGCTACCGCGTCGTAGCCACGGCGCGCGGCATCCAGCAACCCGATGACGCCAACATCCTGGCCGTGCCGGGCGACATCGCCAGCCCCGACACCGCCCGCCGGGTGGTCTCGCAGGCCATCGAGAAATTCGGCCGCGTCGATGCCCTGGTCAACAACGCCGGCATCTTCATCGCCAAGCCATTCACCAGCTACACGGCAGAGGATTACCTCGCCAAGACCGGCGTGAACCTGGCCGGCTTCTTCTACATCACGCAACTGGCGATCGCGCAGATGGAAAAGCAGGGCAGCGGCCATGTGGTGAGCATTACCACCAGCCTGGTCGACCACGCGATCCAGGGCGTGCCGTCGGTGCTGGCATCGCTGACCAAGGGCGGCATCAACGCGGCCACCAAGTCTCTGGCCGTGGAATACGCCCGCCGCGGCATCCGCGTGAACGCCGTGTCGCCCGGCATCATCAAGTCGCCGATGCACGCGCCGGAAACCCATGAAGCGCTTGGCGCGCTGCACCCGATGGGCCATATGGGCGAGATGAGCGATATCGCCGAAGCCGTGCTGTTCCTGGAATCGGCGCCGTTCATCACCGGCGAGATCCTGCACGTCGACGGCGGCCAGAGCGCCGGCCACTAAGCCGCCCCGCCGCGCCGCCCGGCTTGACCCCCGGCACTGGCAAGACGGCCCGCCCCTACGGCGGGCCGTTTTTATTGATCAGGGTAAACCCTGATTCGCGTATTGCATGACTGCCAGCGTGCTCTCCTAGACTGGAAGCTTTCGCCACGAAAACCCGAAGGAAGACCATGGCCACGATCGAAGTGAAGGTGCCCCAGTTGTCCGAATCCGTCTCGGAAGCCACGCTGCTCCAGTGGAAGAAGAAGCCCGGCGAGGCAGTCCAGCGCGACGAAATCCTGGTGGAGCTGGAAACCGACAAGGTCACGCTGGAGGTGCCCTGTCCGGACAACGGTGTGCTGACGCAGATCGTCAAACCGGACGGCGCCACGGTTCACGCCGACGAGGTGATCGCGGTGGTAGACACCGACGCCAAGGCCGCCGCCGCACCGGCAGCCGCACCCGCCCCGGCTCCTGCCCCTGCTGCCGCAGCGCCGGCCGCTGCCCCGGTTGCCGCCGCCGCATCCCCCGCAGCAACAGGTGGCGGCGCCAGCGCCTCGGCCAAGGCAGACTTCGACGTGATCGTGATCGGCTCGGGCCCCGGCGGCTATATCGCCGCCATCCGCGCCGCGCAACTGGGCAAGACCGTGGCCTGCATCGAGGAATGGAAGGATGAAGCTGGCAAGCCACGGCTGGGCGGCACCTGCCTGAACGTGGGCTGCATTCCCAGCAAGGCGCTGCTGGCGTCGTCCGAACACTTCGAGCACGCGCAGCACGGCATGGCCGACCACGGCGTGCAGATCAAGGGCGTGTCGCTGGACCTGGCGCAGATGATCCGGCGCAAGGCCGCCATCGTCGACAAGTTCACCGGCGGCGTGGAATTCCTGTTCCGCAAGAACAAGGTCACCTGGATCAAGGGCCACGGCAAGTTCAAGGGCCGCGCAGCCGACGGCGTGATTACCGTGGAAGCCAGCGACGGCACCGACGCCAAGCCCTACACCGCGCGCAACGTCATCATCGCCACTGGCTCCAAGGCCCGCCACCTGCCCGGCGTGCCGGTCGACAACAAGATCGTGTCGGATAACGAGGGCGCGCTTTCCTTCGATTCCGTGCCAAAGAAGCTTGCCGTGATTGGCGCAGGCGTGATCGGGCTGGAACTGGGCTCGGTATGGCGCCGCCTGGGCGCCGAAGTGACCATTCTCGAAGCCCTGCCCGCCTTCCTTGGCGCCGTCGACGACGCCATTGCCAGAGAAGCGGCCAAGCTGTTCAAGAAGCAGGGACTGACCATCCATCTGGGCGTCAATATTGGCGAGGTGAAAACCAGGGCCAAGGGGGTGACCATCGCCTACAAGGACCAGGCCGGCGCCGATCAGAAGCTTGAGGCAGACCGTCTGATCGTGTCGATCGGCCGCGTGCCGAACACCGACAACCTGGGCCTGGATGCCGTGGGCCTGTCCGCCGATCCGCGCGGCTTTGTCCCCGTCGACGACAACTGCCGCACGTCCGTGCCCGGCATCTACGCCATCGGCGATGTGGTGCGCGGCCCGATGCTGGCGCACAAGGCCGAGGACGAAGGCGTGATGGTGGCTGAAGTCATCGACGGCCAGAAACCGCACATCGACTACAACTGCATTCCCTGGGTGATCTACACCGAGCCCGAGATTGCCTGGGTGGGCAAGACCGAAGCGCAACTGAAGGCCGAAGGCCGCGAATACCGCACCGGCCAGTTTCCGATGCAGGCCAACGGCCGCGCAATGGGCATGGGCCGCCCCGACGGCTTCATCAAGATGATCGCCGACGCCAGGACTGACGAACTGCTGGGCGTCCACATCATCGCGGCCAATGCGTCGGACCTGATCGCCGAGGGCGTTGTCGCCATGGAGTTCAAGGCCGCTTCGGAAGACATCGGCATGATCTGCCACCCGCACCCGTCGCTGTCGGAAGTCATGCGCGAAGCGGCCCTGGCGGTACAGAAGCGGGCGTTGAACATGTGAGGGGTGTCTGTCCAGGAAACACCTGCCTGCGCACGCCATTCAGTGTGCGGAGGCAGGAACCGGCGAACGCCGGCATCAGTCGAACTCCCGCGCGCGCTCGCGGGCCATTTCTTCGAAGATCTCCCTGCCTTCGCCCACTTGGCGCCAGAAGCACGCTTGCCAGGCGTCCGTGGCACCCGCCAGAAACGCCTCCTGCTTGTCCTTGTCGAGCGACTCCCAGTAAGGCTCCCAGTACACGTACCACCAGTACTCGATATTGCCCTGCAAAAAGCCGAAGGCCGTTTCCGCCAATTCGGGGAAGGCCACCCACGGCGCCGGCGGCTGAAGGCCCATCGCAATCACGCGTCGGCACACTTCCACGTCATTGGTGGATATACCCGCACAGATCCCATTGAATTGCTCATAGGTATGAAAGATCAAGCGGTTCCCGGCATCCGTACGCCCTGCGTATGTGTTTCTCCCAATCAGGTCATAACCTTGCGTTACGACCTCACGCAATGCCGGCACCTTCTCAGGCAGCAGATGTACGCCAGTGCTGACCGCTTCCATTGACCTGTCCCGCAAATCCAGAAACTGGGGATAGGCGCCCAGCGACTGAAAGGCCTCGTCGTTCAGTGGACGGCTGAACATGGCCTGCGCTTCTTCCAGGGAAATGCCGCAGACCGCACGATAGGCGCGCTGCAAGGTTCGCTCGACGTCGCGCCGGAGCTGCCGTTGCGCCCGCTTTTCGGGATGCATGGGCAAGAGTTCGCGGAGTATTTCGAGGACCCGCTTCAATATCTTCTGAGTGCGGGTCATTCGAACGCCCTTTGGGCCAAGTGGTCGGCCTCGGGGTTCATTTCATTTTTCAGCACATCAACGGGCAACCTGGACTGCGCCAACGTCGCTTCATCCAGCACCTCATAAACCTTCCTGACCAGAAAGCCGTTTTCGCCGACCTCTTCCACCACCGCATAGAAAAACGCTCGCGCCGGCATCAACGGGGCCTCGAGCTCGACCACGGACCCCTCTCGCGCGTTCGTCGCTACGTTGTACGTGGTCATGTCAACGCCGCTCCTGCTTCCAGTGCTCTAGTGCCAGCGGGCCAAAAATGACAGACAACGTCTGCGGGCCGTCTGTCGCAATCCGGGGGCAAAAGCCGGCCTCGTCGGTGACGCCTTGCCAGGAACTGCCTTGCTGGTCGGATATGAAGTACGGCACACCGGGAATGGGGGCGCCATCTTCGTCGATGCAGCGGATCTGCTCGTCATGGGCGGCTGCCGGGGGATTCGATCCACTTCCGGCGTTCCCGGCAAGGGTGGCAGCCACGGCGGGCTCGGCGACGCCAGCCACCGGTGCACTGCCCGAACTTACCTCGAGCGTGAAATCCGATTGCGATGGAATGACAAGCGGTGGCTTTGCGCAGCCGCAATAGACCCGCGCGCCGCTGACAAGCACTTGCCTGCCCATCAGGTCGAAATTGGGTCGGCAATCGTTGAAGACCTTGCCCGTGCCCTTGCAGGCCGGACATGTCGCGATGTCGCCTTCCACCCCCACGGGCTGTCCGTGGTGCGTCATCATCCCGGCCCCTGATGCACAGAGCATCCCGCCGGTAGTTGTCTTGTCGCCGGTCTTTAGTGCGTATCGGATATCTGGCATGCTGGCCCCTCATTGAAGTGAGCGGCCATTCTGTTCAGCACGGGATATGCCGGTAAATCGTCGAATCCTTGAACTACGAGCTTCGATGCCGAAGAAACAACGGCGCCAATAGGAAACGGATCACTCCGCCCCGGACACAAAGCGCTTGCGATACTCGGCCGGGGTTACGCCGACCACGCGCAGGAACGCGCGGCGCAGGGTGTCGACGCTGGAAAAGCCGCACTCGGCTGCGGCCTGCTTGGGGGCGATGTTCCCTTCCTCCAGCAGTTGCCGCGCGGCGGTCACGCGCGCGGCCTCCACCCAGTTGGCCGGAGTGACGCCAACCTCCTCCTGGAACAGCCGTGACAGGTGCCGCGCGCTGACGCCGATGCGCGCGGCCAGGCTTGGCACGTCGTGGGCCGCCGCCGGATGGGCCGCTACCCAGCGCTGCAGTTCCTGAAGGGCCGAACGGTTTGCAGCGGCAGGGGCTTCGCGGCGGCTGAACTGGCTTTGCCCGCCGGGCCGCTTGAAGAACATCACCAACTGGCTGGACACCTTCAGCGCGATGTCGCGCCCAAGATCTTCCTCGACCAGCGCCAGGGCCAGGTCCATGCCCGCCGTCACGCCGGCAGCGGTGCGCACCTTGCCATCGCGCACGTGGATGGCATCGGCATCCACAGTCACCTTCGGAAAACGTGCCGCCAGCGTATCGGCAGCGGCCCAATGCGTGGTCGCCCGCCGGCCGTCGAGCAGCCCGGCCTCCGCGAGCAGGAAAGCACCGCTGCAGACGGATCCATAACGCCTGGTTGCCGGTGCCGCCCGGCGGATCCAGTCAAGCACCAGGGGATCTGCGGGCGAGTTGCCGGCGTGGGGCGCTCCGGCCACCAGCAGCGTATGGAAGCGTGACGGCGACGCGGTCGCCATATCGTCCTCGATCACGATATCAGGCAGGAGCCTGACGCCCGAAGACGCCGTAAGCGGCCCGCGCCGCACCGCCACCACTTTCATCTGGTAGACCGTGGCGCCTGCCTGGACGTTGGCTTCGGCAAAAACGTCGAGCGGGCCGGAGACGTCCAGCAACTGGACGCCTTCGATGGCCAAGAGGCCGATGGTGCGGGTGGCTGGCATGGCGAAAGCAGGGAATTGCCCCGGGGAACGTCCCAATCGTCCGGATCGTCCGGGTATGTCTCAATTCGTCGCTATACGACGATTGAAGACATACTACTCCGGCTCCTAGACTCGAAGCAACCCTACCCGACAGGAGCAAACATGCGCTTCACCATTGGCGACATCGCCATTCCCGACAGCCAGCTGGCCCGCGAAATCACCGAACTCGTGCGCGACACCGAGTCGCCACTGCTCTTCCACCACTCCAGCCGCGTCTACTACTGGGCCGCACTGGCTGGCCTGCAGCGTGGGCTTGGCTACGACGCCGAACTGCTGTATGCGGGCGCAATGTTCCACGACATGGGTCTGACCCATTCGCACAGCAGCCCCGACAAACGGTTCGAAGTCGATGGCGCCAACGCGGCCGCCGATTTCCTGCGCAGCCGTGGCATTGGGGAACGGGAAGTGGAAAAGGTCTGGACGGCCATCGCGCTGCATACCACGCCCGGCATCCCGGAGTTCATGGCGCCCGAGATCGCACTGGTGACCGCCGGCGTAGAAATGGATGTGCTGGGCATTCGTTACGACACGTTTGCCAATGCCGATCGCGAAGCTGTGGTGCATGCCCACCCGCGCACGCCGCAGTTCAAGGAAGACATCATCCAGGCGTTCTACGATGGCATCCAGCACAAGCCCGATACCACGTTCGGCAACGTCAAGGCCGACGTGCTGGCTGACAAGAGCCCGCACTTCCACCGTGGCAACTTTTGCAGCGTTATCCGCGCATCGGCCTGGAAGGGCTGACGCCCTGCTGCCGCAGCCGTTGGTCAAATGGGTGGGCGGCTGACGTACCGGCCCACCAGGTAAGTCAGCATCTCGCGGCTGACCGGTTTCGCCAGCACCAGGTCGATACCGGCGGCCCGGCACCGGCGGCGCGTCTTGCTGTCGGCGGTCGCCGTCACCGCGATAATGGGCAGGCGACTGCCGCCCCGCTGCAGCTCGGCCCGGCGAATGGCCCGCGCCAGGCCCAGGCCGCCCATCCCCGGCAGTCCGACATCGGTCAGCAACAACGCAGCGCCCTCCTGCAGCATCGCCCAGGCACCCTGGCCGTCTTCGCAGGCCAGGACCTCGCACCCGCCAATGGCGCGCAACTGTTCAACGAGCACCAGCAGGCACACTGGATTGTCCTCGGCAACAACGATGCGCGGCAGCGGCGACAAGGCAGGTGCGGAAGACGCGGAAGACGCGGGAGCGGCCGTCGGTCTGGAAGCAGCGGTAAAGGGCATGGTCATGGCGGTTCGAAAACATGCGATGACCTATTGTCAATGCGTTCCCGCCGCGCAGGTTGCGGAAATTTCCGCAATACCATGCAGACGCGTCTGAAATCGATCAGTCCACCCGATTTCTCAGGGTCTCTCCCACTGACCAGCGTCGTAGATTGTCCAGGAAGATGTCGACCACGCGTGCGGCGTTGCCATCCGAAAAGCCGGCGCTGTGCGGTGTGGCGATAACGTTCGGCAGCGACCAGAGCGGCGACGACGCAGCCAGCGGCTCGTGGGCAAACACGTCCAGGTACGCACCGCCCAATTGCTCCGCGCGCAAGGCGTCGATCAGCGCGGCTTCGTCGACCACCTCGCCCCGCGCCACGTTGACCAGTCGCGCCCCGGCCGGCAGGCGCTGCAAGGCCGCGCGATCGACCAGCCCGCGGGTGCGCACGGTCAGCGGACAGGCCAGGATCAGCCAGTCGGTATCGGGCAATACCGAGTCGAACTGCTCGAACGTGACCGCGTCGAATCCGGGCTCCATCGACGCAGCCCGCTGCCTGACCACCGTCACCGTCAGTCCCAGCACCCGCAGCACCGCGCCGATCTGCTGTCCGATCGGTCCCCACCCCACAATGGTGGCGCGCTGGCCCTGCAGATCCCGAGGCAGGCCGGTGCCGATCAGCGGCGCCCAGCGCGATTCCCGTTGCGCGTCGATCAGCTGCGGCAGATGGCGGGCCAGCGCCAGCAGTCCGGCCAGCGCCGTCTGGGCCACGACCCCGGCGTTTGCCCCCGAAGACGTGGTGACGGTCACGCCGCGCTGGCGCAACTGCCCGAAGATCGCGCGATCGGCGCCTGCCGAATGCGTATGGGTCCAGCGCAGCGACGGCGCATCGAGCATCGCCGTATAGAAGCGTTGCGTGGCAGGCAGGATCTCGTGCTTGGTGGAAAGACCGGTCACGTCGCGCGACACAAAGGCCACGTCGGCATCCACGGCGCGCGGGTCATCCACCGGGGGCACGACCACCGGCTGCCAGCTGGCGCCGGCGGCCGCCATGGCCGTGTCAATGGCCGCGCGTTGCGACTGCAACGCAGCGCCGGACAGCAGGATACGCAGGGCTTCAGATGGCATGGCGTAACTCAATCCACCGTGGCGCCGGAGGCTTTCACCACGGCCTTCCACTTGACGTATTCCTTGCGCGTGAAATCACCGAACTGCTTCGGCGATCCGCCCACCGGGTCGGCCCCTTCGCGGATCATCTGCGCCTGCAGCGACGGCAGCGCCTCGTTGACGGCCTGGTTGACCTTGGTGATCACGTCCTGCGGCGTGCCCTTGGGTGCGAAGAAGCCGAACCACGATCCGGCCTCGAAGCCCGGGAAGCCCTTTTCGGCCACCGTGGGCAGATCCGGCAGCGAACGCGAGCGCCTGGCGCTGGACACCGCCAGCGCACGCAGCTTGCCGGCCTGGATATGCGGCATCACCGACGGGATGGTCGCGAACATGAACTGCACGCGTCCGGACAGCAGGTCGTTCAGCGCATCGGCACCCTTGTACGGAATATGCGTGGCCTGCGTGCCCATCCGCTCGGTCAGCATGAAGCCCGACAGGTGCGACGACGTGCCCACGCCCGTCGAACTGTAGTTCAGCTTGCCCGGATTGGCCTTGGCGTACGCCACGAACTCCTCGAACGACTTCACCGGCAGCGACGGATGCACCACCAGCACGTTCGGCACGTCGGCGATCTGCACCACCGGCACCAGATCGGTCAGCGGATCGTAGTTGAGCTTCTTGTACAGCGTCTGGTTGATCGAGATCGGCCCCACGGAGTTGACCAGCATCGTATAGCCGTCGGCAGGCGCGCGCACCACGTACTCGGTGCCAATATTGCCGCCGGCACCCGGCCGGTTATCCACCACGAACGACTGCTTGAAGCGCTGGGCCAGTTGCTGGCTGACGCTGCGCGCCAGCATGTCGGTGGTACCACCAGCCGTGAAGGCCACCACCACGCGCACGGGCTTGGCCGGATAGTCGTCGGCGCGGGCCGGCGCTGCCAGCGTCAGGCCGGCGGTCAGCGCGCAGGCCAGCAGCCTGGCGGGGGTGTGCCTGAAGGTATTCCGGGGTGTTGTCGGGCTCATGCGTAGTCTCCGTTCCAGTCGTTGTAGTTGTGTGTCTTGATGGCTTCGGTACCGTCACCCGAAGTCGTATAGCCGGGCCGGGTTCGCCACCAGCACGCGGTGGCGGTCGGCCTCGCCGGGAATCCAGCGGGCGAGCAGGTTGAACAGCTCGCCGTCGTCGGGCATCTGCGCCGGATCGAAATAGTTGATATGGGGCCAGTCCGAGCCCCAGACGATCTGCTCCGGATTGGCCGCCAGCAGCGCCGCCACAAACGGATCGACCTCGCGGTACGGCGAACCGGCTGGCTGCAGGCGGTCGGCGCCCGATATCTTGGTCCAGGCCACGCCTTCGGCCAGCAGCGCGCACAGCGCCTGGAAACCCGCATCGCCCACGCCACGCGACGTGGCCATGCGGCCCATGTGGTCGATCACCAGCGGCAGCGCCAGTGCCTTCAGGCGCGGCCCCAGTTCCACCAGATCGGGGGCATGAATCCAGATCTGCGCGTGCCAGCCGCGTGCCTTGAGGCGCGGCGCCAGGGCTTCCAGCACGTCGATGCCCACGCCGTTGCGGTACACCGCGTGGCCGCCGATCTGGTACAGGTTGAAGCGCACGCCACGCACGCCGGCGTCATGCCAGGCATCGAGCTGCGCATCGGTGGTGTCGGCAGCCGGCACGGCAATGCCGCGCAGTCGCGTGGGGTACTGGCGCAGGGCATCGATCACCACGCTGTTGTCGGTGCCGCTGGCGCTGGCCGTCACCAGCACGCCCCGCGTCAGGCCCAGTTCGTCCAGATGGGCGATAAATGCTTCGGCCGGATGCTCGGCAGGCGTATAGCTGCGGTCATCGGCCAGCGGATGACGGCCATACGGCCCGAACACGTGGGCATGGCTGTCGCAGGCACCGGCAGGTGCGCGGAACGACGGCGGCGTGATCGATGCCAGCGGTGGCAGGCAGGGGCGTGTCATGGTTTCTTTCGCTTGTTCAGATGCCGTGGGGCGTGGTTATTCGGCCGCCTTGAGCCGGCCGGCCGCGGCCAGCGCCTGGGCGCGGGCATCTTCCTTCTGCAGCGACGCCAGCAGCTCCTGGGGCGACGATGCCTGCGCCACACTGCCCACGTTCTGCAGCCGGCTCTTGACGCTGCCTTCGGCCAGGGCCTTGCGCAGCGCGGTATTGATCGTGTCGACCACTCCCGCCGGGGTGCCTGCCGGCGCCAGCAGGCCGGTGGCAGTGGTGGCCTCGAAGTTGGAAAGGCCCGCCTCCCGCAGCGTGGGCACCTTCGGCAGCGTGGCATCGCGGTCGCGCGACATCACCGCCAGCGCGCGCAACGCGCCAGACTGGATATGCGGCGCGGAACTGGTCAGCTGATCCACCACCATGTCGATCTGGCCGCCCATCAGGTCGACCAGCGCAGGGGCCGAGCCCTTGTATGGCACCTGGTTGAGCCGGATCCTGGCGGCATCTTCGAGTTGCAGCAGCGCCATGTGGTTGGTCGTACCGGGGCCGGCATGACCCGCAGCCAGCTTGCCCGGATTGGCACGCGCATAGGCCAGCAGCGCCTCGACGTCCTTGAAACGTGCATCGCCGCCCTTCACGACGACGACCAGCGACGTGGTGGACATCAGGCCCACCGGGCTGAAGCTCGCCAGCTTGAAATTGGTGCGCGTCATCCTGGGCAGCACCACCACCGCGTTGGGCGTGGTCACCAGCAGCGTGGAGCCATCGGGCTCCGCACGCGCCACCGCCGATGCACCGATCACGCCGCCCGCGCCTGGACGGTTGTCGACGATGACGTTGCGGCCAAGGTTCTGTTCCAGCGCCGGGGCAATGGCGCGCGCCACCACATCGAGGTTGCCGCCGGGGGCAAACGGCACGATCAGCGTCACGGGCTTGTTTGAAAGCGGCTGCGCGCGAGCGCTGAGCACATAGGGGGCGGCGCCAAGCGCAAGAATCTGCGCCAGCATGGTTCTGCGGTTCATTTGTCTACTCCAACCTGCCAAGCGGGGGCTTTCTTCGGTATTTGCTTTTCTGGACTTGCTCCCCTCTCACGCGCACGGGAGAAGGGTTGGGGGAGAGGGCTTGAGGTTCTGCTTGCTACGCGCCTCGATTTGAAAGACTTGCCCTCCCCCCGCTCTCTCCCGCCACGCGGGAGAGAGGCGACACCAAACAGCGGCCAACGGTCTGCGCCGTTGGTCCATCAGTCCCGGTAGCCCGGGTCCAGACGGTCGAGCTTGCGCAGCAGCGCCGGCCATTCCATCAGGCCGTAGGGACGACGCGTGCCGGGCTGGTAGTTGTTCCAGGTCTCCTCCAGCACGTCGGGCGATACCTGCTGCAGCGGCGTATTGCACGACATGGCAGCCACCTGCGAGCGACAGGCCAACTCCAGCCGGTGCATCCAGTTGAACGCCTCGCCCACCGAATTGCCCACGGTCAGCGCGCCGTGGTTGCGCAGGATCAGCGCCTCGCCACGGCCCAGGTCGGCAATCAGCGATTCCTGCTCGGCGGTGTCCAGCACCACGCCCTGGTAGTCGTGGTAGCCGATCTTCAGGAAGCGCATGGCGGTCTGGGTGATCGGCAGCAGCCCGCATGCCAGCGACGACACGGCCATCGATGCCCAGCTATGCGTGTGGATCACGCAGGCCACTTCGGGGCGCGCGTGGTGCACGGCGCTGTGGATCACGTAGCCAGCCTTGTTGACACCGTAATTCAGCGCCCCGAAGTCGGGCGTCGACAGGATCTTGCCGGCGTGGTCCACCTTGATCAGGCACGATGCCGTGATCTCCTCGTACATCATGCCGTACGGGTTGATCAGGAACGCGTCTTCCTCGTCCGGCACGCGCACGGAGATGTGGTTGGCCATCATGTCGGCCATGCCATATAGCTCGACCAGCCGGTAGCAGGCGGCCAGGTCCACGCGCGCCTGCCATTCCGCCTCGCTGCACTGGCCGCGCATCGACGGGATGTTCAGCACACCGGGTTTCGTCATGATGTGTCTCCTTGGTGGATTCGGTATCTGGATTCAGTGGATTCGGTTCAGTCCGAGCCCAGCGCGAGATCGCTGGGGCGGCGTTTTTCGATATGGAACTTGAGCAGCGCCGCGCTACGGAAGATGCCGTGCGCGAACTTGCCGTAAGGCAGCGTCAGGAACAGCGCCATCACGATGCCCAGGTGAACCGCCAGCAGCGACGCCATCGCACCGGTATCGCGGAACGCCAGCAGCGCCAGGCCACTTGCGCTGGTCAGGAACAGCAGCGCGATAAAGCCACGGTCCATCGGCTTCTGCTTCGTGTCCATCGTACGCGCGTCGCGCTTCAGGTTCAGCCACAGCAGGCCAGCCGGCCCGATCAGCAGGCCGATGCCACCGGCGATGCCCAGCAGCACCGGCAGGCTCGTGACCGGATACGGCGCGTGCAGGTCCAGCAGATAGTGGTACAGCGTGGCGACGGCGGTTGCCGCAAAGCACAGCATGAAGCCGTAGAACGTGAAGTGGTGGAAGCGGCGGCGCAGCAGCGTGAAGGCATCGTCGTCGTTGTTGCAGCCCTGCCCGTGCCCGCCATCCAGGTACTTCAGCTTCAGCGCATCGTGTACGGCCCCGCCCGTGGCGGCGCCGCGTTCGTCGCCGTTGCGCGTGCCCGGCGTGACCTGGCGCCAGAACCGTGTCACCCCGATGCCCAGCGCGCCGCAGGCGAACAGGAAGACCACGCCGAACATCGCCGCCAGCAGGTTGTGCGGGAAGATCGCGTAGAAATTGCCCGCCAGCGGCTCGTGCCAGAGCGTGCCGCGCATCGCCAGCACCATCAGCAGGAACAGCGCCAGGCCGCCGGCCAGTGCCAGCGCCGTCGTCATGCCCGCACGCCGGTACAGGCCGCCCAGCGCCGCCGGGAAGGCGTAGTCGCCATACGTCTGCACGCGGACCTTTGCCATCGCCTGCGGAATGTTCACCGCAAACTCGTGCGGCGGTGCGTACTGGCACGCGTGATAGCAGGCACCGCAGTTGTGGCACAGATTTGCCAGGTAGTGGATATCCGCCTTGGGAAATTCCAGCCGGCGCGTCATGGCCGGGAACACCGCGCAGAAGCCTTCGCAGTAGCGGCAGGCGTTGCAGATCTGCAGCGTGCGGGCCACTTCGGCCTCGTCGGTGGTCAAGGGCAGCGCACCATTGGCAAGCGCCGCCGCCTCGCGCGTCAGCGCTTCAAGATGTTGCATATTCCTTTTCCCGTGATGCCTGCGTTGCCGCGCCAGCCTGGCCGCCCGACTTGGCAGCCCTGGCCGCCTGGGTGCCGGCGATGCGGCCGAATGCCGTGCCGATAGCCATGCCCACGCCGGCCGTATAACCCTTGCCCAGCACGTTGCCAGCCATCATCTCGCCTGCCACGAACAGGTTCTGGCTGGGCTTCCCATCGAAATGCACGGCCGATTCCTCGTTCACCTTCAGTCCCAGGTAGGTGAAGGTGATGCCGGGACGCAGCGCGTAGCCAAAGAACGGCGCGGTGTCGATCGGGCGGGCCCAGTGGGTCTTGGCGGGTGTCACGCCTTCGGTGTGGCAGTCGTCCAGCGACGTGTGGTCGAACTTGCCCACGCGGCAGGCGGCGTTGTAGTCGTCGATGGTGCGCATGAACGTGGCTTCGTCCAGGCCCAGCTTGCGCGCCAGTTCGGGCAGCGTGTCGGCCTTCACGCCCGGGAACACCGGCGGCATGAAGCGGCCCACGGCCTTGGCGTCGATGATCGAATAGCCGATCTGCTGCGGCTGCTGGGCCACCAGGCGCCCCCAGATCGCGTAGCGCTTGGGCCAGAAGTCCTCGCCCTCGTCGTAGAAGCGCTCGGCGTTGGCGTTGAGCACCACCCCCAGCGACACGCAGTCGATACGCGTGCAGATGCCACCGTCATACAGCGGCGCCCGCGCGTCGATCGCCACGCAGTGCGACTGCGACGGATCGCCGATGGCGTCGGCGCCCTGGGCAATCATGTGCTTGAGCAGCACGCCCATGTTGAAGCGCGTACCGCGGATCAGGAAGTTGTCGGCCGGCCATTCGCCGCGTTCGTTCTGGCCCCAGGCCTCGCGCAGCCATTCGCGGTTCGATTCGAAGCCGCCAGCCGCCAGCACGCAGGCGCGGGCCTCGATCCGCTCGCTGCCGATGCGTGCCGCCACGAAACGGCTGCCGTCCAGCTCGATGGCGTCGACCGGCGCGTTGTAGCGGATCTGCACGCCCAGGCGCTCGGCGCTGCGGAAGTACGCATTGACCAGCGCCTTGCCGCCACCCATGAAGAACGCATTGGTGCGCGCCACGTGCAGCGCGCCGGACAGCGGCGGCTGGAAATGCACGCCGTGGCTGCGCATCCAGTCACGGCAGGTCGACGACGCACGGATAGCCAGCCGGGCCAGCTTCTCGTCGGTCAGGCCGCCCGTGACCTTGAGCAGGTCCTGCCAGTATTCCTCTTCGGGATAGGCCTCGACCAGCACGTCCTGCGGTGCGTCATGCATGCAGCGCAGGTTGCGGGTGTGGGATGAGTTGCCGCCGCGCCATTCGCGCGGCGCGGCTTCCAGCAGCATGACGCTGGCGCCGGCCTCGCGGGCCATCAGTGCGGCACAGAGGGCGGCGTTGCCGCCACCGATTACCAGAACGTCGATCATGCGCGGACGCCCTGCTTGCGGGGATTGTGAGTGGGGATGGACACGGCTATCAATGCCTTCGTGAGTCTGTCCGTGACTCTATCCGCAGGGCGGAATGCTGCTAAGCCCTTGTCCGGCATGGGGGTATCACGATTTGTGATGCCCAGCCCGGCAACCGGAATTGCCGGCCGCCGCCCCACTCCGCCCATCCCCCGATGGTCAGAATCCCACGGCCTGCCCGTCGCGCCGCGAGTCCGATGCGGCGATATAGCCGTGTTCGGCCCTGTAGATCAGCTGGGCCGAGCCGAATTCCAGGCTGTCGTGCGGCGCCACCTCCACCCGGTGGCCGCGTTCGCGCAGCGCCGCCACCACATCGGCCGGCAGATGGCTTTCGACATTGACCACCGGCCCGTGCTCCACCCGAAAGCGTGGCGCGTCGCTCATGGCCTGGGGGTTCTGGCCGAACGCGGCCAGCCGGGCCATCATCTGGACGTGACCTTGCGCCTGCATCGACCCGCCCATCACGCCGAACGACATCACCGGCGCCCCATTGCGCGTGACAAAACCCGGAATGATCGTGTGCATCGGCTGCTTGCCTGGCGCCACGCAATTGGCGTGGCCCGGTTTCAGGTTGAAGCCCTCGCCGCGGTTGTGCAGCGAAATACCCGTGCCCGGCACCACCACGCCCGAGCCAAATCCGCGATAGTTCGACTGGATGAACGACACCATCGAGCCCCCAGCGTCGGCCGCCGTCAGGTACACGGTGCCGCCGACCTTCGGCATCCCGGCCGAAGGCGTGCCCGCGCGCTTGAGGTCGATCAGCGCCGCGCGCTCGGCCAGGTAGGCCGGGTCCAGGAACGACGCCGGCGCGTGCTGCATCGTCGCGGGGTCCGACACATGGCGGTGCAGGTCGGCAAAGGCCAGTTTCATGGCCTCGATGCCGACGTGATAGAAGTCGGCGCTGTCCACGCCCATGCCTTCCAGGTCGAAGCGGTCCAGGATGCCCAGGCCGATCAGTGCCGCGATACCTTGGCCGTTAGGCGGGATCTCATGCAGCGTGTAGCCGCGAAAGTCCTGCTTCATCGGCTCGACCCAGGCCGGCTGGTGCGCCGCCAGATCGCCGGCACGCAGCGCGCCGCCGGTTTCCTGCGCAAACGCCACGATGCGCTCTGCCAGTTCGCCCCGGTAGAAGCTTTCGCCATCGCTCTCGGCAATCTTGCGCAGCGTGGCGGCCTGCTCGGGAAAGCGCCAGCGCTCACCGGCCTGCGGCGCGCGGCCATTGGGCATGAAGGCCTTGGCAAACCCGGGCTGCTCGCGCAGCACTGGCACCTGTGCGGCCCATTGCCGCGCGATCTGCGGCGACACCATGAAGCCCTGCTCCGCATATTCGATGGCCGGCGCGAACAACCGCGCGAACGGCAGCTTGCCGAACCGCGCCGACAACGCCTTCCAGCCCGCCACCTGGCCCGGCACCGTCACGGTGTCCCAGCCCACCGACGGCATGCGGTCACGCCCGGCGAAGTAATCGGGCGTCCACGCCGCCGGTGCCCGGCCGCTGGAATTCAGGCCGTACAGCTGCCCTTCGTGCCAGACCAGCGTGAACATGTCGCCGCCAATGCCGTTCATGACGGGTTCCACCACCGTCAGCGCAATCGCCGTGGCAATGGCGCTGTCGATGGCATTGCCACCTTCGTAAAGCATGCGCAGGCCGGCCTGCGCGGCCAGCGGCTGGCTGGTGCTCACGGCGTTGGAGGCCAGCAGCGGCATCTTCTGGGACGGATACGGGAAGGACCAATCGAAAGGCAACATGGGCGGAACAGGTAAGAAAGTAAGAACATGGCGCCGGCAGGCAGCGCCACGAGGTTTGCTGCGGAATCTTATTGCAGCGCGACGCCGGACTGCTTCACGAGCTTCTCGGTGCGCGGGATCTCCGCGTTGATCATGGCCGCGAAGTCGTTGACGCTGCCGCCACGCGGTTCGGCACCGGTCACGGCCAGCTTCTCGCGGAAGTCAGGCGTAGCCAGCAGCTTGTTGATCGACGTGTTGAGCTTGACCACCACGTCGGCCGGCGTACCCTTGGGCGCCACAATGCCATACCAAGGCGCGATATCGTAGCCTGCGAAGCCCTGCTCGGCGATGGTGGGGATTTCAGGCGCCTGCGGCGAACGCTTTGCCGTGGACATGCCCAGCGCACGCAGCTTGCCCGCCTTCACATACGGCAGGCCGGTCATGATGGTGTCGAAGTACATCGACACCTGGCCCGACAGCAGCGCAGGAATCGCCTCGCCAGCGCCCTTGTACGGCACGTGGACGATGTCGATGCCGGCAACCGCCTTGAGCATCTCGCCAGCGATATGCGACGTCGTGCCGGTGCCGAACGATGCGTACGACAGCTTGCCGGGGTTGGCCTTCGCGTAGGCCACCATCTCGGGCAGCGTCCTGAACGGCAGCGACGGATTCGACAGCAGGATATTGGGGGTGATGGCCACCACGGCAACCTTTTCGAACGCGTCCGGATCGTAGCTCAGCTTCTTGTACAGGAAGCGGTTGGTCACCATCGACGCCGGTCCCGACATCAGCAGCGTATAGCCGTCGCCCGACGCACGGGCCGCAACCTCGCTGCCGATCATCGCCGCCGCGCCGGGCCGGTTTTCCACCACGAAGCTCTGGCCGTATTCCTTGGCAAGTCCGGCGCCGAGTTGCCGCGTGATCAGGTCGGTGGCCGAACCGGCCTGGAATGGCACCACGATGCGCACTGGCTGCGTGGGCCAGTCGCGCGCGCCCTGCGCCAGCGCCAGAGACGACGCCGCGATCAGGCCGATGGAAAGTAGTGCTCGGAAAGAAGAGAAACGCATGTCTGTACCCTCATTGATTCGAACGATGGTCATCCGCGTGAACGCGCCGGATGCCGCCATTCCTTCCGCAATTTGCGTGCCACTGGCATCGCTGCGTTGTTGACACGAGCCTCGTCCGCCCCCTTCAGTTCGATGAAGTTTGCGTGTTTGGCGCACCGGATTGGTTAGCGTTTCCGATGCGCCGGCAGGCTGGTGTTGTCTCCTGGTGCCAGGGCACTATTGGTGTGCCCGGCGCGCTCTCTGGATGGCTTGTTCTTTTTCTCGCCACAGGCCTTCTGGCCCGTGGTTTCGGCTTCAGCCGACCAGCGCGCTGGACAGCACGGCCAGCGCCGCATCGAACTGCGCCTGCGGAATCGTCAGCGGATACAGGAAGCGGATCACGTTGCCGTAGGTGCCGCACGTCAGCAGGATCAGGCCCGCCTCCATCGCGCGCATCTGCACGCGCCTGGCATGCTCGGCGCTCGGTGCGCCGGTGGCGGGGTCGACAAACTCGGCAGCAATCATCGAACCAAGGCCACGCACCTCGGCCATCGCCGGGCACTGCGCACGCAGCGCTTCAAGGTGCGCCTGCAGCTGCGCACCCAGTTGCGCGGCGCGCTCGCACAACTGCTCTTGTTCGATGGTGTCGATCACTGCATGGGCAGCGGCCACGGCCAGCGGATTGCCTGCGTACGTGCCACCGAGCCCGCCCGGCAGCGGTGCGTCCATGATCTCCGCGCGGCCGCACACGGCGGACAGCGGCATGCCGCCAGCCAGGCTCTTGGCCATCGTGATCAGGTCGGGCTGTACGTCGTGGTGCGACATGGCAAACAGCTTGCCGGTACGGCCGAAGCCCGTCTGCACTTCGTCTGCAATCATCACGATGCCGTGGCGGTCGCAGACCGCGCGCAGGCCGCGCATGAAATCGGCAGGCGCCGGCTGGAAGCCGCCCTCGCCCTGCACCGGCTCCACGATGATGGCGGCCACGCGTTGCGGATCGATATCGGTCTTGAACAACATTTCCAGCGCCTGCAGCGCCTGTTCCGTGCTCACGCCATTCAGCGCGCCCGGGAACGGCGCGTGATAGATATCCGACGGGAACGGCCCGAAGCCCACCTTGTACGGCACCACCTTGCCGGTCAGCGCCATGCCCAGCAGCGTGCGGCCGTGGAAGCCCCCTGCAAATGCGATGACGCCGGGCCGGCCCGTATGGGCACGTGCGATCTTGATGGCGTTTTCCACGGCTTCCGCACCGGTGGTGAACAGCGCGGTCTTGTTGAGCCCGGTGATCGGCGCCAGCGCGTTGATGCGCTCGGCCAGCGACACATAGCTCAGGTACGGCACCACCTGGTACGCGGTATGGGTGAAACGTTCCAGCTGGGCGGCCACCGCCTGCATCACGCGGGGATGCCGGTGCCCGGTGTTCAGCACGGCAATGCCGGCCGCGAAGTCCGTGTAGGCGCGGCCCTCGACGTCCCACAGCGTCGCGTTCTCGGCGCGCTCGGCGTAGAAGTCGCACATCACGCCCACGCCACGGGGCGTGGCAAGGCTGCGGCGTTGATTCAGTTCGATGTTTTTCATGGTCGGAAAGCGAAGGGGGGCAGGTCGGCACCGGCAGTGGCCGCACCGGGGTTCAGCCGGCACTGCGCAGCGATTCCGCACATTTCAATCACATTTGGCCCTACAATCCAGCGCCACTTTCATAAATTCAATGGTGCCAATTGAAATCGATCTGCGGTGACCTGCTGCTCCAGCGTCTGGGGTCCGACGGCCTTGCGGCGTTTGGCAAGCCGCTGAACCGGGGGCTTTACGAGTGCATTCGCGGGGCCATTCTCGACGGCACTTTGGCACCGGCCACCCGACTGCCCCCGCAGCGCGACCTGGCGGCGGAACTGGGCCTGTCGCGCAATACGGTGATGTTCGCGTACGAGCAGTTACTGGCCGAGGGCTATCTGCGCGCCCGCACTGGCAGCGGCACGTTTGTGGCCGATACGGCGCCCGAAAGCTACCTCGACGCGACCGCCGCCACGGTGGCGGAGGCCGGCCCGCGCGAGATGCCGGGGCTGTCTGCACGAGGCCGCCGGTTGATCGAAAACGCCTCGGCATCGCCCACGCAGTGGGGTGCCTTCATGCCGGGCGTGCCGGATCTGCGCCGGTTTCCACATCGGCGCTACTCCCAGATTTCGGCGCGCCTGTGGCGCAATCCCCAGCCGGAATGGCTCAGCTACAGCCATGGCGGCGGTTTGCCGGCGTTGCGCGAAGCCGTGGCAACGCACTTGCGCGTAGCGCGCTCGGTACGTTGCGACGCCGGTCAGGTGCTGATTACCGAGGGCATCCATCAGGCCATCGACCTGGTGGTTCGCCTGCTGGGCTCGCCCGGTGACCAGGCGTGGGTGGAAGAGCCCGGCTACTGGGGCATCCGCAGCGTGCTGCAGGTGGGCGATATCGGCATGGTGCCAATGCCCGTGGACGGCGACGGGCTGACGCTGCCCGACACCGATGCGATTGGCGACGCTCCCCCGCCGCGCTTTGTCTTCGTGACACCCTCGCACCAGTATCCGATGGGCGCGGTCATGAGCCTGAAGCGCCGTCGCGCGCTGCTGGAGTTCGCGCGGCAGCACGGCAGCTGGATCGTCGAGGACGACTACGACAGCGAGTTCCGCTTCTCCGGGCAGCCCATCCCGTCGCTGCAGGGGATGGAGCCCGATGCCCCGGTGATCTACATCGGCACGTTCAGCAAGACGCTGTATCCGGGGCTGCGCATGGGTTACCTGGTCCTGCCCCGCGCCCTGGCCGCGTCGTTCCAGACCGCGCACGCCGACCTGTATCGTGCCGGCCACCTGATGACGCAGGCGACGGTGGCCGAGTTCATGCAGGCCGGCGACTATGCCGCGCATATCCGGCGCATGCGCCCGCTCTATGCCCGGCGCCGCGCGATGCTGGCCGACCTGATCGAGCGTTACCTGGGCCCCGCCGCCCTGAACCGCCTGGGCAGCAATGCGGGCCTTCATCTGATATTGCGGCTGCCCGACGACGCGGATGACGTTGCCATCGCAGCCACGGCACGCGAGCGGGGCATCATCGTTCGCCCGCTGTCGCGCTATTACCTGGGGCAATCCGTCCAGAAGGGCCTGCTGCTGGGCTACGCCTGCGTGCCCGAGGAACATATCGGCCCGGCCTTCGATGTGCTGCTGGGCTGTCTGCCAGGCCGCAACCGGCTGACGGGCATTTAAGCCGGCCAGCGGCCACGGCAATTACCTACAATCCATTGGCAATACTGTGGCGGATGCCGTCCGCCCGCCGGACACAAGCGGACTACCCTGGGGAGCAGAGCGATGGGGCTGATCGGATGGATGCGCGAGCGAGCCACGCACGCGGACGAACACGACAGGCACGCATTGGCGGAACTCGCCGAGCGCGTCACCCGGCTCAATCCCCGGCTGCGGCTGATATCGCACTATGAGCGCCAGTTGCGACCGGCCCTGGCCCAGGCCCTGACGCACGTGCGCACGCTGGTCCACGACGTGCCCGCCGCGCGCGACGCCAGCGACCACGCATGGGGCATCGATCCCTATATCCACGCGTTTTTCGGCACCCCGCACGACGTGGCACTGACCTTCAGCCGATCCCCCGAACTGCGCGACTACTTTGCCGCATCGCCCGCCACGCAGACGGCCACCGCCGTGCTCGGCATGACCATGACCGAGCGGCGCACACTGGGGGTGGCGCTGGAAGGCGATGTGATGCGGTCCGATGTGCCCCAGACCAATATCAGCTTCGGCGAGCACCGCGTGACGATCATCGCCGATTCGGATGCCACGCTGCGCGACGAGATCGTGCGCCGGATGTTCGATCAGCTGGCGCTGGAGTCACTGGCCCGCTTTACGGCAGGCAAGTCGCGCCGCGACGAACTGGACCGCGAGCAGGCCCTGCTGGTGACTCGGCTGCGACTGTTCGAACGCCAGGGCACAGGGATGCGGTCAGTGGTGGGGGGCGATGCGCCGGTCAGCGCGGCCGAGGCCACGTCACTGCGCGAGCAAATTGCCAGCAACGAACAGGCACTCGCCCAGCTGCCTGCTGCGGCGGGCACCCTGGAACGGCAGCTCGAATGCCTGACCGAAACGCTTGCGGACGCGCCTGCCCGATTTTCGATCGCACACCGCCCGCTGCGCCTGAGCGCCACGAATGTGCTCCTGGAGCCGGACAGCACGACGCCCGCCAGCGACATCGAACTGCTGACGGCCCATGTGCCGGGCGATCCGCCGCTGGTGCGCGCGTTCACGCTGGTCAACTTCGCACGTGGCGACATGGTGTCGCAGCGCGCCCTGCTGGACGAAGCCGAACGCTATCTCTGAAGGCCCGGCATCCAACAGCCGCTACAGGGCCACCGGGCTGGCGCTGGCGCCGTTGACCGCCTCCGGCACGAAGCGCCCCAGCACGTGGCCGGACATGCCCTTGGCAAGCTCCTCTTCGCCATAGAACACGGTGCCCAGCCCTTCCTTGCGCAGCAGCTTCGATTCGTCCTCGCTATGGGTGCGCAGGACCACCTCGACATGCGGATTGAGCGTCCGGGCGGTCTCCACCATCTGCCGCACGTACAGCGGCTCGGGCACGGCCACAACCAGCATGGCGGCATGGGCGATATGCGCCTGGATCAGCACGGCCGGATCGGCCGCATTGCCGGACACCGCCGCAAAGCCGGCCTTGCGCAGTCCTTCCACCAGTTCGCGGTTCTCGTCGGCAATCACGAACGGAATGCCGCGCTCCTGCATCGCCTTGGCGATCCGGCGCCCCACGCGCCCGTAACCGACCAGCACCACCTGGCCCTGCAGATATTTGCGCTCGGTGGTGACAGGCAATTCGGCATACGGATCGCCCCGCTGTTCGAGGTTGCGGGCAATCGCCGAACGCGCCAGGATCCAGCGCCGCACCGGCTCCAGCGCGGCAAACAGCAATGGATTCAGGGCAATGGAGATCAGCGCGCCGGCCAGGATCAGGCTCATGCCCTCTGCCGGCAACAGGCCGAGCGTCACACCGAGCCCGGCCAGGATGAACGAGAACTCGCCAATCTGCGCCAGGCTGGCCGACACCGTCAGCGCCGTATTGAGCGGGTAGCGGAACGCCAGCACCAGCGCGAACGCGGCCAGCGACTTGCCCACCACGATCACGGCCACCACCGCCAGCACGTGCAGCGGCTGCTCCACCAGGATCTCCGGCTTGAACAGCATGCCGACGGAAACGAAGAACAGCACCGAGAACGCATCGCGCAGCGGCAGCGATTCCTCGGCTGCCCGATGACTGAACTGCGATTCGCGCATCACCATGCCGGCAAAGAAGGCGCCGAGCGCAAACGATACGCTGAAGATTTCGGCCGCACCGAAAGCAATGCCGATTGCCACCGCCACCACGGCCAGCGTGAACAGCTCGCGCGAGCCGGTCTTGGCGACCTGCCACAGCAGCCACGGCAGCACCCGCCGCCCCGCAATCAACATCAGCGCGATAAAGGCCACCACCTGCAGCAGCGTCTGGAACACCGTCATGCCGATCGACTGCGACGCCTGTGCTTCCGCATTCACGGTCCCGCCCAGCAGCCCGGCCAGCGGCGGCAGCAGCACGAGCACCAGCACCGTCGCCAGATCCTCCACCACCAGCCAGCCCACCGCGATACGGCCATTCATGGTTTCGAGCACGCCACGGCTTTCCAGCGCCTTCAGCAGCACCACCGTACTGGCGCAGGACAGCGACAGCCCGAAGATCAGCCCGGTGCCCCAGTGCCAGCCCCAGCCCCAGCCGATGGCCATGCCCAGCAGCGTGGCGATCCCCATCTGCACCACCGCGCCGGGTATGGCGATGCGCTTGACGGCCAGCAGATCGCTCAACGAGAAATGCAGCCCCACGCCAAACATCAGCAGCATCACGCCGATCTCTGAAAGCTGGGCCGCCAGATGGACGTCCGCGACAAAGCCGGGCGTGCCGGGACCAATGATGATGCCCGACACGAGGTAGCCGACCAGCGCCGGTATCTTCATGCGCTCCGCGAGGAATCCGAGCACAAGCGCGATACCAAAGCCTGCGGCAAGCGTGGTGATGAGGGTCAGGTTGTGATCCATGGGTCTGGGGCGTCTGGGAAGGTCGGCGGCAAAGGGGCGTCCACGAATTGTAACTGCCATGCCTGCATCGCATCGCGAACGTTTGCATGGCATGCGTGACCCGCCCCTGGGCCACGGCAAGGCCGCCACGGGGCATTGGCGCGGTCGGGCTACCGGGCGCCAGGTTCGCCGTTCTCGATGATCGGCCGCAGCAACGTAAAGTCGTTGGGATAGAAAGGCGGCACCGACGAAGGGCTTTTCTTGCGCGCCACCTCCACAAACGGACGGTCAGCCTCGATATCAAGCATCAGGTCGAACCGTTTGACGCCGGCAGCCTTGGCGCGTTCCACATCGCGCTCACTCTTGGCGCGATAGGCGATGGTCCGCATCAGCAGGTCATAGAGCAGCCGGGGCCGGCGCTCGACCGCCAACTCTGCATCGTGGCGGCGGCTTGCCAGCACCGCCTGCCACAGCGCGGAGTCTTCCAGGCCGGCGGTGTGCTCCACCAGCGCAACCAGTTGCACCTTGCCGGTGCGCGGCGAATACTCGACACGCTGGGCATCCAGGAACGCGCGGATATCCGCCACTCGCTGGCCCAGCAGTTCCTCGGTCCGGGTCTTGGCCTTCTGGGGCTGGTCGATGTCGGTCCAGTGCGACGGGAAGGCGCCCATCTCGGTGAAGATCGCCGTCCAGTCGTCATACTCGGTCCAGGTCCAGTCGCGCCCCCTGAAATACCCCGAATACACCTGCTCGAAATAGCCCGCCATGTTCAGGCCGTCGGAGCCGCTGCGCTTGACGATGGCCAGAATTTCCGCGGCGTCGGCATCGGAGATGCCAACCACGCGCTCCATCACGCGATTGAATACGCGCTCATAGGAACTGGTTGTATCCTGAACATACGGTGCAGGCGGCGCAGCCGCCGGCGCCGGCCTGGCTTCGGCCGGGCCGCGTCGGGCCTTGCGAAAGAATTTGAATACTCCCACTTTTCTTATGTGTGCCACTGGCAACACTATATCGGTTGATCCGTGACATTTTTGCATATTTGCAAGAAAAGCGAGGCGGCGATGCGATCTGTCGATGGTCGAGCCAGGCAGGCGGAGCTTTCGTTGTTCCAGCGCGCCTTGGCAGCACTGATGCTCGCCTGCGGGGGCCTGTACCCGGCCAGCGCGCCAGCCATGGCGTTCCGCATCTACCACCAGCCCGAGCTGAATCGCAGGATGGTGATTGGCGAGGGCCGCATCGAGGATGGTGACGCCGGCAAGTTCCAGGCGGTAGCCAGGATCGCCGACCGCGACGACGAAGGCCTGATCACGCTGATTCTGGACAGTCCCGGCGGCAACGTGGAGGCCGCCTTCCGGCTCGTCGACGCCATGGACAAGGTGCGCGTCTACACAGTGGTGCCGGACAGCGCCCGGTGCGCTTCGGCGTGTGCGTCCATTGTCTTTGCCTCCGGCGAACGCCGCAGCATCCTGGGGTCCGGACAGCTGGGGTTCCACAGCTGCTACAAGCGCCAGGGGGCCGCCCTGCTGTCGGATTCCCTGTGCAATGAAATCGTCGCGGCAAACGCCATGCAACGAGGCGTCACCCATGCCGCCATCAATCGCTTCGTGGCGGACCACGGCGCCCATGACATGGCCTGGGTGGGCCGCAACGCGGTGTGCCGGTCGCTGCAAGGGCTATGCAAGCCGGGGCGCATCGAAAGCAGGACAGACACCCACGCGGCGCTGACGCGCAGCTTCGACTGCAGCCGGCTCACGTCCATGGCGTCGCAACTGGTATGCGGCGATGCCGATCTGGCGCGCGCCGACAAGGAGCTTGCCGATCTGTATGGCCGCAAGCTTGCGTCCACCGCCAACAAGACGCGCATCAGGGACGACCAGCGCGCCTGGATGCGCGACGAACGCAACCGGTGCAGCGACAAGGCCTGCCTGCAGCGCGCCTATCGCAGCCGGATCGAGGCGCTGAAGCGGGCGTAAGCGCCGCGCAATCGGCCGCAGGCGGGCGGGCGATCCGCCCGCGCCGCAGTCAGGGTCCGCCTAGTACTTGATATCGCGCGCAGCCTCCCGGCCGCCCTGCTTGGTCTGCCGCTTGTCCTGCCGGCATGCCGAATTGCTCTTCTGGTCAGCGGCGCGGCAGTCCTGCTTGGTCTCGCGCGCACCCTGGCGCGTGTCCTGGCGCACGTCGCGGCCCTGTCGGCGTTGCTGGGCCTGCTCGGTGCCCCACGCCGGGGCCGTGGGCAGCGCAACCAGCAGCGCCAGCCCTGCCAGCACGCACGCCCTGGCACGACGGCTTGTCCGGGCTTTTCCCTCGAATCTTGCTTTCAGCATCACTGTTGCCTCGTCGGAAGTGAAAAATCGAAGCCCTGGCGGTCATGGCTTGCGCAGTGCTTCCAGTGCCTCGGGCCGGATCAGTTCCAGCCCGCGTGCCGCGTTGAACCCGTGGATCTCCTTGACGTCCAGCTTGCGCATGAACGCGATGGTCTCCGGCGTGATCACCTGACCGGGCACCATGATCGGAAAGCCCGGCGGATAGGGAATCACGAACTTGGCCGACACCAGTTCCGGCCCCTCGGCCAGCCGCTGGTCGATCAGCGGATCGTTGAGCTTGATGTATTCGCAGCATTCGGACCGGTAGGCCAGGTAATACGCGGTACGCATATCCCCTTCAGGCGTCGCGCTCCGGCTGTCGAGCCGCAACGCGTTATGGAAGCGGCTGAAGTTCGGCAGGTCGGGCACATCCTCCACCAGCGACTTGACGCGCGCCGCAAACGTCGCGCGCTCGTTTTCGCCGCCCTCTTCCAGCCGGCGGTCGATGTCGCGCGACAGATCGGCCAGCGCCTTGATCAGATGCGCCAGGTCGCTGCGCGTGTTGTTGATGTTGATCTGCACCAGCACGCTGTTGCGCGACGTCTTGTTGATCTGGATATCGTACTTCTCGGCCAGCAGCCCCTTGAACTGGGTGCCGTCGTAGCCAGCATTGCCGCACAGCAGCGTGATGCGGGTGGGATCCAGGAAGAATTCGTCCTCGCGCATCGCCTGCGCGGTATCTGCCAGCGTCTTGCCCGGCATCGCGTAGTCGGCGTACCCAGATGCCCGGTACACCTCGGGAATCATCTCCGCCGGGGTCGCCGCGCGGAAGTACTTCGAGATCAGCGGATGTTCGTTGATCTCCTGCCGCATTTCGATGGCCAGCTGCAGCGCGCGCTGCACCAGTTCATAGCCTTCCAGTTCCATCTGACGGCGTGCCAGGTCGATCGACGCGATGATCTGCAGGTTCGGTGACGTCGACGTATGGGTGAAGAACGCCTCCTTGAACGGCGCCTCGACCTTGTGGAAGTCCTGGTCGGCCACCACGATGATCGACCCCTGCCGCAGCGCCGACATCGACTTGTGAATCGAATCGGTCTCGTACACGCGCACGCGCGTCACGTCCGGGTCGGGCAGCAGCGGCATGTCCAGCAGGCGGGCGTCCGTATCGGGAATATCCTTCACCGATGCCTTGAACGTCTCGTACTGCTCGCGGTAAGCCGGGTCACGCATCATCTTGCGCACCTTGTACGCGGCACCCATGGCGGTGCGCATGCGCAGCAGCGGCGAGAACCGCGCGTAGCCGAACCACGCCTCGTCCCACAGGAAGATCAGGTCGGGCTTGATCGCCAGGCACTCCAGCATGGTGCGCCGCACGTTGGCGATATGGCCGTCGAACGTGCAATTGGTCAGCACCAGCATTCTTGCGCGATCGAGCTTGCCTTCGGCCTTCAACGCCAGCAGCGCCTGCTTGATGGGACGGATCGCCAGGCTGCCGTACATCGAATACTGGGTCAGCGGATAGGCGTCGATGTAGAGCGGCTGCGCGCCGGCCAGCACGATGCCGTAATGGTGCGACTTGTGGCAGTCGCGGTCGATCAGCACGATATCGCCCGGCGACAGCAACGCCTGGTGGACGATCTTGTTGGCCGTGGACGTGCCATTGGTCACGAAGAAGCTGCGGTCGCCGCCAAACGCGCGCGCAGCCTTTTCCTGCGCCCGCTTGATGTTGCCGGTGGGCTCCAGCAGGCTGTCCAGGCCGCCGGTCGTGGCCGACGATTCCGCCAGGAACAGGTTGGCGCCATAGAACTCGCCCATATCGCGAATCCAGTTCGACTTGAAGATCGACTTGCCGCGCGCCACCGGCAGCGCATGGAACGTGCCGATCGGCTTCTGCGCATAGTGCTTCAGGTTGTCGAAGTACGGCGTCTCGTAGCGGTCCTTCACGCCCTCCTGGATCGCCAGGTGGATTTCCATCGGTTCCTCGGCCCCATAGAAGATGCGCCGGATCGGCGCTGCCTCTTCCGAACCCGCCAGATGGCCGACGTCACGGTCGGTGGACAGGTACACGTCCAGTTCGGGCCGCAACCGCCGTATCACGCGTGCCAGCGTTGCACCCGTATCGCCAGCACCCGCATCGGTGCCCACCGGCGTGTTGCGCGTAATGATCTCGCGCAGGGCGGGCGACGTGAACTGCGAGGCAAACACAAAGCCGTCGACAATCACCACCGCTTGCAGGTTGTAGTTGAAGATGGCGGCCAGCAAGGCGTCCTCGAAGCTGCCCACCACGACGGTCTCGCACACGAACTGGTCGTCCTCGCGCCGCAGCCGCCGGAACGACGTGCGCAGGTCGTCCCACGTGGACGGCTCGCCTGCGGCGACGATCAGCACCTCGAAATACGGCTTGCGGCTTTGCCCCCTGCCGATCGACGGCGGCAGGAATTCCGGTAGCCGCGTCTCGCCCTCTTCCTCGACCAGCCACGCTTCGTGGCCGTCACGGTAGCTGTTGGACAGCAACGCGGTGCTGATGCGCCCCACCAGGCGCGCGAGCGCGTTCCAGTCGCGCTCGGCGAACCGGGTCTCCACCTGCGCGAAGATCTGTGTACCCGGATAGCCATTCAGCTGCTCCAGCGGCCGCAGCTCGTCCAGCACGTCGCGACACGGCCCCATCCACGATTCCGCCTGTTGCGGCGCCGCGGCCAGCGACTTTGCCAGCCGGTGCAGGGTACGCCAGCGGTCGATCCGGCCTTCGGATGCAGCCAGAAACTGGTGAAGGTCCCGCTTCGATGTCTGCTGGTCCACTTCCATGTTCTGTCTCCGGAAAATCGGCGTCGTGGCCGGGATTCTTGCGCGCAAATGCCTGCGTGACGGCGATGCAGTCAATCAGAGAATTTGGCAGCCGGCGCCCTTTTTTCCATTGGACCTTGGCCTAATCCTGCCCGCAAATGCCGGGCAAATCCCTTCCAGTAGCCCTTTGGCCCAATTGAGCACACACGCTCTGCAGACTAGGTTGTGTATCTGGGAATAGTGCGTGGCACCTGCGCGCGATTTTTCCTGATCGCCAAGATGCCCATCCATCACGCGGCTCGCGACAAGCGCCCCAAAGGGCAGCCGATTTCGCGCCGCAACATTCGACCGAACCGGAGACACACGATGAGCAAGCGGGATACTTCCAAGCTGGCCAGCCTTTCGCCATTCGAGCTGAAGGACGAGCTGATCAAACTAGCCGGCAGTGTGTCCAACCGGCTCATGCTCAATGCCGGCCGCGGCAATCCGAATTTCCTGGCCACGGTGCCGCGCCATGGCTTCTGGCAGCTTGGCCTGTTCGCCATGCGCGAATCGGAGCGGTCATTCTCGTATCTGGCCGAAGGCGTCGGCGGCTTTCCACGCCGTGCCGGCATCGAGGAACGCTTCGATCTCTTTGCGCGCGAGCACCGCGACGTGCCGGGCGTCCGCTTCCTGGCCGGCGCCGTCTCCTACGTGCGCGACCAGCTTGGGCTCGATGGCGGCGATTTCCTCTACGAGATGTGCGAAGGCATCCTGGCCTGCAATTACCCGGTACCCGACCGCATGCTCCGGTTGACGGAAAAGATCGTCAAGCAATACATCCGCCGGGAAATGATCGGCAAGCATCCGTTCCTTGGGGATTTCGATCTCTATGCCGTGGAAGGCGGTACCGCGGCCATGACCTATCTGTTCAATTCCATGCGGGTCAATCACCTGCTCAAGGCCGGTGACACGATTGCGCTGGGTATGCCGATCTTCACGCCGTATATCGAAATTCCCGAGTTGTCCGAATATCACCTGACGGAATTGTCGATCGACGCCGACCCGGCCGAAGGCTGGCAATACTCGAAAAAGGAACTCGACAAGCTGCGCGACCCCAAGGTCAAGGCGTTCTTCCTGGTCAACCCCAGCAACCCGCCGTCGGTCAAGGTCAGCGACGAAAGCCTGAAATACATCGCCGAGATCGTCAAGGAGCGCCCGGACCTGATCATCCTGACCGATGACGTCTACGGCACGTTCGCCGACAACTTCGTGTCGTTGTTCGCCATGTGCCCGCGCAACACCATCCTGGTCTACTCGTACTCGAAGTATTTCGGCGCCACCGGCTGGCGGCTGGGCGTGATTGCCACGCACAAGACAAACCTGTTCGACGAAAAGCTCGCCAACCTGCCCAAGGACGAACGCGCCGGCCTGAACAAGCGCTATTCGTCGATCACCACCGACCCCGAGAAGCTCCAGTTCATCGACCGCATCGTGGCCGACAGCCGCACCGTGGCCCTCAACCACACCGCAGGCCTCTCCACGCCGCAGCAGGTGCAGATGGTGCTGTTCTCGCTGTTCTCCCTCATGGATACCGCCGAAAGCTACAAGAAAGCGATGAAGCGACTGATCCGCAGCCGCAAGGCCGCCCTGTACCGTGGCATGGGCGCACCAATGGCCGAGGTCGACGAAAACGTCGTCGACTACTACACCCTGCTCGACGTGGAACAGATGAGCCGCGAGGTGGGACCGGAGTTCGTCAAGTGGCTGCTCGAATCGATCCAGCCGCACGAACTGCTGTTCCGGCTGGCCGAGGAAGCAGGCGTGGTGCTGCTGCCCGGCGGCGGCTTTGGCACGCGGCATCCGTCCGGTCGCGTGTCGCTGGCGAACCTCAACGAAGAGGACTACGTCAAGATCGGCCGCTCGGTCCGCAAGCTGCGCGACGAGTACCTGGAGCGCTATCGCGAGACCGAAGGCGGCAAGGAGACCAAGTCGAAGAAGAAGTAATTGCGGTCACCTTGACCAGCCAGTCTCGCCGCAAACGCTGAGGTCCGATAACAGGAGGCAAATACCATGACCTGGTTTGTTGATACGCTCAAGGCCTACCCGGAGATCGCCATTTTCCTGGCACTGGGAATTGGCTACTGGGTGGGCGGAAAGAGCTTCAAGGGCTTCAGCCTTGGGGCTGTGACGTCCACCCTGCTGGTAGCCATCGTTATCGGCATCCTCGGCGTGAAGATTTCCGCGAACGTGAAGTCGGTCTTCTTCCTCATGTTCCTGTTCGCGGTCGGCTACGGGGTGGGTCCGCAATTCGTGCGCGGCATCGCCAGGGACGGGGTGCCGCAGGCGATCTTCGCAGTGATCCTGGCGGTGCTCTCGCTGGGGGCGTCGGTGGTGGCGGCCATGGTCGCCGGCTATGACCTCGGTTCTGCCGCCGGCCTGTTCGCCGGCTCGCAGACCATCTCGGCTTCGATGGGTCTGGCCACCGATGCCATCAACCGGCTGGGGCGCTCGCCGGAAGAGACCAAGATGCTGCTGGACGGCATGCCAATCGCCTATGCGGTGACGTACATCTTCGGTACCGTCGGGTCGGCCATCATCCTGGCCCAGATCGGGCCCAAGCTGCTGGGCATCGACCTGGTGGCCGCGTGCAAGGAGTACGAGCAGATGCTGGGCGCTGGCTCATCGGCTGGCGGGGGCACCGAATGGCATGATTTCGAGGTGCGCGCCTACTCCGTGGCACCCGACAGCCAGTTCATCGGCAAGTCGGTTGGCGAGCTTGAAGCGGGCACGCACGACGGCGTGCGGGCCTTTATCGAGCGCATCCGGCGCAACGGCAAGATCATCGAGGTTGACCAGCACACGCTGATCGAACCGGGCGACGTGGTAGCCATCGGTGGCAAGCGCGACCAGATGATCCTGCGCCTGGGCCCGAGCGGCCGCGAGGTCGAAGACGCGGAGCTGCTCAATATCCAGACCGAAGGCGTCGACGTCTACATCACCAACAAGGAGGTGGACGGCAAGCCGCTGCAGGAACTGGCGCGCTGGCCTGGCGCGCGGGGTGTGTTCCTCAAGAAGATCAAGCGCGGCCCGACCGAGACCGTGATTCCGGTGCTGCCCAAGACCCAGCTCTATCGCGGCGACGTGATCACGCTGGTGGGGCGCACGCAGGATATCAACGCCACCGCCAAGCAACTGGGCTACGTGGACCGCCCCACCACGGTCACCGACGTCGCCTTTGTCTCGCTGGCGATAACGGTTGGCGCGCTGATCGGCGCCATCGTGATCCATGTGTCGGGCATTCCGCTGACCATTTCGACGGCGGGCGGTTCGCTGATCGCCGGCATCATCTTCGGCTGGTTCCGGGCAATTCATCCCACGTTCGGCCGCATTCCCGAGCCGACGCTCTGGTTCATGAACTCGGTCGGCCTGAACGTATTTATCGCGGTGGTGGGCATCTCGGCGGGGCCCGGCTTCATCGCCGGCCTGCAGAAACTGGGCGTGAGCCTGTTCCTGTGGGGCATCTTCGCCACCGCCGTGCCGCTCATCATCGGCATGTTCCTGGCGAAGTTCGTGTTCCGCTTCCACCCGGCGCTGATCCTGGGCATCTGTGCCGGCGCGCGTACCACCACCGCGGCGCTGGGGATGGTCTGCGAAGCGGCCAAAAGCCAGGTGCCGGGGCTGGGCTATACCGTCACCTACGCGGTGGGCAACACGCTTTTGACGATCTGGGGGATGGTGGTGATCATGATCCTTTCCTGATGAACTGGCTTCTGATCTTTGTTCCTGTTTCGATTGCAATCGAAATTTTTGCCGCCGACCGTCATCTCCTGATCTTTGCCGTCTCGGCCCTGGCGATCCTGCCGCTTGCCGGCAGGATGGGCCACGCCACCGAGCAGCTGGCGGAGCATCTGGGAGAAGGCGTCGGCGGGCTGCTCAATGCGACGTTCGGCAACGCCGCCGAGCTGATCATCGCGCTGGTGGCGCTGCAGGCCGGGTTGCACGAGGTGGTGGAAGCGTCCATCGTCGGCTCGATCGTCGGCAACATGCTGCTGGTGTTCGGCGCGGCCATGCTGGCCGGCGGCGTCCGCCACCACGAACAGCAGTTCAACCCGCGCGGCGCGCGGTCGCAGGCAACGATGCTGATTCTCTCTGCCGTTGCCCTGATCCTGCCGGCCACGTTCGAAGCCGTGGAAGGCGCCACGGTGTCGCTGCACCGGCTCAGCATTTCGATCTCGGTGGTCCTGCTGGCGGTCTACGCGCTCTACCTGGTGTTCTCGCTGATCACGCACCCGGCACTATTCCGGGCGGCCCCTGCACCGGCAGCGGCCGGCACCCAGCCTCAGCCCGATACACCCGCGCCCCGCGCATCGATAGGCCGGCCCATCGCCATGCTGGTGGTTGCCACGGCGGGCACCGCATGGATGAGCGAGATCATGGTCGGTGCCCTGGCACCCATGATGCAGCAGTACCGCCTGAGCGACATCTTCGTCGGGGCGTTCGTCGTGGCAATACTGGGCAATGCCGCCGAGCACGCCACCGCCATCACGGCCGCGCTGAACAACCGCATGGACCTGTCATTCTCGATCGCGGTAGGCTCCAGCGTGCAGGTTGCCCTGTTCGTGGCACCGGTACTGGTGCTTGCCAGCCTTGTCATCGGGCCTTCGCCGATGGACCTGGCGTTCCGCCCGGCCCTGGTGCTGATCGTGGCCCTTTCCGTGCTGGTCACCGCCCAGATGGCAAACGATGGCCACGCCGACTGGTTCAAGGGCGTACAACTGCTGGTGGTCTACTTCACGCTGGCGCTGACGTTCTTCTTCCTGCCGCACTAGCGCCGGGCATCACCAGCCACGGGTTTCGGGCAGCCGTCAGGAACCCTGGATGCCGCGCTTGCGGATGAAGTCACCCCAGACCTTCGACTCCGACATCGCACGCTGCTTGATGGCATCGGCGCTGCCCACCACCGGGAACAGATACAACGATGCCAGCCTGGCCTTGATCTGCGGATCGGCCAGTGCCGCCTGCACTGCGGTGTTGAGCCGGGTCACGATCCTGGGATCCAGGCCCGCCGGGCCCACCAGTGCGTACCAGCTTGGCATCAACGGCACATCGATGCCAGCCTCCTTGAGGGTCGGCACGTTCGGCAATTCCTTCACGCGCTGCTGCCCGACGATGGCTA
Organism: Cupriavidus sp. D384; assembly: GCF_001652915.1. GTDB lineage: Bacteria > Pseudomonadota > Gammaproteobacteria > Burkholderiales > Burkholderiaceae > Cupriavidus. Next base: position 58,532 of record NZ_BBQI01000045.1, read on the forward strand.
CCGGCACCACCGTGCCGCCCGTTACCTGCGGCAGCGCTGCGCCCAGCACGCTCACCATCGCGTCGACCTCGCCCGCCACCACGCCAGTCAGCGCCGGGCCAGAGCCCTTGTAGGCCACATGGGTCATCTTCAGGCCCAGCTTGTCCGCCACGACTTCCATGGCCAGGTGCGTGGAATTGCCCACGCCGGCGCTGCTGAACGTGAGGCCGCCCGGCTTGTGCTTCGCCTTGTCGATGAAGCCCTGCATCGACGTAATGCCGCTGGCCTTGCTGGCAACGATCACGAACGGCGTGTCAACCACCGGCGAGATGAACGTGTAGTCCTTCTGCGGGTTGTACGGCAGCGACGCATACAGGTGCGGGTTGAAGCTGATCTGCGACACGCCCGTCAGCAGCACGGTGTAGCCATCCGGTGCCGCCTTGGCTACGGTGCTCATCGCCACGATGCCGTTCGCACCGGGGCGGTTGTCCACGACAATGGACTGCCCCAGGTCTTGCGACAGCCGGTCACTGAGCAGCCGCGCCACCACGTCGCCGCCCGAGCCGGCCGACTGCGGCACGATCATGCGGATCGGCCGCGCCGGGTACGCATCCTGGGCCTGCACAGCGCCATGGCACAACACCGCCGAGGCGATGAACGCGGAAGCCATCAAACGTCGGTACATCAATACTCTCCAATCGAATCGAAGCCAGTCACGAAATATTCATGACGATGGTATGGATCTGCGCGACCCGCGACCAATACGGATTGTCGATGCCAACATAGGCCGGGGCTATGCCCTGGGCAAACCCTGAGACGACTGCCCATCCGTGGGGCCCCTGCGCACTATTGCAATGCAGCATCCCACCGCCAGGCACCGGCCTTGTGCCTGGCACGCAGGTTTTCACGCGCATTGGCGCACGGACGTCTGACGGGTCATAGGGCCGGCCTATGACCGGATCGGAATTTCGTCTTTCCGGAACCGGCGGGCCGCTCCGTACCATGGGGCCGTTATTCAGGCCCTTCCGCACAAGTACACCGTCATGTCCGACATCGATACCCGTGGCAACGCGTGGCTGACCCCGCCGTCCGCCTATCTGGCAAGCCGCCCGTCCGCCTTCTCCGTACCGGCCCAGCCGGCCTCCTGCTATCTGCCCATGCGCGACGGCTGCCGCCTGGCCGCCGACGTGTACCTGCCGCAGCCGCTGCCGGGCACCGCCGCTCCCGAAGCCTTCCCCACCGTGGTGATCTTCACGCCGTACTACCGGCGCTTCCGCCTGTCCCGGCAGGGCGCGGAACCGAGCCCCAACGGCGCCAAGTACCGCGATGCCTTCGTGCCCAAGGGCTACGCCGTGGTCGTGGTCGATGTGCGCGGCACGGGCGCCAGCTTCGGCACGCGCGACGCGCTGCGGTCGCCCACCGAACGCGACGACTACTACGAAGTGGCCGAATGGATTGCCAGCCAGCCATGGTCGAACGGCAGGATCGGCTCCACCGGCATTTCCTATCTGGGCGCCGCGGCCTGCTTCCTGGCCAGTACCGGCCATCCGGCGGTCAAGGCCATCGCGCCGCTGTTCTCGGTATCCGATATCTACAGCGAGCAGCTTTACCCGGGCGGCATGCTGTCCAAGGTCTGGGTGCAAGCCTATGACGAGCTGATGCTTGCACTGGACCAGGACCGCCGCGACCTGGTGGCCGGCTTTCCCTATTTCAACGACCCGACCTTCGAAGGCCCCGAGCGCACCGACGAAGACGCCGACGGCGCGCTGGTGGGCGCCGCGGTCGCCGAGCACCGCAACAATTTCACGCTGGCCGATCTGGCGCCCGAGTTCGCCTATCGCGATGGCGCCGCCTTCCATGACCCGTCGCTCGATTCCGGCAGCTGCAGCCCGTACCGGTATCTCGACGGCATCGCGCCCGACGTGGCCGTGTATTCGATCTCTGGCTGGTACGACGGCGGCGGCTACGCCAACGGCGCCATTACACGCTTCCTGTCGCTGCCGTCGCACGACAGCCGCCTGCTGCTGGGCCCCTGGGACCATGGTGCGCGTACCAACGTGTCGCCCTGGCGCGACCGCGCCGCGTCCGACTTCCCGCTGCTGGGCGAAGTGCTGCGCTTCTTCGACCATCACCTCCTTGGCCTGCCCACCGGCCTGGAACGCGAAGCGCGCGTGCATTACCACAGCATCCACGACAACCAGTGGCAACCGGCCGATGCCTGGCCGCCCGCCCCGGCCAGCACGCGGCTGCATTTGACCGATGGGGGGGTGCTGTCGGCCACACCGCAGCCAGGGGCCACCACGGCCACTACCCAGGTCAGCTTCGACTGGAGCACGGGCCGCCAGACGCGCTACGAGCGGCTGGGGGCCGCCAATATCGAGGACTACTACGCCGACTGGGGCCCGCACCAAGCGGCACTGCCCCATTTCGACTCGGCGCCTCTGGCATCGCCGATGGCGATTGCGGGCCATGTGGTGGCACATCTGCAGGTGGCGTCGTCGCAGCCCGACGCGGCGGTGTTCGTCTACCTATCCGAAGTGGAAGCCGATGGCACGGTGCGCTATATCACCGAGGGCATGCTGCGCGCGTCCCACCGGAAGACGGAACCCTGCCCTGCGGAGTACCGCACGACCTGGCCCTATCGCGCGCACCGCCGTGCCGATGCCGAACGGCTGATCCCCGGCGAGCCCGTCGCGCTGGACTTCGCACTGCTTCCGATGGCGTGGACGCTGGCGGCAGGCAGCCGGCTGCGGGTGTCCATCGCGGGTGCCGACCGTGGCCACTTTCCGCAGGTACCTCATGGCCGCCCACCTTTGCTGACCCTGCACCTTGGCAGCGGCGGCTGCCATATCGACGTGCCCGTAGCCGCGCAGGCAAGCGGCCGCTGACGCCGGGACGATGCCTGCCCCGGCACATGAAGTGCTAGAGTGGGCATCCCGTTCCCACGTTTTCGCAGTCATGGATTTCCGGCAGCTTCGCTATTTCGCGCGCATCGTCGAACTCGAGAGCATTACCGCCGCGGCCGATGCGCTGCATATTGCCCAACCGTCGCTGAGCCAGCACGTGGTCAACCTGGAGGCCGAACTGGGCGCCAAGCTGCTGGTGCGCGGGCCATTTGGCGCGCGTCCCACCGAGACCGGCCAGATCCTGTACCGGCACGCCAAGATGGTGCTGCGCCAGATGGAAGAAGCGCATGCGGCCGTTCGGCATGGCCGCGATGTGCCGTCGGGCCATGTCCGCGTGGGCCTGCCGACCAGCACGTCGCGCGTGCTGGCCGTGCCGCTGCTGCAGTTCGTCACGCGCAGCGTGCCGGACGTGACGGTCGAGATCGTGGAAGGCAGCAGCGCCGACCTGGCCGAACTTGTCACGGCGCAGAAGCTCGACCTGTGCATCGCCATGGATGCCCAGCAGCGTCCGAACATGCATCTCGTGCCGTTGCTGGACGAAGACCTGATGGCCGTAGGCCCGGCATCGGCGCAGCGCGACACGGCGCTGACGCTGGCCGAGATGGCCGCGTTGCCGCTGCTGCTGCCGAGCTTTCCCAATTCGGTACGGGTGCTGACCGACCGTGCCTTCGTGGCCGCCGGGCTCGAGCTGAAGCTTGTGGCCGAGACCAGCGCGGTGTCGGTGCTGCTGTCGGCGGTCAGCGCCGGCATGGGGTGGACCATCCTGCCCTGGAGCGCGCTGGCCACCGAACCGCCGCAGGCGTTCGCGTGCGTGCCGATCTCCGATTCGTCGCTGGTGCGCCGCGTGTTCCTCTGCGTGGCAGGCGCCGCACGGCTCAGCCTGGCCTGCAAGACGGTGGAAGACGCGTTGCTGAAGCTGATTGTCGATGCCATCGCAACAGGCGCCTGGAAAGGCGTCAGCCCGCTGGGCAGCCTGACGGCCGCCGGCACGTCAGCCGCCGCCGTCGATCCGCCCGGCCTCGCTGCGAAGCAGTGAGACAAAGTCGAGCAGCATTTCGTCGGCGCCGCCCCGCCGCCACACCGCCCCCACGGGCCCGAATGACCCCACATCGGCCAGCGGCAGGATGGAAACGAGCCCACGGCGCTGCAGGTGCGCAGCCATGGCGGCCGAACAGACGCCCACATGGTCGCTGGCGCGCACCACCGATTCCAGCACCACGATCGATCCTGTTTCGATCTTCGGCTTGATGCCGGCGCCACCGCGTTCCAGCAAGGTGTTTTCCAGCCGCACGCGCATCAGCGTGTCGCGCGGCGGCATCAGCCACGGAAAGCCGAATACGTCGGCCCAGCCGACGCTGCGTGCCGCCGCCAGCGGATGGTCCGGCCCGACCACAATCGCGATGTCGTCGGCAAACAGCACCTCGTGCTCCAGATGCTGGCCGTAGGCGCGGGCATCGATCGAACCCACCACCAGGTCGTACTCGCGCTCCTCCAGCCCGCTCAGCAGCGCGTTGAACACGCCTTCGGTCACCTGGAACGACACATCGGCATGGCGCGCCTGGAAGGCCAGCACGGCACGCGGAATCAGATGGGCGATACCCGCCGTCACACTGCCGATATGCACGCGCGCCACGTCGCCCTTTGCCAGCGACAGCAGCTCGGCGTTGGTCCGCCCTACTTCGCCCAGCACCCTTAGCGCCAGCTTGCGCACGGCCTCGCCGGCCGCCGTCAGCTTCATCTGCTTGCCGCGCAGCACCAGCTTCGTGCCGACCAGATCCTCCATCTCGCCCAGCCAGTGCGACATGGCCGACTGGGTCATGTGCAACCGCTGGGCGGCCAGCGTCAGCGTGCCAGCCTCGTGCAGGACCAGGAACGATTCAAGGTGACGCATCCGCAACCGGCGCGCCCAGGCCACGGTGTCCGGAGACTGCGACATGAACAAATACTCATACAAGGTTCGGAACATTTCATTGGCCGTTCCGCGCTTCCCGGGCGAATATTGACGCTTCTGCGGCCGCGGAACAATCCATGGAACCACTGATCAAGAAGGACACGACATGAGAAAAATCTCCATCATGGGGAAACTGCTGGCCGCGATGCTCGCAGTGGGTGCCTCGGCGCCGGGCTGGGCCTGCGGCGAAGCCGGGAGCACGCGGCCGATCAAGCTGGTGGTGTCGCAGCAGGCCGGCGGCAGCACCGATACGCTGGCGCGCATGTGGGCCGAAACCGCCTCGAAGGAACTGGGCACCACCGTGCTCGTGGAAAACAAGGCTGGCGCCGGTGGCGTGATCGCGGCCAAGTACGTGCTGTCCCAACCTGCCGATGGGTGCACGCTGTTCCTGGCCGGGGTCTCGCAGATGGTGCTGAACAAGTTCGCCTACGCCCCGCTGTCGTACAAGCCCGAAACCGACTTCACCCCCGTGTCGGTGCTGACCACGGTGCCGTTCGTGCTGGTTGCCAATCCGCAGACTGGCTTCCGCACCCTGGCCGATCTGGTGACTGCCGCCAGGGCCAAGCCGGGCAAGATCAATTTCGCGTCGTCGGGCAACGGCAATTCCACCCACCTGGTGGTCGAGCTGTTCCAGAAGAACCAGAACATCCATATGACGCACGTGCCATACAAGGGCGAGCCCGATGGCGTGGTCGCCACTGTCGGCGGGCAGACGCAGGTCATGGCGCCGGTGCTGAGCACGGCCATGCCGCAGATTCGGGCCGGCAAGCTCGTGCCGCTGGTGCTGTTCGCGCCGAAGCGGCTGCCAGACCTGCCGGACGTGCCAACGGCATCCGAACTGGGCCTGTCGGGGCTTGATGATCTGGGCTGGATGGGCGTGGCCGCCAAGGCCGGCACGTCGCCCGATGTCGTGAAGCGCCTGCACGCCGCATCGCAGGTCTTCCTGGCCGACAAGGGCACGCTGGAAAAGCTCAGGACCATGCAGGTGGTGCCAATGCCCGGCCCGTCCGGCATGCTGATGCAGATGACCGTGCGCGACACCGCCAAGGTGCAGGAAGCGCTGGGCTCCGTCGACTTCCAATCCAGGTAAGGACCCTCCCATGACGAATCCTGGAATGGTGGTCTGCCCGCAGCCGGAAGCGGCCGAGTCGGGCGTCGAGATCCTGAAGGCAGGCGGCAACGCCGTGGATGCGGCCGTGGCCTGCGCGCTGGCGCAGACCGTGGTCGATCCGCTGATGTGCGGCATCGCGGGCTTTGGCACCGGTGCGGTCTACATGCGCGACGCGCGCGCACACGAGTACTTCGACTTCCACGCCACGGCCCCAGCCAGCGCGCGGCCCGACATGTGGGCCGACCTGCTGGAGGGCGAGGCACGCGACGGCTTCGGCTTCTTCATCAAGGGCCGCCTGAACGATATCGGCTACCAATCGATCGCCACCCCCGGCACGCTGCGCGGCCTGGAAGCAATGCACGCGGCCCACGGCCGCCTGCCATGGCGCGAGGTGGTGGCACCGGCCATTGCCTGGGCCCGTGACGGCTATTTCGTGCGTCCCGGCATGCACGCGTTCTGGATGGACGAAGCCACGCTCGGCCGCGCCAGCAACCGCGAGCGGCTGGCTTTCAGCGAATCGGGCCGCCGCATCTACTGCCGCGAAGACGGCTGGCCGCGGCCCATCGGCGCACCCATCGTCAACCCCGACATGGCCGATATGCTCGACGTGATTGCCCGCGAAGGGGCCGATGCGTTCTACAGCGGGTCGATTGCCGATGCCATCGTCGCCGACATGCAGGCCAACGGCGGCCTGCTGAGCCGCCAGGACCTGGCCGACTACCGCGTGATCCGCCAGAAGCCGCTGTTCGGCCGCTACCGCGACCGTGTCATTGCCACCAACCAGCCGCCCGGTGGCGGTGCGATGCTGCTGGAGATGCTGCACGCGCTGGAGCAGTTCGACCTGGGCTCGATGCCGCACAACTCGCCCGAGTACCTGCGCATCGTCTGCGAAGTCATGAAGCAGGCCACCGTCGACAAGGACAAGCATCTGGGCGATCCGGCCTTCGTCGACATCCCGCTGGAACGCCTGCTGTCCGCCGAGCGCGCCGCGCAGACCGCCGCAGCCGTGCGCGCGCACGAGAAGGTGTCCGTCACGCGCGTCAACCCCGGACACGCGGTGCCGCGCGATACCACGCACCTGTCGGTGGTGGATGGCGACGGCAATTGTGTGTCGCTGACCCATTCGCTGGCGATGCCGTCGGGCGCCATCACGCCCGGCATGGGCTTCATGTACAACGGATGCATGGGCGTCTTCGATCCCCGGCCAGGCCGGGCCGGCAGCATCGCCCCGGGCAAGCGCCGCTTCACGTCGTCGTGCCCCACCATCGTGTTCCGCGACAACCAGCCCGAAATCGTGCTCGGCGCACCGGGCGGCACACAGATCGCCATGGGCGTGCTGCAGGTGATCCTGAACGCCGTGGACCACGGCATGCCGATCCAGGACGCCGTGTCGGCGCCGCGCTTCTCGTCGACCAGCAATGCCATCGACGTCTGCAACCGCATTCCGCGCGCGGTCTGCCGGCAGCTCGAACAGCAGGGCTACGAGGTGATCCGCAATCCGTACAACTACACGATCGGATGGGTGCATGCGGTGCATATCGACGGCACAGCGCTGCACGGCGGGGCCGACCCCGGGCGCGATGGGGTCGCCTACTCGACCGACTCGCTGATGTAAGGGCACCCGCCGGCCGCTCTGGCGGCGGGTTCAGGGCGCGTCCGGATCAGTCGCCGCGCCTTGCCAGCACTTCGTCGCGCGGCCCGGCATCGACCACCCGGCCAGCCTCGACCACCACGAGGGTGTCAAAGCGGGCCAGCAGGCTGGGCCGATGCACCGATGCGACGATGCAGGCCGACGGAAAGGCCGCGAACATGCGGTCGAATACGCGGCCTTCGGCCTGCGGGTCAAGCGCGCTGGTCGGTTCGTCAAGCAGCAACAGCGAACTGCCCTGCGCGGCCAGCGCCCCCCGCGCCAGCGCCAGCCGCTGCCGCTGGCCGCCGGACAGGTTGCCGCCGCGCTCGCTGAGCGGGCTCGCC
>NZ_BBQI01000046.1 GCF_001652915.1 Cupriavidus sp. D384
GCGCTGCAACACCTCGTCGAACACGCCCGTATGCACGGCGGCCTGCAGCGCCGCCGCATCGGCCGGCTCGCCAAAGGTCAGGTTCTCCTCCACGCTGGCTTCGAACACCTCGGCCTCCTGCGGAATCAGCGTGGCAAGCGCGCGCAGTTCGATCCAGTCCTCCGCCATGCCATCGCGCCGCAGTTCGCCGTGCTGCGGGCGATAGAGGCCCGCCAGTGCGCGCAGCAGCGTGCTCTTGCCGCCGCCACTGGGACCGATCAGCGCAATGCGCGCACCGCGCCGCAGTTGCAGGTCGATGCCGTGCAGGCCGCCGCGTGCATCGTCGGCATAGCGCCAGGTGGCGCCGCGCAGTTCCAGCGTCTGCCACGGCGCATCAGGTATCACCGCGGGCACGGCCGCGTCCGGATCGCCGGGCGTTTCCCAGATCGGCTCGGCGCTGCCGTAGTCCGTATGCATGCGCGCGAAGCTCTGGAAATTCGACGCCATCGCGCCAACCACCGTCGCGGCCTGCTGCGCATACTGGTAGATCATGAAGACCGTACCCAGCAACACGGCCTGGCCCGGCTGGCGCGCCTGCAGCACGTACACCACCACCAAAATCCACGTCAGCCCCATGCCAAGCAGGTCGACGGCAAACCATTTGCCTTCGTTGACCACCACTGCACGGCGCAACGGCGCCATCACGGCCGCCATGCGATGGTCGAGCAGCTTGCGCGACGCGGCCTGCAACCGCAGGCCGATCACCGTGCCCGCGTTGCCGACAAAATCCAGCAGCGCGGCGGCATAGCGGCGCTCCGCGTCATTCTCGGCACGGGCCAGCTGCATCAGCGTGCGGTCGAAACGCAAGATGATCAGCGCGATGACCACATAGCCGGTGACCGCGATCACGCCGCTGGTACGCGACAGCAGCGCCAGCGCCACGATCGGGCCCACGAAGTTGAATGCGCTCTGCAAATAGCCGAACTGGTTCTGCGCGAAGTCGGACAGCGCCCGGCTGGACTGCACCACGCGGTGCTGCAGCTCGCCCGAGTGCCGGCCATCTCGCCAGGCCAGCGGCGCAGACGCAATGCGCGCGTAGAGCTGGTCGGACAGCCGCTCGCGCACCCGCACGCCCACATTGCGCTCCAGCACGCGCCCCGGGCCATGCAGCAGCCACGACAACAGGTAGATGCCGATCAGGTAGACAATCCAGCGGCCGGCCACTTCCATCTGGCCCTGCTGCAGCGCATTGATCGCCTGTGCAGCCAGCCACGGCATGGTCAGCCGCAGCAACTGCGCCGCCGACAACAGGCTGGCGGCACCCAGCATCTGGCCCCGCACGCCGTGCGCATGGCGCCAGAGCGCGCGGTAGAGGTCGCGCGCCGCGCTGCCGAGGCCGATGGCGGGCGCACGGGCGCGCGGGTCTGACGAACCGGATGCGTTGGATGGATCGGGCGAGGCGGACATATCTGGCACCGTCATTCGGTCATCTCTCCTTTGCCGGGCGCGCGGGTCGATCGCCGGCTGACAACGGAACGCGCGAAGCCTGTTATTGTGCCAAGCCCGCCGCCCGGTGTCTGGCCTTGTTGCCGGGACGGTGGCCGCCGCGCATGGCACGCATCCTGCACACCACGACCTGTCGGCCCGTCGGGCCCCGGACTTCGAGGAGGACACCCATGCAGCAAGGCGACGTGCAGGACCGCGAAGAAAAGATGCAGAAACTGCGTGGAAACCGGCGCTATACGTGGACACACCCGGTCTTCCTGATCGCGATTGCGCTGATCCTGGTCGGCTACGCGGCCACGTTCTGGTAGCGGCAAGCCAGGCCTTGAGCGGCCTGGCCGGAATATGCAGCCCGTGTAAGGATTACCGGCGGCCCGGAACGAAAAAGCCGGAGACGGGCTCCGGCTTTCCTGGTGCGTGCAACGGCTGCCCGGTGTCAGGTCAGCGCCAGCACCCCGCCGCGGCCGAAGCCGTGCGTGTCACTACTGTGTGACGCACCGCGCCGCGCCGACAGCCTGAACACGGCCACCGACGACAGCAGATTGCGGCTTTGCTCGTCAAGCGCCGTGGCTGCAGCAGCGGCCTCTTCCACCAGCGCCGCGTTCTGCTGGGTCACGTCGTCGATCTGCGTCACCGCCGCGTTCACCTGCTCGATACCGCTGGTCTGCTCCGTCGACGCCGCCGAGATATCGGCCACCAGCTGCGACACCTGCCGTACGGCCTCCACGATCTCGTGCATGGTCTGCCCGGCGCTATCGACCAGCGCCGAGCCTTCCTGCACCTTGCTGACCGAGCCTTCGATCAGTTCCTTGATCTCCCTGGCGGCCGACGCACTGCGCTGTGCCAGCGAGCGCACCTCGCCGGCCACCACGGCAAAGCCGCGTCCCTGCTCGCCAGCGCGGGCGGCTTCCACGGCCGCGTTCAATGCCAGGATATTGGTCTGGAACGCAATGCCTTCGATCACGCTGATGATGTCGACGATGCGGCCCGAGCTGCTCGAGATATCGCCCATGGTGCTGACCACGTCGCCCACCACCTGCCCGCCCTTCTCGGCCAGCGACGATGCACTTTGCGCGAGCTTGTCGGCATGGCCTGCGTTGTCGGCGTTCTGCCTGACCGTGACGGCCAGTTCCTCGATGCTGGCGGCGGTCTGTTCCAGCGCCGATGCCTGCTCCTCGGTGCGCTGCGAAAGATCGACGTTGCCCTGGGCGACCTGCCCCGAAGCAGCAGCCACCGCCTCGCTGGATGCCTTGATGTGATGGACGATATCGGCCAGCGTCAGGCGCATGCGATTCATCGCGTGCAGCATGCTGGACGTATCGCCCGGCTTCAGCACCACTTCCAGCGCCAGATTGCCTGCCGCCACCTCGCCGGCCACCTGCGCCGCGTAAGCCGGCTCGCCGCCCAGCTGGCGCACCAGGCCACGCGCCAGCACCAGTGCCAGCGCGACGACCAGTACTGCCATCGTCAGCAGCGCGCCGATCATCAGGTTTCGTGCCGATGCAAAGACCTGCTCCACGTGCGTGCCGCTGGCTTCCGAGCCAGTCACGTTCTGCTGGACCGCCTTGTCGATACTGGCTTCCAGCTGGCTGCGTACCTGGAACGACTCGCCACGCAGCATGGTCACCGCGCCCTGGCGGTCGCCGCTGCGCGACAGCGCCAGCAGCTTGTCATGAACGGCCAGGTACTGCGTCATCAGCGCCATCATCTCGCGATACGTAAGGCGCTCGGCTTCCGTGCTCAGCAGGCTGGCGAAGATCTTCTCGGCATCGCGGAAGGCATCGAGCTGCTTGCCCATCAGGGCCTCGTACCGGCGAAATTCCTCCTCCGAGGCAGACAGCACATGCTGCAACTCCGACGTGCGATACGCGTTCAACTGACTCTTCATCTCAAGGGAATGGCGCACCGACGGCATCCAGTTGTCCTTGATATCGCGCGTGGCATCGCCCACGCGGGCCAGTTCGAACAGCGCGAAGCCGCCCATTCCACATGTCATGGCCAGCACGACCGCAAAGGCCGACATGATGCGCTGGAAGACGGTCATTCGTTGAAAAAGTTGCATTGGCGTTACCTCCCGATATCTGGATTCACTGGCTGGGCATGATGTGTGTTGTCCGCGAAGTTTCCCGTCCGGGCCGTATCCTCGGCCTCTCCAGCTATCGGCTAACGGTGCGTTGTCGGGTCAACTGAACGGAATTCGCGCCCTTCCGAAGTGGGGGAGACCGCGCACGAGACCCGCGCCACACATGGGAATCGCGCTGCCGCGTGCTGCAATACGGCGTAACACGGCGACATGTTTCCGCTGGCGATTTCGGGGCTGGTCCCGCCTATAGTTCGCAGCGTCGCCGCATTCGGCAGTACCAGGCAGGAAGCGCCATGTTCAGCTTTGTCTATGGACCGGACAACGTCTACGCCCGTCTCGGCTTTGCCGACGCCGAAGACATTCCGCGCAAGGCCGCGATCGTCATGGAGTTGGAACGCGGCCTGCGGGCGGCCCGCGTCACGCTGGCCGACGCCGCCGCGTTGCTGCGCCTGCCGCAGTCGGACCTGGCGATGATCCTGGCCGGCAAGTTGCAGCACTTTCGGCTGGACGAGCTATGCCAATGGCGTGACCGCGTGGGCAGGCTGCGCGGCAGGGCCGGCCGGCCGGCGAGCCCATGCCGACAGACGGGCCCATGCCAATAGGCAAGCCCGTACCAGACAGGCACACCCGTAGGCGGCCCGATCCGGGCGCATGCGCCCGACACCCGCTGGCCGGCTACGCCGTTGCGCTGTTGCGCCGCTGCGCTGCGGCCACGGCGGCCGTACGCGTTTCCACGCCCAGCTTTTCGTAGATGTGTTCCAGGTGCTTGTTGACCGTACGCGGGCTCATGCCCAGGATTTCCGCCACATCGCGGTTGGTCTTGCCGCGCGCCACCCAGGCCATGACTTCGGCCTCGCGCGCGGTGAGCGCCGGCACGGCCCCGCCGGCACCCGGGACATCGGCATCGGTACCGGTATCGCCCCCTTGCCCCGGCAATGCGGACGCGCCGATCTCGACCACCATCCAGTCCGCCGCCTCGCCGGTCAGGCGGCGCAGCGACATGGTATCCAGCGTGACATGCGCCGCAAGCCGCAGCCGCTGCAGCGCAGCGTGCAGCCCTGGCGGCAACGCGCCGCCCGCCACTGGCGCCGGCCAGCCCCGGTCGAGCCACACCTGCGTCGCGCTGGCGTTGCTCCACAGCCAGCGGCCATCGGCTCCGGCCGCAAACATCGGCACCGTGCTGCCCAGCACCGCCTCGCGGGCACTGCGCGCCAGGCGCGCCTTGCTGGCATGGGACCGCACACGTGCAACCACCTCGGCAATGACCACGGGCTTGGTCACATAGTCGCAGGCTCCCACTTCGAAGCCGCGCACGACATGCCCGGTGTCTCCCAGCCCGGTCATGAAGATCACGGGCAGGTCGGCGTGGCGGTCCATCAGCGCCTCGCAGGTGGCAAAGCCGTCCATGCCGGGCATGTCGACATCGAGCAGCACGGCATCGGGCGCGAAGTACGCCAGCGCATCGAGCGCGGCGTTGCCGCTCGATGCCGCATGCACGAGCATGGCCTCGTCGCCCAGGGCACGGGTCAGCATGCCACGTGCGTCGGCGCTGTCGTCCACCACCAGCACACGTGTCTCGATGGCGCCAGACAGGCGCCGGGTATCAGGATCGGGTTGCATGAAGCGCCTCGCCAAGTGAAGCGGTCAGGGCCGCAGCGTCGGTTTGTGCCAGCACCAGCATCTGGCGCGCCCAGGCCGCAACGGCGCCGCCTCCCTGCGCCAGTTCCGACAATTGTGCTTCGGCAGCGCGCAGTCGGCCGGTCGCCCCCATCGCCAGCAGCTCGCGCAACGTCTCGTCGTCGGGCTGCGCCGGTGGCTGCGGTGGCTGCGGGGCAGGCGCCAGCGACAGCGCCCGATGCACCATATCGATCAGTTCCGCCTCGCGCACGGGCTTGCTGACAAAGCCGAGGTAGCCGTGCAACTGGCGGGCCTCCTCGGTGTTTTCATGCGCATTGGCGGACACGATCACCACCTGCGGCGCAGGCTGCTCGTTGCGGATCTGGCGACACAGGTCCCAGCCCGAGGCATCGGGCAGGTTCAGGTCCAGCAGCACCAGTTGCGGCCGCCAGTCACGCAGCTCGGGCAACACCTGCGCGCCCTCGCCCACCTCGTGCACGGCCAGGTCGAGCGGCGCCAGGAAACCGCGCAGCACAGCCCGATGCGCCGCCCTGTCGTCGACGATCAGCACGCGCGCATCGGCCGGCAGCGGCCTGGCCGGCACTGTCTTGCGCGGTGCAACCACGGCCGAGACCGCCGGCAGATAGAGCCGCACCAGAAATTCGCTGCCTTCGCCGGGCGCGCTGCGCACCACGATGTCGCCGCCCATCAGTTCTGCCAGCAGCCGGACGATGGCCAGCCCCAGACCGATGCCTTCGCGGTCGTCGTGCGGCGTGACGCGCTCGAACGGATCGAAGATGCGCGCCTGGTCTTCGGCGGGAATACCGGGGCCGGTATCGCTCACGCTGATCGTGGCAAGCTCGCGCTGATGCCGTACGGTCAGCGTGACGGAACCATGATCGGTGAACTTGATCGCGTTGCTGACCAGGTTGATGACAATCTGCCGCAGCCGCTTGGAATCGCCATGCACGTGCAGCGGCAGCCGGCCCGTCACGCGATAGTGGAAGGCCAGCCCGCGCGCCGCGGCCAGGGGCCGGAACATCCGGACCAGATCGTCGAACAGGGATTCCAGCGACACGGCTTCCTGTTCGAGCCGCAGCTTGCCGGCCTCGATGCGGGACAGCTCAAGCAAGCCGTCCACCAGGCTTGACAGGTGTTCGCCGGCGCGCCCGATCGTGCGCACGTCCTCGCGGCAGGCAATTGGCAGCGCCGACGCGCGCAGCAGCAACTGCGAGTAACCGAGAATCGAATTCAGGCCAGCGCGCATCTCGTGGCTCATGCCGGTGATAAAGCGGCTCTTGGCGACGTTGGCCTTCTCCGCCACATCCTTGGCGTGCTGCAGCAGCGCATCGGTCTGGCGGTGCGCGTCGATTTCCTTTTGCAGCAGCACATTCTGGCGTTCGGACTCTTCCTGCGCCACCGTACGGCTTTCATTGACGAGCACCAGCCACCATGCCGCCACGGCCGAGAACAGCGTCAGCCCCGCGCCGATCTTCAGGAACAACGCGCCGCCGGGCGTCCCGGCCGATGCCAGCACGCCCGATAGACGCTCCTGCGTATAGAGCAGCCAGAGCAGCGTGCCAAACGCGAACACCATGCCGGCCAGCATCAGCACGAACTGGCCGATGCGCCGTGCGGCCACCGGCGGGGTGCCCGCCGGCAGCACCCGGGCAAGCGCGGTGGCAATCTGCTCCGGCGCGCTGGCGCCCGGCTTGCAGCGATCTCCGCAGCGCGCATCGAGCGTGCAGCATAGCGAACAGATCGGTCCTCGGTATGCAGGGCAGCCGGCCATGTCCTCGCGTTCGAACGGATTTCGGCAGATGGTGCAACGGATCACCGCATGCCGGGCGCCAAAGTCCACCGGCGTGCGCGCCATGAAATAGCGGCTCTGCGTCACCAGCGCGATCAGCGGCGGCAATACCGTCGCCAGCGCCAGCGATACGCCGATCGATGCGGGCCGCAGCGCTTCGCCGAAGACGCCCAGATGCATCAGCAGCGACAGCGCCGAGGCCAGCGCCATGCTGCCGAACCCGGCGGGATTGATGTCGAACAGGTAGGCGCGCCGGAATTCGACATGGCGCGGCGAGAGCCCCAATGGCTTGCTGATGACCAGGTCGCCGAAGATCGCGCCCACCCACGCTACGGCCAGGTGCGCGTAGAGGGCCAGCACCTGCTCCATCGCTTCGAACACCCCCATCGCCATCAGCATCACGGCAATCAGTACATTGAATGCCAGCCAGACCACGCGTCCCGGGTGGCTGTGCGTGAGCCGCGCGAACACATTGGACCAGGCCAGCGACCCGGCGTACGCATTGGTGATGTTGATCTTGGTCTGCGATACCAGCACCAGCAGCCCGGTCAGCACCACCGGCGCCCACGTCGGCCACCCGTCGCCAAGGCCGCGCGCAAAGCCGGCCAGGTACATCTGTGTGGGCTCCAGCGCATGGGCGATTGGCAGCTCCGCCTGCAGCACGATGAATGCCAGGAAGGCGCCGCCCACCATCTTGGCGGCACCCAGCACAATCCAGCCGGGCCCGGCGGCGATCAGCGCCGTCCACCAGCGAACGCGGTTGGTCCGCGTCAGCGGCGGCATGAATCGCAGGAAATCGACCTGCTCGGCAATCTGGCCAATCAGCGCCGCGGCCACGGTCGCCGCGGCACCGAACGCGTGCCAGGAAAACCCATCGCCATCGGCCAGCCGGCCGTTCAGCGACAGGAACGCTGTGTAGTGCTGCGGCTCGCGCCACAGGCTCAGCGCGTAGGGCAGCGCCAGCAACACCAGCCAGAGCGGCTGCGTCCACAGCTGGATGCGCGACAGCAGCGTGACGCCATGCGTGACCAGCGGGATGACGATGATCGACGACAGCAGGTAGCCAATCCATCGCGGCATGCCGAACAGCAACTCGAACGCCTGCGCCATGATGGCCGCTTCGAGCGCAAAGAAGATGAACGTAAAGCTGGCGTAGATCAGCGACGTGATGGTCGATCCCAGGTAGCCGAACCCGGCGCCCCGCGCAAGCAGGTCCATGTCCAGGCCGTCGCGCGCCGCGTGGTAGGAGATCGGCAGGCCGGTCAGGAAGATGACCAGGCTGACCACGCCAATCGCCCACATCGCATTGGTGAAGCCATAGCTGAGCGTGATGGCCGCCCCGATCGCCTCCAGCGCCAGGAAGGCCACTGCACCAAAAGCGGTATTGGCGACCCGGAACGCGCTCCATTTGCGGAACGACCGTGGTGCATAGCGCAGGGCGTAGTCCTCGAGCGTCTCGTCGGCAACCCAACGGTTGTAATCGCGCCGGATCTTGCTGATGCGCTGCACGGGCTGGGTGGCACTCGACATATCGTGGATGCGGGCAAGGTCGAACCGCCTTGCGAATGCAAGAGGCGTGCCGTGCCTGCCGCCGCCGCATGGCAGCCACGGCTGTACGTTGAATGACGTATTCCGCCATACGCATGCCCCCCGCATGATCCGCCCAACGCAGCATCCACCCCCAACTTGCCTCCCAGGAGCGTTGAACATGCGTGACAAGAACGAAAACGGGCCGTCTCCGGCGGTATCGTCCGAAGATCGTGCGGTATCGCTGAACCGGCGCCGGCTGATGCAGGGGCTGGCCGCCCTGCCCGCGCTGCCGCTGGCCGGCATGGCGGCCCAGGCACACGGCGCCAACCTGCCCACGTCGGCCATCAACACGACAAAGCTGGCAGTGACCGATACCGAAGTCACGGTCGGCCAGCTCCACTCGGCCACGGGCACCATGGCGATCTCGGAGACCGGTTCGATCCAGGCCGAGCAACTGGCCATCGACCAGATCAACGCGGCCGGCGGCATCCTGGGGCGCAAGATCAAGGTCATCAAGGAAGACGGCGCCTCGGACTGGCCCACGTTCGCCGAAAAGTCGAAGAAGCTGCTCGTCAACGACCGCGTCGCGGCCGTGTTCGGCTGCTGGACGTCGGCTTCGCGCAAGGCCGTGCTGCCGGTCTTCGAAAAGGAAAACGGCCTGCTGTACTACCCCACCTTCTATGAAGGTCTGGAGCAGTCGAAGAACGTGATCTACACCGGCCAGGAAGCCACGCAGCAGATCATCTGGGGTCTGGACTGGGCCGCCAGGCAGAAGAACGCCAAGAGCTTCTTCCTGATCGGTTCCGATTACATCTGGCCGCGCACGTCGAACAAGATCGCGCGCAAGCACATCGAGAACTTCCAGAAGCTCAAGGTGGTGGGCGAGGAGTACTACCCGCTGGGCCACACCAACTTCAATTCGTTGATCAACAAGATCAAGGTAGCCAAGCCCGACTGCATCTACGCCATCGTCGTGGGTGGTTCGAACGTGGCCTTCTACAAGCAGCTCAAGGCGGCGGGCATCACGGCGGACAAGCAGTTCCTGCTGACCATCTCCGTGACCGAGGACGAGGTGCTGGGCATCGGCGGCGACAACATTGCCGGCTTCTATGCCGCGATGAAGTACTTCCAGTCGCTGGACAACCCCAACAACAAGCAGTTCGTGGACGCCTTCAAGGCAAAGTTCGGCGCCAAGTCCGTGATTGGCGATGTCACGCAGGCCGCCTACCTGGGCCCCTGGCTGTGGAAGGCCGCGGTGGAAAAGGCCGGCAGCTTCGATATCGACAAGGTGGTGGCGGCGTCTCCGGGCATCGAACTGAAGAGCGCACCCGAAGGGTATGTGAAGGTCGATCCGAACCACCACCTCTGGAGCAAGACCCGCGTGGGCCTGGCGCAGCTGGATGGCCAGTTCAAGGTGGTGGCCGAATCGCCGCAGCTGATTCCGCCGAACCCGTTCCCCAAGGGTTACCAGTAAACGCCAACGCGGGAGCACGGTCATGAATCTCTCCGACATGCTGAACATCGGCCTGATGCAGGGCTTTGCGGGCCTGAGCCTGTTCTCGGTGCTGCTGCTGATGGCGCTGGGCCTGGCCATCATCTTCGGGCAGATGGGCGTCATCAACATGGCCCATGGCGAGTTCATGACCATCGGCGCCTACACCATCTACCTGGCGTCGACCACCGTGGAACGGCTGGCGCCATCGTGGATGGCCTGGTACTTCCCGGTGGCGATCTGCGCGGCCTTCTGCATTGCCTTCGCGGCAGGCTGGCTGGCCGAATGGGCGCTGATCCGGCACCTGTACAAGCGCCCGCTCGATACCCTGCTGGCTACCTGGGGCCTGTCGCTGGGCATGCAGCAGATGTTCCGCTCG
Source organism: Cupriavidus sp. D384 (assembly GCF_001652915.1). GTDB lineage: Bacteria > Pseudomonadota > Gammaproteobacteria > Burkholderiales > Burkholderiaceae > Cupriavidus. The sequence continues at coordinate 10,394 of NZ_BBQI01000046.1, forward strand.
ACCTTCGGCCCCAAGGAGGTCAGCCCGACCCTGCCCGACTGGCTGATGGGCGCGTGGGCCCCCGCGCCAGGGCTCGATATCCCGATCAACGGCCTGTTCGTGATGGCACTGACCCTGGGCGTGACGGGCCTGGTGTGGCTGGCGCTGTACCGCTCCCGCTGGGGCCTGCGCGTGCGCGCCACCACGGCCAACCGGGCCATGGCAAACGCCGCCGGCATCAACACGAAACGCACCGACCGCCTGACGTTCGCCATCGGCTGCGGCATTGCCGGCGTGGCGGGCGCGGCGTTCACGACGATCGGCTCCACCGGACCCACCAGCGGCGCGCTCTACATCGTCGATTCCTTCCTGGTGGTGACGTTTGGCGGCGCGGCCAGCCTGGCCGGCACGGTGGCCTCGGCCTTCGGTATTGCCCAGACGCAATCGATCACCGAGTTCTTCATGACGGGGTCGATGGCGCGCGTGCTGACGCTGCTGCTGATCGTGTCGATCCTGATGATTCGCCCGCAGGGCCTGTTCGCCCCGGCCGTACGGCGCTGACCCAGAACCTGTCTGCTCACGGAGTTGGATGATGTCTCCCACCAAATCGCTGCCGCTGCGGCAACGGCTACGCGCCTTCAGCGGCGAATGGATCGGCTACGCGCTGCTGGCGCTGGTCCTGGTCGTGATCCTGCCGCTGGCGCTCGACGTGTTTCGCCTGAACCTGGTCGGCAAGTACCTGAGCTATGCATTCGTAGCCGTGGGCCTGGTCATGCTGTGGGGCTACGGCGGTGTGCTGAGCCTGGGCCAGGGCGTGTTCTTCGGCCTGGGCGGCTATGCCATGGCGATGTTCCTGAAGCTGGAGGCGTCGGACGCCAGGAGCACGGCCATCCAGTCCACCCCGGGCATTCCCGACTTCATGGACTGGAACCAGCTCACGGCACTGCCCTGGTGGTGGGAGCCGTTCCGGCATCTGCCGTTCGCGCTGCTGGGCGTGATCGCGGTGCCCGTGCTGCTCGCCTTCGTGGTCAGCTTCGCCATGTTCCGGCGCCGCGTCGGCGGCGTGTACTTCGCCATCATCACGCAGGCCGTGGCGCTGATCCTGTCGGTGCTGATCATCGGCCAGCAAGGCTACACCGGCGGCGTCAACGGCATCACTGATCTCAAGACGATGCTCGGCTGGGACATCCGCACCGATAGCGCGAAGCTGGTCCTGTATTTCGCCAACGTCGCCCTGCTCTTCGCCATGATGCTGCTATGCCGCTGGATCCAGCACACCAAGCTCGGCGTACTGCTGCTGGCCATGCGCGACAAGGAGGACCGCGTGCGGTTCTCCGGCTACGACGTCTCGATGTTCAAGGTCTTCGTGTTCTGCCTGGCCGCCGCGCTGGCGGCCATCGGTGGCGCCATGTTCACGCTGCAGGTGGGCTTCATGTCGCCGTCGTTCGTCGGCATCGTGCCTTCCATCGAAGTGGTGATCTTCGCGGCGGTAGGCGGACGCATGAGCCTGGTGGGCGCCGTCTGGGGCACGCTGCTCGTCAATGCCGGCAAGACCTATTTCTCGGAGAGTTTTCCGGACCTCTGGCTATTCCTGATGGCTGCGCTGTTCATCGGCGTGGTGGTGGCGTTCCCCGATGGCCTGGCCGGGCTCTACCGCAAGTATGTGAGCCGCCGGCGGCGCACCGGCGAACCGACCGAGCCTGCCGAGGGCATGCCGGCCACCACGGCCTGAGCGGGAGCGACCATGAGCAATACCGATTTCATGCTGGCGGTGGAAGACCTGTCCGTGTCGTTCGACGGCTTCAAGGCCATCGACAACCTCACGCTGTATGTGGACCGCGACGAACTGCGCGTCATCATCGGCCCGAACGGCGCTGGCAAGACCACGCTGCTGGACCTGGTGTGCGGCAAGACCCGCGCCAGCAGCGGCAGCATCAAGTTCGCGAATCGCGAGATGACCGGGCTGTCGGAGTACGCGATCGTGCGCGCCGGCGTGGGCCGCAAGTTCCAGACGCCCTCGATCTACGAGAACCTGACCGTGTTCCAGAACCTGGCGGTGTCCTTTCCGCGCGGACGCGGCGTTTTCGGCGCCCTGGCCTTCCGCACGACCGACGAAGTGCGCCAGCGCGTGGCCGATGTGGCCGCGGAAATCGGCCTGGCCGACGCGCTGGAGCGCGAGGCCGCGCAGTTGTCGCATGGGCAGAAGCAATGGCTGGAGATCGGCATGCTGCTGATGCAGGAGCCGCAGTTGCTGATGCTGGACGAACCGATCGCCGGCATGAGCGTGCGCGAGCGCGAGCTGACCGCCGAGCTGCTCAAGCGCATCAGCAAGGGCCGCGCGGTGATCGTGATCGAGCACGACATGGATTTCGTGCAGCAGATCGCGGACAAGGTCACCGTGATGCACCAGGGCAGGATCCTGGCCGAAGGATCGATGACGCAGGTGCAGAACGACCCGCGCGTCATCGACGTCTACCTGGGCCACTAGGCCCGCAAGCCACCGGAGAAGGAGAACATCCGCATGCTGACCGTCGATAACGTGGTGGTGAACTACGGCCAGAGCGAGGCGCTGCACGGCGTGTCGTTCGCGGCAGCACAGGGCGAGACCGTCGCCATCATGGGCCGCAACGGCATGGGCAAGACCACGCTGTTCAAGGCCATGATCGGCATGCTGCCGCTGCGCGCCGGCCAGGTGTGCGTGAACGGGCACGACGTCTCGCGCGACGAAAGCTATCGTCGCGTGCGCGCCGGCATCGGCTATGTACCGCAGGGGCGCATGATCTTCTCGCACCTGACGGTCGAGGAGAACATCCTGACCGGCATGGAACAGGGCAGCACCCGCCGCATTCCCGACGAGATCTTTGCCATGTTCCCGGTGCTGTTCGACATGCGGCGCCGCAAGGGCGGCAACCTGTCCGGCGGACAGCAGCAGCAACTGGCAATTGCCCGCGCGCTGGTGTCCAACCCGAAGGTACTGCTGCTCGACGAGCCCACCGAAGGTATCCAGCCGTCGATCATCAAGGACATCGCGCGCGCGCTCAACGAGATCCGGCGCACCCGCGACATCACCATCGTATTTTCCGAGCAGGTGCTGAGCTTTGCGCTGGATGTGGCAGACCGCCTGTTCGTCATCGAGGGCGGACGCTTTGTCCACGAGACCCAGCGCAATGGCACCGATGTGGCGCACATCCGCGAGTACCTGTCCGTCTAGGTGTGAAGCTTCAATACGTTGTATCCGTGGTTCATCCGATCTGAGTCTGGAAAACTGGAAGTCGCCAAACACCCAGACTT
>NZ_BBQI01000047.1 GCF_001652915.1 Cupriavidus sp. D384
CTAGCAGGCTGCTGAAATACCTCCAGCGGACGTCAGCGCGACGACTGGATGAAGCGTTGATTTGAGGATCCCACCCAACGCTACTTTCATGCGCGGCGCAGACACCTTCACCGAGAGTTTGTTCACTATGCGGAGGCTGGAGGATTTCGTTCCGCAGTCCCACCCGCTGCGTTCGATTCGCGCTATGGCCAACCAGGCACTGGTGAAGATGGACCGATTGTTCGCACAGATGTACGAGGCCGATATCAAGGGCGGCCGGCCCAGCATTGCGCCGGAGAAGCTGCTGCGGGCCATGCTGCTGCAGGTGCTCTACAGCATTCGTTCCGAACGTCAACTCATGGAGCAGACCCAGTACAACCTGCTGTTTCGCTGGTTCATCGGGCTGTCGATGGACGACCCAGTTTGGGTGCCCACAGTCTTCACCAAGAACCGCGAACGGCTGATCAAGCATGATGCGGTGATCCAGTTCTTCAACGAGGTGCTTGCCATCGCGCAAGAGAAGAACTGGCTGTCAGGCGAACACTTCAGCGTCGACGGCACGCTGATTCAGGCGTGGGCCGGCCACAAGAGCTTCGTGCGCAAGGATGGCGGCGACAAGGACGACAACGACGGCGGCGACTTCAAGGGGCGCAAGCGCAGCAACGAGACGCACGAGTCCAAGACCGATCCCGATGCCAAGCTCTACCGCAAGGGTAAGACCGCTAGCGAGCTGCGCTACATGGGTCATACCCTGAGCGACAACCGCCACGGCCTGGTCGTGAGCGCCATGGTGACCAACGCGGACGGACACGCCGAGCGTGAGGCCGCAAAGGTCATGCTCAACGATGCCAGGCAGGTGATTGAAGACCTGAATGTAGAAGTCACCGTGGGCGCGGACAAGGGATACGACGCGCACGAGTTCATTCAGGCCTGTCTGGAAATGAAGGTGACGCCCCACGTGGCGCAGAACACCTCGGGGCGGCGCTCTGCAGTTCCTGAGGCGATTGCTTGCAGCGCCGGGTATGCCGTCTCGCAACAAAAGCGCAAGCTGATCGAACAAGGCTTTGGGTGGGTCAAGACCGTGGGGCGCATGCGTCAGGTGATGGTGCGCGGCCTGAAGAAAGTCGATCAGATGTTTGTGCTGAGCATGGCCGCCTTCAACCTCGTGCGCATGCGCTCGTTAGGACAAATCCGTCCGCAGTTGCAGTAATCCCGGCAATGCGGCCGGAAATGGGCGACAAAACGCGGAAAACGTCGATGTAGTGACGCCCAGCTTCCAGATTGTGCAAAACGGCGAACCTCGGGGCTTGCGGGGGAAAGCCTCACCGCTTGCGCGGTCAGTACTTCAGCAGCCTGCTAGG
>NZ_BBQI01000048.1 GCF_001652915.1 Cupriavidus sp. D384
CTTCTTGGTATCGATATGCAGCAGGTCGCCCGGTGCGGCATGTTCATAGCGCATCACGGGCTCACGAGGCTGCAGATCGGCGAGTCTGGACAAGCCAGCGCGTGCGAGCACCCGGCTGACCGTGGATTCGGACACGCCAACGCTGCGGGCAATTTGCCGCTGAAGCATCCGGCGCTGGCGCAACTCCACGATCAACAGGGCCTTGGATGGATCAATGGCCCGGGGCGAACGTACCGGCCGGGACGAGGCGTCGCCCAGCGCCGGCACGCCACCGGCCAGATAGCGACCCAGCCACTTACGAGCGGTTGGTGCTGTCACGCCATGACTCGCGGCGGCTTCAGGCACGCTCAGTCCATGTTCGGTGATGTCTTGAACCATCTCCAGTCGACGGGCAAAGGTGAGTCGGGCATTCTTATGGGTGTTCATCCGGCTGAGCTCCTGGAAGTCTGGGTGTTTGGCGACTTCCAGTTTTCCAGACTCAGATCGGATGAACCACGGATACAACGTATTGAAGCTTCACA
>NZ_BBQI01000049.1 GCF_001652915.1 Cupriavidus sp. D384
CGTCTTCGCCACCGCCTCCCCAGCCGCCTGCGCCGCCGCCATCATGTCGGCTTGCTTGCCCAGCACGTTGTTGAGGTCCGGGCCCTTGCCCACGGTCGTGTTGGTGTTTGACGTGTCCCGGTTCAGCGTCGCCACGTCCTGCGTCTGGTTGGCCTGGTCGGTGATCGTGATCGTGCCGCCTGCGATGCCCGACTGCGCCACGCCGCGCTGGCTGCCGCTTTCGTGCTGCGGGATCATCGGGCTCACGCCGCCGGTGTTCTTGCCTGAGGTCTGGCCAGAATTCTTGTCCTCGACCTTCGGGCCGAACGTGAACCCGCCGCTCAGCCCCATCGACGTCGCGCTGTAGTCCGACTTGTTCTCGATATCGCTCCAGCTCAGCGTGCCCGTGCTCAGCTTGTTCCTGTC
>NZ_BBQI01000050.1 GCF_001652915.1 Cupriavidus sp. D384
AGGCTCTTATACCCAGAACCCCCAAGCCCAAAAGCTTGGGGGTTTTGCTTTGGCGCGCATGAAATGCGATCGCGCGCTGGGATGCGGCGCAAGTACCAAAAATGACTGCCCCCCGTCATGTGAGCGGGCGCGAAGGCGTGGCCGCAGCGCGCCAGATCCCTTCGATGCAGCCCTTACCGGAGCCTTGTAAAAGCTCAAGGGCACATCCGCCTGATTTCCTTGTAATCCCCGTTATATGTGCCGATATCGGCGCAAAAATATCCGGCACGCCTTTCGCTCATGAGTGGCTACAGGGACAGCACGCCTGTTGTCCCACCGCTTTCCGGAGGTGAGGCCATGCCGATGATTCGACCCCGAAGTGTGATTGCAGCCGGGGCGCTTGCCCTGATTTCGATATCCGCTTTTGCGCAAATGACGCCGGGACCGCGCGATCCGTATACACAAGGCGGTGCGACCGCCAGCGGGACCTACGATCCTAATACCAGCGGTGCTCGCGCCGGCGACAAGTTCGACCCGTACAGCCAGGGCGCTGACAGCTCGACAAGACAAAACCTGGCGCCGCAGCCGCAGTCCTATCAATCGCCTGCGCCGTCTTATCAACCGGCGCCCGCTGCGGTCCAGCCGGATCTCGTTGGTGCGTCCGCCTATCGTGGTGACATGCGCTGGAATGGTCCGATGTTGGGCAGTCGACTCGGTCCGCGCAATCGATTCCTCGATGGCGCATAACGATCTTCGGACCCTGGAGAATCACCCGCCCCGCCAGCTGGCGGGGTTTTTTATTGAAGTAATCGACACCTCGTGGATGCCGATCACTGTTCCAATCACGCAAAACACTGTCCCGCAAACAGGCGAAGTCGTGGGGGCACTATTCGATTTCCAAGCAAATCTTTCGAATTCCCCCGGACAAATGGAGTATTTCACTTCATTACAGGCAATTTTCTGTCATCCTGATTTATCTTCCAGCTGGTAGCATATCGGCCAGCGACGGAAATAGGCAGCATGCTTATTGAACTGTTTGCCAGGCAGGCGGCTCAAATGCTGCATTGCGGTATGGGTGGCTCACCTTGGAGGAGGGAACTGCCGAAGCCGGGAAACCGGCGCAGATTGTGTGAAAGACGCCACAAGAAAAGTGAGCGTCTGCAGATATCGGTGAAAACGATTATTGTTGTCGATCGGCAAGACGATGCCCGCCCAGATCGGAGCACGGCCTTACGCACGCAACAGTAGTCCCGATAATCGAAGATTCGGGCAGGACATTTGAGAGTACGGGGAGCAGGACGGTCCAGACGGACGGTCCTGTGCCGGACGCGCGCGCGGCGTGGCCGGTGTTCAGTTTTCCTCCAGGCCGGCGAAGCCGGCGAAAGCAGGGGCCCATGGCGACAATCCGTTGAGCCGTTATCCGATACGTGCCTGGTGCAGGCACGCCAATTGCGTCCACGCGCGCCGTGGCGCCCGCCCGGCTTCGGCCGGGACCAAGAAGACCAATTCCGTTTCATCCTCGAGGAAATCGCTATGCAAGCAATGCGCGCCAGGCGTGCTTTGATTCCAGGCATGCTGGCTCTTGCCGTGACGGCCCTGACCGCCTGCGGCAAGAAGAACGAAGCCCCCGCGGCCCAGACGCCTGAAGTGAAAGTTGTCACGCTGAAGGACGAAACCGTCACGCTGGATACGTCCCTGCCCGGTCGCACCCTGCCGTACCGGATCGCCGAAGTTCGCCCGCAGGTCAACGGCATCATTCAGAAACGTCTGTTCGTCGAAGGCACGGACGTCAAGCAGGGTCAGCAGCTTTACCAGATCGACCCGTCCACCTACGAAGCCACCGCGAAGAGCGCCGAGGCCACGCTCGCGTCGTCGAAGCTGCTGGCCGAACGCTACGGCCGTCTGGTTGGCGACGAGGCGGTCAGCAAGCAGCAGTATGCCGAAGCCCAGGCTTCGTACCTGCAGTCAAAGGCGACGGTGGATCAGGCGCATATCAACCTGCGCTACACCCGTGTACTGGCACCGATTTCGGGCCGCATCAGCCGTTCGCTGGTCACCGAAGGTGCGCTGGTCACCAACGGCCAGGCCAACGCGCTTGCTACGATCCAGCAGCTTGACCCCATCTATGTGGATGTGACCCAGCCGTCGGCATCGATCCTGCGCCTGCGCAAGGAACTCGCCAATGGCCAGCTTCAGGGCGCCGGGTCCAATGCCGCCAAGGTGCTGCTGCAACTCGAGGATGGCAGCACCTACGCCGAAGCCGGCCGGCTGGAGTTCTCCGAAGTGGCCGTCGACCAGAGCACCGGATCGGTGACGCTGCGCGCCGTGTTCCCGAACCCGCGCAACGAACTGCTGCCTGGCATGTTCGTGCACGCCCGTCTGGCCGAAGGCGTGAGGCAATCGGCCATCCTGGCGCCGCAACGTGGCGTGACGCGTGACCTGAAGGGGCAGCCGACGTCGCTGGTGGTCAACGCCAACAACGAAGTGGAACTGCGCGTGCTCAAGACCGACCGCACTATCGGCACCAGCTGGCTTGTGACCGATGGGCTCAAGGCCGGCGACCGTGTCATCGTCGAAGGCCTGCAGTTCGTGCGGCCCGGTGCCAAGGTGAAGGCGACCGAAGCCAACGCGGCGCAAGCGGGCGCGACACCGGCCTCTGCCCCGGCCGCAGCTTCGGCGCCGGCCGCCAAGTCCTGATCGGGACCGACGCATAAGGATTTGCCATGTCTAATTTCTTTATCGAGCGGCCGATTTTTGCCTGGGTGATCGCGCTCGTGATCATGCTGGCCGGCGTGCTGTCGATACGCTCGCTACCGGTCACGCAGTACCCTGCCATCGCGCCGCCCACCATCGCCATCTCCGTGAACTACCCGGGCGCTTCGGCGCAGACCGTGCAGGATACGGTGGTGCAGGTGATCGAGCAGCAACTGAACGGCCTGGACCGGTTGCGCTACATCTCGTCGGAATCGAACTCCGACGGCAGCATGACCATCACGGCCACGTTCGAACAGGGCACCAACCCCGATATCGCGCAGGTGCAGGTCCAGAACAAGCTGGCCCTGGCGCAACCACTGCTGCCGCAGGAAGTGCAGCAGCAGGGCATCCGCGTGACCAAGTCGGTGCGTAACTTCCTGATCATCGTGGGCCTGATCTCGACCGATCCGGCCACCACGCGGGAAGACCTGTCGAACTACATCGTCTCGAACCTGCAGGACCCGATCTCGCGTACCTCGGGCGTGGGTGACTTCCAGGTGTTCGGCTCGCAATACGCGATGCGGATCTGGCTCGACCCGGCCAAGCTCAACAGCTTCCAGCTGGCGCCGCTCGATGTCAGCAACGCCATCAAGGCGCAGAACGTCCAGGTGGCTTCGGGCCAGCTGGGTGGCCTGCCTGCGGTGCGCGGGCAGCAGCTGAACGCCACGGTGATCGGCAAGACCCGTCTGCAGACCGCCGAGCAGTTTGGCGACATCCTGCTGAAGGTGAACCCGGACGGCTCGCAGGTGCGCCTGCGCGACGTGGCTGAAGTGGGTCTGGGCGGCCAGGATTACTCGATCAATGCCCAGTACAACGGCAAGCCTGCATCGGGTATCGCCATTCGTCTGGCATCGGGCGCCAACGCGCTCGAAACGGTCAAGAACATCCACAACACGCTGAACCAGCTGGAACCGTCGTTCCCGCCGGGCATCAAGGCGGTGTTCCCGTATGACACCACGCCGGTGATTGCCGACTCCATCCAGGAAGTGGTCAAGACGCTGCTCGAAGCCATCGTGCTGGTGTTCCTGGTGATGTACCTGTTCCTGCAGAATTTCCGCGCCACGCTGATCCCGACGATCGCGGTGCCGGTGGTGCTGCTGGGCACGTTCGGCGTGCTGGCTGCGTTCGGCTACTCCATCAACACCCTGACCATGTTCGGGATGGTGCTGGCTATCGGCCTGCTGGTGGATGATGCCATCGTGGTGGTGGAAAACGTCGAGCGGGTGATGTCCGAGGAGGGGCTGGGGCCGAAGGAGGCCGCCCGGAAATCGATGGGCCAGATCCAGGGCGCCCTGGTGGGCATCGCGCTGGTGCTGTCCGCCGTGTTCCTGCCGATGGCGTTCTTCGGCGGCTCCACAGGCGTCATCTATCGCCAGTTCTCGATCACGATCGTCTCCGCGATGGTGCTGTCGGTGCTGGTGGCGCTGATCCTGACGCCGGCTCTGTGCGCGACGATGCTCAAGCCGATCGAAAAGGGCGACCACGGCGAGCACAAGGCTGGCTTCTTCGGCTGGTTCAACCGGGGCTTCATCCGGTCCACGCAGAAGTACGAGCGTGGCGTGGTGGGCATCCTCAAGCGCCGCGCGCCGTTCCTGCTGGTCTACGTGCTGATCCTGCTGGCGATGGGCTTCCTGTTCACCCGGATCCCGACGTCGTTCCTGCCGGAAGAAGACCAGGGCGTGCTGTATGCCCAGGTGCAGACGCCGCCGGGGTCGTCGGCCGAGCGCACGCAGACCGTGCTGGACCAGATGCGCAACTACCTGCTCAATGACGAAGGCAAGATCGTTGAGTCGTTGTTCACGGTGAACGGCTTCAACTTTGCCGGCCGTGGCCAGAGTTCGGGTCTTGCGTTCATCCTGCTCAAGCCGTTCAAGGAACGCGAGGGCGATGCCACGAGCGTGTTCGACCTGACCAAGCGCGCGCAGGCCAAGTTCAGCACGTTCCGCGACTCGCTGGCCTTTGCCTTTGCACCGCCCGCGGTGCAGGAGCTTGGCAATGCCACCGGCTTCGACTTCTACATGCAGGACCAGGCCGGCCTGGGCCACGAGGCACTGATGGAAGCGCGCAACAAGTTCCTGGCGCTGGCCGCCAAGAACCCGGCGCTGCAGCGCGTGCGTCCGAACGGCCTGAACGACGAGCCACAGTACGTGCTCGACATCGATGACGAACGTGCCCGCGCGCTGGGTATCTCGCTGAGCGACATCAACAGCACGGTGTCGATCGCGTGGGGCTCCAGCTACGTGAACGACTTCATCGACCGCGGCCGCGTCAAGCGCGTGTATCTGCAGGGCCGTCCCAACGCGCGGATGAACCCCGAGGATCTGAACAAGTGGTTCGTGCGCAACGACAAGGGCGACATGGTGCCGTTCTCGGCGTTCGCCACCGGAAAGTGGGGCTATGGCTCGCCGAAGCTGCAGCGCTACAACGGTGTGCCGGCCGTGGAAATCCTGGGCGAGCCGGCTGCCGGCAAGAGTTCGGGCGAGGCCATGGCGGCGGTCGAGGACATCATGAAGCAGATGCCGCAGGGCATTGCGTACTCGTGGACCGGCCTGTCGTACGAAGAGCGCCTGTCCGGTGCGCAGGCGCCGGCGCTCTATGCGCTGTCGCTACTGGTGGTGTTCCTGTGTCTGGCCGCGCTGTATGAAAGCTGGGCGATTCCGTTCTCGGTGATGCTGGTGGTGCCGCTGGGCGTGATCGGCGCGCTGATGGCGACGCTGGCGCGCGGGCTGTCGAACGACGTGTTCTTCCAGGTGGGCCTGCTCACCACGGTGGGCCTGTCGGCGAAGAACGCGATCCTGATCGTCGAATTCGCCAAGGACCTGCATGACCACGGCAAGGGCGTGGTCGAGGCGGCGGTCGAGGCCTGCCGCATGCGTCTGCGTCCGATCATCATGACGTCGCTGGCGTTCATGCTTGGCGTGTTCCCGCTGGCGGTGTCGCAAGGCGCCGGCGCGGGTAGCCAGCACGCCATCGGTACCGGCGTGATCGGCGGCATGATTACCGCCACGGTGCTGGCAATCTTCTGGGTGCCGCTGTTCTTCGTGGTGGTCACGTCGATCAAGGAGCGGCGCCGCAAATCCGGACCGTCCTCCCAGGAAACGGGAGCCCAAGCATGAGAAAGACGCTACTTTGCCTGTCCGCCGTGGCGGCCCTTGCCGGTTGCAGCCTGATCCCGTCGTATGAACGGCCGGCTGCGCCGGTTGACGCGGCCTATCCGCAGGGCGACGCCTACGCAACCTCGGGCGGCGATGCACAGGTGGCCGCCGCAGCGGAACTGGGCTGGCGCGACTATTTTGCCGATCCGCGCCTGCACCGGCTGATCCAGGTCGCGCTGGACAACAACCGCGACCTGCGCGTGGCCGCGCTCAATGTCGACGCGTACCGGGCGCAGTACCGCATCCAGCGCGCCGACCTGTTCCCCGAAGTAGGGGCGACCGGCCAGGGCACCCGCCAGCGCGTGCCGGCCGATCTTTCGAGTACGGGTCAGCGCGTGATCAGCAGCCAGTACGGCGTGTCGCTGGGCACCACGGCATGGGAGATCGACCTGTTCGGGCGCCTGCGCAGTCTCAGCGAAGCGGCGCTGGAGCAGTATTTCTCCAGCGAGGAAGCGCGCCGCAGCACGCAGATCGCGCTGGTGGCCAGCGTAGCCAACGCCTATCTGACGCAGCTTGCGGATGAAGCGAACCTGCAGGTCACGCGCGACACGCTGGGCGCGTATGAACGCACGTACAACCTGACGCGGCGCAGCTTCGAGGAAGGCATTGCATCGCGCCTGGACCTGCGCCAGTCGCAGACGCAGGTCGAGAACGCGCGTGCGCAGCTGTCGCGCTATACGCGCCTGGTCGCACAGGACGTCAATGCGCTGACGCTGCTGCTTGGCGCCGGCATCCCGGCCGACCTGCCCGCAGGCCTGCCGCTGGACCAGAAGCTTGTTGCGGAAGTGCCCGCCGGCATGCCGTCGGACCTGCTGCAATACCGCCCCGACATCCTGTCGGCCGAGCACCGCCTGAAATCGGCCAACGCCGACATCGGTGCGGCGCGCGCGGCGTTCTTCCCGCGCATCACGCTGACGGCGTCGGGTGGCACGGCCAGCCGGCAATTGTCGGGCCTGTTCGATGCGGGATCGGGCACGTGGCTGTTCTCGCCGCAGATCACGCTGCCGATCTTCACGGCCGGCAGCCTGCGCGCGAGCCTGGATTACGCGAAGATCCAGAAGGACATCAACGTCGCCACGTATGAACGCACCGTGCAGTCCGCGTTCCGCGAGGTGTCCGATGGCCTGGCCGCACGCGGTACGTACACCGACCAGGTCGCGGCACAGACGCGGCTGGTGGAAGCCAGCTCCGACTACTACCGTCTTGCGGAAGGACGCTATCGCACCGGTGTCGACAGCTACCTGACCGTGCTCGATGCGCAGCGCCAGCTGTTCACGGCGCGCCAGGCGCTGATCGAGGCCCGCCTGAACCAGCTGACCAGCGAGGTCAACCTGTACAAGGCGCTGGGTGGCGGCCTGAACGAGGCGACCGGTGCGGCGGCACCCGATGCCGGCACCACCACGGGCAGCACGTCGAACGGCAGCAAGTCGGCGTCCTGACCCCGTCCCGCGGCATGGTCCGCAGGCATGAAGGAGGCAGCTTACGGGCTGCCTCTTTTTTTTGCCGCGCGGGCCGCACGCTGCGCAGGCAAGGCGTTGCCGGACTTCCGCAGCGGCTACTGCAACGACATCGTCGAGCTGCTGTTTTTCGTGCTGATGACGCTGGGCGGTGACCAGGCGGTGCGCGCCACCTGTGTGGCGGAGGAATGGGGGTATGACCGCGATTCGGGCGGCCAGGCTGGTGGCAATCCATTCGGCTATCCGGCTCCCGCCGCCGCACCGGCACCAGGCGTGCGCCAGTAACTACAGCGTCGACTTGCCGAACAGGCTCTCGAGCAGTTCCACCACCAGTTCGGCGGTCTGGTTATGCACGTCGCGCGCCGGGTTCAGTTCGAGCACGTCGAGCGAACCGAGCGCCCCGGTGTCCTCGATCATTTCCAGGGCCAGGTGCGCCTCGCGGTAGGTGGGGCCGCCACGCACCGGGGTGCCCACGCCGGGCGCGATCTGGCTGTCGAGGAAATCGACGTCGAAGCTGACATGCAGGTGGGTATTGCCATCGATGCCGGACAATGCCTGCTCCATCGTCTGGCGCATGCCGTTTTCGTCGATATAGCGCATGTCGTAGACCGTGAGCCCCAGTTGACGCAAACGCAGCTTTTCTTCGGCATCGACGCTGCGGATGCCAATCTGGCGGATCTGCTGCGCCGACATTGCCGGCGTAACCCCGCTGAGGGCCGTCAACGGTGCCGGGCCGTCGCCGCACAGGCAGGCCACGGGCATGCCGTGGATATTGCCAGTGGGGCTGGTGCTGCCGGTGTTGGCATCGGCGTGGGCGTCCAGCCACAGCACCATCAGCCGCTTGCCCTGTTCGCGGCAATGGCGGGCGGCCGCGCTGACCGAGCCGATCGCCAGGCAATGATCGCCCCCCATCAGCAGTGGCATATGACCAGCGGCCAGCGTGGCGTAGGCGGTCTCGAACACCTGCTCGTTCCAGGACAGCACCTCCTGAAGATGCCGCATGCCGTCGACCGGTGCCTGCCACGGGTTGCCGGGTCCGCTCAGGTTGCCCAGGTCGCGCACCTGCAGTCCGTTGCGCGCCAGGGCACCGGCGATGTCGGCCACGCGCAGCGCGTCGGGGCCCATCGAAGCGCCGCGAATGCTGGCGCCGACATCAGTGGGTGCGCCGATCAATGTGACTGGCTTCATGCAATCTCCCGGGGGCTGGATGATGCGAATGATGCGTCGTGGTGCTTCCTGTTCAGGCCTGCGCGTGCCGCAGCGGTTCCCGCTTGTGCAGGAAACGGGTCAGATGGGGGAAGGTCATCGTCGTGTTTCCTTTGGCGCACCTGTGGCAGCCATCTGCAAGCCTGCTGCCGCCAATCATCGCACCGATCCGAAAAGCCCATCGCAGGAGCGCCAAAAATCTTCTGCGGAACCAATTTGGCCGCCCTATAATCGGAAGATCATTGATCGCACAATTATTGATCGGGCAACAGAAATGGCATCGGATTCGGGTCACGTGCAGGGTGAGGCGCAGTTGGGCAGCAAAGGGCAGGTGTTGCCATTCCGTGAGTCGCTGCTGGCAATGCTAGGTATCGCCTTTGTCGTGATGCTCGTGGCGCTGGACCAGACTGTGGTATCCACGGCGTTGCCAACGGTCGTGGCGGAATTGCAGGGGTTCGAGTATTACGCATGGGTTGCCACGGCGTATCTGCTGACATCGGTGGTCACCGTGCCAATCTTCGGCCGGCTCGGCGATTACTACGGGCGCAAGCCATTCGTGCTGGCATCGATCGTTGTATTCCTGGTGGCTTCGGTGCTGTGCGGCATGGCGTCGAGCATGCCCTACCTGGTGGCGGCGCGTGCCCTGCAGGGGATTGGCGGCGGCATGCTGGTGGGCACGGCGTTCGCCTGCGTTCCCGACCTGTTTCCCGACTCGCATGTCCGCCTGCGCTGGCAGGTCATTCTGAGTACGGCCTTCGGACTGGCCAACGCGCTGGGGCCGTCGCTGGGCGGCCTGCTGACCGAGTGGTATGGCTGGCGCGCGGTGTTCTATATCAATGTGCCGGTGGGGCTGCTGGGTCTGATCATTGCCTGGCGCTATCTGCCGCATCTGCGCCAGCAACGGCCTGGCGGAGCGGTTCGCATCGACTGGCTGGGCGCACTGTTGATCGCGGCCGGGCTGGGCAGCCTGCAACTGTCGGTGGAATGGCTGCCTGAGCGCGGCTTCGATATCGTGACCATCGGCCTGATGGTGCTGTCATGTGCTTCGTTCGTTGCGTTGTGGCAATGGTCGCGCCGCTGTGAGGCGCCGATCCTGCCACTCGACATGTTCCGTAATCCGGCGCTGGCGCCATTGTTCCTGCTTGGTGTGCTGGGCGGCTTTGCGATGTTTGCGCTGTTGCTGTACGCGCCGCTCCTGTTCCAGGGCGGATTTGGCTACTCGCCCAAGGAGGCGGGCCTGCTGGTCACGCCGCTGGTGGTCTGCATTACGGTTGGCAGCATCGTCAATGGCCGTATCATTACGCGCATTCCGCAGCCCAACAGCATGCTGTACGCCGGGTTTGCCATGCTGGCGCTCGCGCTGCTGGGGTTGTCGCAGGCTACGCGCAGCATGCATCACAATGTGCTGCTCTCCATCATGCTGTGCGCAGGTCTGGGGCTGGGCTTCGTGCTGCCGAACCTGACCGTATTCGCCCAGCAGACGGCGGGACGCTCCCATCTGGGCATTGCCACCGCAATGTTGCAGTCGCTGCGCATGGTTGGGGGGATGGTCGGCACGGCGCTGGTGGGCACGCTGGTGACGCGCAGCTATACCGCAGGGGTCACGGCGTCGCTGGCATCTGCCAATGCATCGGACTGGGCGTCCAGGATGACCGACCCGCAGATCCTGATCGACAAGGCTGCCCAAGTGGAATTGCTGACCCATCTGCAAAAGGCAGGGCACAATGGAGCCCTGCTGCTGGAGCAGGCACGGGTGTCGCTGGTAAGCGCCATCCATCTGGGCCTGCTGCTGGCGGCCGTTGCGGCGCTGATCGGCATATGGCGGGTGCGCCGCGTACCGCCGATCAGGCTGGCGCGGGTGCATGAACCCGCGATGGCCGCGGACTGATATCTGCCAACTGGAGACTGGATTTTGGAACTGGAGCGACAAAGCCTGGCCGTGCTGCAACAGTTCGGACGCACGTACCGCGCATACGCCGCCGCGTTCGAACAGCGCATCGGGCATCCGTTGCCGCGCTGGCGCATTCTGTTTGCCCTGTACGGGCACGAAGGCCCGATCGCGCAAAAGCCGTTGGCCGACCGCGTGGGCATGGACCCCGGCGCCCTGACGCGCCAACTCAAGGCCCTGCAGGAACTGGGCTGGATCGAGCGCTCCACCAGCGAGCGCGACAACCGCATGACCAACGTGACGCTGACCGACCTCGGCCGCGGCATCGTCGATCAGGCCATGCCGCGCCGTTCGGCTTTCCTGCAGGATATTCTTGCGGACGTGTCGGAAACGACGATGCACAACCTGTCGAAGGGGCTGGCCCAGCTGGAAGCCGGTATCGCCGACGCCGTGGCCCGCACCGAGCGCGACGCCGCCTGACCGGCCCGGCGGCCACCCGGCGCCGCGGCTATCGAATGCCCGTCATCACGCCCCCAGCACCGCCGCAATCGCGGCGGGATTCGACGGGAAATAGAAATGGACATACGACGCGGTGAGGTTGCCGGCCTGGTACACCGCTTCGCCCGTGCCGCCATCGCGTGGCGACACGGCCCTGGCCGCCGGCGTCAACGTCGTTGCCGCGCTCGAATAGTGGAACGTGTGGCCGCGCAGCACTTCGCCTGTCTCGGGTAGCGTAACCGCCTGGTGACCAATCGCCGCAAGCCTGCGTTGCATCGTCACCGTTCCCGGCAGCAGGCCGGCCATGGCATGGCTGACGCCTTCCTTGTCGACCAGGTGCTCGAACAGCGCCATCATCCCACCGCATTCCGCCAGCATCGGCACGCCCCGCGCGTGCGCGTCGCGCAGGGCTGCGTGCATCGCCGTATTGGCCGCCAGCGCTGCGCCATGCAGCTCGGGATATCCGCCCGGCAGCCACACGGCGTCGCATGGCGGCAAGGCGTGGTCGCGCAGCGGCGAAAACCATGCGATGTGCGCGCCGAGCGCGGTCAGCGTTTCGAGATTGGCGGGATAGATGAAGCGGAAGGCCTCGTCGCGCGCAATGGCAATCCGCCGGCCCTCCAGCAGCCTTGGCGGTGACGGGCTGGCCGCCGGGGCAAACGTCACGGGCTCCGGCAGGTGCGCCAGTGGCAACGCGGCCAGCGCGTCGGCCAGCGTGTCGAGCCGGGTCATGAGATCGGGCAATTCGTCGGCACTGAACAGTCCAAGATGCCGTTCCGGCAGGCTGGCCGAAGCGTCACGCGCCAGCGCGCCGGCACACGCGATACCCGGCGGCACGCTCTCGCGCAGCATCTGGGCATGACGGGCCGTGCCAACGCCGTTGGCCAGTACGTGCATCGCCCGGAACGGCGCGCCATAGTGCGCCAGGCCATAGGCCAGCGCGCCAAACGTCTGCGCCATGGCGCCCGCCTGGATCACGGCCAGCACAGGCAGGCCGAACAGGCGCGCCACATCGGCGCTGCTTGGCGTGCCATCGTGCAGGCCCATCACGCCTTCCACCAGGATCAGGTCTGCCTGGGCCGCCGCGTCGGCCAGACGCGTCCGGGCGTCGGCTTCCCCTGTCATCCAGAGATCGATCGACTGCACCGGCGCGCCGCTTGCCGCCGCCAGCAGCGTCGGGTCCAGAAAATCGGGCCCGGTCTTGAAGACCCGCACGCGCCGGCCCTGGCGTGCGTGCAGCCGCGCCAGCGCCGCGGTGACGGTGGTCTTGCCCTGACCCGATGCCGGTGCGGCGATCATCAGGGCCGGAACCGTGCGTGTCGGGGGGGCAGGAGAAGATGGGGATGGCGGCAACATGGACGTGGAAGGCGCGGCGGGCATGCCCGCGCGCGGCAGGAGATTCGGCTGGGCCGGAGGGCGCGGCCGCGGGAGTGGCTGATTATAGCGAGCAGCATCCATGGTCAGTACCCTTGTGGCAGCACCATGCCCTGCAGGGCCGCGCATTCGAACAGCTCGCGGTCGTTGCTGACGCCGAGCTTGTGCATCGCGCAGTTTTTCTGCCTGCTGATGGTCTTGACGCTGCGGCACAGCGTGGCGGCAATCTCGGTCACCGTGCGCCCGGTCAGGTACAGGCGCAGGACTTCCGTTTCCCGTGCCGACAGCCGCTGCATGCCTTCGCGGCCAATGGGCATCATGGGACGCACTTCGGTGGGTGCCAGCGCCCGCAAGGCCGACTTGCCGATATACGTAAAGCCCCGCTGCGCGCGCGCGATGGCCGTCACGATCTCGGACAGCTGGCTGTCCTTGAGTATCAAGCCTTGCACGCGGACATCGAGAATCGTGCGCAGCACCAGCGGGTTGGTGATCATTGTCAGCACCACCACGGACATGGCCGGGTACCGGCGGCGCAGCGCCGTGATCAGGCGCACGCCATCCAGCTCGGCAGGGCCGGGCATGTGATAGTCGGTGACCACGACATCGGGTCGCAGGATATCGGCCTGCTGCAGCAACTCGGTGGCACTGATCACTTCCCCGCAGACTTCCCAGCCGGTCTGCGTCTGTAACCTGGCCCGGATCGCCGCCGTAATGACGGGGTGGTCGTCGGCCAGCAAAATCCTCAACGTCATCCATCGACTCCTGTCCTGTACACATGTCTCTTCAGCGTTCGGCTTCGCGCTGGCGTCAAAATTGCGCTGCACGCGGGCGTGGCGTACGGCGCAAACACGCATCTTCTGCGCGCACCCGGCGTTGCGGATCGAATGGGAGAGAATCCGCAATACTGCGATGCCCGGCGAGGTTAATGCCCGCGGGCGCAGATGGGAGTAAGAGGATTCGCAAAATGCACGAAAGAGTCGTGCGATTGCGCAGGGGAAATGTACAAGGCCCCGCGATGTCGCCATCGGGGGCCTGTCAGCCGATAAGTTTTCTGTGATGCGTCGTGTCTGCCGGACGCCGGGCTCAGGCTATCGCGGCCAGTGCGGGTGCGTGGTGCTGTGCGTGGCGGCGGCCGTCGATGGCCTTGAGCGGATCGCGCAGGATCGATGCGCCCACGTCCATGATGTCACGCAGCGCCGTGCGGTCCTGCGCTCGCTGGGGGGTCCAGAAATGCAGTGCTGCCCAGGCGGGGAAGGCTGCCGGCGGTGCCAGGAGCCGGGTCTTGCGGTCGCGCGTGACCAGCGGTACGTTGAAGTCAAGGACCGGGCAGATGCCGCCGGCCGAATGCAGCAGCGTAATCTGCGTATGCCACGACGGCACCACCGTCTCGCGATGCCCCGGCGTATTGGCGCGTCGCGCCAGGAACGCATGCAGCGGGCTGCCGCTTTCGCAATCCTCCTGCAGCAGGATCCAGTCGGTTTCGGCTTCGTCGTTCGTGCCGCCGCGCGTGGCGCTCACCAGGCGCCGGGGCGTGGCGAGGATACTATGCGGCGTCACGTTGTCCGGCACCTGGCCGCCATCCACCACGAACGCGCAATCGAGCGCGCCGGCATCGAGACTGTCGCCTAGCGCGGCATCGGCGATGACCGGACGCGTGACGAAGCTGTCGTGCGGAAAGCGTTCGCAAAGGGTGGTGAGGATTTCCGTGATGACCGGATCGCCGATCGACGATGAAAATCCGATCGAAATGCGCCGGCCATTGCCAGCCGCCTGGGCCGCCTGGTCTTGCGGCTGCACCAGCAGGCTCCAGCGCGCCAGGATCTGCCGGGCCGTCTGTTCGAGCCGCACGGCATGCGGCGTTGGCTCAAGCGTGCCGTTGCGCTTGACGAACAGCGCATCGCCCGTGATCTCTCGCAGGCGGGCCAGGCTGTAGGCCACGGTTGGAATGCGTCCCTGGGTGCAAGCTGCTACCGCGCCAAGGTCGCGGTACTCCATGAGCAGGACGAACACATGCAATAGCTTGGTACTGACGTGCCGCATACTGACTTCTCCCGATCCGAGACTTCTATTTTTTTGTTGTGGCGAAGCGTTGCAACTTCGTGACTGCGAGACCTGTCGTTGCCGGTCCTGACACCACGCAACGCCTGCGACCAATACAGCATGAAACAACAAGGGGCGGGGAACGAAAAACATGTACGCCCGGGCAACGCAACCCGCGTCTTTGCACGCGGGCACATCCACGAATGCCGCGCTTCTTCGACGATGCGTCGAAGGCATGTGCGGTACGGCAGTGGCTCCTCTTCCTCAGGCCCGGACCCGGCAGTCGCCATCATCACCGTGACGGTGAAGGGGCTGCCGGACGCCTGTCTGCGAACGCCGGGGAGGCGTGCCTTGCAGGCGTTTGAAATTTAGTTGATGCGAAGAAATCTTAATACAACATTTTGGAAAGTACTAGAACCGCGTTTGATGTCATGTTTGTCATCGCACGCGCAAAGGTGCTTTGTTCATACATACATACAAGGCGGAAACCCGCATGGTACGGACGATGCAGGGTGAAAGACCGTGCGCGGCATTCACGAAACGCTATCGCGCGGGGCACCATAAAAGTGTTTCAACTGGATGTTCGGGCATGAATTCGGCATCGGAATATTCCAAGTTGGAAAAACAAAATTTAATGGCATTGGCAATGCATGCCCCATATGGGGGGCGAGTCCGCATGGGGCTGCCGCCGCCAGGATCGTCGACCCTGTCGATGGACTGATTCATTTTGCTTAACTCGTACGGCGAAGACACTGAATTCCTTTTGCGCAGGGGCTGCGCTAACTTACCGGCATGAACGGCAGGCCGTTGCGCCCGCCGCGCGGGGGAGGCCACGAGCGGAGGCATCGGTGAACAGACGCTATTCGGAGGAGCAGATCCGCATGTACCTCGCCGAGGCCGCGAATGGCGTGCCCGTGCGGGAACTGTGCGCGCGCTATGGCTTCAGCGATGCCTCGTTCTATGGATGGCGCGCGAGGTACGGGCCGCCAAGGCATGCCGATGCCGCTGACGTACGGCGCATGCGGCAGCTTGAGGAAGAAAATGTGCGCCTGAAGAGTATGCTTGCGGATGCGCTGCTGCAACTGGAGCTGCTGCGCAACCGTACCGGCAGGCGGGGCACTGGCAAGGTGGATGCATGACACCGCAGCGGCCACGCAAGCCGGAAGCTGTCGCAAGGCAACGATCGCGTTGCCGTTGAATTCTGGAGTTTTTCTGGTGAGAAAGGTTTTGGCAGCCATTGCTGCAGCAGTATGCGTGGTCCCGTTCACCGCCTATGGGCAGGCGGCGCCCTCGACGGACCCGTCCACGCCGATGATTGCTCCGCTGCCGCCGCGCATGCTCGATCCCGCCACGTCTGTCGTGGATGATCCGGGCGCCTCGTCCGGCACATCGCAGCGGGAGCATTGCCGCCAGTTGCTCGACAAGATCAATGCATTGCCCGCCGGGCCGCAGTGGTCGCAGGGGCAGTCGAGTGTCACCACGGCGGATGGGCGCAACTATTCCACGCTCGAACGGGCGCCCGAACGCAAACGCCTGGAAGAAGCCTACCGGCAGGAGTGCGCGCAGGCCCGCAAGTAAGTCATCGACATCGGGCAACGGCCCGGGCCAGCGGTGGCAGGCAGGTGTAGCGGTCCTTTTTCGTCATTGAGGGAGTGATCATGTTGCGCATGCGACAAATCCTTGCCTGGCTGCTCGGGCTGACCCTGCTGGCTGCGGCTGGCAGTGCGTTGGCCCAGGCCAGGCTCGACAAGCCACATCTCGACCAGTTGCTGGCGCCCGTGGCGCTATATCCCGATGCACTGCTGTCGCAGGTGCTGATGGCGTCGACGTATCCCGCCGACGTGGCTGCCGCCGCGCAGTGGTCGAAGTCGAATCCGAGCCTGTCGGGAGATGCCGCCACCAAGGCGGTGACCGGCGAGCAGTGGGATCCAAGCGTGCAGTCGCTGGTGGCGTTCCCATCGGTCATGGACATGATGGGGCGCCAGCCGCAGTGGGTGCAGTCCGTCGGCGATGCGTTCCTCGCGCAGCCCGACGACGTCATGGATTCGGTGCAGCGGCTGCGCGTGCAGGCCCAGCAGGCCGGCACGCTGAAGACCACCGAGCAACAGAAGGTGGTGACGCAGCAAAGCGGCGGTACGACGATCGTGCAGATCGAACCGGCCAACCCGCAGGTGGTGTACGTGCCTGCGTACAACCCCACCGTGGTCTACGGCACCTGGCCGTACCCTGCCTATCCACCCGCCTACTATCCCCCGCCGCCGGGGTCGGTGTTCGCGACGTCGCTGGTTGCCGGTATCGGCTTCGGGCTGGGCGTGGCGGCCGTGAATTCGATGTGGGGCGGGTTCAACTGGGGCGCGCATGACGTCAACATCAACGTCAATCGCTACAACAATATCAACGTGAACCAGCGGCTCGACGCCAACCGCGCGAACGTGAACTGGCAGCACAACCCCGCCAACCGCGGCAACGTGCCGTACAACAATCCCAATGTCGCCAACCGGTTCGATTCGCAGCGGCAGCAGGCGCTGGCAAATCGTACCCAGCCGGGGCAGGCCGGTGGGCAGCGGCTGGGGCAAGGCGGCGGAGGCGTACAGAATCCTCAACGGCCCGGGCAGGCCGGCGGCGCGCAAAGCCAGCGCGATGCCGCACGCGACCGCGCCGCGCAGTCGTTCCAGGGCCGCACCGGCCAGTCGATCGCGGGACATGGCTCGCCGGGTGTCAACCGCCAGGGCGGCGGGCAGAATCCGCGCCCGGCCGGGGCCGACCGCCAGCACGCCGACCAGGCGGAAGCGCGCAACCGGGCGCGTGACAGCAATCATGCCAACGCCTTCCACGATGCCGGCAATGGCGACCGCATGCGCCAGCAGACCCAACGCGGCGGCAGCGGGCTGCAGCACGCGGGAGGTCAGGCAACGCAGCGGTCGATGCCGGAACGCGGGGGCGGCTTCCACGGCGGCGGAAACGCGGGTGGCGCGCATTTCGGCGGCGGAGGCGGTGCTGGCGGCGGTCATTTCGGTCACGGTCGGAGGTAACGATGAAGCTCAACCAGGGAACTGGCGGAAACGCACGCGGTTGGAAGTCGTTGCGCGCGCTGGCCATGGCCGTGTTGGCGGCCGCGTCGATCGCGGCGCCGGCCATGGCGATGGCGCAGCAGGTATTCCCCTCGCCCGAGGCAGCGATGGATGCATTGGGCGATGGCGTGGCGCGTAGCGACACCGACGCGCTCAAGCGCGTGCTGGGCGCGCAGTACCTGCGCATCGTGCCGCCGCGTCTGGACCAGCAGGACATCTACGACTTCCTCGGCGCGTGGGCCAGCCACCATGCCATTCGCAAGGACGGCGAGAACTTGGCCAGCGTGGAGGTTGGAGGCAGCGGATGGACTTTTCCGGTACCGCTCGTGAAGCGCAAGGCGGGATGGCAGTTCGACCTGACCGCGGGCGAGCGTGAAGTCCGGGTTCGCCGGATCGGCCGCAACGAGATTGTGGCGATGGACACGCTGCTGCAACTGGCGGATGCGCAGCAGCGCTATGCCGAGCAGGTTGGCAAGGGCGCCTATGCCGGGCAGCTGGTCAGCACGCCAGGCAAGACGAATGGTCTGTACTGGCCGTCGGCGTCGAAGGAAAACGATAGTCCGCTGGGTCCGGACGCCCTGGCGATGGGCCCTGAGACGCCGCCCGATGAAGCCTTCTTCGGCTATCGGTACCGTGTGATCGCGCCGCCGAAGGGCAGCGATGCCAAGTTTGCGTTTATCGCATGGCCGGCGCGCTATGCCGAATCGGGCGTGCATACGTTCATGCTCGACAGCGAGCGCCGCTTCTACGAGCGCGACCTGGGCAAGGGTACGGCGTCGCGGGCCGGGGCCATCCGGACCTTCGCGCCCGAGGGGTGGGACCAGGTGGCAAAGCAGTAGCCGGAAGCCGAGACCGGGCCGAGATCTCTCTGCTCGGTCGGTCGGGGCGCCAGGAACGGGACGCTCAGTCGCCCGGGCCGCGCAGCGCGATGCGCTCCGGGTCCGCGTGGACTTCGGCCAGCCCGTCGGGATCGACGATCCGCAGCATGCGGTGCCGCACCGTGATCAATCCCACCGAGCGGAAACGCGACAGCAGTCGCGACACCGTTTCCAGTGTCAGGCCAAGGTAGCTGGCGATATCGTTGCGGGTCATCGCCAGCGTCAATTCGCCGTCGGTGATGCCGCGGCGCGCCTGTTCGGCCGCCAGGTCCAGCAGCAGCATCGCCAGCCGCTGGGACGCCTTCATCGACCCGATGGCAACCAGCAGTTCGGCCTGCCGGCTAGCCTGCCGCCGCAAATTGCCCTGGATGGCGGGGCGCAAGCCCGGGTCAGCCAGGCTGCCATGGACGGATTCAATGGGGATCGAACAGCATTCGGTGTCTTGCAGCGCGACGGCGCTCGCACTATGGGTGGCGGGCTCGTTCGCTTCCAGGCCGCATACGTCGCCGCACTGGAAGAAGCCGCTTACCTGACGCCATCCCAGGTGGGATTCGTAGACCTGCTTGATCCCGCCGGATCGAACGGGATAGACCGCCAGCGTGGGGCGGCCCTGCGCATAGAGCACATCGCCGGCACGCAGGCGTACGCGGCCGGGAGCCAGTGGCGCGCTTGCGCGCAAAGCGCTATCGCCACCGGCATGGCGACATGCCTGGCGGAATGGGCACAACGTGCAGGAGGGGGCGCTTGCGCCGTGACGGTCGAAAGGCATCGCCGCGCGGATCGATCCACTGGATTCTTATGCTGCCCAGTATAAATGCCCCTAAATGACATGTATTTGCCGTCGTTCTGCATTCTTTCGTCGGCATGACGTAAGTTTTTTCGAACCGGCTCCCGCGTTCGGGTGAGGGAGGTCCTGCAAGGAAATCTTTGTTTCCAAAATTCATGTTGCATCTTGCAGACAATGACGGTAATTCATCACGTCGCGTGTGTTATGCTGCGTCGCACAAATACAGGAGGGGACTCGTTCCTAGTTGAGCAGGAGTCTTCATATGGCCAAAAGCCTGTCTCCGGCCTGGGATGCACAGTGGCGACAAATCGGTCACTCGCAATACCGGGCCGCGAAGCAAATTCGTTCCTGGCTGGGGCGCCTTGGTACGGCGCAGCCGGCCGCACAGCGACTGCGATATCCCGCGGCGGATGAGCCTGCGCCGGCCGATCTGCCCGGTGCGTGGCAATCCCACAAGC
Organism: Cupriavidus sp. D384; assembly: GCF_001652915.1. Taxonomy (GTDB): domain Bacteria; phylum Pseudomonadota; class Gammaproteobacteria; order Burkholderiales; family Burkholderiaceae; genus Cupriavidus. The sequence continues at coordinate 19,546 of NZ_BBQI01000050.1, forward strand.
TGGGCCTGGAACCGCTGCCAGGCGAGTTGGTGCCGCAGCTGTCCTATCGTCTCTATATTCCGTCTGGCGCCAAGGGCGCGTTGCCGCTGGTGGTGATGCTGCACGGCTGCCAGCAAACACCCGAAGACCTGGCCGCCGGTACGCGCATGAACGCGCTGGCCGAGCGCGAAGGGTTCATGGTGGCCTATCCGCAGCAGCCATTGCGCCGTTCGGTACACCGCTGCTGGCAGTGGTTCGATCTCGGCGATGGCGTGGGCGGGCGCGAGGCGCAGGCCGTAGCCATGCTGATCGATGAACTGGCGAGCCGGCCCGACGTACGCCCCGGCGAGGTCTATCTGGCGGGCTTGTCCGCCGGGGCGGCCATGGCGGCCGTGGTGGCGCTGCGCTACCCCGAGAAGGTGGCGGCCGTGGGTTTGCACTCGGGCGTGGTGATCGGTGCGGCCGGAAATCCGGGCGCCGGGCTGAAGGCGATGCGCCATGGCACCGAACTGGAACCGGCTTTGCTGCTCGATGCCGCCGGCGTGACGCCCGGTGGCCCCGAGATGCCGGCCATCGTCGTGCATGGCATGACCGATGATGCCGTGAATCCGGTCAACGGCCGCCTGCTGGCACGCCAGTTCCTGACCTACAACGGGCTGAGCGAACGCGCCGGCAAGCGTCTCGATTGCGCCAACGACGCCGGGCCGCTGGAGACGGGCGACTATCGTGAAGCGCGCTTCGGCCGCTGGAATCGCGATCTGGTACGGCTGGTGGAAGTGGCTGGCCTGGATCACGCCTGGAGCGGTGGTGACGCCAGCGTGCAGTACCACAGCGAGATCGGCCCCGACGCGAGCTGGATGATGTGGCAGTTTTTCCGGCAGCATCGCAGGGCGGCATGACGCGGCGGCCACCGGAATGAAAAAAGGGGAAGGCTTCTGGCCTTCCCCTTTTTTTGTCCGGGCGCGCCGGAGAACGCCGCAAGCGTTACATCAGGCTTCGCGCTTGCGCACGAACAGCGCGGTGATGATGCCCATGATGCAGACACCGACCACATAGTGTGCCGGGGCCAGCTTGTCCGTCTTCAGCATCAGCGAGACGATCACCGGGGTCAGGCCGCCGAAAATCGCGTACGAGACGTTGTACGAGAAAGACAGGCCCGAGAACCGCACCTGCGCCGGGAACGCATGCACCAGCACGTACGGCACGGCGCCGATCGTGCCGACGAAGAAGCCGGCCAGCGCATACAGCGGCAGCAGCAGGTCAGGGCGCGTGCCGATCGTGGTGTACAGCAGGTAGGCCGTGGCTGCCAGCAGCGCACCGCCGATGGTCAGCGTCAGGCGGGCGCCGATGCGGTCGGCCAGCACGCCGGCCACCACGCAGCCGATCGACAGGAACAGCGTGGCCGCACTGTTGGCAATCAGCGCCGTGCGGGCGTCGAAACCGAACAGCGTCTGCAGGTAGGTGGGGGTCAGCAGGATCACCACCACGATGCCGGCCGACAGCATCCACGTCAGCAGCACCGAGATCACCACGGCGCCGCGATGGTCGCGCACCACGGCCTTCAGCGGCATTTCGGCGGCCAGCGCCTTGCGCTGCTGCAGTTCCGCGAACACCGGCGTCTCGTGCAGCCAGCGGCGCAGGTACATCGAACCCACGCCGAAGATGCCGCCCAGCACGAACGGCACACGCCAGCCATGGGCCAGCAGTTCCTGCGGGTCGAAGATCGCGTTGATGCTGGTAGCCACCAGCGAGCCCAGCAGGATGCCTGCCGTCAGGCCCGCCGTCAGCGTGCCGCAGGCGTAGCCGATGTGGCGCTTGGGCACGTGTTCGGACACGAATACCCAGGCACCCGGCACTTCGCCACCCACGGCGGCGCCTTGCAGGATGCGCAGCACCAGCAGCAGCATCGGGGCCATCAGGCCGATGGTCGCATAGGTGGGCAGCAGGCCCATCAGCAGCGTCGGCACCGACATCAGCAGGATCGACAGCGTGAACATCTTCTTGCGGCCCAGCAGGTCGCCGAAGTGGGCCATGATGATGCCGCCCAGCGGACGCGCCAGGTAACCGGCCGCGAAAATGCCGAAGGTCTGCAGCAGGCGCAGCCAGTCCGGCACCGAAGCCGGAAAGAACAGCTGGCCAATTACCTTGGCGAAGAAAACAAAAATGATGAAATCGTAGAACTCAAGCGCACCGCCCAGTGCAGCGAGGGCAAGCGTCTTGTAATCCTGGCCGGTCAGCGGGCGGGCGGCGTGGCCGCCTTGCGCGCCCAGTGCCCCGGCAGTACTGCTGGAGGTCGACATGAAAAGACTCGCATGGATACATTCACATGCGAAGCGCGCAACACGGATGACGTGGAGGGAGACGGCCGAGGGATGACGACACGAACTTGGCGAACCGGGGCCGGCGGGTAAGCAGGCGGGCACGACGGGACGCTTCGCAAAGGCGTAAAGATACCAGATCGACGTGTTTCATCTCCGATTTTCATCAGATTGAATACTAAATCGTCCTTTGCGCTGCCATAATCCGTCTCCATAATGCAAAAGCAAGTGAAATCCGGGGCACAAAGCGCCAAATGCGCGGGGTCATATTTTCTGGGGTGACATGGCTTTCAAGGATTCCATCCAGGCTGCGACAGGGGCGGCCATGGCGACGCCGCGCCGGCGCGTGGCAGTGCGCGTCGCGGGCGGTGTGGTGGCTGCGCTGGCCGTTTTCGGGCTGGCCGGCTATTTCGGCGGGCCGCCGCTGATCAAATACCTGGTAGAAAAGAACGCCACCGAGGCGCTGGGCCGCAAGGTCACGTTGGGCGCAGCGCAAGTCCGGCCTTTCGAACTGGCCGCGACGCTGAACGACCTGACCATTTTCGAACCCGATGGCAAGACGCCCATGCTGACGCTGGGCGAGGTCGAGGCCAATACGTCGGCCGCGTCGATCTGGCGTCTGGCGCCCGTGGTCGATTTCCTCCATGTGGACCGGCTTAACGTGCATGTGGTGCGCAATGCCGACGGCCGCATGAGTTTCGCCGATATCCAGGAGCGCTTTGCCGCGCAGCCGCCCAAGCCGGCCGACAGCAAGCCGGCGCGGTTCTCGGTCAGCAATATCGCCGTATCCAACAGCAGCTTTGTCTATGACGACAAGCTGCTCGATACCGTACAGCGCGTGGAGAACTTCACGCTGACGCTGCCGTTCCTGTCGAACCTGCCACACGATGTGACGATCAATACACGTCCGTCGCTGTTTGCCAAGATCAATGGCACGCCGCTGGCGCTGGATGGCACGTCGCAGCCGTTTTCCGACAGCCACCAGACCGATCTCAACGTCAATCTGGACGGGCTGGAGGTGGCGAAGTACATGGCGTTCGCGCCAAAACTCAAGGATGCGCAGGTCAAGGGCGGGCTCCTCGATACCCGCCTGAAGGTCGGCTTCCGGCAGGAAAAGGACAAGCAGGACCTGTATGTGTCCGGCACGATCGCACTGCGCGAAGCCGACGTCCAGACGCATGCCGGCGCGCCGATCGTCAAGGCGGGCCGCCTGGCCGTCGACCTGAACCGCGTGGAGCCGCTGGCGCATACCGCGCACGTCAAGAGCATCGAACTTGAAGGATTCGACCTGCAGGCGCTGCGCCGCCAGGACGGTACGCTGAACCTGGCGAGCGCCTTCCTGCCTGAAGGCGCGCCAGCGCCGAACGCCGCTGCGCAGGCACCGGCCAGGACGGCAGCGCCTGCTTCGCCCGCGGCGGCCGCATCGCCTGCCGCGGCAGCCTCTGCCTCCGCGCCTGCAGCGGCAGGCGTGCAGGCGCCGTCCAAGGCCGAAGAGGTGCCATGGTCGTATGCCGTCGACCGCGTGACGGTGAAGGAGGCCCGGCTCGGGTTTGTCGACGAACTGGCGCCGTCCGGCCCCGGAAAGCTCGATATCGGCCCGGTCAACATCGATATCGCCAACCTGGCCAGCACCGGCGAGAAGCCGGCGAAGCTCGATGCCAACATCACGATTGCCAATGGTCAGACTGTCAAGCACACCGGCGAACTGGGCCTGAAGCAGGGCACGCTGACGGGTACGCTGGAAACGGCGGGCCTGCGGCCGCAGGGCTTTTCGGCGTGGTGGCCGCGTGCGCTGCACAGCCAGTTCGGCGAGACCGCCGTCAATGCCGAACTGCATTACACGATGGCTTGGACGCAGCCGGTATTCCAGTTCACGCTGCAGAAATCGAGGATCGAGCTTTCGCCGGTCTATGTGGCCACGCGCGATCCGGTAAAGGTGGCGGCGGCTTCGTCGGCGTCGTCGGGCACATCGGCCGCCGCCAATGACGGCGACGACGATGCCCGGGCCGCGCCGGCCAGGCGCGGCGCCCGGGCGGCGCGTAACGTGCGCACGTCCCGCGTGGCGGACGCTGAAGGTGCCAACCTGCCGCTGATCAACGCCGACAAGCTGATCCTGGACGATATCCAGCTGGATCTCGCCAGGCAGACCTTCGAGGCCGGGCAGGTGGCGCTGGTGAAGCCGCGCTTCGCGGCCACGCGTGATCGCCGCGGCCAGCTGCTGGAATCGGCGCAGATCTGGGCGACCGAGTCCGCCGAACAGAAGGCAGCGGCGCAGAAGACCGCCGCCAGGCCCGTGCCGCAGGCCCAGCCCAACGGCGATGCGGCTGCGCCTGGCTGGAAGGTGCGTGTTGGCAAGGTGGCCGTGGATGGCGGCGAGGCACGGCTGGCGGACTATGCGCCGGCCGAAGCGAATCGGGGCCGGCCGGTGATCCACCAGTTCCGCAATATCGGGCTGAGCACCGGCACCATCACCTGGCCGCTGTCGCCGGGGGCGCTGCCGATGAAGCTGCACGCGGAAAGCGGCCGCAAGGGCGTCATGAACATCGACGGGCAGGTCATGCCGACCGGGCCCGCCGCGCAACTGCAGCTGGACCTGCGCGATCTCGACATGGCGCCGCTCCAGCCGTACATGGCCGACCGCTTCAACGCCGCGCTGCGCAGCGGCACCATGACGGTCAAGGGCAAGGTGGCCTACGATGCGCCGGCCGGCAAGCCGATCGCCGTGCGCTTCAACGGCAATGCGTTTGCCGGCAACGTGCGTACCGTCGACCGCATTACCGGCGACGACTTCCTGCGCTGGCGCGCGCTGGCGATCAATGGCATCGATTTCAACATGGACGATGCCAAGGGGCCGCTGCAGGTGGGCGTCAGCAATGTGGCGCTGAACGACTTCTATGCACGCGTGATCCTCAATGCCAACGGCCGGCTGAACCTGCAGGACGTGATGGCCGGTGGCGCGGAGAAGGGCGAGGCCGCCCCGTCGACGAGCCTGACGCAGGCCAGTCCGGCATCGGCGCCGGAGGCAAACCCTGCCCCGCAGGCTGCCGCCGCTGCGCCCGCCAGGGAAGCTGCTGGCCCGAAGCCCCAGATCCGCCTGGGTGGCGTGACGATCAACAAGGGCAACATCAATTTCTCGGACTTCTTCGTCAAGCCCAACTACTCGGCCAACCTGACCGACATGAAGGGTTCGGTGTCCAAGGTGTCGTCGGCAGATCCCACGCCGGCCGACCTGGTACTTGATGGTAGGCTCGACGACGATGCGCCGGTCAGCATCAGCGGCAAGCTCAATCCGCTGGGCGAGCAGCTCTACCTGGACATCGCGGCCAAGGCTGCCGGCGTGGAGCTGACGCGTCTGACGCCGTACGCAGCCAAGTACGCGGGCTACCCGATCACCAAGGGCAAGCTGACCGTCGATGTGGCGTACAAGATCGAGAACGGCAAGCTGGACGCGAAGAACCACCTGTACCTGGACCAGCTCACGTTTGGCGACAAGGTGGATAGCCCCGATGCCGTCAAGCTGCCGGTGCTGCTGGCCGTGTCGCTGCTCAAGGACCGCAACGGCGTCATCGACATCAATTTGCCGGTATCGGGATCGCTGTCGGACCCGGAGTTCAGCATTGGCGGCGTGATCATGCGCGTGATCGTGAACCTGCTGACGAAGGCGATCACGTCGCCGTTCTCGCTGATCGCATCGGCATTTGGCGGTGGCGGCGAGGAGCTTGGCTATATCGAATTCGCGCCGGGGTCGTCGACGCTGACCGATGACGCGCGCAAGAAGATCGAGACCGTGGGCAAGGCGCTCAATGATCGCCCGTCGCTGCGGCTGGAAATCAGCGGGCGTATCGACCCGGCTACCGACGCCGATGGCGCGCGCCGCGTCTGGCTGGACCAGCGCGTGGCCGAGGCCAAGCAGCGCGACCTGCGCCGTTCGGCCCAGGCTGGCGCCCAGGCCGAAGAGGGCGAGGGCGGCGACCAGGGCGCCCGGGTGACCGTGTCGAAGCAGGAGTACCCCAAGTACCTCGAAGCGGTGTACAAGCGCGAGTCGTTCAAGAAGCCCAAGAACTTCATCGGCCTCAACAAGTCGCTGCCGCCGGGCGAGATGGAAAAGCTGCTGCTGGAGAATGCACCCGTCACCGATGCCGAACTGCGTGCGCTGGCGGACCAGCGTGCGCTGGCGGTCAAGCAGTCGCTGGAGCGTGACGGCAAGGTGCCCGACGCGAAGCTGTTCCTGACGGCGCCCAAGCTGACCGCCGAGGGCATCAAGGACAAGGGCACGCCGAACCGCGTCGACTTTTCGATCCGGCAGTAGGTGTTGCCCGGGCATGCCGCCGGCCGCGGCGTTTGAACGGAAGCTTCGAACGCCGCGCCGGGGGGCAGCATCGAAACCGCGTATCATTCGCCCCGGACTAAAAGTTTGACGATCAAAGGAGCGAGTGTTGGAGCAGGAAGCGATTGCCTACAAGACCTGGGTTTGCCTGATTTGCGGGTGGGTGTACGACGAGGAACAGGGCTGGCCCGAGGACGGCATTGTGCCCGGCACGCGCTGGGAAGATATCCCCGAAGACTGGCGTTGCCCGGAGTGCGACGTCAGCAAGGGCGACTTCTCGATGATCGAGATCTGAATCCCGCCCGGGATTCACGGCATGTGGGAGTGTCTTTGCCGCAACTCCCTGCACAGCCCGGCGCGCGCGCGCCGGCGTGCGCATCGCGTGTAGCGCATCCGGTAGGGATGGCTGCAGCGCCATAGCGCGGACGCCACGGTCAGGACCAGCAGCGCGGCCATCGCGGCAGCGAGCAGTGTCAGCGACATCGCGCCTCCTTCTCTCTCAAAGGCGCCTCACTCCCGAGCTACCGGCCGCTATATCAGCAGTGGCAGCGCTTCCAGCACGAGCACCCCCAGCAGTACCCCGATGATTGCGCCCGCGCAACGGCAACTGATACGCAGCGCCTTGGCGGCCACCGGGATCGCACCCATCGCCAACAGCCCGACGAGTGCCATGGGGATCAAAAATACAAGATCGTGCGCCTGAAGGTGAATCATGGCGGTCTCCTGTCTTGTTTCTTTCTGTTTCCAGTATAGGCCGTGGGTGGCGAATACAAGGCCGGAAGCGTCAGGGTTGTCCCGCAATGTTTGAAACGCTTGCAGAATTTCCTGCGTGCCGCGCATGTATCGCACAGGAAGCTTCTGTCAGGCAGCACGTGTGCCACGCCGCGCTGCACAACACGTGACCGGGCCCCAGCGTGCGCACGTGCCATGCCCGGTGTCCTATGCTGGACTCATGATGGCCATCATCGGTCACCAATGGAGGGAGCTATGGAACTTCACATGCATTCGCACCATTACGTGCGCCGCCTGCCCGACTGGTCTGCCGCCGCGGTATCGGGCCTGGCCGCGGGTGCGTTGCTGATCGTTGTGGAGATGTTCTGGTCGAGCATGGTGGCTGGCGTGCATCCGTGGGGCACCACTCGCCTGATCGCCGCCATCGTGATGGGGCGCGACGTGCTGCAGACGTCGATGTTCAGCGTCAGCACGGTGGCCGTGGCGCTGATCATTCACTTCGTGATCGGCATTGTGCTGGGCTGCGTGCTCTGTGCCCTGATCGCGCCGTTCCAGCTTGATTCCAGCGTGGGCATGTCGATGCTGGTGGGCGCAGCGTTCGGGGTGGTGGTCTACCTGTTCAACTTCTACGTGATGACGGCCGCCTTCCCCTGGTTTGTCGATGCGCGCGGCTGGCACACGCTGGTGGGGCACCTGATCTTCGGCATGTGCATCGCGCTGTGCTACTGGAAACTGGAATCGCGCGATGTCGTGCATTAGATACATCGTCATGTGATGCAATGCGTTGCGCGCACGGCATGGCCGGGCGCCACGGCCCGCGTGCGCCACGGATGGCAGTCGGGACCGGCAAGGTCCCCACTGCCATTTTTTTGCTGTGCCGCACGCGAGACACCGGGCGCACCGGCCCGCGAGCGGCGCCGAACGCGACGGCGCGTGTGTCGCCTTGCAGGGGCCTGAACCGATGCACTAGTCTTATTCCACGTGCGTGAACGGGCGCACCCGCCTGCCCCTGCCTTCCGGCCCGTTCCCTTGCGTGCGTAAGAGGAGGGGGACATGGCGATAGCGGTCGTGCTCGTCATCATGGTTGCCGCTTCGGTGCTCTTTCATTTCCTGAGCCCATGGTGGCTGACACCGCTGGCGTCCAACTGGCAACAGATGGACGACACGCTCACCATTACCCTCGTCATCACCGGCCTGTTCTTCGTCGGCATCAATTTGCTGCTGGGCTACATCGTCTGGCGCTTCCGGCATCGCGAAGGCCACCGCGCCGCCTACGAACCCGAGAACCGTCGGCTGGAGCACTGGCTGATCGGCCTCAGCGCGGTCGGCATCATGGCGCTGCTGGCACCGGGGCTGATCGTCTATGCCGACTATGTCAGGCCGCCTCACGAGGCGATGGCGATGGAGGTGGTGGGCCAGCAATGGCAATGGGCCTTCCGCTTTCCCGGCCGGGGTGGCGTACTCGGTACCACCGATCCGCGCTTCACCAGCGCCACCAATCCGATGGGGCTCAACCCGGATGACCCGAACGGCCAGGACGATGTGGTCGTACTGGGGCCGGAAGTCCACCTGCCGCTGAACCGGCCGATCAAGGTGCTGCTGAGATCGAAGGACGTGCTGCACGATTTCTACGTGCCGCCGTTCCGGGCGCGCATGAACATGGTGCCCGGCATGGTCACATCGTTCTGGTTCACGCCCACCCAGGCGGGCAAGTTCGACATCCTGTGCGCCCAGCTTTGCGGGGTGGGGCACTACAACATGCGCGGACATGTCGTGGTGGAGGATCTCGCGGCCTTCGATGCATGGCTGGCAAAACAGCAGACCTTTGCGATGACCCAGGCCAAGGCCGCGCAGCCGGCCGGACTGCCGGGCACCGGCGTGGCCGCCGGTTCGGGTGCCAGTGGCAGTGTCGAGCAGGGCCGGGCGCTGGCGCAGAGCAAGGGCTGCGTGGCATGTCACAGCATCGACGGCACACAGGGCGTGGGGCCAACGTGGAAGGGGCTGTTTGGCAGCACGCAGACGTTCACCGACGGCAGCAGCGCCACCGTCGACGACGCCTTCCTGAGAAAGGAAATCGAGGATCCGCAGGCGCGGGTGGTCAAGGGCTTCGGCCCGGTCATGCCGAAGCTGCCCGTGACCGACGCGGAAGTGGCGGCGCTGTCCGCCTATATCCATTCGCTGGGCTCCGGCGCCGGTGCGGCGCCCCAGGCCGGGAAATAGGCAAGGAGGGACACGATGGCCTACGCCGACGATGCCGCCCATCACGGCCCGCAAAGCTTCTGGGCACGCTACATCTGGAGCCAGGACCACAAGGTGATTGCCGTGCAATACACGCTGGTGGCGATCTTCGTGGGGCTGGTGGGCGTGGCGCTGTCCAATCTGATGCGCATGCAGCTGGGGTTTCCGGGCAAGTTCGATTTCATCGACGCCAATCGCTACTACCAGTTCGTCACCATGCACGGCATGATCATGGTGATCTACCTGCTGACGGCGCTGTTCCTGGGCGGATTCGGCAATTACCTGATCCCGCTGATGGTGGGAGCGCGGGACATGGTGTTCCCGTTCCTGAACATGCTCAGCTTCTGGGTTTACTTCCTGTCGGTGATCGTGCTGCTGACCAGCTTTTTCGTGCCTGGCGGGCCCACGGGCGCGGGATGGACGCTGTATCCGCCGCAGGCGATCCTGCCCGGAACGCCGGGGCACGAGTGGGGCATCATCCTGATGCTGGTCTCGCTGCTGATCTTCATCGTCGCGGCCACCATGGGCGGCCTGAACTACGTGACCACGGTGCTGCAGGCGCGCACCGAAGGCATGACGATGCTGCGCATGCCGCTGGCCGTGTGGGGCATCTTCATGGCCACCATCCTGGCGCTGCTGGCGTTTCCCGCGCTGTTCGTCTCCGGCGTGATGATGCTGCTCGACAAGGCGCTGGGCACCAGCTTCTTCATGCCCGCCATGGTATCGATGGGCCAGCAGCTCAACTACAAGGGCGGCAGCCCGCTGCTGTTTCAGCACCTGTTCTGGTTCTTCGGCCATCCCGAGGTGTATATCGTGGCGCTGCCGGCGTTCGGCATCGTCTCCGACCTGGTCAGCGTGCATTCGCGCAAGAGCATTTTCGGCTACCGCACGATGGTCTGGGCCATCCTGGCGATCGGGTTGCTGTCCGTGGTGGTCTGGGCGCACCACATGTTCGTGAGCGGCATGAACCCGTACTTCGGCTTCTTCTTCGCCACGACCACGCTGATCATCGCCGTACCCACGGCGATCAAGGTGTACAACTGGGTCATCACGCTGTGGCGTGGCGATATCCATTTCACGGTGCCGATGCTGTTTGCCATCGCGTTCATCAGCACCTTCGTGATTGGCGGCCTGACCGGGCTGTTCCTTGGCAACGTCAGCGTCGACATACCGCTTTCCAACACCTATTTCGTGGTGGCGCACTTTCACATGGTGATGGGGGTGTCGCCAATCCTGGTGGTATTTGGCGGCATCTACCACTGGTATCCGAAGGTGGCCGGACGCATGCTCAACGACACCATGGGCCGCATCCATTTCTGGGTGACGTTCGTGGGCACCTATGCCATCTTCTTCCCGATGCACTACCTGGGCATCATGGGCATGCCGCGCCGCTACTACGCATGGGACAACTACAGCTTCATCCCGGAGTCGGCGCACACGATGAACATGTATATCTCCCTGGCTGCCTTCGTAGTGGCGGCGGCCCAGCTACTGTTCGTCTTCAACCTGTTCTGGAGCCTGCGGCACGGTCATGCGGCCGGGGGCAACCCGTGGCGCGCCGCGTCGCTGGAATGGCAGACCCCACAGACGCCACCCGTGCACGGCAACTGGGGGCCGCATCTGCCCGTGGTGTACCGCTGGGCCTATGCGTACAGCGTGCCGGGCGCCAGCGAGGACTTTATCGCGCAGAATGCGCCACCCGATGCCGGCGGGGCCGAGCCCGAGCCGCATCCCAGCCGGGGAGCCGTTGCATGAATGCCGATCCGATGGCCGCCGACGCCAGCGCCGGTGTGTTTCGCGTATCGCCCGATTCGCCCGGCAGCGGCGCGGGCGGCGATGCCATGCATGGACATGGCCAGCGCGCGCCGGGCAGCACCGGGCTGTGGGTCTTCATGGGCGTGGTGACGGCGCTGTTCACGCTGTTCCTGGCGGCATACATCATGCGCATGGATAGCCCCGACTGGCACCAGATCGCCTTGCCCTGGCAGGTCTGGTTGTCGACCGTGTTGCTGGCGACGGCCAGCGTGTCGATGGCGGTGGCGTCGCGGGCGGCCGGGGCCGGACGGATGGCGCGGGCGCGCGGGGCGCTGCGCCTGGGCGGACTGGGCGCGCTGGCGTTCGTGGGCTCGCAGCTCTGGGCGTGGGCGGCGCTGTACGCCGCGCATGTGGTGCCGGCCGGCAATCCCGCCGGCAGCTTCTTCTATTTGCTTACGGCGATGCACGGCCTTCACATGATCGGCGGGCTCGTGGGCTTTGCGTTTGTGGCGTTCGACCGTGGCAGCGGCACGCGTACCCAGGTGCGCATCGGTCTTTGCGCACGTTACTGGCACTTCCTGCTGGCAGTGTGGGTCGTGCTGCTGGCAGCGCTGGCCTGGCTGACGCCCGAGGTCGTCAACTACATCTGCGGCCGGGGATGAGGGAGGTACACCGATGAGTTCGCAACTCTCCACGCCGGTGGCGTCGCCGCACGATCACCCACCGGGCGGCCTGCGCGGCCTGGTCGCAGACTGGTCTTCGGATCAGCGCGCGTTCAAGGTGTCATGGGGCAAGGCGATGATGTGGATATTCCTGCTGTCCGACACCTTCGTCTTCAGTTGTTTCCTGACCGGCTACATGACCGTGCGAATCTCGACCACGGTGCCCTGGCCGAACGTGGCCGAACTTTTCGGCATGAACATCGGCGGCCGGCAGGTGCCCATGCTGCTGATCGCGATCATGACGTTTACGCTGATCACCAGCAGCGGCACGATGGCCATGGCGGTGAACTGCGCCTATCGGCGCGACCGGATGAACTGCGCCAAGCTGATGTTCGTGACGGCGTGGCTGGGGGAAGTCTTCGTCTGCATGCAGGCATTCGAATGGACCAAGCTCATCGTCCTGGAAGGCGTGAGGCCGTGGGGCAACCCGCATGGTGCCGCGCAATTCGGTTCCGTGTTCTTCATGATTACGGGATTCCACGGCTTTCACGTGACGTGTGGCGTGATCTACCTGCTGGTGATCGCCAGCAAGGTGCTTCGCGGCCATTACGACATCAGCGGCAACTACCAGCCGGTGGAGATCGCCGGACTGTACTGGCACTTCGTGGACCTGGTCTGGGTCTTCATTTTCGCGCTGTTCTACCTGTGGTGAGGCGCATCATGGCATCGACACCAACCCAAGCGGCACCGCACGCCGAGCCGGCCCAGGAGCACGGCGGGCAGTCGCATTCGATCAGGCTGTACCTGAAGGTCTGGCTGCTGCTGTTCGTGCTGTCCACCATGTCGTACATGGTGGACTACTTCAACCTGACGGGCCACCTGCGCTGGTTCCTGCTTCTGCTGTTCATGGTGCTCAAGGCCGGACTGATCATCGCCGTGTTCATGCATATGGCCTGGGAACGCATGGCCCTGATCTGCGCGATACTGCTGCCGCCACTGTGCCTGCTCGTACTGGTATGGCTCATGGCGGCCGAAGCGGATTACACTTTCCTGACCCGCGGCGCATTTTTCCGCTAGTGTCCACCGGCCGGCGGCGGGCGCCGCGACGTATCCACCCCGGACCTCGCCTATGCACGCCGTCACCGAAAGCATCCTGCTCTACAACCATGGCCGTGATCCAGACCGGCTGACCATGAAGCTTGCCGCCATCGCGGCGGAGCCATTCGCGTTCTTTCGTGGCACCAACCATCTCTACGCGGCGTCGCTGCGAGGCGAGATCGGGCTCGATGCGCCGCGCACCTACGTTTGCGGCGACCTGCATGTGGAGAATTTTGGTTCCTTCAAGGGCGACAACGGGCTGGTGTACTTCGACCTGAACGATTTCGACGATGCGCTGGTGGCGCCATTCACCGTGGATGCCGTACGCATGCTGTCGAGCGTACTGGTGGCCGCCCACCAATATGGGCTGTCCGAAGCGGATGCGCGCGTGGCGTGCGCCAACATGCTGGGCGAGTATACGCATACGCTGCGCACCGGCAAGCCGCGCTGGATCGAACGCGCCACGGCAACCGGACTGGTCGCCACGTTGCTGCGGCAGGTGAAGCGCCGACGGCGCGGAGCGCTGCTGGCGGCGCGTACCGTGATGCGCGGCGGGCGCCGGCGGCTCAACGTCGACCGGCGGGCGCTGCGTGCAGACCGTGATCAGCGTGATCGCGCCGCGCACATCCTCGCCATCTACTCGCAGCAGGAGCATCACGGCCATCGCTTTACCGGGGAAGACGTCGCCCGCCGCGTGGCCGGGGTGGGCAGCCTTGGGCTGGAGCGCTACGTCGTGCTGGTGCATGACACGCAACTGCCCACGTCACGCCGGCTTGTCGATATCAAGCGTGCGGCGCCCAGCGCCTGGGTGGACATGCAACGTCACCAGCCGCACTGGAGCAGCGACGCCCAGCGCGTGGTCACATCCCAGCAGATCATGCAGGCGGCGTCGCCAGCGCTGCTGTCGTATGTGGCGCTGGATCGGCGCGAGTCGTTCGTCGTCAAGAGCCTGCAGCCAACCACCGATCGCGTGGACCTGGCGCATTGCCGCAACAAGGTGGCGTTGCTCGATGTACTCGGCACCATGGCGCGTGCGGCGGCGTGGGCGCACCTGCGTGGCTGCGGCCATCAGGCGGCGGACCGGATCGAGAAGCTGCAGGACTACGCCGCGGGCGGTCGCTGGCAGTCCATGGCGCTACGGCTGGCGCGGCATGGGCGCGACGTGTCGCTGGCGCAGTGGAAGATCTACGCAGAGGACTACCGGAAGGCGAAAGGCGGGAAGTAGCCAGGCGGAGGGCGACGCAGGCGACGGTACGGCAGAAGGGGCGGGATGCCCCTCTCCCGCAGGCGGGAGAGGGGTAAGGCAAGGCTTAGACCTGCGTAATGAATTTCGTCACCAGGTAGCCGTCAAAGGTCTCCTGGCCGCCTTCGCTGCCGATGCCCGAATCCTTGATGCCGCCGAACGGCGTTTCCGACAGCGCCATGCCGAAGTGGTTGATGTTGACCATGCCGGCTTCCAGGCCGTTCGAGACCTGGTGGGCCGTCTTCAGCGAGTTCGTGAACACGTACGACGCCAGGCCAAACGGCAGGCTGTTGGCGCGACGCAGCACTTCCTCGGTGTCCTTGAAGCGCGTCACCGGCGCCACCGGGCCGAACGGCTCGTCCACCATCAGCTTGGCGTCGTCGGGCAGATCGGTCACCACGGTCGGGGCGAAGAAGAAGCCCTTGTCGCCGATGCGCGAGCCGCCGGCCACGATCTTGCCGCCGCGATGGCTGGCGTCATCCAGGAACTGTTCCATCGAGGCAATGCGGCGCTCGTGCGCCAGCGGGCCCATCTGGGTGCCGTCGTCCAGGCCGTTGCCGACCTTGATCGATCCGATCACCTCGGTAAAGCGCGCCAGGAAGCGGTCGTACGCTTTTTCCTGGACGTAGAAGCGCGTCGGCGATACACAGACCTGGCCGGCATTGCGCAGCTTGAAGCGGGCCAGCATCTCGGCAGCCGGCTCGATATCGGCGTCGTCGAACACCAGCACCGGCGAATGGCCGCCCAGTTCCATCGTCACGCGCTTCATGTGGGCGCCGGCCATGGCGGCCAGCTGCTTGCCCACCGGCACCGAGCCCGTGAACGAGATCTTGCGCACGATCGGCGACTCGATCAGGTAGGTGGACACTTCGCTGGGCACGCCCCAGACGATGTTCAGCACGCCCGGGGGCAGGCCTGCATCGTGGAACAGGCGGGCCAGTGCCACCACGGCGCTGGGCGAATCCTCGGGCCCTTTCAGGATCAGCGTACAGCCGGCGCCGATGGCCGCCACGATCTTGCGGATGGCCTGGTTGAACGGGAAATTCCATGGCGTGAACGCTGCGCAGACGCCAATCGGCTCGCGCACCACGATCTGGCGCACATTGGGGTTGCGCGGCGGAATCACGCGGCCGTAGATGCGGCGGCATTCCTCGGCGTGCCATTCGGCGTGCTCGGCGCAGATGGTGACTTCGGCCACGGCTTCGGCCAGCGGCTTGCCCTGGTCCAGCGTGATATCGCGGCCGATTTCCCTGGCGCGCGTGCGGGTCAGTTCCGCCACGCGGCGCAGAATGGCCGAGCGCTCCAGCGGCGAGGTCTTCTTCCACGTCTCGAAGGCACGCTGGGCGGCGGCCAGCGCGCGGTCCAGGTCGGCCTTGCTGGCGTGGGGCAGCTTGCCAAGCAGTTCCTGGGTGGCCGGGTTGATGACGTCCTGCTCGCGCCGGTCGCCTCCCTTGACGAATTCTCCATCGATGTAGAGGGCGAGATCCTGGTACACCATGCGTGTCTCCTGTGCGGGTTGGGACGGCGCGCCGGCCGGCGGCCGCGAACGATCGGTCGGAAAAACGCAAGCTTAACGCTTCGGGCCGGATTGCGCACAGAGATGATGGTTGGCCGATAATGCGGATTGCCGGTGGCACGGGGCCGGGCCGCGAACTAGACTGACGGGTCTGCCGCCTGCTTGTTGCTCATCCACCCCTCCCGCGCGAGCCGTTCGTGTTGCAGCGCGGCAAAACCGATTTCCCTATGAAGCCCGATGCCAGACTGACCACCGGCCCGATTGGCCGGACGTTGCTGATGTTCTCGCTGCCCGTGCTGGGCAGCAACATCCTCCAGTCGCTGAACGCCTCGATCAACTCCGTATGGGTCGGCCGTTACCTGGGCGAGGCGGCGCTGACCGCCACGTCCAATGCCAACATCATCCTGTTCTTCCTGCTGGGCGTGGTGTTCGGCATCAGCATGGCCAACACGATCATGATCGGCCAGGCCATCGGGGCGCGCGATATCGATGAGGCACGCCGGGTGGTGGGCACCAGCACCACGTTCTTCGTGGGGTTGTCGGTGCTGGCCGCGGCGCTGGGTTTTGTCTTCACGCCGCAGATCCTGGCGGCGATGCAGACGCCGCTAGACGCCGCGCCGCTGGCCGTGATCTACCTGCGCATCATCTTCGTGGCGCTGCCGTTCATGTATTTCTACAACTTCGTGATGATGACGCTGCGCGGTGCAGGCGACTCGCGCACGCCGTTCTATTTCATGCTGCTGTCGGCGGTACTCGACGTGGTGCTGAACCCGGTGCTGATCTTCGGCGTGGGCCCGATCCCGGCGCTTGGCATTGCCGGGTCCGCCCTGGCAACGCTGATCGCGCAGATGACCTGCCTGGTGGCGATGATCGTGCTGCTCTACCGCCGCAAGCACTTCCTGCTGCTGCATCGCACGCAACTGGCGCTGCTGAAGCCCGATACGGCCATCCTCAGGGCGCTGGTCGCCAAGGGCCTGCCGATGGGGCTGCAGATGGTGGTGATCTCGTCGTCGGCCATCGTGATGATGTCACTGGTCAACGGCTACGGATCGCAGACCACGGCCGCCTATGGCGTGGCGTCGCAGTTGTGGACGTATGTACAGATGCCGGCGCTGGCCGTCGGGGCCAGCGTGTCGTCGATGGTGGCGCAGAACGTAGGGGCGGGCCTGTGGGCGCGCGTGTCGCGCATCACGCAGGTGGGCCTGCTGTTCAACGTGCTGATGACCGGCGCGCTCGTGGCGCTGGTCTACCTGTTCAACCGCCATTCGCTCGGCATCTTCCTGGGCGACGACAGCGTGGCGATCGAGATCGCGCAGCATATCAACCGGGTGGTGCTCTGGTCGTTCATCCTGTTCGGATTCACCATCGTGGTGTTCGGCACGGTGCGGGCAACCGGCGCGGTGATGGCGCCGCTGGTCATCCTGTTTATCTCGATGTGGGTGATCCGGCTGCCGTTCGCATGGGGCCTGGCAAAGCATGTCGGGGCCGAATCGATCTGGTGGAGTTTCCCGCTGGGGTCGGTGGTTTCGGTGGTGCTGGCCTTCCTTTATTACCGGTTCGGCAACTGGAAGCGCAGCCATATCCTGCCCGCCACGCCGCACCCGGAAGCGGTGGGACAGGCGCCCGACACCAGCATGGGATGCCCATGCGAGGACGTCGACGCCGGTGCCGAAGCAGTCCGCTGAACAACATGACGCATGCACACATAAACCAGGCGGTCTGCATGACCACACATATGACCTCTGTCTGCCGCCGCCCGGCGCGCCTGTAAGCAAGTCGAAAGCTGCGCGATGCCCCGCCGCCGCGCAGCCGCCTCACTGCGCGGTCTTTCCTTTCATTCGTCTTTCTGCCACGCCTTTCAATTGCCTTGCGTCGACGCATTCGCGGCGCGGTAAATACATCACAACGTGATGTATTGCAATAGGATGGCTGCTGAAGCAGGTATCGGGAAATACCCTAAACCCCAGACAAATGAAAGGCGGCTGAAAGTTCCCATTTTTATCGTTCGTCCCATCGCGTCGAACGTGTCCGCACTCGCGCGTTCGCAGCGTGGCCTGCCAGAGCCGGCGATCCACGCGTACCGCTTTCACAACTTTGAGGAGAATCGTTTTGCGCATACGCAGCCAAAAGGACTTTGCCTCCGGCCTGATGTTCGTTCTGGTCGGCCTGGGCTTTTCCTTCGTCGCTCGCGGCTATTCCATGGGAACAGCCGCCAAGATGGGTCCTGGATACTTCCCGTTCCTGCTCGGGCTGGTGCTTGCACTGCTGGGTGCGGTCGTGACGATCGGGGCCCTGTCGTCCAAGGGTGAGAAAGACCAGCTGGCCCGCTGGGACCTGAAGATCCTGCTGTGGATCCTGGGTTCCGTCGTGCTGTTCGGCCTGCTGCTCAAGCCGCTCGGCATGGTGCTGTCGGTGTTTGTGCTGGTGATCGTGTCGTCGATGGCCAGCCATGAGTTCAGCTGGAAGGGCGCGCTGCTCAACAGCGTCGTGCTCGTGCTGATCAGCATGGGCGCGTTCGTGTACGGCATCAATCTGCAGATGCCGGTGTGGCCTGCCTTCATCACCGGCTAAGGAGTCGCCCCAAATGGAATTGTTTGAACACCTTGCCCTGGGCTTCTCCACGGCACTGACCCTGCAGAACCTGGCATACGCCTTCCTGGGCTGCGTGCTGGGTACGCTGATCGGCGTGCTGCCGGGCCTCGGGCCTCTGGCTACCATCGCCATGCTGCTGCCGGTGACGTACTCGCTGCCCCCGGTGGCCGCGCTGATCATGCTGGCCGGTATCTACTACGGCGCGCAGTACGGTGGTTCCACCACCGCCATCCTGGTGAACCTGCCGGGTGAATCGTCGTCCGTGGTGACCACCATCGACGGCTACCAGATGGCACGGCGCGGCCGCGCTGGCGTGGCGCTTGCCACCGCCGGTATCGGTTCGTTCTTCGCAGGCTGCGTGGCTACGCTGATCCTGGCTGCCTTCGCAACGCCGCTGTCGGAACTGGCATTCAAGTTCGGTCCCGCCGAGTACTTCTCGCTGATGGTGCTGGGCCTGATCGGTGCCGTGGTGCTGGCTTCGGGCTCGCTGCCCAAGGCTGTGGCGATGATCGTGCTGGGCCTGCTGATGGGCCTGATCGGTACCGACGTGAACTCGGGCGCTGCGCGCTTCTCGTTCGACGTGCCCGAACTGACCGACGGCATCGATTTCGTGGCGCTGGCAATGGGTATGTTCGGTTTCGCGGAAATCATCGCGAACCTGGAGCAGAAGGAAGCCCGCGAGACGTTCACGAACAAGGTGACGAACCTGTTCCCGACCCGCGACGACTTCCGGCGCATGATCCCTGCCGTGCTGCGTGGCACGATGCTGGGTTCGGCACTGGGTATCCTGCCGGGCGGCGGTGCGGCACTGGCTTCGTTTGCAGCCTACTCGCTGGAAAAGAAGACCTCGAAGTACGCACACGAGTTTGGCAAGGGCGCCATCGAAGGCGTGGCAGGTCCGGAATCGGCCAACAACGCCGCGGCACAGACCTCGTTCATCCCGCTGCTGACGCTGGGCATTCCGCCCAACGCCGTGATGGCGCTGATGGTGGGCGCGATGACGATCCACAACATCCAGCCGGGCCCGCAGGTCATGACCAGCAACCCGTCGCTGTTCTGGGGCCTGATCGCCTCGATGTGGATCGGCAACCTGATGCTGATCATCCTGAACCTGCCGATGATCGGTATCTGGGTGAAGCTGCTGACCGTGCCGTATCGCTTCCTGTACCCGGCCATTCTGACGTTCTGCTGCATTGGCGTGTACTCGGTCAACAACCAGACCTTCGACGTGTTCATGGCGGCCGCCTTCGGTGTGATCGGCTACCTGTTCCTGAAGCTCAAGTGCGAGCCGGCTCCGCTGTTGCTGGGCTTCGTGCTGGGACCGATGATGGAAGAAAACTTCCGCCGTACGCTGCTGCTGTCGCGTGGCGAGTTCACGGTGTTCTTCACCCGTCCGCTGTCGGTGGGTCTGCTGATTGCTGCAGCCGCACTGGTGGCCGTGGTGGCGCTGCCGTCGATCAAGGCGAAGCGCGAAGAAGCGTTCCAGGAAGAATAACGCTCCGTGGCGTTCCTGAACCATCGCGCCGCCCAGGCGGCGCGAAACTAGCAAGCTTTCGGGGTGCCACTGCGTGCACCCCGTTTTTTTAGCCATTGAAGAAGAGGAGCCTGGCTGCGTCAGCAGTCTCGGGCTGCGCATGATGATTAGACTTACCGCACCTTTGGCTGCGTCACCTGCGCCTATGAAAACGCCTTCGCTCGACCGGGTCGTTTCCCGGCTGTACATCCTGAAGCTGGTGCAGGCCAGCCCATCCACGGTGTTCAACCTGATGGAGCGTCTGCGCGACCGGGGAATAGACAAGAACATCCGTGCGCTGCGCCCCATCCTGCGCAGCCTGATGATGGCGCGCGCCATTACCGCCGAGCTGGTGGAAGGCAATGGTCGTGTCTACACGATCACCGATCAGGGCCGGGCGGAACTTGACGCCTACCTGTCGCACCTCGACGTGCTGAAGCGCGAGGAAGCGTAAGGCGACTGCGCCTGTACACAATAGAAAATGCCCCGGTGCCGCAAGGGCACCGGGGCATTGCCGGCGGGCCGCGATTACTGCGCCGCCGTCTGCGTCACCAGTTCCTGGGCCGTCGCATTGCTGGTGTTGCTTTGCGCCACCAGTACCTTGATCTTGTTCGGCACCACCGCGCCAAAGCCGTCGGCCGGGATCGTGGTGATCAGCCAGTCGGCATTCTTGCTGATGGTCAGCGCACCGGAATCGAAGATCACCGTCTTCGTGCCCGCCGTCGTGATGCGCAGGCGATAGGTGCCGCCATCCACATACTGCGAATCCTGGCCCGATGCCGGCACGGCGGCCTTGTACCGCACCGAGGCCATGTTCGGCTGCACCGAGTTCAGGTCCACGGCCGGCGTCGTCAGGTACACGTCGATGTTCTGCGCATTGATCGACGCATTGAACGTCCGCACCCGTGCCGAGGTATCCAGCAGGCCCTTGCCGTACGGGTCGTCGATCTGCGCCACGTCGGCTGCCGTGGTGCCGGGCAGGGCGATCACGGTGTACTTGTGACCGGTATGCGCGTCAACTGTGGTAGCGCCGATCTGTGTCGACGTACCGGTCAGGTTGAACGCGAACAGGTTGTTGCCCGTGGATACATCGAAGTAGCCGGACACGGTCTTGTACGGGATGTTCTGCAGCGATGTCAGTGCGCCGTTCTGCAGCACGTCCACATTGGGGCCAGCCGTGACCGCATGGATCACGCGCACCGACGGCTTGCTGACGCCGATGCGGTCATCGATGCCGTCGTCGCCGCCACCGCAGGCCGCGAGGACCGCCGTGGTTGCCAGCGCCAGTCCCAGAATGATCCTTTTCCTGAATTGCGTCATGTGTTCACCTCTTTTCCGTTTGAAGTTCAGGGAGCGAGCGAGACATGCTGAGACGACGTTGCTGCCAGAGGAAGTCGTCGTTTCGTGCGATGCGCGCCGCGCTCGGCAATCGTGATGCGGGTTGCAGCTGGCAGCCTTGTGTCATTGCGCTTGCCGTGATGAAACGATAGGCATCCGGGAAAAAGGGAGACAGACGCGGGGCTCCGAAATCAATGTCGGAGGAATCCCACAATTCGGTTGCAAAGCTGACACACGAGCGTACGTTTCAAACGCAGCGCCGCCCCATGCTGCGGCATGTCAAAGAGGCAAAAAAAAACGGGCCGCAACAGCGCTGCGACCCGCCTCGCACGATAACTGCAAGGGTCAACCGGAACGAGCACCCGCATGCCTCCCACAGCTTCGTCTGCATCGTCAGACGAATGACCAGCCTGATGGGCGAGCGCCGCGAACGGGACCGTGCCGCTCCTGTCCGGATTCCGGTCTATCCGTACGGCGACAGCGGCATCATGGGTTCAACGCGCACTTCGGGCTACCCGTAGTTCGTCCGACACGGCGCTGACGCCGCGCACATCCTTGGCTGCCTTCAGTGCAGCGGCACGCTGTGATTCGTCGCGAATCGCGCCCTGCAGGCGCACGACCCCGTCGACCGAACGCACGTCGATACGCGATGCGTCCAGGCCACCTATCCCGGCCAGCGCCTGCCTGACGTCGACCATGATGGTTTCGTCAGTCGCGGCGGCCGTATCGCGCGGCGCTGCCGTGCGGCCGGTCGATGAAGGAATGCTGGCGTCCGCGCCAGCGGCGGTCGCGATATGCGGCAGCGACCAAAGTGCGCTTGCCACGGGCACCATGCAGATCACAAGGCGGCGTAGCGCGCGGTGTTGAGAGCGGAAGTCCATCATGATGTCCTCCGGTGGTTGCACCGCTTTTCTTCAAGCAACATTCGTGCGATGCGGCGCATGCGAGGCGCGCAAGCCGGAGGCGACGGGGAGAACGACAATCCTAGAGGCCAAAGGGCCACGTCTCGGGCATGCCTCCTGCGTTTTCAGTGGCTGCAGGCAATGGGGTAAGCGCCGTGGTCTCCTCGAACCAGATCCATGCATCGAACTGCTCAGGCAGCACGGCGCGCGCATAGTGGCTGACGCGTTCGGTATCGGGCCGGTAGATGACGCCGATAAAGCGCTCCTGATGCGGCGTCATCAACGCGGCCCGCAGTGCTGCGCTGGCTGATGCCACATTGGCGCGCAGATCCACGAATGCGCGCGGCACGCCGGCTTCGCAGGCAATGAAAGCGTAGCTATCGGTCCGAGCGGGCAACACGCGCTTGATCTCCATCGGTCCATCCCAGTCCGATGCGGCGGCCACGGTGCCGGTGTAGGTATCCTGGCCGATCAGTGCAGCGTGGGCGCCAAAGCGCTGGCGGCACAACTGGCCGATATTCAGCTCGTCCCGATCCGTACCCATGGCAGTGGCGGCCGCGTTGCCAATATGCGAGTTGTGGGCCCAGACCACCGCCCTGGCTTGCTGGCCGTGCGCATCGAGCAGGCGGGTCAGCACATCGAACATGTGGGTGTCGCGCAGGTTCCAGCTTGCGGCGGCGCCGTAGTACATCAGGCGGTAGTACTGTTCCGCCGAGGCAACCAGCCGTGCGTTCTGGGCCGCGTCGAAGTAGTCTTCGAATCCGTGGCTGCCATAGTCGATGCGTTGTGCCCGCAGCGATTGCAGTTGTGCGATCACTGCGTCTTCACAGGCCGAGTAGGCGCCTGACAGCACCGCGCGCCCGTAGACCGAAGGCCGCTGCCGCCACGGATCCAGGCAGGCGTAGCGCTGGCGGGCCTCTGCCGCGGCTGCCGGGTCCACCTTGTCGAGGTAGGCCAGTACCGATGCCATCGACGCCTTCATGCTGTAGAGGTCCAGCCCGAAGAAACCGGCGTGTGCCAGCGCGGGCCGCTGTGCGTTGTAGCCGTGCAGCCATTGCACGAATGCGGCTACCTCTGTATTGCGCCACATCCACGTGGGAAAGCGCGAGAACGGCGCGAATGCCTCGGTGCTGCTATCGACGGACTGGACAGACTGGCTGCCTCCCAGGCCCGGCCGCTGGCGCACGTAACGGTCGATTGCGGCCGCGTCGGGCCAGTCGGCTTCCACCGCGACAATGGAAAAGCCATGCCGTTCGATCAGCCGCTGGGTGGCGCGGGCGCGCGCGCGATAGAACTCGGAGGTGCCGTGCGACGACTCGCCCAGCAGCACCACCTTGCAATCGGCGAAGCGGTCGACCCATTCGGCAAAATCAGGATCGTCGATGTCGGGAAGCGGGAGGGCGGCGTCGGCAAACGCCCGCGCTGCCGGGCTCATGTTTGGCGCGCGGGGGTCTTCCCACCCGTGTTCGCCAATCAGCGGCACGAACATGACCTCGCCGAGATCGTCGCGCGTCAGGCGCCCATTTGCCTCGCGAACGACGCGCACCAGCGTCTGGCGTGAATGCAGCGCGCCCAGCGGCATCACCAGCGTGCCGCCTGGCGCCAGTTGCGCGATCCAGTTATCGGGAATACGTGGGCCGCCGGCCGCGGCGATGATGGCGTCGTACGGTGCGCCGTCCGGCCAGCCCAGTGTGCCGTCCGCAATGTGCACGTCCACGTTCGACAGGCCAAGCCCGGCCAGCCGCCTCGCTGCGGCATTCGCCAGCGCGCCATGTCGTTCCACTGTGTCGACGTGGGCAGCAATGCGCGCCATGATGGCGGCGGCATAGCCCGACCCGGTGCCAATCTCCAGCACCCGTGCCGCAGGGGTCAGCCGGGCAGCTTCGATCATGCGGGCGACGATATACGGCTGCGAAATGGTCTGGCCCTGTCCGATGCCCAGTGGCGCATCGTCGTAGGCACTCGGCCGGGCCGATTCCGGTACGAACTGCTCGCGCGGCACGTCGCCCATGGCGTGCAGGACTTGGGCGTCTACGACGCCGCGTCGACGCAACTGCAGTTCCACCATATTGCGGCGGCGATCAGCGGCAGTATCCATACGTGACCCCGTGGCCTGCCGCAGGCTGCCTTACCGGCGTTTGAATCACCGGCTTGTAAGGCGTGCCGCAGCGGGTAGATCCGCACGTCGCCCGGGTTCGCGCACCCGTGGCATACAGGTGCGCGATGCCGCAGGATGCCAAATGCGGCACCCCGTGCGGGTTGGCTATATCGTGCCGCCAACATCGGTCCAGTACGGATCGCGTCCGTAGTACTCGTGGACGGTTGTAGCCCACTGCGGGTCGGCCATGCGCGGCCAGCTATCCTTGTTGAAGCCTGGAGCATCCTTGATGCGGTCGGCCGTCAGCCCCAGCCGGAAACACTTGGCGTCGGTGTCCATTACCAGCGCGCTCCAGGGAATGGCGTGGAGCGTATCGCCAATGCCCAGAAAGCCGCCAGTGGTCAGCACCGCGTAGGCGACCCGACCGCCTTGTACGTCGATCATGATCTCCTTGATCTCGCCAACGTGCTCGCCGTCGGACGAATAGACCTTGGTGTCGTCCAGGCTCGAAGCGGCCATGACTTCGGGGCCGGGGCCGTCACCAACGCCTGAGCCAACAATGCCGGCGCCCCGTGAGGAAGAGAGATTGGATGCCATTGCAGTCTCCTGTGATGTGCAATCGGAAACCACCGTGGCGCAACAAGCGTGCCCGTGGATCTGGCCTTTCAGGCCGTTATGCCAAGGTCGCCAGTTCCAGCTGGTTGCTGATCTCGTACGACGGCAGGCACTCGTGCGCAGCATGCTCTATGCGGGCTCTCGTTTCCGCGTCATGCACGCGGCCGCTCAGCACGCAGACGCCGTCCGCCAATGTTGCCTTGACGGTGCCGGGGTCGACCCATTGCGCCAGGCGCTCGTCAAGTACCTCACGCTGCTGGATATCGCTCAGCGGTGCCACGGGGCGCATGTCGTCGTTGTCGTATTGCCCGAGCGAAGCGGGCCCGGGCAACGGACGCGTGGCTTGGGCCAGCGATGACGGCAGCGCGGACTTGCGGGGCGCGGTGCCATACATCCCGTGTTGTTCGATGCCGGCCGGCTCGGTGGTGCCGCACGGTGCGTAGCGCGGCGTAGGGGAGTTGTCCAGGTGAGCGGGCATGGCCTGTTCGTACTGGCACTTGCGATGATCGTCACTCACGCCGCTGTGCCCGCCATAGCGATGGTTGGTCAGCGGCTGACTGGCGTGGCGGGCGGCTTGCGTGTCTTTGGTTGGCGTATCGCTCATGGTCGCATTCCTCATGCATGGCATCCGAAGGGCTCCAAGCGACGCATCGAGCGTGCCAAGCCACTTCGGGCGCGCCCGAAGCCTCGGATGCAGCCGTTGCGCGTACATCTGACGGCAACAGGGAGATTTTTACTGCCCGGTACCGGATTCGCAGGGCGCCACGTATGGCGCACAACACCTGCGCGGGACCGTCACGTGGCGGCGACGCTGCGGGCACCGATGACCGTTGCGGGCCGCAGCGGCGGTGGGTAGCCACCCGGCACGGCCGTTGCGAGCATCGTGCAGACCCTTCATCCACTCATCCTTCATCCATCCATTGGGAGACAAGGCATGGAACCACGCAAGCTGATCGCAATGACAGCGGCGGCGCTCTGCATGGGCGCCGCGTATGCGCAGACAGGAACCGGTGTCGGCGCGGCAGGCACCACCGGCGGTACCACGGGCGCCACAAGTCCTGGCACAGGCGGCAGCATGGGTGGCAGCACCTCGGGTGGCGCCACGGGCGGCGGCATGGGCGGCGGCATGGGCGGCAGCGCTGGCGGCGGTGCGCGATAAGCCGGGGAGCCAGGCCATGAACCGTTTTCAGGACAAGGTCGTGATCGTGACGGGTGCGGGGTCCGGCATCGGCGCTGCTGCCGCGAGCAGGTTTGCCTCAGAGGGGGCGGCAGTCGTGCTGGCGGGCCGTACGCGCGCCAAACTCGATCAGGTCGCCAGCAACCTGCCAAACGGGCAAAGTCTGGTGCAGGTGACGGATGTGAGTCAGCTCGACCAGGTGGAGGCGCTTGTCCGCGCTGCAGTGGACCGTTTCGGCAAGCTCGACGTCATGGTCAATAACGCGGGGGTGGCGCCCGAAGGCCGCGCAACCGAAGCCAGTGTCGAAGATTGGCGCAAAGTCATGGCGACGGATCTTGACGGCGTGTTTTTCGGCGCGCGCGTCGCCTTGCCGCACCTGATCCGCACCAAGGGCTGCATCGTCAACACTGCGTCGGTGTCGGGGCTGGGCGCGGACTGGAAGCTGTGTTTCTACAACGCGGCCAAGGGCGGCGTGGTCAATCTGACGCGCGCGCTGGCGCTGGACTATGGGCGCGACGGCGTGCGTATCAACGCAGTGTGCCCGACACTGACGCGCACGGACCTGACCGTCGACATGTTCAAGAACGAAGCGCTGCTCGACAAATTCCGCGAGCGCATCGCGCTGGGGCGCACAGCGGAGCCCGACGATATCGCCGGGGCGATAGCCTTCCTGGCGAGCGATGACGCGCGCTTCATCACTGGCGTGAACCTCCCGGTGGATGGCGGGCTGAGTGCGTCGAACGGCCAGCCGCCGCAGTAGCGGCGACTGGGTGGCCCCTGGATCAGACCCTGTATGGCAGAAAAGAAACGCTCCGACGCCAACGCGGATGCCGCCCACGATGTACGCAAGGGCCAGGTTACCGACAAGGTAACGCGCGACGTGTTCCGCGAACGCTTTTGCGCGCGCTTTCACGATCCGGCCTTTCGCGCCGAGGATGCCGCCATCGACCGGCTCGAAGCCATCGCATGGGATGCCTATAGCGAAGGCCGCAAGGCGCCCGTAACCGAAAAGGCCGGCCCCGGCGCAGCCGATCCGGACTATGAGATCTCCGTCGAATGGCGCCAGACACGCGATGCCGTGCGCGATGCCCAGCGCGAGCACGACGACTCCACCGGCCCCTTGCGCGTGCTGCTGGTCATCGGTGCCGCCAGAAACGACTACACCTGTCCAGGTGAAATATCGAAGTCCTGGCGCCTGGCCGGTATCGCCCGGGCGCGCATGGAAGCACTGGGCATGACGGTCGATACGCTCGACCTGAGCCTGCTGGCATCCGACCCGGATCGGCATATCCATCCTTGCAAGGGTTGTGTGTCCACGTCGATGCCGCTGTGCCACTGGCCATGCAGCTGCTATCCGAACCACTCGCTCGGCCAGGTCAATGACTGGATGGCGGAGATCTATCCACGCTGGGTGCGGGCGCATGGCGTGCTGATCGTCACGCCCACCTACTGGTATCAGTCGCCGAGCCCGCTGAAGCTGATGATGGACCGGCTGGTCTGTGCCGATGGCGGCAACCCTGATCCCAGCAGCACGCATGGCAAGACGGTGCCGGAAGCCAAGGCACTGGAATTGAAAGGCTGGGACTACCCCAAACATCTGGCCGGGCGCGTCTTCGGCGTGGTCGTGCATGGCGATGTCGCGGGCATCGAAGGTGTGCGCCGATCGCTGGCCGACTGGCTGAACTGGATGGGTCTGATCGAAGCGGGTGCCCCGGCGCGGCTTGACCGCTTTATCGGCTACTACGCACCGTATGCCACGTCACATCGCGCGCTCGACGAGGATGCCGGGGTGCAGAAGGAAGTCGAGAATGCCGGTGCGGCGGTGGCCCAGGCGGTCATCCTGCGGCAGCAGGGCAGGCTGCCCGCCGTGGGCGAAGACCTGAAGCCACCGCGCCCCAAATAGCCTACGTGGTCATTCGCCCGTTGCGGCACGTTTCTTGCGCCAAGCACGGTATCTGCAACCATCAGGAGCGGATCATGTTCGACTTTCTGCGCCGTCACCGGCATGAGCGGAGCGATGACGATGCCACGCGCGATGCGGCACGCGATACCGGCCCGCAATTCCGGGAGCCATCGGGGTCCGAGACTTGGCGCGCGCACGCGCACCGGGACCGCGCGCAGCGTCACGATGAACCGGGCTATGGTGGCGCCGGGTACTTCGGCAGCAGCGACAGCGGTGGACAGTCATTCAATGGTGCGCAGCGCCTGTATCCGGGAGACCCGGGATACCGCGCGCATCCGACCCACCCGGTCAGCTCCGCGCGTATTGGCACGGCACGTTACACGGGCCCGAAAGACTACCGGCGCGCCGACGACCTGATCCGCGACGACATCTGCGAGCGCCTGACGATGCATGACGGTATCGATGTGTCAGAAGTGTCGGTCGAAGTCGAGAGCGGTGTCGTCACGCTGTCCGGCATGGTCGACGACCGCTACGAGAAGCACCTGATCGAAGACATTGCCGACGACGTGTTCGGGGTACAGGACATCGAAAACCGTATCCGCGTGCAGCGCCGCGACTATCTCCACGACCGGCATGACGACCGGCTCGAAGACGGGGCGGGCGCCGAACGATCGGAACGTACGCTGAACCTGAGCTGACGGCGCAGGCAACTACATGGCGGCGTGCGACGACATGCTCGTGGTGGTGACCTGTCATCTGTCGTTCGCCTTGCGCCAGCGTTCGTCCGAGGCGCGCGAACCCGCGCTCGAAACAAGAGCGGTGTAGCGCGGCGCGACGGTGGCACGCCGCGCCACAATCGCGCCGCCGTCACGTCAATCAGACCGGAATCTTCATCGCATCGGGCCGTTGCCACCAGCGGTGCTGGCCCACGGCGTCAAGAAACGCCTGATGGGTTTTGGCATCCTCGCTCTTTCCGATGACCAGGCCGGGCCCGGCGAAGCCGCCCTGTATGCCGGCTCGCCGCGCGGCCTCGGCCACCAGCACTGCGCCGTTGCCGCCGGCGCCCACTGCCTTGAAGTGCTTGTAGGCTTCGCTGACGAACAGCAGCGCCCGGGGGTCCGGGTCAGCGGGCGGGTTCTTGCCGTCGGGTACATAGACCGCATCGAACAGCACCGAGCCGACGGACGACAGCGCAAAGTCCACCTGCAGCGTGGCGCCGCCTGCAGTGGTCACGCTGCTGGCGCGCGGGCCCACGATCTTCGCGCTGGCGCGCAGGCCTTCGGCCATCGACCGCAGCGACTGGATCGCCGCATCGTCCACGCCGTCGTTGACCAGCACCGCAATCTTGCGGCCCGTGATATCGCCCTTGGGCTGGGCGTCCAGGCTGAGCGCGGGCGATGTCTGCACGCCGTAGTCATTGATCTGCACCGCCGGACCCACGGGCTCTACGGCGATGCCGAGCTGCTGCGCGACACCATCGGCCAGCGCCTGCGCGATGTGTACGATCTGGCCCACCACGCGCGAACGGATGGCCGGGTCCTGCACCTTGGACAGCTCGAAGCTGTAGGCGTCGATGATCTGCTGCTGCTCCACGTCCGACTGGCTGCGCCAGAACAGGTTGGCCTGCGAAAAGTGATCGGCAAACGTATTGCTGCGCACGCGGGCCTTGACCGCGCCGTCCTCTGCGGGCGCCGGATAGTGCCGGTAGGCGTCCTTGTCGCCGGCCAGGAACGGACAGCCACCACTGACCGAGTTGGGCTGGTAGCTTTCCTTGCCCTGTACCACGGTCTGCCGCATGAACCCGTCGCGCTGGTTGTTGTGTACCGGGCAAAGCGGGCGGTTGATGGGCAATTCATGGAAGTTCGGCCCGCCCAGCCGTGTGATCTGCGTATCGATATACGAGAACAGGCGCGCCTGCAGCAGTGGATCGTTGGTGAAGTCCATGCCCGGCAGAAGGTGCCCGGGATGGAATGCCACCTGCTCGGTCTCGGCAAAGAAGTTGTCGGGGTTGCGGTCCAGCACCATTCGCCCGATGCGTTTCACGGGCACCAGTTCCTCGGGGATGATCTTGGTCGGGTCCTGCAGGTCGAAGCCGAGCTTGAGCATCTCGGTCTCGGGCACCAGCTGCACGCCGAACTCGTACTCGGGGAACTGGCCCGTCTCGATCGATTCCCAGAGGTCGCGCCGGTGGAAGTCGGGGTCCTTGCCGTTGATCTTCAGCGCCTCGTCCCAGATCAGCGAATGCGCACCGCCCACGGGCTTCCAGTGGTACTTGACCAGCGTCGCCTCGCCTTTGGCGTTGACAAGCCGGAACGTGTGGACGCCAAAGCCCTCCATCGTCCGGAAGCTGCGCGGGATTGCACGGCCTGACATCGTCCACAGCACCATATGCATCGACTCGGGCTGCAGCGAGACGAAGTCCCAGAACGTGTCGTGGGCCGACGCTGCCTGCGGAATCTCGTTATGTGGCTCCGGCTTCACCGAGTGCACGAAGTCCGGAAACTTGATGCCGTCCTGGATAAAGAACACCGGCATGTTGTTGCCCACCAGGTCGAAGTTGCCCTGGCGTGTATAGAACCGGGTGGCAAAGCCGCGCACGTCGCGCGCCAGGTCGGCCGACCCGCGCGATCCGGCCACCGTGGAGAATCGAACGAAGACCGGCGTCTTCTCGCCGACGCGGGTGAACAATCCGGCAGTCGTGTAGTCCTCGATCGACTCGGTCAGCTCGAAATAGCCGTGCGCCGCCGCGCCGCGTGCGTGCACGACCCGCTCGGGGATTCGTTCGTGATCGAAGTGGGTAATCTTTTCACGCAGGTGGAAATCTTCCAGCAGCGTGGGGCCGCGCAGGCCGAGCTTGAGCGAGTCGTCGTCCTCGGGAATCTGCAGGCCCTGATTGGTGGTCAGCGTCTTGCCGGCATTCGATACCAGGTTGCCGACGCTCGGCGATCCCAGGTGCTGGGGGCGGCCCGACAGACGGTCGGCCACGGCCTTTTCGTAGGTGCCGTCCTGATTGCTGCCCGACGCGCGGTCCTGGCTGGGATTGTTGCCAGAATGCTGGGGCGTGGTCTGGCTCCCGGTGCCTGCCGTGGCAGGGTTCGACTTTGGTGGTGACTGCTTGGGCATGGTGGCGGCCTCCTTGTGTGCACGAAGACGTATGTGGAGCCGTTCGTACCGCAGAATGCATGCCAAGCGGGCACGCTGGCATATGCGCGCCGCCGCCGTGCCGGGGTCCCTACACCATCACCACCTGGTTGCGGCCGTTGCGCTTGGCCTGGTACAGACCGGTATCGGCCGCTTCGACCAGCCGGCTGAAGTTGCCGTCGGCGCCCGGTACGATCACCGCGCCGCCGATGCTGACCGTGAGAAAGCCGCTGGTGGGCGATCCGCTGTGCGCGATACGCAGCGTCTCGATGGAGCGGCGTACCTTCTCGGCCAGCAGGCGCGCGCCGCCGGGCGACGTCGCCGGCAGGATCATCGCGAATTCCTCGCCGCCGAAGCGCGCGGGCAGGTCTGCCGGCCGTGCGCAGTTCTCGCGGATCACGGTGGCGACGCGGCGCAGCACTTCATCGCCCGCCACATGACCGTAGGTGTCGTTGTAGGCCTTGAAGGCGTCGACGTCGATCATCAGCAGCGCCAGTTGCGTCTGCTCGCGCTGGGCGCGCTTCCACTCGGCGCCCAGGTATTCGTCGAAATAGCGCCGGTTGGACAGGCCCGTCAGGCCATCGGAGTTGGTCAGGCGCTGCAACTCCAGGTTGGTCTCCAGCAACTGCTGCTGGCTCTGGCGCAGCGCACGGTAGGCTTCGTCGCGCTGCAGCAGGTTCAGGTACGAGCGCGAGTGATAGCGGATGCGTGCGACCAGCTCGATCGTGTCGGGCAGCTTGACCAGGTAGTCGTTGGCGCCGGCGGCAAACGCGGCGCTTTTCATCGTGGGCTCTTCCTTGGTGGACAGCACGATGATCGGAATGTCGCGCGTGCCGGCGTTCTCGCGATAGCGGCGTACCAGCGTCAGGCCATCGGTGCCGGGCATGACCAGATCCTGCAGGATCACGGTGGGCTGCGTGCGTTCGGCCACGGCCACCGCTTCCTCGGGATTGGCGCAATAGTGGAAGTCGATGTCGGTCTCGCCGGCCAGCGCGCGGCGGATCGCTTCGCCGATGATGGCCTGGTCGTCGACCAGCAGCACCATGGCCAGGTATTCGTTGCCGGAGGCCGACGGATCGGCCGGGTTCCCAGGTCTAGGCATTTTCCATTACCCCTTGTTTCTTGTTGTCGCCTGGCCGCCGAAGGCCCGGACCAGCCGGGGCGCGATGCGTGGCAGCGGCAGGATCTCGCTGGCCGCGCCCAGTGCGGCGGCGGCCTTCGGCATGCCATAGACGGCGCTGGTGGCCTGGTCCTGCGCAATGGTCAGGAAGCCGCGCTCGCGCATGGCCTTCAGGCCCTGGGCGCCGTCGCGGCCCATGCCGGTCAGCAGCACGCCCAGGGCATCGCCGCGCCAGTGTTCCACCACGCTTTCGAAGAACACGTCGATCGACGGGCGGTAAAGATAGTCGCCCGGCTCGGGCGTATAGGCCATCCGCGTACCGGCTACCAGCCGCAGATGATCGTTGGTGCCGGCCAGCAGCACGGTGCCGGCCTGCGGCGTTTCGCCAGCACGTGCAATGCGCACCGGCAGCGGACTTTGCGCGTCGAGCCATTCGGCCATGCCCTGCGCAAAGGCTTCGTCAACATGCTGCACGGCCACCACCGCCGCGCCGAATTCGGCGGGCAGGGCGCCCAGCAGCGCCGCCAGCGCCGCCGGGCCGCCGGCCGATGCGCCAATCGCCACCAGCCGTGGCGCGGCCGGTGCCGGCGCGGCGGCGGAGAGCGTTTGCGGGGCCTGGGCCCGCCCCGCCAGCAGCCGGCCGATATTGCGGATCTTGCGCAGCAGCGGGCCCGCGGCGAGCGTTGCGTCGGACTGGGTCAGCGTGGGCGTGTCGACGGCATCGATGGCGCCATGTCCCATGGCATCGAACACCTGGTTGGCATTGCGGCCCAGGTCCATCGTCACCACCACGATTGCGCAAGGCGTGGCGGCCATGATGCGGCGCGTGGCCTCCACGCCGTCCATCACCGGCATCAGCAGGTCCATCAGGATCAGGTCGGGCGTCTGGCTGGCAGCCATCTGCACGGCCTGCTCGCCGTTGCCGGCGACCCAGGCGATCTCGAGCGAAGTGTCGAGTGCCAGCGCGCGTCGCAGTGCGGCCACGGCCAGTGCGGAGTCGTTGACGATGCCGATCTTCATGTGCGCGCCTCGCCGATCAGGTCCCGCACGGCATCGAGCAGCGCGGTGTCATGGAAACTGCCCTTGGCCAGATAGTAGTCCGCTCCGGCCTGCATGCCGCGTTCGCGATCCTGTTCGCGGTCCTTGTACGACACGATCATGACTGGCAACTGCGCCAGCCGTGCATCGCCCCGGATACGGGTGACCAGCTCGATGCCGTCCAGGCGCGGCATGTCGACGTCGGTGATGATCAGGTCGAATGCCTCGGCGCGCAGCACGTTCCAGCCGTCCATGCCGTCCACGGCCACGCTCACGTCGTACCCGCGCCCGGCCAGCAGCTTGCGCTCCAGTTCGCGCACGGTCAGCGAGTCGTCCACCACCAGCACGCGCTTGCGGCGCACCACGGCGGCCTCGGTGCCGGCCTGCCGTACGCGCTCGATACGGCCTTCGGAGACGAGCTTTTCCACCGAGCGCAGCATGTCCTCGACATCGAAGATCAGCACCGGCGTGCCATCGTCGGTCAGGCTGCCGGCGGCAATGTCCTTGATCTTGCCCAGCGCCTGCGCCAGCGGCTGCACCACCAGCATGCGCTCGCCCAGCAGGCGATCCACGGCAATGCCGTAGATGCGCTCCTGCTCGCCAATCACCACGACGGGCGTGGTATCGCCTTCGCGCGGCTGTTCCGGGCGCTGCAGGATCTGCGCCGCGCTGACCAGCCCCACCGGGCGGCCTTCGTGGCGGAAGTGCTGGTGCTGCTCGGTCTGCTCGATGGCATCGCGTGGCAGGGCCACGGCACGATGCACGAGCCCGAGCGGGAACGCATAGGCCTCGCCCGAGATTTCCACCAGCAGCGCACGCACGACGGACAGCGTGAGCGGCAGTTCCAGATGGAAGTGCAGGCCGCTGCCGGGCTGCTGCGACAGCTTCAGGCTGCCGCGCACGGCGCGGACCATGTCCTGCACGGCATCGAGCCCCACGCCACGGCCGGAAACTTCGGACACGGTTTCGCGCAGGCTGAAACCGGGCAGCAGCAGGAATTCGAGCATCTCGGCCTGCGACAGCCGCGCGGCGGTGTCGGCCTGGGCCAGGCCACGCCGTACGATGGCTGCGCGCAGCGCGTCGAGATCGACACCGGCACCGTCGTCGAAGATCTCGATCACCAGGCGGCCCGCGTTATGCCGCGCCATCAGCGTGATCCGGCCTTCCTCGGGCTTGCCGGCCGCGCGGCGCGTATCGGGAAGTTCGATGCCGTGGTCGACGGCATTGCGCAGCAGGTGGGCCAGCGGCGCATCGAGCTGTTCCAGGATGTCGCGGTCTACCTGCGTCTGCTCGCCCGAAAGCACCAGATGCACGTGCTTGCCCAGCGTGCGGCCCAGGTCGCGCACCATGCGCGAAAACCCGGTCATGCCGTCAGACAGCGGACGCATGCGGCACGACAGCGCGGTGTCGTAGATCCGGCGCGACAGGCGGCTGGCGCGATGATCATACTGGTCGAACTCGTCCACGCGTTGCGAAAGCTGGCCGTGTCCGTCTTCAAGCAGCTGGCGCACTTCGGCCAGGGCGGCGCGCATGCGCGTCACCGAGCCTTCGGGCGTGTCCAGCAGCGCCTGCACGCTGTCGATTGCCTGCAGCGCGCGCATCTGCTGGCGGCGCGCCTGTTGCATGGCGCCGCCGAACGGCCGCAGCCAGTGCGATTCGACCATGGCCTCGCCAGCCATCGCCAGCAGGCGGTCCAGGCGGTCGGCGTTGACGCGCAGCATGCGTTCCTGCGTGTCGCCGCCGAAGGCAGGATCGGGCGCAGCCTCGGGAGGCGCCGCGTGACCGGCATCGGATGCCGGCGCGGCAGCGTGCGCTTCGGGCTGGGCCGCCAGCGGTGCCGGTGCGGACGCGGCCACTGCATCCGGCAGCCCTTCGTCACCGTCAAGCAGACGGCTCATCCGCGCGATCCAGGCGTCGATCTCGGGCCGCCCGTCGAGCTCGGGCCAGTTGAGGTTGCCGCCGGGCGGGTGCCCGATGCGCTGGAGCAGATCGGTGCCTTGCAGCAGGGCGTCGATATGGGCCGGCTGCAGCACGATACCGCCACGCTGGGCTGCCACCAGGCAGTCTTCCATCACATGGGCCACGCGCACCCCGCCATCGAGCCCGACGATCCGTGCCGCGCCCTTGAGCGAGTGGGCGGCACGCATGCAGGCTTCCAGATGCGAAGCGGTGGTGGGGTCGCGTTCCAGCGCCAGCAGGCCGGTGTTCAATACCTCGGCCTGCGCGTCGGCTTCGAGCGCGAACAGGTCCAGCATCGAGGCATCGCGCAATTGCTCCGGATTCATGCCAGGCTCCGCGACAGTGCCTGACGCAACAGGTCGGCATCGAGCAATCCCACGCTGCGGCCGGCGTGCTCGAACAGCGCTTGCGTGTAGCGCGACGAAGCGCGCGTCAGCGTGGCGGGCAGTGGCAGCAGCGCGAGGCGCGGCACGTGCTCGACGCCCGCCACTTCCGCCACGGGCAGCGCGATGGCATTGCGGCCCTGGCCCAGGACGAGGCAGCGCGTGGTCTGCTGGCCTGCGCCTTCGGGGGCGCCGAACAGCAGCGCCAGCGACACGCACGTGAGCAGCACCCCGCGTACCGCGGCCACGCCGATCAGGGCGGCGTGGCGCCGGTGCGGCAGCGAATGCACCGGCACGGGCGCGGTGATCTCGCCAAGCGCGGCGGTGGGCAGGGCCAGCCATTCATCGCCCACCCGGAAGATCAGCAGCGACTGGGCGGCAGTGCGGTCACGGCCCACGGTGTCCGCGGTTTCGGCGTTGCCGGCAGTGCTGTCCCACAGGCTGCCGGCGGACAGGGAATCGAGTACCGTCACGGCGGCCTGGGCATAGACCGGGCAGTTGCGGCAGCGCAGGTGATCGTTGAGCCTGGGGCAGGAGCGGTCGCCGCCGGTGCCGATGCGGCGCCAGCAGTCGTCCACGGTGCCGGCGGCCAGGCCGGGCAACGTGGTGGGGGCGTGGTGGATGATGGAATCAGCCATGGCTCAGTCGGGCATGACGCTGGGCGCGCTCGCGCAGCCGGTGGGCGCCGGGGGCATCGCCTTCGCTATCGAGCAAGGCAGCCAGGTGGTAGAGCGCTTCCTCGTGTCCCGGGTCAAGATACACCGCCTTGCGGTAGGCGGCATGTGCATCGGCGATGCGGCCGGCAGCGTCGTGCAGCACGCCCAGCAGGCACCAGCCGTCGGGCGACGATCCATGACCCGTCAGATACTGCTGGCATGCTGCTGTCGCGGCATCAAGCTCGC
Organism: Cupriavidus sp. D384; assembly: GCF_001652915.1. Lineage (GTDB taxonomy): Bacteria > Pseudomonadota > Gammaproteobacteria > Burkholderiales > Burkholderiaceae > Cupriavidus. The sequence continues at coordinate 56,095 of NZ_BBQI01000050.1, forward strand.
CCCGGTCGGCCATGGCCGAAATCGATGCCAGCGGGTTGTCGGCCGCCGCGCTGGGTGGGTGGGCCGGACCTCCGGCCGACGGCATGCGCGTGGCCCGGGGCGCTGGCATGGCGGCAGCCGGGGGCGCCTGGCGAACAGACGCTGCGGGTGCTGCGGGTGCCGCGGGCTGCCACGGGCGCGGATACGGTGCGGGCGGCGGCGCGGACGTTGGGGCAAGGGCCGGCGCATCCTGCGCAGGACGAAACGCAAAGGCGAGCGGCACCCCGGCACTGGTCAAGCCTTCGCGGGTCAGCAGGCTCGCTTCGGCCGGCCCCACGAAGATCAGCCCGTGCGCGGCGGTCAGCCGCTGCAGCGTCTGTGCTGCCTGCCGTTGCGTGGCCGGATCGAAGTAGATCAGCAGGTTGCGGCAGAACACGAAATCGTACGGAGGCTCATTGCCCAGCAGGCCGGGTGACATCAGGTTGCCCTGCAGCAGCCGCACCTGCGCGCGGACCTTGTCCGATAGCTGGTAGCCGGTGGGTGCCGGGGCGAAATAGCGGTCGCGAAAATCGAGCGGCACGCCGCGAAAGGCGTTGCTGCCATACAGGCCGGCGCGGGCGCGTTCCAGCGCCCGGGCGCTGACGTCCACCGCATCCACACGGAAGCGGTCGGCGGGCAGGCCCGCATCGAACAGCGCCATGGTGATCGAATACGGCTCCTCGCCAGTCGAGCACGGCACGCTGAGCACGCGCAGCAGGCGCTCGCCGTCGCCGAACGCGCGGTGGGCGGCAAAGTGGCCCAGCGCCAGCAGGGCCTCGCGGTGGCGGAAGAACCAGGTCTCGGGCACCACCACGGCTTCGATCAGCGCCTGCAGTTCGTCAGGCACCGCGTGCAGCAGGTTCCAGTAGGCGGCAGGGTCCCGCGCCCCGACGGCCTGCCGGCGCTCATCTACCGCGCGGGCAATCACGGCCGGCCCGATCGCGGCGGCGTCCAGCCCGATGCGCTCCTTGAGCAAGGCTTCGATCTGCGTGGGAGGATGGGGCAGATCCGTCATGCGGGATTTGGCTCCGGAAACAGCAGGGTATGTACGGCGTCGGGCAGCAGGTTGGACACGCGGATCCATTGCACGAGCCCCCGGGCGTCCTGGCGCACCGGGCCGAGATAGCGCGCCGGGCCGGGATCGATGCCGCTGTCGGCGAACGATGCCGGATCGCAGCGCAACGTGTCGGTGGCATATTCCAGCCGCAGCCCCAGCAGGTGCGTTGCGCCATCGGCGGTGCCGGGGCGCCGGTAATGGACCAGCACCGTGCGCGTGCTGGTGCGCGCCCCGGCGGCCACGCCGGTGGCCAGCGCCGTCACGTCGATCACGGGTACGGTCTGTCCGCGCCTTGTCATCAGCCCGCTGACCCAGGCGGGCGCGCCCGGGATCTGCTTGGTGACGGTCAGCGGCAAGACCTCGGCCACTTCGGCGCTATCCAGCGCGTAGTAGTCGGGGCCGATGCGGAACAGCAGGAAGAGCGCCATGGCGGAAAGCGGCGGGTCCGCTCAGACCTTGAAGCGCGACACGCCGCTGCGCAGTTCGTTGGCAACCAGCGTCAGTTCGTCGATGGCCTGGCTTGACTGGCGCAGCGATTCCACGGTCTGCTGGGCGGCTTCGGACAACTGCATCAGCGCCTGGTTGATCTGCTCGGCGCCGCCGGCCTGGGCCTGCATGCCCTCGTTGACCATCTGCACGCGCGGGGCCAGCGACTGCACCTGACCGATGATCTGCGACAGCTGGTCGCCCACCTGCGTCACCTCGGACATGCCGCGCCGCACTTCCTCCGAGAACTTGTCCATGCCCATCACCCCCGCCGATACGGCGGACTGGATCTCGCGCACAATCTGCTCGATATCGTAGGTGGCCACGGCGGTCTGGTCGGCCAGGCGGCGGATCTCGGTAGCCACCACCGAGAACCCACGGCCGTACTCGCCGGCCTTCTCGGCCTCGATCGCGGCGTTGAGCGACAGCAGGTTGGTCTGGTCGGCCACCCGGGCGATGGTGGTCACCACCTGGTTGATATTGCCGGCCTTCTCGTTGAGCGTAGCCAGCCGGGCGTTGACCGACCCGGCGGCATCCATCACGTGGTGCATGGTGGTTTCCATGCGCGACAGCCCCACCTGGCCCGTGCCCGCCAGGCCGGCGGTCTGTTCGGCCGCGTGCGAGACCTCGTTCATGGTGCGGACCAGATCGCGCGAGGTGGCCGCGATTTCGCGCGACGTGGCGCCGATCTGCGTGGTGGTGGCGGCCGTCTCGGTGGCGGTGGCCTGCTGCTGGCGGGCCGTGGCGGCAATCTCGTTGACGGAAGTCGTGACCTGGATGGCCGAGCGCTGGGCCTGGCCCACCAGCGAGGTCAGCTCGCCGGCCATCTGGTTGAAGCCTGCCTCCACGGCCTGGAATTCGTCGCGGCGGTTCAGCGTCATGCGCTGGCGCAGATCGCCGCCGCGCATGGTGCCCAGCAGGGAAACGATCGAACGCATCGGGCCGTTGATCGCCCGCAGCAGCAGGTAGCCGCAGACCAGGGCGGCCAGTACGGCGATGGCCAGCGCCACCTCGATGCTGGTCTTGGCGGCGCTGACCGAGTCGACGATGCCCGCGGCGGCGCGGTCGTTGACGGCGCCGTTGTCGTCTACCAGGTCCTGCAGCGCCTTGCGGCCGTCAGCCCAGAGGTCATGGGCGCTGCTGCGCAGGGTGGCTTCGGCGGTGGCCGTGTCGCGCCAGCGTGTGGGGTCCAGGTAGGGTTGGGCCGCCTGCTCGTATCTGGCACGAATATCGAGGAACGCCTTGAAACGGTTGCGATCAGCCTCGCGCTGGATCGAGTCGGCATATTGTTTCTGGAGCTTGTCCAGCCGGCGCGTGGCCTCTTCGGTCTGGGACAGCAGCCTGGAGCGCTGGGCCAGGTCGGACGCCGTCACGGTCTGCCAGGCCAGCACGTAGATCTCGCCCCAGACGCCGCGCATGCCGGCACTGTAGTTCAGGCCGGGCAGCGCGTCGGTGCGCATGACAGTGGTTTCATGCTCGATGGCGGACAGCCGGTTGTAGGCAGCCGCGCTCATCAGCGTCATGACCAGCAGGATGAAGGTGAAGCTTGCCAGGATGCGCGTGCGGATGGTCCAGTGGTTCACGGTCGATGGAGTCTCTCGTTGGGCGGACGGCCGCGGCCGGCGGGACCAGCGGGGGCCGTCTGCCAGGACCCCCACTCGAATAGGGGGTATCCCTCGAACGGGTGGTAGGCGTTTGCGGCGTAGGGTACTGTAACGTCCGGGCCATTTCAACGGTCGACGGCTTCCCGCCAGCCAGCGCCGTTGCGCCGCGGCGGCGCCAATTTGAAGCCCTTGCTTTTTTCAAAGTTTTCGTCACACTTGCCAGATAGCTTGAGCGGGGAAAATGTTCATCACAACTGATAGGGCAGGGATGGTGGCCAAGTCGGAGGCACAGGTGACTGGCGCCTTGCCGCCGGCGGATCTGGATCCGCTGACCGGCGTGGTCGTCCGCCAGGCATTCTTGAAGCGGGTCGAGGCGCGTCTGCATGGCGAGACGACGCCCCGCTTTGCCTTGTTGCTGGTGGGTGTCGACGATTTCCGCGCGTTCAATGACATGCACGGCCACCTGGAAGGCGATGCCGTGCTCCAGCAAGTGGCCCGCCGCCTGCGCGACGCCTCGCCGCGCGATGCCGTGGTTGGCCGGGTGGGGGGCGACGAGTTCGGCGTGCTGCTGACCTCCATTTCAGACCCCACATTGGTGCGCCACGTCAGCGCGGCCATCCTGTCGATGCTGTCGGCCCCCTACGAGCTGAATGGCAACCGCCATCACGTGCTGGCGAGCCTGGGCGCCTGCGTGATGCCCGCCGGCGGCGATTCCACGGCCGACGTGCTGGCGGCAGCCAGCCTGGCGCTGGCCCGGGCCAAGCACGACGGCGGCCGGACCATCCGTTTTTTCAAGCCGCAGATGCGTACCGACGTGACGACGCGCCTGTCGCTCGTCCAGGCCCTGCGCGAAGCCTACGCCCAACGCCAGTTCGAATTGCTCTACCAGCCGCAGGTGGATCTGCGCGATGGCCGCGTGGTGGGTGCCGAGGCGCTGATGCGCTGGCGCCATCCCACGCTGGGCCTCCTGACCCCGGCGGCGTTCATCGATGCCCTGGCCGCCAGCAGCGTGGCCGCCGACGTGGGCATGTGGCTGCTGCACACGGCCTGCGCGCAGGCGCGGGCGTGGTCGCTGACCTTCCCCGACGCGCCGCGCGTGGCCATCAACCTGTTTGCCGCCCAACTGGCCGAAAGCCGCCTGCTGACCGAGGTGCGCCACGTGCTGCGCGCGCTGGAACTGCCGCCGGACCGGCTGGAGATCGAGATCACCGAGACCATCGCGCTGCAACAGGGCGACGAGGTGTCAGACCAGCTGCAGGCATTGCGCCGCGATGGCGTGACGCTGACCTGCGACGATTTCGGTACCGGCTATGCCTCGCTGAGTTTCCTGAAGACGTTCCCGGTGGACCGGCTCAAGATCGACCAGTCGTTCATCCGCAACGTTACGCAGGACAGCGTGGATGCCGCCATCGTCCGTTCGGTGATCAATGTCGGCCAGAGCCTGCGGATCGGCGTGGTGGCCGAGGGCGTGGAAACGGTGGAACAGCGCGACTTCCTGCTGGGCAACGGCTGTATCGAGGCCCAGGGTTACCTGTACGGCAGGCCGATGCCGGCAGACCGCCTGACCGATTTCCTGCGCAACCAGCCGCGTTGAATTCCGGCGGCTGGCGCTGACCCCCCTGTCCCGATGCTGCAATGCAGCATCGGCTGCAACCGGGCTGTCGGGCTGTCAGGCTGGCGCCGATCCGCGCGTATTTCCCCCATCTGCAAGACTTGTATCCACCTTTGTCCCGCACGCCAGCGTGAGACGGCGGGGAAATATGTGCTTACAAAGTCCGGTACACAGCCCGGTCGCTACGCCGTTATCCGATATACGGTGGCAGCGGGTGCATGCCGCCAAGGTCGCCGGCATGGCCCACCGGAATCAGGTATTCGATCATGCAATCCCGTCATCGCTTCGCGTTCGTGCCAGCCGCCATCGGCCTGGCTGCCGCCCTCTGTGTCCAGGTGAACGCCCGTGCACAGGACTACAACCCCGGCGCCCCCGGCATGCCTCCCGGCTATATCCAGCAGGATCCTGGCGATGCCAACGTGCTGGGCGATCCGTCCGCGATGGTGGCAGATCCGCCCTCGCGTATCGCCACGGTGACCGAAATGGCCGGCGGCCTCAGTTTTGCGCCCGCCGGCTCGGACGAATGGGCGGCCGTGGGCCTGAACCGGCCGATCACGACCGGTGACCGGCTGTGGGTAGACCCGGGCGGCCGGGCGGAACTGCACGCGGGCACCACGGCCGTGCGGCTGGGGGGCGGTACCGCCGCGACGATCCTGAACCTTGACGACCGCGCGACCCAGGTGAAGCTGACCCAGGGCACGCTGCAACTGCGCGTGCGGGCGCTGCCGGCCGACCAGCAGGTCGAGGTGGATACGCCGAACCTGGCATTCGTGCCGCGCGAGCCGGGCGACTACCGGATCGACGTGTCGCCCGACGGCACATCCACGCTGGTGTCGATGCGTCATGGCAGCGCCGTGCTGTATGGCGATACCCGCTCGATCGAACTGGGTCGCGGGCAGCGCATGCGGTTTACGGGCACCGACCTGGCCGACGCAGGCCCGGGCAACTATCCGCCGCCCGACAGCTTCGACCAGTGGACCGCGGCCCGCGATGCCCGAGAGGATGCGTCGCCGTCCGCGCGCTATGTACCGCCCGACATGACCGGCTATACCGCGCTGGATGACTACGGCGACTGGCAGCAGGACCCCGGCTATGGCGCCGTGTGGTTTCCGCGCGAAGTGTCGGCGGGCTGGGCGCCGTACAGCACGGGCCACTGGGCCTGGGTGGCGCCGTGGGGCTGGACCTGGATCGACGACGCGCCGTGGGGCTTCGCGCCGTCGCACTACGGGCGCTGGGCCTACTTCGGCAGCCGCTGGGGCTGGGTGCCGGGCCCGGTGGCGGTGCGGCCGTGCTATGCACCGGCCGTGGTCGGCTTTGTCGGCAGCGCCAGCATCCGCATTGGCGGTGGCCCGGGCGTGGCCTGGTATCCGCTGGGGCCGCGCGACGTCTACCGGCCGGTTTACCGCGCCAGCCCGCGCTATGTCACGCGTATCAACAACTTCCCCGTGAACAACACGTGGATGCGGGGCGGTGACCGCGACCGCTGGATGAACCGCAATGTGCCGGGCGCGATCACGGGCATGCCGTCGCGCAATTTCGTGGAGGGGCGGCCCGTTCCGCGTGGCAGCCATCGCGACGAATGGCGCCAGCTCCCGGCAGGCGAGGGGCGTGGCGGCCCGATCATGGGGCCGGTGAAGTCCAGCCTGATCGGTGGCGCGCGGCCGCAAGGACTGCCGCCAATGGCACGGCAGGGCTTCGAACGCCAGGCCATTGCCGCGCACCCGCCTGGGCGAGTTGGCGCCGACGACCTGGCCCGCCGCTTTGCACGCGAAGGCGGCACCGGTGGCGCCGGGCCGGCGTGGCATGGGCCGGCGGCTGGCGCGGACAACCGCCGGCAGGGCCAGCCAGGCCAGCCGGGTAGGGACAATGCGCGGCGCGGCCCGCAGCCGGCGCAGGCCTGGCAACCGGACGTACGCATGAGCCAGGCGGCGCAGCTAGGCCGTGGGCCGGGCCAGCGGCCCGACGGGCTGCGCAGCGGGGTGTCGGATGCCCAGCGCCAGCAGTTCGAGCAGCAGCGTGACCAGCAGCGCCAGATGCACGATCAGCAACGGCAGATGCAGGACCAGCAGCGCCTGTCCACGGACAACCAGCGGCAGCAACAACAGGCGCTGCAACGCCAGATGCAGGATCAACAGCGTCAGATGCAGGATCAGCAGCGGCAATCGCAGGATCAGCAGCGTCGCCAGCAGTTCGACCAGCAGCGCGCCCAGCAGGAGCGGCAGCAGCAGGACGTCCAGCGCCAGGCACAGGAACGCCAGCATCAGTTCGACCAGCAGCGCGCCCAGCAGGAGCGCCAGCAGCAGGACGTCCAGCGCCAGGCACAGGAACGCCAGCATCAGTTCGATCAGCAGCGCGCGCAGCAGGAGCGGCAGCAGCAGGACGTCCAGCGCCAGGCACAGGAACGCCAGCGTCAGTTCGACCAGCAGCGCGCGCAGCAGGAGCGCCAGCAGCAGGACGTCCAGCGCCAGGCACAGGAACGCCAGCGTCAGTTCGACCAGCAGCGCGCGCAGCAGGAGCGGCAGCAGCAGGACATGCAGCGTCAGGCCCAGGAACAGCAGCGCCAGCAGATGGAGCAGCAACGCCAGCAGGCCGCACAACGTCAGCAACTGGAGCAGGCACGCCAGTTCCAGGAACAGCAGCGTCAGCAGTTCGAACAGCAGCGGCAGCAGGCGATGCAACGCCAGCAGATGGAGCAGCAGCGTCAGGCCCAGGAACAGCAGCGGCGCGCGCAGGAGCAACAGCAACAGATGCAGCAGCAACAGCGGCAGGCGCAGGACCAGCAGCGTCAGTTCCAGGAACAGCAGCGCCAGCAGCAGGACCGTCAACGGCAGTTCCAGGAGCAGCAGCGCCAGCAACAACAGCAGCAGCAACAGCAACGGGCGCAGCAGGAGCAGGCGCGACATGGGCAGCAGCAGGCGCGTAACGACGACCGGCGCTGATCCCCGCAGGCGGTAAAGACAAAGGGCGTCCGGTTGTGCCGGACGCCCTTCGTTTCTCTCCACTTACGCTTTTTTCAGACTGCTACGTCAGTGCTGGCTTGCCCGCCAGCCGGGTACAGCCCCCTCCGCCTCTCTCTCTCTCTCTCTCTCTCTTCGGTTCTGCTGCGTCCTTACTTCGCCAGTTCCGACAGGCGCACCGGCTCGATCTTGCCCTTCTGGACCCAGCCCACCACGGTATCGGCCACCGAGCCGCCCTTGGCGTCGATGCCATCCACCTCGTTCGGATTCACTTCCTTGGGCAGCGCTTTCACGGCGTCGGGCATCTTGGCGCGGATCGCCGTGGCGTCGGTGGTGGTGCCGGCCAGTTTCATCGCGTTGGCGAGCGCCCAGGTCATCGTGTAGTTCAGCGACATTTCGGTGGTGGCGTCGCGGCCGTCGTGCAGCTTCTTGTAGCGTGCGTTGTAGGCTTGCGCGGCCGGCCGGGCGTCGTTGACCAGCGGCATCACGCCGATCGAGCCTTCCAGCATGGCGAGGCCATTGGTGACCTTCGCCATTTCGTCCATCTTGGCCTGGTCCATGATGATGAAGCCGCCCTTGAAGCCCAGTTCGCGGGCCTGCTTGACCACCAGCGCGGTCGGTTCGGACGGCCCGCCCACGAACATCACGTCGGGTTTGTCGGCAATGGCGCGCGACACGCCGGTGTAGAAGTCCGTAGCCTTGGTGTACGACATCGGGTTGTTGCCCACCACCTTGCCGCCGGCCCCTTCCCAGGCCGGCACGAACGCCTGCACCCATGCCTTGGCGTAGTCATGATCGGCCGGCACCATCGCCACGTTCTTGCCATAGCGCTTCATCTGCGCCTTGACGAACGGCTCGATGTAGCCGGTGTAGGCCGGGGGGATGCGGATGGTGAGCTTGTTGCCGGCGTCGGTGATGCGCGGCACGCTGGAATAGGCCATGACCAGGAATTTCTCCTGCTCGTTGAACGCCTGCAGCGCAAAGATGCCCCCCGAGTGCGGCACGAACACGGCCGGCGTCTTGTGCTGCTGCACCAGGCGGCGTGCGTTGATGGCGGCCTCGGCCGGCGCGTACTTGTCGTCCAGCGCCACCACTTCGAGCTTGACCTTCTTGCCGGCTACCTGCAGGCCCGAGGCGTTGATTTCATCCACGGCCATCTGGATGCCCGACAGCACATTCTTGCCATAGAGCGCGGCGCCACCGGACAGCGGGCCCGTGTAGCCGATCTTGACCACTTCCTGCGCCGCTGCCGGCGACGAGGCGATGATGGCGGCGGCTGCGCACGTAGCCAGCGCGAAGAAACGACCCAGTGTCTTGTGTTGCATGTGTAGTCTCCTTTGGATTCTGTTGTTTACGCTGTTCCTGCTTCCCTCTCCCCGCGCGGGGAGAGGGGAGAAAGCCCGTCAAACCTCACCCGCCGATATACGCCTTGCGAATTCCCTCGTCCTTCAGCAGCGCGTCGCGGTCGCCTTCCATCACGATGCGGCCGCTTTCGATGACATAGGCGCGATGGGCGATGCCAAGCGCCGCATAGGCGTTCTGTTCCGCCAGCAGCACCGTGGTGCCGGCGCGGTTGATGCGCTGGATCACCTCGAACATCTGCTTGACCACCAGCGGCGCCAGCCCCAGCGACGGTTCGTCCAGCAGCAGGGCGCGGGGGCGGCCCATCAGCGCGCGGCCCAGTGCCACCATCTGCTGTTGCCCGCCGGACAACGAGCCGGCCGGATCGTCCTTCTTCTGGCGCAGGATCGGGAACATCTCGTAGACCTCTTCCAGCGTCGTCCTGATGCCAGGGCGGTCGCGCCGATGCACATAGGCGCCCAGCGTCAGGTTCTTCTCGACGCTCATGGCCGGAAACAGCTTGCGGCCCTCGGGGCAATGCACCAGCCCGGCCTGCACGATCTGCGACGGCTTCATGCCGCCCAGTTCGCGGCCATCGAAGCGCATGCTGCCGCCGCTGGTACGGTGGATGCCGCTCATCGCCAGGAAGATCGAACTCTTGCCGGCGCCGTTGGCGCCCAGCAGCACCACCAGCTCGCCGGCCCTGGCATGCAGCGTGATGTTGTCCAGCGCGCGGAAGCTGCCGTACGACAGCGAGACACGTTCAAGCTGCAACATGGTCGGCTCCCAGGTAGGCTTCGATGACGCGCGGGTCCTGCTGGATCTGCGCGGGCGTGCCCTCGGCGATCTTCTCGCCGTAGTTGAGCACCATGATCTTGTCGGCCAGCCGCATGATCATGTCCATCTTGTGTTCGATCAGGCAGACCGTCTTGCCATGGCGCACCATCTTGCGGATCAGCTCCGCCAGGCCTACGGTTTCCTCGGGGTTCACGCCGCCGGCCGGTTCGTCGAGCAGCAGCAGGTCGGGGTCGGTGGCCAGCGCCAGCGCAAAGGCCACGCGCTTGCGGGCTTCCTGCGTGATGTCGGCGGCCACTTCATGCGCCAGGTGCGACAGGCCGACAAAGTCGAGCGCGGCCTCGGCCTTCTCGCGGCAGAGCTTTTCTTCCTCGCGCAGACGGCGCGAGTTGAGCAGCACGTCGGCCAGGCCAGACCGGGTGCGCAGGCGGTGGCCGACAATCAGGTTGTCCAGCACCGTGGCACGGTCGAACAGGGCCGTGGCCTGGAACGTGCGGGCCACGCCCAGCCGGGCGATCTGGTCGGCGCGCAGGCCGGCCACGTCCTGGCCCTTGAACAGGATCTGGCCCGAAGACGGCGCATGCGTGCCGGCAATCAGGTTGAAGAACGTGGTCTTGCCCGCGCCATTGGGGCCGATGATCGCGTTGATATGCCCGGCTTCGAACGTCACGGAAACATCGTGTACCGCGGTCAGGCCGCCAAACTTCTTGGTCAGGTTGCGGATCTCAAGCATTCTCGGCTCCCGGGCGGGTGGTGGGGACGGGGGCGGGCTGTGCCGCCCGTGCAGCGGCCAGCTGGCCACGGCGCTGCGCCGCGGCGCGGCGTGCCTGGCGCTTGAGGAAAGACCCCACGATGCCATCGGGCACGAAGATGATCAGCAGGATCAGCACGGGGCCGAACACCAGCATGCGATAGTCCTGCAGGAACTGCAGGGTCTGCGTGACCCAGGGCACCAGCACCGCGCCCAGCAGCGGACCCAGCAGCGTTCCCGTGCCGCCCACCAGCATCGACATCACCATGTCGAACGTGATGTCGGTGCGGGCGATGTCCGGCCCCAGGAAGCGCACCTGGCCGGCATAGAGCGCACCGGCAAAACCGGCGTACGCCACCGACAGCACGAACGACAGCACCTTGGTGCGCATCAGGTTGATGCCCAGCGCCTCGGCCAGCGCATCGCTGTTGCGCACGGCCATGAAGCTGCGGCCCAGCAGCGAGCCGACAATGCGGTGCATGACGAACGTGCCAACGGCCAGGAAGAACAGCACCATGTAGTACTGCGCCTGCACGCTGTCGAACGTGACGGGTCCGATCGCGGCCGGCACCGGGATGCCGATCAGGCCCACGGCGCCGTGCGTCAGGCCTTCCCACTTTTCGATCACCAGGTAGATGATGTAACCCACGCAGAGCGTGAAGATCGAGAAGTAATGCCCCTTCAGGCGCAGCGACACCAGGCCCACGCCATACCCCAGCACCATGCAGACCACGCCCGACAGCGCAAAGGCCAGCCAGAACGGCATCTGATGGTCCACCGTCAGGATGCCCAGCGTATAGGCGCCGATCGCCATGAAGCCGCCGTGGGCCAGGTTGAGCTGGCCCGTGTAGCCGGTCAGCAGGTTCAGCCCGAGCGTGGCGATGGCGGTGATGAACGCGAGCGTCATCACGGTCAGGAAGTAGCTGTTGGGAACCACCAGCGGGAACGCGATGGCGGCCGCCAGCAGCAGCGCCCAGCCCGTCTTGCCTTGCAGTGCTTTCATGTTGGTGTCCTCCTCAGGCGGCGCGGCCGGCGAACAGGCCCTGCGGGCGCACCGACAGGATGATCACGAGCAGCAGGAAAGCGATGATGTCCTTGTAGTCGGTGGAGATGTAGAAGCCACCGAAGCTTTCGGCCATGCCGATGATCAGCCCGCCGACGATGGCGCCGGGAATGCTGCCCATGCCGCCCAGGATGATGATCACGAACGCCTTGGTGATCACCAGGTTGCCCATGCTCGGGTACACGAGGTTGATCGGCGCGTAGAGCGTGGCGGCAATCGCGGCCAGCGCCCCCGAGATGGCGAACACCAGCAGCGTGACGCGCGTGGCATCGATCCCGACCAGCGCCGCGCCTTCGCGGTTCTGGGCCATCGCCATGATCGTGGACCCGGTGACCGTGCGCGTCAGGAACAGGTGCAGCAGCACCATCAGCCCGAACGCGGCCACGATGATCAGCACGCGCTGCAGCGGCGCGGTGAGGCCGAAGATATCCACCATCTGGCCGTACGGCGTGGGCATGCGATGGAAGTCGGCACCCCACAGCGCCTGCGCGCCGGCTTCGAGAAACAGCAGGATGCCGATGGCGGCGATCATGTCGTGGATCTCGGGCGCATTGCGCAGCGGATGGAAGACCAGGCGATCGGCCAGCATCGACAGCACGGCCACCACCGCGGCGGCGGCCAGCATCGCCAGCCAGTAGTTCAGGCCGAGCGTGGTCATCGCGTAGTACGACACATACGCACCCGCCATGTACAACGCGCCATGCGCGAAGTTGGGCACATGCAGGATGCCGTAGACAAGGGTTAGTCCCAATGCCACGAGGCTGTAGACGCCGCCCAGTGTGAGACCGTTGAGGAACTGCTGGAAAAACAATGCCATGCGTTGTCTCCTTGCGTTGGTGTGCCGTGACGGCACCCGCGCTGTCTCTGACGCCGTGTCGCGTTCTCGCACGGTCGTTCGTTTTCGGCGACTTTGCATAGCGTTTCAGCGAGCGTCAAGCAATCGGACGTAGTATTCCGCTACGCGAAATAGAGGGGCCGCATGCCACCGTGCCACGTCCGTGAATTCCCTGATTTCAGCCTGCAAGTAGCCCGGGGCGGAGCGGCGTGGGGCATATTGGCTGCGATATTTACCGCGCGTATGGCCCCAATGATTTCGCTACATAGCGTCGTGCATCGGGCACGGAAACTGATATCAATCGCACCATGAAGCGCACGACCTCGATTCCGCAGCCGCCCGATTCCGCCCTGGTATCGCGCGAGGCCGCGCACCCGATGGATGGCGAGGACCGTAACTTCGTCACGGCGCTGGCGCGCGGGCTGGAGTTGCTGCGCGCCTTCGGCCCCGATGACGATTTCCTGGGCAACGCGGAACTGTCGCGGCGTACGGGTATTCCCCGACCCACGGTGTCGCGGCTTACCTACACGCTGGCAAGCGTCGGTTATCTCGTCTACGTGGAAGACCAGGAGAAGTACCGCATCGGCCAGGGCGCCATGCTGCCGGGTCAGCGCTATCTGTCCGGCGCGGGCATCCGCAATATCGCGCAGCCGCTGATGCAGTCTCTTGCATTTGCCACGGGATGTACCGTGGCGCTGGCGGCGCCGGATCGGCACGACATGCTCTACCTGGAGGTCTGCCAGCCGCGTGGCGCGCTGGTCATGCGTCTGACACCGGGGTCGCGGCTGCCGATGGCGACGTCGGCCATCGGCCGTGCCTGGCTGGCAGGACTGCCGGCGCAACGCCGCATGGCCGTACTGGCCGAGCTGGAGCGCCAGCACGGCACGCGCTGGCCTGGCGTGCGCACCAGGCTGGAACGTGCCATGCGCGAGCACGCGCGCCGAGGCTTCTGCGTGGCCCATGCGGAATGGGACAGGGCTGTCAGCGGCGCTGCGGCGCCGGTTCGGCTGCTGGATGGCTCCGAAGTGCTGTCGATCAATATCGGCGGCGCTTCTACGCGCCTGTCTCCGGAAGTCCTGGAAGGCAACCTCGGGCCGCGAATTCGCGAGCTGGCCGACACACTTGCAACGCGGCTGTGGCAACCCGCGTGACGGAATTCTGAAAACGAGAAGGAGATATGGATGGACATTCGCAACAAGACTGTGATCGTCACGGGTGGTGGCACTGGCATCGGACGTGCGCTGGTACTGGCATTTGCCCAGGCCGGCGCGCGCGGCGTGGCCGTGGCGGATATCGATGCCGCCGGCGCGGCACAGGTGGCCGCCGAAGCGGCGGCCGTCGCACCGGAATGCCAGGTGTTCTCGCAGCGCGTGGACGTGGCCGATGCTGCCGCCGTGCAGGGTCTGGTCGATACCGCCACGCAGCGCTTTGGTCAGGTCGACGTCTTCTGCTCGAATGCCGGCATCATCCTGCGCAAGGGCCTGGAAGCGTCTGCCGACGAATGGCAGCGGATCTGGAATATCAACGTCATGGCCCATATCCACGCTGCAAAGGCCGTGCTGCCGCAGATGCTGGAGCGCGGCGACGGGTATCTGGTCAATACGGTGTCCGCCGCCGGCCTGTTGTCGCAGATCGGCTCGGCGCCGTACGCGGTGACCAAGCACGCGGCCATCGGCTTTGCAGAATGGCTGTCGATCACGTACGGCGACCGTGGCATCAAGGTGAGTTGCATCTGCCCGCAGGGCGTGCAGACGAAGATGCTGTTCGGCGAAGACGGCGAGCGCAAGGGGTTCCTGCAGGCGGGGTCCGTCACGCCGGAGCACGTGGCCGGGAAGACGCTGGAGGGCATGGCTGCCGAGAGCTTCCTGGTGCTGCCGCATCCGGAAGTACTGGAATACTATCGCCGCAAAGGGCAGGACTATGATCGATGGCTGCGTGGCATGCGTCGCCTGCACGATCAGGTGTCAAAGGAATTCGGCAATATCGTCGTCTAGCAGCAACCCGCTTCCAAATAAAAAATCGATTCAGGAGACAGAATCATGCGTGCTCGAATGATCCGGCGCCGCCAGGTGCTGGGGATGCTGGCCGCCACGGCCACCCTCGCCGCGGTGTCTGCAGCGCCTGCCGCGCAGGCCGCCGATGCCTACCCCACAAAGCCCGTCCGTATCGTGGTGGGTTTCCCGAGTGGCGGGGCGCCCGATATCCTGGCACGCATCTTCTCCGAGAAATTCTCGCTGGGCCAGCCGGTGGTGGTCGACAACAAGCCCGGTGCGGGCGGCAATATCGGCGGCGAGGCGGTGGCCCATGCGGCCCCGGACGGCTACACGCTTGCCATGGGCACCGTGGGCACGCACTCGATCAACGGCGCGCTCTACAGCAAGATGCCGTATGACATGGTGAAGGACTTCACGCCGGTGATCCTGGTGGCGTCCACGCCGAACGTGCTGGTGGTGCATCCGTCGGTGCCGGCAAAGAACGTGCAGGAACTGATTGCGCTTGCCAGGTCGAAGCCGGGGCAACTGACGTTCGGCACGCCCGGGGTGGGCACGTCGCTGCATGTGGCGGGCGAACTGTTCAACACCATGGCCGGCACGAAGATCGTCCACGTGCCGTACAAGGGGCGGGCCATGGCGATTCCGGACCTTCTGGGTGGCCATATCACGATGATGTTTGACAACCTGCCGTCGGCGCTGCCGGTGGTGAAGGAAGGCAAGCTCCGTGCGCTGGGCGTAACCAGCGCGCAGCGCTCGGCGTCGGCGCCGGACATTCCCACCATCGCGGAGCAGGGCCTGCCCGGCTACGAGGCCACCTCGTGGTTTGCGATCTTCGCTCCGGCCCACACGCCCAAGGACGTGGTGGCCAAGCTCAACGCGGAGCTGAACCGCATCTTCACGCTGCCCGACGTCCAGACCAAGCTGAAGACGCTGGGGCTGGACCCCGTGCTGGGCACGCCCGAGAAGCTGGCCGACTACCAGCGCAGCGAGATTGCCAAGTGGGCCAAGGTGGTCAAGGACTCCGGCGCGAAGGCCGAATAACGGCATGAAGCGGGGCGGCTAGCGGTCAGATGACGCGGGCCGCCGCGCCAGTCTGCGGACGAAATCGGTAGCCCACCTTCGGCACCGCCGAAACGCAGCTGTCCAGCCCTAGCGGATGCAGCGCGCGCCGCAGCCGCGATACCAGTTGCGTCAGGCAGTTCTCGTCCACCATCGCAGCCGGCCCCCAGACCGCGGCGATGATCTGCTGCCGCGACATGACCTTCTCGCCGTGGTCTTTCAGTACGATCAGCAGCCGCAATTCGAAGCGCGTCAGCTTGGCGATAACGCCATGACAGGAGATGATGCCCTGAGACTCGTCGATATGTAGCGCATCGTCGATATCCGAAAACGTCGAAGCTGACGACGTGGAGATCGGCATGCCAAGGCGCGCGAGCACATGGGCCAGTCCACGTGCCTGCTCCAGTCCGGATTCCGCCGGCGGCACCGTCTCCGGCGCGGGCGGCACGGTAGTGGTGTATGGGACCGGAATGAACCGGTAGCCCTGGCGTGGCACCGTCACGATATGGGCGTCGAGGCTGACCGGACTCAGCGCCTTGCGCAGACGGTAGACCAGTTGCACGAGGTAAAGCTCGTCCACCAGCGCCGCGCGTTTTCCCCATACGCCCTTGAGCAGGGAATCGCGCGATTTGATGGCGGCCTTGCCTTCTACCAGCAGGCGCAGCAGGTTCTTTTGCTGGCCGGTTATCTTCGCTACCACGCCGCCGCGTAATACACGGTCGGTGTCCCAATCAAAAAATACCGAATCGCTATTCCGGATCATTTCGATTACCCCACGTCGTCTGCAATGGACGACAAGCGTATCGATCCGCAGAAATAGCTCCCATGGAAGATATTTCTTTCGGTATCTGACCCGCACGGGTGACGACTCAACGTCGTTCTCTGCCGTATATCGCCAATTATTGGAACAATGGATGGTGCACAGCGCCTGAAATCTTCGTCTCGACAAGAATATCCACACGCTTTGTCCATTTGTCAGTACAAGATGACCTGACGATATTAATGTCTGTGCGCCAAGGATACTGCCCGCATCTTAACCCATTCGGGTATTAATTCATTGCACCAATCAGGCAATGGCGGATCGATGGATTTGCGAGAATCCACGTCATCCATTTGTCGCGATAGTTCACGGACGATCCATGTGCGGGGATTTCCTGGTATTGGTGCGTAACGCTGAATCGCATATACGCGCACGGACAAGTTTCGAGAATCCGGATGGAACGGATATCACCGTCTATATTCCACGCCGAATCCATGTCATTGCAGTTGCGTCGGTAGAAAGATGCGTCTGGCCGCCGGTAATGCCGACCCGAATCGAAAAGGTCTGGTGCGCTGACGGCATTCAAACCATTCTGCAAGGACAGATGTCATGACAAAGAAATCGTGTGACAGCAACGACCAACCGGCCGCTCAGGCTACCCAGGGGCGTGCTGGCTGGAACTCGCGCACGTATCGCAGCGGGGACCCCTCGGATACCGAACCGCCGCGCGTACCGCGCCGCCGTTTCGCCGGTGTGCGCAACCAGCTGGGCAGCGGGCGCACCAACAGCAAGCTGGTCTACGCGGAAGATCCGGGCGATCCCAATATCCCGGATTCGAAGGGCGCGTCGGATCGCACCTACAAGCAGAACAACTTCGATCCTGCAACCGAGGTAGAGAAGTACTCGTACACGTCGACGCGGGTCGCCAAGCGTGTGTACAACACCTATGGCGCCACGCAGCAGGCAACGCAGGTGTTCGGCTACTACACCGACTGGTCGCAGTACGATGGCCGGCTGGATGGCAATTACGCCAATAGTGCAGCGGGTCGTGGTACGGACCTGATGCTGCTCAATGCATCGGCGTATGACCGCCTGATCATCGGCTTCGCCGGCATCGTGGGCGACACGGGCGAGAAGCAGTACACGATCGACCAGGCAGCGGTGGACTTCGGCAAGAAGCTCAACGAAGCCACCTTCACGGATCCGTGGGGCGATGTGGCGTCGTATCGCAACGTGGGCTTCAGCGGCTGGGTCAGCAACGACTATCGCGAGCTGTTCGACCAGAGCAAGGCCCAAGGCATCCTGGGCGGCCTGGCAAAGCTCAAGCAGCAGAATCCGAACCTGAAGCTGTCGTTCAGCCTGGGCGGCTGGACCATGAGCGGTGCCTTCCACGCGGTGGCGGCCGACGCCACCAAGCGCCAGACGCTGATCGAGAGCATCGCCTACATCTTCGACCGGTTCCCGATGTTCACCGAGGTTGACCTGGACTGGGAATATCCGGGCATGCCGGGCGCGGGCAATCCGCACGGCCCCGAGGACGCTGCCAACTTCCAGGCACTGGTGCGCGGCATCAAGCAGCGCCTGCCCAGCGTGCGCGTGAGCATTGCCGCGGGTGCGGCAATGGATACGATGCTCGCCGCCGACATTCCGGGCATGCTGGCCGCTGGCGTCGAAGGCATCAACCTGATGACGTATGACTTCTTCGGCACGCCCTGGGCCGAGAAGCTGGCCCACCACACAAACCTGTTCGACTACGAGGGCAGCCAGTTCAGCATCGACAAATCGGTGCAGTACCTGCTGAGCGTGGGCGTGCCGTCGCAGAACATCTTTGTGGGCTATGCGGCATACAGCCGCAGCGCACGCAATGCCGTGATCGACAACTGGTCACCGCTGGTGGGTACTTACAGCCCCGGCACCGGTACCACCACCGGTACGTACGAGTCGGGTGCCAGCGAGTACTACGACATTCTGTACAACTACCTCGACCTGGAAAACCGCACGGCCATCAACGGGTTCAACCTGTACACCGACCAGGAGGCCGACGCGGATTACCTGTACAACCCGGAAACCGGCCTGTTCCTGTCGATCGACACGCCCCGTTCGGTGAAGGCCAAGGGCATGTATGTGCTCAACAACAAGCTGGGCGGCCTGTTCACCTGGACCATCGACATGGACAACGGCGTGCTGCTTAACGCGGCGCGCGAGGGCCTGGGGGCGCCGGTGAAGACCGAGGTCATCGACATGGAGCCCTTGTATTTCGAAGGGATCAACACCGAGAACATGAACACCACGGTGGCCGTGATCGAAGGACCGACGGAGGCATTCGAGGGCGAGCTGGTGTCGTTCTCCGGCCTGCGGTCGTGGGGTGCTGAGCCGCTCACCTACAAGTGGAGCGCGCCCGGGCTGACCTTCCTTGACGGCCAGACCACTGCCGTGGTGGAGGGCCTGCTGCCGCTGGTCACCCGTACGTACACAGTGACGTTGACCGTGACCGACGCCAACGGCAAGACGGCCACGGACACCCAGAGCCTGGTTGTCAAGAAGAAGACCCAGGAACCGCCCACATCGCGGATCACCGTACTGCTGGAATCGGGCACGCCGTACGCGCTGTCCGCCGAAGCCTCGTTCGATCCCGATGACAATCCGCTGACCTATGTCTGGGATGCGCCCGATCTGCCCTTCGACGGCAGTACGGACGAACTGGTGGAAGGCACCGCGCCGTCGGTCACGACGCCGACCGACTACTGGGTCAAGCTGAGCGTGAACGACGGCACTGAAACCGACCAGAGCGCCATCTTCCTGACGGTGGTGCCCGGCGAGGCATCGGACGGTGATGTGGTGGCCGTGATCACGGGGCGCACGCAGGTGGAAAGTGGCGCGCCGATCCAATTGTCGGCCAGCGACTCCAGCGGCCCGCCGCCGCTGCTGTTCTCGTGGACGGCACCGGGCCTGTCGTTCGATGGCGCGGATTCCGTGACGGTCAACGCCAACGCACCGCTGGTGGATCGGGACACCATCATCGAGGTGACGCTGACAGCCCAGGGCCTGGCCGGTACCGGCGACAAGGACACCACGTCGGTGCAACTGCGTGTGCTGGCAGGCGGCAGTTCGGATACCGCGGGTACGTGGCGTCCGCAGTCCTACGAGACCGGTGCCGAGGTCACCAACAAGTACCAGGGCCAGGCGCTGCACAAGTACCGTGCCAAGTGGTGGGTCGGTGCCGATCAGGAGCCCGGCGATCCGAACTTTACGTCGACAGTCGAAGGCGGCGATTCCAAGCCGTGGCTCGACCTGGGCGCAGTCTGATCCAACCCGGGCAGGACCCTGCCGGCGGGTAAGCCGGTAGCGGTATCGGGCAACGCGCAGTCATGCAGGCTGTGCGTTGCCCGTTTTTTTAACTGGCTGGCCTGTGATGAGGCGCGGATCATGGCAATTCGAGGCTTGCAGTGTGTAGTGGCGCTGGGGTGTCTGCTGACGGGCTGCACCGTGATTTCGGTGGAGGGCGATCACAACCGGATTCGCGATGCTGGCGGCCACGGTGGCGTGGTGCGGCAGCAGGAACAGGAACAGGAACGAGGGCAGGGGCAGGATCGCGCAAGGACGTGGCTGGAGCGCCTGGAACGTATCGAGCAGGCGCTTGGCATTGCTCACCGGGGCGGGCAGCACTGAGGCCCCCGCACTGCTTCGTGCCTACGAAACCTGGCGGTCGCGCAAGCGGCTCAGGCTGACAATGGCACCGATCGTGGCAACCGTGGCCGCCACGTACAGCGCGGACCGGGCGGCGTCGCCGCGATCGAGGCTGAACAGCAGCGCGACCACGGCGGTGCCCGTGGTCTGCCCAAGCAGGCGCGTGGTGGCCTGCGCCCCGCTTGCGCCACCGCTGCGCTCATGCGGCGTGGCACTGATCATCGCGCGGTTGTTGGGTGACTGGAAGAAGCCGAAGCCGACACCGCACAGTGCGGTGCGCCAGGCAATGTCGAGGCTGCCGGCATCTGGACTCAGCACCGCCAGTCCGACCAGCCCCGCCGCCAGCATTATCAGCCCCGTGCCGGCCAGAACGCTGGCCGGGTAGCGGTCGGACAGCCTGCCAGACAGGGCGGCCATGACCGCCACCATTAGCGGCCATGGCGTGATCAGCAGACCGGTCTCCGCCAGGCCGCGGCCCAGCTGGTATTCGAGATAGAACGGCAGCGACACAAACGCCAGCATCTGGGTCATGAACGAACAGAACGACGTGGCAACGGCCAGCGTGAACGCCCGATTGGCAAACAGATCCACCGGCACCAGGGGCGCGGGCTGGCCGCGCTGCCGGCGCACCAGCAGCCATCCCAGCAGGATTGCCAGCAACAGGCCAGCCACCCCGGCGATACGCAATGAATCGTGCCCCAACCCGTCGACGCCAAGCACGAACAGCCCGATCACCACGGCGGAAAGAACGGCGCTGGGATAGTCGAACGCCCGCGGTTGCGGCGGCGTTTCAGGTAGTGCGCGGCGCGATATCGCCAGGGCGAAGATGGCGACGGGTACGTTGACCGCAAAGAGCCAGGGCCAGCTGCCGAATCCCAGGATCAGGGCGCCCAGCGACGGCCCCACGGCAATGGTCACCCCGACCACCAGCGCA
The DNA here is from genome assembly GCF_001652915.1 of Cupriavidus sp. D384. GTDB lineage: Bacteria > Pseudomonadota > Gammaproteobacteria > Burkholderiales > Burkholderiaceae > Cupriavidus. Next base: position 77,048 of record NZ_BBQI01000050.1, read on the forward strand.
TTGAGACCGATGCCTCGTCCCAGCCGGGTGGGAGGATAGATATAGCGGACCAGCGCCGTATTGACACTCATGATGCCGGCGCCGCCAATACCCTGTATGACCCGCGCGGCAACCAGCAGCGGCAGATTGGGCGACAGCGCGCACAGCAACGATCCCACCAGGAACGTTGCCAGCCCGACCCGGTAGACCCGCTTGTAGCCAAGTATTTCGCCGAGTGACGACAGCGGCAAAAGGAAAATCGTGACCGAGAGCTGATAGGCGTTCACGACCCAGATGGTGCGCGCCGGGTCGCTATGCAGATCACGGGCAATGGAGGGCAGTGCGATATTTGCGATCGATCCGTCCAGAACGGCCATCACCAGGCCGCAAAACACTGTCAGGATTGCCCAGGTACGCTGGGGGCGCGGAAGACCTTGGTGGGACTGCATCGGGAAGGACGGACGGCTTGCGCTGTTCTTGGAAAGCCCTGGGCCCGCTGCGGCGTACCGTCAGCGCGCGTTCGGACGCGCCATTATCGTCCGCCACGGCGGACCATGCAAATTCGCCACACCTTCCCGGCAGGATTGTGTGGCGCAGCCGCACTGCCGGGCCGCCCTATGGCCGCTGGCTCAAGCGTTCAGGCCGGTAGCCTCATCGCAATACGCGCGCACGGCGTCATGCAACGCGGCGGCGGCGGCGGCAATTTCGGGCGTCCAGCTGGTTGCCTGACCGCAGAGCGATTCCACCTGGCGGCACAGTTGCACCATCCTTTGTGCATCGACCACAAGGAAAGCCCCGGCCGAGCGATGTGCCCAATGGCAGAGCGCCTCGGCATCATGGCGCAGCAGGATGGCCGCCAGTTCCGGACCATCGCTCCGCAAATGCTCGAGCAGCATGGTCTGGTAGCGCGCAATTTCGGTGCCTGGAATTGGCGGCTTGTCCTCTTTGCCGTTTGCGGGTAAGGCGCCCTGCGCGTCTGGATGGTTCACTGCGACGGTGCCCGGAATGGCTTGCAGCGCCTGTTCCAGCGCCATCAACGAGGCCGGTTTGGCGATATGACCAGTAAATCCGCGATGTTTCCACTCACCGGTCTGTTCGGTGCGCGTGACCGCGCTGAACGCCAGGACCGGCACGACCGGATCGATGGCGCGGATCGCCGCAAGCAACTCATAGCCGTCCATGACCGGCATATGGACATCGGTGAGGACCGCTTCAAAGTGCCCATGTTCGAAGCTCGACAGCGCCTGGCGTCCGTCGCCAACCACCACCGGATCCCAGCCCAGCGTCACGAGTTGCTCGGCGATCAGCGTCTGGTTCAGGGCATTGTCCTCGGCTACCAGAATCGCGCGGCGCGGAGCGTTGCCGCTGCCGGTGCTGACGCCGGCGCGGGCCAGGGCAGGGTGCGGTTCGGCGATGTCATCCCGCCCGCCATCCTGCGTGCTGGTGCCGGTTTCGGCCGGCTCCGCGTTCAGGGCGGCGATTGTGCCCATCAAAATGGCGCTATGGCTAAAGGTCGACACCTCGAATACGCCTTGTCCCAGGTCGGCAGGGCGCTCCGGGCCGTCCCGTGTGACCCATACCACGTTGGCGGGGTGCAGTTGCCGAAGTGCTTCGATGGTGTCGAGCCCGTATTCCCCGGTGACCACGAAAATATGAGACCGGTTGGCGCGCAGCCATGCCTGGGCGGCCCCGAGTTGATGGAAGACATCGCAGCGCCAGCCAGCACGTTCCAGCCACGCTTGCAGCATGGTGCCCGACTCGATTTCCTGGCAGAGAATCAGCGCGCGCGTCCCGCGCGTCAGCGGCTCGGGCGCGGCCACCGGCTTGGCTGCCTCGCCAAGCGGCACCACCACCGTGAACGCGCTGCCGACTCCCTCCACGCTCTCCACCGTGATATGGCCGTTCATCAGTTCGGTCAGCCGTGCGCAGATCGACAGGCCAAGCCCGGTTCCACCATATCTCGCCGAGGTGCTGGCTTCCCCCTGGACAAACGGATGAAATATGCGGGCCACCAGCGCGGGCGGCATGCCGATGCCGGAATCGCGCACGCGACAGATCAGTACGTTGCGGTCCTGGGTGTCGGTGGTGATCTCGGCGCTGAGCGTGATCTTGCCGCATAGCGTGAACTTGAAGGCATTGCTCAGCAGATTGTTGATGATCTGTGCGATGCGGGTGCGGTCGCCGGTCACCACGGTGTCCAGGGTGGGTGACAGGTGGACGTAGAAGCGGATCGGCTTGCCTTGAACCATTGGCGAGTAGGACATCGACAGGCTTTCCAGGTCGTCGATTGGCCGGAACGGCTCCTTGACCAGCTTCATTTCACCGGCGTCGATCTTCGAGAAATCGAGGATGTCGTTGACGATGCGTTGCAATCCGTCCGAAGCCATCTGCAGGGCCCGAAGCCGGGGCGCCTGCGCTTCCAGGCCATCCGCGCGGGCCAGGAGTTCCAGATTGCCAAGCAGGGCGTTCAGGGGCGTCCGGATCTCGTGGCTCATCGACGCAAAGAAATTCGACCGCGCACGCATCATGGCTTCGGCTGCCTCGCGCGCGCCCCGCAACTGCTGCTCGAGCTGGTGTTGCGCCGTGATGTCCTGTATCGCACAGAACAATACCGCTTCGTCCCGATACCTTGCCGGCGCGCAGGTTACCTGCAGGAACTGGCGCGGCGGGGCCACCGGTGGCTGAGAGAGGGATGCGGCAGTTGAGTCGCCCCCGGCCGTGGATGCCGCGGGGACCGTTACCTGCACGATCGACGCAAGCTGGGCGCGGCCGGACAACGCGCCCTGATTCCGCAGCGCGTCCATGATGTATGCGGGCATGCGGGCTCCCTGGGCATGGCCGAGCAGCGAGTCGGCCACCGCGTTCGACGTCAGGATCGACTCGTCGTGCTGGCGCACGATGCACAGCCCGATTGGCGTGGCGCTGACGAGAATATGGCTGATGGTCTCGTTTTCCAGTGAACGGGCAGCTTCGGCGTGGCTGCGGCGCAGCAGATGGATATCCCAATAGCGCGCAGTCAGGACAATGCAGATGATCAGCACCAGTCCGGCACCGAGGATGGCAAGGAGTTCGGCGGAGATTGCGTGTAGCAGCGTGCCGTAGGAAAGCAGATAGACCAGGGTACCGAAGGCCGGGTCCAGTTGCTGCACCAGCAGCAGCCCGTCGCGGGTCGCGCCGGGCGTGTCGGGAGGCATGCCGCTGGCATGCCGCAGGATGCGGTTCGACAGGCTGGCATCAGTGTCGGGAGACACGTCGATCCTGTCGTTGCTGCGATTCACCAGCCAGAGCGTGGCGGGGTCGGCAGGCCGGGCAAGGCCGGCAAGAAATGTCCGGGCCGGAATGCTCGCGGCTACGACGGTGGCCTGTCCGCCCGAATTGGCGCCACGTGCGTCAAGCGTTGCCATCATCGCGCGCGTGTGCTGAACGGGATCGTCGACGGGGCCGATCCAGCGCGGCACTGCCGGGCCAGTACCGGACCGTTCTTCCCGATCTGCCCGATCAGCCGTTTGCGGCGCGTGACGCGCCAGGTCGTCGCGCAGGCGGGTCACGAAATCGGCATCGGGCATCGTGGCGTCATCGATCTCCGCAGGAGACACCAGGATGGCGAACGAAGCGTCGGGCGCCACCACGTATGCCTTTGCATCGAGACCGAACGCCATCCCGGTGGTCAGCGTGGCCGTGGCGATCTGCTGGAGTTGCCAGACCTTGTGCGGCAGCGTATCGCCCAGGGCACGCCGCGCGGCCTCGGGCATGAGCAGCACATACTTGCCGTCGTGCGATCGCGCGGCACCGGTGCGGCGAATCTGCGCGAGCAGATCGGGATCGGGCGGCGCGTCGCTGGATGCAGCGAGATAGTAGTCGACGGTCAGTGCCGTGCGGCGCAGGAATGACGTCTGGCTCTGCAGTTTCAGCGAGATGCTACTGACATACTGTGCCACGTGGCTTCGGCGAACGTCGAGATGGCGCGCGGCAGCCAGCCCCGCCAGCAGCAGGCCGGACACGATGATGATGGCGATCAGCAACCCGACGGTGGCGTAATAAAGATGCTGCTGGCGCCGCGCGTTGCGTGCAAGGGCGGCAAACGACTGCGCCAGGGACTGCTGGGTGCGATCCAGTATCTGCTGCATGGCAAACGATCAGATCAGCCCGTTTTCGTAGGCGTAGCGAATCAGATCCGTGTTGGTCTGGACATTGAGCTTGCGCATGGCAACCGTTTTCTGGCTGGAGATCGTGCTGACCGACCGGCCAAGCTTGCTGGCGATTTCGTTCAGCTGGAAGCCCTGCGCATACAGGCGCACGACTTCCAGTTCGCGCAGCGTCAGTTCGGTTGCCGGCGCGGCCGAGGCAACGCTGTCCAGGACTGCGCGAATCGAGGGCGAATAGAAGTTGCCGTTGCTGACGGTCACGTGGATGCAGGCGCGCACGATCTCGTCGAGTTCGTCTTCCTTGCTGACAAATGCCCGGGCCCCCAGCTTCATTGCGCGCATGACGACGCCGGGGTTTGTCTGCGCACTGACAATGACAATGCGCGTTTCGGGATAGAGACGACCGAGCCTGCGCAGCAGGTTGAAGCCGTCGAGCGACGTATCGCCATGCCCCATGCTGAAGTCGGTGACGGCCACATCGACCGGGTTCTGGGCCAGGGCGCCGATCAGCTCGCTACCGTTTGTGCATTCGCACTTGACCTGGAAGCCCGGCGTTCGCTGCAGGCAGTCGCGCAGGGCCGTGACGACAAGGGGATGGTCGTCAGCCAGAGCGACCCTAATGGTTTTTGCAGGCATGCCTCAAAGTCCTTTTCGCAGACAGATGACGCGTCCGGTAGGAATCGCGACTCGTTTTGGTGCTTTTTCAAGCATAGGAAAAATACTCCATCCGTTCCCGAAAATCACAGTTATGTGACAAGGCGAATTGCGTATTGTCAGATATCTATTACATAGAAAAAAACTGTCTGATTTTCATCATCGGATAAGAGCATGAAGGGCAATGACACGGTTATTTGCGGCCGCGCAGACCACGCATTGGTGCTGTTTCAATCAGTCGGATCTTGCATCGGATCGGTCGCATTTTGGCGTTTGCGGATCGATTGAGAAATAGCAGATCAACTAGATTTTCGACGCGCGACCACGCGAGAACATTACGGACGTGTCTCCGAAAGGCTTTGTGCCTGCTTGTCGATGGCATCGGTAAATGCACGGTACTGGGGCAGCACCCGGCTGACGCGTTCGATAAACCCTGCGCAGCGTTGGGACTGAACCGGTGGCCCACCCTTGATCAGCATCGCCGCCGGGTGCGACAGCGCGGCATGTTTCATCAGGTAATCGGGCAGCTGGTTCGAGCCCCGCAGGCGCATCAGCATGAGCAGTTCGACCGGAATGGTCTGCTCGACCGGATGATCGAAGTCAAATAGCGAGTGGTCGGTATCGAGCCGGCACTGCATCAGGTGGCGGTCGGCCAGTTCGAATGCCAGCGGCATGAATGTCTCGTCGTCGGCCTGCCAGCGCTCGACGATGCGGGCGAGCAGCGCATCGCTTTTGTGGAAGACGGTTTGCGGAACGCTGACACCCAGCGCCTGCCCGGCAACGCTCACGATCATCCCGGTCATGCCGTTCAACGGATGCAGGGCCGCGAGGTCGCTGTCGATGCCGAACCAGGCGTCGAGACAGAAGGACGCAAGGTCCTTCCAGTCGAGCGCCAACAGCATGGCGATCTGCTGCGACATGTCGCGCTCGTAGGTCTGGCGACGGGTCGGGCCGCTCCATTGCTCCTTGTGCAGCGCCAGCGCATGCGTGCCGGAGACGGACTCCACCACGCCAAGCTGCAGCGATAGCCAGTTCGGCGTGGGGCAGGTCTCGCCATTGTCCAGGTCGATCGCGCGCCATTGCCGGAGTCGGCCAAGCCAGAATATGGCGCGCGCGGCCCGGGGAACCGGCACCGCCGAAGGTGTGGACATGAAGGTGGCAAGCGTGTCGCGGTACATGCCATGCAGGGCATGGGCCTGTGCCTGCGCCGTATGGAAGATGGTCTGACGCCGTTGCTCGCCTTCCGTCTCTTGAGTGATCTTCTTGCGCATTGTCGTTTCCATAGGGATGGAGATAAGGATGTCGACACTACGAGTCCGCGCAAGCACGGTCTATCACTGTTCATTTAAAAAGCACGAGAATCTGCAAAGTCCAGCGTACGGCGCAACGGGATTGTGAAAACGACACGTTGATCTCAGAAAATCAACATCGCATTCTTGGACTAATTGCTATTCCCGCGGCTGCGTCAGAGCGGGTTGCCGGCACGCAGCAACGGATCACGACGACTTGCCGACGTGAATTCGTGAAAGCGCTATGAATTGGGGCGAAGTCCCTGGGCTGGCCGGCTGGGAACCCGCAGCGACGCATGTCCACGCGGTGTGACGCTGGCGATGCAATACATTCGACACAGGTGTGGTCTTTCGCACTGCGTCACGGGCGGCGGGGAAAAGTGGCATGCTATGGCCGCGCGCAAAAGCCCGCGTGGAGGTGTGCCATGACGATGCGTCAATTCGACGAGTTTCCCCCTCAGGAACGGCAGGACGTCGAGGCCGTGTTCAGACAGGTCGGTCTCGCTGTGCAGGAATTCGACATTTCCGATGTCAACGGCACCGCGGCGCGCCAGGTGACGGTGCGAAGGCAGGGTACCGGCGCTGAAAGCGTCTACGACGCCGGGCCGGGCACATCATGGGTGGAGGAGTTGGAGAGCGATCTGGAGTGCGGGCTGTTTGGCCAGTTGTCGGCCTGAGCCGCCGGCGAGCCCTGCCATCCGGATCAGCTTCGTCCGCGCTCCGGACTGCGCCCGACGATAGACGCCCCGGCAATCAGTTCCTTGAGCAATGCCAGCGATGCCGCGCCAGGCATGCGGTACGGGTCGAGTTCGCCCTGTGCCGAGTACTTGAGCAGCGTCGCGGCATTGATCTTGCCTGCGTTGACGCGTCCCATCGACCACCCCGAAAACGCCCGCTCCGCGATTTCCTCGTAGTGCAGCAGCACCACGTCGTGATGGCGCTTGTCCTGACCGATATTGAGATACAGGCGCGACACGGCTTCCCGGCTGCCTTCCAGCGCCTGGAGGAAGATGCTGTTGCTATGGCACAGCACGCCGGTGATGCCGTGGCGCGGGTTCTGCGCGAGGCTGGTTTCGAGGATGGCATCCAGCACATCGGCGGCCAGGGGTTCCCTGGCGCGGCTGGCATAAAGCAGACGAACTAGCATGGTGGCCTCCTGCGGTGGCGGGGCGGATCAGCGTCGGTTCAGGTTCAGCAGCGTCAGGAATTCACGGCGCAGCTTGTCGTCCTTCAGAAACGACCCGCGCATCACGCTGTTGGTCATCTTGGCATCGGTGTCGCGCACGCCCCGCCAATGCATGCAGAAATGCTCGGCTTCCATCACGATGGCCAGGCCGTCGGGATTCATCTTTTCCTGCAGCAGGTCCGCCACCTGGGCCACGGCTTCTTCCTGGATCTGCGGGCGGCACATGATCCATTCGGCCAGCCGGGCGTATTTCGACAGCCCGATCAGGTTCGAATGCCGGTTCGGCATCACCCCCACCCACAGGCTGCCGATAATCGGGCACAGGTGATGCGAGCAAGCACTCCGAACGCGGATCGGGCCCACGATCATCAGCTCGTTGAGCTGTTCGACGTTGGGGAATTCCGTGACTTCGGGCGCCTTGGCGTACCGTCCGGCAAAGATCTCCTTCAGGTACATCTTTGCCACGCGGCGGGCGGTTTCGCGCGTGTTGTGATCCTGGTCGACGTCGATCACCAGCGTGCGTAGCACCTCTTCCATGCGCGCCTCGACCTCGGCCTGCAGGGCGTCAAGCTCGCCATGTTCGATAAAACGGGCGATGTTGTCGTTGGCATGAAAGCGTTCGCCGGCGTCGGCGATCCGGGCGCGAATCCGGTCGGAAACCGGTGTGTGGGCAGGGTGCCTGCCCCCCTCGGGGTGATCCTTGTGTGACATGTGCGGCCGCTGGCGATCGGCGGGATAGGGGCGCGGTGCGCGGTGCTTCACTATAAGCGAAAACGCGCCGGGCGGATTCAGCGCAGGACGGCCAGCGCGGACAGCAGTGCCAGCGGCATCACGATGGCGCCGGTCTTGAGGAATGTGCCAGCGCTGACGGCATGGCCCTCGCGGCGCAGCGCTGTCAGCCACAGCAGCGTGGCAAGCGAACCCGTTACCGAAAGGTTTGGCCCCAGGTCCACGCCGATCAGCACGGCGGCCGTGACCGTCTCGGACGCATGGCCGGCGGCCAGCGCCGACGCGGCGAACAGCCCGGCGGGCAGGTTGTTGACGATATTGCTGACCACGCCCACCAGCACGCCGGCCATGCCCGCGCCGATCACTGCGCCGGTGCCCTGGCGTTGCGACAATTCCTGCACCCAGTACGCCAGCTGCTCGGTCAGGCCGGTCTGCGACAGGCCTGCCACCAACACGAACAGCCCGGCCACCATCGGCAGCACCCCCCAGGACACCTCGGTCAGCGCCGGACGCAGCAGCCGCGGCTGCGTGGCGCAGACGGCCAGCAGCGTTGCGGCACCGCCGATAAAGGTGGGCCAGCCCAGGTCCATGCCCCGTAGCGACGCCGTCAGCAGTGCCGCCCCGGTCAGGAAAATGCCGGCCGTGGTCAGCCATGCCTGCCGTGACAGCGGGGGCGTTTCCACGTCGTCGGCGATGCGCTCGGCCAGTGCTTCGCGCTGGGTCCAGTACAGGGCCACGAACGTCATGACGATGGCGACGACCGAGGGCAGCGTGAAGCGTGCCAGCCAGCCCAGCAGCGGCGGCATGCGTTCGCCGAACAGCACGAGGTTGGCCGGATTCGAGATCGGCAGCACAAAGCTGGCCGCGTTGGCGATGAACGCGCAGGCGTAGAGATAGGGCAGGGGATGCCGTACGCGTGCGGCGCGCGTGGCGGCCAGCACGGCCGGTGTCAGCACCACGGCCGTGGCGTCATTCGACATAAAGGCCGTGACGGCGATGCCGAAGCCGTAGACCAGCACGAACAGGCGCCGCGCCGAGCCCCGGGCGCTGCGCACGGCCAGCGCCGCCACATGGTCGAACAGCCCGGTCTTGCGGGCCAGTTCGGAGATCAGCATCATCCCCGCCAGGAACAGGTAGACGTCGTTGCCGCGCGCCACCGCTTCGAGGGCATCGCGCCAGGGCAGCAGGCCGGCCACGCAAAGCAGCAGCGCGCCGGACATGGCCCAGAACGGCTCCGGCAGCCGGAACGGGCGGAACAGCACACCCAGGGTGGCCAGCGTGGCAACTGCCCAGATCAGCGGCGTGGCATAGACAGGCATGGTCGGCGTCAGAAGGGTTGCGTCGGCGCGGTGATATCGACGATCAAAGGGCAGCGCCGCTGGCGCGGGGTGCGCTGGCCGATGCCGGCACGTCCAGCGCGGCCGGCGTCGGGGTCGGGGCGCCGGGCACATTGCCGTCGGCCGGCAAGTCAGGCACGGCCGGCGGGGGCGGGAAACCCAGCGCCGCCATGCCGTGGCTGCCGTCGGCGTTCTCGGCGTAGGCCCAGTCGTTGTTGAACTGGGCCAGTTGCGGCGGTGCCGCGAAGCCCGCGTCGGGCACGCCCGCCAGCCGGCCTTCCATATAGGCGGCCCAGATCGGCAGTGCCGTGGTCGCGCCGAACTCGTGCCGGCCCAGGGTGCGGTTGTCGTCGAAGCCCATCCATGCCACGGTGACCACCTGCCCCGCGTAGCCCGCGAACCAGCCGTCCACCGAATCGTTCGTGGTGCCGGTCTTGCCGGCCACGTCATCGCGGCGCAGATAGCGCTTCACGCCGGTACCCGTGCCTTCGTCCACCACGCTCTGCAGCAGGCTGTTCATGACAAAGGCATTGCGCTCGGAAATCACGCGCGGCGGCTCGGTGGTATCGGCGGCAAACAGCACATTGCCGTCGCCGTCGGTAATCTTCTCGATCAGGTACGGCTCGATGCGGTGGCCCTGGTTGGCGAACACGCCATAGGCCGCCGCCAGCCGCATTGGCGACGTGGTGCCCGTGCCCAGCGCCATCGGCAGGGACGGCGGCAGGCGCCTGGGCGCGGAG
>NZ_BBQI01000051.1 GCF_001652915.1 Cupriavidus sp. D384
CGCTTGGTCGCGAAGCCGAACTTGCCCGCGAAGTCGATCGCATACGGAATGCCGATGGCTTGCAGCGTGCGGATGGCCGGCAGGTTGCGCGATTCGGCCAGCGCCTGGCGCACCGTGATCGGGCCGACAAAGCGGCCGTCGTCGTTCGACGGCTGCCAGCGCGGCGAATTGTCGAGCGGCGCGTCGTTGATCAGCGTGCCCGGCGAGATGCCGCGCTCCAGCGCCGCCGAATAGACGAACGGCTTGAACGTCGAGCCCGGCTGGCGCTGTGCCTGCGTGGCGTGGTTGTACCGGTTGGTGTTGAAATCGGTGCCGCCCACCATGGCCTCGATGGCGCCGGTGCGGGCGTCCAGCGATATCAGCGCAGCCTGCGGCAACGCCGTGGCGGCCTTTGCTGCGCCATGCCGCTTGCCGTAGCGCTCGATGCCGGCCTGCACGGCGTCGTACGCCAGCGTCTGGTGCATCGACGACACCGTGGTGTAGACATTGATGCCGCGTGTGTAGGCGTCGTCGCCAAAACGGTCGTGCGCCAGCTGACGCGCCAGTTCGGCAACATATTCCGCGTGCCCGTCGAAGCGGCCATTGGCATCGTGGCTGACCACTACCTGCGCGTTGCGTGCGTCGCGATACTGGTCCTGCGTGATCATGCCCAGCGCCAGCATGCGGCCCAGCACGTATTCCTGGCGGCGCTTGGCGCGCGGCAGGTTGACGATCGGATTCATGGTCGAGGGCGCCTTGGGCAGGCCGGCCAGCATGGCCGTCTCCGCCAGCGACAGCTGCGCCAGCGGCTTGCCAAAGTAGGTCTGCGCCGCACTGCCGAAGCCGTAGGCGTGCTCGCCCAGGTACACCTGGTTCATGTAGAGCTCGAGAATGCGCTCCTTGGGCAGCGAACGGTCGATCTCGAAGGCGAGCAGGATCTCGTACCACTTGCGCGACAGCGTTTTCTCGCGCGACAGGTAGAAATTGCGGGCTACCTGCATCGTGATGGTCGACGCACCCTGGGCGTAGCCCTCGCCGATATTGGCCAGCGCGGCGCGGACCAGGCCCGGCACATCCACGCCCACATGGCTGTAGAACTGGTCGTCCTCGGCCGCCAGCAGCGCGTCGGACATCAGCTTCGGCATGCGGTCCATCGGAATGAACTCGCGATGCTCGGTGCCGAATTCGCCGATCTGCACGTCATCACGGGTGAATACGCGCAGCGGTACCTGGGGGCGATAGTCGCGCAATGCGTCGACGGAGGGCAGCTGCCGCAAGCTGACCACGGCGGCAAAACCGGCCAGCAGCACACCGGCCGCCGCCAGGCCTGCGGTTACGGCCGCGGCCTTGACTACGATTTTTTTCATGGCGCGCATTCTACCGTGCTGCGGAAAGCGGCAACGGCACACCGGTTTCAGTGACGTCCGGAGGTGGCGATATGGACGCGCGCCGGGGCGCTTCGGTCAGTTGGGGCGGCTGATGCGGCACCTGCCGGGCGAATTCGCAAAGCGCGAGCCAGGTTTCGGGCAATTCGACGATGGTGTAGTGGTCTGCCCCGGCAATGGTCTGCACGGCCACCGGGCCCGGCCACGCGGCCATCAGCCGTTCGGAGCATGCGTGCGGCACCACGTCGTCGCGTTCGGCAAGCAGCACCTTGGTGCTTTGCACGACCTTCTTGCAGTGGGAGATCGAATCGAAGTGATGGCGCATCAGCTGGCGCAGCGGCACCAGCGGAAAGCGCTTGCGCACGATTTCCAGCAGCGAATCGTAGGGGGTGATCAGCTGCAGGCTTTCGAAATCCTGCAGGTCGGCCAGCTGGATCGCCACGCCGGTACCCAGCGAGCGGCCCACCACATGCACGCGCACGCCCGGGAAGGCGCGGCGCAGATGCAGCAGGAACTGGCTCGCATCGGCCACGGCCGCCGCCTCGGACGGCATGCCGTCGGAATGACCCAGGCCGCGGTAGTCGAAGGTGGCGAAGCCCATGCCGGGCGGCAGCCATTTCATGAACTGCAGCGTGTCCAGCACGTCTTCGCCGCGTCCGGGCAGGTAGAACAGCAGGTCACGCACGCCTTCGTGGTCGGCGTGGTAGGTGTAGCCGCGGAACTGGCCGCCCGGCACCGGGTGCGAATAGGCGTCGATGCCGTCAGGCAGGTCGCGCGGCGGGCGCCGGCGGGCGTCGAACAGCAGGCGCTCCTGGTTGACGGTGAGATAGGTCCAATAGCAGGCAAAGCCGCCGGCCGTCACAAGGGTGGCGGCCAGTGTCCTGCGCAATAACGACGATGACATGGGGGCGTTGAACGGTGACGAAGGGCGGTGACGGACAGGGCCACGGGTTGTTATGACCCGTCCAGCCTACCCGAAATTCTGGCAATGCGGCGTTGGACCCGGCAGGGTGCCCGCAAGTTCTTGTACGATATGCCGCATATCGACATTACGGCCACGGGGGGCTGTTGCATGAGTGACGAACAGAAACGCGCCGAGGAGGCGCAGGCAATGGAACGCGTGGTCAATGCCACGCGGCAGGTGCAGGTGGCCTTCACCGCGCTGCAAGGCCAGTATCCGCCGCAGGGCGGCGGCAAGCCGTCGAAGATCGCATTGCAGACCTTCGACGCCGCGCTGCAGGCGCTGGAAGACGCCCAGGCCGCCTTCGACGAAGTGCTCAACGACCTGCTGGACGGCAATCGCTGATCCTTCCTGCCGATGATGCCAGACGCCCCGATCCCGCGCGGAGCCGGGGCGCGGGTGCCGGTCATTCCAGCGTGAACTTCGCTTCTTTCACGGAAGCCGAGTCAAAACCCACCTGCACGTTGAACTCGCCCGGTTCGGCCACGTATTCCAGCCTGGCGTTGTAGAACCTGAGCTTGTCTTCGCCGATCGGGAAATCGATCACGCGCGACTCGCCCGGCGCCAGCATCACCTTGCGGAAGTCCTTCAGTTCCTTGACCGGCCGCACGGTGGATGCCATCACATCCTGCAGGTACAACTGCAGCACCGCCTCGCCGGCCCGGTCGCCGGTGTTCTTCACGGTCACGCTGGCCGTGATCTGGCCGTTGCGCGCCAGTCTGGCGCCGGACAGCCGCACGTCGGACATGCTGAACGTGGTGTAGCTGAGCCCATAGCCGAACGGGTAGAGCGGGCCGTATTCCTCCTCGAAGTACTGCGAGGTGTAGTTTGGCGCCTTGCCCGGCGTGAACGGCCGGCCGATGCGCAGCGCGTTGTAGTAGGTGGGAATCTGGCCCAGCGAGCGCGGGAAGGTGACCGGCAGCCTGCCCGACGGATTGGCATCGCCGAACAGCAGGTCGGCGATGGCATGGCCGCCCTCGGTGCCGGGATACCAGGCTTCCAGGATCGCGTCGGCGTTCTCCTTTTCCCAGTTGATCGTCAGCGGGCGGCCGTTCATCAGCACCAGTACCAGCGGCTTGCCGGTGCTCTTGAGTGCCTTGAGCAGGGTCAGCTGGCTGCCGGGCAGCCCCAGGCTCGACCGGCTCGATGCCTCGTGCGACATGCCGCGCGTCTCGCCCACGGCCACCACGATCGTGTCCGCGCCGCGCGCCACGCGCACGGCTTCCTCGATCATGTCGCCGTCGGAGCGCTTGTCCTGCACCACTTCGGGATCGTCCCAGTTCAGGAAGTTCAGGTAGCCCACCACGCGCTGGTCGTCGGTGATATTGGCGCCGCGCGCGTATGTCACCTGGCCCTTGCCCGCCAGCGCATCGCGCATGCCCTGCAGCAGCGTCACCGACTGCTTTGCCACGCCGGCTGCCGACCAGCTTCCCATCATGTCGATCTGCGCATCGGCCAGTGGGCCGATCACAGCCACGGTGCCGCCCTTCTTCAGCGGCAGCGTGCGGTTGCGGTTTTCCAGCAGCACCATCGACTTGCGTGCCACCTCGCGCGCCTCGGCGCGGTGCAGGCGGCTTTCGGCATTGACGTCGGGCGGGTCGTCCGCGGCGCGGCCGATGCGGCGGAACGGGTCCTGGAACAGGCCCATGTCGTACTTGGCGTTCAGCACTTCGCGCACCGCTTCGTCGATCAGTGACACCGGCACCGCGCCGGACTTGACCAGCGTGGGCAACTGTTCGAGGTAGCGCGTATCGGCCATGCTCATGTCAACGCCGGCCTCGATGGCCAGCCTGGCGGCGTCGCGGCCCGTGCTGGCTACGCCATGGCGCAGCAGTTCGTCGATGGCGCCGTGGTCGCTCACGGTCACCCCCTTGAAGCCCCACTCCTTGCGCAGCAGGTCGCGCAGCAGCCATTTGTTGGACGTGGCCGGCTGCCCGTTGACCGAGTTCAACGCGATCATCACGCCGCCTGCGCCCGCATCCAGGCCGGCGCGGTAGGGCGGCAGGTAATCGTTGTACATCCGCTGCAGGCTCATGTCGACGGTGTTGTAGTCGCGGCCGCCTTCGACGGCGCCGTACAGCGCGAAATGCTTGACGAACGCCATCACGCTGTCGGGGTTGGCCGGCGACGTACCCTGGAAGCCCTTCACGCTGGCGCGCGCGCATTGCGACACCAGGAACGGGTCTTCGCCGAAGCCTTCCGACGTGCGCCCCCAGCGCGGATCGCGCGAGATGTCGACCATCGGCGCGAAGGTGGCGTCCAGGCTGTCCGACGCGGCTTCCAGGCCGGAAATCCGCGCTGCCTTCTCCACGGCGCCCATGTCCCAGCTCGACGCCAGCCCCAGGCTGATCGGGAACACGGTGCGGTGTCCGTGCACGACGTCATAGGCGAAGAACATCGGGATCTTCATGCGGCTGCGCATGGCCGCTTCCTGCAGCGGACGGTTGTCCTTGCGCGTGACGGAGTTGAAGGTGCCACCCACGCGCCCGGCCGTGATTTCCTCCATCAGCTTCGGCGCGGGCATCTCGGGCCCGATGCTGATCAGGCGCAGCTGGCCGATCTTCTCGTCGAGCGTCATCCGGCCGATCAGGCCGTCGATGAACGCCTGCCTGTCGGTGGCAGGCGCCGTGTTGGCCGGCGCCGGGGCGGTGGCGTCGGCAGGCGCGGCGCCGGCAAACATGGGCGCGCAGGCAAGGCTGGCGGCAAGGGCCAGCGTGGAAAGCATTCGCATTCTTCGTTGTCTCTGATGGGCGGACTGGCGGACGGACTGCCGGGATCATGGCCCGCCATGATGCGGCAAGGGCGCTTGGCCGGCTGTCGTCACGTGTCTGACAGGCACGTCAGGCGAAATCGGTTATTTTTCTGAACTGCGCCGCAAGTTTACAGCCTTACTGTGCCTAAAATGGCCGGTTTGTGGCCGTTGTGTGGCTTTTCCCGATGTGAATTCAGGAGGTTGATTGGTGTTTGCCGCTTTCGTCGCTCGCCCCGCTGCGTCGTTTCGTAACAGGTTGCAACTTGTCTTGCCGGGCGTTGCCCTTGTGGGCTGCCTGCTTGGCGCCGCGCACGCCCACGCGTTTTCGCTCGATGACGTGACCGCCCGCGCGAAGAAGCTGGCCGACCAGCCCTATGCGGCGCCGGTCAGCAACCTGCCGCCCGTTTTCGCGCAGATGCAGTTCGGCGACTACATCAAGATCCAGCCGAAGATGGACAACGTGGAGTGGAAGGGTCAGGGCACGCCGTTCAAGCTCGGCTTCTACCACCAGGGCATGCATTTCAGCACGCCGGTGCGGATCAGCGAGATCGTCGACAACCGCATCCACGAGATCAAGTACGAGCCCAGCCGCTTCGATTTCGGCGATCTCAAGCTCGACAAGGCCGCCACCAACAAGCTTGGCTACGCAGGCTTTCGCGTGCTGTACCCGATCAACCGCGCCGACAAGCTTGACGAGGTGATGAGCGTGCTGGGGGCCAGCTATTTCCGCGTGATCGGCAAGGGACAGGTCTATGGGCTGTCTGCGCGCGGCCTGGCGATCAACACCGGGCTGTCCGAGCCCGAGGAATTCCCGGCCTTCCGCGAGTTCTGGATCGAACGCCCGAAGCCCGAGGACAAGCGCCTGGTGTTCTACGCACTGCTCGATTCGAAGAGCGCCACCGGCGCCTATCGCTTCGAGTTGCAGCCCGACTCCGACGCGGTGCTGAAGGTGCAGGCGCGCGTCTTCATGCGCGGCGCGGTCAAGAAGGTGGGGATTGCCCCGCTGACCAGCATGTTCCTGTTCGGCCCGCAGCAGATGCGCGATGCCAACAACTTCCGCCCGGCACTGCATGACTCGAATGGCCTGTCGATCCATACCGGCGACGGCGAATGGCTGTGGCGCCCGCTGAACAACCCGAAGTACGTGGCGCTGAGCATGTTCCAGGTGAACAATCCGCGCGGGTTTGGCCTGATGCAGCGCGGCCGCGATTTCGCTGCGTATGAAGACCTGAAGGACCGCTACGACCTGCGCCCGAGCGCGTGGATCGAGCCGCAGGGCGACTGGGGACGCGGCAAGGTCGAGCTGGTGGAAATTCCCACGCCGGACGAAACCAACGACAACATCGTGTCGTTCTGGACGCCCGACCAGCTGCCGCCCAAGGGCACGCCGATCCACGCCGACTACACGATCCACTGGACCATGGACGAGCGCGGCGTGTTTGCGAAGGACCTGGCGTGGGTCAAGCAGACACTGCGCACGGCCGGCGAGATCACGCAGAAGAACCTGATCCGCCATCTGGATGGCAGCCTGGGCTTCGTGATCGATTTCGAAGGGGGCCCGCTGGCGTCGCTGCCGCCGGACACGCCGGTGCAGGCGCAGTTCAGCGTGGGCGACAACGCCGAGGTCATCGAGAACGTGCTGCAGCCGAATCCCGTGACCAAGGGCTACCGCGTGACGCTGCGCATCAGGGTCAAGGACCCGAACAAGGTGGTGGAAATGCGCGAGGCCCTGGTGGCCAACGGCAAGCCGCTCAGCGAAACCTGGAGCTACCAGATTCCGCCGGGCACCGCCAACCAGCCCACGCCGGCCCAGGCGGTCAGGTAAGCGCTGGCGGTACAAGGGCAGCAGGGCAGGGCCAGCCACGCGGCTGGCCCTTCTGTCGTCTTTGCCGTCTAGCGCTTCGGCAGCCGTGCGCGCAGCGGCTTGAGCAGGTCCTTGAGGCCATTGTGGTCAAGCTCGTGCATCAGGGCCAGCAGACGGCCGATCTCGCCGGGCGGAAAGCCCTCGCGCGCAAACCAGTTCAGATAGTTGCCCGGCAGGTCGGCGATCAGCGTGCCCTTGTGCTTGCCGAAGGGCATCTCGCGCGTGACGAGCAGGAGTAGCGATTCGCTGTCCGGCAGCATGGATCGGTTCCCTGTGGTGAAGAGCGCGCATTGTAGCGCCGCATTGCCGGGGACCGGGCTGCCGTTTCTGTGCCATCTCCGTGCCGCCGCCGTGCCGCCGCCGCGTAGCACGTCGCTCGCCTGCAGACATACCGCTTGCGTGATCCGGCCCATTTCCGGTAGTCTCCTTTTTGCATACAAAAAATGAACACAAATCGGAGACAACCCCCATGGAGCTTGCTGCTCAAATCCCTCAATTGCTGACTGGTCTCGAATGGTCGGGGTGCGCCCTGGCCATGAGCGGATCGTTCCTGGTGGCGCTGCACAACCGCGCATCGCGCTGGGGATGGATTGCCTACCTGTGCTCCAACCTGGTGTGGAGCGCCTTTGCGCTGGTCACCGGCACCTACGGCCTGTTCGTCCAGCAACTCGGCTTCACGGCCACGAGCCTGTACGGGCTCTATCGGCACACGCGCCACTATCGTCAGGCGGCCCGCGAAGCCAGCGCCGCGCAGGCAGCCTGAGCGGCCTGACGCGGCCCGCCGCAACGCGTGCCGGCGGCCAGGAACGTGCTGCCGGCCGGGGCGCATGAAACTTCCTGGCCCGCCCAAGCGTCGAAGCCTGCAATTGCTACGATTCAGGCCCTGTCATGCGCGTCATCTTCAGCACCATCGGCATATTTTTCCTGCTGGCCATGGCCCAGGGATGTACGACCGTTTCCGACACCGGCGGCCGGCAGTCCAGTGTGACCGCCTACGGCACCGTGGATGCCGGCGTAAGCGTCACCCGTGATCGCTAGCCGCCTCCCGGCGCCCCCCGGCGCCCCCCGGCGCCATTTCACAATCTCAGGCCGCTTCGGACACATGTGCCGCATAGCCGGTTTGCCCCGGGGCGATATCGGGTCGTAGCGTCAGCGCCGGTATCTCGTAGGCGCCGCCGTTCTGCGGACGGAACGCAATCGGTGGGGCCGTGAACAACTGGTCCAGGCGCTCGCCCAGCGCATCGGTCGTGGCCTGGTAGCGCACCGCATCCATGCGGCTGGTGCGATAGACCAGAAACGGCGGCAGCACGTCGAAGCCGGGGTAGTACAGGATGCCGTGCTGGATCGGGAACAGGATGTCGTCCATGGGCCCATTGATACCGCGCGGGCCATAGTGCGATTCCCAGCCGCCCGTGGTCACCACCAGCATCGCCCGCTTGCCGGCCAGGGTGCCTTCGCCATACCGGTTGCCCCAGCGCATGTCCGAATGCTCGCCCACGCCGTACGCAAAGCCGTAGGCATACACGCGCTCGACCCAGCCCTTGAGGATGGCCGGCATCGAGAACCACCACAGCGGGAACTGCAGGATCACGGCATCGGCCCAGCGCAGCTTTTCCTGCTCGCGGGCGATATCGGGGCTCTGCACGCCGTTCTCGAAGGCATGGCGCGAATCGAGCGACGGGTGGAAGGGCGCGCCACCCGGGCGCCGCTCCAGCGTATCCCCGGCATCGAGCGGTGCCTTCCATTGCATGGCATAGAGATCCGAAACCTGCACCTGGTGCCCGGCGGCCTGCAGGCGCTGCACCGCGAAATCCCGCAGGGACCCGTTCAGCGACGTGGGTTCGGGGTGGGCGTAAACAATCAGTACGTTCATGACAGCGTTCCATTGATCAGATCGGTGAAGGCAGGATAGGCCGGGCGTTGGTATATTAGAAATGAATATCCGGAATCCCAGCCATTAACAATTGCCATGACGAACCTGCGCCGCCTCGACCTGAACCTGCTGGTCACGCTGGATGTGCTGCTGTCGGAGCACAACGTCACCCGTGCGGCCGAGCGGCTGCACTATTCGCAGCCATCGGTCAGCGTGCATCTGGCGAGACTGCGCGAGATATTCGACGATCCGCTGCTGTTGCCGGGGCCGCGCGGCATGCGGCCCACCGCGCGCGCCGAATCATTGCGGGCGCCTTTGCGCGAGGCGCTGGCGGCGCTGGAACTGGCGGTGTCGCCCGAACACCCGTTTGATCCGGCGGTGGCCGCCAATACCTGGCGCATCGCGGCTACCGACTACAGCGAATCGACGGTATTGCTGCCTGCGCTGGCGGGGCTGCGCCAGTCGGCGCCGGGTACCCGGGTGGCCGTAGTGGAGATGGTGCCGGCCAATCTGGTGCGTCAGGCCGAGCGCGGCGACATCGACCTGGCCTTCCACACCACCGAAGGCTCGCCCGATTCGCTGCATCGGCTGCCGCTGTTCACCGAGCGGTATGTGCTGGTGGGGCGCACCGGACATCCGCGCCTGAAACGCAAGCCGACACTGGCGCAGTTCTGCGCGCTGGAGCACGTGATCGTGTCGCCCGATGGTGGCGGCTTCTTCGGCGTCACGGACGAGGCACTGGCGGCGGCCGGGATGTCGCGCCGCGTGGCATTGTCCGTGCCGCATTTCCTGTACGTGGCGGCGGTGGTGGCCGGCACCGACCTGGTGGCAATGCTGCCGGCGCGGCTGGTGGTCGACAACCCGGCGTTGCAAGTGGTGGATGCACCGGTCGAAGTCCCGGGCTACGAGATGTCGATGCTCTGGCACGAGCGCCTGCATCGCGACCCCGCCCACCAGTGGCTGCGCCAGGCCATCGTCGCGTCGCTGCCGGCCGCCTGAGCCGGCGGGCGCCGGTCACCTGCGGATCAGTTGCAGGCCGTACCCGGCACCGGCTTGCCCGTGGTGGTCAGTCCCTGGCAGGCATCGCCGGCCACCAGTGGCGCGTCGCCGGACTGCGGCGGCGCCAGGCGCAGCTTGCCTGCCACGGTGCAGCAGCTGCGCGGCACGCTGACGTGTTGCGACTGCGGCTGGGCCTGCGAGGGCGCCGCGGGCTGCTGCATTGGCTGTTGCGGCGACTGTGTCGGCGTGGAGGGTTGTGCCGATGCCGGGGACGATGGCTGAGGCGACAGCTTGATTGTCGGCATCGATTTGCCTGACGAGGAGGTTGGCGTCGACGTATCGGGGCTGTCGGCATCGGGCGCCATGCATGTGCCCATGTTGCAGATCCGGTCGCCCTTGCACTGCATGTCGTGCTGGCATCCCTGCCCGAGGGCGGGAAGGGTCCAGGCCAGGCCAATGGCCGAAAGAAGCAGAGCATTATGCAGGGACATATCCCCTCCCACACGACAAAACGCGCGGCACCCGGCGCCATGCTTCATGGGTACGGTACCCCGGCGCCGCATGTCTTCAGCATAGGGCGGCGAGTACATGCCCCGCCATGCTCTTGTGCCCTATCCCACAGTGGTGACTCCGGGCGCTGGATACCGGCGGATACAGGACTGCGGCAAAGGGGCATTGCACCGGCCATCGGCAGCGAATACGGTTTTGCTTCACAATAGCGCCCTCGCGTAGCCGTGCCGCCCCCGGCGGTACAACGTAGTACTACGTAGCCGCATCACCCGCATCACCCGCATTACCCAATCGACGCCGCACCGGAGCACGCTGGAGCCCCCGAGGCAGGACGCAAGATCCTGCCCGCCAGTGCGCGGCGCAAAGCCATAACAGATGTCTCGCGATCTCTCCTCATGACCGCTCCTTCCGGAAATTTCGATAACGTCCCCGATCTCGCTCCCCACGCCCACTCCGATACGCCCCGCAACCGTGCCGCCGACCGCCGCGCGCTGCTGGCGCTTGGCGTGGGCAGCTTTGGCATTGGCACCGGCGAATTCGTCATCATGGGCCTGCTGCCCGATGCCGCGCGCGACCTCGCCATCAGCATTCCCGAGGCCGGCCACCTGATCAGTGCCTATGCGCTGGGCGTGGTGATCGGTGCGCCGCTGCTGGCGGTGCTGGGCGCGCGCTGGCCGCGCCGCAACCTGCTGATCGCGCTGATGGCGTTCTTTGCCATTGGCAACGTGGCCAGCGCACTGGCGCCGAGCTATCTGTCGATGCTGGTCCTGCGGCTGCTGACCGGCTTTCCGCATGGCACCTACTTTGGCGTGGCGGCGCTGGTGGCGGCCAGCCTGGTGCCGCGCGAACGCCGTGCCCAGGCGGTGGGGCTGGTCATGCTGGGCCTGACCGTGGCGACGCTGGTCGGCGTGCCCATCGCGGCCGGCATCGGCACATGGCTGGGCTGGCGCGCCGCGTTCATGATCGTGGGCGCGATCGGTGCGCTGACGGTGCTGCTGGTGTGGCGCTGGGTGCCGTTCGTTCCGGCCGACCGCCATGCCAGCCCGCTGCGCGAACTGTCGGCGCTGGCGCGCAAGCAGGTGTGGTTCACGCTCGGCATTGGCGCGATCGGCTTTGGCGGCATGTTTGCCGTGTTCAGCTATGTCAAGCCGACCATGCTCGAAGTGGCGCACATGCCGGCCAGCGGTATCCCGATCGTGCTGGCCCTGTTTGGCGTCGGCATGGTGGCGGGCAACCTGGCGGGTGCCAAGCTGGCCGACCGCGCGCTGATGCCCACGGTGGGCGGTGTGCTGGTATGGTCGGCACTGGTGCTTGGCGCGTTCGTGTTCACGGCGCACCACGCCTGGCTGGCGTCGCTGAACGTGATGCTGGTGGGCACGGCGGTGGCCCTGGGCCCGCCGCTGCAGATCCGTCTGATGGACGTGGCCGGCGACGCACAGACGCTGGCCGCCGCACTCAATCATTCGGCCTTCAACATGGCCAACGCGCTGGGCGCCTGGCTGGGTGGCGTGACCATTGCCGCCGGCATGGGCTGGACGTCCACGGGCTGGGTTGGCGCGCTGCTGGCGCTGGGCGGGCTCGTGGTGTTTGCGTGGTCGCTGACCGGTACGGGGGACCGTGACGTTACCGTGACGGCTTGATGTCAGTCCCGGCGGCCGGCTGTCCGGCGGGTTGGCCGGCCGGCCGGTTGGCCGACTGTGGCGCAGGGCTGGCATGCTCGCGCGCGGCGGCATCGATCACGCGATGCACGAACTCCAGCTTGGCTACCACGCCGGGCGACAGCGTGAACGGGTAGCCATCGGGTACGCCCAGGCTGCGGTTCAGGCTGTTCAGCACGTAGGTCAGCGGAAACCAGCGCTGCATCAGGCTGCGGAAGCTGGCGTCCTCCACGGGCGTCTGGTCGGTCAGCGTCGGCTCGCGCGGGCTTTCCGGCTTGAGCACCAGCCCGCATGACACGGCCGTGTCGAGCGTATCCACCATATGCAGATAGTGGGCCCAGGTTTCCGCCCAATCCTCCCACGGATGCATCGTCGCGTAGGCGCTGATGTACGACGCCTGCCAGTCGGGCGGCGCGCCCTGGTCGTAATGCCGCTGCAGTGCCGCCGTGTATTCGGCGCTTTCGTCGCCGAACAGCTTGCGGAACGGTTCGATGCGGCGCGTGCCGGCGATCAGCCGGTTGAAATAGAAATGTCCAACCTCATGCCGGAAATGGCCCAGCAGCGTGCGATAGGCTTCGCCCATCCTGGTGCGGGTGCCTTCGCGGTACGCGTCGTCGGCTTCGGCGATGTTGATGGTGATGCGGCCGTTGTCGTGCCCGGTCATCGCTGGATCGTGGGGGCCGGTGTCGGCCAGGAAGTCGAACTGCAGGCCCGACACGGGATCGTCGTCGCGCGAGATGACCGGCAGCCCCAGCGACAGCAGCGTATAGAGCAGGCGCCGCTTGGCGGATTCCAGCCGGAACCAGTACAGCCGGTTCTCGGGCGCATCGAGGTTCGGAATGGTATGGGTCAGCTTGCACGCCTCGCATAGCGTGCCGGGATCGTCCGCCGGCACCATCCAGTTGCACACCGCTTCCACCTGGTAGTTGTGGCAGCGGCGGAACATGGCGCCACGGGCGTCGGGATGGAGGCTGCGCCAGCCGCCGGCATCGTCGCCTTCGAAGGCGGCCAGCTGCGATAACGCGGGAATGAAGCCGAGCGTGGCCTGGCAGCGTTCGCACGCGATGTTCTCGAAGAACACCAGGTTGTCGCAGCGGTTGCAGTGGAACGTCTTCATGGCGCCGGCTCCCGTTGTCCCGGGCAGGCGGCGCCCGGTTGCCCTGATCCTGCCCGCAATGGGGCAGGCCGGCAACCGGTGGCTGTCCTACAAGGATGGTCAGAAGAACGACGAGTCGTCGTCCTGGCCGGCGTCGATATAGTCGTCCAGCCCGTTGTCGAGATTGCCGTTGTCGGCCAGCAGCGCGTTGTCGCGCTGGCTGCCGCCGCTGCCGCCGCTATCGTCGCCGTAGAAGTTGTTCACCACGGTCTCGGAGCCCGCTGCCGGCTGCCCGCCAAAGAAGCCGCCACTGCTGCTGCCGCGATGGAACAGGTTCTCGATGCCCTGGAACAGCATCGCGCCGCCCGCCACGCCGGCCGCCGTGGTGGCGATGGTGCCCAGCGTGCCGCCCAGCCCGCCGCCAAGGAAGCCCGGGCGGGCTGCCTGCGCCGGCTGCGCGGGCTGTGCCGGTGCGGCCTGGTACTGGGGCGCGCCAGGGTAGGCCTGCTGCGGCGCCGGGGCGGCCTGCGGCACACGGCCGGCGCTGTTGCCCCAGGCGGTGTCGTTGTCCATGAAGCCGCGCGAGCCCGCGCCGCCGGCGGCCTGCGCCGCCTGCAACTGGGCCTGCAGCGACTGGATCTGCGCCTGCGCCTGTTGCAGCGCGCGATCCAGCAGCATCGACCGCTGCACCAGCAGGTAGGCGGTATCGGGCTGGCGCGCGGCCGCATCGGCAATCAATGCCGCCGCCTGGGCGTCCTTGTTGTCCACGCGCGCCTGGGTCAGTTGGCTCAGGAAGGCTTCCAGTGCTTGCACGTCTTGGGGATTCATGGCTTCACCTCTTGGGGGTTCGGTTGCAGTACGGCTCAAATCTAGGGCCGCAGACTTAAACGAAACTTAAGGCCAATCGTCCTGCCCGGGGCTACACTTTTGTTTCGAATGATCTCCACGCGAAACATTTCATGTCCGCCCTGCGCACGCTTTATCCCGAAATCGAACCCTACGAGACCGGTACGCTCGATGTTGGCGACGGTCATGTCCTGTATTTCGAACGCGTTGGCACGCGCGGCGCCAAGCCGGCCGTGTTCCTGCACGGCGGGCCGGGCGGCGGCATTTCGCCGGACCATCGCCGCCTGTTCGATCCGGCGCGCTACGACGTGCTGCTGTTCGACCAGCGCGGCTGCGGGCAATCCACGCCGCATGCGTCGCTGGAGGCCAATACCACCTGGCATCTGGTCGACGATATCGAAAAGCTGCGCCAGTTGATCGGCGTGGAACAATGGCTGGTGTTCGGGGGTTCCTGGGGCTCCACGCTGGCGCTGGCCTACGCGCAGGCGCATCCGGCGCGTGTCAGCGAGCTGGTGCTGCGCGGGGTCTACACGGTGTCGCAGGCGGAACTCGACTGGTACTACCAGTTTGGCGTCTCGGAGATGTTCCCCGACAAGTGGGCGCGCTTCCAGGCCCCGGTGCCTGCCGCCGAGCGCGGCAACATGATGGCCGCCTACCGCAGGCTGCTGACCGGCGACGACCGGCAGAAGCAGCTGGAAGCCGCACGCGCCTGGAGTGTATGGGAAGCCGAGACCATCACGCTGCTGCCCAATCCCGATATTGCCGCGAAGCACGACGAGGGCCACTTCGCGCTGGCCTTTGCGCGCATCGAGAACCATTACTTCACGCATCGCGGCTGGCTCGACGACGGCCAGCTGCTGCGCGATGCCCACAAGCTGGCCGGCATCCCCGGCGTCATCGTGCATGGCCGCTACGACATGCCGTGCCCCGCGCGGTACGCCTGGGCGCTGCACCAGGCGTGGCCGGACGCCGACTTCCACCTGATCGAAGGCGCGGGCCATGCGTGGACGGAGCCAGGCATCATGGACCAGTTGCTGGCGGCCACCGACCGCTTTGCGGCCAGCTTTGCCGGGAAACCGAGGAATTAATCTATCCGCCGGAAAGCCCGTGGCGATCGAACGGTCGTGCGCCTATACTGGCCCTTGTTGCGTTGCAGCAATGTCTGCAAGTAGGGCGGACATGGTTGTTGCAAGGTCCGAAGTCAGAGTCTGGAGAGCACGATGGTTCCTTGCGAACTTTGCAAGAACCTGCTGGGTCGTCCCGGTCATGTTCCGCCTCATCCGCGCCTGGCGCGGTCAGGCGATGCGGCGATGCACGCCGGCAAGCAGGTCTTTGTGTACACATGCCAGCATTGTCATCAGAGGATTGTGCTGTCCACGCACGATGATGGCGCCGATTACTGGACGGGGCACGAGCCCGGCGGGGGGGGGGGCCCCCCCCAACGGG
>NZ_BBQI01000052.1 GCF_001652915.1 Cupriavidus sp. D384
GGTTCGGACAGCGAGATATTGGCGGCACGCAGCCGCTTGAGGATCTCGAACAGCAGGTCGCTCTTGGTGCCCCCTGCGATGCGCGGACTGCCCACGTAGCCCGTCACGCTCAGCGTGATGCCGTTGGGCGCCAGCTGGCTGAACGTGACCGATGGTGCGGGAATGTCCAGGATGGTCTCGTTCTCGCGATAGACCTCCAGCAGCAGGTCGCGCACGGCCTCGGGATCGGTGTTGAGCGGGAAGGTCAGCTGCAGCGTCGCCACGCCCTGGGTGCTGTTGCTCATCGTGACGTTGCGCACGTTCTGCGAGATCAGCTGCGAGTTCGGCACGATCACCGTGGAACGGTCGCCCAGCTGGATTTCCGTGGCGCGCACGTTGATGCGGCGGATATCGCCTTCCACGCCGGCCAGGCTGACCATGTCGCCCACCTTCACCGGGCGCTCGGTCAGCAGTATCAGGCCAGACACGAAATTCTTCACGATTTCCTGCAGGCCGAAACCGATACCCACCGACAGCGCGCTGACGATCCACGCCAGGTTTTCCCATTTCACGCCCAGCAGCGACAGTGTCAGCAGCACCAGCAGCACGTAGCCGACATTGGTGAACAGCGTGATCAGCGACGCGCGCAGCCCCGGCTCGGAACAGAGCTTGGGCAGCAGTTCGGCGTCGAGCCAGCGGCGCACCGAGCGTAGCAGCCAGATGCCCACGGTCAGCGCGATCACCGCATTCAGGATGCGGTCGGGCATGATGTTCATGCTGCGCAGCCGTTCGCCGCCCAGCACGGTCAGCAGGCTGTTCAGCAGATCGACCGGCGTGGTGCCGAAGCCGCCCGTCAGCAGGGCAAGCACGGCCAGCAGCAGCAGCGCGCTGGCGCCAATGCCGGACAGCACCGTCGATACCTGCTCCAGATGCGAGTCGCCCACCCCGAACAGCTGCTTGATGACGCGGCCGCTGCGGTGGCTGGCCGAGAACAGCGCCTCGCAGATGTCGCGCGTCAGCTGGGTCAGCAGGTACAGGCTGCACAGCACGATATCGAACCAGACCAGTTCGTAGGTCAGGAAGCGCGCAAAGCTGATATAGCCGACCAGCAGGGCACCGAACGACACAATCACGATCAGCGTGACGGCGGCGTGGATCAGCCCGGCCAGCGTGGCGCGCTCTTCGGGCCGCTCGCCGGCCGCCACCAGTTCGGTGCGTACGCGGTTGGCGCGCAGCAGCGCCGCGCCGATGGTCAGCACCACCACCAGCGAGACCAGCCCCCGGCCTAGCAGCGTGACCTGCACCGTGGTATCGGCCATGCGGTTGAGTTGCTCCAGCGTGCCCGCGAGCAGCAGCATGCCAGCCAGCACCGTGGGGAATGGCCGCATCGCCAGCGCCACCGGATCGGCCAGTGCAGGCAGCCGCCAGCTGGGGTGGCGCGTGCATAGCAGTGCGCGCCCCAGGCCGGCGATCAGCGCGCTGGTCATGGTCAGCTTGGCGATCTCGTTCATCAGGTCCTGCAACGCAGGCGATATCTCGTCACCGCCGGTGAAGGCCGCATAGACGATGCGCACGGCCACCGCCGTGGTGACAACCGTGGTCAGTGCCGTGGCAAGGGCCAGCGCGCTGCGCCGCAGGCGCGTTTCAGGCAGCTGGGTCAGGCAGAACCAGGCCAGCCCGCGTTCCAGCAGCCGCCGGCCGAGCGACCAGACCGCCAGCGCCACGGCCAGCAGGATGATGGTCTTGCCGCGCTGCGACGGCTCCCAGGCCATCTGGATGCGCGGCCAGATATCGTCGGTGAAGTTGCCCAGGCGCTCGCGGTCTTCCTCGGACACCTTGAACAGCGGCGTCCAGAAGGCGGGGTTCAGGATGCTGTCCGAACGCAGGGCGAGCTGGTCCTTCAGGCGGCTGCGCTGCAG
The DNA here is from genome assembly GCF_001652915.1 of Cupriavidus sp. D384. Taxonomy (GTDB): domain Bacteria; phylum Pseudomonadota; class Gammaproteobacteria; order Burkholderiales; family Burkholderiaceae; genus Cupriavidus. Next base: position 1,899 of record NZ_BBQI01000052.1, read on the forward strand.
CTTGGCGAGCTGGTCGCGCAGGTGGGCGATGTTGTCCTTGCTGTCGGCTGCCTGCTTCAGTTCGTCGTCGAGCTGGCTCTTGCGCGCGTTCAGTTCCGCCCGCTGCCTGATGACGGCGGGCGCTTCCTTGGCGGCGTCCTTGGCCTTGCTGTCGGGGCTGGCGTCGGGCGGCGGCCCCAGCAGATCTACCTGGGCCTGCAGCTGGGCGCGCTGCGGCGTCAGCGACGCGGCGAGCTTGTCGACATCGTCGTCGAGCTGCTTCAGCGCGTCGTTGAGATCGCCCAGCTTGATGTTGCCGGACGCACTGGACGCCTGCTGCTTGACGCGGTCCTGCTCGGACTGCAGCCGCTTCAGTTCGGAGATGGCTTCGGCGTGCGTCAGCGTGGGAATTTGCTGCGCTTCCGCCTCGGAGGCGGATTCGGCCGCGAAACCTGCGGGCACTTGGATCAGTGCCGCGATGACAAGGCTCATGATGAGCCAGGAGATTCGGCGCATGACTTGGGGCGCGGTGGTTGACCGGCCCGGCAGTATAAAAGCCGCCCTCCACTGGCCCGGTGTACATTACGCCTTGCACTGCACAGCTACACATGCTGTTACATAATCGCCGCTCCCAGGGATCACCTCGGGCACCACAACAGGACACCACGCCATGACGCTTGCGATCGAACGCCTTGACCATATCGTGCTCAATGTGAAGGACGTGGAGGCCAGCGTGGCCTGGTACGAACAGGTGCTGGGCATGCAGCGCGAAGACTTCGAGTCGCGCAGCGGCAAGCGCGTGTCGGTCAAGTTCGGCCAGCAGAAGATCAACCTGCGCCCGGTGAACGAAGACACGGTGGCGTGGTTCACCGGCGTGCACCCCACATCGGGCAGCGACGACCTGTGCTTCATCACGAAGATGCCGCCGCAGGAGGTGATCGCCCATTTCCTGGCGCACAAGGTTGCCGTGGAAGTGGGACCGGTGCAGCGCACCGGCGCGCTGGGACCGATGACGTCCGTGTACTGCCGCGATCCCGACGGCAACCTGATCGAAGTGGCGAGTTATCCGGTGTAGCCGGGCGCGTCGTATGGCAGGCGCCTGCCTTGTTCCCCGCCTCTCTCCCGCAGGCAACAGACGGGAGGCAACAGACGTTGTTTCAATGCTGCTGGTGTGCTCCCCTCTCCCGCAGGCGGGAGAGGGGCGGGGGGAGAGGGCAGGCCGATTCAATTCTCATCACGCATCATGAAGTACGCTGCACCGCTTGCATTCACGTTGTTTGCCGTCACCACTGCCCACGCCGCCGGCGACATCGAGAAGGGCAGGGACATCTTCACCACGCGCTGTGCGTCGTGCCACCACGTAGGCCCGTCGGCGCGTGCGGCGTTCGGCCCCCAGCTGAACGGCGTGTTCGGGCGCAAGGCGGGCGGCACCGACGACTACCGCTATTCCGATGCCATGAAGGCGTCCCCCGTGGTGTGGGGCGACGACACGCTGCGCGCGTTCCTGCAGGCGCCGGCCAAGGTCGTGCCCGGCACCAAGATGCGCTTCTGGGGCATGAGCAATGCACGCCAGCTTGATGACCTGCTGGCCTACCTGCGCACGTTCCCGCAGCCGTAACCGCAGGGCGCTATTCCACATGGGCTTCGAGGATGTCGATCATGCGCTGGGCCAGCGGTGACAGGTAGGCCCCGGCACGCGTGATGACGCCCACGCGGCGGCCCAGGTCCAGCGCGTCGGCGCGCAGGGCAATCGGCCGCAGGCCCATGCGCTTGCTGTTGGTGGTTGATCCGGCGATACACAACATCTCCGTGCCGCGCACCAGATCGAACAGCGTGGTGCTGCCGAAATCCGTCTCCACGCGCAGCGTCGGTGCCGGCAATCCAGCGCTGGCAAAGGCGCGGTCGATCTGCTGGCGGATCAGCACGTGTCCGGTCGGCAGCAGCCAGTGCTGGCCCACCAGATCGACCAGCGTCAGGTCGCGCCGGCGCTGCAGCGCGTGGTTCTCGTCGGCCACCACGGCCAGGCGGTCGGTGAACAGTTCGCGTGTTGCCAGCGCGGGATTGGCCTGGCGCGGCAGCGGGGCCACGGCCAGGTCCAGTTCGCCGGCCTGCACCTGGTCCATCAACTCGCGCGCCACGCGCATGCTCAGGCGCAGCCGCGCCACGGGCCGTTCGCGCAGCAGCTGCTGGCAGGCGCCCAGCACCAGCGCATTGGGCATCGATGGCGAATAGCCAAGCCGCAGCAGGCCCTGTTCGCCGGTCTGGATGCCGCGCATCTCCTTGATGGCATCGTCGTATTCCAGCCGGATGCGGCGCGCCCGCTCCAGGAACACCGTGCCAGCCTGCGTCACGCGCATGCCCAGCGTGGTGCGCTCGAACAGGGGCACGCCCAGTTGCGCCTCCACCCGCTGGATCGCCTTGGTCAGCGCCGGCTGGGTCATGCCCAGCGCCTCGGCGGCCCGGCCGATGCCGCCGTGGGCACCAACGGCCAGCACGTAGTCCAGGTCACGTGTCTCCATGGTGTCTCGTATTCCTCATTCCCATCGGTTATGACTTTATTCCAATCACGACATTGTGGTGATGTCGCGCATCTTACAGACTTGGGTCACACCACACCTATCCAGATTGGAGACAACGATGACGTTCGCCTATTTCCTCAGGCGTGCGGCGCGCTATTGGGGCGACAACCCCGCCGTGCTGTACCGCGACCGCGTGCTGACCTACCGCCAGCTTGACGAACGGTCGACACGGCTTGCCAATGCGCTGCTGGCGCTGGGCCTGCAGCAAGGCGACCGCGTGGCAATCCAGTCGCGCAACTGCCCCGAGATCGTCGAGATCGAATGTGCGCTGTACAAGGCCGGGCTGGTCAAGGCGGCGCTGAATCCGCGCTTTACGGCCAATGAGGCGTCCGATGTGGTCGAAAACTGCACGCCACGCGTGATGATTGCGGGCCCCGGCTACACCGGCTATTCGCGGGACACGCGCGGGTTTGGCTGCGTCGAGCATTTCATTGCCATCGCCGGCGCGGAAGGCGGCTACGGCGCCTATGAAGCGCTGATCGAGCGCGGCGCCAACTCGGAAATCGACTATGTGCCACAGCCGGACGACCTGGCCGTGCTGCACTTTTCGTCGGGCTCCACGGGCAAGATCAAGGCCGCCATGCAGACCTATGGCAACCGGCTGGCGTCGATGCGCAAGATGATCCTGACCATGGATCGCCCTGCGCGCCCCGGCGACCGGCTGGCGTTGATCGGCCCGGTCACGCATGCATCGGGCATGCTGATGCAGCCCTATCTGTTCCTGGGCGCCACGCTGGTGCTGTTCGAGAAATTCGAACCGGCCCGCTTCCTGGCCGATGTGGCGCGCCTGAAGCTGACCCACGTGTTCATGGTGCCCGCCATGATCAACATGCTGCTGGCCGAGCCGACGCTTGCCACGGCCGATCTGGGCAGCCTCAAGACGCTGGCTTATGGCGCCGCGCCGATGGCCCCGGCACGCATTCGCGAAGCCTGGGAACGTATCGGGCCGGTGCTGTCGCAGGGCTATGGCGCCAGCGAGTCCACATCAGGCGTCACGCGCCTGTCCACGGCCGACCATGCGCTGGCGATCGACAGCAAGCCCGAGCGGTTGGCGTCGTGCGGCCGTGCGCTGGGCGAAACCGAAGTACGTGTGGTCAACGAGCGCGGCGAGGAAGTCAGCGGCGACGAAATTGGCGAGCTTGTGATCCGGGGTGCCGATGTGTTCCAGGGCTACTGGGGCGAGCCGGAGCTGACGCGCGAAGTGCTGATCGACGGCTGGCTGCACACCGGCGACCTGGCGCGCGTGGATGCCGACGGCTACCTGTACCTGGTCGACCGCAAGAAGGACATGATCATCTCGGGCGGCTTCAACGTCTATCCGACCGAGGTGGAAGCCACGCTGTACCAGCATCCCGACGTGATGGAAGCCTGCGTGATCAGCGTGCCCGACGACACCTGGGGCGAGAGCGTCAAGGCCGTGGTGGCGCTGTGGCCGGGCCGGCAGGCCAGTGCGGCCGAACTGATCGGGCACTGCCGTGCGCGCATTGCCGACTACAAGTCGCCGCGTTCGGTCGATTTCGTCGCCGAACTGCCCAAGAACGCCAGCGGCAAGCTGGCCCGCAAGCTGGTGCGCGAGCAGTACTGGCTCGGCGCCAGCCGCCGCGTGAACTGATCCACGGAGCCAAGACATGTTCGACCATCTGACCAATCCGGTGCTAATCGAAACGCGCGCCGCGGTGCAGCGCTATATCAACGACGAACTGCTGCCGCTGCAACGCGAACTGGGCCTGGGCACCGAAGACCCGTGGCCGCGCGACGTACTGCGCAACGTCTGGCGCCGCTCCAGCGAACTCGGGCTGTACGCGGCCTGCCTGCCCGTGGAACTGGGTGGCAGGGGCCTCAATATCGCGGAGCAGTGCGCGCTGAAGGCCGACCTGGCCGCCAGCGGCGCGGTGCTGGCCCCGCACGTGCTGGGCGACCTGGGTGGCCCGCCGCGCGTGGGCAACATGCTCAAGTACGCCACGCCGGACCAGGTGGCGCGCTACTTCCAGCCGGTGATCCGGGGCCAGAAATCCACGTGCTTTGCGCTGACCGAGCCGCACTCGGGCTCCGATGCACAAAGCATCCGCACCAGCGCAGTGGTGGACGGCGACGATCTGGTGATCAACGGCGAGAAGCATTACATCAGCGGCGCGCCGTTCGCGGACTTTGCCATCGTGATGTGCGTGACCGATGCCACCACCACGCCGCCGTCGATCACGGCCGTGCTGGTCGACCTGGACCTGCCGGGCGTAACCGTCAGCACCGAGTACGTGCCGATGTCGGGCCAGCATATCGATGCCGATATCCGCTTCGAAAACGTCCGCGTGCCGCGCGCCAATATCTTTGGCGGCGAAGGGCGGGGTTTCAAGCTGGGCATGTCGCGCATCAACGTGAACCGGCTGCTGCATTGCCCGTCGATGCTGGGGCTGGCAACGCGTGCCTACGAGGCATCGGTGGCCTATGCGGGCCAGCGCCGTCAGTTTGGCGGCCCGATTGCGCGCTTCCAGGCCATCCAGCATATGCTGGCCGACATGGCGGCGGCGCTGTGGGCCTGCGAGAGCATGATTGCCCAGACCGCGCTGCTGGCCGATGCCGGTGCCGACCTGCGCATGAAGGCGGCCGCGTGCAAGCTGTTCGTGTCGGAACGCTGCTTCGAGGTGGCGGACAAGGCCGTGCAGATCCACGGCAACCTGGGTGTCACGCGCGGGCATCCCGTGGAGCAGACCTGGCGCAAGCTGCGCATGTTCCGCATCTTCACGGGCACCAGCGAGATCCAGCGCAATACGATTGCCAAGGCCATCCTGGACCCGGCCGGGGCCTGATTGCGCCACACGCGCGCCACACACCAGAAAAAAACACAGGAGACAACATGAATCGTCGTCAATGGCTGGCTACGGCAGGCGCCGCGGCCGGTGCCGCCGCACTGGGTGGCGTGATGAGCCGCGTGGCCGTGGCCGCCGCGCCGTATCCGTCGCGCCCGATCCGGCTGATCGTGCCGTTTATCGCGGGCACCGCGCCCGATTCCATCGCCCGCACCATCTCGGCGGAACTGTCGCCGGTGCTGGGCCAGCCGCTGGTGGTGGAGAACATCGGCGGGGCTGGCGGCATCATCGGCGCCCGGGCGCTGAAGCGCGCCGAGCCCGATGGCTACACGCTGGGCATCCTTGCCAACCAGCACGTGATCAACGTCCATCTGTACAAGGATCAACCGTACGACGCCGCCCGCGACTTCACGGCGATCTCGGCGCTGTCGGGCGGCCCCGTGGTGCTGGCCGTGCCAGCGTCGTCGCCGTTCAGGACGGCGCGGGAACTGATCGAGGCGATGAAGAAGAAGCCTGGTGCGCTGAACTACGGGTCGGGCGGCAAGGGCAGCGTCTCGCATCTGGCCGTGGAATCGCTGCTGCACCAGAACCATGTCGAAGCAGTCCACATCCCGTACAAGGGCGCCAGCGAAATCCTGACGTCGATGCTGAGCGGCCAGACGCAATTCGGCATGCCGGTGATGTCCACGGCGGCGCCGTTCCTGCGCAACGGGCAGATTCGTGCGCTGGCGGTGTCATCGGCCGTGCGGACCAGCTATTTCCCGAACGTGCCGACTTTGGCGGAATCGTTGCCGCCGGGGTTTGTGCTGGATAACTGGAGCGGGCTGTTTGCCCCGGCCGGTTTGCCAGCGCCCATGGCGAAACGGCTATTCGACGCGGTGGCCGCGCTGCAGAACAGCGGCAAGCTCGATGCGACGATGAAGGCGAACGCGGGGGAACTTCGGAAGAGTGATTCGCCGGCTCAGTTCACGCAGATGGTGGCGGCGGATAACGCTAGGTACGGGAAGCTGATTGGAGAGATCGGGATGCGGGGGGAGGTGGGGTGATTGCCTGTCACAGGCAAAAAAAGCGCCCGAAGGGCGCTTTTTTTGGCTTAGGCGAGGGAAAGTCTCGCTGTAGGCTGTTTAGCCAGCCGTGCAGCCGCCCGGAATGTAAGAAGCGTTCCAGCCGTTGCCTGCGCCCGTAACGGTGCAGGTCCAAGTGCCAGTGGTGCTGCGAGCCCAGACAATCGTCGTAGTTGCGATGCCGGCGTTTGCCGAATTGCCAAGCGTGGCCTTCAGCGTTTCGGTATCGGACGTCAGGAGCGGCACCACTCGGCCAAGACCGTTTACATCAGCCGTGCCAGTGATCAGGCTCGAAGGCGTATCGCCAAGCACGCACTCGCCTGCGCCCGGCGCGGTCGGGTCTGCTGCGATCGCCGTACGACCTTCCGTAATGCACAGCTCAGCCGACGTACGCAGCGCCGAGACTTCGCCCACAACACGCGAAACCTGCGACTTCGCCACGTAGTTCTGATATTGCGGAATCGCGATAGCAGCCAGGATACCGATGATCGCGACCACGATCATCAGTTCGATCAGCGTGAAACCCTTCTGGACCCGTTGGTGGATTCCCATCCGTGCTTTTTTCATGGAATTGACCCCTTTGAATTAGTTGGAAACAGCAATTGCTGTCGGGTCCTATAGAGCAACAGGTGTGCCAGGTCGTATTTCGGCCAAAAACCACTGAAATGTGAGATTTCTTGTCACCTGTAACCAGATGTATCTGCCAAATCCTGTCACCCCTCTGTGGGAGGGTATGGCTAAAGATGCACAAAGTGACGGTTTTTGTCAGAAAAAGTGGCGCTTAATTCGCCCTTAAATCTGATGTTAGCGCGGTTGAAACACGATCACGGCCATGCCGGCGACGGCGATTGTGACACCTGTCATATCCCAGACGCTGGGCCGCACGCCGTCCACCAGCCAGAGCCAGGCGATGGCCACTGCTATATAGATACCGCCGTAGGCGGCATAGACCCGGCCCGAGGCGTCGGGGTGCAGGGTCAGCAGCCAGGCAAACACGGCCAGCGACGCGGCGCCGGGTAGCAGCACCCACGGGCTGGCGTTCTGGCGCAGCCAGAGGTAGGGCAGGTAGCAGCCGAGGATTTCGGCCAGCGCGGTCAGGACGTAGAGAGCTACGGTTTTCATGCGTTTGTTGTTGTCTTTGTTGATGCTGTTGATTGACGGCTTGCCCTCTCCCCCAGCCCCTCTCCCGCAAAGCGGGAGAGGGGAGACAACCGCGGGCACATCAAACGCTCCTGGTTTGCTCCCCTCTCCCACTTGTGGGAGAGGGGCGGGGGAGAGGGCAAGCCGTTGCCATGCCGCCGACGCCTGCCATGCCAGCCACCACTACACCACCGCCGCCTTCAGCGCGGCCACCAGCGGCATCACCAGTTCGTTCTCTTCCGTTTCGCGCCGCCACATCACGCCCACGGGCGGCAAGTCCCAGCTCAGCGAGAACGGCAGCGCCGCCGCGTCGCCCAGTTCGATCAGTTCGGCGGCCACGGCGCGTGGGACGATGGTGATGGCGTCGGGCTGGCTGCGCAGCAGCGTGGCCATCGGCTTGATCGAATAGGTTTCGACGATGGGCAGTGGCGGCGCCACGCCGGCCACCGCGAACATCGTATTGATGGTGCGCCGTACCGGCGTATGCGGCGGCGGCAGGATCCAGTCGAGTTCGGCCAGCCGCTTCCAATCGAGTTCGCCGCGCGACAGGCGCGCCCTGGCTCGCGAAGGTACCACGAGCACGGGCTCTTCCCGATACAGCGGCTCCTGCACGATGTCTTCCCCCGCCAGATAGAACGAGCGCGCAATCGCGCAGTCCAGTTCGTGCTGGCGCAGCGCGCCGACCAGTTCGTCGGTGGTGCCTTCGCGCACCACCACCGAGATGCGCGGTTGCTGGTTGAGCCCATAGGCCAGCGCGGCGTCCAGCACTGCGCGGGCCGTGTAGGGAATCACGCCCAGCCGCAGCCGGCCCCGCCGGCCGGCCTCGATCACCGCCAGTTGCCGGCCCAGCGCCTCGGCGTCGGCCATCGTCATGCGCGCATGACTCAGTACGGCGGCTCCGGTGGCCGTGGGCTCCAGCCCGTTGCGGGTGCGGGTGAACAGCGACGTCATGAAGATGTCCTCGATCTCGCGCAGCGCCTTGGTCACGGCCGGCTGGGACAGGTTCATCTCCGCCGCCACGCGGGATACGGAACGCTGGCGCTCCAGCGCCAGCAGCAGCGGCAAATGGCGCAGGCGCAGGCGCGACACGATCTGGTGCAGCAGTTTGTCGGTGGCAATCGGCATGGAACGGAGGCGAAAAGGGGCGAGAACGACGAGTGGGGCGAGCGGTATAACCGAATGGTAATACAACGATAAGTATTTCGATGTTGGCAGTTATTCCAGCTGCCTATACTCGAATCACACATCAAATGCATCAAACAGGAGTCATTTACCCATGTTCACGACACGCCCCGAGATCGTCGGCACGTTCGGCGTCGCCGCATCCACCCACTGGCTTGCCACGCAGACGGCCATGGGCGTGCTGGAGCGCGGGGGCAATGCCTTCGATGCCGCCGTGGCGGCGGGTTTCGTGCTGCAGGTGGTGGAACCGCACCTGAACGGCCCCGGCGGCGAGGTGCCGATCCTGTTCTGGAGCGAGAAGGACCGCGCGGTGCGCTCGGTCTGTGGCCAGGGCCCGGCGCCGGCACTGGCCGATCCCGAAGCGTTGCGCAAGCAGGGCATGGAACTGATGCCCGGCATCGGCCTGATGCCCGCCACGGTGCCTGGCGCGTTTGGCGCATGGCTGACCATGCTGCGCGACCAGGGCACATGGTCGCTGGCCGATGTGCTGGCGCCCGCCATTGGCTACGCGCGCAATGGCTTCCCGCTGGTGCCGCGCATCTCGCAGGCCATCCTGGCCGTGCAGCAGCTGTTCCGCGACGAATGGCACAGCTCGGCCGATACCTGGCTGCCCGATGGCAAGGTGCCGCGCCCCGGCGCGCTGCACACGCTGCCGGTGCTGGCCGACACCTATACGCGCATCGTCGAGACGGCCGTGAGCCAGAGCGACAGCCGCGAGGGCCAGATCGATGCGGCGATGCACTGCTGGTATCGCGGCTTCGTGGCCGAGGCCATCGACGAGTACTGCCGCACCACCCCCGTGCGCGACACCACGGGCGAAAAGCATACCGGCCTGCTGCGCTACGACGACCTGGCCGGCTGGAAGCCCACCGTGGAAGCGCCGGTCTCGCTCGACTTCGGCCGTTACTCGGTAGCCAAGTGCGATATCTGGAGCCAGGGCCCGATGTTCCTGCAGCAGCTTGGCATGCTGCGCCACGCCCATCTGGATGCCCACGCGCCGACGTCGCCCGAATTCGTCCACACGATTGCCGAGGCCGCCAAGCTGGCGATGGCCGACCGCACCGCCTGGTACGGCGATCCCCTGTTCGAGGACAGCCAGCTCTGCGCGCTGCTGAACCCGCACTACCTGGCCGCGCGTGCCGCGCTGATCGGTGACCGTGCATCGCTGACGATGCAGCCGGGCGCGCTCAAGGGCCGCGCGCCGCGCATGCCGGACCTGGCCGTGGCAGACCGCACGCTGGCCGCAGCCGATACGCGCTTCGGCATCGGCGAGCCCACGTTCGCGGCGCTGCCGCCGGTCAGCGAGTGGGCCGAGCGCGAAGTGTTTGTCGGCGACACCTGCCATATCGACGTGATCGACCGCCATGGCAACATGGTGGCGGCCACGCCGTCGGGCGGCTGGCTGTCGTCGAGCCCCACCATCCCGGCGCTGGGCTTTGCACTGAACACGCGCCTGCAGATGACCTGGCTGGAGCCGGGCCTGCCCAATACGCTGGCACCGGGCAAGCGCCCATGCACCACGTTGTCGCCTTCGCTGTGCATGCGCGATGGCGAGCCGTACATGGTGTTCGGCACGCCCGGCGGCGACCAGCAGGACCAATGGTCGCTGGCGTTCTTCATGCGCCACGCCGTGCACGGCATGAACCTGCAGGAAGCGATCGACGCGCCGGCCTGGCATATCGACCATTTCCCGCAATCGTTCTGGCCGCGCCAGACCACGCTGAACCGCATTACCGTCGAGTCGCGCTTCCCGGCTGCCACCATCGAAGCGCTGCGCGCACGCGGGCACGAAGTTCGCGTGGGAGACGACTGGTCCGAAGGCCGCATGTCTGCCTGTACGCGCGAACGCGACGCCAGGGGTCGCCTGGTGCTGCGCGCGGGCGCCAATGCGCGCGGCATGCAGGGTTACGCCGTGGGCCGCTGAACCGAATCACATCAGATAGTCCGAAGACAGAAGGGGAGTTGCATCATGAGGTCCGTATTGAAAAGCCTGCTGTGCGGTGCCGCCGCACTGGCACTGTCGTTCACCGGCCAGGCCGGCGCAGCCGACGCCTATCCCACCAAGCCGGTCACGCTGATCGTGCCCTGGGCCGCCGGTGGCTCCACCGACATCCTGGCGCGCGTGCTGTCCGAGCACCTGACCAAGTCCTTGGGCCAGCCGGTGATCGTGGACAACAAGCCCGGTGCGTCCGGCAATATCGGTTCGGCGATGGTGGCGCGTGCCCAGCCTGACGGCTACACGCTGCTGATCGGCTCGATGAGCACGCACGCGATGAACCCGGCGCTGATGGCGAACATGCCGTTCAAGGGCGTGGAAGACTTCACCCCGCTGGGCCTGCTGGCCTACGTGACCAACACGATGGTGGTGAATCCGTCGGTGCCGGCCAACAACGTCAAGGAACTGATTGCCTACGCCCGCGCCAATCCGGGCAAGCTGGCCTACGCCAGTGCCGGCCCTGGCTCGACCAACCACCTGAGCGCCGTGCTGTTCGAGAAGATGGCGGGCGTGCAGATGCTGCACGTGCCGTACAAGGGCGGTGCGCCGGCCGTGGTTGACACGGTGGCGGGCCAGACCCAGCTGCTGTTCTCGGCCGGCACGCAGACGCTGACGCACGTGAAGGCCGGCAAGCTGAAGCTGCTGGCCGTGACCGAGGCCAAGCGCTCGCCGCTGCTGCCCAACGTGCCCACCGTGGGCGAGACCATCCCCGGTTATGAACTGTCGGTGTGGTACGGCGCGTTTGGCCCGAAGAACATGCCGCCCGCGCTGGTGGCAAAGCTGAATACCGAAATCAACCGCGTGATGTCGCTGCCCGAGGTCAAGGCCAAGATGGACGCGATCGGCGTGGAAACGGCCACGTCGACGCCGCAGGAATTCGGCAAGATCCTGCGCCGCGATGCCGACCGCTACGGCAAGCTGATCAAGGAACTCGGCATCCACGGGGAATGACGATGGCAAGCGTCGATACGCTGGGCCACTGGCAAACGCACCTGCATCCGCTGTTCGACCGCCTGCGCGCGGCCGCCACGCCGCAGGCCGTCATGGACGCCATCGGGGCGGCCACGCTCGATATCGTCGGGCCGGGTTTGCTGACGATCAACGCGTGGCATGTGGAAAGCCGCGAGATCCGCCGGCTGTGGTCGTCGGACCCTGCGGCCTATCCGCCCGGCGGCAAGAAGGTGAAGGGCGATACGCCCTGGACGCGCCAGCTGCTGGAGCGCGGCGAGGTCTTCGTGGGCGAGGGCGACGCGGCGCTGGCCGCCGTGTTCGACGACATCGGCACGATCCGCGCGCTGGGCCTGAACGGCGTGGTCAACGTGCCGCTGTGCCATGGCGGCCGGGTGATCGGCACGTTCAACTACCTGGCGGGCGTGGAAAGCTGGACTGCCGAAGATATCGCGGCGCTGCGGCTGCTGGGGCAGTTTGCGGTGGTGGCGGTGAAGGACGCCATCAACGGCTGATGGTTACCACCCCTCTCCCGCCTGCGGGAGAGGGGTGTCGCGGCTCTGCTTGCCGACATGTCGCAATGGGACCTGCCCGCCGTCTCCCCGCCTCTGCCACAAGTGTGAGAAGGGAGACAACCGCGAGAGATCTACTCCGTCGTACTCGCACTCCAGAACGCTTGGCTCACCACGCTGGTGCCGCCCAGGCGGGTCACGATCTGGTCCAGCACATCCCCATCGACCGACGTGGCCGCCTCAGGGCCAGGTTCCGGATGGGGACATCTGCACGCGCCGGGAGCGGAATTTCAGCGCCAGCTTCCGGTAGCCAGCGCCTGCGGCGACGCCCCATCGGGGTCGATATCCCAGCGTAGCGGCAAGGCCCGGTCGCGCCGCACGATCTGCCCGGGCATGAAGCGCCACAGCCGTTGCGCGCCCTCGAAGCCGGCAATTTCTGGCGAATCGACGATGACCTCGGTACGGCCGGTCAGCTGCAGCAGGTCGCCGGTGACATAGCTGACGAACACCAGGCCAGCCACCGGGTTCACCATCATGTTGCCGAGCGTGTTGAAGAACGTGTTGCCCTGGAAGTCGGGAATCGTCAGCGTGCCGTCGTCATCAACGCGCACGAAGCCGGGCTTGCCGCCGCGATGCGAGACATCCACCTGGCGCTGCCCGCCGGGCAGATCCACGTAGGTAGCCACGAAGAACGAATCGGCGTGGCGGATCAGCGTGCGCGCACGGGCGTCCAGCGCGTCCAGCACCACGGGCGGCTCGGCGGCCGGGGTGGCCGGGTCGCGCGTCATCACGGGGGCGCGCTTCTGGATGTACTGCGGGCAATTGCCGAAGCTCTGGCCCACAGCCACCTGGAAGCCGCTGGCGCCCGTGGCGGTATCGCGATGGATCGTGCCGTTCATGCGGTTGCGGCGCCGGGTATGCGGCTGGATGCCGAGCAGGCCGATGGCATTGCCGTCCTCCATGCCCGCATCGGCCGGATCGGCGGCGTCGCGCACCAGCGCGACGTCGAGCTGGCGCGGGTCGGGCGAATGCAGGAAGCCCGGCAGGCCGCCACGCACCGTGGCCCACGGGCGCCCGTCCGGTGCCACCGCGCCAATCACGATCGACGGCAGCATGGCAAAGAAATCGCGATGCTGGTCCGGCATATGGTCGCGCACCACGCGCGAGCCCACTTCGGCCAGGCGTTCGTCGGCGCCGATGCTGGCCTGCAGCAGGCGCTCGCCGGTGTGCCAGGGCGTGCCGGGCAGGATTTCCACGTGGGGAACCGGGTGCGGGGTCATGGCGGACTCCTGAGATCGAGCAGTGTTCGGAAGGGCCGGAAAGGGCGGGCGATGGCCGGTGAGCCGGGGCTCAGGCTGCCAGGCCGACCGCCGTGGTCTGGAACGGGGCGAAACCGGGCAGCGCCTCGACGCGCGCCAGCCACTGGCGCACGTTGGCGTATGCCTTCAGGTCGACAAAACCTTCGGGCGCACGCGCCGTGTAGCTGTACAGCGCCACATCGGCAATGGTCGGATGGTCGGCGGCAATCCAGGCGCGGCCAGCCAGCGCGTCGTCCAGGCGCTGCAACACCACGTGGGCGCGTTCGATGGCTTCCTTGCTGTCGTACGGCGCCTTGAACACGGTGATGATGCGGGCGCGGGCCGGGCCGAACGCAATGTCGCCCGCTGCCACCGACAGCCAGCGCTGCACGGCGGCGGCCTCGGCCGGGGCGTCGGGCAGCCAGTCGGTACGGCCCAGCTTCTTGCTCAGATAGACCAGGATCGCGTTCGAATCGCTGATCACCGTGTCGCCGTCGACCAGTACCGGCACCTGACCGAACGGATTCAGGGCCAGGAATTCGGGCGTCTTGTGGGCGCGGCCCAGCAGGTCAACGTCGATCCACTCGGCCGGCTGGCCCAGCAACGACAGGAAAAGCCAGGCGCGGTGCGAATGTCCGGAAAGCGGGTGGCCGTACAGTTTCATGATGGGTGTCCTTGGTCGATTATTGCGATACGGGACGCAAACGCTGCGTACGGATCGACTATAGACACCCGGCTGGCCGGGAAAAATGGGGATGGCGCGAAGGGACTCTTGCGAAATTCAGAAGAATCAGGCGGTGTTGCGTGGATTCAGCGATGCCTGGCCGCGCAGCTGGTCGACGGCCAGGTCGATAAAGGCGCGCACCTTGTGCATGGCGTGCCTGCCCTCGCGGTGGATCACATGGATCGGCAGCGGGTCGGGCTCGAAGTCTTCCAGCACGATCCGCAGCCGGCCGTCGCGCAGTTCGTCGGCCACCTGGTAAGACAGCACGCGCGCCAGCCCGAAGCCGGCCACGGCGGCGGCAATCGCCGAATCGTTGGTAGTGGTTGCCATGCGTGGGGCCAGCCGTATGGGCAGCGGGTCGCCGTCCCGCATAAAGCGCCATTCGGGCGCCGTGGAGATACCCGTCGTCTGGATCACCGCATGGCGCGCCAGGTCGTCCGGCGATGCAGGCGCGCCGTGTTGCGCCAAATAGTCGGGGGCGGCGCAGACCACGCGCCGCACATGGCCCACCGGAATGGCCTGCAGCGACGAACTGGGCAGCGGCCCGATCCGCACGCCGACGTCGATGCCCTCGTCGATAAAATTCACCACGCGATCGATAAACAGGCAGTCGACATCCACCTCCGGGTAGCGGCGCAGGTATTCGACCACCACGGGCGTGACAAAGCGCCGGCCGAACAGCACCGACGCGGTAATCGACAGGCGCCCGCGCGGCGCCTCGTGCGCGCCGGTGGCGGCCAGTTCGGCCTCGTCGATCTCGGCCAGGATGCGGCGGCAGTTCTCGTAATAGGCGGTGCCGGTGGCGGTGGGGCGCACCACGCGCGTGGTGCGCGTAAGCAGGCGCACGCCCAGATGCGTTTCCAGATCGGTCACGATCCGGCTGACCACGCTCAGCGACGCATCGAGCTTGCGCGCCGCCGGCGTGAAGCCGCCACACTCCACCACCGCCACGTAGGTCTTCATCGCCTGCAGTCGGTCCACGGGATCTCCTGGGCTGGCGTCAGCGGGCCGCCGTGTCTTCGGCGTTGTTCAGGTCCCAGCAGGCGATGAACAGGGCGGCAATCAGCGGCCCGATCACGAAGCCGTTCAGCCCGAACAGTGCCATGCCGCCCAGCGTGGAGATCAGCACCACATAGTCCGGCATCTGGGTGTCCTTGCCGACCAGGATCGGGCGCAGCACGTTGTCCACCAGGCCGATCACCAGCACGCCAAAGCCGATCAGCACGCAGCCCTTGAGCACCGAACCGGTCAGCAGGAAGTAGACCGCCACGGGCGACCAGATCAGGCCCGCGCCCACTGCCGGCAGCAGCGACAGGAAGGCCATCACCACGCCCCACAGCAGTGCCCCCTGGATGCCAAGCACCGCGAAGATACCGCCGCCCAGCACGCCCTGCGCCACCGCCACGGCGATATTGCCCTTGACCGTCGCGCGCACGACCGTTGTGAACTTCTGGATCAGGTGCTGCTTGTGGGCGGCGCTGAGCGGCACGGCCTGGCGCACGCGGCGCGACAGCTGCGGGCCATCGCGCAACAGGAAGAACAGCAGGTACAGCATGATGCCGAAGCCGATCATGAACTGGGCCGTGTTCTGGCCGATGCTGAGCGCCCGCGTTGCCAGCAGCTGGCTGGCGGTCAGCGCGCTGGCGCTGAGCTTGTCCTTGAGATCGGAAATGCTGGCAAGGTCGGCACGCGCCAGCATGTCGCGCACGAACGGCGGTAGTGCGTCGGCGGCGGACTGGAAATAGTGGCCGAAGTTGATGCGGCCCGAGCGGATGTTGTCGTAGAGGCTGACGCCTTCCTGGATCAGCGACATCGTGATCAGGGTCATCGGCAGGATCACCAGCAGCAGTACCAGCAGCAGGGTGAGCAGCGCGGCAATATTGTTGCGGCCACGCAGCGCTGCCACCAGCCGCCGCTGCAGCGGCGCAAAGATGATGGCAAGCACCGCGCCCCAGAACACCGCGCCGTAGAAGGGCAGGAGAATCCAGAAAAATGCGATGGTGACCATCGCCAGCAATAGCAGGAACGTCTTGTGATGCAGACCGGTGGGGTCGGCCATGGGTCGATCCTCAGATTGCGAACGAGTGGACATTCTACGATGTTTGCCGGATGGCTCCGGTGGGTGTCCGGCCTCGCACGGTCAGTCCGCGTCGGGATGGCTGGTGTCGGAGGGGGGGCTGGAGCCGGGAGATTCCGCCACCAGGCTGTCCCACATCGACAGCAGCCGAATGGCGCATGGGTACAGGCGGTGTGCGGCGGCGGTGGGGTGCATCGACGATGCCTCGCGTACGAACAGCGTGGTGCCGAAGCGATCTTCGAGCCGGCGGATTGCGTAGTGGATGCAGGCCGCCCGGATGCCGGTGTGGCGTTCCGCTGCAATGGCGGACTCGTGCTGCATCAGCATGACAAAGCGGCGCAGGTGGATGGTGTTGATGTGCCGAAGGGGCAGGGGGCCATGCACGCTGTCCGGCGGACGGACGGGCAGGGAGACTGCGAGACGCGTGCGGCGCGGTGCGCTGCCGAGAAGTGCGGAGTCCTGCTTTGCTTTATCAATGTCCCACATTCTCGTACTGGCCAAGGCGGTAATGCAATGAGGCCGGATTGTGCAGCGATTCACGGCCCTGGCACTTGTCCCTCGACAAGTTGCGGCAGTGTGAGGGGCCACCGATGGCAAGCGGGGTGCACGACACGCCATCGGCATCGGAATTTTCCGAATAACCGAGTTGGTGGTGATCGTATTTCTACTATTTCGCGGTGGTGGTGGGCGTGGCGGTGGAAGGGCTGACGCCGGCCTGCCGCGCCGCCGCAAGATTGGCTGCCACGCGGGCCGCTGTCTGCGAGTCCGGCGGCAGCAGGCGGTACAGGTGCTGCCAGTAGTCGATGGCGCTGCGGGCGTCGCCGCGCTGCGCCGCTGCGCTGGCGGCCAGTGCCAGGCTCTTGGGGTCGTCGGGGTCGGCAGCCAGCGCAGCGCGGATCTGCTCCATGGCGGCGCCTTCGAGCGAGCCGCCATCGAGGCTTGCCAGCACGTCGGCGTAGTCGGCGCGCAGTGCGGCCACGTCGGGTGCCAGCGCAACGGCGCGGGCATAGGCCGCCGCCGCATCGTCAAACCGTTCGAGCACCGTGTAGGACCGGGCCAGCATGGCCCAGCCATCGGCATCCTGCGGTTGGGCCTGCAGGCGCCGCGCCAGTTGGTCGACCATGGATTCGATCTGCGCGATTTCCGGCGTGTGGGCGTCGCCAGACAGGCTGTGCGCATCGTCGGCCTGCATCACGGCGGCGGGATTGCCCAGGTGCAGGTAGAGCATGGCTGCGGTGGGCGGCAGCATCACGCAAAGCGTGGCCGTGGTCCACTTCGAGCGGGGCCTGCCGTTAGCGGCAGGCGTGCCGGTGGGGCGGCTCCGCTCTTGCGTCTGCGGGGGCATGGCCGATGCGCCGGGAACGTGCTTGCGTCTGCGCCAGAGCCACCCGGCCACCGCCACCAGCAACACAAACGGCCCGAGCCACAGCAGCCACGTCGACGGCTTGAACGGTGGATCGTAGAGCACGAAGTCGCCATACCGCTGCACCAGATACTCCTTGATGGCCCGCTCGCTGGCGCCCTGTGCCAGCTGTGCGCGAATCTGCCGGCGCAGGTCGACCGCCAGTTCGGCGTTCGAATCGGCCAGGGTCTGGTTCTGGCACACCAGGCAGCGCAGTTGCTGCGAAAGCGCGTGGACGCGCGCATCGAGTTCGGCGTCGGACAACTGCGCGGCGGCGGCCTGCCAGGCCAGTACGGCCATCAGGCACGCGGCCAGCCATCGGATCAGCGGTGCCGGTCTAGGCTGGATTCGCACGCGGGCCCCCCGATTGCAGCTGCCGCAGCAGCGGCTTGATCTGCCGTTCCAGCACGTCGGGCGTTACCGGCCCCACCTGGCGGTACCGCACCACGCCCTGGGCGTCGATGATGTAGGTCTCCGGCACGCCATACACGCCGAAGTCGATGCCGACACGGCCATCGGTGTCGACCCCCGACAGCACATAGGGGTTGCCCATCTGCCGCAGCCAGGCCTGCGCGGCCGGCGCGGTGTCCTTGTAGTTGAGCCCGTAAAGCGGCACCGGCGATTTCGCGGCGAAGTCCACCAGCACCGGGTGTTCGGTGCGGCAGGCGGTACACCACGACGCCCAGACATTGAGCATCCAGACCTTGCCGCGCAGGTCTGCGGCACGCAGCGTCTGTGTGCCGCCCGGGGTATCGAGCACGGGCAGCGCAAACGCCGGCGCCGGCTTGCCGACCAGCGCCGAAGGCAGTTCGCGCGGGTCATGGCGCAGCCCCGCGCCCAGTGCCACGACCATTGCCAGGAAGATGCCCAGGGGCAGCAGGAAGCGCGTCATGGCGGCGTGGTGCGATCGCGTGGAAGGCTCCCCTCTGCCGCAAGTGGGAGAGGGGCCGGGGGAGAGGGCAGAGGCTTCACGTACGCGACGGCCGCAACTGGAACCGCCACGCCCTCTCCCACAAGCCCTTTGCCACGGTGCGGCAGAGAGGAACGGATCGCACGCCTCATCCGGTAACGCCGGTCGCAGACGGCCACCAGGCCGCCCAGTGCCATCAGCGCGCAGCCGGCCCAGATCCATTTCACGAACGGCTTCACGTAGATGCGCACGGCCCAGGTATTCTCGCCGGCTGCTTCGCCGATTGCCACATACAGGTCGCGCGTGAAGCCGGTATCGATCGCGGCTTCGGTGGTTGGCATGTCCTGGCTGCGATAGATGCGCCGCTCGGTGCCCAGCGTGGTGAGCAGGCGGCCATCGCGATGGACGGTCATGATGCCGCGCAGCGCTTCGTAGTTGGGGCCCACGGCCGGCAACACCCCCTCGAAGCGGAATGCGTAGCCATCCACGGTCACGGTGTCGCCGGGCCGCATCGGCAGTTCGCGCATGGTTTCCTGGCTATTGACCAGCGTGACGCCCGCAATAAAGATCCCGACGCCGGTATGTGCCAGCTGCATGCCCCAGTAGCCGGCCGGCAATTGCCGCAAGCCTTGCCACCATCGCTGCGGCCTGCCGTGCGCATGCCTGAGCCGCGCGGCCAGGCTGACCAGCGTCGTGGCGATGCACCAGACGGCCAGCGTCAGGCCCAGGCCGGTCAGGGCCGACCGGTTGCGCAATACCAGCAACAGCCCGACGCCAATAACCAGGCTCGCCACGGCCGCCCAGCGCAGGCGCCGCGCGATGGGCGGCAGGTCGCCGCGACGCCACCGCGCCAGCGGCGCCGCGCCCATCAGCAGCACGGCGGGCGCCATCAGCGGTACGAACACCTGCTCGAAGTACGCGGGCCCCACCGACACCTTGCCCAGGTCCAGCACATCCAGCAGCAGCGGATACAGCGTGCCCAGCAGCACGGCCGAGGCCGCCACGGCCAGCAGCACGTTATTGGCCAGCAGGAAGGTCTCGCGCGACGCCAGGGTGAAATCGGTGCCGCGTTTCAGTTGCGGGGCACGCCAGGCAAAGATCGCCAGGGCCAGGCCGGTGACCAGCCCAAGCAGCGTGAGGATGAAGATGCCGCGCCGGGGATCCACGGCGAATGCATGCACCGACGTCAGCACGCCGGAGCGCACCAGGAACGTCCCCAGCAGGCTCAGCGAGAACGTGAAGATGGCTAGCAGCGCGGTCCACGCACGGAATGCGCCGCGCTTCTCGGTCACGGCCAGCGAGTGGATCAGGGCCGTACCGGCCAGCCACGGCATGAACGAGGCGTTCTCGACGGGGTCCCAGAACCACCAGCCGCCCCATCCCAGTTCGTAGTAGGCCCACATGCTGCCCAGCGCAATGCCCACCGTCAGGAACATCCAGGCCAGGATGGTCCACGGCCGCGACCAGCGCGCCCACGCGGCATCGAGCCGGCCTTCGAGCAGCGCCGCCAGCGCGAAGGCGAACGCCACGGCAAAGCCCACGTAGCCCATGTAGAGAAACGGCGGGTGGAACACCATGCCGGGGTCCTGCAGCAGCGGATTCAGGTCGCGGCCCTCCATGGCGCGCGGCAGAAGGCGGATGAACGGGTTGGATGCGAACAGCAGGAACAGCAGCAGGCCGCTGCTGATGGCGCCCATCACGCCCAGCACGCGCGCCACGAATGCCAGCGGCAGGCGGCGGCTGAACACGGCCACGGCCAGCGACCAGGCGGCCAGCATCAGCGTCCAGAGCAGCATCGAGCCTTCATGCCCGCCCCACACGGCGGCCATGCGATAGACCAGCGGCAATGCGCTGTTGGAATTTGCCGCCACGTAGCGCACGCTGAAGTCGTTGCCGACGAATGCCGCGGTCAGCGACACGTAGGCCGCCAGCACCAGCATGGCCTGCGCCACTGCGGCGGGCCGCGCAAGGGCCATCCACGGCACGAACGCGCGGGTGGCACCCGCGAGCGGCAGCACCCCCTGCACCAGCGCGGCGAGCAGGGCACAGATCAGGGCGAAGTGTCCGAGTTCGACGCTCATCGTTGTGCCTTCTGGCTGGCGGAGTCATCGTTGGCGGCGCGCTTGAGTGCTTCGGCGGCTTCCGGCGGCATGTAGTTCTCGTCGTGCTTGGCAAGTACCTCGCTGGCGACGAAGGTGCCATTGGCATCAAGCGTGCCGCGCGCCACCACGCCCTTGCCTTCGCGGAACAGGTCGGGCAGCAGGCCCTGATAGACCACCGGCACGTCGTGGCGCGTATCGGTCACCACGAAGCGGAGCTTCAGGGTGCCGTCCTGCCGTTGTACGGAGCCGGGCGCCACCAGGCCGCCCAGCCGGAACGGGCGGGCCGCCGGGGCCTCGTGCGCGGCAATCTGGCTGGGGCTGAAGAAGAACACCAGATTCGACCGGAAGGCATTGAGCACCAGCGCGAGCGCCACGCCGCCACAGGCCAGGGCGGCCAGCAACAGTCCCAGACGGCGTTGGCGTGACGTCATGGCGTGTCGTCCGGATCCACGGGGCGTTGGCGGCCGCGCCGGGCCAGCCAGAACAGTTCGGCCACGATAGCCAGGCAGGCCACGCCGAAGGCGCCGGCGATGTAGGCGGCGTGTCCGCTCATGGCGCGATCTCCCGTGCAGTTTCCGCTGCGGTGGCGTCGTGGACTTCGCCTCGCTCGCGCAGGATGCAGCGCACGCGCACCAGCGCGACGGCAATCGTGTACATCCAGCAGGCCAGCGTCATCGCCAGCATGCCGGCCAGCATCGTGGCGGCCATGCTTGGGGCCGCCGTCAGGCTGACCGATGCGCCCTGGTGGAGCGTGTTCCACCATTGCACGGAGAAGTAGATCACCGGCAGGTTGACCACGCCCACCAGCGCCAGCACGGCACTGGCGCGCTCCGCGCGGCGCGGTTCGTCGATGGCCGATTCCAGCGCGATAAAGCCAAGGTAGAGGAACAGCAGGATCAGTTCCGACGTCAGCCGCGCATCCCAGACCCACCACGTGCCCCAGGTGGGCTTGCCCCACAGCGCGCCGGTCCACAGTGCCAGGAACGTGAACATGGCGCCCGTGGGGGCCAGCGCCGATGCCATCATGGCCGACAGCCGCGTGCGCAGGACCAGCGCCAGGGCGCAGTACACGGCCATCACCAGGTAGATGAACATTGACATCCACGCGGCCGGCACGTGAATGAAGATGATGCGATAGACCTCGCCCTGCTGCGCGTCCGTGGGCGCCACGGCAAAGCCGAGCCAGAGGCCGACGGCAAGGAACAGCGCGGCCAGCGCGAAGAACCAGGGCGCCAGCCGGCCTGCCAACGGGTAGAAGCGCACGGGCGCGGCCAGGCGTGTCCAGCGGGCGCGCACGGCGGGCAGGGGGCGGGTGGATGCGTCGGGCAGCGAAGCGTGGCGGGTCATCGGTCACTCCATCGCATACGTCATTCCATCGCAATCCGCAGGCCGGCTGCGGCCGCCAGCGGGCAGACCAGCAGCGATAACGCCAGGCAGGCGCCCAGCAGCGAGAAATGCGGCGCCACGTCGAGCCCCGCATCGGCGGCCGCGCCCGCACTGGCGCCAAACACCAGCACGGGGATGGACAGCGGCAGCACCAGGATGCACAGCAGCACGGCACCGCCGCGCACGCCCAGCGTCAGTGCGGCGCCCACCGCGCCAATCAGGCTCAGTGCCGGCGTGCCGACCAGCAGCGACGCCGACAGCAGTAGCGTGGCACCGGCAGGCAGGCTGTATTGCTGGGCCAGCAGCGGGGTCAGGACCAGCAGCGGCAACCCGCTGGTCAGCCAGTGCGCGCAGATCTTGCCCAGCACCAGCAGCGCCAGCGGATGTGGCGACAGCAGCAGCTGGTCCAGGCTGCCATCGGCGTATTCCTGCGCGAACAGGCGCGACAACGACAGCATCGAGGCCAGCAGCGCAGCCACCCAGAGAATGCCCGGCGCCAGCGCGCGCAACTGCTGCGGGTCGGGGCCGATGGCAAGCGGAAACAGGCTCGACACGATGACGAAGAACACCACGCTTGCCAGCAGGCTGCTGCGCCGCCGCCACGCGATGGACAGGTCGTGCGCCACCACGGCGCGCAGCGCGCCGATCATGCAGCACGCGCGCCACAGGCGCCCAGTTCCAGCACGCTGCCGTCCGCACCGGTCACCGGCAGCAACTGGTGCGTGGCGATGACCGCCATGCCGCCCTGCGCGAGATGCCCGTCCAGTAACGCCAGGAAGCGCGCGGCGGCGGCATCGTCCACGGACGTCAGCGGTTCATCGAGCAGCCACAGTTCGCGCGGCGCCAATGCCAGGCGTGCCAGCGACACGCGCCGGCGCTGGCCTTGCGAGAGGGTACGAACGGCCTTGCCGGCCACGGCGTCCAGGCCCAGCCGCCCCAGCGCCTGGCGCAGCGCGTCGGCGCCGGGCCGGAGCCCGGCCATGCGCGCGGCAAAGGACAGGTTTTCGGCGGCACTGAGATCGGCGTCGATGCCGTTGGTGTGGCCCACATAGGCCAGGTTGGCCAGGTATTCGGGGTCACCGGGGCGCACGGTGCGGCCGCGCCACGCCAGACGCCCGGTGGCTGGCTGCAGCAGGCTGCTGAGCACGCGCAGCAGGCTGGTCTTGCCGGCGCCATTGGGGCCGATGACCTGCAGCAGGCCGCCCGGGGACAGCGCCACGTCCACATCGCGGAAGATGGCCCGGCCCATGCGCCGGACGGTCAGGTTGCCGGCCTCCAGCACCGTAGCGGCCATGGCGTCACTGTTCCCCGGCCTTGGCAACGTCGGGCAGCCGGTGCGCGATGCCCTTGTGGCAATCGATGCAGGTCTTTTCCTTGTCGGCCAGGTACGTGGAGTGCATGGCCTGGGCGCGCGGGCTCTGGCGGGTGAAGTCCATCGACTGGTAGTCGTGGCAGTTGCGGCATTCGAGCGAATCGTTGGCCTTGAAGCGCGCCCATTCGTGCTGGGCCAGTTCCAGCCGATGGGCCTGAAATTTCTCGCGCGTGTCCACCGTGCCGAAAATCTTGGCCCAGACCTCCTTGGACGCCTGCATCTTGCGCGCCATCTTGCTGGTCCAGTTATGCGGCACGTGGCAGTCCGAGCATTTGGCGCGCACGCCGCTGCGGTTGGTGAAGTGGATGGTGCCCTGCAGCTCCTGGTAGACGTTGTCGCGCATCTCGTGGCAGCCGGTGCAGAACTGCTCGGTATTGGTCAGCTCCAGCGCCGTGTTGAATGCGCCCCAGAACAGCACGCCGGCGATAAAGCCGCCTACTGTCAGGAAGCCCAGGCTGAAATACGCGCTGGGCCGATTGATCGTGCGCCAGTAGCGCTTGATGAGATCCCAGATTCTGCCCGTCATCGCATGCCCCGGTCGGTCCGGCTATTTGGTGCTGCTGGTGTCGGCCTTCGCGCTGCCAGCCTTGGCCTTGGTGCCTGTGGTGCCTTTCTCGCCGCCGCCGCGCTTGAGCATCGACTCGACATCGACGAACGTGTTGTTCACCAGCGGCTTGGCATCGGCCTGCGGCACATGGCATTGCGTGCAGAAGTAGCGCCGGGGGGAGACTTCGGCCAGCACGTTGTTGTCGCGGTCCATGTAGTGCGTGATGCTGACCGGAATCGCGCCGGTTTCCTCCGTCCTGGTGCGCGCGTGGCAGAACATGCAGCGGTTGAAGTCGCGGTCCAGCTGGTAGCCGTCGATCTTGTGGGGGATCGTCGGCGGCTGCATGGTGTAGTTGCGCGTGCGGCGGATGTCCTTGTTTTCGGTGGGATACAGCAGCGGCGCCTTGGTTTCGTCGGCGACGGGCGTGGGGCCGCGCATGGCGTCGACCAGGCCCTGCGCGCCGGCCGGCGGCACCAGCAGCGTGAACACCGCAATCAGCACCCAGGCACCGAACGCGAGCAGGGCTGTCCAGGATCGGCTCGGCTTCATGGCGTCTCCTTCATGGCGTCTGTCATACCTTCACGATCTTGACCGCGCACTTCTTGAAGTCGGTCTGCAGCGAGATCGGGCAGGTGGCATCGAGCGTGACCTTGTTGATGAGCTGGCTGGCGTCGAACCAGGGCACGAAGACCAGGCCGCGCGGCGGGGTATCGCGGCCGCGTGTTTCGATACGGGTGCGCATGCGCCCGCGCCGTGACACCACCTCTACCTCCACGCCGCGCCGCAGGCCCATGGCCCTGGCGTCTTCGGGATGCATGAAGCAGACCGCGTTCGGGAATGCGCGATACAGCTCCGGCACGCGGCGCGTCATCGAGCCGGAGTGCCAGTGTTCGAGCACGCGTCCGGTTGCCAGCCAGAACGGGTATTCCTTGTCGGGCGACTCGGCCGGTGGCTCGTATGGCAGGGCGAAGATCACCGCCTTGCCGTCCGGGTTGCCATAGAACTGGAAGCCCGTGCCGGCCTTCACATACGGGTCGCTGCCCTCGCGGTAGCGCCAGCGCGTTTCCTTGCCGTTGACCACGGGCCAGCGCAGGCCGCGTGCCTCGTGGTAGGCATCGAACGGCGCCAGGTCGTGGCCGTGGCCGCGGCCAAAACCCGCGTACTCCTCGAACAGGCCCTTCTGCACATAGAACCCGAAGGCCTTGGCCTCGGCGTTGTGGTACTCGCTGCTGACTTCCTTGATCGGGAACTTGTCGACGTTGCCGTTGCGGTAGAGCACGTCGAACAGCGTCTTGCCGCGCACATCGGGCTGTTTGGCGATCAGGTCTGCCGGCCAGACATCCTCCACCTTGAAGCGCTTGGAGAATTCCATCAGCTGCCACAGGTCGGAGCGCGCGTCGCCCGGCGCGTCCACCAGCTGGTGCCAGAACTGGGTGCGGCGCTCGGCATTGCCGTAGGCGCCTTCCTTTTCCACCCACATGGCGCTGGGCAGGATCAGGTCGGCCGACAGCGCGGTGACGGTGGGGTAGACGTCGGAGACGACGATGAAGTTGTCGGGGTTGCGATAGCCGGGCAAGCCCTCCTGCATCATGTTGGCGGCGGCCTGCATGTTGTTGTTGACCTGCACCCAGTACGCGTTGAGCTTGCCGTCCTTGAGCATGCGGTTCTGCAGCACGGCGTGATAGCCCACCTTGTCCGGGATCGTGCCGGCCGGCAGCTTCCAGATCCGCTCGGCTTCCTCGCGGTGCTTGGGATTGGTCACCACCATGTCGGCCGGCAGCCGGTGCGAGAACGTGCCCACTTCGCGCGCGGTGCCGCAGGCGGAGGGCTGACCCGTCAGCGAGAACGGGCTGTTGCCGGGCGTGGCGATCTTGCCGGTCAGCAAATGGACGTTGTAGACCATGTTGTTGACCCACGTGCCGCGCGTGTGCTGGTTGAAGCCCATGGTCCACAGCGACATGACCTTGACGTTCGGGTCGGCATAGAGTTCGGCCAGCTGCTGGAGCTTGTCCTTGGGCACGCCGGACAGCTTGCTTACGTAATTGGCGTCGTACTTGGAGACGAATTTCGCGAACTCGTCGAACGTGATCGGCTTGGCGTCGGTGGGGTTGCCGGCGTTCTTGGCGGCCTTCTGCAGCGGGTTGTCCGGCCGCAGGCCATAGCCGATATCGGTCACGCCTTCCTTGAAAACCGTGTGCTTGTTGACGAAATCCTTGTTCACCCGGTTGGTCTGGATGATGTGATTGGCGATGTAGTTCAGCATCGCCAGGTCGGTCTGCGGGGTGAAGATGATCGGCAGGTCGGCCAGGTCGAACGACCGGTGCGTGAACGTGGACAGCACCGCCACGCGGGTCTTGGGGTGGCTCAGGCGGCGGTCGGTGATGCGGGTCCACAGGATCGGGTGCATCTCGGCCATGTTCGAGCCCCATAGCACGAAGGCGTCGGCGTTCTCGAAGTCGTCGTAGCAGCCCATTGGCTCGTCCATGCCGAAGGTGCGCATGAACCCCGTGACGGCCGACGCCATGCAGTGGCGCGCGTTCGGGTCGATGTTGTTCGACCGGAAGCCTGCCTTCATCAGCTTGGACGCGGCGTAGCCTTCCCAGATCGTCCATTGCCCGGAGCCAAACATGCCCACGGCCGTAGGGCCCTTTTCCTTGAGTACGCGCTTGAACTGCTGTTCCATCTCGTCGAACGCGCGATCCCAGCTGACCGGCGCGAAATCGCCGTTCTTGTCGTACTTTCCATTCTTCATGCGCAGCAGCGGCTTGGTAAGCCTGTCCTGCCCGTACATGATCTTCGACAGGAAGTAGCCCTTGACGCAGTTCAGCCCCTTGTTGACCTCGCACTGGGGGTCGCCTTGCGTGGCTACCACCTTGTTGTCGCGCACGGCCACCGTGACCCCGCAGCCGGTGCCACAGAACCGGCATGGCGCCTTCGACCATTTCAGTTTGGTGACTTCGCTGTCCGTGACAAAGTTGGCGGCTTCGCCAGGCAATGTGACGCCGGCTACCGATGCGGTGGCCGCGATGGCGGTCTGCTTGATGAATTCACGACGCGTGACTGGCATCGGAGAGCTCCTCGTACATGGCTGCGGCGTCTTCGTTGTGCTGGTAGACGAGCGTGGCGGAGATCACTCCCTCCAGCTGGTGCAGGCAGGTGAGCTGGGCCACGATGGCCTGCGAGGTGGGAGCTTCCACGGTGACCACGAGCTTGCCCGTGTCACTGGCGGCGTGGATCTCGGCGCCCGTCATCGCGCCGATGGCGTGGCGCACGCGCTCCAGGCTGGCGGGATGGGCAAACACCATGATGCCGGCGATATGCCATTCGTCATCCGAGGCAACCGGATGAATGGGGATAGAAGGTCTTCCAGGCATGCGTATTCCCCTGACAAGACTGCTTTTGCAGGTTTTCCTTCTTTTGGCAATTGGCCCTTGGGCCAATCCGCGCTTTTTCTACCGGCGCACTGCCGGTCAATGCTTGGGCGGTCCGCTGATCAGCTGGCTCATCCAGACAATGAAGCCATAGCCGGCCACGATGATGACGGACAGTACCGGCACCATCACGGCAGTCAGAAACAGAAAACTGCGCGTTTCTTCCTTCTTGCGCTGCGGATCGTCAACGCTGCCTGAATCCATATTCCCCTCGGCTTATGAACTGGCCTGCCGGACGTGAATCCGGTTATGCGTAACTTATTAAAGGAACGGCGATGCGAGGTGTCAAGACATGCACCCGCATGACAGAAGTAGACGGGGTCGCCGCAAACGGGACAGTGGCCATCGCGGAGCAACGCGGAGACATGGCATCATAACGTGATATGAAAATATTCGATTCAGTAATGAATAAATTCAAGAAGAAAGGGGGTGCCGATCTTGTGCATTGCATGGCACATGGAAGCGATCTTTCCGCTGGCATTTCCAGGTTGATGAATGTTCTGCGGATGTTCGCTTGCGTCATGCATTTAAATTTACGCCGATAGACCAGCTGATTCCGTCTGAATAGTCTCTGGCGCATTGCTGCGCCGGGTGACGCGTTGCCCACCCGGCTGGACAAGCCATCCACTGGGGAACGGAATGAACAGAAATCTGTACCGGCTGGTTTTCAACCCAGCACGCGGGATGACGGTAGCAGTGAGGGAGTCGGCGTCAGGCCGATGCAAGAACGGCTCTGCCAGGCAAGGCGCTTGCGGAGGCCGGGGACTCGTGGCGGCGCTCTGGCTCACCGGGTTGACCGCGGCGGCGGCTGGCGTGCCATTGCAGGCCCAGACGTTGCCAATTCAGGTGGACACGGCCGCGGCCGGCCCAAGGCCCTACGTGGGCACGGCTGCCAACGGCACGCCGGTGATCAACATCGCGCCGCCGAACCGGGCCGGTGGCACCAGCATCAACAACTTCACGCAGTACAACGTCGGACAGCCCGGGGTGGTTATCAATAACTCCGGACAAGCCAGCCAGACCCGGCTGGCGGGCTGGGTGCAGGGCAACATGCAGCTGGGCAACCAGTACGCCGGAACGATCGTGCAGCAGGTGACTGCACCCAATCCATCGCAATTGCTGGGGATGCAGGAGATTGCGGGACATCGGGCATCGCTGGTGGTGGTAAATCCCGCCGGTATCACTTGTGCGGGATGCGGAACGATCCAGGCGGATCGCTTCACGCTCTCCACCGGCCGGGCGCTGTATGGCACCGACGGCAGCTTGACGGCTTTCGGTGTGAATGGGGGTCGTATCGCCATTGACGGCGAGGGGCTTGCGAGTCCGCAGGCACAGGTGGAGCTGCTGGCACGATCGATTGCAGTCAATGCCGCGCTGTGGACCGATAGCCTCAACATCGTTGCAGGCGCCAACCGCGTCCAGTACGCGGACCTTGCGACGATGGCGTTGACGGGTGCTGCTGATGGCGGCGACACGCCAGCGTTTGCCATCGATGCCTCGACCCTAGGCGCGATGCATGGTGGGGCGGTTCGGCTGGTCGGAACTGAGAAGGGGCTGGGCTTCAACCTTGGCGGCACCATTGCGTCAAGCAGTGGCGACATCGTGCTGGATGCCAATGGTGATGTGCGCATCGTCGCCGGCGCGCGGGTGCAGGCTGCCGGAAACACCACGATCTCCGGTGCCAACGTCGACAACGCCGGTGCCGTCAACACGCAGGGGCGGCTCCAGGCGGTTGCGGCGGGCGGACTGTCGAACACCGGAACCCTGGCTGCGGGCCACGATGTGCTGGTGCGCGCGGATCGTATCGTCAACCACGGCACAGTCGGTGCAGGCTTGGATGCCGATGCACGTGTCACCCAGGCTGGCCAGATCGATCTCGTGGCGGCCGACCGGATCGAATCGGATGGCAGCATGCTTGCCGGCGCGAATGCCCGCCTGGCGGCGCGGGCGTTGAATCTGCAGGGTGGCACGGTGGTGGCGCAGGAAACCGCGACTCTGTCCGCCACCGAGGACATCGATCATCGCCATTCCCATCTCGAAGCACGCGATGTGAATATCGCGGCGGGCGGGGCGTTTGACAACACTGGCGGAAGGGCTGCCGCCACCGGCAATGTGGGCATATCGAGCGGTGCGCTCACCAATCATCTGGGCACGATCTCGGGTGCCGGAGGCATCAGCCTTGCCACCGCCACGCTGGACAACCGGCAGGGCGTGCTTGTGGCGGGGGGGGCGTTATCGGTGGCGGCCAATGCGCTACGCAATACCGGTGGGCAACTGGGGACCACCGGCGATGCCACGCTCAGGATCGGAAGCACTCTGGATAACACCGCAGGCTTCATGCATGCGGCCGGCCGGCTGGACGTGGAGGCCGACCGTGTCATCAACCAGCACACCCTGGACGGAACGGAAGCCGCGCCACTCGGCATGGAAGGGGGATGGCTGCAGGTCGTCGCCGACGTTGTCGACAATGCCGGCGGCGCACTGCGTGCCGGCAGCGGGCTGGCGGTAGCTGGCATGCGCCTCGACAACACTGGCGGCGAAATCACGGCGGATGGCGTGGTGGAGGTCGAAGTCGCGGACACCACGAATACGAGAGGTTTGATCGCATCCAACGAAGTCGTCGCTGTGGCCGGCCGCCATCTGAGCGGCGACGGCAAGGTGCGGTCGCGGAAAGACGTCAGTATTGCGCTGATTGATGACTTCACGAATACCGGTGTGCTGAGTGCCGGCCGAGACCTGTCGTTGCGAACCGGGGGCGACGTCGTCAACGCCGGCACGATAGCAGCGGGCGGCGCTCTGGACATCGAAAGTGGCGCATCGATCCACAACGCGGGCCTGATCGATGGCGGCACCGTGCGTCTGGAGGCTGAGTCCACCGTCACCAACGTCGATCGCATCTTTGGCGACAGCGTGGCCATCGGCGCGGGCGAACGCATTGTCAACGATGCGGATGACGCCACAGGAAACGGCGGCGTAATCGCCTCGCGCACCGGCGACATTCATCTGGGTGCGGCGAAGATCGTCAACCGCGAGCACGCACTGATCTATTCGTCACGGGATCTGCATGTCGGAGGCGAACTCGATTGGGAAGGCAACGCCACTGGGCAGGCACGAAGCTTGACCAATGCCTCGGCACTGATCGACGTGGCAGGTGATGCCAACATCAGTGCGGCAATCGCCAGCAACCTGAACAACCATTTCAGCACGACGCGTGTCGACGGCGGCAGCAGTTCGTTGCTGACCTACCGGCTCAATGGCTCGACCGAGGACATACCCGCCGACAGCGTGGTGTTCTATCACGTCAACAACGGTAGTTGGGCGCCGGGTTCCCGTCCCGAGTTCATGGGCGAGGACGACTACGTCATGCTGGTACTGCCGTCGGCCACCTATCCGTTCGAGACGTTCGGGCCGCCATTCGACTGGTCGCGCAACCCGGACGGCCAGCCTGGAATCGGCGGCTATCGCGCAGGCATGTCGCGTCCAGTGGGGCTGGCGTACTACCCCGTGACACACGGCGGCTCCGGGTACGGGCGCAATCTGCCCGAAACATTCGTGTACGGGCCCGACGATGCCATCTGGAGCAATTTTGGGCTGCCGCGGCCGGAGGCCCCGCCGCCCAGGCCGACGCCATGCGGCATTGGCGGCCAACCGGCTTGCCAGCCCGGCGCGGCGGAGGAGATGGCCGCTTACGAGGCCTGGTACGCCGCGAACAAACCTGCCTATCTGGCGTTGAACGACAGGATCCGGGCGTTCAATGCGGACTTCAATGCCCGTGTCGTCAAGGAGTTCTACATCCAGCGGACCACCACGCGCCGCCAGGAAGAAGTGGTGGCGACCACCGATCCCGGCAGGATACTGGTGGGTGGTAACGCCGTGCTCGACGGCCAACTGATCAACGACAAGAGCCAGATCCTGGTTGGTGGAAAGCTGGCAACCGCGGCGCCGGTCGGCAACTTCGATCACGATGCGACGCGCATTGACACGATCACTGGTACGCGCCAGTGGACGCGCGTCAAGAAAGGTGGCTTCGGCAAGGGAGACAAGCGCGTCTATGACACCTATACGCTCGATCCGGTCGCCATCCCTGTGCCGGTGAAGCTAGCCGCCGCGCACACCGAGCACGAACTCGGCACGATCGCTCGCAGCGGCAATGCGCCAGGGCAGACGGCAGGGCCGGTCGGGGGCGTTCCCGAATTGCGCGAATTGCCGGGCCAACTGAAAGACAGCACGATCCGGCAGGTTACTCCCGCGCTGGCCATGCCCGACAATGCGCTGTTCCACTTGAACCCGGCGCCGGAACAACACTATTTGATCGAAACCGATCCACGCTTCACCGATCAGCATGCGTGGATGTCCAGCGACTACATGCTGACCCGCCTGGGACAGGATCCGCAGCGCGTGCTCAAGCGTCTTGGCGATGGCTTCTATGAGGCGCGTCTGGTTGCGGATGCCGTGATGCTGGCCACCGGCCAACGCTTTGTGGGCGACTACACGGATAACTCGGCACAGTACATGGCGCTGATGGAGGCGGGCATCGGCTTTGCCGAGAAGTTCCAGCTTGGCATTGGCACAGAGTTGTCTGCCGCGCAGATGGCGCAGCTGACTGCCGACATGGTGTGGCTGGTCGAGAAGGCTGTCACGCTGCCCGATGGCAGCACAAGGCAGGTACTGGTACCGCAGGTGTACCTGGTCTCGCGCGTGGGCGAACTGAAGGCCGACGGCGCGCTCATCGCAGCCAATACGGTGGCAATCGAAACAAGTGGCGATGTGACCAATACCGGCACGATCTCCGGACGAACGCTTGCGTTCGTGGGGGCGAAGAACATTCGCAATGACGGCGGGGTGCTGCGCGGAGGCGCGTTGGCACTGAAGGCCGATCAGGACATCGACAATGTGGCCGGCACGCTGCGTGGCAACACGGTGATAGCCGAGGCTGGACGAGATATCAAACTGACTTCCACCACGGCGACGGGCGTCAGCGCCAGCGGAAGCTCTACTCAGTTGGCAGGCGTGGCGTCTGTCATCGCGGAGAACGCGACGCTTGTCGCCGGTCGGGATATTGACGTCACGGCGGCAAGCATCGAGACGACGGGCGATCTCGGGCTGAGCGCGGAGCGCGACCTTCGCCTGGGCGCGGTCACGGTAGAGCAGGTGGAGCGGGGCGAGATCGATGCCAGGAACCGGTACGGTTTGTCGCGCGGCGCACAGGTCGGCTCCCGGATCCAGACGGGCGGCAATACCGTGATGGTGGCGGGGCAGGATGTCATCGCGACGGCTGCCGATGTGAGTGCCGGCGGCGCCCTCGGCATTGACGCAGGCCGGGACATTCATATCCGAGCGGGCAAGGCGGTTGCGTCGGTGCGTGACGAGCACTACACGAAGTCCTCAGGACTTCTGTCGTCCAGTTCGACGCACACGATCGATGCGTCGTCCCGGACGGAAGCGCTGGGCAGCACGTTCTCGGCCGAAACGTTGGCCATGAACGCCGGCCGCGATCTCGAGGTGGCTGGCAGTACTGTCGCCGGCACGGGCGACGTGAGCCTGGCGGCGATACGCAATCTGGACATCACGACCACGGAGACAACATCGTCCGCGCACAGCTATCGCCGGGAGAAAAAGACCGGATTCGGTGCGACCGGCGGCGGCATCTCGTATGGCAAGCGCGAGCAGAAGGACACCGTCAACGACAGCGCGGTGACGCAGGCCGGCAGCCTTGTGGGCAGTACCGACGGCAGCGTGAACCTGCGGGCGGGCAGCACGCTGACCGTCAGGGGGAGCAACCTGATCGCCACGCAGGACGTCACGGGGATCGGCGCCGACGTCCGGATCGAGGCCGCACGAAATCGCCAGCACCACGACGAAACCCACGAGTTCAAGCAGACCGGCTTCACGCTGGGCGTGAGCGGCGGTGCCATTGGCTCGGCGATCAACGCGGGCCAGAAGATCAGTTCGGCAAGCAAGAGCCAGGACGGCCGTGCGTCGGCGTTGTGGGGCATTGCGGCCGGCCGCGACGCGTATGACGCGGCGATGGGTGCAGGCGACGCCATGAAGAGCCTGGCCGATGGCAAGGGGCCGGCAGGCACGGCGGTGACGCTGTCCTTCGGCACCAGCAAGAGCAAGAGCACCTTCACGCAGGACCGCACCACGCACACCGGATCGAAGGTGCAGGCGGGCGGTACGGCAACCTTCATCGCCACGGGCGTGGATGCCGATGGCAACAAGACGGCCGGCAACCTCGACATCATC
>NZ_BBQI01000053.1 GCF_001652915.1 Cupriavidus sp. D384
CTCGGCGACCGATACCTACGAGAACCACAGCACGAACAAGTCCAGCAGCGGCAGCATCGGTGTATCCCTCGGCAGCAAGGGCTGGGGCGTGTCGGCTTCGGCATCCACCAGCAAGGGCAACGGCGACACCACGGGCACCACGCAGGTCAACAGCCACGTGAAGGGCAGCGAATCGGTATCGATCGTGTCCGGCAACGACACGAACATCCTGGGCGGGGTGGTCAGGGGCGGCAAGGTAACGGCAGACGTGGGCGGCGACCTGAATCTGGCGAGCCGTCAGGACACAGAAGAAAGCCATGCCCGCCAGCAGAGCGTGGGCGGCGGCCTGAACTGGAGCCAGGCTGGAGGTCTCACTGGTTCGTTCTCGGCCACAAAGGGCAAGGGCGACGGCAGCTACGCCAACGTGACCGAGCAATCGGGCATTCTGGCGGGCGACGGCGGCTTCGACATCAAGGTCAAGGGCAATACGGACCTGAAGGGCGCCCTCCTCGCCAGCACGGCCACCAACGACAGGAACAAGCTGAGCACGGGCACGCTGAGCTGGAGCGATATCGAGAACAAGTCGGACTACAGCGCGACGTCGATGGGGCTG
>NZ_BBQI01000054.1 GCF_001652915.1 Cupriavidus sp. D384
TCAGATACCCGCCAGCGATTCGCCCCTGACAAGTCCTTCGATGATGTCCGCCCCGTGCTGGACCGCTGCGCGCTTGGCCACACCCAAATCGGCCCACTGTGCATCCGGTACTTGAAAGACTCGCCCGCTGTCGGCTGTCGGCGCGATACCCTCACGACAGATCACTACGGAAGCGCTGTAGCTACGGTCCGGCCTTCGTTCATGCCATTCACGCGGTGGATCGTATTTGTAGACTAGCGGGTAAATGTCGAAGCCTTTGCTGTTTGCTGCCGGATAAGTGTCCATGTCATGCTCCCAAGGGG
>NZ_BBQI01000055.1 GCF_001652915.1 Cupriavidus sp. D384
CCATGGCAGATCCCGCTGGAACGCATCCCAGCGGCGTTCGTCGATGAAGCCATGGAACCGAAGAATGGAACGCTGCAATGGAAACCGAGATCATGGAAGGCGGCCCAGCAACTGAGCGCGGATCACCAGGTCGAGATGGCGCGTGTTGTGGCGAGCGGCATGCCAATGCCGGCGGCAGAATCGGTCAGAGCCTCGATTTCGATGTAGGGCCGCTCCGACCCGACCTTGGCGAATATCGCGGCAAAGGGAACATCGGCGGCATCCCGGCCGGTGCCGATGCGCAGCAGTCCGGTCGGAATGGACATCCCCGACGGATCAAGCAAATACCAGCCGTTCGAGAGATACACCTCGAGCACCGCATGGAAATCGGGTGGCCCCATCGCCGGATCCGCGCCATAGTCCAGGCTGCTGGAAATACGGGCCCGGATGCTCAGCGCGCGACAGATGGCGATCATCAAATGAGCGAAATCCCGGCACACCCCCGTACGCTCCACGATAGTATCGATCGCCGACGTCCGCTCGTTGGTCGACCGCGAAAGAAAGCGCATATGGTTGCGCACCCACTCCCGTATCGCATACACGCGCGGGTAGCCCTGCCGCATGCTGCGAAACTCACGCATCGCAAATTCCATCATGCGGTCAGATTCGCAATAACGGCTCGGGGACAGGTAGGGCAGCACTTCGAATGGCAGGTCGGCGACCGCGACCTTGCGATAGCGTTTCGCCATCATCGAGCCGATGCTCGATCTCCACCACTGCCTCATACCGAATTCCCAAGCGGCCCTTGTTCTTTACTCGGGACACGTTGCTCGCTGTCTCACGTACCTCGCTAACTAGACGCCGTATATTGACCCGGCTGAGCCGCCTGCTGAGGCCGACCGTCACAACAGTACGCTTGCAACGCTCTTATGATTCGACTATAGTCGAATCATGGAAACCGATAACGCCCTGGAAGCGCTTGCCGCGCTCGCCCACGCCGTCCGCCTGGCTGTGTTCCGCCTGCTCGTGCAGGCCGGCCCCGAAGGCCTGCCGGCTGGCCGCATTGCCGAACTGATGGAGATGCCGGCGTCCTCGCTGTCGTTCCATCTCAAGGAATTACACCGCGCCGGTCTGCTGGCCAGCCGCCAGGAGGGCCGCTCGATCATCTACATGGCGCGCTTCGAGACCATGAATGCCCTGCTGGGCTATCTCACGGAGAACTGCTGTGGCGGCAATCCGTGTTCGCCGGTGTCCTCCTGTTCCGTCGCCACGGAGTCCTGAACCATGAAGCGCTTCCACGTCCATGTCAGCGTGGCCGATCTGCGGGCCAGCATCCGCTACTACTCGGCCCTGTTCGCTGCCGAACCCATCGTCGTCCGCGACGACTACGCCAAGTGGGCTCTGGACGACCCGCGCGTGAACTTCGCGATCTCCAATCGCACGGAGAAGCTGGGGGTGGACCATCTGGGCATCCAGGTGGAGACCGACGCGGAGCTTGCCGAGATGCAGGCGCGCCTCGCCAGCGCCGACCTGCCCATGCAGTCCCAGTCCGAGACGAACTGCTGCTACGCAACCTCGAACAAGCATTGGTCGGTCGACCCGACGGGGATCGCCTGGGAGTCGTTCCACACGCTCGGCGGTGCGCCGACGTATGGCGAATCGCGTGACCGTACCCCCGAAGCCGCCGCGTGCTGTGTACCAATCCCGGTGACCGTCACGCCGAAGCCATCCGCCAAGACCGCCTGCTGCACGCCGGAATCCGGCTGCTGCTGAGTACTCGCTAACCCGCCTCCCCCATCGAGCCTCATACGAGGAGGCACCCGCTCGCCCGAACGTCGCCCAATCACCCAACGACCAACATGTCCGACAAGACTTTCAACGTACTGGTGCTGTGCACCGGCAACTCCGCCCGCAGCGTCATGGCCGAAGCGCTGTTCAATGTCCTCGGCAAGGGACGCTTTCACGCCTACAGCGCCGGCAGCCAGCCCTCCGGCACGGTCAATCCCTTTGCCATCGAGCGCTGCCAGTCGATCGGCTACGACACGTCCGGGCTGCGCAGCAAGAGCTGGGACGAGTTCGCCCTGCCCGACGCACCCAGGATGGACTTCGTCATCACCGTCTGCGACCAGGCCGCGGGCGAGGTCTGCCCGATCTGGCCGGGCACGCCCATCACCGCACATTGGGGCTTCATGGACCCCGCCGCGATTCAGGGCTCGGACGAAGAGAAGCGCAAGGTCTTCGACCAGGTCTTTCGTCAGATCCTGACCCGCGTCAGCCAGTTCGTGAACCTGCCATTGCACGTACTGGACCATAACGCCATCCAGAAGGAGATGCGCGCCATCGGCGAACAGCCTGTAGAGGCCGGGCAATGAGCACCGCGCAGCGGGCCGCGGGGGCCGCGCAGCCCAGCGCCATTGGCTTCTTCGAGCGCTACCTGACCGTCTGGGTGGCGCTCTGCATCGCGGCGGGCATCCTGCTCGGCCAATGGCTGCCACCGGTATTTCAGGCCATTGGCGCCATGGAGGTCGCACAGGTGAACTTGCCGGTCGGCGTGCTGATCTGGATCATGATCATCCCGATGCTGATCAAGATCGATTTCGGTGCCATGGGCCAGGTCGCGGGACACTGGCGCGGCATCGGCGTGACGTTGTTCGTGAACTGGCTGGTCAAGCCGTTCTCGATGGCGTTGCTGGGCTGGATCTTCGTGCGCCATCTATTCGCTGGCTGGCTGCCCGCCGAGCAGCTCGACAGCTACATCGCCGGCCTGATCCTGCTGGCGGCGGCACCCTGCACAGCGATGGTGTTCGTCTGGTCGCAACTCTGCAAGGGCGACCCCTACTTCACGCTGTCGCAGGTGGCGCTCAACGACGCGATCATGGTCGTGGCCTTCGCGCCCGTCGTCGCG
The DNA here is from genome assembly GCF_001652915.1 of Cupriavidus sp. D384. Classification (GTDB taxonomy): domain Bacteria; phylum Pseudomonadota; class Gammaproteobacteria; order Burkholderiales; family Burkholderiaceae; genus Cupriavidus. The sequence continues at coordinate 2,885 of NZ_BBQI01000055.1, forward strand.
CTGCTCCTGGGTCTGTCGTCGATCACCGTGCCGTGGGACACGCTCATCACTTCGGTCGCGCTCTACATTGTGGTGCCGGTGCTGATCGCGCAGGTCGTCCGCAGGGCGTTGCTGGCACGAGGCGAAGCCACCTACAAGCGAGTGGTCGGTGCGCTGGGGCCCTACTCGATCACCGCGCTGCTCGCGACGCTGGTGCTGCTGTTCGGCTTCCAGGGCAATGCCATCGTCGAGCAGCCGCTGATCATCCTGCTGCTGGCCGTACCGATCCTGATCCAGGTCCTGCTGAACTCCGGCCTGGCCTACCTGCTCAATCGCAAGCTCGGCGTCGCCCACTGCGTGGCGGGCCCATCGGCGCTGATCGGCGCAAGCAACTTCTTCGAGCTGGCCGTGGCCACCGCCATCAGCCTGTTCGGTTTCCAGTCGGGCGCGGCGCTCGCCACCGTCGTCGGCGTGCTGATCGAGGTCCCCGTGATGCTGTTCGTCGTCGGCGTGGTCAACCGTTCGCAGCACTGGTACGAATCGCACTGAGATACCCCATGACCGTCACCATCTATCACAACCCCGCCTGCGGCACATCGCGCAACACGCTCGCCATGATCCGCAACGCCGGCATCGAGCCGACCGTCGTCGAGTACCTGAGCACGCCGCCCGACCGGCAGACCTTGCAGGCAATGATCCGCGACGCCGGGCTTACCGTGCGCGAAGCCATCCGCGAGAAGGGCACGCCCTATGCCGAGCTTGGTCTCGCCGACCCGTCGATGACCGATGGCCAATTGCTGGACGCGATGCTGGCCCATCCGCTCCTGATCAACCGGCCCTTCGTCGTCACCGAGTTGGGCGTACGGCTGTGCCGGCCGTCGGAGCTGGTGCTGGACATCCTGCCGGCGCCGCAGCAAGGCGCCTTCACTAAGGAAGACGGCGAGCCTGTCATCGACGCGCAAGGGCGGAGAATCCAATGACCGCGGATCTTCCCAATATCGTCCATGCGGTGCTCGATACGCCTGAGCTCTATAAGCTGGAACCGCCACGCGTCAGCACCCACCCGCCGCGCATCCTGCTGCTCTACGGTTCGCTGCGCGAGACTTCCTATAGCCGGCTGCTGGTGCAGGAAGCCGAACGGATTCTCCAGCACTTCGGGGCGGAGACCCGCGTGTTCGACCCGCGCGACCTGCCGATGGCGGACAGCGTGCCCGCTGATCACCCCAAGGTGGTCGAACTGCGCAAGCTCTCCGAGTGGTCGGAAGGCCAGGTCTGGTGTAGCCCCGAGCGCCATGGCACGGTGACGGCCGTCTTCAAGAACCAGATCGACTGGCTCCCGCTGGAGATTGGCGGCATTCGCCCGACCCAGGGCCGCACGCTGGCCGTCATGCAGGTGTGCGGCGGCTCGCAGTCGTTCAACGCCGTCAACACGCTGCGCGTGCTGGGCCGATGGATGCGCATGATCACGATTCCGAACCAGTCGTCGGTGGCCAAGGCGTACCAGGAGTTCGACGGCAACGGCCGCATGAAGCCGTCGTCCTACTACGACCGCGTGGTCGACGTCATGGAAGAGCTCGTCAAGTTCACACTGCTGGTACGTGACCGCAGCGACTACCTGACGGACCGCTACAGCGAGCGCAAGGAAGCCGCGCCCCCCAACGCGACGGCGCTGGCAGCGGCGGCCATGCAGCACGAGAACGAGGCCCAGACCGGCGACACCGACAGCAACGAAGTGGAATAACCAGGAACGGGATGGCCATGGAGCCGAGCAGTAGCGTGATCGCCAGGCTGGGGATTGCCCAGACGCTGGCCTGGGGTTCGACCGACTACCTGCCCGCCATGCTCGCAACGCCCATGGCCAAAGATCTTGGCGTTTCCACGCCCACGATCTTTGCTACGTTTAGCGTCGCTCTGGTGGTATCGGCACTGCTGGGACCCGCCGCCGGGAAGATGATCGATCGAACCGGCGGCCGCTTGGTGCTCGTGGCCACAAGCCTGCTATTCGCCCTCGGCCTCGCCGGGCTCGGCCGTGGTACGGGGGACTGTCGGCCTCTTCGCTGCCTGGGCGATCCGAGGCATCGGCATGGGTGCCGGGCTCTACGAAGCGGCGTTCGCCACGCTGGTTGCGCTGTATGGCAACCGCTCGCGCGGCGCGATCACCGGCATCACGCTGATCGCCGGCTTCGCCAGTACGGTCGGCTGGCCGCTCTCGACCTACATGGAGGCGCACATCGGGTGGCGCGGTGCCTGCCTGTCCTGGGCGGCGCTGCATCTCACGCTTGGGCTGGCCCTGAACCTGAGCATGCCGCGGATGGCAGCCGGAGCGAATGCGCCCAGCGAAGCCGTGCCATCAACGCGTAGTGATCGGCCGCACCCGGGTGACGAGCGTTCGCAGCGGACGGCCTCCTATGCGCTGGCCTTCGTTTTCGCGGCGACCTGGTTTATCAGCACGGCGATGGCCGCACACCTTCCGCGGCTGCTGCAGGCGGGTGGGGCGTCGTTGGCCATGGCCGTGATGGTGGGTGCGCTGATCGGACCGGCGCAAGTCGGTGCCCGGATCCTGGAGTTCGGCCTGCTGCGCAAGGTCCACCCCTTGCTGTCGGCGCGGATCGCGGCGGCGCTGCATCCCATTGGCTAATTGGCGTTCGGTGTGGCCGGAGCGCCCGCGGCGGCCCTGTTTGGCGTCCTACACGGGGCGGGCAACGGCATTCTCACGATTGCCAAGGGCACGCTGCCGCTGGTTATTTTCCGGCCGGGCGGGTATGGCCACCGTCAGGGCTTGTTAATGGTGCCGGCCCGCGTCGCCCAAGCAATGGCGCCGTGGCTCTTCGGCATGCTGCTCGATTCCTTGGGCGCTAGGGCGCTCTGGGTGTCGTCGGCTCTTGGATTCGCCTCAATCCTCACGCTATTTCTTCTGCACGGACAGAGGCGCACGGCAGCCGCCGCTGCATAAGCCACGGTTCGCTTGCTTTCGAACGACCGCTTTGCGGCGGTGTCCCGCCTCCGGGAGCGCAGTTGCTGGCTGGCGGGAATAGCCGATGAACTGCCGTTCGATCTTCGAGGAAATGGCGGCATTTCCAACCCGCCGCCTGAACCACGGAATATCCCTATTTGTCGATCAACACCAAATCCCGGCGAGCCTGCCGCTCGGGATGCGAGACATCCCAGGGTCATAACTCTCTGACCGTATGGCGGGCAGCGCGTTAGGTCCCTTCGTCCGGCACGTTGTACAGTTCGCGCAGCCGATTCGCAAACGGGCGGATCGCCTCCAGGCATGCAGCGCTGTTGCCACCTTCCATGGTCGACAGACTCCAGTTGCAACCACCTGCGTCCGCGGAATGCCATAACACGTCGCCAAAGCAGGCGCCTTCGCATTCCGAAAACTTTGCCTGTTCTGCACGAAGCATGGCGCGCAATTCGGCCTTGTTCTTGAGCTGTCTCGACATAGAGTCTCACTCCTTCCTTTGCAAGCAAAGCCTTTCGCATAGCCGCTTGGGCAAGCAGATCACGTCATTCGATCAGCAACGGCTCAGCATCTCGCCCTGCTCGGGTACGCATGGCAAGCGGCATCCCCGTATCAGATACCCGCCAGCGATTCGCCCCTGACAAGTCCTTCGATGATGTCCGCCCCGTGCTGGACCGCTGCGCGCTTGGCCACACCCAAATCGGCCCACTGTGCATCCGGTACTTGAAAGACTCGCCCGCTGTCGGCTGTCGGCGCGATACCCTCACGACAGATCACTACGGAAGCGCTGTAGCTACGGTCCGGCCTTCGTTCATGCCATTCACGCGGTGGATCGTATTTGTAGACTAGCGGGTAAATGTCGAAGCCTTTGCTGTTTGCTGCCGGATAAGTGTCCATGTCATGCTCCCAAGGGGCCGTCTCCCACTCTACGCTGATTGTCCGCGACGGCCAGCATTTATTTTTGGGCCTGGACCGCCCTAGGACGACGACGTAGGACAACGGCCTACATCCCTCGACGATGTTCCCGTCCAGCATGACAGTGTCTCAACAAATTCTTGCGACACGGGCTAACCGCCGCATCGATCAACGTCACCGGGGTGTAGCTCTTTGCCCGATCCAGCAGACACGACCGCGCATAGCTATTGCGTCGATGAGGTGCAGCACGGCACACGCGTTTGGGGACCGCTTCATTCAGGGCACCCCCTATGAGTCGCATGGTGGCGCCGAACACGCAGGTGTTCAGCGAGGCCGTCTCGCCATCGACCTGCTGCTGGGCCTGCTGCAGGCTTCTTGGCGCTGATCTGGCGGCCCCAGGCAGAAAGACTGCGCCTGAGCCACAGCAGATCCCGCTAGAACGCGTCCCCGTAGCGTCCATCGATGAAACCAAGGGAACCGACGAATGGAACGCGGCAATGGAAACCGAAATCGTGAAAGGCGGCCAGCTACTGGGCCCGGATCACCAGGTCGAGATGGCGCGTGTTGTGGCGAGCGGCATGCCAATGCCGGCGGCAGAATCGGTCAGAGCCTCGATTTCGATGTAGGGCCGCTCCGACTCGACCTTGCCGAATATCGCGGCAAATGGAACATCGGCGGCATCCCGGCCGGTG
>NZ_BBQI01000056.1 GCF_001652915.1 Cupriavidus sp. D384
AGGTTAATAGCCTATCAGGGGTTCGAATCCCCTTCTCTCCGCCACCTTATTTATCAATGACTTACGGAAGTTTCGGAAAGTCATTCGATCTCATAAAACAGGCTCTATCTCATTCAATGCGCCAAAGTTAGGGCATTGATCAGAGCTTGATGCCGGTCCCGGCACTCTCCCCCCTGCCTCTGAAGATCAAGGGCGAACTGCCTGAGGTCGGCCAGCGTCGGCCCCGTCGGCGCCTCCAGAACCGGTGGGCACGCCTGCGCTATTGGCAATCGCGGCATTGTCCCGGTAGATGCGCATCCAGTCGTCGCCAGTACGGCAATCAGGGATATCAGGCGTCGCATTCTTCGCTACCTCGATAGTCTTGGTGATGGTCCGATACCGGACTTCCTTCTTGTCGCGCGCTTCTAGGTAGAGGCTGTACGCCACGTCCGCGTTGTCTTTCCACTGGTCAATCTCCGCCTGGCGGGCCTGATTCTCCAGCTTTCTGCCATCCGAACGACCGGCCATGTAGCTGGAGCCGCAGCCAACGGCCAGAACGAGCAGCGCGGCGCCCCACAGCCGCGGGTCGAGCAGCGTCATGCCTGCCTCCACTGCCGCAACTCCAGCCGCCAGAACGCCCAGATCACCGCAATGGCAATCGACACGTTCAGCATGATCTCCGGCCGGCTGTGGCAATACTCCCGGTCCATGTTCAGCATCGCCGAGACGAAAATCAGACCCAGCACCCCAGACCCCGCTGTCCTCGTCGGAACCTTGTGCGTGTAGAGCGCCCAGACTGTCCCGGCCATGATGACCAGGTTCGCGATAATGTTGACGATAAACAGCATTTACTTGCCTCCGGGGGTGATCCTGCCGACCCAGGCTTTGAACCAGTCGAGCAGGGCCTTGAAGATCTCCGGAATCTGTTGGGTGGCGTGGAGCACCATGGCAAAGCCGAACAACCCGATGGCGAAGGAAATGCCCCTCGCTGTCAGGCTGTCTGGCTTCACCTCCAGATACTCGATCAGCCATCCGCCCAGATAACCGGCGCACGCAAAGCCGAGCAGAAAGGCCGTAATTTTCTGCCAGCGATTCCCCGGAATGAAACGAAGCGAGAGCGCCGCACCAACAGCTCCGGGGAGCCACGGCGCGAAGCCCTCGATAACCCGCAAAACAAAACCACCTGTGTTTTCCTGCATGTCAGACCCCGTTATCTACCCCGCCGTGAAGCAGGTATTGCGCTCTTAGCGTATTGAAATCGTGTTCGTGCTGGCCGTACCCCGCTCCTGGCAGGCTTGCCCAGATGTTCCGGCACTTGGCGATGGCATCTTTTAGGCGCCCTGCCTCAATGTCAGGGATCGCCCGGCGCTCTCGGATCTGCTGCACAGCGATGGCGTCCTGCGCTCCGGGCCCGAAGTCTTTCAGCCCGAGTTGCCGCTTGTAGACGTCGAAGTACCGCGACAGCAGTTGATACCGCCCAGCAGCCGACGACTTGATCCCGAGCCGTGGCAGATCGACCATCTGCCGCGGGTGATCTGCGTAGCCCGAGAAAAGACCACCACCTACCAGAACGTCATAGCCATGGTCCTTAGTCGGCTGCCGTCCGTTGTCCGTCCCTTCGCTGTATCCCAGCATGTCCAGGAACGCAGCCATGTTCTGGCCTCCCGGCAGGTTTGCAGGATCGGTGTACGGCATCTGTGGCTCCAAAATGAAAAGCCACCCAAAGGTGGGCGGCTCTATTGACACTAGACCCAATGGGTCTATACTCAGGTCATGCGGTAGCGCTACATGCGCAGCCCACCACCCCGAAAGGACGAATCATGCGACCAGCATTCCGCGCTCATGCGCGCCACATCCACTCCCAAGACCATGCTGTACACCCCACCGACTACAGAGCAGTTGGCCGACCTGAAGCAGACGCTTGGCCTGACCGGGAAACAAATGGCAGAGTTGTTCGGCTTGGCTGGCGATCACCAATGGCGGAAGTACACCGGGGGGCAACAACCTCGGGAAGTCAGCCCGCAGATGCTGTTCTTCGCAATGGCTCGCCTGGAACTGGACGAGGCGACGATCAGCCGGATCCTGCAGCGCATGCGAAGCGCCGGGGCAACGATCGATCTTTCTGGCGCCGAGCGATGAAAGGCTTGGCGGCATCTTTCCTTGGTCTACTTGTCATGGCTTGCAGCGGCTGCGGAGGCGGTGAAAGCGCTGACCCCGCCCCACAACAGCCCGCAGTACAGGCACAGCAAAAGCCGAGCATTGTCATTGCCGCTGAAGGTGATTCGACCATCTGGGGACAGCAGACTATCGACTCGTCCTACGCTCGATCCGCTCACCCTGCGCCGGCCGTGACGCAATCGATCCTGCGCGAGCAGTTCGGCGATACCGTCACTGTTTCCAATCAGGGTCGCGGCGGTGCTACTGCCAGGGAGGCAATCGTCGGCCAGCCACGCTATGACATGCCGTTCGCCCAACGCATGGCTACTGACCCGGCCCGCATCGTGGTCATGAACTGGGCAATCAACGATTACACCCGTTCGTCTCGTGATGACTACCGCGAATCCCTTATCGCAGCCGTGAACATCGTGCGCGCTGCCGGGAAAATCGCCGTTCTCGAAGAACCTAACCCGATCTGCATTCCGGGTGGCGATGACATGGAAAAGTACGTTGCCATCATGCGCACTGTCGCTGTCGACACCCGCACGCCGCTCATTGCCCAATACGACTACATTAGGAGCCTCCCGGATTGGAAGGGCATGCTGACCGACTGTCTCCACCCCAACGACGATCTCTATGCAATCAAGGGCCAGAAGGTAGCCATTGCGCTGGCCCCAATCGTCGCTGGAATCAGGTAGCTTCTTCGGCTGGTAGCGGTGTGTTGCCAGCCGCTATCCACTCCAGATACTCGGAGTAATCGCGGTTGTCTTCGTCGAAAGGAATCGCAGCGCCATCGCTGATCCTGATAACGCAGGAGACTTCCCCTTTTAGGTTCTTGTTCAGTTGGTACATCTCGATTCCTTTTAGGGTTCTGCGCTGATGTAAAAAGTAGCCGACGTCTGCCCTACAAATCTACCGACGGTCATACCGGTGAAGTTCCCGCATGCATAGACACCAGAGTCGCGTTGGTTTGCGCTAATCGCTACGTTTGCCGCAGACTGCGTGTAGTTCGCCAGAGCATCGCCGACTACGATTGGAACATTGACCGTTATGGTCGGAATGGCCCGCATGCCGGGGTGCTGGATGTACATGAATACGCCATTTGCGCTGACGCAATGACCAGTTTGGTTTTGGGCGACGCGCAACCATCGCTGACACCGGACAAGTTCCAACGCATCTGGCAGCCCGTCGAATGGCGAGACGCCATTTAGCTTGAACTGCGGCAGCTCCACGGTGCCATTGGAGAAGCGGACGGCAACCGCCGTGTTTGCTGCAACAACAATGCCGCCGCCCTTGGCTACTGCCGTACCGTTGACCGTAGCAGTGGCCGTGCCGAGCCAGTTCAGGTAGTACGTGCCGCCCTCGATATTGATGGCCTCCACGGGCATTTCGAAGCCACCATCGGGCGCGGTCAGAGTGAAATGGTTCCCGCTCGCCACAAACGCCACGTTCTGACCCGACGTCACCACCTTGACGCCGTCTATGGTGTACTGGTTGGCAGCTGTAGTATTCGTGCCAGAAACATAGAGGCGCTGATTGATGTTGAAGCGCGCATTCGTCAGCTTGTTGCGGCACGACAGAGGCAGATTCGTTGTCGGCACCGCGTTCTTGTCTGCCCGCAGAATGCTCAGGTTCACGGTGCTCAGCCCGGAATCCAGAACGCCTGGCGCATCCATCGACATGGTGACCGTCGTCAGCGTCGTGAAGGCGGAACTGATGATCGTGCCATACACCGTGCCGGCCGTCGTTGTGAACTGCAGCCGGCGCCCAACGTGGAATTCGCTGGTCTGATCGCCCGACAGCGTGAACGAATTTGCGCTCACATACGTCGGAACCTGCCCCGATGCCTGCCACTGGCTAACCGTGCTGCTGGTGTCATTGACGCCAGCAACGTTGTCTATCGTCTTCTTGACGACATCGCTCGCATCGGTCAGGACGAACTTGTAGGCCAGCCCAGATTGCAACCAGATCGGACCATTGGTCGGAAAGCCCAGCGCGTTGATGATGACAGGATTGCTCTGCGGCACAGTGCCTGCGGAGTCCGTGTAGGTTGCAAGCGGCGTGCTGGAGCCCGCTGCGTATGTGTACACCTTCCATCCGCTGGCCGGCGCTCCAGCGTCGTTGACGACCTGGTTGTTGAAGATTGGCGATAGTTTGACGGCTGGCATGTTATCCCTTGATGACCGTGATGCGGAAGGCGGTGGAAGGAGGATTGATGGGCGCCGCGGTGAAATTCTTGGCGTAGACCGTCACAACGTTGGGAGCCGTCACGGCAGCTGTGAAGAACACGCCTGCGACGTCTGCGGCCGATGCGACGAGCACTGCGTCTCCGACTGCTGCGCCCTGCATGGAAGTCGTCAATGCGGCTTGTGATTGCGCGGCAATGGCGGGGAAATCCAACGAAACCGGCATTCCATGTTGATTTGCACGGAAAACGGACCCAGCATTTGCATCGAAAATTGACCCACCCTGGGTTCATGCTTCGTCTTGAGGCGGTGTT
>NZ_BBQI01000057.1 GCF_001652915.1 Cupriavidus sp. D384
AGCAGGACAGTGTTCTACACGTGGGTCAACATTCGATGCAAATTACCGGGTCAGGTGGGTCAGTTCTCAGTGCAAATCAACACTTTCAATATTTGCTCGACCTGCTGATTGGAAAGCAGGTTCCGGCCCACTTTACGCAGAACCTCGTCCTTGAGGGCTTGCGGTGCCGGCTCTTGGTAATTGTCCATATGAGCTTATGAAGGCGTGAATCGCGCTACCGCAACGGCTTGCCAACTCTGGTGTGCCGATCGAAGGAATAGACGTGCTCGGAGGGATGTTCGTCGCAGCGGCCGACAAGCCTGCCTGGAAAATCCTTCCGGCCGTCGTGCAGGTAAACGTGTTCACTGCAGATTGGGCAACGTCCTGAGTACCTCACCAGCCGGACAATCCGAACAGATTGCCCATCCTCCATGTTCTCCTTTGCAGCCTCAAGTTGAACGCCTCGTTCGCGCAGGGAGACTAGTGCGTCCGGGGCCATGATTATCCGGCGGTCAATCAGTGTCCAGAATGGCCGAAAGAGCGTGTACCCCACCCAGCCTACCAGGCCGGCAAGCAGCAAAAGAGCGAAAAGCTGTCCGCTGGGCAACCGCGCGGCCTGAGTTGTGACGATGACCCAGAGGACAAGAAGCACGCAGCCAACGATAGCCATGCCGCCCAGCCCGTAGGCGAGGAACAGATTTCGACGCCATCCTTTGAGGGCGAAACCAGCTTCGACCAGTGGCCTGACCCAAAATGAGGTCTCAGAGTCACGTCGCGTACATAAGCAATGCCATTAACGGGCGGGGCCTCAGCTTGCCCCTCCACCTGTGGTACTGGCAGGAAAGCGATGCCATAGGTCGAGCTGTTACCGGCTCCGCCGCTACTAGCAGTCTTTCTTGGCCAGGCATAAAAGGGGAGATGAGCCTGCCCTGCAGTGTCCTGCATACCCGCTTCGCGCTCGTCCATCCGGCGCTTAAGCTTGGCCCATATGCCCGCGAGCCATCTTGTTGCGTCTTCGGGCGCCACGTTATGGCTGACCAAACCGGCGATGTTTGCTGAGTTGTACTCGGCAGGTTGCTTGCCGTTGCGCAGACGTTCGAGCGCATCCTCTGCTAGGGCTCGCGCTACCTTTATGGCCCACATTTCGCGCTCGTCTGGCCGGCAAAAGTAGTCGAGGAACGCGACAAGCGCCGCCTCTTGCTCCAGGAAGGTTGGTAGGTGCTCGGAGTCCGTCGTGTCGACCATGTCTTTGATTTGCATGGAAAAAATTCTGTGCGTTACAGTTCTTTCCACTGTTGGAGACTATTTGTAGAGCGCGCTGACCACTAGCCTGACCACTCTTTCAACGACGGAGGGTCATATGTTTCAGCGAGACGGAGTATGGACGTTTTCTGTGTACGGGGTGACCGTGCGGGTCCGGGAATTGCCGATAAACAACATCGTGGTATTCCACTCCCTGTGTGAGCCAGTCCGGGAACTCATAGAGCCGATTTGCCGGGGCCGAGGGTACTGGAGCGCTCAGTACAACAACTGGATTGTGTTCGAGCAGTTCAAGGGCGTTGTTCTGGATGAGTTGGCACGAGTCGGAAGGTCGATGCAGTAGTGGAGGGAGGGGCAGCCAGGGGCCAATGCGGTGGCCTGGCTGCATTCTCGTCGTCTAGGCGGGATACCTGCGATCGCGAAGAGGCTTCCTACTATCGCGGGATGGTCAGCGGTCGGTCATTGGCAGGAAAATCTGCCGCATGCGCCGGAACTTCCGACGCACACATACAAAAAACTAAAGGGACGGGGTTCCATGAAAATTCAGTCGACGCGGCATCTTGGCGGCGTTCTAGATGCATGCAAGTGGGGCTTCTTCGCCTGCATTGCAGGTTTGCTGTTCACCGGTACAGCGTTCGCCCATGGCGGCGGCCTGGATGCTGATGGATGCCACACGAACCGCAAGACTGGGGAATATCACTGCCACCGGGGCGGCGGGCGCGCCTCTACGGGTACTGTGCCTACCCCAAGCACAGTGGGCGTAAGATCGGCAAACTCTTTTGTCTCAACCCGCAGTGCTCCGTCCGCGCAGACCTGCTACACGGGACCGCGGGGCGGAACCTATACCATCACCGCGAGCGGGCGAAAGAATTACGGCGGTTGCTAGGCAGCCGTTATCCACGGGGCGACTAGCCGGAGGGGAGTTTCGCATTCCCCCATTGCACGCCTACGCTAGTTTTCGCTATGCTGCGCGGATTCCGGCAATCGTGCCGGTATTTTGCGACAGGAGCCACATGGCAACGAAGAAGACGGCCGCACCGAAGACTGCGGCAAAGAAGGCGGCAGCACCGGCAAAGAAGGCTGCACCCGTAGCAAAGAAGGCGGCTCCGGCGGCGAAGAAGGTGGCCGCAGCAGCGCCGGTCGCAAAGCCGCTGAAGGATACGTTCAACAAGTCGAGCCTGCTGGCCCACCTGGTTGCCCAGACTGAACTGGACAAGAAGACGGTGCAAACGGTCCTGTCGCACCTCGAGAACACTATCGTGAGCTCGATCCACAAGAAGGGCGCTGGCGAGTTCACGCTGCCGGGCCTGTTCAAAGTGTCGGCCATCCAGGTGCCGGCGACGAAGAAGCGCTTCGGCAAGAATCCGTTCACTGGCCAAGATCAGTGGTTTGCTGCTAAGCCGGCATCGGTGAAGGTCAAGGTTCGTCCGCTGAAGAAGCTGAAGGACGCGGCTATTTAAGAGCGAGTCGAGCGGGAGCGAATAAGGGGGAGTGCTCGCTCTCCCTTATTGTTTGTCCAGCATCGGAGTGACGTCTAGCAGGCTGCTGAAATACCTCCAGCGGACGTCAGCGCGACGACTGGATGAAGCGTTGATTTGAGGATCCCACCCAACGCTAC
>NZ_BBQI01000058.1 GCF_001652915.1 Cupriavidus sp. D384
CTCAGAAAACTGACTGGTTCGCGTCTCGCGACGCAAACCAACATGTTTTACTGTGCGAGCACTGATAACTTTTGAAGCATCACGAAGCAAGCTTCGTGGCGTTCGCCATCAAGCGCCCACACTTATCGGTTGTTTGGTTGTTAAAGAACCCCAGCGGCCGGCTTTGCCGTTCGCTGTCGCTGCGTCGTTT
>NZ_BBQI01000059.1 GCF_001652915.1 Cupriavidus sp. D384
TTTCGTCAACAGTTTTTGCAGAACTTTTTTCTGCCGGTCAGCGCTGCAAACCCTCGCAACCCCAACCCCCTGCCAACCCCGCAAACCCTTGTCGCTGCTGCGTTTGCAGCGCGCTTCGTGTTGCGAGGGGGCGAATATTAGATGGCTTTCGACGGGTGCGCAAGCCCTTTCGGAAAAAAGTTCAAGGTACCCGAATCAGCGCAACTGTCACGGCGACGACAGCCTTGGTTTCGGAACTGCCCTAAGCTGGCAGCCAACCTGTCAGAAGACGCTGCTGAAGGAGACACTCATGAAGCAATCCGTGCCCGTCGACCGTTCACACGTGGTTGGTGCGACCGATATCCCGCTGTCCGACGACACGATCCCCGCGCTGCTGGCGCGCGCCGTCGCGGCAAACCCCAGCCGTGACGCAGTGATCTTCAGGGAGCAGTCCATCCGCTGGACCTGGCAGGAGTTTTCCGATCAGGTCGACCAGCTTGCCGCCGGCCTGCTGGCCCGGGGCATTACCCGAGGCGACCGGGTAGGCATCTGGTCGCCCAACCGGGCCGAATGGCTGGTCACGCAGTTCGCGACCGCCCGCATTGGCGCGATCCTGGTCAATATCAATCCGGCGTACCGTCAGGCAGAACTTGAGTACGCGCTGAACAAGGCGGGCGTGCGGATGCTGATTACGGCCACGCGCTTCAAGTCCAGTGACTATATAGGTATGTTGCAGGCCCTGGCCCCGGAATTGTCCGAGGCAACGCCCGGCCAGTTGCACGCAGCCCGCCTGCCCTGCCTCCAGTCAGTGGTCCGCATGGGCGACGACATCACGTCCGGCATGCTCAACTATGCAAGCCTGCTTCAGCCGCCAGCGCCCGGTGCGCTCGATGCCATCACCAGCCAGCTCGCTGCGCACGACGCCATCAATATCCAGTTCACCAGCGGCACTACGGGCAACCCGAAAGGTGCAACGCTGACCCATCACAATGTGGTGAACAACGGGCGCTTCGTCGCCATGGCGATGCGCCTGGGCGCGGACGACCGCCTGTGCATCCCGGTGCCGCTGTACCACTGCTTCGGCATGGTCCTGTCAGTACTGGCCTGCGTGTCGGTCGGCGCCTGCATGGTATTTCCCGGCGAGGCGTTCGATCCCCTGGCCACGATGCAGGCCGTTTCCGACGAACGATGCACCGCGCTGCATGGCGTGCCGACCATGTTTATCGCCCAGCTCGATCATCCGGAATTCCGCCAGTTCGATTTCTCGACCCTGCGCACCGGCATCATGGCCGGCGCCCCGTGCCCGATCGAAGTAATGAAGCGAGTAGTCACTGACATGCATATGGCCGAAGTGACGATTGCCTACGGCATGACGGAAACCAGCCCGGTGTCATTCCAGAGCGCTACCGACGATCCGCTCGACAAGCGCGTCGCCACGGTTGGCCGCGTGCAGCCGCATCTGGAATGCAAGGTGGTTGATGCCATGGGCGAGATCGTCCCGCGTGGCGAGACCGGCGAACTCTGCACCCGCGGCTATTCCGTGATGCAGGGCTACTGGGATGACAACGACCGGACGCGCGAGGCCATCCGCGACGGCTGGATGCATACCGGCGACCTGGCGACCATCGACGCTGACGGTTATTGCAATATCGTCGGACGCGTAAAAGACATGCTGATCCGTGGCGGCGAGAACATCTATCCGCGCGAGATCGAGGAATTCCTGTTTCGCCATCCGAAGGTGCAGGCGGTGCAGGTGTTCGGCGTGCCCGACGCCAAATATGGCGAGGAAGTCTGCGCGTGGATCGTGCTCAAACCCGGACAGACTGCCACCGAGGACGATATCCGCGCCTTCTGCCGTGACCAGATCGCGCATTACAAGATTCCGCGCTACATCCGCTTTGTTGAAGAAATGCCGATGACTGTGACGGGAAAGGTGCAGAAATTCGTCATGCGTGACGCCATGATTCACGATCTGGGGCTGAAGCCAGCCGTCACGGCGTAATCCTGGAGATATTGCGATGACGATCCGTATCGTGAGGCTGGGCGAACCGCGCACCAAGGATGAAGGGCTGCGCATGGGCACCGTCCGGCGTCCGCCGCGCGGGGTGCCGAAGGCCGAATTTGCCAGCCGCGATTTCTATGACGTCTGGTATCCGGTGCTCTCCCCGTCTGCGGAACTGGTGTCGCAAGCCCAGGAAGCACAGGCGACCAACGACCCCAAGGCCTGGCGTGCCTTCGAAAAGCACTTTCGGGCCGAGATGAACCAGCCCGACGCCAGCCGCACCCTCGATCTGCTGGCCGCCTTCTCTCATCAGACGAATTTTTCGCTGGGTTGCTATTGCGAGGACGAGGCGCACTGCCATCGTTCGATCCTGCGGGCGCTATTGGCGGAGCGCGGAGCCGACATCGCGTGAGACCGGCAGGCTATGATGCGAGGCTTCGCCGCGACCCACGGGGCGGAGCCTTCCACTGGCCTAATTTACGTCGATGGCACTGAACCTCGTCTGGCTCGGATTTTTCCTACTTTCCTTCCTTGCCGCCTGCGTGCGGCTCATTGGCGGCGACACCACGGTGTTTCCCGCCCTGCTGACGAGCCTTTTCGACAGCTCCCGCACGGCATTTGAGATTTCTCTCGGCCTGGTCGGCGTGATGAGCCTGTGGATCGGCATCATGCGGATCGGGGAGCGCGCCGGAGTGATCGACCTGTTCGCCCGGCTGGTGAACCCGTTGCTGCGCCATTTCTTTCCGGGCGTGCCGCAGGGGCATCCGGCGCAGGGGGCGATGATGATGAATGTGTCCGCCAACATGCTGGGGCTGGACAACGCGGCCACGCCGCTGGGCCTGAACGCGATGCGCGAGCTGCAGACGCTGAATCGCCAGCCCGATACGGCCACCAACGCCCAGATCATGTTCATCGTCCTGAACACGGCCGGGCTGACGCTGATCCCGACATCGGTCATTGCCATTCGCCAGGCCATGGCCGTCAAGCAGGGCCTGGTCAATTTCAATGCCGCCGACATCTTCCTGCCCACGCTGCTTGCCACGGGCGCGTCGTGCCTGGCCGGTCTGCTGGCCGTGGCCTGGGTGCAGCGGCTGAACCTGCTCAAGCCTGCGGTGTTGGCCGCCTTTGGTGTGGCCGGCCTCGCTGTGGCCGGCCTGTTCGCCTGGTTGCGGCACGCCCCGCCCGAGCAGGTCAGCCAGATGGCCGCGCTGGCGGGCAGCGGCTTCATCCTGTCGCTGATCACCCTGTTCCTGGTATGCGGCGCGATCCGCCGCGTCAATGTCTACGACGCATTTATCGACGGCGCCAAGGAAGGCTTTGGGGTGGCCGTGCAGATCATCCCCTATCTGGTCGCGATTCTTGTGGCGATCGGACTGTTCCGGGCAAGTGGTTGCATGGACGTGGTCATGCACGGGCTGACCGCCGGTTTCACGTGGCTTGGCGTCAACACGGACTTCGTCCCCGCGCTGCCGGTGGGGCTGATGAAGATCCTCTCCGGCGCCGGCGCCCGCGGTCTGATGGTGGATGTGATGACCACCTATGGCGTGGATTCCTTCCAGGGGCGGCTGGCCGCCATCATCCAGGGATCGACCGAAACCACCTTCTATGTGCTGGCGGTCTATTTCGGCAGCGTCAATGTGCGAAATACCCGACACGCCCTGGGGTGCGCCCTGTTCGCCGATGTCGTGGGGATGGCGGCGGCCGTGTGGATTGCCTATCTCTTTCGATAAACATTCTCGTTCTTGTTGTACGACAACAACGGATATTGTGCTGTCTTGCAGGCATTTCCTTAGAAGCCGCTTGGTGCGTCGCAACAAGTCGTGTATAGTGAAGTCTGTCTCCTCCACCACCTCGGTGGATTCCAACCCGCGCACAACCTGCGCGGGTTTTTTTTACCCAAAATCTGGGGAATCCTGCCCCGACTGAAGTTCTTTCAATCGTAGAACTTCGGAAATGTGACAGTTGCACCGTCTTGCATCACATTTCCCGCCCCTGGTGCGATGCGGCACTACCGCCGGGCAAAGTGCCTCGAATTCACGGAAATGTTGCGACGCAACAATAGTCCCCGTAGAGTGGAATCCGTACTCACCCTGAGACATCCACCAGACCGCCCCCGATCATGCGCCGCGTCCTGCGCTCCCTCTCTTTCTGGCCTGATTCCGCGTTCCTGCAGCGCGGGGTGGTCTATGCGCTGTCTTTCTTCGCGCTGGCCGGCATTGCCGGGCTGACCGGCGACAACGGCTATCTGTGGTCGGCCACGGCGTCGATCTGGACATGCCTGGCCGACCGTCAGGGCACGGCTGGCGCACGCATGCGCGGGCTTGGCGCGGTTGGCATCGGCGGAGCCGTTGCCAGTGTGATCGGTGCCAGCCTGGCAACCTCGCCGCTTGTCGCGCTGGCCGTCGTCATCTGCGCCGGCCTGATCGCCGGGCTCGCGGAAATACGAGGCCCGGCCGCCGCGCTGTGCTTCAAGCTGCTCTATGTGGTGCTGATCGCCGCCTGCCTGCAGCCGGTGGCCGAAGCGTCCGTGCTGGTTCATGCCTGGACTGCGGGCGTGGACTACCTGCGCGGCGGCGTATTTGCGTGCCTGATCTCGCTGGTGCTGATTCCCTCGCAGCGCGATGCTCGCCCCCGGCCCGAGATCACCGCCGCATACGACGCACTGCAACGCTTTGCCGAGCACCTGGCGGCACCGGGGCTGCAAGACACCTCGCTATACAAGAAGGAAATCCGCCTGCGGATCGAAGCGGCGCGCGCTGCGGTCATCGGCCGGCGCGGCATGGTCGATCCGGTCGGGATGCTGCACTACGCCTACCTGGTGACCGTGGCCGACGCCATCTTCGCCCTGCTGATCGTCGCCGGGGAGCTACGCGAACGCGCGGGCGAACAACACAGCCTGCCTCTGGTGTATGCCGCGCGCTGCCTGGCCGATACGCAGGCGCAGGTACGGCAGGCACTGGCCCGGCATGCCCCCGACCTGCCCGCCCTGAGCGCCATGCTCGATCGCGATGTGCGCCGGCTGATCGGCCAGCGCGCCAACGCCGGCGCCCCGCCAGCCTACCAGTCCGCGCTGGCAGCCCTGGCCCAGCATCCGTCGTTCGAACGCTGGCGCGAGTCGTTTGTCTGGCCGAACGCCGGACTGGCGGGCATGGTCGACCGGGTGGGCCATACGCTGGCCGACATCGCCGCGCGCGATGCCCGCGTGACGCGCCACGCGCTGCGGCTGGCCTTTGCCGGCGGCCTGAGCCTGTTGCCGTCGCAACTGCTGCAGGTCGACCATGGCTATTGGGTGGCCGTGACCGTGATCATGGTGCTGAGTCCGCGCCTGCAGACCACGCGGCAGATCTCGTTCCACCGCTTTGCCGGTTCGCTGGCTGGCGCGCTGCTGGCCTGCGTAGTGGGCCTGGCCCATCCCAGCCCGACGCTGGCGCTTGGCCTGAGCGCGATGTTCCTGGCGGCGGCCTACGCCCTGCGGCTGGCCGGCAGCGCGGGCGGCTTTGCCTTCTGCCTGACGCCGGCGGTGATCCTCTTTTCCTGGCTGGGGGAGCCCGCGTCGAGCAGCAGCCACGTGGCGGCGCTGCGCGGCATGGATACCGCGATCGGATGCCTGATCGCGCTTGCCAGCTATTACGTGCTGGCGCCGCGCGCCGAATTGTCGCGCGCCTATCGGCACAGCCTGGATGCCTTGTCCGTCAATGCGGTCTACCTGCGTGCCGCCATCAGCACCGCGCGCAGCGTCACACCGGCCCGCATGCGGCTGGAGGCCCTGCGCGTGGCCGCCGGGCGGGCGTCCACCCGTGCCGAAGACACGCTGGCGCAGTGCGCCGGCGACCTCGATCCACGGCTGGGTGCGGCCCATGCGGCCTTGCATGTCACGGCACGACGTATGGCGTCGCTGGCGGGTCTGGTCCGGGCGGGTGCGGAGTCTGGCGAAGTGCATGCCGCGCCCGGGGTCGCAATCCAGTCATTGCTGACAGACCTGGAAGCCCGGCTGGCCGAGGTGGCCGTGCGCCCCGGACGCACCGGGGTCAGTGCGGCAGTTGCCTCCGCGCGCATGGCGCCGCTGACGCCATCCGATGCCCCGTTTGAACACTTCCTGGCCGAACAGTGCACCTACGCAGATGCGCATATCGACAGCGCCCATCGCACCGTTGCCGGCCTGCGGGCACTGGCGGCGGAACAGGCAGAGGCGGGACGCGTCCGGCTGCCGGGCGCCCGCGCCGGCTGACGCGGATCGGGGCTTGCCCTGAGACACCGGCCAGCCGCCTTGCCTGGAACCCGCGATTGCCTATATTGAAGGGATATTCGCGATTTCCCCGTTCCCGGCAAGACGAGGTACGCCATGGTCGATATCACCTTCCCCAGCACCGTTCCCACCTACTGCGGGGCCAGCCTGACGCTGTCCTGCCCCGCCACCGTGAACGGCAACCGGTCGCAATATTCGGTCACGGCAGAGGCGCTTGAAGCCTATTGCGGGGCACAATCGGCGCGCGAGGAAGACCTGGTGCGCGCCTTCACGAGTAATCGCAAGCGCATCGAGCAGCTCGCCGAATCGCTGTTCGAGCTGACCGAAGCGCGCGAGATCGTGCTGCGCGGCGGTCATTTCCGGTTTGCCGGCTGACCACCGCACCGTCGCCGCGTCCGATTTCAGTCGGCCGAGTCCTTGCCGCGTACCAGCAGCACCGGGGCAGTCGACTGGCGAATCACGGCTTCGGCGACACTGCCCAGCACCAGACGGCGCACGCCACGGCGGCCGTGCGTGCCGATCACCAGCAGGTCCGCACCCCACTCGCTGGCCGCCGCATTGATCGACCCCGCGATATCGCCGATTACGGCCGGATCGGTCACCAGTTTGGTCTCGAAGGGCACGCCAGCATTGCCGAGCACGGCGCCGGCGGCTTCCAGGGCCTTCTTGCCGCTATCCACAAAAGCCCGCTCGATCTGGGTGGGATCGTAGAAACCCGCATCGAACAACATTACCCCGTTGTCGACCACATAAAGCGCCAGCACGGTACCTCCACCGCCGCTGGCCACCCGGATCGCCTCCTGCAGTGCCAGGTCCGACGTGCTGCTGCCATCCACAGCCACCGCGATCTTGCTGTAAGCCTTGCTCGACATAGCGTTGCCCTCCATTAAGACGTGGAAGCTCGATACTACACGTGGCGCCGGATTCACGTGCCCAACGACTGACAGTTAAATTGACCGACCGGTCGGTTTATATTTATATTTAGCAGACTGTCCGACCCCACAACATCGCGCGCCAATCGAAGTCGTATCGCGCCCGGCACAACAAGCAGGTCGGCCCCCGCCAAAGACGAAAGTCAAGGAGACGTGATGTACACACAGAGCCTCGACCTGCCGGGCCAGCCTCAGCCTGCGCCCGTATCGGCCGACGCCGACCAGGCAACCAGGCAGGCCGCCTTTGATGCGCGCATCGCCGAAGACGCCAAGATCGAGCCGATGGACTGGATGCCCGAGGCCTACCGCAAGACGCTGGTACGGCAGATCTCGCAGCACGCGCATTCGGAAATCATCGGCATGCAGCCCGAGGGCAACTGGATCAGCCGTGCGCCATCGCTCAAGCGCAAGGCCATCCTGCTGGCAAAGGTGCAGGACGAAGGCGGTCACGGCCTCTATCTGTATAGCGCGGCGGAAACGCTCAATGCATCGCGCGACGAACTGGTCGACGGCCTGCACACCGGCCGGGCCAAGTACTCGTCGATCTTCAACTACCCCACGCTGACCTGGGCCGATGTCGGCGTGATCGGCTGGCTGGTGGATGGCGCGGCGATCATGAACCAGATCCCGCTGTGCCGCTGCTCGTACGGCCCCTACGCGCGGGCCATGATCCGCATCTGCAAGGAAGAGTCGTTCCACCAGCGCCAGGGCTTTGACGCCCTGCTGAGCATGATGCGCGGCACCGAGTCCCAGCGCGCCATGGTGCAGGACGCCGTGGACCGCTGGTGGTTTCCGGTGCTGATGATGTTCGGGCCGCCCGACGCGGCCTCCACCAACAGCACCCAGACCATGGCGTGGGGCATCAAGCGCATTTCGAATGACGACCTGCGCCAGAAGTTTGTCGACGCCACGGTCGAGCAGGCCAAGGTGCTGGGCGTGACGCTGCCCGACCCCGGGCTGGTCTGGAACGCCGAGCGCGGCCACTACGACTACAGCCCGCTGGACTGGGAAGAATTCTGGCGCGTGATCAATGGCGACGGCCCCTGCAACCGCGAACGGCTGGCAACGCGCGTAAAGGCGCACGACGACGGCGCCTGGGTACGCGAGGCGGCGCTGGCCCATGCCGAAAAACGCGCCAGGCGCGAAGCGCCCGCCAAGGCCGCCTGAATCGACCCGGCGCAGACCAGCAAACCGCCGGCAGACCAGCAGACCCGGAGACCACCATGTCACAACAGAAGGAATGGCCGCTGTGGGAAGTATTCGTCCGCAGCAAGCAGGGCCTGGAACACAAGCACTGCGGGAGCCTGCACGCAGCCGATGCCCAGCAGGCGCTGCACATGGCGCGCGATGTGTACACGCGCCGCCAGGAAGGCGTGTCGATCTGGGTGGTGCCATCGGCAGCCATCACCGCCAGCGCGCCGGCCGAAAAGGCCGAGCTGTTCGACCCGGCGGCCGACAAGATCTACCGCCATCCCACGTTCTACCAGTTGCCTGACGAAGTGAACCATATGTAAGGCCGGCCCCATGACGCAAACCAACGTAGCCGACGGCCTCGCCCTGGCGCGCCTGCCACTGGCGCAGACGGCCCCCCTGCAATACGTGCTGCGCCTGGCCGACAACGCGCTGATCCTGGGTCAGCGCAATGCCGAATGGTGCGGCCACGGCCCCGTGCTCGAAGAAGACATCGCACTGGCGAACATCAGCCTCGACCTGATCGGCCAGGCACGCCTGCTGTACAGCCATGCCGGCGCGCTGGAAGGCCGGCTGACCGGCCGCGTGCGGCACGAGGACGACTACGCCTACTGGCGCAGCGAACCGGAATTCCGCAACTGGACGCTGCAGGAACTGCCGCATCACGGCCCGCTGGCGGGCACGGCGCGCGCCGACCGCGACTATGCGGTCACCATCATGCGCAATTTCCTGTACAGCGCGCTGATGGCCGAACTCTGGCCGGCGCTGGAACTGAGCACCGACACCGATCTGGCGGCCATCGCCGCCAAATCGGCCAAGGAAGTGCGTTACCACCTGCACCACGCCGCCGACTGGGTGGTGCGGCTGGGCGACGGCACCGACGCATCGCATGCACGCATGCAGCGCGCGCTGGACCATCTGCTGCCATACATGAACGAGTGCTTCGCCGTCGATGCCGTGGAACAGGAAGTGGCCGCGCAAGGCGTGGGCGTGCTGACGTCGAGCCTGCGCGAGGCATGGGAAGCCACGGTTGCCTGCACGCTCGACGACGCCACGCTGCAGCGCCCGGCACCGTCGGCATTCGTGTCCACCGGCAAGCAAGGCGTGCATTCCGAGCATATGAGCTACCTGCTGGCCGAACTGCAGGGGCTGGCGCGGGCCCATCCGGGCGCGCAGTGGTGACGCGAGGCTGCCCATGCGCACGCACCCCACGCCGATGACATCCCCGTTCGCGCCCACCTTCGCGCGGTGCGATGACGCCACGCCCGCCGAATGCCCGGTATTGCCCGCGGATCGGCTGTCCGTCGCCTGGGCTGCGCTGGAAGCCGTGCCCGACCCGGAAATCCCGGTCGTGTCGATCCGCGATCTTGGCATCCTGCGCGACGTGGTGCTGGCCGATGACGGCCAGACCGTCGAGGCCATCATCACGCCTACGTATTCGGGCTGTCCGGCCATGTCGCAGATCGAGGAAGACGTCGGACGCGCACTGGAAGCGGCCGGGCTGTCGCCGTGGCGCGTGCGCACCGTGCTGGCCCCGGCGTGGACCACCGACTGGATCACCGAAGCCGGCCGCGCCAGCCTGCGCGCGTTCGGCATTGCCCCCCCGGGCCAGTGCGCCAGACAGGCGCCGCGTGTCGGCAACGTGCGGCCGCTGCGCTTCGTGCCGCGCCAGCCGCGGGCGCCTGCCATGGCTCCACCCGATGTACCCCCCGTTGCATGCCCGCGCTGCGGCAGCGTCCACACGCAGGAGCTGTCGCGCTTTGCCTCCACGGCCTGCAAGGCGCTCTATCGCTGTCTGGATTGCCGCGAGCCGTTCGACTACTTCAAACCCTACTGAGCACCGCCGGCCCATGACCCCACAGTTCCATCCGCTACGCGTGGCACAGGTTCGCCCGGAGACCCCGGACACGGTCTCGATCGCCTTCGAGGTGCCGCCGGCGCTGCGCGATGCCTACCGCTTCACGCAGGGCCAGTTCCTGACGATCAAGGCGCCCGTCGAAGGCAAGGACGTGCGCCGCTCGTACTCGATCTGTTGCGGCGTACAGGACTACGACGACCGCGGCGAACTGCGTGTGGCCGTGAAACTGGTGGACGACGGCGTGTTCTCCACGTGGGTCCACGACACCGTTGCCGCCGGCCAGGTGCTCGATGTGATGACGCCCGATGGCCGCTTCCACGTGCCGCTCGATGCCGAGGCGTCGCGCCACCATGTGGCGTTTGCGGCGGGCAGCGGCATCACGCCTGTGCTGTCGCTGATCCGCACCACGCTGGCCGTGGAACCGCGCAGCCGCTTCACGCTGGTCTACGGCAATCGCAGCGTCGACACGATCATCTTTTCCGAGGCGCTCGAAGACCTGAAGAACCAGTACCTGTCGCGTTTCACGCTGTACCACGTGCTGTCGCGCCAGCCTCAGGAGGTGGATCTGCTGCATGGCCGGCTCGACCGCGAGCGCGTGACCGCCTTCCTGCAGACCCTGCTGCCCGTGGACGATATCGACGCCGCCTTCGTATGCGGCCCCGCGTCAATGATCGACGAAGTAGAGGAAGCCCTCAAAACCGCCGGCATGGACCCGCACCAGATCCATGCCGAGCGCTTTGGCGTGCCGCTGACCCAGCCCCGGCGCGCCGCGCCGGCCCATGCCGACCAGGCCGGCACCGCCGAACTGGTGGTGGTGCTGGACGGCAAGCAGCACAAGATGCGCCTGCCGCTGACCGACGCCAAAGTGCTGGACACCGCGCTGGCCGCCGGGCTGGACCTGCCCTATGCCTGCAAGGGCGGCGTCTGCTGTACCTGCCGCGCCAAGGTGCTGGAGGGCGAGGTCGAGATGGAAAAGAACTACACGCTCGAACCGTGGGAGATGGAAAAGGGCTTTGTATTGACATGCCAGGCCCGCGCGCTGACGCCGCGGGTGGTGGTCAGCTACGACGAACGCTGACGGCTGACCTGGGCAAATGACCGGTGTCAAGGGTGTCGAGGCTATGGCGGGAATCCCACATGTCAGACAGCTGCCGATGCCCGGCCGGTGGCGAGCCGTGATTACAATGGCGGAACACGCTTCAGGCGTCGCATCACCCGCCAAGCGGCCGCCTGCAGGCGGTGGCGGCGGCCGCGTCCGGAGGTCCGGCACCCGTCGCACCCTATACAATCACGGTCATGCAATACATACATGTCGTCAACGGCGATGTCGCGGGCAACACGCTGCGCCAGGCACTGGCCCAGGCCGCCCGCCCCGACCCGGTGGTCGTCCTGCGCGACGACCTCGCCGTGGGTCCGATCGCCGATATCGACAGCACCGGCCTGATCCGCTCGGGCTTCTGGCAGCGCGTGGCGCCGCACACCGATATCGACTTCGGCGCCGAGATGCGCCAGGCGCTGGACCAGCTCCAGCAACTGCGCCGCGACGACATGGAAGTTGCCATCTGGCACGGCCAGAGCGCCTCCGACCAGCTGATGCTGCGCCGGGTGGTCTTCCACCTCTATCAGGCGCCGCAGCGCATCAACGAAGTGGCGATGGACCTGCGCGAACTGGAAGCCCCCACGCACGGCAGCCTGACCGCCATCGGCATGTATCCGGCCGCCCGCCTGGCGCGACGCTTCTCGACCATCGCCCCGGTATCGGTGCTGCGCCTGGGCCGGCTGGGCTACGAGTGGCAGCAGAACGTCAAGGAAAACGCCGATGTGCGGCTGTGGAAGGGCAATACGCTGGTGCCGGCGGCCTATCACAACGTCGACGACGTGATCCTGGAGCGCGGCCCCGACGACTGGACGCCAGCCGCGCAGGTGGTGGGCAGCGTGATGGGCGCCATCGAAGGCCTGCTTGCCAGCGACTGGTTTGTCTTCTGGCGCTGCCGCGAACTGGTCAGCACCGGGCAGCTGGAGTTGCGCGGCGACCCGCAAAGCCTCGAATCCTGCGATATCCGCCGCAACCACCTCGCTGCCAGCACTGATTGACGCCGTACCGATAACAGAACAACAGGCGGATCGATCCGACCCCTATGGCAAGAACCAAGGCGCCCGATTTCGAGGCGCAACGCGAACAGATTCTCGACCTGGCGGCCGCCGCCTTTGCCGCCTCCAGCTATCCCAGTACATCGATGGCCGACCTCGCGGCGGCCTGCGGCACGTCCAAGGCCCGGCTCTACCACTATTACGAGAGCAAGGAAGCGATCCTGTTCGACCTGCTGGACCGCTACACCCGGCAGCTGATGCAGATCGTCACCGATGTGGAGGCCGAAGGTACGCGCCAGTCGCGCAGCCATCGCGAGACTTTCGGCCATCTCCTGCGCGCCTTCCTGGCCGAGTACGAGACCTCGCAGACGCGCCATATCGCGCTGATCAACGATGTGAAGTTCCTGGCCGAGGAACAGCGCGACCAGATCCTGCAGCGCGAGCGCGATGTCGTGGCGGCGTTTGCCCGCCTGCTGCAACGCGCCTATCCGGAGCGCGTGACGCGCGACAACCAGACCGCGCTGACCATGACCGTCTTCGGCATGATCAACTGGACGTTCACGTGGCTCAAGCCCGGTGGCCGGCTGTCATACGCGGCGTTTGCCGAAATGGTGGTCGGACTGCTCGAAAACGGCCTGGCTCCGGGCATGCCGGGCGCCGGCCAGCCAGCGCGGCCCGGATCGGCCAGCCAGGCCTGAGCGGGGCCCCGCCCCGGCCTGCCCCTCCTGACCCGGCCCGGCGTCAGGACCATTCGGCATCTTCCTGCTTGCGGCGCTGGTCGCGGTCCTGCCGGAACATTTCCTCAAGTTCGTCGCGCGCCTGCTTGGCAAGGGAGACCAGCTTCTTCTGGTCCTTGTAGTACGGGTAGAAGCGATCGATAGCCTCGATATTGTGACGCCGGAAGCGCAACGCCACACTGCGCGCTTCCACCCGGTCGAAGCCCAGCCCTTCCAGCACCTTGCGTCCCAACATCAGCGAACCTTCAAACATTTCGCGCTCGTAGCTGTTGGCATCGATGCCCCGATCCATGAGCTGGTAGACGTGCGACACATGCCGCGCCCGCGTGTAGATCTTCAGGTCCGGCCAGCGGTGGCGCACCTTGTCGATCAGTCCGAGGTTGTCGTCCAGGTCCTCGATCGCCACGATCAGGATCCTGGCCTCGGCGGCGCCGGCGGCTTCGAGCAGGTCCATGCGCGTGGCATCGCCATAGAAGATCTTGAACCCGTACTGGCGCAGGAATTCGATCTGGTCGGGATCGTGGTCCAGCACGGTCACGCCGATGCCCTGGGCATACAGCAGGCGGCCGATAATCTGGCCGAAGCGGCCAAAACCGGCAATGAGCACAGGATTGTGATGATTGGTGATCTCGTCGTCGGGCCGCTTCGACATCGCGTTCAGGCGCGGCGCCAGCAACTGGTCGAACAGCAGCAGCAACAGCGGCGTGGCCACCATCGACAGCGCCACGATCAGCACCAGCAATGCCTCGGTGTCCTTCGGCAGCAGGCCCACGGTGCGGGCCTCGGCGAACACCACGAACGCGAATTCGCCGCCCTGCGAGATCAGCAGGGCGAACAGCAGCCACTGCCCGCGCGACACCCGGAACCGCTTCGCCAGCATCATCAGCACGGCCGTCTTGACCAGTACGAACGCCACCACGCAGCCCATCACCTTGCCCGGCTGCTGCGCGAGGATGCCGAAGTCGATCGACATGCCCACCGCCATGAAGAACAGACCCAGCAGCAGGCCCTTGAACGGCTCGATGTCGGCCTCCAGCGCATGGCGATATTCCGAGTCCGCCAGCAGCACGCCGGCCACGAAGGTACCCAGCGCCATCGACAGGCCCACGGCATCCATCATCAGCGCGATACCCACCACAAGCAGCAGCGAGAACGCGGTGAACATCTCGCGCATGCCCGTCCGGGCAATCACCCGCAGCGCCGGCCGCACCAGGTACCGCCCGCCCACCACCACGGCGCCGATCACGGCCACGGCCTTCGCGGCGGTCTGCCAGTTCTCGGGCCCATGGGCCGTGGCGCCGGCGCCATCCGCCGCCAGAAGCGGCAGCAGCGCGATCATCGGAATTGCCGCGATATCCTGGAATAGCAGAATGCCGAAGCTGGCCGCCCCGGCACCGGTCTGCATCAGGTTGCGCTCGGCCAGCGTGGCGAATGCAATCGCCGTGGACGACAGCGCCAGACCCAGGCCAGCGACGATGGCTACCTGCCAGGGAGCGCCGAACAGCGCCGCCACGATGCCGATGGCCAGCGCACACGTCCCCATCTGTATCGAACCGTAGCCAAAGATGCTCTGCTTCAGGGCCTTGAGCTTGCGCGGCTCCAGTTCCAGCCCGATCACGAACATCATCAGCACGACGCCGAATTCCGAGAAATGGAGGATCGACTCGACATTGGTCACCAGGCGCAAGGCAAACGGGCCAATGGCGGCCCCCGCGATCAGATAGCCCAGCACGGCGCCCAGCTGGAAACGGCGCGCGACCGGCACGGCCACCACGGCCGCCACCAGGAACACCAGCAGGGCAATCAGAAAGTCATGCTGGTTCATTGCGCGTCCTCCCCGGTGGCCTCGGATGCCGGCCATTCCTGTGTTTCCGGAGGCAGTGGCGGCGCAGCCAGATGGCGCGCCACGTGTTCGATGTGCAACGCCACGGCGTCGGTGTCCGCCCGGTCGGCATCGTGCAGCACGATCGGGGGCATCCAGCTCATGCCGCACTGCAGGGCAGTCTGCTCCAGCGGCAGCAGGAAATCGCTGATGGGATGACCATGGGCGCCGTCGGGACCGTAGGCATCCGACTGCCCGCCCGCGCTGACCACCGCCAGCATCGACTTGCCGCGCAGCGCGGTGCCGCCCGGTCCATAGGCCCAGCCCATTTCAAGCACGTCGTCGAGCCAGAGCTTCATCAGGGCCGGCACGCTGTACCAGCGCACCGGGAACAGCAGCACCACGGTTTCGGCGGTCGACAGCAGCCGCTGCTCCGCTACGACGTCGATGTCATAGTCGACATAGAGGTTGTAAAGCTCGCGCACCGCCACATGGGGCAATTCGGCAAGGGCTTCGGCAAGTGGATGGTTGACGCGCGAGCGTCGCGGCGCGGGATGCGCATAGATCACAACAATCGGTGGTTCGTTCATGAATGGGCGTTGTCTTTCCCGTAAAGGGACCGATGCGACAGACAAGCCAGCCGGTGCGGCGTTGCAGCAAATCCACAACCCACGCACCCGTGACGTCCCAGCCGCGCATATAACCTATTGAATTATCAGTGATTTTTGATTGGCGCCGCTTTCGTGCCGCGGTTTGGCGACCGGGTAGCTTACGCGAGACTGACAATTCCACTACAATACTTTTCGCGTCGCAGCAACCTAGTGTTTGCCCGAATCCAGCATTGTGGATCACAAACCGGATTCCCACCGCACGGCTTTTGATGCAAGTGCAGGGCCGACCACCGCGATGGTGCTATTTTTATACCGATCACTGAAGAAGGAAACCAAGTGAACCCGCTCGAACTGAGCAAGGCCGTCGGCGCAGTCACCGACGAAGATCTTCGCCGCGCAGCCGAGGCGAGCCAGGCAACCCAGCGTCACACCACCCTGGTGCGTGAACTGGCTGCCCATCATCGCTCGCGCCTGCAAAAGCATTTTCTCGCCCTGGGCGAGGAAGATCGCCTGCTCCGTTTCGGCCAGTCGGTTGGCAACCATGTGATCGAGGCCTATGTGGAAAGCATCGATTTCGACCACGACAGCGTGTTTGGCGTCTATGACGAGCACCTGGAACTGGTTGGCGTCGGCCACTTCGCAAACCTGCGCGACAACGCCCAGGGCCGCGTTGCCGAGTTCGGCGTGTCGGTGTCGAAGAGCGCCCGGGGCCGCGGCATCGGCAGCGCCCTGTTCCAGCGCGCCGCCATGCATGGCCGCAATACCAGCGTCCGCACGCTGTACATGCACTGCCTGTCGCGCAACGCCGCAATGATGCACATCGCCAAGAAGGCCGGCATGAAGGTGCAGTACGCCTATGGCGAGGCCGACGCCTATCTGGAACTGCCGCCCGCCGACACGGTGAGCCGCCTGACCGAGGCCATCGACGAGCAGGTGGCTGATTTGGACTACCTGGTTCGTCGCAACCTGCGCGATGTCCGGCGCTTCGGCCTGCGCTTCTGGCGCTCGCTGGTGCCACAGAAGGGCACTGCCTGATCCGGCCCGACGATCACCAAACAGAAACGGCGCACCCGCAAGGTGCGCCGTTTCTGTTTGGTGCGGCCGATGTGTGGGGTGGACCGATGTCAGGCCCCGCCGGCCACGGGCAGCGCCGTGGTGTCCTTGATCGACTCCAACGCAAAGCTGGAACGCACATCGATCACCGAAGGATGTGCCAGCAATTGTTCCTGCATGAAGCGCGCAAAGTGCTCCATGTCTTCGACGTAGACCTTGAGCAGCAGGTCCATCTCGCCCGTCATGGCATGGCAGGCCGCCACCTCCGGCCAGGTCTGGATTGCCGCCCGGAACAGGTCCAGCGGCGCCTTGCCCTTGGGCGTGCCGCCCTGCTTTTCCAGCCGCACATTGATATAGGCAAGCAAGCCCAGGCCAATCTTGTTCGGTTCGAGCAGCGCCGCGTACTGGCGGATCACGCCAATCTCCTCCAGCCGACGGATGCGACGCAGGCAGGGGCTCGGCGACAGATTCACGCGCTCCGCCACTTCCAGGTTGGTCAGCCTCCCGTTGGTCTGCAGGACCTCCAGAATTTTCCGGTCGATCTTGTCCAGCTCCACCTTGCTCACGTTTTGTTGCTCCGCAATATGTTTATCGGCAATTTTTTTGCGCAAATTTAACAAGTCGTGCACAAGTCCGCAATTTATTTCATCTAAGGACAAGTACTGCAGCCATATGCAGCGGGCGCTTGCGTCACGTGGGGCGAGGCAAGGATGGTGCCAGCCAACAAAAAACGCGGCCCGAAGGCCGCGTTTGCGGTTGCCGATGCAAGGGCTTAGTTGCCGCTCGGCGACGGGACGGACGGGCCCGAGGCACCGCCCGGACCGCGACGCTGCATGCGGTCCATCCGGTCCTTGTGCATCTTCTGCATGTCCGACTGGATTTCGGCCATGGTCACCTTGCCGTCACGGTTCGCGTCGAGCTTGTCGAAGCGATCGGCCATGCGCGGGAAGGCGGCCTTGAACTCGTCACGCGTCAGCGCGCCGTCGTTGTTCTTGTCCGCAGCCTTGAACTTGGCCTCGAACTCGGCCTTCATCTCGGCGCGGCGCTGCTCCCAGGCAGCCTTGCGATAGGCAGCCAGCTCGTTCTTGTCGAGCTTGCCGTCGTGGTTGGTGTCGATCTTGTTGAACAGCGCGTCGGCTTCGGCCTTCGAGATCATGCCATCGCCGTCGGTGTCGACCGACTTCATCCACATCATGCCGCCATGGTGATGCTCGCCAGGGCCGCCCATGCGGTGGTGAGGTGCCGGGCCACCTTGCGGAGCAGCCTGCGGCGCAGCCGGGGCCGGCGTGGTCTGTGCGAAGGCGGCACCCGCGGCCATGAACACGGCCGAGGCGGCGATAAAGCTCTTGAGGATGTGCGTCTTGTGATTGCGTTGCATGTCTGTGCTCCTTTTCATCGCGTTGGGCATGTACGGATTAGAACGCAGACAACCACGCCAAGTTGGCACTTTTAATACGATGTTACGGGCCTCACAGAATCGACTAGCGGCGTAAACGGCCGCAATACAGTCAAAGATTGCGCAATGATCCGAAATCGTATTTTTACGATTTGATTAGTCTTTTGGCAGCTGGTTCTCGGCGCCGTGCGGGGGCACCTGTTGAAAGTCCTGCGGCGCAAAGCCCTGCTGTTGCGGGGCACCCTGCTGGAACTGTTGCGGCGGCTGTTGCGGTGCCGGCTGCACCGGCGCACTGGCAACCGGCGGCGGCGCCGACTGCACGGGAGCCGGCATTGGCGTCGACAGCGGAGCAGCCGCACCGGACGGCGGTGCCGCCGGCGCATTGCCCGGACGGCCGACCGAGACGGTGTTCTGCAGGGGCAGCGCGATTTCCTGGCGCACGCCGTTGCGCTCGATCACGATATTGCGGCCATGGATTTCAGTCAGACGAATCTGCGGCGAGAGCGAGGCACCTGCGCGCACGGCCTTGGGCGGCCCGCCGTCCAGGGACAGGATGGCCGCTGCCGGCCCCACGCCATCGACATCCGCCACCACGCCGATCAGCTGGATATCCCGCACACCCGACTGCGCACTGCCGCCAAACAGCGTCGCCACAGCGCCTGTTTCCACCGCCTCGGTCTGGGCGATACGCGCCGATTTGGGTACGGGAATCGTCCGCATCGCGCTGAACACCAGTACCCAGTGCGTGATCAGCGCGCACAGTGCGACAAATAGCAACAGACTGGCTGCGCGGGGCAGCCAGGGGGTCGAAAGGTCGAAGCGGAGGGCAGGCCGGGTCAGGGTTGGCACGAGCAGTACGCCAGGCGGCAGAATCCAAGAGGTCGCCTAGCGTACCAGACGCATGCGTCGATTGTCTGTCAGTTGTGCCGACCCGGCAGATGGCCCGGATCGGGGCCGATCAGAGCAGGTCGTCGAGCAGGTCGGGACCGAACACTTCGCGGTGGATGTGGCCCACCGGAATCCCCGCGTTGATCAGCGCATGGCGCTGGGCCTGCATGAAGCCCAGCGGGCCGCACAGGTAGAAGCGGGCATCGTTGAATGCCGAGGTGTCTTCGGCCTTCAGCACAGAAGCAATCGGCATCGTGCCGGCATGGTCGAAGTCACGGCCCGACACATCGGCCGCCTGCGGGGTCTCGTAGCTGATGTGGGTACGCAGGTTCGGCATCCGTTCGCGCGCCCAGGTCAGGTCGCCGCGATGCGCATGATGGCGGCCGTGGCGTGCCGCGTGGGCGAACAACACCGGTCGGTGCGGATTTTCCTTGGCCAGCGTGCGCAGCACCGACACCATCGGCGTCACGCCGATGCCGGCGGACATCAGCACGATCGGGCGGCGGTCGTCGATGGCCGGTGCAAACTCGCCCCACGGCGTGCTGACATGCAGCGTGGTGCCGACATGGGCGTTGTCATGCAGCCAGTTAGAGACTGCACCGGCCGGCGTTTCGGCGTTGCCGTCTTCGCGCTTGACCGAAATGCGCCACGTGGGCAGGCCGCGCTCGCCAGACAGCGAGTACTGGCGCAGCTGGCGCTGACCGTCGGCCAGGATGGCTTCGACGCTGATGTACTGACCCGGCGCAAAGTCGCGCAGCGGCTTGCCATCGTCAGCGCCCAGGGTAAGCGAGACCACCTGGTCGCCTTCCTGCTCGCGGGCGATCACGCGCACGCGCTGCAGTTCGCCCGCCTTGACGTTGTTCCGGTCATACAGGCGCGCCTCGGCGGCAATCAGTTCGCCGGCCAGCAGCCAGTAGGCCTCGTCCCAGGCCGCCAGCAGCGGCGGGGTGGCGGCATCGCCCAGCACCGCGGCGATGGCTTCGAGCAGATACTTGCCGACGATCGGATAGTGGGCCGACGTCAGGCCGACGGCCACGTGCTTGTGGACAATGCGTTCCACCACCGGCGCCAGCACATCGGCGCGGTCGACGTTGGCGGCATAGGCGAACACAGCCGACGCCAGCGACTGCTGCTGCGAGCCATTGGCCTGGTTGCCCATGTTGAACAGGTTCTTCAGCTCGGGGCGCGCCGCGAACATCTCGCAGTAGAAGTGCGTGGTAATGGCAAGACCGTGCTCGCGCAGCACGGGGACGCTGGCATCGATATAGGGGCGGGAAGCAGCGGACAACATCAGCAAAAACTCCTGTGAATTCATGCATTTGTAATGCATGTTTTTACGCACAATAAAGCCGGCGAAAGACTGCGGCAGGGGTCTCGCCCCGCTGCCTCAGGCCACGCGCCGGCTCAGGAAATCTCGATGCAGGCTGATAATCGACTCGGCCGTCCGGCTGTTGCCAGAAACTTCGGCCAGCGTGATGCCGTCAAGCGCCTGGTAGAACGCCTCTTCGGCTTGATCCAGCGCGCGCTTCAGACGGCAATTGCCGTTCAAGGCGCATGGCGGATCGGAACAGTCGATCACCGACTTGTGTCCTTCCAGTTCGCGCAGGATCGTGCCGATCGACAGCTTTTCTGCGCCCGGCCCCAGTTGCAGCCCGCCATGCCGCCCACGCGTGGCCGAAATCCAGCCCAGCTTCGACAACCGCGCCGCCACCTTGACGAGGTGGTTGTGCGAGATTTCGAATTGCTGGCCGACTTCAGCGATCGTGATCGGACGGGTGCCGTCGCCGCGCGATACATACATCAGCAGGCGCAAGGCATAGTCTGAGAATCGGGTCAGTTGCATCGTGCCTGGAATCATAGATAACGTGCATCTGCAATGCAAGATTTTTGTTGCAGTTGCACCTTGGTACATTAATCCGGTCCTGACACCCCGGCGGCACACCAAACGGTCATCTGGCGGGGGTTATACTCTCCGACCATACCTCGACCATCAAGGCACACAACCGATGCGCAGAACCGTCACCCAGACTGCCGCCCCCCGGACGCAACTCCGTCGCCGCCTCGCCCGCGGTTTCACCCTGATCGAAATCATGGTGGTGATCGTGATCCTGGGCGTGCTGGCGGCACTGGTGGTGCCCAAGATCATGAGCCGTCCCGACGAGGCCCGTATCGTTGCCGCGCGCCAGGACATCTCGTCGATCATGCAGGCGCTCAAGCTCTACCGCCTGGACAATGGCCGCTACCCGACCACCGAACAGGGTCTGGCCGCACTGGTCAACAAGCCGACGACCGAGCCCATTCCCAACAACTGGAAGGGCGGCGGCTACCTGGAAAAGCTGCCCAAGGACCCGTGGGGCCATCCGTACCAGTACCTGAACCCGGGCGTGCGCGGCGAGATCGATGTGTTCAGCTTTGCCGCCGACGGCCAGGCGGGCGGCAGCGGCAATGACGCCGATATCGGCAACTGGGAATAAGCCCGTCCCCTGCCCTTCATGACTCCGGCGACGCCGCGCGGCCAGGCCGCCCTACTCCAGCGCCGCCGGCTGCACGGCTTCACGCTGCTTGAACTGCTGGTGGTCATGGTGATCGCCGGCATCGTCATCTCCCTGGTGGCAGTCAACGCCACGCCCAATGATCGCGGCCGCGTGCTCGACGATGGCCAGCGCATCGCGCGCCTGTTCGAACTGGCCCAGGAAGACGCCCAGCTGGGCGCCCGGCCGCTGGCCTGGGAAGGCGATGCCACTGGCTGGCGTTTTCTTGAATCCACACCGCAGGGCTGGGTACCGATGCGCACCGACGTCTTCGCGCCGGGCCGCTGGCGCATTCCGCTGGACGGCGCGGTCATCGTCCAGGGTGGACGCCAGCTTGGCACGGGCCCGGTGCGGCTGATCTTCGGACGCGAACTGATCGACGAACCCCAGCGGCTGGTGCTGACGCGCGGCGACATCCGCGTGGACGTGACCGGCGACGGCAGCGGCCGCTACGTGGCAACGGTGACGCAATGACCGCACGGACGCGTCATCCGCGCGCCCGGGCCCGGGGCTTCACGCTGATCGAGGTGCTGGTCGCGCTGACCATTCTTGCGGTGGCGCTTACCGCCGCCATGCGGGCGATGGGTTCGATGGTCGAGTCGAGCGCCTCGCTGCAGCAGCGCATGCTGGCCGAATTCAGCGCCGAGAACCATCTGGCTACGCTGCGCCTTTCCAGGACCTGGCCCGAGCCCGGCACACGCGGCTACGACTGCCCCCAGGGCGGCGTGGCGCTGTGGTGCGAGGAATCGGTATCCGGTACCCCCAATCCGTCGTTCCGACGCGTGGAAGTCGCGGTCTATCCGTCCGCCGGCAACAAGTCGGTGCGGCTGGCGTGGCTGGTCACGCTGGTACCCAATGAAACCCGCAATGTCCTCTGAGCGCCGCTTCCGGTCCGGCGGCCAGCGCGGGTTCACGCTGCTGGAAATGCTGGTCGCCATCACGCTGCTGGCCGTGATGGCCGTTATCGGCTGGCGCGCGCTGGATTCCCTCACCCGCAGCCGCGAACGGCTGACCGATCACGACGCCCGGCTCGATGCGCTGAAGGTGCTCTACGGCCAGTTCCAGTCCGATTGCGAACACCTGGCCCCGCCGGCCCAGTTGCAGGCCAGCCCCGTGGAAATCGGCCCCAACCAGTTGCTGCTGGTGCGCGACCGCCGTGACGAAGGCCAGCCGCCGACCTGGCAGGTGGTGGCCTACCGGCTCGACGGCAATACCGTGGTGCGCGCGGCCAGCCGTGCCGCCTATTCCCGCAATGACGTGCAGAGCGCGCTGCTGGCCCTGCGCCAGCCGGGCAGCGCGGGCCTGCAGATCCGCCCGTTGCTTGGCGATGCCGACCAGCTGTCGGCGCGTGCCTGGGTCGAACCGGTGGGCTGGCTGGTCGATACGGGCCGGGTGCGCACCGCGCTGATGCAAGGCAGCGCCATAGCCAACGCGGCCGAGGCCGCGGCCGCGGCCGCCGCCACCGGTGCCAGCGATGCGCAGGCCGGGATCGGCACCATCTCGAACACCGTCGCCGTGCGTGCCGTCGAACTGAACGTCTTCGCGCGCATGGGCGATGGCGATGCGACGCGCCAGTTCCAGAAAATCTGCATGACGGGGATGTGATGACGCGCGTGCCCTTCCCCCTGTCGTTCCGCACGCGGCCCGGCCGCCAGCAAGGCGCCGCCGTGGTAACGGCCCTGCTGATGGTGACGCTGGCCGTGGTGGTGGTATCCGGCATGCTGTGGCGCCAGCAGGTGCAGATCCGCTCGATCGAAAACCAGCGGCTGGTGGCCCAGGCCGCCTGGATCGAACGCGCCGCGGTGGACTGGTCGCGCCTGATCCTGCGCGACGACCAGCGCCGCTCGCAGGTGGATTACCTGGGCGAACCGTGGTCGGTGCCGGTGGCCGAGACCCGGCTGTCCGACTTCCTGGGGGCCGGCGTCAGCACGGCCGAAGGCGGCGAGACATCGTTCGTCTCCGGCCGCATCCTCGACGCGCAGGCGCGCTTCAACCTGACCAACCTCTATCTCTGGCAGGCCGACGGCACCGGCCGCGTGGCGAATATCGACCAGCCGTCGCTGCTGGCCTTCAGACGACTGCTTCAAACGCTCGGCATGAACGCCGGCCTGGCCGAGCCGACCGCCCAATATATGCTGCGCGCGGCCCGGGGGGTACCGACCAACGGCCAGCCCGCGCCGCGGCCGCCCGACAGCGTGGAAGACCTGCTCGCCGTGCCCGGCTATACGCCGGCGATGGTGGCGGCGATGGAACCCTTTGTCACAGTGTTGCCGGAACGTACCAAGGTCAATGCCAATACCGCCGAGGCCGAAGTCCTTTCCGCCGTCATAGACAAACTGCCAATCGACCGGGCGCGCGAACTGGTGCGCCAGCGTGACCGCAGCTACTTCAACAACACCGGCGACGTGACGTCCCAATTGCAGAGCATCGCCCCGCAGGCCGTCACCCCCGGCGACGCGGTTGATGTACGCACCCACTACTTCCTGATTTACGGGCTGGTCCGCCACGAGCGCGCGCGCCGGCTGAAGGTGTCGCTGGTGTTCCGGGCCGACGTGCTGGGTAGCGGCAATACCACCCGGATCATCTGGGTCCGGGACGCCGACGCCATGCCCGAGCAACGCTGAAACGGGGTCGCGCCGCAAGCCGTTTTTGCCCGGATGCGTGTAGGAATCATCGTTCTGCAGAATCAGTCGGACCGCTATTGACGCGCGTAAGTCACACAGGCAAGGTATGCTGCTGCGCCGAGCCGGGTCCGGTGCAGCCAACTGCCGCCGGGCCACAGATTGTGCCCGCCAGTCCGCCCCAGCCCGTCCCGAAGCGTGGCACGGGGCGCCAACGGGCGGCTGACCGGCCAGCCACGCGCCTCCAGCGCATCTTCGCCATAGATAACAGGGAAATCTTGAGTACCACGCTCTACGTCCGCCTGCCGCACCGGCCGCATGACCAGCCGCAACCGTGGCAGTTTGGCGCGATGCCTTTTGCGCTGGTACGCGCCTCCGCGGAAAAAACCCGCGCCGGCAGCCCTTCCCCGGCCCCCGAGCTGTTGCGCGAAGGCCACGCCCTGGCCGCGGAAATGCCCGCGGCAGACCGCCTGGTCCTGATCCTGGCCGCCAGCGATGTGCTGCTCACGGCAGCCATGGTGCCGCCGTTGCCGCCGGCCCGCCTGCGGCTGGCCCTGCCCAATCTGGTGGAAGACATGCTGGCGACGGACGCCGCGCCGTGCCATATCGCCCTGGGGCCGGCGCTCGATCCGGCCGCCCCGGCGCGTGGTCCGCGCCGCCGCCTGCTGATGGTCACCGACCGCGCCTGGCTGCGCGCCGCGCTGGACCAGTTCACCGAACACAAGCACCGCCGCCGCAGCGTGCTGCCAGCCCAGATGTGCCTGCCGCTGACGGAAGCCGCCGCTCCGGCCCTGGTTCCCGCTGAAGCCCCGGAGACCCCTGAACCGGCCCTGGCCGACGCCCTTGCCCCGGCGCCCGCGCCGCAGCCGTCCGTACCCGAAGTCCCGGCCACCACCGATGAATCGGCCCAGCCTGCCACGCTGGTGGTGGAAGCCGCGACCTCGGCACTGGCCCAGTCGGCGTCGCTGCTGGACGCCGCCGCGCCGCCACCCGCTGCCGCCGACACCGCGCGTCTCTGGCAACTGACGGTACGCACCGGCCCTTACGACGGCTACGGACTGCTGCTCAATGACCAGGCCCTTGGCGCGTGGCAGGCGCTGGCCCCATCCGGCGAATGGCATGGCGACCCTGCCGCGCTGGCCCATGCTCCGGTACCCGCGCTGCGTACGCAGCGGCCGGTCGCACGTGCATCGCGGATTTCCGATAACTGGCGTATCTGGCTGAGTGGCGCCGAGACCTGCCTGCGCGATCCGCAGCTCGACCTGGCGCAGTTCGAATTCGCCCAGGGCCGCATGGACCGCTGGAACGTGCTGGCGTGGCGTCTGCCGGTGGCCCTGGTCGTGGGACTGGCACTGGTGCAGATCATCGGCATGAACGCCCAATGGCTGATGCTGCGCAACGAGTCCCGGCGCATCGACGCGGCCCAGATCGATCTCCTGCATACTGCCTTCCCGAACGTGCCGCCGGTGGCGGAGCCACCGCTGCTGATGCGCCGCCAGATGGAACAGCTGCGCACGGCAAGCGGCCGCAGCACGCCCAGCGATTTCCTGCCGCTGGCCGATGGCTTTGCGCGCGCCGCCCATGACCTGCCGCCGGACGCGCTGCTGCAGCTCGACTATCGCGCCGGCGCGCTCTACGTGACGCTCAAGGCGGGCACCAATACCAATGCGCTGCGCAATGCAACGCGGCAAGCAGGCCTGCAGATGGAAGAAGACAAGTCACCGCCGGACGCCTCCGTCCGCGCGGGCGGCACCCCGACACCGCCCGGCTCGCGCTGGACGATCAAGACCGAATCGCGCGCCGAGAACCCGGCGCAAGGCAGGGCCGGCGCATGAAATTCGGCAAATCCGCCAATCGCCCGGCCGCCGCCACCGCTGCAACGGGTACGCCCGCCGGCCGCCTGGGCAGGCTGCGCCCGCGTGTCCCCGACGCCTGGCGCGAACGGTTCGACACCTTCTGGAACGCCCGCAATCCACGCGAACAGGCCATCCTTGGCGGCGGCGCGGTGGTGCTGGTGCTGGTATTCGGCTATCTGGTGCTGTGGGAGCCGGCCGCAACGGGCCGCGACCGCCTGATGCGCAACCTGCCGGCGCAGCGCGCCGACCTGGCGGAAATGGAAACGCTGGCGCAGGAAGCACGCGGTCTGCAGGCCAGCCCGGCACCGTCGCTGCGCGGCGACGCGCTG
The DNA here is from genome assembly GCF_001652915.1 of Cupriavidus sp. D384. Lineage (GTDB taxonomy): Bacteria > Pseudomonadota > Gammaproteobacteria > Burkholderiales > Burkholderiaceae > Cupriavidus. Next base: position 26,144 of record NZ_BBQI01000059.1, read on the forward strand.
ACCCAGGCGCTGCAGGACAACCTCGGCCAGCACGGCCTCAAGGCCACGCGCCTGGCGGCCACGGGCGACAACGCCGTGCAGGTTCAGCTGGACAAGGTGGCTTTCGGTGCCGTGGCCAGCTGGCTGCAGGATGTACGCGCCCAGCAGCGGCTGAAAGTCACCGACGCCCGCATCAGCTATGTCGGCGCCACGGCGCTGGTCAACGTCACGGCAACGCTGCAAGGCCCTGGCGCCGGTGGCCGCAACTGATGGCGCGCCTGGAGGCCCTGCGCCTGCCCCGCCGCCGCGCGCGTGCGTCGCGCGGCTGGCAATGGCTGCGCTGGACGCTGCTCGGCGTGGCAACGGTGGTGGTCACCGTGATGGCGTCGCTGCCGGCCACATGGATGGCCGAGCGCATCGCCACGGAAAGCGGCCGCCGCGTGCTGCTGGCCGATGCGGCGGGCACGCTGTGGCATGGCAGCGCCACGCTGGCGCTGTCGGCTGGCGCGGGCAGCCAGACATCGACCGTGCTGCCGGGCCGGCTGACCTGGGACGTGGCGTTCTGGCCATTGCTGACGGGCACGCTGCGCATCGTGCTGGAACAGGACATGACGATGGCCGCGCCGGTGACGGTGGCGGTGACGCCCGCCGGCTGGACCGTGCAGTCCGGCGGCATCCGCCTGCCGGCGTCGCTGCTGGAAGGCATTGGCGCACCGTTCAACACGCTGCGGCCTGACGGCACGATGCGGATCGACTGGACGGCGTTGCAGGGCAAATTTGCCGGCAACCAGAAATTCGGACGTCTGACCCTGCAGCTGGATCAGATGTCGGCGGCGGTGAGCCGCCTGCGCCCGCTGGGCAGCTATCGTGCGGAGGTCGACCTGACCGGCGCCGACGGCCGCCTGCAACTGAAGACCACGGCCGGACCGCTGCACCTGGAGGGCAGCGGCACACTCGGCCGGCAGTCCCGCTTCGAAGGCACGGCCCACGCCGACCCCGAGGCGGCCACCCAGCTGGCGGGCCTGTTAAGCCTGCTGGGACGAACAGAAAACAACGTGACAAGGCTGCGCTTCTGATTGCCGAAGCTGCCGAAGCTCAAGCCTGAAACCGATGATGACAACGCAAGCACACCACCACCTCGTTCGTACCGTCTGCGCCCGCGCCACCGCGCTGCTGTGCAGCCTGTCGCTGCTGTCGCCCGCCATGGTGTGGGCCCAGCCGCAGCAGCCGGTACCGCAACCCAACGACATCACGCCGCGCAACAACCGTGACCAGGTGGTGTTGAACTTCGTCAATGCCGACCTCGAATCGGTGGTGAAGGCCGTGGGCCAGGCCACGGGCAAGAATTTCGTGATCGATCCGCGCGTGAAGGGCACCGTGAACCTGGTGACCGAGCAGCCGGTATCGCGCGCCCAGGCCCTGGAAACGCTGGGCTCGGTGCTGCGCATGCAGGGCTACGCGATGGTGGAGTCCAACGGCTTCACGAAGGTGGTGCCGGAAGCCGATGCCAAGCTGCAGGGCTCGCCGACCGTGATCGGCGCCGGGGCGGGCCGGGGCGACCAGGTGGTGACGCAGGTGTTCCGGCTGAACTACGAGTCGGCCAATAACCTCGTGCCGGTGCTGCGGCCGATGATTGCGCCCAACAACACCATCACCGCCTATCCGGCCAATAACACGCTGGTGATCACGGACTACGCCGACAACCTGCGCCGCCTGGCCCGCATCATCGCGGCCGTCGATGCGCCGGCATCGGGCGAAGTCGAACTGATCCCGCTCAAGAATGCCGTGGCGAGCGATGCGGCGCTGGTCTTGCAAAAGCTGCTCGACCCGTCGGCGGCCGGTGGCGCCGGTGGCGGCGCGGCGGGCGGCGATGCGTCGCTGCGCACGACCGTGGTGGCCGAGCCGCGTAGCAATTCGCTGATGATCCGCGCCACCAGCCGCGCCCGCGTGCAGCAGGCGCGCCAGCTGATCGAGAAGATCGACCAGCCCTACGCGCGCCCCGGCAATATCTGGGTGGTGCCGCTCAAGAACGCCGATGCGGTGAAGCTGGCGGCCACGCTGCGCGCCATTGTCGCGGCGGATAGCAGTTTTACGAGTTCGACGCAGGGCGGACAGGCAGGCGCCGTCGGCGGCGCCGCGGGCGCCACGTCGCAGACCACCTCGCTGCCGCAGGGCGGCCAGTACACCGGTGGCAGCAGCAGCGGTTACAACCGCAGCAGCTCGGGTTCGTCGGGCTTCGGCAGCATGGGCGGCGGGTCGAACGCGTTCTCGTCGTCGTTCGCCGTGAACCAGCAACCCACCACGGGCGGCATCATCCAGGCCGATCCGTCGACCAATTCGCTGATTATCACGGCCAGCGAGCCGGTCTACCGCAACCTGCGCGGCGTGATCGAGGACCTGGACGCGCGCCGCGCGCAGGTCTATATCGAATCGATGATCGTTGAGGTCACCTCCACGCAGGCCAGCGAACTCGGCATCCAGTGGCAGGGCCTGGTCAATAGCGGCGGCAGCGTCACCGGCTTTGCCGGCACGAACTTCGGCACCGGCGGCCAGAACATCGTCAACCTGACCGCGGCCGGTGTGCTCTACGGCGAAAGCAAGACCGCCGGCCTGGCGGCGATCCAGCAGTTGCTGCCCACGGCGGGCGGCCTGAACCTTGGTGTCGTGAACAAGGCCCTGGGCCTTGGCGCGCTGCTGCGTGCACTGGGCACCAACGGCAGCGTGAACCTGCTGTCCACGCCGAACCTGATTACCCTCGAGAACGAAGAGGCCAAGATCCTGATCGGCCAGAACATTCCGATCACGACCGGCTCGTACTCGCAGACCGGCAGCAGCGCCACGGTGACGCCGTTCCAGACCTTCGACCGCAAGGACGTCGGTATCACGCTGCGCGTGCGCCCGCAGATCAGCGAAGGCGGCCTGGTCAAGATGCAGATCTACCAGGAATCGTCGTCGGTGGTTGCCGGCACGCTGGCCAATGCCTCGGGCCCGACCACCAACGTGCGCTCGATCGAGACGAACGTGCTGGTGGACGACGGCCAGATCATCGTGCTGGGCGGCCTGATCGAGGACAACTACGGCGACGGCGTGCAGAAGGTGCCGCTGCTGGGCGACATCCCCTGGATCGGCTCGCTGTTCCGCTACGAGAACAAGAACCGCGCCAAGACCAACCTGCTGGTGTTCCTGCGCCCGTATGTGATGCGCACGACCGCCGCCACCGATCGCCTGACGCAGGACCGCTACGACTACATGCGCACGCAGCAGCAAGGTTTCGTGTCGCCTAACATGATCGTGAATGACGCGGTCACGCCGGTGCTGCCGCCCGCCAACGCGCCGACCACGCCGTTCGTGGATCCGCGTGGCGGCTACCTGCAGCAGGGTCCGCTGCCGCTGGACCAGACGCCTGGCCCGAATACACCGCAGCCCGTGCCGCAACAGTCGCCCCAGCAGGCGCCCCAGCAGGCACCCCAGCCGGTGACGCCGCGGCCGCTGTCGTTCAACGACGAATCGTTCGCGAAGCGTCAGGCTCCGCAGAGCTGAGCATCACCGCCATGGCTACCGAAACACTCGCCCCTTCCGTCACCGGAGCCGAAACGCCCCTGGAACCGCCGTCGCCGATGGCGGCGCGGCTCGTGTCGTATTCGTTCTCGCGCGAGGCACCGCTGCTGATCGCGCACCAGCGCCCGGACGGGCTCGAAGTCTGGGTCAGCCGCAAGACGTCGCCGGCCGCGCTGGCCGAAGTGGCACGCGTGCATGGCGCGCTGCACCTGCGCGTGCTGGAACCGGCCGCGCTGGATGCGGCAATGTCGGACGCCTACAACCGCCAGGACGGCTCGGCCGCGCAAGTGGTGGGCGAGGTGGAGGGCGAGGTCGATCTGTCGCGCCTGATGCAGGACATTCCCGCCGTGGAAGACCTGCTCGAATCCGAAGACGATGCCCCGATCATCCGCATGATCAACGCGCTGCTGACCCAGGCGGCGCGCGAGCAGGCTTCGGATATCCACATCGAGCCGTTCGAATCGGCGTCGGTGGTGCGCTTCCGGGTGGACGGCACGCTGCGCGACGTGGTGCGGCCCAAGAAGGCGCTGCACGGCGCGCTGATCTCGCGGATCAAGATCATGGCGCAGCTGGACATCGCGGAGAAGCGCCTGCCGCAGGACGGCCGCATCACGCTGCGCGTGGGCGGGCGCCCGGTTGACGTGCGGGTGTCGACGCTGCCTACCGGCCACGGCGAGCGCGCGGTGCTGCGTCTGCTGGACAAGGAAGCGGGCCGGCTGGACCTGGCCAAGCTGGGCATGGCGCCCGAGACGCTGGGCGGCTTCGACCACCTGGTGCGCCAGCCCCACGGCATCGTGCTGGTGACGGGCCCGACCGGCTCCGGCAAGACCACCACGCTCTACGCGGCGCTGTCGCGGCTCGATTCGCACACCACGAACATCATGACCGTGGAAGATCCGATCGAGTACGACCTCGACGGCATCGGCCAGACGCAGGTCAACCCGCGTATCGACATGACGTTCGGCAAGGCGCTGCGCGCCATCCTGCGCCAGGACCCGGATGTGGTGATGATCGGCGAAATCCGCGACCTGGAGACCGCGCAGATCGCGGTGCAGGCATCGCTGACCGGCCACCTGGTGCTGGCGACGCTGCACACCAACGATTCGGCATCGGCGGTCACGCGTCTGGTGGACATGGGCATCGAGCCGTTCCTGCTGTCGTCGTCGCTGCTTGGCGTGCTGGCGCAGCGGCTGGTACGGCGCCTGTGCCCGCACTGCAAGCGCGAGGAAGTGATCGAGGTCACGCCGTCCGAGACGGATGCCCTGCGCGCGCAGGGCAAGCCGCTGCAGCGCGTGTGGCACGCGGTGGGCTGCGACAAGTGCGGCCATTCGGGCTATCAGGGCCGGATGGGGGTCTATGAGCTGCTGACCGTCGATCACGAGATCCAGACGATGATCCATCGCCAGCAGCCGGAATCGGAGATCAAGCAGGTGGCGCTGTCCAAGGGCATGCACACGATGCGCGGCGACGCGCAGCGCTGGATCGACAGCGGCGCCACCTCGCTGGAAGAGGTGTTGCGCGTGACACGCGAATAAGCCGGGGACCGCAGCATGCCCGCCTATCGCTACGAAGCCGCCGATGCCTCTGGCCGCGCCGACCGGGGCGTGATCGAGGCCGACAGTCCCAAGCAGGCGCGCGCGCAACTGCGTGCGCGCGGCCTGACCCCGCTTACCGTCGACCCGCTGGCTGGCGCCGGCCTGGCCCAGCGCAGCGGCAGCACCATGTTCGTGCGGCGGCTTTCCACGCAGGAACAGGCGCTGTTCACGCGCCAGCTTGCCAGCCTGATCGTGTCGGGCCTGCCGCTCGACGAAGCGCTGGGCGCGCTGGCCGACCAGGCCGAACGCCAGTACGTGCATGAATTGCTGGCCGGCATTCGCGCCGAAGTCATGGGCGGCAGTTCGCTGTCCGTGGCGCTTTCCCAGCATCCGAAGGATTTTCCGGACATCTATCGCGCGCTGGTGTCGGCAGGCGAGCACTCGGGCCACCTTGGCGTGGTGCTGGAGCGGCTGGCGACCTACATCGAGACGCGCAATCAGCTGACGTCGAAGATCCGGCTGGCGTTCACCTATCCGGCCATTGTCACGTTCGTGGCGTTTGCCATCGTGATCTTCCTACTGTCGTACGTGGTGCCGCAGGTGGTCAGCGTGTTCGCCAACACCAAGCAGAAGCTGCCCACGCTGACGATCATCATGCTGTGGCTGTCCGATTTCGTGCGCAACTGGTGGTGGGCCGCAGTGGCTGTGATCGCGGTGATCTCGGCGATCATCCGCAGCCTGTTGAAGCAGCCCGATATCAAGCTGTCGTGGCATCGCTGGCTGCTGACCGCGCCGCTGGTGGGCAAGCTGATTCGCGGCTACAACACCGCGCGCTTTGCCAGCACGCTGGCTATCCTGGTATCGGCCGGCGTGCCGATCCTGCGCAGCCTGCAGGCGGCGGGGGAAACGCTGACCAACGTGGCGCTCAAGAACAACGTCGACGACGCCACCACGCGCGTGCGCGAAGGGGCCTCGCTGGCCCGCGCGCTGGCCGCGCAGAACCAGTTTCCACCGGTGCTGGTGCACCTGATCCGTTCGGGTGAGGCCACGGGCAACCTGCCGGTGATGCTGGAGCGCGCGGCCACCGGCGAAGGCCAGGAACTGGAGCGCCGCACGCTGTTCCTGACCAGCCTGCTGGAGCCGCTGCTGATCCTGACAATGGGTGTGGTGGTGCTGCTGATCGTGCTGGCCGTGCTGATGCCGATTATCGAGATCAACCAGTTGGTGCGGTAGCGCCGGCTCGCGCTGGCCTGGCCGCGCTGCAGGTCTTCAACGCTGCGCTTTCCCCCCTCTCCTGCACGCGGGAGGGGGAGCAAACCAGCAGAAACCGCGAAATGCCCCCGGTGCTCTCCCTTCTCCCGCAAAACGCAAGGAGTCGGGGAAAGGGCCAGCGCGTCCAGGCCCGATAGCGCTTACTCCGCAGCCTTGGCCGCTTTCTTCGCGGGCGCGCGCTTGCGCGGCGCAGCCTTCTTCGCGGCGGGCTTCTTTCTGGCGGGGGCCTTGGCTTCGGCGTTGGTTTCCACGCTGGCCTCCGCGATATCGGCGGCGTCTTCCACCACATCGGCAGCTTCCGCCACCGCAGCCGGCGCCTCCTCCGTCACCTGTGCCGCCAGCACCGTCGTACCCGGCGCGGCGAATACCGACTGGTCGATCGGCCACGGGGTCTCGCTGAGCTGTACGTCGGGGCGCCGGGCGCGCTTGCCGCGCGGCGCCGGTTTTTCGTCGACGGCTTCCACGGTCTCCGGGATCAGCGTCGAGGCCGATCCGGCGACTTCATCGTCGTCGGCCCACAGCGCAGGCGCGGGTTCGGGAATGGCGTCCATGTCCACCACCGGCGCGGGCGTTTCCACAGGCGGCACCGGCTGCGCCACGGTCTGGGCGGGCAGCGGCGCGGGCGCCGGCTTCACAGGTGCGGGACGCTGGGCCTGCGGCTGCGGCTGCGGCTGCGACGGCTGCGGCTGGCTGGCTGGCTGGGCCTGACCGCCTGCCTGGGCACCCTGCTGACCACCCTGCTGGCCTTCATTCTTGCCGCGCTTCTTCAGCCGTACCCAGAGTGTCTTGTTGTTGCCACCGTTACGCGCTTCCACCTCGAACAGGTTGGTGGCGGCGACCAGCTCGGACAGCTTGCCGTAGCCATAGTTGCGCGAGTCGAACTCGGGCGCCTGCTTGGCGATGTAGTTGCCGATGCCGCCCAGCGTGGACCAGCCGTCCTCGTCCGATACGGCCTGCGACGCGCTTTGCAGCAGCCGCACCAGGCGCGAATCCTGACGCAGTTCCTGCGTGCTGCGCCGCTTGGCCGGTGCAGCCTCGGTTTCGGTATCGGTGTCCGCATCGCCGCGCAGCACATCGGCGTAGATGAACTTGTCGCAGGCGGTCACAAACGGCTTGGGCGTCTTGCGCTCGCCGAAGCCGTAGACGGTCAGGCCCTGCTCGCGGATGCGCGACGCCAGGCGCGTGAAGTCGCTATCGCTCGACACGATGCAGAAGCCGTCGAAGCGGCCCGTGTAGAGCAGGTCCATCGCGTCGATGATCATCGCGCTGTCCGTGGCGTTCTTGCCCACGGTGTAGCGGAACTGCTGGATCGGCTGGATCGAGTGGGCCAGCAGGCGGTCTTTCCAGCCCGACAGGTTCGGGCGCGTCCAGTCGCCATAGATGCGCTTGACGGCGGCCACGCCGTACTTGGCTACTTCGGCCAGCAGGCCTTCGACGATGGCGGGCGCCGCGTTGTCGGCGTCGATCAGCACGGCCAGGGTGGCACCCTGGCGGGGAGAATTGGTCATGTTCGGTTCTTCTGGATGGGGCCGGGTTGCACCATGGCGGGGTTCCCGGCGTGTGGCGCGCAAACATCATCGTTCACGGACGCGCGCCATTTGAATGCACCGCAGTGTACACGTGCAGCATAGGCGTATACGGGAAAGCACGGGGGTATCTGGCGCGTTTTATGCTGCATCGCACGGTACCGCGGCCTGCACGCCGGTGCTACCATGCCGCGCAGAGACACGGCCGCTCAACGCCTCCACAAGAGACCACGAACGGCTGCCCATAAATGATGTGTCGGTGATCCCGACAGCATGCCCCAAGCAGGGCCCAAAGAGGAGCACATATGAATGCCCCCCTGACCCCACCGGTCAGCGACGCCATCCGCCGCGCGCTCGAAAACGTTTCCCTCGAAGACAAGTACACGCTGGAGCGTGGCCGCATCTACATCAGCGGCACGCAGGCATTGGTGCGCTTGCCGATGCTTCAGCAGGAACGCGACCGTGCCGCCGGCCTGAACACCGCCGGCTTCATTTCCGGCTATCGCGGGTCCCCGCTCGGCGCCCTCGACCAATCGCTCTGGAAGGCCAAGAAGCACCTGGCGGCGCACAACGTCGTATTCCAGGCCGGGCTGAACGAGGATCTGGCCGCCACGTCGGTCTGGGGCTCGCAGCAGGTCAACATGTATCCGGACGCCAAGTTCGATGGCGTATTCGGCATGTGGTACGGCAAGGGCCCCGGCGTCGACCGCACCGGCGACGTCTTCAAGCATGCCAACTCCGCCGGCTCCAGCAAGTACGGTGGCGTACTGGTGCTGGCCGGCGACGATCACTCGGCCAAGTCCTCCACGCTGGCGCACCAGTCCGAGCACATCTTCAAGGCCTGCGGCCTGCCCGTGCTCTATCCGTCCAACGTGCAGGAATACCTGGACTACGGCTTGCACGCCTGGGCCATGAGCCGCTACTCGGGCCTGTGGGTCGCCATGAAGTGCGTGACCGATGTGGTGGAGTCGTCCGCCTCGGTCGAACTCGATCCGCACCGCGTGCAGATCGTGCTGCCCGACGATTTCATCCTGCCGCAGGGCGGTCTCAATATCCGCTGGCCCGATCCGCCGCTGGAACAGGAAGCCCGGCTGCTCGACTTCAAGTGGTACGCCGGCCTGGCCTATGTGCGCGCCAACAAGATCGACCGCATCGAGATCGATTCGCCGCACGCGCGCTTCGGCATCATGACCGCCGGCAAGGCCTATCTGGACACGCGCCAGGCGCTGTCCGACCTGGGCCTCGACGACGCCACCTGCGCGCAGCTGGGCATCCGCCTGTACAAGGTGGGCTGCGTCTGGCCGCTGGAAGCACACGGCGCGCGCGCCTTTGCCGAAGGGCTGCAGGAAATCCTGGTGGTCGAAGAAAAGCGCCAGATCATGGAGTACGCGCTCAAGGAAGAGCTGTACAACTGGCGCGACGACGTGCGCCCCAAGGTCTACGGCAAGTTCGACGAAAAGGACAACGCGGGCGGCGAATGGTCGATCCCGCAGAACAACTGGCTGCTGCCGGCGCACTACGAGCTGTCGCCGGCGATCATCGCCAAGGCCATCGCCACGCGTCTGGAAAAGTTCGACCTGCCCGCCGATATCCGCGCGCGCATCGAATCGCGGCTGGCGATCATCCATGCCAAGGAACGCGCGCTGTCCACGCCGCGTGTGACCGCCGAACGCAAGCCCTGGTTCTGCTCGGGCTGCCCGCACAACACGTCGACCAACGTGCCCGAGGGCTCGCGCGCGCTGGCCGGCATCGGCTGCCACTACATGACGGTCTGGATGGACCGCAACACGAGCACGTTCAGCCAGATGGGCGGCGAAGGCGTGGCATGGATCGGCCAGGCGCCGTTTGCCGGCGACCAGCACGTGTTTGCCAACCTGGGCGATGGCACGTATTTCCACTCGGGCCTGCTGGCGATCCGCGCATCGATCGCGGCCGGGGTGAACATCACCTACAAGATCCTATACAACGACGCCGTAGCCATGACCGGCGGCCAGCCGGTGGACGGCCAGCTGTCGGTGCAGGACATCGCGTACCAGGTGGCCGCCGAAGGCGCGAAGAAGATCGTCATCGTCACGGACCAGCCGGAGAAGTACAACGGCGCGATCAAGCTGCCCGAAGGGCTGACCGTGCATCCGCGCGAACAGCTCGACACGATCCAGCGCGAACTGCGCGAAGTGCCCGGCTGCACGATCCTGATCTACGACCAGACCTGCGCCACCGAGAAGCGCCGCCGCCGCAAGCGCGGCACCTTCCCCGACCCGGCGCGCCGCGCGTTCATCAACGACGCCGTCTGCGAAGGCTGCGGCGACTGCTCGGTCAAGTCGAACTGCCTGTCGGTGGAACCGCTGGAGACCGAGCTGGGCACCAAGCGCCAGATCAACCAGTCGTCGTGCAACAAGGACTTCTCGTGCGTGAACGGCTTCTGTCCGAGCTTTGTCACGGCGGAAGGCGCGCAGGTGCGCAAGCCCAAGGCCAATGGCGTGTCGATGAGCGGCCTGCCCGACCTGCCGCTGCCGGCGCTGCCGGACATGCGGCGCGCCTACGGCATCCTGGTAACGGGAGTGGGCGGCACCGGCGTGGTGACGATCGGCGGCCTGCTGGGCATGGCCGCGCATCTGGAAAGCAAGGGCGTGACCGTGCTCGACATGGCTGGCCTGGCGCAGAAGGGTGGCGCGGTGCTGTCGCACGTGCAGATCGCGGCCAGGCCCGACGACCTGCATGCAACGCGCATCGCCATGGGCGAGGCCGACCTCGTGATCGGCTGCGATGCCATCGTGTCGGCCACCGATGAAGTCATCTCGAAGACGCAGTCGGGCCGCACGCGCGCCGTGGTGAACACCGCGCAAACGCCCACCGCCGCGTTCATCAAGGACCCGAAGTGGCAGTTCCCGGGCCTGTCGGCGGAGCAGGACATCCGTAACGCCGTGGGCGAGCAGTGCGATTTCATCAACGCCAGCGCGCTGGCCGTGGCACTGCTGGGCGACACCATCTACACCAACCCGCTGGTGCTGGGCTATGCATGGCAGAAGGGCTGGATCCCGCTGACGCTCGAAGCGCTGGAGCGCGCCATCGAACTGAACGGCGTGTCGGTCGACAAGAACAAGGCCGCGTTCGACTGGGGCCGCCATATGGCGCATGACCCCGATCACGTGCTGTCGCTGACCGGCAAGCTCAAGACGCAGACCGAAGGCGCCGATGTGGTGAAGCTGCCGACGTCGAGCGGTGCGCTGCTGGAAAAGCTGATCGCCAATCGCGTGGACCTGCTGACCAAGTACCAGGACGCAGCCTACGCCGGGCAGTATCGCGAAGCCGTGAACCGCGTGCGCGCGGCCGAGAGCGCGTTGGTGGGTGCCGGCAAGCCCCTGCCGCTGACCGAGGCCGCCGCGCGCAACCTGGCGAAGCTGATGGCGTACAAGGACGAGTACGAGGTGGCGCGCCTGTACACCGACCCGGTCTTCCTCGACAAGCTGCGCGCACAGTTCGAAGGCGAGCCGGGCCGCGACTACCAGCTGAATTTCTGGCTGGCGCCGCCAACCACGGCCAAGCGCGACGACAAGGGCAACCTGGTCAAGCGCCGTTTTGGTCCGTCGACGATGACGCTGTTCCGCATCCTGGCCAGGCTCAAGGGCCTGCGCGGCGGTGCGCTGGACATCTTCGGCAAGACCGAGGAACGCCGCACCGAGCGCGCGCTGATCGGCGAGTACCGCGCGCTGCTGGACGAGCTGTCGAAGGGCCTGACGGCCGCCAACCATGGCACCGCCGTGGAACTGGCAAATGTGCCCGACGACATCCGCGGCTTCGGCCACGTCAAGGACAACAACCTGAAGGCCGCGCGCGGCAAGTGGGACCGGCTGCTGAAGCTGTTCCGCGACCCGCAGGCGGGCCAGCAGGCGGCCTGATGGCTCGTTGCCCGTTGTGCTCCCTTCTCCTGCTGGCGGGAGAAGGGAGAAACCGCGCCTGATTTGCACGGCCCACTACCATGGCTACACTGTGCGTTCCCCAAACCCGCAGCCATGCCATGCAGCTCCGCCCTTACCGCCCCACCGATGAATCCGCCGTTGTCGACCTGTGGAAGGCCTGCGGCCTGACCCGGCCGTGGAACGACCCGCACAAGGACATCGCGCGCAAGCTGACCACCCAGCCCGAGCTGTTCCGCGTGGGCGACGTGGACGGGCGGCTGGTAGCGACGGCGATGATCGGCTACGACGGCCACCGCGGCTGGGTCTACTACCTGGCCGTGCACCCGGAGTTCCAGGGTCACGGCTACGGGCGTATGCTGATGGCACATGCCGAGACCCTGCTGATCGAGCGCGGCTGCCCGAAGATCAACCTGCTGGTGCGCGACACCAACGATGCCGTGCTGGCGTTCTACGACCGCCTTGGCTATGGCCGCGATGCGGCGGTAAGCCTGGGCAAGCGGCTGATCCCGGACCAGTGAGTGGCCCCATGGCAGCCAGCGGGCAAGCCAACGAACCGGAGACACCATGACCACGTACCAGGGAAGCTGCCACTGCGGCCGCGTCGCCTTCGAAGCGGACGGCGAGCTGACGCAAGTGCTGCAATGCAACTGCACGATGTGCCGCCGGCGCGGCCACCTGCTCTGGTTCGTGCCCAAGACCAACTTCCGCCTGAAAACGCCCGACGAGAACGCGTCGACCTATCGCTTCAACACGATGAAGATCGCCCATCGGTTCTGCCCCACCTGCGGCATCGGGCCGTACTCGGAGGCCACCGACCCGCAGGGCAATCCCACGGCGGCAGTGAACGTGCGCTGCCTGGACGGCGTGGACCTGGCCAGCCTCAAGGTCATCGAGTACGACGGCCTGCACAAGTAACCACACACGGGAGTGAGCGCCATGTTCGCGATCCGGGGCATCGACCATCTGGTGTTGCGCACCGCCGACGTTGCGCGGATGGTGCGCTTCTATGTCGCTGTGCTGGGCTGCACCGTGGAAAAGGAACAGCCCGCCTTCGGCCTCACCCAGTTGCGGGCCGGTGGCAGCCTGATCGACCTGGTATCGCTGGACGGCCCCATCGGCCAGTCAGGCGGCGCAGGGCCGGGTACGGAAGGCCGTAACCTCGATCACTTTTGTCTGCGTATCGATCCATTCGATGCCCCAGCAATTTTCAAGCACATGAATATTCATCATGTCGATACCAGTCCGGTCGAACGCCGTTATGGGGCCGAAGGCGAGGGACCGTCGATCTACGTAAAGGACCCCGACGGCAACACCGTTGAACTGAAGGGCCCGCCGGACGGCACCCATTCGGAGGGCTGACAGGCCCGTGATACCCCCCGGCGTGCGCCTTCCCTCACCAGCGGCGGCGCCGATACAATTTCTGCTCCACTGACCGCATCGCCACCGGCGCCCCCCAATTGCGCCGGGCGCGCCATGACCGCTTCCGCCGCCCCCGAATCCTCCGCAGCACCGACTGCCGCGCCGCCGGCCCCGCTCTCGCCCCGCCAGATCGTCTGGACGCTCGGCATCACCGAGATCATCAGCTGGGGCACGCTCTACTTCACGTTCACCGTCTTCATCGGCCCGATGCATGACACGCTGGGCTACGGCAAGCCGTTCCTGGCCGGCGGATTCTCGCTCGGGCTGCTGGTATGGGCGATGTGCTCGTTTGCGGTGGGCCGGCTGCTCGACCGCGTGCCGGCGCGCAAGGTCATGGGGATCGGGTCGGTGCTGGCCGCCATCGGACTGCTGCTGTGGGCCTGGTGTCCGTCGCCAACGTTGTTCCTGCTGATGTGGATTCCACTGGGGCTTGCCATGGCGTCCACGCTCTACGAGCCAGCGTTCGTGGTGCTGCGGCAGGCGTTCGGCGACGGTTACCAGAAGCCCATCGTCCAGGTGACACTGTTTGCCGGCTTCGCCAGCACCATCTTCATCCCGATTGGCCAGTGGCTGGTGCTGCATCTGGGCTGGCGCGAAACCCTGGTCATCTTCGCGGCGCTGAACCTGTTCGTCTGCGCCCCGCTCCACGCCAGGCTGCGCTACGCGGTGCACCCGAGCTATGCACACACCGGCGCCCATACCGGCACGCCGCTGGCTGGCACCGCCTCGCCCAGCATCACACGCACCACGCTGCGCCAGCCGGTGTTCTGGGCCGTGGTGATGGCCTTCACGGCCACCGCCGTGATTGCTTCGCTGCTGGGCGCCCACCTGATTCCGATGCTGACCGAGAAGGGCATGCCGGTAGGCCAGCAACTGATCGTCGCGGCGCTGATCGGGCCGGCACAGGTGGCGGGCCGCCTGGCCATGGCGCGGCTGCCCATCGATCATCCGGTACGGCTGTCGATGCCGGTATATATCGTCATGAGCCTGGGCCTGCTGTGCCTGACGCTTGGCGACGGCTACTGGCTGATGCTGGCGGCCGTCGGCTATGGCTGCGCAAATGGCGTCAACACCATGCTGCGCGCGATGGCGATGCCCGAATTGATCTCGCGTCATCACTATGCAACGCTGAACGGGTTAATGATGACGCCGGTGTTGCTCATGCAGGCGGCCGCGCCATGGATTGGCGCCCTGCTCTGGCGCGTGGCTGGCGGCTACTGGCTGATGCTGTGGGTCATGGTGGCATTGGCCGTGGGCGCGCTCGGCGCGTTCGCGTTTGCGCTGCACCAGCGCGGCCTGCTGCGCCCCGGCGCAGCGCCCGCCTGATTGCTTCCGACTTGTTGTCTTGTTTTACCGGCTGTATCCGGTTGTCCTGATGTCCGATTACTCGATCGAAACCACTTCGCCTCCCGTTTCCATTCCCGCCCCCTCCCCGTCGGCCGTCTCCCGCGCCACGCGCGGCACCATGGCGCTGTTCTTTGCCAACGGCGCCACGTTTGCCACCTGGGGGGTCCATATTCCCACCATCAAGGCCCGCTTCGGATTGTCCGACGCGATGCTGTCGCTCGCCATGCTGGCCGTGGCCGGCGGTGCGATCCTGGTCATGGGGCCGGTGGGGCGCTGGGTGGGCAAGATGGGCAGCGCGCGGGCATCGATGCTCGGCGGCGTCGCGTTTGCCTGCATGACGCTGCTGATCCTTGCCATGCCCAGCTTCGCGCTGCTGCTGCCCACGCTGCTGGTCTTCGGCATGGCAAATGCGATGTTCGATGTCGGCATGAACGCGCAGGCCGCCACCGTCGAGGCCAGCCGCAGCACGCGGCCCGTCATGTCGGCACTGCACGGCATGTTCAGCCTGGGCGGCATGATCGGTGCGGCATTCGGCGGACTGATGCTGAGCCTGCACGTGCCGCCGCTGGTGCATACCGCGCTGATCGCGGCCATGACGGCCGCCGTGGCACTCGGCACGCATCGGGGCCTGCTGGCCGACCATCCCGTGCTGCCCACGGCCGACCATCACAGGGAACACGCCACGCGCGGGCTGTGGCTGCTGGGCCTGATGGCGTTCCTGGGGCTGGTGGGCGAAGGCGCGATGTACGACTGGACCACCGTCTATATGCGCGAGGTGGCCGATGCACCGCTGGCATGGATCAGCTTTGGCTACGCGGCGTTCTCGGGCGGCATGGCCTGCGGCCGCTTTGGCGGTGACCGCCTGCGTGCCCGTTTCGGCGATGCACGTACGCTGACCGGCAGCGCCTGGCTTGGCTTTGCCGGTATCGCGCTGGCGATTGCCGTACCCTGGCCGCTGGCCGTGCTGGTCGGCTTCAGCCTGATGGGCCTGGGCGCCGCCAACATGGTGCCGATCTTCTTCGTGGCGGCGTCGCGCCTGCCCGGCGTGAGCGCGGCGGAAGCCATCGCGCGCGTGGCGCGCTTTGCCTATGTGGGCCTGTTGCTGGGTCCGGTGATGATCGGCGGCGTGGCGCACCTGGCAAACCTGCGCGCCGGCATCGCCGTGGTGGCGCTGACGATGGGCTATATCGCGCTGTTCGGCGCGCGGTCGGCGCGGCGTTACCTGACGACCTGACCGGCGCCCGCAAGGATCACCGCGTGGGTCACACGCGGATCACGCGCGGATCAGGCCGCCAGTGGCAACGGCGCGTGCCCGGTACCGATGCCATCGAACACGAAGGTGTCCATCGCCAGCACGCCGTAGGTAACCTCGTCGGCCACGCGGGTCACGCTGGCGTCCTTGCCGGCCGTGGCTTCCGGGCCCATGGCGGCGCCCAGCGTCACGTAGAACGGCAGCAGGTGCTCGTCCGTCGGATGGGCGCGGCGCGCAAACGGCGCCTGGGCACGGTAGTCCGCAATCCGGCTCACGTCGCCGGTAGCCAGCGCCTCGTTCAGCGCGTCGGCCATCCAGCCGCGGAAGGCGTCCACATAGGGCTCGGTCTCCGGGCCATGCTGGGCCTTGCGCGCGCCGCCGCCGAACACTTCCTGCAGGTTATGGGTAAAGCTGCCCGAACCGATTACCAGCACACCTTCCGCGCGCAGCGGCGCCAGCGCGCGGCCAATCTCGATCTGCGTGGCGGGGCTCAGGTACGGGTTGAAGGCCAGTTGCACCACCGGCACATCGGCATCGGGGAAAAAGTGGCGCAGCGGCATCCAGGCGCCGTGGTCGAGCGGACGGTCTTCGTCTTCCGCCACGAAACCGGCACCCGGAATGGCGGCGGCCTCGATCAGCGACTTCACGCGTGCGGCCAGGTCGGGCGAGCCCGGGGCGTCATAGCGCAGCGCGTACAGTTCGCGCGGAAAGCCGCCGAAGTCGTGCCAGGCTTCTTGCCGGGTACGCGTGCTGACGGCCAGCGTGCTGTAGATCCAGTGCGCGGAAATCACCAGCACGGCCTTGGGCTTGAGCGCGCGCAGACGGGCGCCCAGTGCGTCGAACGCGGCGCCGGTGGGGCCGGGGTCGATCGCCAGCATCGGCGATCCGTGTGACACATAGATGGCGGGCAACAGGGTGGTCATGGCGTAGGGCCGTTCAGCGGATTGATCCAATGGATGCAGTCTGGCAAAGATGTCACGCCGTGACGCATGGCTTTTGCGGACAAGTCCTGCAAAAAACTTGAAGGACGGGCGCGCCGCGCGTGCTGGGCGTTGGATACCGCACACACTCCGCGCGATTTCCCTTAACACCGACAGCGGCCGTAACATGAATCGGCCTATGATGACCTCCAGAGATGCGACTCACGCGTCCGCCGGAGAAAGCCCGTGTCCAAGCGATTCGATCCCCTGCACGCCCTGCCCCACGCGTTGTGGTGGCAGCCCGGCGTTTACGGCAGCGGCCCGGCCGTGTTGCTATGGATCATCGCGCGCCTGCCGGCCGACATGCTGGCCGACGTGTTCGGCACCCCCTCCGCGCCCGCCCTGCTCAACCACGCTGGCGACACCGTGTTCGTCATCGGCTGGCTGGCAAGCGCCGCCTGGCTGTGGTTCACGCGCAAGCGTCCGGCATTGGCACGGGACGTGACCCCGCTCGATCTGGCGGCCCCCACCCAGACGCCACGCACGCCCAACCATCACGGGCACGGCGCCGGATAGCGTGTCACTGCCGGGGATCACGGCTATCAGGTGACGCATCGACGACCTTCCCCTGAACGCACGTATGACAAATTGATGTAAGGAATCGCTTAAGATGCTGGCTTGCGTCACCGCCGGGGCACACTGGCGGGGGCATCCACCGGTTCTTTCATCGTTGTAGCCAGCCTCATGTCCGTTACCGCAGCATCCGCCAACGACCTGTCCAAAGCCACCCGACGACGCGCGATCATCGCCGCGACCATCGGCAACGGCCTGGAATGGTTCGATTTCACCGTCTACAGCTTCTTCGCGGTCATCATCGCCAAGCTGTTCTTCCCCACCGGCAACGACCTGACATCGTTCCTGCTGACCGTGGCCACGTTCGGCGTGGGCTTCTTCATGCGTCCCGTAGGCGCCATCGTGCTGGGCGTCTACGCCGACCGCGTGGGCCGCAAGGCAGCGCTGACGCTGACCATCCTGCTGATGGCACTCGGCACGGCCATCATCGGCCTGGCCCCTACCTATGAGTCGATCGGCCTGTGGGCCCCGGCGCTGATCGTGCTGGCACGCCTGATCCAGGGCTTTTCGGCTGGCGGTGAAGTCGGCGGCGCCACGGCGTTCCTGATCGAGCATGCGCCCGACGAGGAGCGCGGCGCCTACGCCAGCTGGCAGCAGGCCAGCCAGGGGATTTCGTTCATGCTGGGCGCCGCCATGGGCGCGCTGGTCACGAACGGCCTGGACCAGGCCCAGATCGACGCCTGGGGCTGGCGCATTCCGTTCCTGTTCGGCCTGCTGATCGGCCCGGTGGGCATGTATATCCGCTCGCACCTGGAGGAACCGCCCGAGTTCGAGCAGCGCCAGGCCGAGCGCCGCGCCAACAACGTGAAGTTCTCGCCGTTGTCGCAGGTGCTGCGCGACCATCCGCGCGAAGTGCTGGCCGGCCTGGGCGTGACCATCCTGTGGACGGTCTGCACCTATGTGCTGGTGTTCTACATGCCGTCGTACGCCAAGCAGCAGTTGGGCCTGCCGCTGGGCGCCACGTTCCAGTCCACGGCCATCTGCGGCGCCATCATCCTGGTGCTGTGCCCGCTGATGGGCATGCTGTCCGACCGCGTGGGCCGCAAGCGCATGCTGAGCGTGGTGGCGCTGGCCATCCTGGTGCTGGCCTATCCGCTGTTCCACTGGCTCAACGTGTCGCCCACCACCGCCACGCTGCTGCAGGTGCAGATCGTGCTGGGCATCCTGCTGGCCGCCTTCACGGGCCCGGCGCCAGCCGTGCTGGCCGAGCAGTTCCCGACCGAGGTTCGCTCCACCGGGCTGTCGCTGGCCTATAACTTCGCCGTGACGATCTTCGGCGGCTTCGCCCCGCTGATCGTGACGTGGCTGATCGAGTCCACCCACAACAAGCTGGCCCCGGCCTTCTACGTGATTGCCGCCGCCGCCATCAGCTTCGTGGCACTGGTGTTCATGCACGACCGTACGGGCAAGAAGCTGGACTGACCTGCCAGCCTGCCGCCGCACGAAAGCCAACCTCCGGGTTGGCTTTTTTGTGCCCGCCTTTTTTGTGCCCGCGACCCTGGCCCCGGTTTGTCAGTTGGATGTCCGGAAGCAGCCGGTTACGGTCTTTACGGCGTGGCGTTCCGGGCGCATGATCGCTGCGGCGCCGATGCGCGCCATCGACAAAGGAGCGAAGGCGAATGACGACGAAGTCCGCGCCGCAGACCCAGGTACGCTGCGGCTGGTGTGGTGATCTGGAGGACTACTGCCACTATCACGACAACGAGTGGGGCTTTCCGGTGGACGACGACCGGCGCCTGTTCGAGAAGCTGTGCCTGGAGGGCTTCCAGTCCGGCCTCAGCTGGCTGACCATCCTGCGCAAGCGCGAGGCGTTCCGCAAGGCCTTTGCCAATTTCGAGATCGACAAGGTGGCGCGCTTTACCGAGCGCGACGTGGAGCGGCTGCTGGGCGACGCCGGCATCGTGCGCCATCGCGGCAAGATCGAGGCCGCCATCCACAATGCGAAGTGCGCGCAGGAACTGCTGAAGACCGAGCCGTCGCTGGCCGCCTATTTCTGGAAGTTCGAACCCGACCCGAAAAGCCGGCCCAAGACACTGACGCCCGAAGTGCTGCGCACGATGGCGATCAGCCCGGAATCGACAGCTTTGTCGAAGGATCTCAAGAAGCGCGGCTGGAAGTTCGTCGGCCCGACCACGATGTACGCGCTGATGCAGGCCATGGGGCTGGTCAACGACCATATGGACGGCTGCTCGACACGCACCGCGGCGCTGCGCGCGCGCAAGGCGTTCAAGGTGCCGCGCTAGCAGCGGATCACGTTACGCGGTATTCGCGCGATCAAGCTGCATCGGGCGGCGGGCCCTCCGGGTCCGCCTTGTCCACTTTGTCCGCGCCGGCCTGCTGTCCGTCGGCCGCCGGCCCCCACAGCATCCGGCGCAACGCCACCGCACCGACCAGGCCAGCGGCCGCGGCCAGGCCCCATGTCCACAACGAATACCCGGCACCGGCGTCGGTGCCGGCCTCGCTCATCACGGTAATCGTCGTATTGATGCCGGCGTGCAGCACGATGCCGGGCCACAGCGAACCGGTGCGCACGTAGAACGCGGCGGCCAGGATGCCCACGGCAAAGGCAATCACGAACTGGTAGACGTTCAGGTGCATCAGGCCGAAGACAAATGCCGAGTAGACGATGGCATCGGCCGTGGCATAGCGCTTGAGCATGCCGCGCAGCAGGATGCCGCGGAAGAACATCTCCTCGACCATCGGCGCGATGGTACAGGACAGCACCCAGTTGCCCAGCCCGCCGGTCATCGACTCGAACATCGCCACCTCGCTGGCCGACAGCGGGAACACCTTTTCAAGCAGCGTCATCATCACGCCGTCGAGCAGCACGATCAGCGGCACGGTCATCAGGATGGGCAGTCCCAGCAGACCAACGGTGGCGACTGCACTTGCCCGGCTATCGTGGAACAGCCGCCGATAGGTCAGTCCGCTCTGGTGCAGCAACATGCTGAACACGATGCCGCATGCCAGGATGCGGACCAGCGATGCCGCCGCCGATACCTCCAGGCCACTGCGGACCAGCATCGGCCGCAGCAACGTTGCCACCATCAGTTCCACGAACCAGGCAACGAAGGTCAGGGCCAGTGCCCACTGCAACGAAATGGGCTGGATATCGGACGCAGGACGGTTCATCGGGACATTGCGGCGCGCAGTGCAGGGAAGCCGACATTCTAGGTTGGGGCTCCTGCCGGCTGGCACACGCTGTGGAGGGGTATTGCGATAGCGCAACGTCCGTGGAAGCTGTCATCGGCGCGCTTCGCACAATGGTCCGTATACGTATACCGGTATTGTTTACGTATACATAAATAGTAGTAGTAATGGTTAACACTAGGCCCCGGACGTGGATAACCCTGTTTTTCCCTTTCCGATCATGGTGTTATCAAACAGATAACCCTTTGGGAAACCGCGCGGCGTATACGTGGATGGCCGTGGGTAATTGCGGTGCGGCGCGCTGCCGCCGACGTATACGCGTCATGTTGTACGTATACGTCCCACAGCCGTCCCACAGGTCGCCCCCACACCAGCCCACAGACTTGTTCACGTAGTTGTCCACAGGAAGCGCGTGCATATCGGCGCGAATCGGCTCACACTGGCGCCTCGCCAATGCGCAGCCGCCGGAGCACTTCGATGGACAGCACAACCCTGTTTCTGTACCTGATTGCCGTGGCCGCGGTCATGGTTACGCCCGGGCCGACGATGTTGCTGGCCCTGAGCAACGGCGCCACCCGTCCGATGCGCGTGGCCGCGTGCGGCATCGCCGGCGCCGCGCTGGCCGACCTGATCCTGATTGGCGCCGTGGGCTGCGGGCTTGGCGCCGTGTTGCAGGCATCCGAGCACCTGTTTACCACCATCAAGTGGATCGGCGCGGCCTACCTGCTCTATCTGGCGGTCTCGATGTGGCGGGCCCCCACGCGGGAACTGATTGCCACCTCGGACGCCACCTCGGCCAGCGGGCGCGCGGCCTTCCTGCGGGCGCTGTTCGTGGCATTGTCGAACCCCAAGACCATCCTGTTCACCTCGGCCTTCGTGCCGCAGTTCGTCCACGCGGACAAGCCGGTGGCTATCCAGTACGTGATCCTGGCCGTGATCGCGGCGCTGATGGATATCGTGATGATGGCGATCTACGCCTTCGGCGGCCGCCACGCCGTCCGGACCCTGTCGGCGCGCGCGGTGCAATGGATCAACCGGGGTTGCGCCGGCATGCTGGCGTTCCTGGCCGTGGGCCTGAGCCTGTACCGGCGCAGCGACCTACGCTGACTCGGCCGGCGCCGGCTCGGTGCGTGGCACCCTGACCGGGTCCACGTGCGTCATGACATTCAGCACGTCGTCGCGATCCATCGCCCGGCGGCGCGCCTCGGTGGCAATCGCGTGCCCCTGCTCGACCGTCAGGTCCGCCTGGATCTCCAGATGCACGTCGACCAGGATCATGTCCCCCATCTTGCGCGTCTTGAGGTCATGCAGCCCAAGCACGCCGGGCGTATCCAGCATCGCGTCGCGCAGACTGGTGACCACGTCCTCGTCGGCGGCGCGGTCCATCAGGTCGTTCATCGCATCCCAGCCAAATCGCAGGCCCATGCGCGACACCATCAACCCCACCACGATGGCCGCCACCGGATCGAGCACGTGATACCCAAGCAGGTTGCCACCAATGCCCAGCGCCACCACCAGTGACGACGCAGCATCGGACCGCGCATGCCACGCATTCGCTACCAGCATGCTCGACCTGACGCGCTCCGCCACCCGCAACATGTAACGGAATAGCCCCTCCTTGGCGGCCAGCGCACCCAGCGCCACCCACAACGCCACCGTCTGCACCGGCTGCGCCCCTTCCGGATGCTGGATCTTGCCAACCGCGGCCCACAGCATGCCCACGCCTACCGCCAGCAGCAGCGCGCCCAGCGCCAGCGAAGCCGCCGTCTCGAACCGCTGATGCCCGTACGGATGGTCGGCATCGGCCCCCTTGCGGCTGTGATGGCCGGCAAACAGCACAACGAAATCGGAAACGAGGTCGGACAGCGAATGGAGCGAATCGGCAACCAACGCCTGGGAACCGGCGATGATGCCGATGGCGCCCTGGGCAATCGTCAGGCCGATATTGACGAAAACGCTGACCAGCGTGGACCGCCGCCCGGCCAGATGGCGGGCTTCGGCATCAAGGGTATCGGCGCCAATGGCGGGGGCGACGTGCGGTTCGCGCATGGATGAAGACGGAAGGTGGGCGACAGGTGGAACGGTAGCATTTCCTGGAAGACGCGGAGCCGTCCCATTCCCCGCAACTACATCGGTTTCGCCGTTATGCCAGGGCGCAGGTGTTCGAAATCGCCGCGCGGCGAAAGTCGATTCAAGGTATGGCTCCCGGAGATGGATTACCCGGCCCCCAAAGCAAAACAACGCACGACATCTTTCGACGTAGTGCGTTGTTTTTCAAGAAATTCTGGTGGACCGAAGGAGGATCGAACTCCCGACCTCTGCATTGCGAATCCAAAAACCTCCCTTTGAAAAATAAGGGTTCTAGCGCCATATTGCTTTATTTGCCACAATCTTGCCACACTGACAGCAAAGACGCTCTACAGCATGGCAACAATTCGCAAGCGCGGCGCCTATCAGTGGGAGGCTCAGATCCGCCGTAAGGGCTTTCCCGCGCAAAGTAAAACGTTTGGCACTAAGGCGGAAGCTGAGGCATGGGCTGCGGTCATTGAGTCCGAGATGGCACGCGGAGTCTGGACCAGCCGTGCCGAAGCCGAAGCGACTACGCTGCATGAGGCCCTTGAGCGCTATGAGCAAGAGATTCTTCCTGGCAAGAAGGGCGCGGAACCCGAACGATCTGTCATACGAACTTGGAAGGAACTAGAAATCTCGTGCAGAAGGCTAGCGTCCGTCCGGAGCGCTGACATCGCTTCTGTCCGCGACGGATGGCTAAAGCTCTACAAGCCAGCCACAGTCCTTCGAAGACTGGCGGTGTTATCCCATCTATTCAACATTGCACGAAAGGAATGGGGGATGGAGAGCCTGTCCAATCCGGTGGATTTGGTTCGCAAGCCGCAGCCCAACAATGCCCGCACGAGGCGGATCGTAGCGTATGCGCCAATCTCAGGCGCGGACAACATTACCGAGGCGGACGCAGAGCGAAGAACGGACGATAGTGAACTCGAGCGCGTGATTGAGGCGAGTGAGTCCTCGCAGCTCCCGTCAATCATGAGGCTCGCTGTCGAGACAGCGATGCGTCGGGGGGAGATTGTGGGTCTGAAGTGGGAGCACGTCGACCTGGTAAGGCGCGTCGCCCATCTTCCCGCCACCAAGAACGGCAGCTCTCGCGACGTGCCACTTTCGTCCCTCGCCATCGACGTCTTAATGCGCCTCCAAGAGATGAAAAGGAACGGAGAAACAGCGCCGAAGGAATTGGTCTTCCCGATACGAAGCGATGCGGTCACCAGAGCGTTCGAGCGCGCAGTTGCACGTGCGCGTAAGCTGTATCTTGGCGAGTGCCAAGTGAAGAACAAAGCAGTAGACGCCAAATTCTTGACCGATCTTCGGTTTCACGACCTGCGTCACGAGGCAACGTCGCGCTTGGCATCGATCTTCCCCTTGCACGAGTTGACAAAGATCACTGGCCATAAGGATCCGCGCATGCTAATGCGGTACTACCATCCACGTGCGGAAGATTTGGCCAAAAAATTGGCGTGAAGGACGCCCTGGAGAGCTGGGCCAGCTTCCGCCTCCGTTGCGAAGTAGCGTTGCCGTGACATTGGGCGCGAACCCGCCTAGAATCTGCTAAGCGTTCGGGCTCGCGTCTATCGCAAGTGCTTGTATAAAAAGAGAAATTTTGACCCAACCCACCGCAACTGTTGGAAAGATTGAAATGGTAAGGAACGCCCCGTGACACCGACAGAGATTCAGCTTTCTGCGGCATCTCGCCTATTTTCTACCGCTGTCATCAAAGAGATGTCAAAGAAGGGGGAGTCAGCCCTGTTTGCCCGCCTGGTCAAAGAAGCGGGCGTGCAGGGAATGGTGGATCGCAAATTGCGCGTAGCTGATGCGTTCGATGCAGTTTTTTCGTTTCTGCGGGCCGTCGGAAATCGTGACGAGTACATCTATAAAGCTGCGCTGACACACAAGGTGCTGTTGGGCACGCACTCGTTGAATACAGCATCAATGTTGACCGAGTTTCGAGTCGGTTTGTCTCGGGCTGACTTGGTCATACTCAACGGCACGGCCACGGTGTACGAAATTAAATCGGAACGTGACTCGCTAAAGCGGCTAGAGAATCAACTGGAAGCGTATCGCCGGGTGTTTGCGCAAGTATGCGTGATTGCATCTGAGGAATATATTGATCGGATCCTACAGCTTTCCCCCCCCGATGTTGGGGTGCTAGCGCTGGGACGGCGGCATAGAATCACCACTGTTAGGAAGCCTCAAAACGATCCACGCAGAATTTGCCCGGTTACCCTCTTCGAGTCGCTTCGCATCAGCGAAGCGAAACAAATTTTGCGAAATCTTGGCATTGAGATTCCTGCGGTGCCGAACACACAGATGCATTCCGCGATTCGAGCCGAATTCGCGCGTTTGGAACCAGCGGCGACGCACAGCCAAATGGTAGAGGTTTTGAAGGTGTCGCGCAGCCTAGTATCGCTCGGCGATTTAGTAGATAAGCTGCCGAGTTCTCTGCATGCTGCGGCACTAACTGTGAGTTTGCCTAGAAAACTGCATGGGAATTTGATTAGCGCGATTAATACTCCCTTAGAACGAGCACTTGGCTGGCTATAATAGAGAATGTACCATCCCTATTTTCGTGGAAAGCAGTACGAGCTCATCACAATCAGAGAGAACGCTGAGCTTCTCTCCGTGTCGGGCTTCATCCCAATTATAGAGCCTGTACGAGAGGCACTAACAGGTTTGGACCGTGCACTTGCCGCAGTTTGCGAAAAACGAGGCCAAGCGATTGTTATTGTCAATCCTCACCACGGAGAACATGCCGGAGGCGGGGATGGGATTACTGCACTTCTGCAAGATCAGTACGTAGATAATGTTGGAATTTCACCTGGCATCCTGCTGAAGGAACAAACAACGATCGATGATGCGCTCCGTTGCTTTGAGATTCACGCGCAAGCCGCTCCGACATTGATTCATGCTGGATTTACCGATGGGGCGCAACTCGCGGAGCGTCTAGGTCGCAGGGCTGGTGAGATACGGCATGTCTTCCTAGATGACCAATCGGGTAGGCTGTATCGTCGGAATTTCCGTAGTGAACAACGAATTCTCGTTAGGGACGGCTTTCAAAAGCGACGAAATAGAGATCATCCACCAGTTGAGTTTTTCTCAGATCTTCACGTCACGTACGAAGAAGAAGGTATGAGCGGATTTGGTGATTATCTAACCGTTGGAGATGATTTTTCGGAAGGTGGTGGCCCTGCATATGCAATCGCGATTCACCTTACCTTCATAGATTCGAATAATGATGATGCGATGTTTGTACATCACTTCCTATCGGAGCGGCAGGATACACCGACTGATCCTGCGGGCAAATTTGCCGAGGCGCTTCGAGCGATGATCATCGAGTTGGACCGCCCGGACAGCCCCGTTTTAGAGACACTAGCCGTTCAGGAATTTCGCGAATTTCATCGCAAAGGCCATTATCCAGGCTTGGGGTATGTCAAGAAGCTCTCAATGCAACATCATATTGAGACACTAGCAAACTACCTTGGCCGGTGAAAGAAATGCGTTGTTGCGCAAATTGCTTTGGCGATCTTGGGCTTACTCGAATATTTCCATCGAAGGCTGACGTCAATGGAAAATGTAGTTATTGCGACACGGATGACACGCCTCTGGCCATACCAGCCAGTCTGGTCGATATATTTTCAGCCGTAATTAACATATACGACGAGGATCCTGCGGGAAAGGGTCTGGTCGAGTGGATGCGCGGAGACTGGGCGATTTTTCGCCATCCTCGTATGGATGATTTTCGCGCCAAGGATTTGTTAGCAGCAATTACAGGAATCGCAGATATTGGGCGCCGCACCTTTGTCCCATCCGATAGATTTAGAAGTGATAGGCTTGTACGGTGGGAGAAGCTTCGGGACGAGCTGAGAAATACCAACCGATATTTTCCCGAGGCCCAGTTGGATAAGGGCCGCCTGGAGGAACTCCTTGAATTTCTGCAGGCCGAGAATATGCCGCTTAAGTGGTATAGGGCTCGCATCCAACCAAGTGAATCAATGTTCGCCATCGGTGAAATGGGCGCACCTCCGAGTCGAGTGGCATCGCACGGACGAGCAAATCCGCCTGGAATACCATACCTTTACGTCGGGTCTTCGCCAGCAACGGCTATCGCGGAGATCAGACCCCATACGGGGGAGTATGTGTCCGTGGCAGATTTTTCGATCGATCCTGCCCGGTTGCGTCTTGTTGACTTGCGTGCCCCGAAAGAGCGCATCTCTCCATTCGAAATCGGTGACGAGGATCGGATTGGGGCACTTCGCAGTGATATCGCCTTCCTCGAGCGGCTTGGTGATGAGTTGACTCGGCCGGTGGTTCCGCAAGGCGCAGCGGTCGAGTATGTACCGAGTCAGTATCTTTGCGAGTTTATAAAGAAGGCTGGTTGGAATGGCGTGGTGTATCGAAGCTCGATGAGTGATGGGATTAACCTGGCTCTCTTTAACCCTGCGATAGCGGCGCCCGGCGGTGTGACACCGTGGGTCGTTTCTCGGGTCTCCGTTGAAGCGGGCAGGCTCTAAAAAGTCATCGTGACTGCGTAACGAGCGGCGGCACTATCTTGCACGTAGAGACAGCCGTTAAGTCGGGGGAAACAGAGGAAAATGACGTTTGTTGGTGCTTCAATCATTAAAGCACCTCCAAATTCTGGCGTCCTATAGCTTCAAATTCCTCGGGGCAGGGCAAGTAGACGAATTGCGCCTCGACTCGGCTTGCTTTAGGTAGTCGAACAATAAGCCCCAGTGCTCGGCAGACGGATCAATCCCTTCGCGGAAGGAATCACTCTCCCACGCAGTCTTTGCATAGTAGCTGAACATGTAGTCGGCCACATGTTCATCGAGCATCTTATTGTTCGCTAGCAGCGCCATTTCTTCAAAGAAAGTCAGGAATTTCCGCTTCTTATCCCACATGTTGTTCTCGGCCAACTTATGAGAATCTACGCCATCGATCAAACAAAGGACCTCGAATAGGTCTGGCGTATCAAAAAGTCTTCTATGCTGGCTCAAGAAGAATTCCGTCCGCTTTAATAAGGCAGCGCGATCACGCTCATCTATCTCCTTCTGTTTTTGGGCTTGAAGCCGTGATATTTCAAGCAACACCTTACCTAAACCTATCACGCCAATAATGATCGTTGCGACAGTGCCCGCAATTGCCGTCCAATCCTTCCAGTCAGCAAGAGTTGCACAAACTCCTCCGATAAAGGTGCAGTATTCCTGTGGGCTAACGTTCATCTATCGGTTCTCAGGCACATCGTAAATATCGTAGACAACGTATCTTTTCACGGTTCCCACCGCATTTTCGACGCGACGGACGAGAAAATGAAGCTTCCCCGATCTACCGCTGACGCGCTCGTGCATTGATTTTGTAATCAAGGAACGCAAACGATGACTGGGATCCTCAATAACCTGGAACGACACCACGCGCCTTAATTTATCATCAAAAACACGGCCGTAATTAGTGAGGATATTGAATTTGGTGACATTCCCCAAAATATACTCGTCGTCCTCAGATTTGTCCCGAACGTTCACATACTCATTTGTTTCCGCGTCTAAAGTCATGACGTCACCGACATGCTTTCTGGACAACACAAGAGATATATTATTGGGGTCAGATGCGATAGGCTTGTGGAGATTTATCAATGCACTTTCTAGCGCATCAGCAATTTCCTCGATTTTTGCATCCTCACTATCAACCAGCTTCTGGAGATAAGGGGTTACGGGCTCGTATTCTTTGCCAACAGCAAACGACCAACACCATGTCAAATAGTCCCAATATCGATTGGTAATGACGCTTGCCCCCATCTTATTGCAAATCGCGTCACTAAATACGACGTCAACCTCAATCTCGTAGCACCCTTTTCGTGGCGCGCTCGCATATACAATAGCGCCAGTTGCCGAATCGCCGCGCTTTCGCATTTCCTCGTCGTTGGCGAAGGAGTGCGTGACGATGTTGATAGATCTCGCCAATCCATTCTCTGCCGAAGCGGCATCGTAAATAGGCAATCGGCCATTGTCGGCCTCTCCGCCCTCAAAACGAATTGTCAGTGTCACCTGTTTCATTTTCTTCTTACGTTGCTGGGTTCGCGGCAAATTTTAGCGGCTAAAATTTTTCTGCCATCCCCCCATTTGGGGCATGCTCCAAGTATTTCTGCATGAGCGCCGGAGGCGCGAATGACAGGGTGAAGTTAGGTAACCGCTCCGCCGGTTAGCTAACTTCACATATCTTGCCCAGGTCCAGCGCGATATTCGTCCTTTCGGCAATACAACGTCATCACACGGAAGCTTTATAGATTCAACATTGAAGCTTTAGCGGGTCACTACTGAACCTTTGCGATGGTGCTGGAACCGTCCACCGCCGACTGGTGCGGCGTGACGCGGCTCTATGCGGATCCGTGGGCGCTGAAACACTACTGCGACGGCTGGCGGCCAATTGATCGGATACGACCGTGCTGATCCTCAGACGACGTAAGCCCGCGCCGCTGCCTAAACGCGAGGTGGTGACCCGAGCCGCCTGCACACGATGCCTTCCAGCTGGAATGCTAGCGCCTGGCTGTAGAGCCAGGCCGGATCATCGGACGCCTGCACGTACAGCAGGCCGGGGGCGGCGCGCCAGCAACGCACGCAGGGCGTCCTTCCGCTGTTCCACCGGCCACGCGTGCACGTCGCGGCCACGCTGCGCCATCCGGTAGCCGCGTCGTATTTGATTTCGGCCAGCCAGTCGCCAGTAGGCACCGCCTTGCGCTCGATGGCCAGCATCGCTGCAATCTCGGGCAGATCGGGAAGGGAGGGGCGTTGGGGCACAACGATAGCTTACCAGCCTCTGCGCCGCCGCACCGTCTCTCCGACTCCTTTCTAATTTCTCTTTGACAATTCTTATTCTTCACAGCGAAGAACTGAAGGATGTTCGCGTTTCTCTTGACTCTTCGTGAATTTGTACACTAAACTTCGTTCCGTTCTACCAAACAATCTCAAGAGCGGGAGCAAAAGAAATGACGAACGTTAGCAAAGGACCGGAAAAGACGGCGATTCGTGGATTCCTTCGTCAAGCGGCGGTAGAGGCATTGCGGAAGGATGGCTGGAAGGTTGAGAAGGCGCGGGGCTTGGGGAAGGGCAGCGTGCGCCGGATCACGCGGGATGGCACGTCGAAGCTCTGTTCGATCCGCACCACGCAGGACCAGGCCATCGCATTCCCGCGCAACGAGAACGACGACGGCTGGAGCACGCTGGCCGATGTGGACATGGTGGTCGCTGCGTCGGTCGATGATGTGGAACAACCGCGCGCAGCGGTCATTCACCTGTTCGATGCCAAGGTGGTGCGCGAGCGGTTTGACCGCACCTATGCAGCCCGGATGGCAGCCGATCACACGATCCCGGTCGGTCGCGGTGTATGGCTCCCGCTGTATAAGTCGGACGACGACACGCCTACCCATGTCGCCGGAGGCCTCGGCCTGGACTATCCGGCCATTGCCGTCATTCCTTTCGCCACGATGCAAGCAGATGCTGCAAACGGAGATGAGGATGAGGGTAACGACGAAGGCCAGCCGCTGGCAGAGCGTCCGGCTGTACAGCCGGACGCACCGGCAGCTGCCCCGGCCGCACCGCTGACCATCCCGGAGGCCAAACGCCGCTTGGCTGAAGCCTTCGGTGTGTCGCCCGAGAACGTAAAGATCACCATCGAAGCGTGAATGACAACAGGGGGAGCCCCCTGCCTGGTGGCTCCCCCTGTTGAGGCCGGAACATCGCGGTCGGTTCTGCCCGTGTCCGCGAGCCTGAAGCCGGCCGCCATGTCGTTCTTTCCGGTTGCCCGATGTTACCCACACGCGCGGCGTTGCGGCACTCTACGGGCCCCGGCGTGCTGCACGATGTTACACCTGCCGTAAACGCGCCCTTATGCGTTTCCTTCGATGAAGCCGTCATTCGGCGCGGCATGCTCTTCGATAGTCCCGCGTGCCGCGTTGGGCGGAGCCCTCTCCCTTCGGAGCGGGATTCCCGTTGAACGCCTGCGGCGCGAATGAGGGAAGTGAGGACAGCGGGCCGGCTTGCCGGTTAGCTACCCTCACATATCCTGCCCGCGTTCCTCGCTTCATCCTTCCTCTATGCAAGCACGCGGCTCTCGCAAAGATGCTTTATCGAAACAGCATTGGCGCTTTATTTCACCGACGCCAAACCTTTACACTAGCTTTGCCGACCGGGTCGCTCGGTGCCCCACGATGGGTGGGATGCGACTAGCGCGAACGCGCTCGTCTCACAAGCATTGGGGGGGTAGATTCGGCGTGGAGCAGCGGCGGACTTCTCGGGCAATGCATGAGGGGGGATTCGGCGTACGGGTCTAGCGTCTACCTTAGACAACGGCTGCAGAACCAACCTACTACGGATCTCCTATGGCTACTCGCAGACACTTGGCGGAACGCATCCGAGAGGAACGCGAAATCCGCCAGTTTCTTCACCCCAGAACGTTCCGAAAGAAACATCAGACCCTCATATCGCTCCTCCGACAATCACCACGGCGGGTGGTCGTCCGCAGGCAACTAACCTTATTGCCGCTTCGAGAGCGGCAGGCGCGGGCAGCCAAGACTGCGGAGATCGGTCTTCCAGACGACCACCGCGCAAACGATAGGTAGTGGACTGACGATGCCTCAGCTTTTGCCTTCCCGGCTCAGACCTGGCGTCCAGCCCGGATTGAATTGCAGGTACATCTTCCCGTGCAGATTCCGAATCAGCGATGAGCGTCGGAGAAGGTGCAAGTCTGCTTGTCCACAGGATGCCCGAGCACTACCTGTTGCGTACGTGAAAACTACTTGGAGAGACTACTTGCCGCGAACAGGGAAGCGCAAATTCTCTTTTTCTAACAACAAGTTAGATCTCTTCGTGCCCGCTGCAGTATCGGTGTTTCAGCGAACTCGTATCGGCGTTTCAGCGTGTTCTTATCGGTGTTTCAGCGTGAATAACTATTGCCCCCTGTGCCCATCGCCTTGCTGGACAAGGCGATGGGCAATTTGAGGCCGATATCGGCGTTTCAGCGTGGATAAGCCATCCTATCCACTAACTTGTCCCCGCAATAATTGACCGTTCCTCATGCCAAGTCTGGCCAGCTCATGACCGCCAGCGGCGGCAACAGAAGCCGACTGCCCATCCTGGCGGACGAGTCCGAGCTTTACTTCACTGACATGGGGTGGACTAGGGAGCAATCGGAGCCCGTCTCGTTCGGGTACAACGCGCGCAGAAGGATACAGCGTGCGCACCTCGCGTAAGCAGCGATGGAACGCCTCTCGAAAGTGCGCCATCCCTTGAGCGGTAGGCGGGTAGCCTGCGCCGAACTGGAAACGCAAGGATATCCAAGGAATCAGCACCGGCCGGCGCAGGATAAACATGCGCCAGGTCAACCACAGGTAAAGGTCGATCGCCAGCGGGGACCGTAACACACGCAGCACTCGAAGATCGAATGGAACAGCATGGTCCATGCACTCGCGAAAAAAAGCTTCCGACACTATGACCTTGCTTTGCCACAGTGACCGTTCGTGCGGCCTCTTAGGATCCCAGAGCAACATGCCCTTATCGGACAGCACCAAGTTTTCGTACTCGTAGCCCTGACCGTGATGTGGCGTTACCCTGATCATTGTGCCGAACAGCTTGGTGGCCTGCCGTTTAAGTCGCGAGATATCGCCGCGCTCACCTCCGTTTGTTGATAGCCCGAGCTTGCCTGCAAATTCCGCCAGGCTTTTACCCAGGTTCAACTCGCGCGAGCGGGTCCTCTTGACCTCTCGTGTCACCCATGCCGCAATAGTTCGAGGTAACTTGCCGTAAGGCAAGCCAACGTCGGGAGCAACAATCATAGTGATGGATGCTAGGCCGTTGTCGCGCTGGAAATGCGCACCATCTACTTTCTTGTGCGGCAACGATGCCCAGATCATGGCTCGCGCCATACACCCGACCTCTTTGGCCTCCTCGGCGTCTTGGGCTTGTATCGCAATCGCCGCGGCAATTAGGCGCTCAATTTTGTTTCCCGAACGGATCTCTATCGAGTCAGCGGCAGGCTGCTGTTTAATAGTTCCCAACGGTTGGGCGAGATGGAGCACGGGCAGGTGATCCGATTGAACGTCATTCGCTGAGCGCCGCATTTGCTTGCGCAAGTGCAAGTCGTCGATCATTGGCCCGCCCCCACAATCACTTTCGCTGGGCGGCTTGCCGCACCCCCCTGTAGTCGCTGCTTGGCGACTTGTTCAGCCTTCGTGGGCCTTCCCCTACGTCGAGTCTCAACACCGCAAATAGCGGCCTGAAGAGATGTGGAACCACCGTCGACATGATCGGCCAGCCATTGCTCAACGTCCTCAGCACGCCATAGCAGCCGTTTGGTCCCAGGAAGCCGGCAGATGGGTGGAAGAGATCGCGGATTGCGCGTAGCGTCGCTACGAACGCTCGCTACGGACTTGTGGAGGCATTGCGCCAGTTGGTCGACCGTCAGAAGGACGGCCGGCGTTGCGACAGAAGACTGTCTCATTTCGATAACCCAGTAAGCCGGCTAGGGTCATCAAGTAGTTGCGCCGTTGAGCTACTCGGTGATTGACCAGGGCGACACCGGGGCCCGGCCTTGTGTGTGTGAAATCACGGTGTCGAGGCGAGCCCGCAGTGCGAACGGGGCTCTCTAGTCATCGAACCAACTGCGCAGGGCGCAGTTGGCCGGTAGTTGACCTGGGCACACCAAAGCCCGGCCTTGTGGGTGTGAAGTCACGGTGTCAGGTACAAACGCCCGCGTAGCAGGCGAGCAAAGTCTAGCAGCAGTGTTGCGCAGTGTCATGCATGTCAGTAGGTGTGGCACGTTGGTCGAATGCCACAAATCTGCCACACCGGATGTGCAAATACCCGCATCCCAAAGCAAAACAACGCACTACATCGCTAGACATAGTGCGTTGTTTTACAAGGAAAATCCTGGTGGACCGAAGGAGGATCGAACTCCCGACCTCTGCATTGCGAACGCAGCGCTCTCCCAGCTGAGCTATCGGCCCATCGCGACTGATTGTAGCCGAATCCCGAGCGGCCTTTCAATCGCATCGATCCAACACTTTGGCCTCGATTCAGGCGGCTGCCATGCCTGGATTTCCGTCCATGCCGCGCACCGTTGGCAGGTTCAGTGGGCGGGCGCTGACTTCCTTGCTGGCGCGCAGCCACTGGGCCATCACGTCCCAGATCGGGGCGCCGCCGGTCTGGCGGGCTTCCTCCGAAACGGGGGCCCAGCCGGCCACCTTGTAGGTCTTGCCGGCATCCACGGGCTGGCCGCCCAGGCGCATGTCGGTGATGCGCTTGCCGATCGGCTGGTTCGGGTCGATCGTGTATTGCAGCCCGCCCACGCGCACCATATCGCCGCCCTGCTGGTAGTACGGGTCGGGGTTGAACAGGTTGTCGGCCACGTCTTCCAGGATGGTTTTGATCGTCTCGCCGGTCATCGGCGTCACGGTGGTGTACGGGTACGTGATGGCCGTCTGGTCCATCAGCGCTTCCATCGTGATGTTCTCCCCCGGCAGCAGCGTGGTGCCCCAGCGGAAACCTGGCGAAAATGCGATCTGGGCGTCCTGCACGGCCATCAGGCCATCCAGGATCAGCTGGTCGAAGGTGCCATTGAAGTTGCCGCGCCGGTACAGCAGGCCGCGGTTCACGGCCAGCACTTCGCCGAGCTTGCTCTCGTAGGGCGCACGCACCTTCTGGATCAGCGCGTTCATCTTCGGATCGGCCGGCAGGTAGTTGGCGAAGACCGGCAGCAGCTTGTACCGGAAGTCGGTCACCTTGCCGTTGCGCACGTCGAAGTCCAGCACGCCCAGAAACTTGCCGTTCGACCCCGCATTGGTCACCAGCGTGACGCCGCCAGGGTTCTTCACCGGCACCGGCGCCGGCATGCCGTCGTGGGTATGGCCGCCCAGGATGGCATCGAGCCCGCGCACGCGCGACGCCAGCTTCAGGTCGACATCCATGCCGTTGTGCGACAGCAGTACCACCACCTTCGCACCCTTGCCGCGCACTTCTTCGATCACCTGCTGCAGGTTCTCTTCCTGGATGCCGAAGGTCCAGTCGGGCACCAGGTAACGGGGGTTGGCGATGGGCGTGTACGGGAACGCCTGGCCGATGATGGCCACCGGCACACCATTCATCTCGCGAATCACGTAAGGATCGAAGACCGGGTCGCCGAAGTCGTTGGTCTTCACGTTCTGGGCCAGGAACGACACCTTGCCCTTGAAGTCGTTGTCGACGATCTGCTTGACGCGATCCGCGCCAAGCGTCATCTCCCAGTGCGGCGTCATCACGTCGACGCCAAGCTGCAGCGCGGCATCGACCATGTCCTGCCCCCTGGTCCACAGCGCCGTGGCAGACCCTTGCCAGGTGTCGCCGCCGTCCAGCAGCAGCGCGCCGGGGCGGGTGGCCTTCATGCGCTGGATCAGCGTCGACAGATGGGCAAACCCGCCCACCTTGCCGTAGCGGCGCGCCGCTTCCGTGAAATCGAGGTATGTGAAGGCGTGCGCGGTGGCGCTGCCGGGCGCGATGCCGTACTGGCGCAGGAATGCGTCGCCCACCAGATGCGGCGGCTTGCCGGCCCACTCGGCCACGCCCAGGTTCACGTTCGGCTCGCGGAAATGCACCGGCCTCAACTGCGCGTGGCAATCGGTAAAGTGCAGCAGGTGGACGTTGCCGAAGCGCGGCACGTCATAAAGCTGCGCGGCGGCCTGGGCCGCCTGGGCGTCGCCGCCGGGGAATGTCATGCCTCCGGCACCGGCCACGGCCAGCACCTGCAGGAACTCGCGTCGGTTCATGCTGTTATCCGTTTGATCCGCAGCGCCCGGCTACGGCTTGCCGTAGCGCGCCAGCGCGGCCACGTCGTCGTCGATCATCTCGCCGACTTCCTTCTGCACCACACGCCCCTGCGCATCAAGCACGTACAGCTCGGGCAGGCCCTTGCGGGCACCGAAGGCACGGCGCAGCGCATCGGAATCCATCGCCGCCGGGAATGTATAGCCGCGCTGTTTCAGGTACGCCACGGCGTCCTGCGGCTGCTTGTCGATGCTGATGGTCAGCACCTGCAGCCTGGTGCCGCGCGTCTTGTCGTAGAGCGCCTGCAGGCGCGGATTCTGCAGCGCGCAGAACGGGCACCACGACGCCCAGAGCTCGATCACCACCGGCTTGCCCGCCCATTGCGAGGCAGGCACCGTGTGGCCGTCGAGCAGTTTTACGTCAGGCAGGTGGATGGTGTCACCCACCTCTGCGCCATGGGCGAGTGCGCCGGCCATGCCGAGCACGGCCAGCAGCCACATCGTCGCCACGCGCCGTGCCCGCATCACGCAGCCCTTACTGGTTGACCGGCGATGCCGGGTCCAGCAGCAGGGCCATCACGTCGCGGATCTGCTGTTCGGTCAGGATGCCCTTGTGGCCGAAACGCGGCATGTTCGAGCACGCGCTGTACGCGTTCGAATCCCAGATCTTGCCCCACGTGTAGCGCACCACGTCCGGCGAGTTGCCACGCAGCTTTCCGTAGTTGTAGAGCGACGGGCCGATATTGCCGAACGAGATCTCGGCCTTGGTCAGCTGGTGGCAGGCGTAGCAGTTGGCACCGTTGGGCGCGCCCACCTGGTCCGAAAACTGCATGCCGCGGCCGTTCTGGGCGATCTTCTCGCCTTCCTTCCAGTCGCCGATGAAGTTGTTGTCGGCCGGGTACTTCACCTGCTTCAGTTCCGCCGCCTCCACCTTCTTCGCCACGGCGGCCGGCACGTGCAGGCGATCCGGGTACTGGCTGCAGGCCTTCTGCGTGGCGTCCTGGTTGATCACGCCCTCGACCGTGGCCGGCCCCTTCGACGTGAACGACGATTCGATCATCTGGCGCACGTCGGCGTCGGAAACCTTCACCGGCTTGTCGGCCTTGGTGCCCTTGGCGGCGGTCTGCGCATGCGCGCCCGAGGCGGCCAGCAGCACCAGCGCGGCGGCGGCCATCGTATGGAGTGTCTTCATGTTGTTCTGCTCCGTGCTCAGCGCTTCATGTTCGGGCCGTCGTACGTGCCGCCGTTGGCGTTCTTCGCCAGGAACATCGTCAGGGCGGTGATCACGTCGGAGCCGTAGGCCGGTTCGGGGAATCGCTGCTGGCGCAGGCAGTCGTACAGGCGGTGCTGCATCGTGCGGACCTCGCCCTGCGACACGCGGTACGCCGGCCACGTGGTGTACGCAGCCTGGGCACCCTTCTGGGTCATCAGGTTCGGCAGGTCCTGCAGGCGGATGCGCTGGCCGTCCACGGCGTGGCAGGTGGCGCAGGCAAAGTCATAGGCGCCGGCACGGTAGAAGAACATCTTCTGGCCCAGGGCGTAGACGCGTTTTTCCTCGGGGTGCGTCAGCTGGACGTTCATCTTCACGCCGCGCGATTCGCCGGTCAGGAAGGCGGCCAGGCGCTCGATGTCCGACGGCTTGCCCTGCGATGCAAAGTGGTTCTTCGTGGCCTCTTCCTGCGTCAGGCCCTGCAGCGTCACGCGGCAGTACGCCAGGCGCTGCTCCAGGTCCATCACCTTGTTGGTGTCCTTGAAGTAGCGCGGCAGCTCGGCGTAGGCGCCCTTGGTCACGCCGGGGCCCTTGCCCAGGTCGCATTGCTCAAGCGACGCGTTCTTCGGGCCGGCAGGCTTCTTCCACAATTCTTCGCCGGCGGCTTCCCACAGCTCGGCGGGATTGCCTTCGGCCAGCATCTGGCGGTACTTGGCGATTTCCTCGGCGGTGTTGTCCTGCGCCAGCGCGGGGCCGGACAGCGTCGCGGTGACGGCGGCCGCCACGGCGCCCAGCGCCACCAGCGCGGGGGCCACGGTGCGGCGCAGACGGCGGATGTTGCGCACGGTAACCATTGGGGGATTCTCCTCGCCATCGCGCCGCATGGCTGGCGGACGGACGGCCTTCTTGTGCGGGTCCGGCGGCTCGTTGCCGGACGGCTTGTCAGTGAACCCGGGCGGCCCGCGACGATCCGCAGCGCCTGCCCCGATCCATCACGGCTTGATGTAGGCGTAGCCTTCGTCGAACTGCAGGCGCGCGATTTCCACCACGCCCGCCGGCACCACCTTGGCGTCCATCAGCAGGCTTTGCTCGGAAATCCGGCGCGCCGTCAGCGTGTTGCGGCAGGCGCGAAACTCCACGCCCGACGACGTCAGCGCCGCCACGGCGGCCTCGAACGTGTTGCCGCGCGCATCCTTGGCGCCTTCCACCAGGAAGTCCACGCCATAGCCGAACGCCACGACCACGATCCTGGTGTCGGGCGCGCCGTTCAGGTGGTTGCGCAGGTTCGACATGGCGCGCACGGCCTGGTCGATACCGTCAGACAGCTGGTACACGACCTTGACGCGGCCCTTGCCCGACGAAGCCGCCGGGGCCTGCTGGGCTCCGGCCTTGGCCGACAGCCCGATGGCGGCCAGGGCCGCCGTGGCACGAATGAATGCTCGACGCATGCTGCTTCTCCTTCGCCCGTATCAGGCCAGTTTCAGGCCATCAGGCGATGGTGGCTTCGTCGGTGCGCTTGTCGCCGCGGTTGTCGACCCAGGTCACCGTGACCTTGTCGCCCTTGGCGCCGCCCTTGAACTTGAAGTTCAGGAACGGGTCCTTGGACACGGCCGCGCCGAACTGCGCGTGGAACACTTCCTTGCCCTTGCACGATGCCACCACGGTCTGGATATGCCAGGCCGGAATGGTCTTGCCGGCCGAATCCTTGCGCTGGCCGGTTTCCATGTCGTGCTTCATCAGAATTTTGACGTCTACGACGCCGCCGTTTTCAGTGGCGCGAACGCGCATCGGGTCTGCCATATGCTTCTCCTGTCAGCAGTTATCTGGAAATCTGGTCTTGAACGGTGCAACGGTCCAGCGGCGTTCAGCCGCCGCAACCGCCCAGCGTGACCTTGATTTCCTTCGATGCCACGTACCACTTGCCGCCGGCCTTGACCGCGGCATGGACGACCGACGTCTGGCCCATCTTCACGCGCGTGGATACGAACGGCTCGGTGCCGGCCGGGATCGTGAAATCGGCCGCCAGCGTGTTCGGGTTCTTTTCCACCAGGATCGCGATCTGCTCGGTGTCCGGGATGTTGCTGGTCACCGCCACCGGCACCACGGCGCCGTTCTCGGCGATGTCCGGGGCGTTGAAGGTGATGGCGCTGCTCTTCTCGGTGCCGCTGCCGCCCAGGGCCTTGATCACGTCAGCGACGCTCTTGCCGTCAAAGGCGGTCTTGTTCCATTCCGCGGCCTGTGCCTCGCTGATCAGGCCAGTGGCGGCCATCAGCGACAGTACGGCGGTCATCCGCAGTACATCTCGTCGTTTTGCGTTCATCTTGCTGTGTTCCGTACTACCCGGTTTCCTGTCGACCCCTGCCGTGCCGGTGCGTCGCCGGCCCATGCATGCATTATGCGAATACGTTAAACGTGGCGGGCTGCCGGAACTGCCAGCCGCCCGCCCAGGCGAGAGCCTGGATTACTTGGCCGGTGCGCCGGCCAGAACCCACTCCACCACGGTCTTGATATCGGCGTCGCTCACGGCGGCGTTGGCCGGCATCGGCACCGGGCCCCAGACGCCCGAACCGCCGTTCTTCACCTTGGCCGACAACTTGGTCAGGGCGTCCTTGTCGCCCTTGTACTTGGCGGCCACGTCCTTGAAGGCCGGGCCAACCAGCTTCTTGTCCACCTGATGGCAGCCCATGCAGGCGTTCTTGTTGGCGATGGCCTGGGCCTTGGCGGCGTCGACGGCGGCGTGCGCGGACGCGGCGGCGGCCAGCAGCGCGGCGGCGATGACAAACTGCTTCATGTGTTGTGCTCCAAACTGTATGAGAGCCGTGGGGACGGCAAATGCCCGCGCTCGGATTGCTCCACGGCGCGGCGCGCGCTGGCCGCCGTTGGGGCGGGCTTCTCAGGAGCGCCCTGCGGTGATCGTTGAGGGCTCCCGGGCATATGCGGCCAGTCCGCTATTTTGCCTGAAGTCAAGGCGCGTATACGGATGCGACAGTGATAACCATATGCGCAAAACGGGTGGGAAATGTCGCCCTATTGCGGGTTAACCCGTGGACTGGCTGGCGTTTGCGCCACAGTTGGCCGCTATCGGCGTGCCAGTGCCCGGCCCGGCCAGAGCCGGTTGCCGAATACGTTCAGCAGCAGGCCGGCCATGACCACCACGGCGCCGGTCCATTGCGCGGCCGCCAGGTCCTCGCCCAGCAGCAGGTGGGCCGACAGCAGGCCCACCACCGGTACCAGCAGCGTCAGCGGCGCCACCTTGCTGGCCGGGTAGCGCGTCAGCAGGCGGCCCCACATCGTGTAGCCGAACAGTGTGGCGGCAAAGGCCAGGTAGGCGACAGCGAATATGGCGTTGCCCGAGACATGGGTCAGCGCATCGGCGATGCGGGCCGGCCCTTCGAACCAGAGCGACAGCAGCGCAAACGGCACGATGGGAATCAGCGCGCCCCACACCACCAGCCCCAGCAGGTCTACCGGGCCGATCTTCTTGCTGACGATATTGCCCGTGGCCCAGCACAGTGCCGCGCACAGCGTCAGCAGGAAGCCCGCCACCGTCATGCCGCCGGGGCCGTGTGCGGCGGCGCTGCCGATCAGTGCCAGCCCGCCGGCGGCAATCGCCATGCCGGCCAGGTTGTGCCAGCGCACCGGCTCGCCAAGCCACAGCGCGGCAATGGCCACGGTGAAGAACACCTGCGACTGCAGCACCAGCGACGCCAGCCCTGCCGGCATGCCCACGGCCATGGCATAGAACAGGAACGCGAACTGCCCCAGGCTGATCGACGCGCCATAGGCCACCAGCATGCGCAACGGAATGCGCGGGCGCGGAATGAAGAAGATGGCCGGGAACACCACCAGGCTGAAGCGCAGCGTGCCCAGCAGCATCGGGGGCACCCCGGACAGGCCTACCTTGATGACGACGAAATTGACACCCCAGACCACGATGATGGCGAGGGCGAGCAGACGGTCTTTGGCTTGCATGATCGTTGAGAGAAGGCCGCGTCCTGGTTGTGGCCAGACGGGGGGCATGGACGTTCGGCACGGCTAGCGTAGCAGCCTGCGCCGGCTACGCATTGCACGATCCTGCGGTTTTTGATTGTGGCTCTCGCGCCACACCGCACGGGTGGGCCCCGGCTACCCCAGCATGTCGGCCCAGATGCTGTGGGCCCAGGCCAGGCCGTACTGGCCTTCCAGCGCGCTCGGCGCCTCGGACAGCCCGCCGGACCCTGGCACCGTCAGCATCGTCCGCTCGGCGGGATCGTAGCGATGCACGCTGGCGATGTGGACGGCCTCGGTCGACGACGTAAAGCTGTAGCAGGTATTGGTATAGAGCGGCGACGGATCGGGGGCCCGTCCGGCCAGCAACTGCAGGATGGCGGCGGCGGCCACCTTGCCGTGCTGGTTTGCCATGGTGCCGGACTTGGGCATCAGCGGCGCAATCTGGACGGCATCGCCCAGCACATGTACGTCCGGCGCCACCCGCGACGCCATCGTCAGGAAATCCACCTCGCACCAGCGGCCGTTGGCCGTGGCAAGTCCGGCAGCAACCGCAATGGCGCCGGCCCGTTGCGGCGGCAGCGGGTTCACCACGTCCGCGCGCTCGTCATCCTGCACATCGAAGCGGATGGTACGGGTGGCCGGGTCGATGCCCACCGTCTCGTGCTGGGGCCGGTACTCGATCATGCCCGCATAGCGGGTCTGCCAGACCTGGCGGAACAGCGCGCCCTTCGATGTGATATCGGGATTGGCGTCGAATACCAGCACCTTGCTGCGCGGCTTGTGCTGCTTCAGGTAGTCGGCCACCAGGCACGCGCGCTCGTACGGCCCAGGCGGGCAGCGGTATGGCGCCAGCGGAATCGTGATGGCAAACGTGCCGCCGTCGCGCATGGCGGCCAGTTGCCGCCGCAGGATATCGGTCTGCGGGCCAGCCTTCCACGCATGGACGATCTGGTCGCCACCGGGCGCCGACAGCCCATCGATTGCGCCAGTCTGCATTTCCACGCCCGGCGACAGCACCAGCCGGTCATAGGGCAGCGTCGCGCCGCCGGCCAGCCGCACCGTGCGTTTGCCGAGGTCGATGGTTGTGGCCGTATCGCGCACGTGCTTCACGCCGTGGCGCCTGACCAGAGCATCGTAGGGCACGGTGATATCGGCCATCTGGCGGTATCCGGCCACCACCAGGTTCGACAGTGGGCACGAGACGAAGGCAGCGTCGGGCTCCACCAGGGTCACGTCCACGGCGCCGCGGCTCCAGGTGCGCAGGTAGCGCGCGGCGGTGGCACCGCCGTAGCCGCCGCCGATGACCACAACCTTCGCCGGGGCGGCGGCACGTGCCTGGCGCGCGGTCAGTCCGCCCAGCGCCGTCGCGGCTAGCGCCGCCTTCAGTACGGATCGTCGGTGCATCGGACTATTTCTGGTCCGCGAACCACGCGGAGATGGCGATGATCTCGGTGTCGCTGTAGCCCTTGGCGATCTGCGGCATCACGGTGCCGGGACGCTTGCCATTCTTGAAGTTGAGCATCAGCTCGACCAGCTCGGCTTGCGGGCGGCCAGCCAGCCGGGGCA
The DNA here is from genome assembly GCF_001652915.1 of Cupriavidus sp. D384. Classification (GTDB taxonomy): domain Bacteria; phylum Pseudomonadota; class Gammaproteobacteria; order Burkholderiales; family Burkholderiaceae; genus Cupriavidus. The sequence goes on from NZ_BBQI01000059.1 coordinate 68,272, forward strand.
CCTGGCTATCGGCCGGCGGCTTGCCGTCGGGGCCATGGCAGACAGCGCACGATGACGCCTGGTTGCGCGCCTGCTCGGTGCGCGACCGCTGTACTTCGATCGTCATCTTGCCGGCGTCGGCGGGACCGGTGGTCATGGGTGCCGAGGGTGCCGAGGGTGCCGATGCAGGCGACGGCGCCGCTGCCGGCGTCTGCGCCAGCAGCGGCGCGGCACACAGCCCGGCCGCGACACCGGCCATCCAACGCAGGGAGATCGGGAGTCGCGACAGGGTTTTCATGGCACTTTCCTTAGTTAAATCAGGGGAGATTGCGTCCCGGCGGCAGCGCCACCGGCGACGACACCGGCGCGGCCACGGGGCTGGTCGTGGCACCCGAGGTGCCCATCGATGCCGGCGCATCCGACGTGACCGGCGCGTTCGGCTGGCTGCCCGGTACGGCCTGCACCGGCGCAGGCGTACCCACGGCGTCACTGCCCGCGTTGCCGTTCTGCGACGAGGCGGCCTGGTCCAGGCGTGCCCGCTCGGCCTCGCTCACGTAGTCGAACACCTTGACCACCTTCTGTACGCCACTGGCATTGCGGGCCACGTCGGTGGCCTTGTCGCCTTCAGCCGTGGTGACCACGCCCATCAGGTACACGACACTCTTCTCTGTGGTGACCTTGATCGAATTGGCCGGTACCCCGTCCGCCGTGACCAGGAAGGTTTTCACCTTGCTGGTCAGGTAGGTATCGTTGCTGCGGGTCATGAAGTCCGGCGAAGCCGTGATTTCCAGTTCGTTGACCACGTCACGCGTATTCGACAGCCCACGCACGTACTGCTCGATCTGCTGCTTGATCTGGGCATTCGCGGCTTCGCCGGTCAGCAGCACCTTGCGGTTGAACACGGTGGTGCTCACGCGCGCCTGGCTGTCGCTGTAGCGCTGGCTCAGCGTGCTATCGATCTCCACCTGCAGGCCACGGTCGATGGCCTGCGTGCCGGTCGGACGGCGATCGGTGGCCATCACCACGCCGGTGCCCACGGCGCCGGCCAGTACAGGGAAGCAACCGGCGAGCTGGGTGGCCGACACCAGCAGTGCGGCCACGGTAACGGCCGTACGGGCCAGGCGGGCGGGAGAGGTCTTCTTTTGGGTGGTCACGTTCGTCATGCGGTTCTTGGGTTCTGGGTGGATGCCGAAAGGATGCGTGAAACAGGTTGCGGTTTCAGGCTTTCGCCGTGCCTGTGGATAAGGCTGTGGAAGACGTGGCGAATCCTGTGCATAGGTTGTGGGCAGCGTTGTGGATATCCGGGGATAACTTTTTCCGTTCCAGGCTGTCGGGGCTTCATGCTTCGCCCAGCAGCGCTTCGTCGATGCCATCGCAAAGGCAGTGCAGTGTCAGCAGATGCACTTCCTGGATGCGGGCAGTGCGGTCGCTGGGCGCGCACAGGTGGATATCGAATTCGTCGAGCAGCGTGGCAATCCGGCCGCCGCCCTTGCCGGTCAGCGCCACCACGCCCATGTCGCGCTGGTGGGCGGCCTGGATGGCGGCCACCACGTTGGCCGAATCGCCAGACGTGGACAGTGCCAGCAGGATGTCGCCGGGCTGGCCCAGCGCTTCCACCTGCTTCGAGAACACCACCGAGAAGTCGTAGTCGTTGCCGATGGCGGTCAGGATCGAACTGTCGGTGGTCAGGGCGATGGCGGCCAGCCCCGGCCGCTCGCGCTCGAAGCGGCCGATCAGTTCGGCGGCAAAGTGCTGGGCGTCGGCAGCCGACCCGCCGTTGCCGCACGCCAGGATCTTGTTGCCGCTGGTCAGCGCCGTCACCATCCGCTCCACGGCGGCGTCGATATGCGGCGCCATCAGCGTCGCGGCCAGCCGCTTGGTGTCGGCACTGTCCAGGAAATGCTGCTCGATACTTTCAATACTCATGGTCTGGTGACATCTGCACTATCCCGCGCATTATGACGCAGCGCCCGCGCCACTGTTCCCCTCGGCCGACGTAAGATCGAACGCGCCGGGCATCCAGTCGATCCGGCCGGCATCCATGGCCACCACGTCCACGCGGCATGGCGGCACGCCGTCCAGCGCGGACAGGTAGTGCGCCGCCGCATGCAGCACGCGCCGCTGCTTGGCCGGCGTGATGCTCTGCGCCGCCCCGCCAAACCCGCGGTTGCGGCGCTGCCGGACCTCCACGAACACCAGCGTACCGTCGGCGGCACGCATGATCAGGTCGATCTCGCCGCCTTTGCAGCGATAATTGCGGACGACCGGCGCAAGCCCCTGCCGCTGAAGATAGGCCAGCGCGCGGTCTTCGGCCAGCGCGCCGCGTTGCGTCGTCGTGCGCACGCTGGCTTGCGTGGTGGATTTGAATGAGTGATTCAATGGAAGTTCTCAAGCATGAGTGACTGGACCCAGCTGGCCGCCGGCCAGACGTACCCTGCCGGCACGCTTTACGTGGTGGCCACGCCCATTGGCAACGTGGCCGACCTGTCGCTGCGCGCGCTGCACGTGCTCGGCCTGGCCGACGCCATCGCCTGCGAGGACACGCGCAACACCGGCCAGCTGCTGTCGCGCGTGGGGCTGCAGCGGCCGCTGGTGGCCGTCCACGAGCACAATGAACGCGAGGCCGCCGTGCGCATCGTCGAACGGCTGTCGGCCGGCGAGCGCATTGCCTATGTATCGGATGCCGGCACGCCCGGCATTTCCGACCCCGGCGCGCGGCTCGTGGAAGCCGTCCGCGAGGCCGGCCTGAACGTGGTGCCCCTGCCGGGGCCGAGCGCGGCCGTGACAGCGCTGTCCGTGGCTGGCGACATGCTCGAAGCCGGCGAAGGCCGCTTCACGTTCGTCGGATTCCTGCCCGGCAAGCCCAAGGCCCGCCAGGACGCCATTGCCGGCCTGGCGACGCTCGATCACGCATGGGTGTTCTACGAGGCCCCGCACCGCATCGCCGAAACCCTGGCCGCACTGGCAGCCGGCGTGCCCGGCACGCGCCGGCTGCTGATCGGGCGCGAACTGACCAAGCTGTTTGAAGAAACCCCGGTGCTGACGGTGGCCGAGGCGCCCGCCTGGCTGGCTGCCGAAACGACGCGCGGCAAGGGTGAATTCGTACTGGTGGTGGAAGGGGCTGGCCGCACCGAAGGCGGCGACGCCGATGCGCCCGACGCCGAGGCCCAGCGCGTGCTGAAGCTGTTGCTGGCGGAACTGCCAGCCAAGCGCGCCGCCAAGCTGGCCGCGGCCATTACCGGCGCCAGGACCGATGCGCTGTACAAGCTGGCGCTGGCGCAGCGCGCGGACGGGGCGGAAGACGGGGACGCCTGAAAGACAAAAAGGCACGATCCGGATGATCGTGCCTTTTGAGAATTTTCTTACTTGCGAGGGAAGCTGCGGGCGGGAGGACGGGAGCGCGAGAATCAGGTTCCGGCCGGTCCGCATTGCCTTACTTGTGCTTGTGCTTGACGGTGGTCTTGCCGGGCCTGGCCTTGGCCTTCGACTTCGCCGGCACCAGCGTGCTGGCGGTATCGGGCACCTCGTCGGCGCCGCTGCCGTCACCGGCTTCCATGCCACCTGCTTCCAGGTTCGGACCCAGTGCCGCCACTTCGGTGCGCGACAGCCGGCGGATTTCCACCTGCGTGGCGCCGTGGTCGACAAAGCTCAGCCGCTTGGCGGCCGCATAGGACAGGTCGAGAATCCGGTTGCCGTGGTAGGGGCCACGGTCGTTGATCCGGACCACGGCCACCTTGTTGTTGCGCAGGTTGCGCACCAGTACCCAGCTGTCGAGCGGCAGCGACGGGTGCGCCGCCGTCATGGCGCGCATGTCGAAGCGTTCGCCGTTGGCCGTCTTGCGGCCATGAAAGCCCTTGCCGTACCACGATGCCATGCCGCGCTGCTCGAACGTACCCATGTCAGCGCGCAGGCCGTCGATCGACGGTTGCGACGGGGCGTTGTCGTCCTGCCAGCCGAACAGGTTCCAGTTGCCGCGATCGTCGGCCTTCGCATTGGCGTTGGGCCGCGCGGTCTTGGCCGCTTTCGTGGAAAGCGCGCCAGTGGTGTCCGTAGCGTTGTCGGTGTCGCCGCCCGGCGGCGTCGCGCACGCAGCCAGCACCAGCGCCGATACGATGATCGCGCACTGACGCAGGAAGCGGCTGGACCCGGGCGCTGCCTCGCGCACGGACCCCGGACGGAAAAGGGGGAGACTGAACATGGCGCGCAGTCTAACACCGGTCGTTTCAAGCTAGTGCCTTGATTTTGTTACGAAATCTGTTACAACGCCGTGTAATTCCCCGCAATCCACCGCCTGGCAAGGGATTGCGCCGATTGCCGTGGCGTGAAATCCGGGTGCGCACAAAGTAACTTTCAGACGATTCTCGGGCTCGATTCAAACGTTGCACGATCTGTCGGGGTCGTCGTCGGCGGCTACAATGGACCACCCTCCGGGCGACCCTTACCCCCACGAAAGCACCTGCCAGAACTGGCTGATAGATCATAAAAATGAAAGTCATTCTGATCCCTGTGACGCCCTTCCAGCAGAACTGCTCGCTGCTGATCGATGAAGCCACGCAGCGCGCCGCCGTCTGCGATCCAGGTGGCGATCTGAGCCGCATCACCGAGGCCATCAACGAACAGGGGGTGACGCTGGAGAAGATCTTCCTGACCCATGGTCACGTGGATCACTGTGCGGGCGCCGCCGCGCTGGCGCGTCAGTACGGCGTCCCGATCGAGGGCCCGCAGGAGGACGAGCGTTTCTGGATCGAACAGCTGCCCGAGCAGACGCGCCGCTTCGGCTTTGGACAGGCGGAAGTCTTCGAGCCCGATCGCTGGCTGCAGAACGACGACACGGTCACCTTCGGCAACGAAACGCTGGAGGTCTACCACTGCCCGGGCCATACGCCGGGCCACGTGGTGTTCTTCTCCCGTGCAAACCGGCTGGCCATCGTCGGCGACGTGCTGTTTGCCGGATCGATCGGCCGTACCGACTTCCCGCGCGGCAATCATGCCGACCTGGTCCGCTCCATCCGCACGCGGCTCTGGCCGCTGGGCAACGACGTGACCTTTGTTCCCGGGCACGGCCCGGCGTCGACGTTCGGCGAGGAACGCCGCAACAACCCGTTTGTGGCCGACCACCTGATCGACGCGGCCTGACGTATGGCAAAGAAGCAGCCGCCCGACACACGCCCTGAGATCTACGTCAGTACCGACGTCGAGGCCGACGGCCCGATTCCGGGGCCGCATTCGATGCTGTCGTTCGCATCGGCCGCGATGCTGGCGGACAAGACCGTCATCGGCACGTTCTCGGCCAACCTGGAAACCCTGCCCGGCGCGGCCGGCCACCCGGTGCAGATGCAGTGGTGGAAGACCCAGCCCGATGCCTGGGCGGCCTGCCGGCGCGACCTGGAACGCCCGGAGGACGTGCTGCCACGCTACGTGGAGTGGGTAGAGAAACTGCCGGGCAAGCCGGTCTTCATCGCCTTTCCGGCCGGGTTCGATTTCACCTGGATGTTCTGGTACATGATGCGTTTTGCCGGCCGGTCGCCGTTTGGCTGGGCTGCGCTGGACATCAAGACGCTGGGCTTCGCGCTGACGGGCCGGCCGTACCGGAAGTCGGTCAAGGCCGCCTTTCCGGAACACTGGCACGATCCGTTGCCGCATACCCACGTGGCGCTGGACGACGCCCTGGAGCAAGGCGCCTTGTTCTGCAACATGCTCGCAGAACTGCGCACGCGAGAAGCGCGTCTGGCGGCGCATGCATCATCGCCTGATGCGTTGCCTGAAGAGGGTGCCAGCGAAAGCGATGCCTCACATCCATCGAGGGGTCCAGGCAAATCGGTGCGCTAGCCCACAAGCACCGGCGGCCATTGGCGGCCGGCAGTGGCGACAAGGGCACCACATTTGCGCGGCGTCTCCTATATTGGAAGCGTGCGATGGCCCGATGGGGCCACGAGAGCGGCCGTCCCCGATGCGCGGCGGCATGCCGAGGAGGTGTGACCATGCGTTTCCATCCAGATCTTCATCTCAAGGACCTGTCAGGCAGGCTGCATTGGCCGCATCGCTCCCACGCGCGCACCAACGTCGTTTCGCATTTCCATTCCTCGACGGAAGATGCCGAAGTCGCCAAGGCGCTGATCTATGTGAGCGCGGTCACCGCGATCGTGCTGCTGTTCGTACTGGCAGGCATCAGTTTCGGTCAGGAGGCCATGCACTGGCTGGGTGTTGAATAACGACGACTCGCCTGAAGCGAATCGCCAACTGACCGGCCGGCCTCCCTTGGGGAGGCCGGTTCTATTTTGTGCGCCGCAACAACGGGCGGCTCACTTCAGCAGCGGCGACACGTTCTCGGGCGGGCGGCCAATCGCGGCGCGGCGATTGCGCACGACTACCGGACGCTGCAGCAGGATGGGGTTGTCGGCCACCGCCGCCAGCAGTTCGGCGTCGGTCAGGCCCGAATCGGCCAGGTCCAGTTCCTTGTAGACGGCCTCGCCGTCGCGGATCATCTCGCGCACCGGCACGCCCAGCATCGTATGCAACTGGCGCAGCGTGGACAGCGTGGGGGGCGCCTTCAGGTATTCGACGATCTCCACCGGTTCGCCCAGGCGCTGCGCCGCCGTCTCCACCAGTGCCAGCGTTTCGCGGGACTTGGAGCAACGGGGGTTGTGGTAGATCGTGATCATGGCGGCTCCTTCTGCCTGCTTTCGGTGCGTTCGAATATCCCGCACTATACAGCCGTGCCGCGCGCACGCACCACGCTGGCGCGGTAACGTACGGGATGTGGCGGGCATGCATCGTGCATGGGCATGACCACCCGTCTTTCAGGGCCCGCCGGCACCCCGCCGGGGCTGCCCTGCACTATTCAGAGAAACCGTGTCCGCCCTGCCCGAAGCCACTGCCATTCCCGTCCGCAAGCCGTTCAGCCTGCGCGATGCCACGCCCGCCGACGTGCCCGCGATCCACGCCATCTACGCGCACCATGTGCAGCACGGCCGCGCCTCGTTCGAGGAGGTCGCGCCCACGGCCGACGACATGCGGCTGCGTTTTGCCGAGGTCTTGCGCAAGGGCCTGCCCTACATCGTGGCCGAGCGCAATGGCGAGATCCTGGGCTACGCCTATGCGTCCAGCTACCGCGCCCGCAGTGCCTACCGGTTCGCCATCGAGGACTCGATCTATATCGACCATCGCCATACCGGCGAAGGCCTGGGCCGCGCGTTGCTGGCCGAGCTGATCGCGCGCTGCGAGACCGGCCCGTGGCGCCAGATGGTGGCCGTGGTGGCGCTGACGTCCAGCGGCGAAGGGGCGGGATCGGTGGCCGTGCATGAACGGCTGGGGTTTCGCACGGTCGGCCGGCTGGAATCGGTGGGCCTCAAGCACGGCCAGTGGATCGACACCTTGCTGATGCAGCGCCCGCTCGGCGCGGGCGACGCGACGCTGCCCGACCCCGACGCGCTGCGCTAGCCGCCAGGCCACCCCTACGCCAGCAGCGCCGGCACGGCCGTGGCGCACCACGACTGCAGCTTGTCGAAGGCGCGCGCCACATGCTCGGGGCCGCGCGACGTGCTTTCCATGCGCAGGATCTCCACGCGCTTCAGCCCGATGGTTTCCAGTACATAGATCAGGTACGGGCTGAAGAAGTCGCGCTGGCTCGCGGCGTCGTCCGAGAACCGGCCCCCGCACGAGACCACGGCCAGCACCGAGCGATCGCGCAGCAGGCCCTGCTTGCCTTGCGGCGTGCGGGCGAACGTGCGGTCTGACCGGACGACGAGATCGATCCAGGTCTTCAGCGATGCCGGCACCGTGAAGTTGTGCATCGGCGAGGTGATCAGCACCATGTCGGCCGCCTGCAACTCGGCGATCAGCGTTTCCGAGAGCGCCAGCGCGGCCGGATCGGCGTCGGTGCGCCCGGCGGCCACCGCCATGTTGGCGTCGGTAAAGGCGGCGTCGATGGGGGGCAGCGGCTGGGCGGCCAGGTCGCGCTCGATCACGGTCAGTTCGCCATGGAGGGCGGCCAGTTCCGCACGCACGAGCTGACCCGCGCGGCGGCTGGTGGAGGCGTCGCCACGGGGGCTGACGTTCAGGTGAAGCAGGGTTGCCATGTTTCGCTCAGGGTGAGTCGGATCAGTCGATCGGGAAGTAGAAGCGCAGGGCCCGCGCCAGCAGGCCGTTGCGGTAGTAGAAGCGATGCCCCAGCACATTGGTGAGCGGGGTATCAAGCACAAGCTGGGTACACCCGGCCGCCTCGGTCTCGGCCTTGAGCCAGTCCATCAGCTGCCGGCCATACCCACCGCTGCGCGCGTTGGCGTCGGTGACCAGATCATCCACATACATATGGTGACCGACGATCAGGTTGTCGGCGAAGCGGTAGCCGGCCAGCGCCACCAGCCTGCCGTCGTCCCACAGGCCGGCCAGGTGGTAGCCGTCGCCGGTCTGGCGGCGCCAGCGCGTAACCAGCTCGGCGGCATCGGCCAGGTGCGGGCGCAGCTGGTGCATCAGCGGAAAGGCGTCGGCCACCTCGGCGGGCGTTTCCAGGCGGCGGATCCGGATTTGCCCGGCGATGTCTCCTGCGCCAGTCGCGCTCATGCCTGGCTCCGGCTGGCTTCGGCCGGTGGCGGCGGGAAGTGCAGCCCGACGGCGATACGGTTCCAGGCATTGATCGAGGCAATGGTCGCAGCCAGGAACACCAGTTCCTTCTCGTCGAACACGGCCTGCGCCCGGGCCAGCGCGGCATCGCGGGCCGACGGATCGGTCAGCTGCGTCAGCGCTTCGGCCCAGCCCAGCGCGGCCATTTCCCGTTCGGCATAGATCCCGGCGTCGCGCCAGCCGGCCAGCAGGTCGAACTTGCGCGGGTCGATGTCCAGCTTGCGCGCGATGTTCAGATGGAACTGCAGGCAAAAGGCACAGCCGTTGATCTGCGAGACGCGCAGCTTGACCAGTTCGGTCAGCGCCTTGTCCATGCCGGACGCGGTCACCGCCTTGCTGACGCCACCCAGCGACGCGTACACATCGGGCGCGGTCTGCGTGAAAGCCTGGAAATCCATGTCGAACTCCTTCAGGTAAGATGTCAGAGTTCGAAGATTAATGTAAGAGCACTGACATCATGGCAAAGACCCTGTCGCGCAAAGGGAAAAACGACGGCAAGAACGCAGGGAAGACTCCGGCGAAACAGGACAGCAAGGCGGCCGATGCCGTGGCGATTCCGGCACCGGGTGAAGGCAAGCGTGGCGAAAGCGGTTACCTGGCCTACCTGCTGCGGCAGGCCAGCGCGGCAAACCGGTTGCATATGGAGCGCGCGCTGGCCGATCTCGGCGTCACCCTGCCCCAGTTTTTCGTACTGACGATGCTCGGGGCTTATCCCGGCATCTCGGGCGCCGATGTCGCGCGGCTGGCGCTGCTGACGCCGCAGACCGTCAGCGTCATCATGGGCAACCTGGAGAAGATGGGGGCAATCGTGCGCCAGCCGCATCCGGTGCATGGGCGCATCCAGACCATCGCGCTGTCCGAGACCGGCAAGGCGCTGCTGGCGCAGTGCAAGGTACGCGCGAGCGAGGTCGACCGGCAGTTGCGTGCGGGGCTGACACCCGACGAGGAAGCCGTGGTGCGGCGCTGGCTGGTGAGCCTGGCCGTGCCCGGCGAAAATCTGGCCGAATAGCCACGCACGGCACGCGTCCAAAAAAATGGCCCGCCGGCAAACGCCGACGGGCCATCATCACAACAAGGGGGTGCTACAGGGTTCTGCGAGGTTGCCGAGGCCGATGGCTCAGCCCATCAGGTCGGACAGCGCCAGCGCCACCACCTTGGTGGCGCGGTTCAGGTCGTTCAGGCGCAGGTTCTCGTCGGAGTTGTGGCCGCGGGCCTCCATCAGCGTGCGCGGGCCGGCGCCGTACAGCACGGTGGGGATGCCACGGCTCGTGTAGTGGCGCGCATCCGTGTAGAGCGGCACGCCCTGCACCGGGATCTCCACGCCGAACACCGATTCCGCGCGGGTCTTCAGTGCGCCGATCAGCTTGTCCACGCCGGGCAGTTCCGACAGCGGCTCGGCCAGGATGATGCGCTCGACCTTGACCTCGATACCCGGACGGTCCTTGGCGGCCTTCTCCACCACGGCGCGCAGCTCGCCTTCGGCGTCGAAGCCGATCTCTTCCGGAATCATGCGGCGGTCCACGCGGAACGTGACCAGGTCAGGCACCACGTTGGTGTTGATGCCGCCTTTGATCAGGCCGACGTTCAGCGTGGCGGTGTCGATGCCCGGCACCTTGCTCTTGCGCGTCGCCAGCTCGGCGCGCAGGCCGTACACCGCGTGCAGGATATGCGTGGCGGCTTCGATGGCGTCGACGCCGGTGTGCGGCATGGCGGCGTGGCCCTGCTTGCCCTTGACGGTCACTTCCACATGCAGGCAGCCGTTATGCGCCGACGTGATGCCGTACGAGAAGCCGGCCGAGATTGCGTAGTCGGGCTTGGTCAGGCCTTCGTCGAGCAGGAACTTCGGGCCGATGTCGCCGCCGGTTTCCTCGTCGTACGTGAATTGCAGTTCCACGGTGCCGTTGATCTTGGCGCCCTGCTTCTCGGCTTCCTGCAGCGCCAGCACGGCGTAGGCGTAGGTAGCGAAGTCCGACTTCGACACCGCCACGCCGCGGCCGTACATGACCGGGCCGTGCTCGCTGTCGGCAATCTCGCCGCCGTACGGGTCCTTGGTCCAGCCCAGGCCCGGAGGCACCACGTCGCCGTGCGCGTTCATGGCGATGGTGGGGCCGCCGCTGCCGAACGTCTTGCGCACCAGCAGGTTCGTGGCGCTGATCATGCCGGCCGCCTTGACCAGTTCTTCAGGCACCTTGTGCGCCTCCACCTTGAAGCCCAGTCCTTCCAGCAGTTCCTTGGCGCGCTTGCCGTGGGCCTCGCAGTCGCCGGCGGGGTTGTCCGAGGGCACCTTGACCAGTTCGGCCAGGAACGCTTCCTGCTGCGGGCGGTGCTGGTCGATGTACTGGGTCAGCGTGGATTCGATGGGATTCATGTTGTCTCGTGCGGTCATCTCTGTATCTCGGAGTTTTCTGGTTGCCGGGTGGGCTTATTGAGGACGGTGGAAGTGTTCGACGAAGTCCGCGAACACGCGCGCCGCGGTCTGGGCGTCTTCGGCCGTCATGGTCTCGGTGGGATGGTGGCTGATGCCGCCGTTGCCGCAGCGAACGAACAGCATGGCCACATCGGCGATGGCGGCAATGGCCATGGCGTCATGGCCGGCACCGGAGGGCAGGTGACGCACGGGTACGTTCTGGCGCTCCACGGCGGCGGCCCATTGCGACTGCAGCCACGGCGCGCACGGCACGCTGGCCGCCTCGTGCGTCTTGCGGATCTGCACGCGCACGTTGCGGCGCGCGCAGACACGTTCGATTTCGGCCAGCACGTCGTTGACGGCGGCCTCGCGCTCGGCGTCGATGCCGGCACGGATATCAATGGAAAACGTCGCGCGGCCCGGCACCACGTTGGTGGCGCCATTGGGCACGTTGAACTGGCCCACCGTGCCAACCAGGCCCGGCTTGCCGCCGCAGCGCTTCTCGATGAACAGGCCGATCTCGGCGCCGGCCATCGCGGCGTCGCGGCGCATGTCCATCGGCACCGTGCCGGCGTGTCCGGCCAGGCCTTCGAGTTCGACGATAAAGCGCGTGGCGCCCGAGATCGCGGTGACCACGCCCACGGGCAGGCCTTCGTTCAGCAGCACCGGGCCCTGTTCGATATGCACCTCGATAAAGGCCAGCACCTTGCTGCGGTCGTGTTTGGCGGCCGGCAGCTGGGCGGCGTCGAAGCCGGCGGCGCGCATGACTTCGCGCATGGTCTTGCCGGAATCGTCGACGTTGTCGAGCACGTTGTTGTCGAACGTGCCGGCGATGGCGCGGCTGCCCAGCAGCGTGGCCTTGAAGCGCACGCCCTCTTCCTCGGCAAACCCGACCACCTCCAGCGCAAACGGAAAGCGCTTGCCCTGGCGGTTCCACTCGGCCACGCAGGCAATCGGCAGGATCACGCCCAGGTTGCCGTCGAAGCGGCCGGCGTCGCGCACGGTGTCGAAGTGCGAGCCGGTCAGCAATGCAGGGGCATTCGGTTCGGTGCCTTCGTAGCGGCCGATCACGTTGCCAGCGGCATCGCGGCGCACGGTCATGCCGGCCGCCTGCATCCACTCGGTCAGTTGCGCGGCCGCGCCGTGGTGGGCGTCGGTCAGGTACGTGCGCGTGAGCAGCCCGGGCTGGTCGGTATGAACGGCCAGGCTGTCGGCCCAGGCCATGATGCGGGTGCCGGTGTCAGCGGACAACGGCGTAGGGGTTGCTGCCATGTGCGTGTCTCTCCTGCTGGTGGTGCCTGAGCCGGTCCGGGGATGCCTGGCAAACCTGCCAGTCCGGGCGGGCGCCCGGGGCCGTGCTCTCTATTCTGTGCGATTCATAGTAGCACAGTGAATTCAAAAATTGCATACAAAAATGATATGCACTATATTGGCCTCCACGCACCGACAATCCGCCGCGGACAATCCGGTCCGGACAAGTGGATTGCGTGGATTCCGCCTCAACAGGGGGGCTTTCCGCGTGGGGCAAGGCAGGCGGGCAGTTTGGCCGCCTGCCTTTCCGGAAGGTGCATCCAGCCCGGCGTCGGCAGGCATGTGACGGCGGACACCCCTGAACCAGATCAGGGCAGGCCGATGGCAACCGATGCGCCACGGACCCGCCCGGCACGGAGACAACAATGCAGCATGCCGTACCCACGCAGCGCGCCGCTGGCCGCCTGCACACGCGCTTCACCCGTTCGTTGTTTGGCCAGGTACTGATTGCCCTGGCGCTCGGCACCCTTCTGGGGCTCGCCTTTCCCGAATTCGCAGCCAAGCTCAAGCCGCTGGGCGACGGTTTCATCAAGCTGATCAAGATGCTGATTGGGCCGGTGGTGTTCTGCGTGGTGGTGGCAGGCATCTGCGGCGCCGGCGAACTCAAGAAGGTGGGCCGCGTGGGCATCAAGGCGGTGGTCTACTTCGAAGTCGTGACGACCATCGCGCTGGCGCTGGGCATCGTGCTGGCCTATGTGTTCCAGCCGGGCACGGGCATGAACGTGAATCCGCGCAGCCTTGATATCTCGGCCATGGCGGCGTACATCGAGTCGGCCGACAAGGTAAAGAGCACCGGCATGGTGGACTTCCTGATGAAGCTGATCCCGAACACGATCATGGGCGCGTTCACCAGCGGCGACGTGCTGCAGGTGCTGGTGGTATCGGTGCTGTTCGGCTGCGCGCTGTCGATGGTGGGCGAACCGGGCAAGCCGCTGGTGCGGATGATCGACAACTTCTCGGCCACGCTGTTCAAGATGATGGGCTTCATCATCAAGCTGGCGCCGCTGGGGGTGCTGGGCGCCGTGGCGTTCACGGTGGGCAAGTACGGCATCGGGTCGCTCAAGCAGCTTGGCTTCCTGGTGATCCTGTTCTACGGCGCCGTGGCGATCTTCGTGCTGGGCGTGCTGGGGCTGATCCTGCGCCTGTGCGGCTTCTCGGTGCTGAAGCTGATCCGCTACCTGCGCGCCGAACTGCTGGTGGTGCTGGGCACGGCGTCGTCGGACAGCGTGCTGCCGCAGGTCATGAAGAAGCTCGAATACATGGGCATCAAGAAGTCGGTGGTGGGCCTGGTGATTCCCACCGGCTACTCGTTCAACCTTGACGCGTTCTCGATCTACCTGACGCTGGCGGCCGTGTTTATCGCCCAGGCGACCAATACGCCGCTGGCGCTGGGCGACCTGCTCGGCATCCTGGCCGTGGCGCTGGTCACGTCGAAGGGGGCGCACGGCATTCCGGGCTCGGCCATCGTGATCCTGGCGGCCACGCTGTCGGCCCACCCGGCCATTCCCGCCATCGGCCTGGTGCTGGTACTGTCGGTGGACTGGTTTATCGGCATCGCCCGCGCCGTCGGCAACCTGATCGGCAACTGCGTGGCGACGGTCGTGGTGGCGGCCTGGGAGCGCGATATCGACCGCGAACGCGCCCACGGCGTGCTCAACGGCACCATCCCGGTTGGCGAACTGGACGAAGGCCTGTCGGCCGTGGTGGACGACGTCCGGGAAGTCCCGGTGCCGGCGCCGCTGCCCGGGGTGGCCTCGGGGCGCTAGAATCACGCCATCCCAGTCAACGCGCAGGTCCGGCAAGAGACGCGCACACCATGCCCGAGCATATCGATCCAGACATGACCGCCGAGGCGATTGCCGACGATATCGTCGCGGCCATCGTCTCGCACCGGCTGCCGCCAGGCACCAAGCTGCGCGAGGAAGCGCTGGCCAGCGTCTACCGCGTCAGCCGTACCAAGGTGCGCGCGGCGCTGCTGATGCTGTCCAAGGACAAGGTCATCCAGATCGTGCCGGACAAGGGCGCGTTCGTCGCCAAGCCCAGCGCCGAAGAAGCGCGCGAGGTCTTTGCCGTGCGGCGCATCCTGGAAGCCGCCTTGGCGCGCGAGTTCGTGGCCCGCGCCACGCCGGCCGACTACAAGCGCATCGAGAAGCATCTGGTGGCCGAGCGCAAGTCCCTGGCCGGCAACGATGCGCAGACGCGGACGCGCCTGCTGGGCGACTTCCATATCGTGCTGGCCGAAGTGGCGGGCAACAACGTGCTGACCGAAATCATGCGCGAGCTGTCGATGCGCAGCGCGGTCATCACCATGCTGTACCAGAGCCGGCGCGATGCCACGTGTTCGTCGGACGAGCACCGTGCGTTTATCGAGGCGGCCAAGGCGGGCGACGCCGAGCGCGCCGTCGCGCTGATGGTGGAACACCTGAATCACGTCGAAAGCGCGCTGCATTTCGAGGAAGTAGCGGCCGCCGCGCGCGGCAAGGATCTGGTTGCCGCGTTGCTGGCCTGAGACAGGCTCGCCGCAGTGCAATCGGATTGATCGCCATCAAGGACGAGGACGAGGTGGGAGGCGCATCATTCCTCTCGCCATGAAGTTGCGGGGGCGCACTTCATGAGCTCTCCCCGTCCTTCGCAAGAAGGGCTGCCCGCAGACCGCAATGGCTGCGGGCTTTTTCTTTTGGGCCTTCCCGTTCCGTCTACCGGTTGTTTCGGTGCCGTCCGCCTGATTTCCTGCCCTGCCCCTCTCCCTTTCCCGTTCCTTTTCCCTGTAGCTGTCCCTGCCCTCAGGCCGACTGCCGCAGCGCGGCGTCCGTCCAGCTGCTGCCGCGTTCGGTCCAGTAGCCCGGCTTGGCGAACGCCTGCTTCAGGTGTTCGATAAAGAAGCGGATCTTGGCCGGCACTGGCCGCTGCTGCGGGTACACGGCAAGGATGTCGTAGTCGGGCAGCGCGAATTCATCGAGCACAGTGATCAGTTCGCCGCTTTCCAGTTGAGGCAGGATTTCCCACGTCGACCGCCACCCCAGCCCCAGGCTCTCACCGGTCCAGCGGTGCAGCAGTTCGCCGTCGTTGCAGTCGAGATTGCCGCTGACCCGCACTGTCACGGTCTTGCCGTTCTGCTGGAAGTACCAGCCGCGCTGCTGGCCGCCCTGCAGGTTGAACGCCAGGCAGTTGTGCTTTTCCAGGTCTTCCAGCGTATGCGGGACGCCGTGTTTGGCAAAGTAGGCCGGGGTGCCGCACACCACGCGCTTGTTGGTGGCGAGCCTGATCGCCACGAAATTCGGGTCGATGGCACCGCCGATGCGGATGCCCAGGTCATAGCCCTCGCGCACCAGGTCCACCACGCGGTCGGTCAGGTTGAACGAGATCTGGACTTCGGGATTGGCCGCCAGGAAAGCCGGCGCATGCGGCGCCACGTGCTTGCGGCCAAAGGCGGCCGGCGCCGAGACGATCAGGTGCCCGGTGGCCTTGTGCTTGCCTTCGGCGATCAGCATCTCGGCGCGGTCCAGGTCCGCCAGCGCCTTCTTGCACTGCTCCATGAACGCCGCGCCCTGCTCCGTCACCACGATGCGACGGGTGGACCGGTGCA
This sequence comes from Cupriavidus sp. D384, assembly GCF_001652915.1. Classification (GTDB taxonomy): domain Bacteria; phylum Pseudomonadota; class Gammaproteobacteria; order Burkholderiales; family Burkholderiaceae; genus Cupriavidus. Next base: position 84,177 of record NZ_BBQI01000059.1, read on the forward strand.
GCAGCTTGACGCCGATGCGCGCTTCCAGCGCGTTGATGCGCCGGCCGATCATGACCGGCGTCACGTTCTGCGTCAGCGCCGCGGCGGCCATGCTGCCGTGTTCCACCACGGCGATGAATGCTTCGATTTGTTTGAGTTTGTCCATAACGCCATTTGTCTCCTGCCGTCACATTGTGAGGCATTGACGCCATGGTGCGCATCCCCGCACGGCGATGCCGTGCATCCGCCTCATGTCATGGATGGCGCTGGAGGTGGCGCCGGACAGATGCGGCCCGGCCTAGCGGCCAAGCTTTTCGCTGATCTCGGCGGCCTCGCCCAGCACGTGGGCCAGACGCCGCAGGGGCGCGCTGCATTGCAGTTGCGCGAATAGCGCCAGCGCGCCGCCGCCGACCAGCACCACGCCGTAGAGCGCCACCAGCGTCGGCCCATGGCCGGGGGCCATCACCGCCAGGCCATCGGCCAGCACGACGGCCGCCGGCGCCAGTGCCAGGACCAGCGCCACCGTGCGCGCGCCCCCTTCCCACAGCCGCGCCTGGAGCAGGACGCGGCGTTCGCGCGCGCGCAGCTGCAGCGCCGGAATCCGGCCCAGGCGCAGCAGCAGCGCATTCTCGACCGCGCTCTGGGCATCGACGCGACGGGTCAGCCAGCGCATCGGATGACGCAGTGCATCACGGCCGGCCAGCAGCCGCGCCAGCCATGCGCCGGCATAGAACACGCCGCTGACGGCCAGCAGCACGTGAAACGCCTGCGGCAGCCACGCCGGCGGCGTCTGCGCCAGCACCTGATGCCACCAGACCAGCGCCCCGCCCGCCACCAGCGTCGGTACCAGCGCCAGGACGAAGCCGGCCCACAACACCATTGCCAGCCGCCCGTCCGGCGATTTTTCGGCCGGCGCGGTCTGCAACGCTTCCATCAGTTCGTAGGTGGTCGGCAGCCGTGTGTACATGGCGGGACAAGGCAATTCCAAACCCGCTATTTTGACCCGGGCGCCGTTGCCCCCGATAGGGGAAAACCGCAGCAAATTACCCCAACCCCACGTATCGGGGGAGTGGCTTGACGCACCCTCCTTATGTATCTCCTGATGCACATTGCTCCGGCAATTGCTGCGGCATTCCTTACGGCAGGTATCGAATCAACTGATCGCCCTTCTGTTTATCCCCACCCCGCAGCGGGCATAGGATCAACGCCAGAACGAATCCCACCCATTCATTCAAGCGTTTTGGAGAGAGACATGCCGAAGATGAGAGCAGTCGACGCGGCCATCGCCGTGCTGGAAAAGGAAGGCATCACCACCGCGTTCGGCGTGCCTGGCGCCGCCATCAACCCGTTCTACTCGGCCATGCGCAAGGCCGGTTCGATCCGCCACCTGCTGGCCCGCCACGTGGAAGGCGCCTCGCACATGGCCGAGGGCTATACCCGTGCAGAGCCGGGCAATATCGGCGTCTGCGTCGGTACCTCGGGCCCCGCCGGCACCGACATGATCACGGGTCTGTACTCGGCCTGGGCCGATTCGATTCCCATCCTCTGCATCACGGGCCAGGCGCCGCGCGCCCGCCTGTACAAGGAGGATTTCCAGGCCGTCGATATCGAATCGATTGCCAAGCCCGTCACCAAGTGGGCCGTGACCGTGCGCGAGCCGGCGCTGGTGCCGCAGGTGTTCCAGCAGGCGTTCCACCTGATGCGCTCGGGTCGCCCGGGTCCGGTGCTGATCGACCTGCCGTTCGACGTGCAGGTGGCCGAGATCGAATTCGATCCGGAAACGTACCAGCCGCTGCAGCCGTACAAGCCGGCCGCCAGCCGCGCGCAGATCGAGAAGGCCATCAGCATGCTGAACCAGGCCGAGCGTCCGCTGATCGTCTGCGGTGGCGGCGTCATCAACGCCAACGCCAACGAACTGCTGGTCGAGTTTGCCGAACTGGTCAACGTGCCGGTCGTGCCGACGCTGATGGGCTGGGGCGTGCTGGCCGATGACCACCCGCTGCAGGCCGGCATGGTGGGCCTGCAGACGTCGCACCGCTACGGCAACGCCACGATGCTGGCTTCGGACTTCGTGATGGGCATCGGCAACCGCTGGGCCAACCGCCACACCGGCAGCGTCGACGTCTACACCAAGGGCCGCAAGTTCGTGCACGTGGACATCGAGCCCACGCAGATCGGCCGTGTGTTCGGCCCGGACCTGGGCATCGTCTCGGACGCCAAGGCCGCGCTGGAACTGTTCGTGGAAGTGGCCCGCGAAATGAAGATGGCCGGCCGCCTGCCGTGCCGCAAGGCCTGGGTGGCCGACGTGCAGAAGCGCCGCCGCACCATGAAGCGCAAGAGCGACTTCGACAACGTGCCGGTCAAGCCGCAGCGCGTGTACCGCGAGATGAACCAGTACTTCCCGCGCGACGTGCGCTACGTGACGACGATCGGCCTGTCGCAGATCGCCGCCGCGCAGTTCCTGTCGGTGAACCAGCCGCGCCACTGGATCAACTGCGGCCAGGCCGGCCCGCTGGGCTGGACGATTCCCGCCGCCATCGGCGTGAAGACCGCCTCGCCGGACTCGGACATCGTTGCCATCTCGGGTGACTACGACTTCCAGTTCATGATCGAGGAACTGGCCGTGGCCGCGCAGTTCAAGGTGCCGTACATCCACGTGGTGGTGAACAACTCGTACCTGGGCCTGATCCGCCAGGCGCAGCGCAACTTCGAGATGGACTACTGCGTGCAGCTGGCCTTCGACAACGTCAACGCGCCGGAACTGGAGGGCTATGGCGTGGACCACGTGAAGGTCGTGGAAGGCCTGGGCTGCAAGGCGATCCGCGTGTTCAAGCCGGAAGACATCGCCCCGGCCTTTGCCGAAGCGCGCGACCTGATGGCCGAGTTCTCGGTGCCGGTGGTTGTGGAGGTGATCCTGGAACGCGTGACCAACATCGCGATGGGCACCGAGATCGACAACATCAACGAGTTCGAGCCGATCGAAGACCTGGAAGACGCCGAAGAAGCGATCCTGGCAGAAGAAACCACCACCGCGTAAGCCTGCGGCGCAAGGCCGCAAGCACAAGCCGTTTCCGCAGTACGCCCTCCGCCCCGCTCCACCGGGGTGGTTGGGCCACCGTTTTTCCCAACACCGAGAGAGACATCACAATGCCAAAGCTCGCAGCCAACCTGACGATGCTGTTCAACGAAGTGGGTTTCCTGGACCGCTTCGAGGCCGCCGCCCGCGCCGGGTTCCGTGGCGTGGAGTTCCTGTTCCCGTACGCCTTTCACGCCGACCAGATCGCCGACCGCCTGAGCCGCTTCCAGCTGGACCTGGTGCTGCACAACCTGCCGGCCGGCAAGTGGGAAGCCGGCGAGCGCGGCATTGCCTGCCACCCGGATCGCGTGGGCGAGTTCCAGGACGGCGTGGGCGAAGCCATCAAGTACGCAAAGGTGCTGGGTGTCCGCCAACTGAACTGCCTGGTGGGCATCCTGCCGCAGAACGTCAAGCGCGAGCAGGCCACCGAGACGCTGGTCGAGAACCTGCGCTTTGCCGCCAACGCGCTGGCAAAGGAACACATCGACCTGCTGGTCGAGCCGATCAACACGTTCGACATTCCCGGCTTCTTCCTGTCGCGCACGCAGCAGGCCGTCGACCTGATCGGCCAGGTCAACGCGCCCAACCTCTACGTGCAGTACGACATCTATCACATGCAGCGCATGGAGGGCGAGATCGCCAACACGATCCGCGCCAACCTGCCGAAGATCAGGCACGTGCAGCTGGCCGACAACCCCGGCCGCAACGAACCGGGCACCGGCGAACTGAACTACCAGTACCTGTTCCGCTTCCTCGACGAGATCGGCTACCAGGGCTGGATCGGCTGCGAATACAAGCCGAAGACCACGACCGAGGCCGGCCTGGGCTGGCGCGCCGCGCACGGCATCTGAAGTACCGCTGAATTGCGCCCCTCTCCCGCCTGGCGGGAGAGGGGTTGGGGAGAGGGCAACAAGGCCCTGCTTGCCGATATTGGCAATTTGAACGGATGGCCCTCTCCCCCGCCCCTCTCACATTCATGGGAGAGGGAAGAAAACAATCTCAATCTGATCCTCTGGAGACATCAACATGGCAAACCAACGCAACGTCGGCTTTATCGGCCTGGGCATCATGGGCGCCCCGATGGCAGGTCACCTGCGCGCCGCTGGCCACACGCTGTTCGTGCATGACGTGAACCCGGCCCCGCAGGCCCTGGTCGACGCCGGCGTCACCGTCTGCACCAGCGCCGAGGAAGTGGCAAAGCGCGCCGACATCGTGATCGTCATGGTGCCGGACACCCCGCACGTGGAAGCCGTGCTGTTCGCCGAAAAGGGCATCGCCGCCGCCTACAAGGCCGCTGGCAAGGAAGCCACCTACGGCAAGATCGTGGTCGACATGAGCTCGATCTCGCCCATCGCCACCAAGGACTTTGCCGCGCGCATCAACAAGCTGGGCGCGTCGTACCTGGACGCCCCGGTGTCGGGCGGCGAAGTGGGTGCCAAGGCCGCGTCGCTGACGATCATGGTGGGCGGGCCGTCGGAAGCGTTCGACGAAGTGAAGCCGCTGTTCGACCTGATGGGCAAGAACATCACGCTGGTGGGCGGCAACGGCGACGGCCAGACCACCAAGGTGGCCAACCAGATCATCGTGGCGCTGAACATCCAGGCCGTTTCCGAAGCGCTGCTGTTCGCCTCAAAGGCTGGCGCGGACCCGGCCAAGGTGCGCCAGGCCCTGATGGGCGGCTTTGCAGCATCGCGGATTCTTGAAGTGCACGGCGAGCGCATGGTCAAGCGCACGTTCGATCCGGGCTTCCGCATCGAACTGCACCAGAAGGACCTGAACCTGGCACTGCAGGGCGCGAAGGCGCTGGGCGTGTCGCTGCCGAACACGTCGGCCGCGCAGGAACTGTTCAATGCATGCGCCGCCAATGGCTACGGCAAGCTCGACCACTCCGCACTGTGCCGCGCGATCGAGATCATGTCGAATCACGAAATCGCCAAGGCCGCGAAGTAATTGCCAGTGCAATAGCAGTATTGCGGTCGCCTTCCGTGTGAAGGCGACTGCATCGTTTTTCCCAAGATTCCTCAGGATTCGCATGTTCGCCACCGACGCCAACGCCGCCCTGCTTTCGCCACAGCGGCAGACCGACTATCGCAACCCCGCCCAGGCCCGCACGCTGCTGCGCGACCTGTTCGATACGGCAGTGGCCGCTGTAAGCGCCAGCCATTGCCTGCCGCCGCACCTGCCGCAGCCGCCAAAGGGCCGCACCGTGGTAATCGGCGCGGGCAAGGCCGCCGCTGCGATGGCACAGGCCGTGGATGCACACTGGCAAGGCGAACTGTCGGGTCTGGTGGTCACGCGCTATGACCATGGCGCCGACTGCCACCGCATCGAAGTGGTAGAGGCCGCCCACCCCGTGCCCGATGCCGCAGGCCAGCAGGCTGCGCAACGCATGGTGGAACTGGTGCAGGGCCTGACTGCCGATGACCTCGTACTTTGCTTGATTTCTGGTGGTGGCTCGGCATTGCTGGCCGCCCCTGCCCCCGGCATCACGCTGGCCGACAAGCAGGCCGTGAACAAGGCGCTGCTGCGCAGCGGTGCCAGCATTGGCGAGATGAACTGCGTGCGCAAGCATCTTTCCGCGCTCAAGGGCGGCCGCCTGGCCCTGGCCTGCGCACCGGCCCGCGTGGAAACGCTGCTGATTTCCGATATCCCCGGCGACGATCCGACGCTGATCGCCAGCGGCCCCACGCTGCCCGACGCCACCACATGCGCCGACGCGCTCGCGGTCATCGCCAAGTACGACATCGACCTGCCCGCCAACGTGCGCGCGCATCTGGAGTCTGGCGCCGGTGAAACGCCCAAGCCCGGCGATGCCCGCTTCGACGGCCACCGCAGCGTCACGCTGGCCAGCGCGCAACAGTCGCTGGAAGCCGCGGCCGCCCGCGCCCGCGAACTGGGCCTGACCGCACACATCCTGTCGGACAGCATCGAAGGCGAAGCCCGCGACGTGGCCGAAGTGCATGCCGCCATCGCCCGCCAGATCGTCGCCCACGGGCAGCCGTTCCAGAAGCCGTGCGTGATCCTGTCCGGCGGCGAGACCACGGTCACGGTGCGCGGCAACGGCCGGGGCGGCCGCAATGCCGAATTCCTGCTGTCGCTGGCCGTGGCGCTGGACGGCCTGCCCGGCGTGCACGCGATTGCCGGCGACACCGACGGCATCGATGGTTCCGAAGACAACGCCGGTGCGCTGCTGGGCCCCGACACGCTGACGCGCGCCGCCGCGCGTGGCCTGTCGGCCCGCGCCCACCTGGACAACAACGACGGGTACGGTTTCTTTGCCGGTATCGACGATCTGATCGTGACCGGCCCGACCCGTACCAACGTCAACGATTTCCGCGCGATCCTGATCGTCTGACACCGTCAGGCATCGGTCGGCACCGCAGCACAAAAAGAGGATGGAGAAGGAGACTTTCATGAGACGCCAGCGCAAAGCGAAGATCTTGGCCACCCTGGGCCCGGCCAGCTCGGACATCGCGGTGATCCGCCAGCTGTTCGACGCCGGAGCCGACGTGTTCCGCCTGAACTTCAGCCACGGCACCCACGATGACCATCGCGCCCGCTACGACGCCGTGCGCCAGGTGGAGGCCGAGACCGGCCGCCCCATCGCGATCCTGGCCGACCTGCAGGGCCCCAAGCTGCGCATCGGCACGTTTGCCGTGGGCAAGGTGGCCGTGCGCGCCGGCGACACGTTCGTGCTGGACAGCGACCCCACGCCCGGCGACGGCACGCGCGTCTACCTGCCGCACCCGGAGCTGTTCAAGGCCGCCAGCGCGGGCCAGTCGCTGCTGATCGACGATGGCAAGGTGCGCCTGAACATCGAGGCGGTGTCGAGCGGCAGCATCACCACGCGGGTGGCGAACAACGGCACGCTGTCCGACCGCAAGGGCGTGAACGTGCCCGACGCCGTGATCCCGATCCCCGCACTGACCGACAAGGACCGCAAGGACCTGGCGTTTGCGCTGGAACTGGGCGCCGACTGGATTGCGCTGTCGTTCGTGCAGCGGCCGTCGGATATCGTCGAGGCCCGCGAGATCATCGGCACGCGTGCCGGTGTGCTGTCGAAGATCGAGAAGCCGGCCGCGCTGCAGCAGCTTGACGAGATCGTGCGCGTGTCCGATGCCGTGATGGTGGCGCGTGGCGACCTGGGCGTGGAACTGCCGCCCGAGCGCGTGCCCGGCGTGCAGAAGCGCATCCTGCGCGTCTGCCGCCAGCTGGGCAAGCCGGTGGTGATCGCCACGCAGATGCTGGAATCGATGATCGATTCGCCGGTGCCCACGCGCGCCGAGGCCTCGGACGTGGCCAGCGCCATCTACGACGGCGCCGATGCGGTGATGCTGTCGGCCGAGTCGGCCAACGGCCGCCATCCGGTGCCGGCCGTGTCGATGATGGATCGCATCATTGCCGAGGTGGAGCGCGATCCGCTCTACCGCAACATGATCGACGCCCAGCACGAGGTGCCGCTTTCCACGCGCCAGGACGCAATCTGCGCCGCGCTGCGCGAAGTGACCCAGATCATCGGCGCCAAGGCCACGGTGACGTACACGTCGTCGGGGGCCACCGCGATGCGCGCCGCCCGCGAGCGGCCGTGCGCACCCATCGTCAGCATCACGCCCAACCTGGACATCGCGCGCCGGCTGGCCATCACCTGGGGGGTGCATTCCACGGTGAGCCCGGACGTGCAGAGCGTGGACGAGATGGTGGAGGCCGCGGCACGCGCCGCGCTGGTGGAGGGCTACGCCGCACCCGGTGACCAGATCACCATCGCGGCCGGCATGCCGTTCGGCCAGGGCGGCACCACCAACCTGCTGCGCGTCGCAGAGGTAGGCACGGAAGTGGCCGCGCTGGACATCAGCAGGGCGCCCGCGTCGGCCACCGTCTGAGGACCGCACGGCACATCGCGATTTCCCTTGCGCAGGACGGGCTGACCCCCTGTCCAACCCGCCGCCCGCGCCAGTCTCAGCCCGACTGGCGCGGGCGGCGCTCTTTTTGACATCGCGATACGTGCGTGCCGCCGGGGCGCAAGGCGCCGTTGCCAATGCCGTTGCTATACTCCATCGGCACAACAGAACCCCCGACGGAGCGTAACAAGATGCGTCTCGATGACGAAGCCGAAAGCCAGAATGTGGAGGACCGCCGCGGTGGAGGTGGCGGATTCGGCTTGCCGATCGGCGGCAAGTCGATCGGGATTGGCACGGTCATCATTGCGCTGGCCGCGTCGTACTTCTTTGGCATCGATCCGTCGCTGATTTTCCAGGGCGCGTCGGTGATCCAGGGCCAGCAGCAACCAGCGCCGCAATCGCAGGCGCAGCCGCACCGGCCGCCCGCCGCCGACCAGTTGTCCGTGTTCACGCGCAAGGTGCTGGGCAATACCGAGCGCACCTGGGAACACATCTTCGAAACCGACCTGAACCGCCGCTATGCGCCGCCGACGCTGGTGATGTTCACCGGCGCCACGCCCACCGCGTGCGGCACGGGGCAGTCCGCCATGGGGCCGTTCTACTGTCCGGCCGATCAGAAGGTCTATATCGACCTGTCGTTCTACAACGAACTGCGCCAGCGCTTTGGCGCCGGCGGTGACTTTGCGCAGGCCTATGTGATCGCGCACGAAGTCGGCCATCACGTACAGAACCTGCTTGGCGTATCGAACAAGGTGGACGCCGCGCGCCGCCGCATGGGCGAGGCGCAGGCCAACCAGCTTTCCGTGCGCATGGAACTGCAGGCCGACTGCCTGGCCGGTGTCTGGGCCGCCACGGCCGGCAAGCTCAACCAGCAGCTGCTGGAGCCGGGCGATATCGAACAGGGCCTCAAGGCTGCTGCCGCCATCGGCGACGACCGGCTGCAAAAGCAGTCGCAGGGCTATGTGGTGCCCGAGGCGTTCACGCACGGCACCAGCGAACAACGCGTGCGCTGGCTGCGCCAGGGCCTGACGACCGGAGACATCCGCAAGTGCGACACCTTCGCGCAGCGGCAACTCTGACGGTACTTCGGAAAAATCAGGAAAGTACTACGAGGGGAACGGCGGGGACTGCAGGCGGGGGAAAAATCACCTGCGCGACTTCAGAGAGAAGGAGGAGGTCGGTCGCGCAGGTGGGAGAGAAACCTGAAATCAGAATCGGCGGCCCGGGGGTGACTCGGAACCGCCGATTTGCGTTCTGGCGGACAGGCAGGTCATCAAACCTTGTAGCCGTACAGATCGCCGTTGCGCGAGTTGTCCAGCGCGGAGCCGGAGATCTCGCCACTGAAGCTGCGTGCGCCTTCGCCGAAGCTGTCGAACTTGCCCTGGCGGGCACCGTCCGTGTAGGTGTCGAACTTGCGTTGGCCGTCGCTGAAGAAATCGTACTTGCCGATCTTCGAGCCTTCACTGTACGTGTCGAACTTGCCTTGCCGCGCGGCATCGGCATACACGTCGAACTTGCCGACCTTCTTGGTCGTGGCGGGCGCGGCGATAGCGGCCGACGCGGCAAACGCGGCGAGCACGAGAGCGCCGCCAAGGATACGTTTGGCGTTCATCTGGGACTCCTTCAACTGATTCACAACTTTTTTATGGATACAGCTGACAACTGCCCGGACGCGCTATCTGTGTAGCGATGCGAGCACGGACTGAAGGTTAGTGGCTAGCACTTCTACGAGAAATACCGCTGCGACGAATGGTGCGTTGCTCGCCGTGAAATGCCGGGTCTGTGGATGAACGGTAGGGGTCGGCGACCGAATGGCCGCCAGGCGGGCTATTCCGCAGTACGGAACTGGGCACCTACCCTGCGGTACGCACATGGGCAGGTGACAGGCGCTGCGAGGCTTCCGGACTCGCAGCGCGCGCAAGCTGCAGAGGGGCTCAGAGCGTGTAGTGTCCGCTGGCCTCGGGCTGGAAGGCGATGCTGACGATGGTCACGCGCTGGGCGTTGCCATTGGGCAGGCGATAGTCCACGGTCTTGCCGGCGCGCGCGCCCAGCAGAGCCTGACCGATCGGCGACAGCACCGACAGGCGGCCGGCCGCCAGGTCGGCGTCGTCGGGATAAGCCAGCGTCCACTCACGCGGCGCGGCTTCGCCTTCCAGGGTGCAGACGACGCGCGAGTTCATCGTCACGACATCCTTGGGAATGGCATCGGGCGACACGATGGCTGCGCGGGCCAGCAGTTCGTCGAGCATCTCGTCAAGCTCGGCGGTGCCGGCGCGGCTGGCGATGCCCTCCAGGCGCGTCACGTCCAGTTCGGTCAGGTAGAGGGTCGGGTTCTTGGTCTTTGCCATGGCAGTGCCTCTCGCAAAAGCGGCGGCCGCGTGTCGGTACAACGATCCGGCACAGGCGGCAGCCGTTGGGAAATCGGTCGGGCCGGCGCGCACGGGCGCCGGCAGTGTTACAGCGGAAAAGCGTGGTGGCTCGGGCCCGGTTCGGCACCGGACCCTTGCTGCTCAGGAATGGGGTCGGTCAGGCCGGGAACCGGGCAGGATCAAGCGGGGCGTTGATCCGGCGGGTGGCGGTGATGGGCTGCGCCACCGTGCGCGCGCGCGCCGGTCGCATGGAGCGAACCAGGGCAAGGGCGGCGGACGGAAGGTGGCGAGACATCGTAGGGAATTTCTGAAAAAGCGTCTCTTGGACGCGAACGGCCATGCTAGCACAGCCGTCCCGACATGGCCGATGAGAAACATCCCCGCTCTCGCGGGGACTCACCGTGCGTGAACTGCCAGGCAGTTCAGTGCCGGGGATGGCTCGGGTGGCACTCGCAGCCCGCGCCTTCGGCAGCCTGCTGCAGGTTCTGGAGGATGCCGCACTCGCTGGCCGGATGCGGATTCGGGTTCTCGCAGGTGTGACGCAGGGCGCGAAGCTGGCCTTCAAGCGCCTCAAGCGACACACGTTGTGCGTGAATCTGCTCGATCTGGCGGTCCAGCAACGTGTTGATATCGTCGCAGGCCAGCGACGGATTGCGCTGGAAGTCGCGCAGCCGGCGCACATCGGCCAGGCTCATGCCCAGCGACCGGCAATGGCGCACGAAATTCAACTGCACCAGGTGGCCGTCGCCATAGCGGCGGTAGCCGTTGTCTTCTCGCTGCGGGGCATCGAGCAGCCCTTCGCGCTCGTAATACCGGATGGTTTCCACGTCGCAGCCGCTATGGCGCGACAGTTCGCCGATGCGCATGGTCAGGTCTCCGCACTGGAATCGGTGATTTATCCCTGTAGCAATTACAGGGTTCAGCACTAGTGTAGATCCGTCAGGCCGGACGTGCAGTACCCGGGCCGCGCGCATGGTCTCGCACGCGCCAGTTGGCCGGGCACAATGCCCGCACCAGCACATCGACGCCCAACTCCGGCCGGGCCGTGCCGCACATGAAGATATCCACCGCGGCGAAGCCGTACTCGGGCCAGGTGTGGATGCTGATATGCGATTCCTTGAGCAGCAGCACGCCTGTGACGCCCAGCCCGGGACCGAAATGATGGAGCCGGGCGTCCAGCGGCGTGGCGCCGGCGGCGTGCGCGGCGTCGCGCAGCGCACGCTCGACCAGCGTGGCGTCGGTCAGCAATGGCGCAGCCACCCCCTGCATGTCAAGCAGCAGGTGCTGGCCCAGCACGGGCGGACAGATCGGCTTTGGGGCGTTCATGGCGGGCTCGTCGCTTACTTGTGGCCGCCACCCGACGACCAGCCGCTGCCGCTGGAGCCACCCCAGCCGCGTGCCGACGAGCGCCCCCCCTTGCCCGACGAGGACGAATCGCCCATCGACGCCATCGTGTAGAACGTGACGCCAAACAGGATGATGACTCCGTAGACCAGGAACAGGAAACGCACGTATCAGCCTCTCTTAATCGCCATCGCCGCCGTCGCCATCCGCATCCCCGCCGACATCGCGGTCACGGCTGCGCGACTCCGGATCGGTCACGTACTGCACCACCCACAGCGGCACCCACAGCAGCAGCGTGCCCAGCATCAGCCCCGTGAAGTCTCCGTTTCCAAAAAGCGCCAGCGGCCCGTTCAGCAACCACATGACAACGGCCACGCCCCAGGCCGTATTGCGGCAATAGGCCAGATCACCGGCCGGCGCCGCGGCACGCTTGCCGTCGCGTTCGTTCTTCAGCGCGGCCAGCGCCTTGTTGCCCTTGAACCATTGCGCCAGCTGCATGCGGCTGACCATGGTCGAGCGGGTCCAGACAATCTCGGTTGGCGATGCCTCGCGTGTCAGGCGTCGCAGTGGCGGCCCGTATTCGGTCAGCCACGTGGCATCGCCAGCCTGCACGCGCCAGTTGAACGTACCGGCGGCATAGAGCACCGTGCTCTTGTAGTGGAAGCCTTTTTCGTACTTCTGCCCGGCCAGCGTCACCGCGGCCGGCTTCGAGGTATCGGGCCAGACATCGAGCACCTGCACGCGGTCCCAGCCGGCATCCTGCTCCACCAGCCAGATGAACCCGCTCTGCTCGTTGAACAGCAGGTACTCGACCCATGTCGACGCATCCTCGTCGTCATCGTCGATGCACTGGACCAGCCCCAGCACCGTATAGGGCTTGCCGTCGATCTGGCCCACCTCGCCCGGTGTCAGGCTGGTCTGCAGCGCCTCGATCTCGGCGTGCTTTTCGAGCACGATGGCCGTGGACGTGGTGCAGTCCACCTCGCTATGGCAGCTTGGGCAGACCACGAAGTTGGCCACGCCGGGGCGCCAGCTGATCGGGCTGCCGCAGTGGGGACACGACAGCGGCACGGCCTTGCCGCGATAGCGGTCGGCGGTGGCGCTGATGGCATCGGTTTCGCGCAGGAACTGGGCCTTGAGCTGCGGCAGCGTGACCATGTCGCCCGTGTAGTACGCGGGCGGGTAGCCATCGGCATAGTCGAGCGTCAGGAATTTGTCGGCGGCGCGGAAATCGGCAACCTGGGCGGTCCAGCCCGCGCCCACCTGGAACGGCAGCTCGCCCTCGCCGCCCGTGCAGCGGGCCGCGCGCACGTCGCTGGCCTCGAAGCGCAGGTTGCCGTAGTACATCGGCTCGCCGGGGCGCAGGTGCTCGAAGGCAGGTGCCCGGCCAACCGACGCCTTCCTGGCGTCCTCCGCCGGCACGCGCCGCGTGAGCATGTACTGGCCCGATGCATCGGCCAGCCAGCCGTCGCTGCCGTCGTCGAACAGCAGGTACCACTCGTTCCACAGCCCGGCGTCATAGCGCAGCTGGATGCGGCCCACCAGCGTGAAGCCCTGCTCCTGCCAGACTCCGCTGGCGTTGAGCTGCAGCGGCGTGTAGTCCTCCAGCACGGCCGACATCTTGCCGATGTCGCGCACCTGGTCGGCTTCGCGCAGCAAGGTGGTGTGGCAGTACTCGCAGACCGCCATGACCGCGGCGGACGAACGAAAGCTGACCTCCGCGCCGCAGCCCGGACAGTTGACCGTTTGCATCCGGAATCAGCCGACCAGCTTCTTCAGGATCTCCGCCTTGGCCGAATCGAATTCCACCTGCGAGATCAGGCCCTTGTCGAGCAGTTCCTTGAGCTTGCCCAGCCGTGCGGCGGGGTCGTCGGCCGCTGGTGCCGCTGGTGCTGCCGCACCGGCTGCAGCGCCCGCCGCCGCAGCCGCCGGGGTGGCACCGGCCACGCCCGGGATGCCCGCCACGCCGCCCAGCAGCCCACCGGCCATGGCCTGGCCCATCGCCGCACCGGCCGCCAGGCCCGCGCCCAGGCCGGCCACGCCGCCTTCGTTCTGCGCCGCCAGCGGGATCGAGCTGGCTACCTGGTACTGGGTGTACTTCGCCATATCGCCCATCATGCCCATCGAGATCCGTGTGTCGATGGCCTTCTGCAGTTCCTCGGGCAGCGACACGTTGGTCACCGCGAAGTTGTCCAGCGCCACGCCATAACGCGCGAACTCGGGCACCAGCTTGTCGCGGATGGCCTGCGCCATCAGCGTCTGGTTGGCCGCCATGTCCAGGAACGGAATCGACGACGCGCCCAGCGTGCTGGTCATGGTGGCGATCAGCAGGTTGCGCAGCTGTTCTTCCACCTCGTCGCGCGTGTACTCGGCGCGCGTGCCGCTGATCTCGGTATAGAACAGCTTCGGGTCGGCAATCTTGTACGAGTACAGCCCGAACGCGCGCAGCCGCACCATGCCGAAGTCCGCGTCGCGGATCGTGATCGGCTGGGCCGTGCCCCACTTGCGGCCGATCTGCAGGCGGGTGCTGAAGAAGTAGACATCCGACTTGAACGGCGATTCGAACAGCTTGTCCCAGTTCTTCAGGTACGTCAGCACCGGCAGCGTCTGGGTGGTCAGCTTGTACATGCCGGGCCCGAACACGTCGGCGATCTTGCCTTCGTTGACGAAGACCGCCATCTGCGATTCGCGCACGGTCAGGCTGCCGCCGTACTGGATCTCCATGTCCTCCATCGGGTAGCGCCAGGCCAGCACGCCGTCCGTATCCTCGGTCCACTGGAGGATGTCGATGAACTGCTTCTTGATAAATGACCCGATACTCATTTCAGCACCTCTCGAAGGGTGAATGCTTTGCCGCGCGCCCGGCAGGCGTCAGGACAGGCAGGCCGCGTTGAGCACCCCGACCGTGACCGAGATCGTGCCCATCAGGCCGCCCATGGCGATGTTGTTCGATTCGATGGCCGCGTCCATGTCCGGCAGCGCGCGCGCCAGCGCCGCGTAGACCACGGCCTGCACCACCATCGCTCCGAGCGACCACACCAGGAACATCAGGAAGGTGTCGTTGTGCTGGATGCTCGATGACAGCGTGAAGCAGAAGCCAAGCGTGCTACCGCCCAGCGACAGCGCGGCCGCCATGTTGCCCTGGCGGATCAGCGTGAACTCGTGGAACGGCGTGATCCTGGTGTAGACTCCGACGAACACGACCAGCAGCACAAGGCTTGCCAGCAGATGCTCGACGTAGGCATAGATTGGTAGCATGTTTCGGGTCGTTTCTGACGTGTGTTTGGGGTGGTCCCGCCCTGCCGATGCGATGCCGCATTAAGATTGCGGCAAAGTATATCCGCAGTCGCATTTTTCCCAATACCAGTATTTATGACATTGCCGGACGCTGTTGCGTACCGGCCCATCTCCTGCTGCACGCCGCCGCCCATGCGCGACCGTACCCTTGTCCTGTCGGTGTTGATCGTAGCCTCTTGCGGGCTTGGCTACGAACTCATTGCCGGCGCCCTGTCCAGCTATCTGCTGGGCGATTCGATCCTCCAGTTCTCTTCCATCATAGGCTGCTACCTGTTCGCCATGGGCGTGGGTTCCTGGCTGTCGCGCTATGTGAAGGACGAGGACGTGCTGTCGCGTTTTATCGACATCGAGATCCTGGTCGGCCTGCTGGGCGGCATCTCGGCGGCGCTGCTGTTCGTGGTGTTCGCCTGGCTGTCCGCCCCGTTCCGCACCGCGCTCTACGCGCTGGTGTTCGTGATCGGGTTGCTGGTGGGCATGGAGATCCCGCTGGTGATGCGCATCCTCAATGCACGCAAGGCCCAGTTCAGCGAACTGGTCAGCCGCGTGCTGACATTCGACTACCTGGGCGCGCTGGCCGTTTCGCTGGTGTTTCCGCTGGTGCTGGCGCCACGCCTGGGGCTGTCGCGCACGGGCTTCCTGTTCGGCATGCTCAACGTGGCCGTGGCGCTGTTCACGCTGCGCATCTTCCGTAGCGAGATCCAGGGCACGACGTTGCGCACGATGCGGGCCGGCGTCGTGTTCGCGCTGCTGACCGCCGGCTTTGCCGGCTCCACGCACCTGACACGCTGGGCCGAGCGCGGCATGTTTGGCGACGAGATCATCCACAGCGAGACCACGCCCTACCAGCGGCTGGTGATTACGCGCTGGAAGGACGACCTGCGGCTGTACATCAACGGCAACCTGCAGTTCTCGTCGCGCGACGAGCATCGCTATCACGAGGCGCTGGTGCATCCGGTGCTGCAGGCGCTGCCCTGGGCGCGCCGGGTGCTGGTGATCGGTGGCGGCGACGGGCTGGCGCTGCGCGAGATCCTCAAGTACCAGGGCATCGAGCACGTGACGCTGGTGGATCTGGACCCCGCCATGACCACGCTTTTCTCGCGCAGCGAGCCATTGCGCGCGCTGAACCAGGGGTCGCTGACCGACAGGCGCGTAACGGTGGTCAACGCCGATGCCGCGCAGTGGCTGGAGCAGAGCCAGGACAGCTTCGACGCGATCATCGTCGACCTGCCCGATCCGTCGAACTTCGGGCTCGGCAAGCTCTACTCGGTGCCGATGTACCGCCTGCTGTCGCGCCACCTGGCCGAGAAGGGCTACGCGGTGGTGCAGTCCACCTCGCCCTACTACGCGCCGCGCTCGTTCTGGGATATCGCCGCCACGCTGCGCGAAGCCGGCCTGCACACGTGGCCGTACCACACCTACGTGCCGTCGTTCGGCGAATGGGGCTTTATCCTGGCCGGCAAGCGCGCCGACTACACGCCGCCCGCGCGCTACGACGTGCCGCTGAAATTTCTCGATGCCGACAGCACGAAGCTGATGTTCAGCTTCCCTGCCGACATGGCGCCGCGCGAAGGCCAGGCGAACCGGCTCAACGAACAGACGCTGGTGCATGACTTCGAACGGGACTGGCGCAACGTGATCCGGTAACCGCCAACGGCCATGGATCGACGTCGCTTCCTGATTGCCGCGGCCGGCACCGCGCTGGCCGGCTGCGAGCGCATCGGCAACGATGCCGCGCACTTTCTGGCCGGGCTTGGCCTGCACGAGCCAACACCGGTGGTGTTGCGGCCCGGCATGGCCGAAGGGCACGCGCTGCGCGACGCGCACCGCTGGGCAGCGCCGGTGGGCGAGCAGCGCGTGGATGTGGCCATCCTGGGCAGTGGCGTCGGTGGCCTGTCGGCGGCCTGGCAGTTGTCGCGCGCCGGCCTGCGCAACTTCATCATGCTCGACGGCCCCGAGTTTGGCGGCAACGCGTCGGGCGGCCGCTTCGGCGATATCGGCTTTCCGCGCGGCGCGCACTACCTGCCGCTGCCTTCAGCCGAGTCCACCCACGTCCGCGAGATGCTGGCCGACGCGGGCGTGATCGAGCGCGACCCGTTCGATGCCCGGCCACGCTTCGACGAAAGCGCGCTGGTGCATGCCCCCGACGAGCGCCTGTTCTTCGACGGCACATGGCAGGACGGCCTGCTGCCCGACAGCGACGCCCACCACGGCCAGCACGCGCGCTTTCTCGCACAGGTGGACAAGCTGCGCACCGCCGTGGGCAGCGACGGCCGCAAGGTGTTCGCGATTCCGCTGGCCCAGTCGTCGCGCGACGCGGCCTGGCTGGCGCTCGACCGCCAGACCTTCCGGCAATGGCTGACCGCGCAGGGCTACACCGCGCCCACGTTGCACTGGTATGCCGACTACTGCTGCCGCGACGACTATGGCGCCGGGGCCGACATGGTCTCCGCCTGGGCCGGCCTGCACTACTTCGCCAGCCGTGGCGGGCATGCCAGCAATGCGGCCGATGGCGCCGTGCTGACCTGGCCCGACGGGCTGCACGGGCTGGTCACGCGGCTGATGGCCCGGATCGATGCGCGCATGGGCGCCGGGCGCCCGTGGCGCCGCGGCGGCATGGCGGTTCGGATCGAGCCGGACACGAACGGCGCAGGCGCAAGCGTGCTGTGTGCCGAATGGCCCGATGGCCCTGGCCGGCCGCCCAGGCTGTCGCGCATCGTGGCGCGCCGCGTGATCTGTGCCATGCCCTTGCACGTGGCTGCGCACCTGATGCCGCTGCAGCCGCTGGGGTTCGATCCGGCCATTCACCTGCAGCACCACGCGCCGTGGCTGGTCTCGACCTTCCGCCTGCGCGGCTTTCCGGAAGAACAGGCGGGCGTGCCGCTGGCGTGGGACAACGTCGTCCATGGCTCGCGCGGGCTGGGATATGTGGTTGCCACGCACCAGTGGATCCGCCAGGCGCGCCCGGCACAAACCGCGTTCACCGCATATACGCCGCTCGATGCCCAGGCCGGACTGGCCGCCGGCAGCCGCCCCGATGCCGTGCGGCGCTGGCTGGTGGAGGCATCGCCGTCCGCGCTGATGGATCTGGCCGTCGCCGACCTGCAGGCTGTCTACGGGCGCGAATTCTGGCGCCACGCCGACGCCGTGGAGATCACCGCGCGCGGCCATGCGATGGCGACGCCGGTGCCGGGTTTCCTTGCCAATGCGGGTCTGGCGGCCTTGCGCGCAGCCGACGGCCCGGTGCTGTTCGCGCACGCCGACCTGTCCGGCCTGTCGGTGTTCGAGGAAGCGGCGTGGTGGGGCACGCGTGCCGCGTTGAGAATCGTCGGATAGTCATTGGCCGGTGCATTCGGCCCCCTGCCGGCCGGCGCGCCATCCTGTAGAATCGACGCCATCGTTTCCTGTCTTGTGCGTCACCCGCCCCCGTGCATCCGCTTCGCCTCCTGTTGATGATCGTGCTGCTTGCTTTCCTGCCGCTGCAGGCCTGGGCCGGCATTGGCACGTCCACGGTGGGCCCCGACATGGTGCAGGCGCCGCATATGGCCGCCCTGGCGCAAGACAACGTGGCAGTGGCCGCCGACCAGGCTGACTTTTCCGCCACGCCAGCATCGTCCGACACTTCCAGTCCAGCCGACCAGGCAGAGCCGACGCCGCCCGGCGCCGACTTTGCCGAGCAGTTGCTGCCCGCGCCCCTGCCGCGCGTGGTGACGTCGGCCGCCCGTGGCGCCGTGCCGCGCTACGCGGCCGCTGCGCTGCCCGATCCCGACCTGCCCCTGCTGCCGCGCCCGCCGCGCGGCTGATCCCGCTTGCGCGCGGCCGACATATGCCGCGCCTACCCTTGTCGCCTGGCACGCCGGATGCGTGCCGTGCGCGCCTGCGGCCCGTCCGCGTCCTTACCTGTACTGCCCCACAACCATGAAACGTATTTTCCTGTTCCTGGCGACCAACATCGCCGTCATGCTCGTACTCAGTATCACGGCCAGCCTGCTGGGCGTGAACCGCTTCCTGACGTCCAACGGGCTGAACCTCGGCATGCTGCTGGCCTTTGCCGCGCTGATGGGCTTTGGCGGTTCGTTCATCTCGCTGCTGATGTCCAAGACCATCGCCAAGTGGTCCACCGGTGCCCAGGTCATCACCCATCCGAGCACCAGCACCGAACTCTGGCTGGTGCAAACCGTCCAGAAACTTGCCACGCGCGCTGGCCTGCCGATGCCCGAGGTAGCCATCTACGACGGCGAGCCCAACGCCTTTGCCACGGGCGCATCGAAGAACAGCTCGCTGGTGGCCGTGTCCACGGGCCTGCTGCAATCGATGTCCCACGACGAGGTGGAGGCCGTGCTGGCGCACGAAGTGGCCCACATCGCCAATGGCGACATGGTCACGCTGACGCTGATCCAGGGCGTGGTGAACACGTTCGTGATCTTCATGGCACGCGTGGTCGGCTACTTTGTCGATTCGTGGCTGCGCCGCAATGACGAGGAATCGAGCGGCCCCGGCATCGGCTACATGATCACGGTGGTGGTCTGCGAGATCGTGTTCGGCATCCTGGCCAGCATCATCGTGGCAGCGTTCTCGCGCCACCGCGAGTACCGCGCCGATGCCGGTGCGGCGGGCCTGATGGGCACGCCCGTGCCGATGGTGGGCGCCTTGCGTCGCCTGGGCGGCCTGGACGCCGACGGCCTGCCGCAAAACATGCAGGCCATGGGCATCTCGGGCGGCAAGTCGTGGATGGCGCTGTTCTCCAGCCATCCGCCGATCGAATCGCGTATCGCCGCACTGCAGAACGCCCGCTGACGCGGGTGCGGCCGGCGGCGTCGCCAGTACGGCTACGCCGCCAGCCCGTCTTCCCCTTCCGCCATCCCGTCAGACCGGAACGCAGCCCGATAGCGTTCGGGCGTGGTCTGCACATGGCGCAGGAACGCCTGCCGCATGACATCGGCGTTGCCGAACCCGGTGGCATGCGCAATCGCCTCCAGCCGGCGGTCGGTGCCTTCCAGCAGCCGCCGCACGGCTTCCACGCGTAGCCGCTCCACGTAGCGTGCTGGCGTTTCTCCTACCTGCTTGGCAAAGACCCGCGCGAAGTTGCGCGGGCTCATGGCCGCCTGTTCGGCCAGCACGCCGACCGACAGATCACGACCGAGGTTATCCGCGATCCACGTCTGCAGCGCGCGCAGCTCCGGGCTTTGCGCGGCCTGTGCGCGCAGCACGGTGGAAAACTGCGCCTGGCTGCCGGGACGGCGCAGGAACATCACCAGCTCGCGCGCCACTTCCAGCGACACCGCATGCCCGAGGTCTTCCTCGACCAGCGCCAGCGACAGGTCCATGCCAGCGGTGACGCCGGCCGAGGTGTAGAAGCGTCCTGCACGAATCCAGATCGGATCGGCATCCACGGTGAGTTCCGGGTGGCGCTGTGCCAGCCGTTCGGCGTGGCGCCAATGCGTGGTCACGCGCTGGCCGTCGAGCAGGCCGGTGCGGCACAGCGCGAAGGCACCGGTGCATACGGCACCCATGCGCCGCACGGTGCCCGCCTGCTCGCGCAGCCAGCCGACCAGCCGCGCGTCATCGGCCGCGGCGCGCGAGCCAGCGCCACCGGAGATCAGCAGCGTATCGATGGGCTGGCCGATCCGGCCGGCGATCTGGTGGTACGGCGCCTCGGCCAGCAATCGCAGCCCGCATTCGGTATGCACGATGGCATCGTCGCTGACGCTGGCCACGTGAACCTCGTACGCCGGCTGGTCGCGGCCACACAGCTTGTTCGCCGTGCTGAAGACCGCCGTCGGCCCCGTGACGTCGAGTTCCTGCGATGGATCTGGCGCGACGATCACCACGACGCGCGGCGGGTCTGGAACGAGGTGCATGATGTGTTGCGTGATGGGTGATTGGCGCGCTGGCCCTTTCCCAAGCGCGGGAGAGGGGGCGTACCGGTCAGGCCTGATTTGCCCGTGGTGTCTTCCCTCTCCCGCCTGCGGGAGAGCGGCCGGGGGGGAGGACTGGCGCTTGCGTTGCCACGATCATACTGCCGCCGCCATCGCCGCCGCCCGTTCCCGGCGCTGCCACGCCAGCGTCACGACCAGCGCAACGCCCAGCGCCGGCAGCACCGCCAGGTTCACCCCCTGCCAGCCCCAGACCGTCAGTACCTGGCCCGCCGCCAGCGTGGCGATTGCAGTCAGCACCGCCGAGGAAAACTCGCTGACCGATTGCGTGCGCGCCCGTTCGCTGGGCCGGTAGCTGCCGGCCAGCAGCGTCGTGCCACCCACCGACATGAAATTCCAGCCCATGCCCAGGCACAGCAGTGCCACATAGAACGCCGCCAGCGACGTCGAGCACAGCGCCACCACGGCAGCCATTGCGGACAGCGCGATGCCGGCCACGAGCATCACGGGATTGCCGAACCGCTGCAGCAACCATCCCGAGAAGAACGACGGCGCGTACATGCCCACCAGGTGCCATTCGATGATCTGCGCGCCCTGTGTGATGGTGTGGTGGCAGGCGATGGCCGCAATCGGCGTGGCCGTCATCACGAACATCATCACGGCGTTGCCGATGCCATTGTTGGCAAACGACGCCAGGAATACCGGCTGCCGGACAATCTCGCCCAGCGGGCGCGCGGGCCGGGTGTCCGCCGCGGCGGCGGCCAGGGCGGCCGGCGATTCGCGGTACGCCAGCATCAGCAGCATCACGGTCAGCGCGCCGAAGACCGCCACCACCGCGTAGGACCCGGCAAACGGTGTCGGCAGCATCATGTCGGCGCTCCACGCGGCGATGGCCGGGCCGCACACGGCCGCGACCACGCCCCCGGTCAGCACCACCGAGATCACACGGGGCTTTTCTGGCGCGGGCGCGGCATCGGCGGCGGCCAGCCGGTAGAAGCGGGCAAACGACTGGAACACGCCCACCAGCGCCGTGCCAACGCAGAACAGCCAGAAGTCATGCCGCCAGATGGCCGCCACCGACACCCATCCGCCCAGCATGCAGGCCACGCCGCCCAGGCAGAAGGCGAAGCGGCGTCCGAAGCGCTCGATCACGAACGGCACGCCCATGGCCGTGGCCGCGCCCGCCACGGTAATCAGCGCGAACGGCAGCGTGGCAAGCGCCTTGGCGGGCGCCAGTGTGTAGCCGACCAGCCCGGTCAGGGTCAGATCGACGGATATGGCGGACGTAAATAGCGCCTGGCACAGCGCCAGCACGCGCGCTTGCCGCATTGCAGGGGAAGCCATCGGGGTCTCCGGATTCTGGAAAAGGGATGGTTTCCAGCGTACGGGCCCGGTCAGGCGGCCGACGGACAATGTTCAGCCGAATCCTGCCAAGTGCCGGCGTCTCCCCCGGCACCCACCCGGAGTTCCGAAGTTGTCAGTTGAACACGTCCTGCCGGTAACGGCCCTGCGCCACGAGACCGGCGAACCAGTCCGACGCCGCCTCGGGGGTCATGCCGCCCTGCTCCGCGCCGATCTCGATCAGCACCTGCCGCACGGCAGGCGCCATGCGGCGGCCGTCGCCGCAGACATAGACCATCGCCCCGGCCTGCAGCTGTACCCAGACCTGCGCGCGCCGCTGCCAGAGCAGATCCTGCACATAGCGCGCCTCGCCCGGCAGCACCGAATACGCGGTGTGCACCTCGGCAACGCCCGCTTCGGACCACGCTGCGATTTCGTCGTGGAACAGCCAGTCGTGTGCGGGGTGGCGGCAGCCGAAATACAACTGCACCGGCGTGACCGGTTGCCCGGCCGCCTGCTGGGCGGCGCGTTCTTCCAGAAAGCCCCGGAACGGCGCGATGCCGGTACCGGGGCCGACCAGCAACATCGGCACCGCCGGATCGGCTGGCGGGGCGAATGGCGGATTTGGCGTGCGGATCGACGCCGACACGCGCGCGCCCGGCGGCAGCGCCTGCAGCCATGTCGAGGCCACGCCCCGAAACTGGCCGCGCCCCGACAGCGCTGGCGCCCAGACCGTGCCCACCAGCAGCGTGGCGACGCCCGGCGAGACCCGCGGCGACGACGCAATCGAATAGAAGCGCGGCCGCATCGGCACGGTGCAGGCCAGCAGTTGCGGGAGCGTCAGCGTGATGGCCGGAAAGCGGACCAGGGTGTCGAGCACGTTCAGGCGCCGCGCGGCCACCTGGGTGGCGTAGCCGGTATCGGCATCGTCGGCGGCCAGCTGCTCCAGCGACTGCCGGGTGAACGGGCAGCGCGTGGCTTGGGCCAGCGCACGCAGCGTCTGGCGCGACACCACATCCTGCAACTCGACAAAGTGCGTCAGCAGTTGCCGCAATGGCAGCGTTTCGCCAATTGGCAGCCCGCGCCCGGCACCTTGCGGGGCGGACAGCGTGACCATGGCATCGGGATCGAGGTCGAGCCGCTCGCAGAGCGCCATCACCTGCGTGGCATCGTTTTGTGGCCAGACCGCGACATGATCGCCCGTCTGATAGGTGGTCCCCGGCGGCAGTTGCAGCCGGATGTCGCGCGTCGACGTGCGCGGCGCCTCGATGGCGAAGTCCCAAAGCCCGGCGGGATCGCCAACCAGTTCGGTATTGGTCTGCACCGTGAAGGTCTGCGTGCCGGCCGGCAGCGTGTCGGCACGCATGGCATCGACGCTGCGCAACTGCACGTCCACGCTGATGCCGCCCGCGCTGGCGCCATCGGCCTGCAGCGCCTGCCACAGCTGCGCCAGCCAGCGCTCAGCCGCCTGGTCGAAGTCGGCGTTGCCATCGGCTTCGCCACGCGGCAGCAGCGGCACCCCGCCGGCGGCCGTGAAGAAGTCGAACACGCGGCGCGGGAAGGCCTGGTACGTCGCCCATTGCGAATTGCCGCAACCCAGCAGCGCCAGACGCAGGCCTTCGGCGCGGTAACCGCTGGCGCTGCCGGCATCGAGCATCGCTTCGAACCGGCGGCCCGAGTCCGGCGCGCGGCCGTTGTAGGTGGCGGCCACCACAACCAGCAGGCCCGATGTGGGCAAGGCATCCACCACATCGTCCAGATCGGCCAGCGTGGCGTCGAACCCGGCCGCCACGGCGCCGCCGTGGATCTGCTCGGCCAGTTCGCGCGCAGTGCCCAGGCTGGACGCGCACAGCACGGTCATGGACTGGCCGTTGCCCCGCACGTCGGCCTGCGCGGCGCCGGCCACCACTTCAGACACGGCAGGCACGGCAATCCGCTCGTGCGGACGCCGCCGCCGGGCGCGCAGCACGAAATTGTCGGGCTTGATCGTCAGTGTTTCCTTGAGCCGGAACTGGTAGTCGTAAGGGTCGTGGAACGCGAAGTTGCGCAGCATCAGCGCCAGCGCAAGCTTGGCCTCGGTCAGCGCGAACTGGCGGCCGATGCAGGCCCGCTCGCCATGGCCGAACGGCATGTAGGCATGCGCGGGCAGCTTCGCCTCGTTCCCGGGCAGGAAGCGGTCGATGTCGAACCGCTCTGGGTTCTCCCACACCTTCGGATCGCGATGCAGCGCCGTCAGCACCACCGAGATGCGACGGTTCTGCCGCAAGCGGTAGCGGCCGCCGATCACCACATCGTCGAACGGCGCCACGGCGAAAGCCGGCGCGGTGGGCCACAGGCGTAGTGTTTCCTTCAACACGCGGTCCAGCACGGGCAGGCGTGCCAGGTCGGCGTAGACCGGCGGGGCATCGCCGGGTAGCACGGCATCCACCTCGGCATAGGCCTGGGCCAGCACGGCCGGATTGCGCAGCAGCTCGTACAGCGTGAAGGTCAGCAGGCCGCTGGTGGTCTCGTGGCCGGCGATCAGGAACGTGATGACCTGGTTGCGGATATTGGCGTCGTCGAGCTGGCGATCCGTTTCGGGGTCGCGCGCCTCGAGCATCAGGTTCAGCAGGTCCATGCCCGGCCGGGGCGCGGCGCGGCGCTGGCGGATCACGTCGTCCACCAGGTTGCGCATATAGGCCACATCGTCGGCGAACTGCCGATGCGCGCGGCCCATGAAACGGTCCTGGATCGGCAGCCGCGTAAGCTTGCGCATGGCCTCTTCCAGCGCACCCACCATCGCCACGATAAACGGGTCCAGCTGCTCGCTGGCGAACGATTCGAAGTCGTAGCCGAAGCCGGACAGTGCGATGGTGTCGAGCGTCAGCCGCGTCATGTCGTCGGCCACGGCAATATCGGCATCGGGCCCCTTGTGGTCCCACTTGTCCACCAGCCGGTTGGCGACGCGCAGCATCACGTCGAAGTAGCCCTTCATCGCGCGCTGGCTGAACGCGGGCATCAGGATGCGATGCGCGCAGCCCCAGTTCGGCTCGTCGCTATGGGCGGTGAACAGGCCGTCGCCGGCCATGTCGCGCAGATACGACAGCGGCGGCCCGATGATCTTGCGAAAGCGCGCCGGGTCGCACACCTCGGCCACCAGCGCCACCGACGACACGAATGGCACGCGCCGGCCGGCAAAGTCGAGCTCGAAGATGCCGTCGTGATGGCGGCTGCGCGCCAGCAGATGCTGGCCGACTTCGCCGGGCGTAATCTGGAACAGGTTGCCGACGATGGGCCAGCCCGGGTCGCGCGGGATCGGTTCCAGGGCGGCGGCGGCATTGACGGATGACATGGATGGGGCTTCCCTTGTCGAGATCGGAATTGGCTGGGCAGCGCGATGCCAGAGCATGCCTGTCAATCGCCGCATTGTCCCGCCCCGCCATCGAGCGTTTGAAATATTTGTTCGAGTTCAGAGGCGGACCTCTAATCGATCACCCGCCCGCGCAGCGCCTTGATCTGGCCGCGCTGGACCTTGGCATCCAGCCGCCGCACCTTCGCCGCGCGGGTAGGCCGCGTGGCGCGCCGGATGCGCGGCGCCTGGGCCACGCTGCGCACCAGTTCGTGCAGGCGGCGGACGGCTTCCTCGCGGTTCATCTCCAGGCTGCGGTGCTGCTGTGCCTTGATGACGATCACGCCGTCGCGCGTGATCCGGTGGTCGTGCAGCGCCAGCAGCCGGTCCTTGTGATCGGCGGCCAGCGACGACGTGCGCACGTCATAGCGCAGGTGTACCGCATTGGACACCTTGTTGATGTTCTGCCCGCCCGCGCCCTGCGCGCGGATTGCAGTGATCTCGTATTCGTGGTGAGGGATGAACAGGTCGTCGGCCATGCGGCGCATCATAGCAACGCATGGCACGACGGTGTGCGCCGGATCGGATCACGGCGCCGGCTTGATGTTCTGGTTCGAGCAGAACAGGTTCTGCGGATCGTACGTCCGCTTGGCGCGCGCCAGCCGGTCGAAGTTGTGGCCGTAGGCCGCGCCGACGCGCGCGGTTTCGTCCTCGGTCATGAAATTCACATACACGCCGCCAGTGGCATAGGGCGCCGTGGCATTGAAGAAATCACGCGCCCAGCCGATGCAGGTGGCGTCCTCGTCGGTGCGGTCCCAGCGCGAATGGACATTCATCACATAGCGGGCGTCGCGATGGTGGTACGCCGTGGCGTCGGGCGCCACGCGGTTGGCGACGCCGCCCACCTGGCCGATGAAGATCTCGGCATGGGCCGACGGGCCGCGCGCTGCGAAATCGGTCATCAGGTCGATGGCCGCGTCGTCCAGGCGCGTGAAGTTGTGCGACTTCCAGTAGTTGCGCGCGCCCGGCGTCAACAGCGGATCGAACGCCTGCTGCCACGCCGCATACGGCATCTGCCCGACATGTTCGCCTATGGCCTGGCCAAACCCGCGCAACGGGTCGATCGCCTTGTCGGCCTTGGCGGGGTCGCCGTTATGAAAAACCGCCAGCACCACCACATTGGCGCCATGTGCCGACGACGGCAGGAACGGCAGCGGCGGCGCCTTGCGCAGGACAACCCAGACGTTCATGTCTTCGGGCATGGCCGATTCCGCAAAAGCACGGTACTGGCGCAGCACCGATTTGCCTTCCGCGGCCGGAAACACGATCAGCCCGGCGGTTACCAGCGGGCCCACGGCGTGCAGCCTGAACTCGAACAGCGTGACCACGCCGAAGTTGCCGCCCCCACCGCGCAGGGCCCAGAACAGTTCCGCCTCGTGGTTGGCGTCGGCCCAGCAACGCTGACCGTCGGCCGTCACCACCTCGCATCCCAGCAGGTTATCGACGGTCATGCCGTACTGGCGCGTCAGCCAGCCGAAGCCGCCGCCCAGCGTCAGCCCGGCCACGCCAGTTGTCGAGTTGATGCCCAGCGGCGTAGCCAGGCCCAGGGCCTGCGCCTCGTGGTCGAAATCGCCCAGCGTGGCGCCGGGGCTGACCCAGGCCACGTTGTCACGCGGATCGATATGGACACTTCGCAACGCCGACAGGTCGACAACCAGCCCGTCATGGCAGATGGCGCTGCCCGCAATGTTGTGGCCCCCGCCGCGTACGGCGATCGCCAGGCCATGATCGCGCGCGAAATTGACGGCCTGCATGACGTCCGCAGTGCCCGTGCACTGGACGATGACCGCGGGCCGCCGGTCGACGGTGGCATTCCAGACGGTGCGCGCGACGTCGTAGCCAGCGTCGTGCGGCAGCAGTACCTTGCCGCGCACGGCCTTGCGCAGCATGTCGATGTGGTCGGCGGCAAGCGTGGGCATGATGACCCTCCCTTCTTCGCATCCAGGATCTTCCTGGGAAAGGTTGTTCATGCAAGGCACGCGCCAGGCGCCGGGGAACGGCTTCGCTGCAACGGTTGCGGCGATGGTGTGCGTGCTTATGACCAAGCCGTCAGCACAATCTGTTGCACTCTTGAGGCGGCGGTGGAGAGACATCGGCGCGGATCGAACGAACGGGCAAGCGAGCCGGCCACCCTACCCCTTCACGCAAACCACCTGCCGCAGCGTGTGGACAACCTCCACAAGGCTGCTCTGGGCCGCCATGACGGCGTCGATGTCCTTGTATGCCATCGGAATCTCGTCGATGACGTCCGCGTCCTTGCGGCATTCGACGTGCGCAGTGGCCTTGACCTGATCCGCCACCGTATAGCGGCGCCTGGCCTCGTTACGGCTCATCGTGCGGCCAGCCCCGTGGCTGCAGGAACAGAAGCTTTCGGCGTTCCCCAGCCCGCGCACGATAAAGCTCTTCGCGCCCATCGATCCCGGGATAATGCCGAGCTGGCCCTTCTGTGCCGACACCGCGCCCTTGCGCGTCACGAAAATGTCCGCGCCGAAGTGGCGCTCCTTCTGCACATAATTGTGGTGGCAGTTCACCGCGTGCTCGTCCACGTCGAACGGCTTGCCGATGACTGCCCGTGCGGCACCGATCACGGCCGCCATCATGACTTCGCGGTTGCGACGCGCGTATTCCTGCGCCCAGCCCACAGCCTCGACGTAGTCGTCAAAGTGCTTGCTGCCCTCTTCGAAGTACGCCAGGTCGCGATCGGGCAGGTTGGCGATGTGCTGGCGCATGTCCTGCTGCGCCAGTTCGATGAACTGCGTGCCGATGGCATTGCCCACGCCCCGGGATCCGCTATGCAGCATGAACCAGACCGTGTCGCGCTCATCCAGGCAGACTTCGATGAAGTGGTTACCCGTGCCGAGCGTTCCCAGGTGGACGTGGTTGTTGGTCCGCGCCAGCTTCGGATACTTCTCGCAGATGCGTTCGAAGCCCGGCACCAGCGTTTTCCACATGTCATCCACGCGATGGGGCGCACGATCGCCCCAGGCGCCTGGGTCCCGCCTGCCCGGCGCGCGGCCATGCGGCACCGCACGCTCGATGGCGCCACGCAGCCCGTGTAGTGAATCGGGCAGGTCCGTCGCCTTGAGCGTGGTGCGTGCCGCCATCATGCCGCAGCCAATATCGACACCGACTGCAGCGGGGATGATCGCGCCCTGGGTAGGAATCACCGTGCCGATCGTAGATCCCTTGCCCAGATGTACGTCCGGCATCACGGCCAGATGGCGAAAGACGAACGGCATGCGTGCGGTGTTCTGCAGCTGGCGGCGTGCATCCTCCTCGACGGGCACGCCGACCGTCCACATCTTGACTGGCTTGCCATGGGACAGCGTCATCAGTTGGTAATCGGTCTTCTCACTCATCTTGCATCCTGTCTGTCTCTTTTCCGACGCGCCGCGCATCGATTTCCCTGTCCATTGGGCCTGAAGCCAGCCGGGCCGTTCCGCATCCGGGCCTTCCGCCCAATATCCGACTCCCCCGGGCTGGTGCTAGAACGGAAGTTCGGCGCCGACAAAATAATGGGGATGCCATGAAACGCCTGCCACTGATCCTTGCCCTCTGGACGGCCCTGCTGCTTGCCGGCTGCTACTACGGATATCCTCCCGGGCCCGTACCCGGACCCACCAGCTACGACCGCTCGTTCTACGCCGCTGCCGACGCGATGCGCGACCAGGGCGTGGCAGTCCAGACGCAGGAACCGACAACCGGCAATATCACCGGCTACTACGGCAGTACCCCCGTAGCGGCAATGATCCGCCAGCAGGCTGACGGCAGCGTGCGCGTGGAATTCCAGGCAGCGGATTCGCGCGATCCGGGGCTGGTCAACCGGATCACGCAGAGCTATCAACGGCGGATGGGTCGGTAACGCAAATCGGCCGTCGCGAACGCATCGCAACGGCCGATTTTCCCGCACTGTATATCCCTCCCCATGTGGGACTTTTTCAGGCATCCGAATTTTCGTAATATGGCGGATTCGCAGTTGCCATACATGGCTTTGCCCAGGTACTCAAAGAAAGTGCCCGGGATAAAAAAAGAAATATGAAATCCGGTCATTCAGTCGAAGAATTCTCCGCCTCCCCCCTGTTTCCGTGCCGCATCACGGCGCCGCATAACCTCCATCCCAGCCACTGAGGACATTTCCATCCGGCCAGCGCCGGATAGGTAATGCCCTTTGCGCGCGCGGTTTCATACCAGCGCGAATGTGCCGTTATTTCAGTCAGGCGACTGGCATGACGGGGCGTTTGCTCGCGGGCGACTCCCATGTGCAGCCGTTGCCGCCCACCAATCGTTCTTCAAATGTCAGTCCAAGTATTGTCAAATCAACCGGCCAGACTCGCCGGACAACGGGACCACCTCTGGGCGCTGGATTATCGGCCCGACATCGATGGAATGCGCGCACTGGCCATTCTCGCGGTGGTGGGTTTCCACGCATTCCCGGGCCTGATTCCCGGCGGTTTCGCTGGCG
This sequence comes from Cupriavidus sp. D384, assembly GCF_001652915.1. GTDB lineage: Bacteria > Pseudomonadota > Gammaproteobacteria > Burkholderiales > Burkholderiaceae > Cupriavidus. The sequence goes on from NZ_BBQI01000059.1 coordinate 114,204, forward strand.
TGGATATTTTCTTCGTCATCTCCGGGTACCTGATTACGCGCCATGTTCTCAAGGACATCGAGGATGGGCGCTACAGCACCGCCAGGTTCTATGCCAGGCGCGTCAAACGCATTTTCCCCGCGCTGATTTCGGTACTGCTTGCATCGGCCGCACTGGGCTGGATCATTCTGACCCCGGAGGAATACGAGTCGCTCGGGCGGCATATGATCGCAGGCGGCGGTTTCTTCGCCAACATCCAGAACTGGAAGGAAGCCGGATATTTCGACCGCGCTGCCGACACCAAGCCGCTGCTGCACCTGTGGTCGCTGGGCGTCGAGGAACAGTTCTACATTGTCTGGCCACTGATCCTGGCAGCGCTGTCGCGCAAACGCGGCTGGCTGGGCAGGGGCATGCTGGCGCTGATCGGGCTGTCATTCGCCTTCAGCATCGTGACCGTGTATCGAGACGCCGCGGCGGATTTCTATTCCCCGCTCACCCGGTTCTGGGAACTGGCCCTTGGCGCGCTGCTGGCCCATGTCACGCTGCGCCAGCCAGCATTCGCCGCCGCGCATCGGCGCTTGCTGGGCTGGATTGGCTCGGCGCTTATCCTGGCAGCCATCGTCGGCCTGCGGCCGGCGTTCGCTTTCCCGGGCGCCTGGGCGCTCCTGCCCACCGCCGGCGCGGCACTGCTGATCCTGGGCGGCACCAGGGCAACGTTCAACCGGTGCATCCTGGCGGCGCCGCCGCTTGTCTGGATCGGCCTGATCAGCTATCCGCTCTACCTCTGGCATTGGCCGCTGTTTGCGCTGGCGCGCATCCTGCGCGGCGAGACGCCGACCGCAGAGGCGAGACTGTGGGCCATCGCCGCCAGTGTTGTGCTGGCCTGGGCGACGTACCGGTTTATCGAGCGGCCGATCAGGAATACCCGGGGACTGTCCGCGAAATGGGTAATCCGCGGGCTGTGCTTAGCGATGGCGGCGATTATCGCGATTGGCGTGGTCATCAAGAAGAAGGACGGTTTCCCGGGACGTCTGGACGGCATGGTAAACGGTGACCTGAAAACCCTGACCTTCGGGCTGGAATACGGTCACTATCGCAATGGATGCGGTGTCTCCGACGAGCACGCGAAGCATCTGGCCTTTTGCCTGACCAGCGGACAAGGCGCGCCCGATTTTGCAGTGCTGGGCGACAGCAAGGCGCAGGCGCTGTTTTTTGGGCTGACCGACGGACTGGCGCCGGATGACACCGGGGTATTGATGGGCTCGTTTGTCGCACCCGGCGCCGGCGAGTCCTTGGCCGGGAACAAGCGCGCTGCCATCGATGCGGCCCTTCAATCCGCGCTGGAGTCTCCGTCGATCAAGCTGATCATCTGGGCCGTGGCGCTGCGGCATACCTTCCCCGCGGATGGTGAGGGTTATGTGCGCGGAAATCCGTCGATCGACGCGCCGCTGTTGGCCTACAGCGAAGCGATACGGAAGGCGGAAGCTGCCGGCAAGCGGGTGATATTCGTGATCGATAATCCGACGCTACCCGACCCGAGAAACTGCGTTTCGGGCGGATTGACGTCGAGCCCGCTGATCAACCAGGTTTTCTGGCGGCATCAGAATCCGCGCTGCAGCGCCAGCTACGCCGAATACGTGGCGGGAACGGCCCCGTACCGCCATTTCGTGACCGAGCTCGAACGCCTGAATCCCGGTCTTTTCGTCTACGACCCGACGCCGCTGCTCTGCGATATCAGGAAAGATCGCTGCAATATCATGCAGGGCGGCAATTTCCTTTACAGCTACTCGGACCACCTCTCCTATTACGCCAGCTCCATGATTGCTAGGGATCTGGCCCCCGAAATCCGGAAACGGATCGCCGGCCCGGCGCCGATGGCAGCGCGATAGGAGAAGGCGCGTCGGCTAACCGCAAGCGGCAAGGGACTCTCGGCCTGGAAAAGAGGCGAGCAGACCTGGCCGGCACCGGTCCTGAACCGTGGCGTACGGCGAGGTACAGCGGGATATCAAAGCGGGAAAAATTCTTGGCGCGCCCGGCTGGGATCGAACCAGCAACCCCTGCCTTCGGAGGGCAGTACTCTATCCATTGAGCTACGGGCGCGATGTGAGCTGCATTGACAACAGCGAGTGCCGTCGTCGGAAAGTCGCATAGGATACCCGACTTGTCGGTGCCCGTCCATGCGGGATGCGCCGGGGGCTGCGAAACCCGGGTTTTCACAGGTCTCTGAGCCGTCGCTTTTGGCCCCGTGGGCCGGGTCTTGGGTCTATAATCGGCAGCTATTTGCGTCGTACCAGAGACGTAGCGGGGCAGGAGACGGCCCCGGACGCGAAGACCGACAGATTCATCCCCGAAGACAGGGCCAGACAAGCAAGCCGCCCCCACGTGCTGTGCAATAGGTTTCCCGCAAAATCGAGAGTTCTGTATGAGTGACGTCCATCAAAACGACCACCACGAGTCGCCAATCAAGACCCCTAAGCAGCTTATCGCTGTTGTGATCGCCGCCTTTCTGGTGCCGATTATCGTCATCATCCTGCTGGTCAATTTTGTCGGACATGGCACCCGCGAGGGCGCCGGCTCCACCCAGAGCGTGGAAGCGGTGAACGGCCGTATCGCGCCGGTAGCGTCACTCGAGATCAAGGACCCCAATGCCCCGCGCGTCTTCAAGACGGGCGAGCAGGTCTACAAGGAAGTTTGCGCCGCGTGTCACGCCACGGGCGCGGCTGGTGCGCCGAAGTACGGCACGGCTGGCGACTGGACGGCCCGTATCGGCCAGGGCTTTGACGGCCTGCTGAAGGCGGTGCTGAACGGCAAGGGTGCCATGCCCGCCCGGGCCGGCACGTCGCCGGACGATCTCAGCGACTACGAGCTGGCACGCGCCGTGGTCTACATGGCCGATGCCGGCGGCGCCAAGTTCCCCGAGCCGGCTGCCCCGGCCCAGGGCGCCACCGCCCAGGCGGCGGCTTCGGCCCCGGAGGCGCCCGCAGCACCGGCAGCAGCACCAGCACCCGCCGCAGCGGCGGCTCCCGCCCCGGCAGCCGCTGCACCGGCCGCACCGGCTGCTGCGCCGGCCGCGGCATCGGCGGACACCGGCAAGAAGGTCTACGAGCAGGTTTGCGCCGCATGCCACGCAGCTGGCGTGGCCGGTGCGCCGAAGTTTGGCGACAAGGCAGCCTGGGCTCCGCGCCTCAAGGAAGGCATGGACGTGGTTCACAACTACGCGCTCAAGGGCAAGGGTGTGATGCCGCCCAAGGGTGGCTACGCCGGCCCGGATGCAGACGTGATCGCCGCATCGGACTACATGGCCAACGCAGCGAAGTAAGCGTCGAAGGAAGTCCAGGCCGAGGCCCGATACCAGGCCTTGGCCCAGCAAAAAGCCCGCGAGACATTCGCGGGCTTTTTCGTTTCTGGCAAATCTGCGACGCTAGACCACGCGCGAATAGCGCACCAGCGGTATCACCTTGGCGTCGTTTGCGGCGTTCGGCGCCGGTTGCGGGCGCGCGGCATCGTCGCGCAGGTAGCGGTCGAACACCATCGCCACGCGGCGTACCAGCAGACGGCCCAGTTCGGTGATATCGATGCGGTCGGGGGTTCGGCGTACCAGGTGATCGACGGCCAGCCTGTCCAGATCGGCCAGTTCGACCCCGAAGGTAGCGGCGAAGTCGATGCCGTGCGTCTGTTCCACCTCGGCAATATCGAGCGTGCCATTGCACATCAGCGCGCCGATGATGGCCTTGCGCAGATGATCGTCTGCGGACATCTCGAAGCCGCGCACCACCGGCAGGCGCCCGGCGTCGATGGCCGCGTAGTAATCGTCCGTGGTGCGAGCGTTCTGCACATAGTGCCCGGCCACGGCGCCGATGGCCGATACCCCCAGCCCGATCTGGTCATAGCCGGCGTGCGTGGCATAGCCCTGGAAATTGCGTTGCAGCCGGCCTTCGCGCTGGGCCACTGCGAGGTCGTCGTCGGGCAGCGCAAAGTGATCCATGCCGATGTAGACATAGCCGGCGGCGGTCAGGCGTTCGATGGTCGACACCAGGATATCGAGCTTCTCGGCGGCTGGCGGCAGTGTTGCGGCATCGATACGGCGTTGCGGCTTGAACACGTGCGGCAGGTGCGCGTAGCTGTAGACCGACAGCCGGTTCGGCCGCAGTTCCAGCACCTTTTCGATGGTCTTGCCAAAACGCGCAGTCGTCTGGTGCGGCAGGCCGTAGATCAGGTCGACGCTGACCGACTGGAAGCCCAGGCGGCGCGCCGCCAGCACCACGGCACGCGTTTCTTCATAGGACTGCACCCGGTGCACGGCTTCCTGCACCTCGGGGTCGAAATCCTGCACGCCCAGGCTGATCCGGTTGAAGCCCAGTTCGGCCAGCAGGTCCATTCGCTCGTCCGTCACGCGGCGCGGATCGATCTCGATCGAATGCTCGCCCTCGGGCAGCAGCTCGAAATGCTCGTGCAGCGCTGCCATCACACGGCGCATTTCATCGGGATCGAGGAAGGTCGGCGTGCCGCCGCCCCAGTGCGACTGCATCACGGCGCGCCGTTCGCCCAGGCGTCCGGCGACCATGGCCATCTCGCGCGACAGGTAATCCACGTATTGCGCGCTGCGGCCGTGGTCCTTGGTGATGATCTTGTTGCAGCCGCAGTAGTAGCAGATGTTCTCGCAGAACGGGATATGGAGATACAGCGACACCGGGGCCGGCGAATCGGCGCGGCAGGCTTGCAGCGCGGTCTGGTAGCCGGCATCGCCGACTTCGTTGTGGAAGCGGTCGGCCGTGGGATACGAGGTATAGCGGGGGCCGTTGCCGTCGATGCGGCCGGCCAGGCTGCGGAAATCGGCAAGCGCGCGGCGGTCGAAAGCCGTGCCGGCGACGTCTGGAATGGGGGCGGACATGCGGAGACTCGATTTGTGGGCGGAATGACGATCGATCCTATGCCTGGCCCGATGCAACAACCTTGATGCGCATCAAGATCACGGCAACCCTACACCTGCCAGCCCTGCCAACGGGGGGCCTCAAGTCTGGTGAAAGTCACGGAAACGTCATGAAGGGCCGATAGTCTCGGGCCCGGCTCTCGAAGTCCCGCCCGTATCCGCTTTCCGAAGCACATCCCGTCCCACTTGATCTTTCCACTGCCATGCGCCCAGCCTCGCCGCAGTCGACCCTCGCGTGTCTGCCCGCTTCCCCGGGCCGCCGCCGCGCCTTGCAGATGCTTGGCGCCGTGACTTCCGCCGCCGTGCTGCCCGCGTTTGCGCAGCCCGCCGGCCAGTTGCTGCGCCGCCAGCTTGTGGTGGGCCATCTGGTGGACCGCATCGGCCCGCAGGCCGATCAGGCGCGCGATTATCTGGCGGGTGCAAAGGTGATGTTCGATGCCTTCAATGCGTCGCCGGCCAGCAACGGCGGTTTGCGCATCGTCCATGTGGTGCGCGACGCCGACGCGTCGAACCCGCGCGCGGCTGTCGCACAGGCCGTGGCGCTGGCCGACAATGAACGCGCGGAGGTACTGTTCGGGCCCGGTGACAGCCTGCTGCCCACGCTGGCAGGCTCTGCCGACCTGACGCGGCGTGGGGTGCAGATCGTGGCGCCGCTGTCGGGGTTGACCATGACGGCCGACAACGTGTGGTTCACGCGCGCCGACTACCAGGCGGAGCTTGACGCCGCCGTGCATCAGTTGCGCAGCTACGGGCTGTCGGGCATCGCGCTGGCCGTGTCACCCGACTTTGCGGCGGGCACGCTTGGCGTTGGCACGCCATGGCTGGCCCGTCTGGAAAAGGACATCTCGACGCGCGCGGTGGCACTGGCCGGCAACTTCGACGACAGCGCAAAGCGCATTGCCGCCGCCCGGCCCGGCGCCGTGATCGTGGCAGGCGACACGCTGGCCTATGGCAGCCTGGGCCGCGCGCTGGCAGCGCAGAACTGGTATGGCTTCCTGGTGGGACTCTCGGCGGTCAGCCCGTCATCGGCGCGCGAAATCCTGGGTGCCAACTACGCGGGCGGCATGGTCGTGACGCAGATTGCCCCGGGACCGCAGGAGTCGACGCTGCGTGTGGTGAAGGAGCACGTGGCCCGCATGAAGCAGTATCTCGACGAGCCGCCCTCACCCGCCACGCTGGCCGGCTATATCGGCGCGGCCTGGCTGGCGCGCTCGGCTGCGGGCATGAAGGGATCGGGCACGGCCGAATTGCGGCGTGCCCTGCAGGCCCGTATCGACGTGGGCGACTTCACGCTGGACTTTACGCGCGGGCTGCGCGGCTCGCAGTACGTGCAGCTGGCCCCGATTGGCAAGAGCGGCCTGCCACAGCGCGCCTGAGCCCGGGCGTCAGTACCTGCCGCAGCGCCGGCGTCAGGCGCGCGGCAGCGTGATGCTGACGCGCAGACCGCCTTCGACGCGATTGGTCAGCTTCAGGTCACCGCCGTGGCGTGCCACGATATCCGCGGCAATCGACAGGCCCATGCCCACGCCGCCGGTGGCGCGGCTGCGCGACGATTCCACGCGATAGAACGGCTCCAGCACGCGCGGCAGTTCGGCCGGCGGGATGCCGGGACCGTTGTCGCAAACATCGATCGATACGCGCTCGGGGCTGTCGGTCAGGATGATGTGCGCGGCGCCGCCATAGCGATGCGCGTTTTCCACGAGGTTGACCACGGCGCGACGCAGCTCGGTCGGATAGGCCAGCAGCGGTGCCGCCTCTCCAGACAGGCGCACGTCCTGGCCGATTTCCTGGGCATCGTCGACCACGGCCTGCAGCAGGGCCAGCACGTCCACGCGCTGGCGCGGGCCGGTGCCGTCGTCGCGCTCGCGCAGGTAATAGAGCGTGGCATCGATCAGGCCATTCATCTCGGCCAGATCCTGGCGCAGGCGATAGCGCACGTCGTTGTCCTCGATACGTTCGATGCGCAGGCTCATGCGCGTCAGCGGCGTGCGCAGGTCGTGCGATACCGCTGCCAGAAAGCGCGACTGCTGCGCCAGCTGGGTGCGGATGCGCTGCTGCATCAGGTTCAGTGCGTGGGTGGCATCGCGGGCTTCGGCGGGGCCGGTGTCCTCGTCCAGCGGCGGGGCATGCACGTCCTGCGCCAGGCGGTTTGCGCCGCTGGCCAGTTGCTGCACCGGCCGCGCCAGCAGGCGGGCCCCCACCCATGACGCGATCAGGATGGCCGCAAGCTGGAAGATCAGGCCCAGGTGCGGCGGCCAGATGCCACGGATATGGAACCCCTTCGGCGGTCCCGGCGGACGGCCGAAGGGCGGGCGCTCGCCGAAGGCCTCGGGGCGCAGCGGCGGGCCATCGAAATCGAACGGCTCATTGCCTCGCATGCCGGGCGGCGGGCCAGGTGGCCGGTCGGACATGAAGACACCTTCGAGCGGATGCGGGGGCGGCCCGTTGGGCAGCAGCTGGCCCGCTGCCGCGGCATCGGAAGCCGCGCGGCGCATGCGTTCCATGTAGCGTTCCGATCCGGGGCGCGGAAACACGCTCTCGATCACGGTCACGCCCAGCACGTGCACGGCCAGCATGATGGCGGTCATCACAAAGAACAACCGCATGAACATCGAGTTGAACCGGCGGCGTCGGGCCGGTTCCGCGGCGCGCGCTTCGGGCCGCATCGCCGAAGCGCCGCCGGCGGATGGCGGGATCGCAGCAGCCATGCCTTCAGTGCTCCACGTTGCCGGTGAAGACGTATCCCTCGCCACGCACGGTGCGGATCAGCGACGAATCGCGCGGGTCGTCGCGCAGCTTCTGGCGCAGCCGCGATACCAGCAGGTCGATACTGCGGTCGAAGACGTCCAGGTCGCGCCCGCGTGCATTGTTGATCAGCATCTCGCGGTCGAGCACCCGGTTCGGATTCTCGATGAAGGTCAGCAGCAGCCGGAATTCTGCGTTGGACAGTGGCACCACTGTCTCCTCGGCATCGACCAGTTGACGCAGCGTGGCATTCAGGCGCCAGCAGCCAAAGCGCATCTCGTGCCCCGCCGTGGCCGGCGTCGTGCGTCGCACCTCGCCGCGACTGCGCCGCAGCACGGTGTGGATGCGGGCCACCAGCTCGCGCATTTCGAACGGCTTGGTCACGTAGTCGTCCGCACCCACCTCCAGGCCCACCACGCGGTCGGCCAGCTCGGCACGGGCGGTCAGCATGATCACGGGCAGGTTGCTCTGCTCGCGGATCTCGCGGCAGAGCGTCAGGCCGTTCTCGCCGGGCAGCGAAAGGTCCAGGATCACCAGATCGTATTCCTGCCGGCCCATTGCCGCGCGCATTGCCGCGCCGCCTTCCGCGCCCGCCGCCTCCATGCCGAACGTGGCCAGGTATTCGGCCAGCATGGAACGGATCTGGGGATCGTCATCGACGATCAGCAGACGAATGGGCAGGTTGGGCGACAGGTCCATGGGGAAAAAGTGAGAAATACGCGGGACATCCGAGCGGCCAATGTACCAGCCGGGAGATTACAGGCGATGCCCGCTTTGTATCAATTTTGATACGTGCAGCGAGGCGCACAAGACCGGTGGGCAGGGCACTTTTGCAGAGCTGGCGCCGTGCAAGGACCCGGGCAGAAAAATACGCCCCCGGTGCTGCCGCATCCGGGAGCGTTCAACAGGGAAGAAGCCGGGCTCGCATGCGCCCAGCCACACCGCAGCCGAAGGGCGGGCGCGGTGCGTCGCAGGAACGTCCGAGAGACGTTTCCACGCGCCGCCAATCCTAGTGAGCGCGTGCCCATGTGTCTTGTCAGCCTTGTATCAAGTCAGCCTGGGGCAGGCTTGTTGAGCAAGGCTTTCAGGCCGGCGAGCCGGTCCTTCGGACTCATCGCCGGGGTGGTGTCCTGCGGCGCCGGGGCTTCCTCGAGCTTCATCTCGGCGATGAAGCGCGACGGTTCGACCGAATAGGTTTCGCGTGCCCGCTTGCGCTTCTTGCACCAGCTGATCTGCAGGCTGCGCTGGGCACGCGTGATGCCCACATACATCAGGCGGCGTTCTTCCTCGATCTTCTCGTCGCCCAGGTCCTCGTCCTCGCGCGAGTGCGGCAGGATGCCCTCTTCCACGCCCACCAGGAACACGTGCGGATATTCGAGCCCCTTCGACGCGTGCAGCGTCGACAGCCGCACGGCATCCGGGTCTTCCTCGCGGCCTTCGAGCATGCTCATCAGCGCCACGGTCTGGGTCAGTTCGAGCAGGTTCTTGCCTTCGTTGCCAAAACCGTCGGCCGTGTCGAAGCCGGTGGCCTCGCCCTCGCCTTCGGCCTCGGGACGGGTGCCCTTGCGCTTGAGCCAGTCCAGGAATTCGAGCGTGTTGGTCCAGCGCGACTGCGCCTGCCGTTCGTCGAAGGTGTCGTACAGGTAGGCCTCGTAGTGGATGCCTTCCATCAGGTCGTCCAGCACCACGGTGGCGGGGTCGTTCGCCGCGCGATCGGCCAGGCGCACCATCGATTCGCAGAACGTACGCAGCGGCTCCAGCTGGCGTGGCTGCAGCTTGGCCTCGATGCCACCCATCATCGCCGCCTCGAACAGCGACACCTTGGCCTGGCCCGCAAACGTGCCCAGCGCCTCGAGCGTGGTGTTGCCCACCCCGCGGCGCGGCGTGGTGATGGCGCGGATAAACGCGGGGTCGTCGTCGGGGTTGGCGATCAGGCGCAGGTACGCGCAGATGTCCTTGATCTCGGCCTTGTCGAAAAAGCTCTGCCCGCCCGACAGCACATACGGAATGCGCTCGCGGCGCAGGATCTGTTCGAACAGCCGCGCCTGGTGGTTGCCGCGATAGAGAATGGCGTAATCGCGAAATTGTGCGCGGCGCTCGAACTTGTGCGCGGACAGGCGGAACACCACCGACTCTGCCTCGTGCTCCTCGTCGTTCATCGGGTGGATCGCGATCGGATCGCCCATGCCGTGTTCCGACCACAGCTTCTTGTCGAACAGCTTCGGATTGTTGGCGATCACCGCGTTGGCCGCTTCGAGGATGCGCACCGTGGAGCGGTAGTTCTGCTCCAGCTTGACCACCTTGAGGTCCGGAAAATCGGTCTGCAGCAGCCGCAGGTTGTCCAGCGTGGCGCCGCGCCAGCCGTAGATGGCCTGGTCGTCGTCGCCCACCGCCGTAAATGCCGGCGCGCGCAGGTGCGAGCCGCCCGCCAGCAGCTTCAGCAGCTGGTACTGGCACGCGTTGGTGTCCTGGTATTCGTCGACCAGGAAATAGCGCAGGCGGTTCTGCCATTTCAGGCGCACGGCCTCGTCGCGTGCGAACAGTTCGGCGGGCAGCCGGATCAGGTCGTCGAAGTCCACTGCCTGGTAGGCATTCAGCGTGGCCACGTAGTTGCGGTAGACCATCGCGGCCTGGTGTTCGTCGGCATCGGCGGCCTGCGCGAGTGCCGTCTCGGGATCGACCATGCCGTTCTTCCACAGCGAGATCGTGCCCTGCACGCTGCGGATCAGCTTCTTGTCGGTCGTACCGAGCTGCTCCTGGATCAGGCCGAAGCAGTCGTCCGAATCCATGATCGAGAATTGTGGCTTCAACCCGACATGTTCGGCTTCCATGCGCAAGATTTGCACGCCCAGCGAGTGAAACGTACAAACCGTCAGCTGCTTGAGTGGAATGCGCTTCCCTTCGCGCGTGGTCTTGCCTTCCATCAGCTTGCCGATGCGCTCCTGCATCTCTTTCGCCGCCTTGTTCGTGAACGTGACGGCCGCAATGTGACGTGGCTCGAACCCCTTGTCCTCGATCAGGTGGGCGATTTTCTGCGTGATCACGCGCGTCTTGCCCGAGCCGGCGCCCGCCAGCACAAGGCAGGGGCCGTCCAGGTAGCGAACCGCTTCGGATTGCGCGGCATTGAGTCCGTGAGTCATGAGGCAGGGGGAACGTGGCAGGCGGGATGGCTCAACGCGCACCTGAGGGGCTGCGCGCCAAAGGCGTCGATGTTAACACGCGCCTCAGGCCCGCAAGGGCGTGTCAGGCGGCGTCCGACAAGAGGCGTTTCAGGCTGGTAACAATCGTAAGGCAGCGGATCCCGGGGCATGGAGCTTGCCTCCTATCGGGCAGGACCGCACGGGTCTTGCGCGTGGCGCGACCGGTTCGGGACAGATCTACAAATCGGAAACGATGATCTCGATGACAACAAAGGAGCCAATCATGAAGACGCTTCGCACCCTTTCGAAAGTTGCCCTGATCGGCGTGACGCTGGTGGGTTTTGCCGGCTGCGCGGACATGACCCCGAAGCAGCGGAACACGGCCATCGGCGCGGGCGCCGGTGCGCTTGGCGGCGCCGTACTGACCGACGGCAGTGCGCTGGGTACGCTGGGCGGTGCGGCTGTGGGCGGTGTGGTCGGTAATGTCGTGACGAAGGACCGCCGCTAACCGGCCGGCAAACTGGTTCCAAATCCCGGGGGCGTGGCCGGTGGCCGGCGTCAGGCTTGCGTTTGACAAAGGCAGACCGGTCCCGTACATTCTCGCGCATCCGGCCGGGAGAGCGCGCAGCGACTGCGCCGCCGAAGGGGAACTACCCAAAAACTCTCAGGCACCATGGACCGACCGGATCGGCATGCAACATGCACACGATGCATGCCGCACTCTGGAGAGCGACATCCGCCACTGCCCTGACGCAGGGTGAGCATGTCCACCGAAGGGGCGCACGGAGCGGCGGCACGCCGAAGCTTCGTAATCTCTCAGGTATCGAGGACAGAGGGGTCATCCGCCGCAGCGGATTGGACGCACATTGGTGCGCCGATCGTTGCGGCGGATGACCCTTTTTTCGTTTTCGAACCGCCCCCGAGGATTTCCATGACGCTCCAGGCCACGCCCCTCAACGCTATCCACCGCGCCCTTGGCGCCCGCATGGTCGACTTTGGCGGCTGGGACATGCCGGTCAACTACGGGTCGCAGATCGAGGAACACAACGCAGTGCGTGCCGATGCCGGCATGTTCGACGTGTCGCACATGTGCGTGGTCGACCTGCACGGCGCCCAGACGCGCGCCTTCCTGCGCGGCCTGCTGGCCAACAACGTCGACAAGCTGCAGACGCCGGGCAAGGCGTTGTATTCCTGCATGCTCGATGACAAGGGCGGCGTCATCGACGACCTGATCGTCTACTTCTTTGCCGAGGACTATTTCCGCCTGGTGGTGAACGCCAGCACGGCCATCGGCGACATCGAATGGATCCAGTCGCGCAACGCGGCCACCGGCAGCGGCGTGACGATTACGCCGCGTCGTGGCGACGTTGCGCCGGCCAGCGCCGGCAAGCTGGCCATCGTGGCCGTGCAGGGCCCCAACGCGCGCGCCAAGGTCTACCAGGCTTTCCCGTCCACCCAGCCCGCCGACGCCCTCAAGCCGTTCAACGCACTCGTCGTCCAGGACCCCGAAATGGGCGAGCTGATGATTGCCCGCACCGGGTACACCGGCGAAGACGGCTTCGAACTGGTGGTGCCGGCCGAGAACGTTGCCGGCATCTGGGAAAAACTGTCCGCGGCGGGCGTGCGCCCGGCTGGCCTGGGCGCGCGCGACACGCTGCGCCTGGAAGCCGGCATGAACCTGTACGGCCAGGACATGGACATCAACACATCGCCGCTCGACGCCGGCCTGGCCTGGACGGTGGACCTGCAAAGCGAGCGCGACTTCACCGGCAAGCAGGCCCTGGTGGCCGGCGGCCAGAAACAGACCTTCGCGGGCCTGATCCTGCGCGACAAGGGCGGCGTGCTGCGTGCGCACCAGAAGGTGATCACCGCCGCCGGCAATGGCGAAATCACCAGCGGCACGTTCAGCCCGAGCCTGCAGTTGTCGATCGCGTTTGCCCGCCTGCCCAAGGACGTGGCGCCCGGCACCGACGTCCAGGTCGAGATTCGTGACCGCAAACTGACCGCGACTGTGGTTAAACTGCCGTTTGTGCGTAATGGCAAGGCACTCGTGAGCTGAGGCATCGCCCGGCTTCACATCAAACGGTCGCCCCTCCACCCGTCCGCTCGAGCCCAACCTGCTGCGGACCTGGGTGAATGAAACAAGAAACAAACTGTATTGACGGAGAACCTCATGAACTTCCCCGCTGACCTGAAGTACACCGAATCGCACGAGTGGGTGCGCGTCGAAGCCGACGGCACGCTGACGATCGGCATTACCGACCACGCACAGGATGCCCTGGGCGACATCGTCTTCCTGGAACTGCCCGAAGTCGGCAAGTCGGTTGGTGCCGGCGACGCCCTGGCCGTGGTCGAGTCCGTCAAGGCGGCCTCCGACATCTACGCCCCGGTGGCTGGCGAAGTGATCGCCGTCAACGACGCCGCCTCGGCATCGCCGGAATCGGTCAACGCCAACGCCTTCGACGCCTGGCTGTTCAAGCTGAAGCCGGCCAACGCCGACGACGTGAACGGCCTGATGAACGCCGACGCCTACAAGGCCAGCGTCGGCGCCTGATCGCGCTGACTGTTTGATGCCGCGCGCGGCGGCCAGGCTGACCACCTGCCCGCCGCCCGCTCCCCGAGATTCCTTGCCATGAACGCCCCGTTTCCCATGAATGCCGCCGCCCAAGGTACACGGCCCACGCTGGCCGAACTGGAGGCGCGCGACGCCTTCGCCGCCCGCCATATCGGCCCCGACAGCGCCGAACAGCAACACATGCTCAAGGTGCTGGGCTTCGACAGCCGCGCCGCGCTGATCGACGCCGTGGTGCCCGCCGCCATCCGCCGCCGCGATGGCATGGCGCTGGGCGAGTTCACCGCGCCGCTGACCGAGGAAGCCGCGCTGGCCCGCCTGCGCGGCCTGGCCTCCAAGAACCGCGTGCTGAAGAGCTTCATCGGACAGGGCTACTACAACACGCTCACCCCGGGCGTGGTGCTGCGCAACATCTTCGAAAACCCCGCCTGGTACACCGCCTACACGCCGTACCAGCCGGAAATCTCGCAGGGCCGCCTGGAAGCGATGCTGAACTTCCAGCAGATGATCACGGACCTGACGGGCCTGGACATCGCCAACGCGTCGATGCTGGACGAAGGCACGGCGGCCGCCGAGGCCATGACGCTGCTGCAGCGCGTGCACAAGCATGCGTCGAACACGTTCTACGTGGCCGACGACGTCCTGCCGCAGACGCTGGAAGTGGTACGCACGCGCGCGCTGCCGCTGGGCATCGAGGTGAAGGTCGGCCCCGCCGCCGATGCCGCGCAGTCGCATGCCTTTGGCGTGCTGCTGCAATACCCGGGGGTGAATGGCGATGTGGCCGACTACCGCGCCATCGCCGAAGCCGTGCATGCGGCAGGTGGCCGCGTGGTGGCCGCCGCCGACCTGCTGGCGCTGACGCTGATCGCCGCACCGGGCGAATGGGGTGCCGACGTGGCCGTGGGCAATACACAGCGCTTTGGCGTGCCGCTTGGTTTCGGCGGTCCGCACGCGGGCTACATGGCCGTCAAGGATGAATTCAAGCGTTCGATGCCGGGCCGCCTGGTCGGCGTCACGATCGACGCGCAGGGCAACAAGGCCTATCGCCTGGCACTGCAGACGCGCGAGCAGCATATCCGCCGCGAGAAGGCCACGTCGAACATCTGCACCGCGCAGGTGCTGCTGGCCGTGATGGCGTCGATGTACGCGGTCTACCACGGCCCGCAGGGCCTGAAGCGCATTGCGCAACGCGTGCACCGCCTGACCGCCACGCTGGCCGCCGGCCTGAGGGCGCTGGGCCTGGCCCCGGTCAACGAGACGTTCTTCGACACCCTGACGCTGGAAACCGGCTTCAACACCGAGGCGTTCCACGCCACGGCCACCCAGCGCGGCATCAACCTGCGCCACGCCGGCGCATCGCACATCGGCATCTCGCTGGACGAAACCGCGTCGCGCGACGACGTGGTCACGCTGTGGGAAATCTTCGCGCACGGCAAGCCGGTACCCGACTTCGACAAGATCGAGGCGTCGGTGGGCGACGGCTTCCCGGCCAAGGTGGCGCGCCAGAGCGCCTACCTGACGCATCCGGTGTTCAACACGCATCACGCCGAACACGAGATGCTGCGCTACCTGCGTTCGCTGGCCGACAAGGACCTGGCGCTGGACCGCACCATGATCCCGCTGGGCTCCTGCACGATGAAGCTCAACGCCACCAGCGAGATGATTCCGGTGACGTGGCCCGAGTTCAGCAACATCCACCCGTTCGCGCCGCTGGACCAGACCGTCGGCTATCGCGAAATGATCGACCAGCTGGAAGCGATGCTGTGCGCCGCCACCGGCTACGCCGCGGTGAGCCTGCAGCCGAACGCCGGCTCGCAGGGCGAGTACGCGGGCCTGCTGATCATCCACGCGTACCACGCCAGCCGCGGCGAAAGCCATCGTGACATCTGCCTGATCCCGTCGTCGGCACACGGCACCAACCCGGCGTCGGCCCAGATGGCCGGCATGAAGGTGGTGGTGGTGGCCTGCGACGACAACGGCAACGTCGACCTGGACGACCTGGCGAAGAAGGCCGAGCAGCACAGCAAGAACCTGGCCGCGATCATGATCACGTACCCGTCCACGCATGGCGTGTTCGAGCAGGGCGTGCAGCAGATCTGCGACATCGTTCACAAGCATGGCGGCCAGGTCTATGTCGACGGCGCCAACATGAACGCGATGGTGGGCGTGGCCGCACCGGGCCAGTTCGGTGGCGACGTGTCGCACCTGAACCTGCACAAGACGTTCTGCATTCCGCACGGCGGTGGCGGCCCGGGCGTGGGTCCGGTGGCAGTGGGCGCGCATCTGGCCGACTTCCTGCCGAACCAGGACAGCGTCGGCTATCGTCGCGACGACAACGGCATCGGCGGCATCTCGGCCGCGCCGTTCGGCTCGGCCAGCATCCTGCCGATTTCGTGGATGTATATCGCGATGATGGGCTCGGCCGGGCTGACCGCCGCCACCGAGAATGCGATCCTGACCGCCAACTACGTGGCGCGCCGCCTGTCGCCGCACTTCCCGGTGCTGTACACGGGCCAGCACGGCCTGGTGGCACACGAGTGCATCCTGGACGTGCGCCCGCTGCAGAAGACCACGGGCATCTCCAACGAGGACGTGGCCAAGCGCCTGATGGACTATGGCTTCCACGCCCCGACCATGAGCTTCCCGGTACCGGGCACGCTGATGATCGAGCCGACCGAGAGCGAATCGCTGCACGAACTCGACCGCTTCATCGACGCCATGATCGCCATCCGTGGCGAGATCGCGCGGGTGGAAGACGGCAGCTTCGACCGCGAGGACAACCCGCTCAAGCACGCCCCGCACACCGCCGCCGTGGTGGTGGGTAACGAGTGGAACCGCAAGTACACGCGCGAGGAAGCCGCGTACCCGGTGGCATCGCTGCGCACGCAGAAGTACTGGCCGCCGGTTGGCCGTGCCGACAACGTGTACGGCGACCGCAACCTGTTCTGCTCGTGCGTGCCGATGAGCGAGTACGCCGACGAGTGAGTGCCCGGCCCGTCAGGCGGCGTCCGATACACGCGGATGCCGCCAACGGGCTATGCTCGGGAAAGCGGGCGCCGGCGTCCGGCGCCGCCCTTGAGCGGAGGCCTCATTCATGTGGAATCTCAGCGCGCCCTGGTGGGAATTCGTCCTGCGCGGACTGATCGTCTATGGCGCAATTCTGGTGCTGATGCGCATTTCGGGGCGGCGGCAGATCGGGCAGCTCACGCCGTTCGACCTGGTTCTGCTGCTGATCATCTCGAATGCGGTGCAGAACGCGATGAACGCCGGCGACAACTCGGTGCTGGCCGGCCTGATTCTGGCGGCCACGTTGTTCGCGGCCGACTCGCTGCTTGGGTATGTGACGTGGCGCAGCCGGCCGGTGGAGATGCTTGTCGACGGCCGCCCGCAGATCGTGATTCACCAGGGCGAGGTCTTTGAGGAAGTCATGCGCCGCGAACGCATCAGCACGCACGAACTGCACAAGGTCTTGCGCCGCAATGGCTGCGCCCGCGTGGAAGACGTGCATTTCGCGATTCTCGAGACGGACGGCTCCATCAGCGTGAAGATGAAGGAGCACGCCCCCGACGCTTCCGATTCCGCCGTGCCCGGCGCACTATGGCGTCATCCGGGGCGTTCCGATCAGGACAAGCCGGCCTAGCGGCCAATGGTCCACGGACTTCATGGGCCCGCACCGGTAACAACTGGAGTTCAGCCGTGGCAGTCAGCGTCTTCGATCTCTTCAAGGTGGGCATTGGCCCGTCGAGCTCCCACACCGTGGGCCCGATGCGGGCGGCCCTGATGTTCGCGCATGGCCTGGAACGCGACGGCCTGCTGCCTCGGGTAGCCAGCGTGCGCGTGGAGCTGTACGGATCGCTTGGCGCCACTGGCAAGGGTCACGGTACCGACAAGGGCGTGATCCTGGGCTTGATGGGCGAATCCCCCGACACGGTCGACCCCGACGCGATCGACAGCAGGCTGGCGGCGCTGCGTGCCAGCAAGCAGCTGCCGCTGCTGGGTCAGCACACGGTACCGTTCGTGGAACGCGAGCACATCGTGTTCTATCGGCGCGAGGCCATGGCCGAGCATCCGAATGGCATGAAATTCCACGCCTACGATGCCGATGGCGCATCGCTGCGCGAAGCCCGCTATCTGTCGGTAGGCGGCGGCTTCGTTGTCACCGCCGGCGCGCCCAATACCCAGGTGCTGGCCGCCGGCAAGCAGTTGCCGCATCCGTTCCGCACGGGGCGGGCGATGCTCGACATGGCCCATGCCAGCGGCAAGTCGATTGCCCGGCTCATGCTCGAAAACGAGCTGACATGGCGCCCGGAGAACGAGGTCACCGACGGTCTGTTGCATATCTGGGACGTGATGCAGCAGTGCGTGGCGCGCGGCTGCCGGACTGACGGCGAGCTGCCTGGGCCGTTCAAGGTCAAGCGGCGTGCGCCGGAACTCTATCGACACCTGACATTACGTGCCGAGCGAACGCTCTCCGACCCGCTGTCCGTCATGGACTGGGTCAATCTCTATGCAATCGCCGTCAACGAGGAGAACGCCGCCGGCGGCCGCGTGGTCACGGCGCCGACCAATGGCGCGGCCGGCATCATTCCCGCCGTGCTGCACTACTACGACCGCTTCGTGCCCGGCGCCAACGCCCAGGGCGTGGTCGACTTCCTGCTGACCGCCGGGGCCATCGGCCTGCTCTACAAGCTCAACGCATCGATCTCCGGCGCCGAGGTGGGCTGCCAGGGCGAAGTCGGCGTGGCCTGCTCGATGGCGGCCGGGGCGCTGGCCGCGGTGCTGGGTGGCACGCCGGAACAGGTGGAAAACGCGGCCGAGATCGGCATGGAGCACAACCTGGGCCTGACCTGCGATCCGGTGGGCGGCCTCGTGCAGATTCCGTGCATCGAGCGCAATGCCATGGCATCGGTGAAGGCGGTCAACGCGGCACGCATGGCCTTGCGCGGCGACGGCACGCATTATGTGTCGCTGGACTCGGTCATCAAGACGATGCGCGAGACCGGCGCCGACATGAAGACCAAGTACAAGGAAACCGCGCGCGGCGGGCTGGCCGTCAATATCGTCGAGTGCTGATGCGGTGGATTCCGGTTGCCGGCGCGCGCCGGCGACGTATCATGGAAGCACTTCCGGTTTGCCAGAAAAAGACTGCCATGCAGACCTTTCACCAGCTGTTCGACGAAACATCGTCCACTTTCACCTACCTGCTGATCGACGCCGACACGCACGAGGCCGTGCTGATCGACCCCGTCGATCGCCAGTACGCGCGCGATCTTGCGCTGCTGGAGCAGACAGGCGCCAGGCTTGTCTGGGTGGTGGAAACCCACGCGCACGCCGACCACATCACGTCGGCCGGCCACCTAGCCCAGCTGACGGGCGCCAGTACGGCGGCGCCCTCGGGCTGCGACATCAAGCCTGCGCTGAAACAACTGATCGATGGGGATACGATTCCGTTCGGTCGCCAGGTGCTGCGCGCGATCCACACGCCCGGCCATACCGCCGGCAGCATGAGCTATCTGTGGGAGGAGTCATCGCCCGAGGGCGCGACCCGGCGCATCTTCACCGGCGACGCGCTGCTGATCGACGGCTGTGGCCGCACCGATTTCCAGTCGGGCGACGCCGGCACGCTGTTCGACAGCCTGACGCAGAAGCTTTTCCGCCTGCCCGACGACACGCGCGTCTTTCCCGCGCACGACTACAAGGGCCGCACCGAATCGACGATCGGCCACGAGCGCGCCACCAACAGCCGGGTGGCCGGCCGCACACGCGACGAGTTCATCGTGATGATGCGCAGCCTGAACCTGCCACGGCCCAAGCTGATCGACATCGCCGTCCCGGCCAACCAGCAGCTTGGGCTGGCGACCGGCCGCGACGGGGAGAGCGTGCCGCACGGCATCTAGGGCGGGCCGCTTTCGGCACGCCTGCCCGCCGCCGCCCTGCGTCAGCCCGGGCGGCGCTTCAGGATTCCCACAACTCGCAAGTGCGGCGCACCGTGTCGCGCAAGCTGTGCGCCTCGTCGTTCACCGTACGTACCAGGCGTGCGTCGGTGTCGCGTGCCGCCGCCTGGGCGCGGATATTTGCCAAGGCCTGGAGCGACCCCAGCGCCTCGGCGTGCGGCTCCAGCGCATCGCAGATCGACAGGATATGGTCCGCGATCGGCATCCGCGTGAGTTCGTTCGGATGCACATACTCGCCTTCCAGGCCGAAACGGCAAGCCTGGAAGCGGTTGAACGTGTACACCAGGTAGTCGTCTTCCTGCGGCATGAACGGCCGCGACAGCAACAGGTAGCGCGCCAGCGCCTGGATATAGGCGGCAATATCGCAGGCGCGCTGCACGGTCAGCGGGGTGTCCATCACGCGCACTTCGATCGTGCCGAACTCCGGCTTGGGACGGATATCCCAGTAGAAGTCCTTCATGCTCTCGATCACGCCGGTGGCGCGCATCTTGTCGAAATACGCCCTGAAGCCGTCCCAGGTCAGCACATGTGGGGCGCGGCCGCTCATCGGAAACGCCGCCACCGAATTCAGGCGCGCCGACGCAAAGCCGGTATCCACGCCCTGCACGTAAGGCGAAGACGCGGCCAGCGCAATAAAGTGCGGCACGTAGCGCCCGATGGCGTGAAGCAGGAACAGCGATTCGTCCGCGCTCGGGCAGCCGATGTGGACGTGCTGGCCAAACACGGTGAACTGCTTCGCCAGGTAGCCGTAGAGCTCGGAAATGTACTGGTAGCGCGGCGAGTTCGAAATCGTGCGCTCCGACCAGACCTGGAACGGATGCGTACCGCCGCCGCAGATGCCAAGGTTCAGCCCGCGCGACGCATTGACCATCAGGTCACGCATCACGGTCAGCTCCTCCAGCGCCTGCGCGTAGTTGCGGCAGATGCCCGTGCTGATCTCGATCATCGACGGGCTGATTTCCGGCTTGATATCGCCAGCGTGCTGCGCGCCTTTCAGCGCGCGGAGCAGGTCTGGCGCAAACGGCGCCAGGTCATAGTCGTGCCGGTTGACAAGCTGCAGCTCCAGCTCGACGCCAAAGGTCAGGGCATCGGAATGCTTGAACGGTTCGAGCGACATCAGCGCCCTCCTCCATGGTCACGCGACTCGCCGGCGTAGCGCAGCGCCCATGCCGCGATGATCGGGGCAAGCAACTGCTCGATTGCGAGCGCGCACAGGATGATCGATGCGAGCGGCGCCCCTGTGCCCGGGTACAGGCGGGCAACGTCGCTCATCAAAAGATAAGCCAGCCCGGACATCGGCGCCAGCGCAAGCCCCAGCGCCGCGCACTGGCGCAGGCTCAGCCCCGAGAACGATCCCAGCGATACCACGCCGGCCAGCTTGGCAATGTGACGGAAGACCACCAGCGCCACGGCCAGCGATCCGCCCACCACCCAGTCCTTGGCGGTCAGCGGCAGACCCAGCGACACCACCATCACGATGATCAGCAGGCTGCCCGCACTGCCGAAGTGCGTGGGCCACACATGCGGCTGGCGGTCCTGGTGCTTGAACACCACGCCGGCCAGCATCAGTGTCAGCGGCATCGACAGTTTCAGCACCCGGGTCAGCGCCAGCGTGAACAGCACCAGCCCCACCAGCACCAGGAAGCTGTAGTGATCGTCGGCGGACATCCGCGCATAGATGGCATGGCCGAACTTGCCCACCACCCATGCCAGCAGACACGATCCCACCAGCAGGTACAGCGGATGCAGCAGCGCCGCGCCGATGTTGCCGTATTCGGAATGAAGCCAGCCGGTAGCCACCTGTACGATGGCCGCGGCGTAGATCGAATTGAGCGCGGACATTGCCATCAGACGCTCGGTCACCTGCCCGTCGGCGCGCAGTTCGTTCTTCAACTGCAGCACGATCGTGGGCGAGGTGCTGACCGCGATACCGCCGGCCAGGATCGCCACTCCTGGCGATGCCCCCATCCACTGCAGCACCGTGGACACCAGGCCCCAGGTCAGCAGGCTTTCGGCGGCACTCGTGATCAGCAGCCACGGGTTGGCGCGCAGCCATGACAACGACAGCCGGTGACCCAGCTCGAACAGCGCCAGGGCCAGCGCCATGTCGATCAGCACGCGGGTCTGCGCGATCATGTTGTCGTCGACGATGCTGCGCCCGAGCATGCCGGCGAACAGCCCTACCACCGCGTAGCCGACGATACGCGGACAGCCCAGCCAGCGGCGGCAGACTTCACCAGCCAGGCCCGCGCCCACCAGCGCAAGGCCTACCCAGAAGAGTCCGCCCGGCGCCAGCGGCAGCGAGGGAAATAGTTGGCTCAATCCGTTCATGCGCGACATGGTAACGGAAGGACACGTCAGGAAATGTAAGTGCTTGTCCGACACTTTCCCGAACATGCCGACAACTATCGCCTTCTCCAACGAAAAAGCGCCATCGTCTCCGATAGCGCTTTTGTAGGACTTGCAAAATCAGAATTGTCTCGCGTGCGGTGGCTCACATTCTCCGGCTGGGCGATCAAATGCCCCAGAGCTTCCACTTGGGCCGTGTGGCCTTCAGTGCCGTTTCCACCTTGGCGTACAAGCCACGTGTTCCGCCCTTTTCAGCGTCAAGCACGCGCGCGCGCTCGAACCATCCCAACGCCGTTTCTCGTTGGCCCATGCCCAGGGCGGCCTGGACGGCGGCCAGCCAGGTCTGCGCGTCCCAGTCGTCGCGTGCGGCAAAGGCGATCTGGAAGTCGGTCAGCGCCTCGGGATGACGCTCAAGGTCCACCAGGAGCCTGGCGCGCTGCACCCGCGCGGGCGCCTGCTGCCGCGCATCGCCCTCGCCCAGCTGCACGGCCTGCTCCAGCAGCGGCATGGCTCGCTCGTGATCACCAAGGTCGCGCCAGATCTGGCCGAACCGGCCCGACACCCAGGCGTCGTCGATCAGCAGCGAGCGCCGTTGCAGTGCCTCAAGTTCGGCGATGGCATCGGCCTTGTCGTGCTCGTCCATCGACCCCATGCCGGTCTGCAGCAGCGTGCCGTAGTGGGCACGTGCATGGGCCATCGCATGGGCGCCTTCGGTGCGGGCCTCTACAGGCAGCGCATCGAGCCGGGCATCCATATGCGCCAGCGCGGCGCTGGCCGATTCGGTGGCCTCGCGCCCGCCGATCGCCGCCCAGGCCGCCACCAGGCGGCTGAAGGCCCAGCTGACATCCGCCGGATTGCGCTCCACCGGATAGCGGTTCAGCACCTCGCCCGCCATATCCACCACCTGCTGGTGCTGGCCCGCCGATGCATAGGCGTCGAGCAGGTCGATCCAGTGATCGATAAAGTCGCTGGCCGCCATGCCCTTGCGGTGCAGCGCAACCTTCTCTTCCAGGTTGGTGGCACCGGCCGGCAGCGTGCGCGCCATCAGGCGGCACAGCAGCGAATAGAGATGGGGGTCAGCGTTGCCGCCGTGGCCCTGCGCATCGCCTTCGCCGGTCTCGAAATACGTTTCGAGGCAGGACAGCCCCTTGCGGCACATGGCTTCCAGCATCGGCTTGAGCGCCGTCTGCGAGGCGGGAACCTCATCGAGGAAGCTGCCCAGCGCGGTGGCCGCATGGAAGTACAGCGCGCCGTCGTCGGCATCGGCCGTGACGGCAAAGCCGGTCCATGCCGGTTGCGCAGGCGCGCTGGCACCGGCGGCCACATTGGCCTGGTGGCGCCAGGTCAGCGCGCGCACCTGGGCCAGCGGATCGGGGCGCTGACGCAGATAGGTTTCCAGATCGTCGAGCGCAGCGGCGGGTTCGGAACCCAGCCGCAGCGGTGCGCGCAGGCGCCGTGCCTCGGCGTGATCGGGCTGTTCGGCCAGCACGCGCCCGGCCTGGGCGGCCGCCAGTGCGTCGCCTTGCGCAGGCGTCAGGTCGAGCAGTTCCGGGGAATCGAGCGCGATGCGCCCCAGGCAGATGCGCAGCAGCGGCTCGCCGAGCAGTTCGGCGGCATCGCTGCGTGCCACGTAATCCTGCACCAGCGGCAGGATGTCGCCGGCACCCAGGTCGGGGGCACGGTACAGCAGGTCGTGCCAGTAACGGCCCGCCAGCGCAAAGTCGTTCAGCCGGAACGCGACAAAGCCCGCATAGAAGTGCGCGGCCCACTCGCCGGTGGCCAGCCCGTTGCGGCGTGCCGCCTCGTGCAGCCAGGGCTGCGCCTCGGTGTCACGCCCATCGCGCATCAGCAAGGTGCCATACATATGGACCAGCGCGCCACGCGACGCCCAGCGGTGCATCGGCGCCAGCGGCAACTCGGGCAGACGCGCCATGGCGTCGTCCAGCGCAGCCAGCGCGGCAGCCACATCGCCACGGTCAGACTGGATCTGCGCGCGCAACGCGGCGTAATCCACTACTTCGGGGTGTGCCTCCCACAGCTGGTCGGCAATCTGCAGCGCCTCGTCATGGCGCCCGGCATTGGCCAGCGCGATCGCGTGCTCGTAACGGACATCCTGCACGGCCCGCTCCTTCAGAATTCGGCAAAAGCGGAATTATGCGCCATTGGCGTGACTCGCTTGGAAGAGAACAGGGGCGGAAAGGGGTCTGATTTGGGTTGACGGGGGCGGGGACCGGGGTCTTCCAGGCAGAACAGACCCATGCCCATGGGCAGACACCATAAAAAACGCCACCACGGGCCAGGCCCGGGTGGCGTCAGTGCTACCAGTTCAGAACACGCCGTCCGTAGGAAAGCCGTCCGGCGTGCTGAAGTACTACAGGAAATGCATCAAAGCTGTGGCAATCGAGGCGATTACTTGCCGCCGACCGTTTCCAGCACGGTCCACTTGCCGCCCTGGACCTTGTAGACGGTGATACCGCCGTCCTTCAGGTCGCCGCGTGCGTCGTAGGCCAGGGTCTTGGTGGTCACGCCCTGCATGTTCGTGGCGGCCAGCACCGGCAGGTAGCGCGCCGGATCGGCCGAGCCGGCCTTGATCATGGCGTTCATCATCGCCGTGGCGCCGTCATAGGCGTACGGCGAGTACGTCTGGACCTTCGAGCCGAAGCGCTTCTCGTACTTCTTCTCGTAGGCGTTGCCGCCCGGCATCTGTTCCAGCGGCAGGCCGGCCAGCGACACCACGGTGCCTTCGGCAGCCGGGCCGGCCAGCTTCAGGAAGTTGTCGGTCTTGGACATTTCGCCCGACACGATCGGTGCCTTCATGCCCAGTTCCTTGACCTGCTTGGCCATCGGGGCCGATTGGGTCTCGGCGCCGCCGTAGAAGATCACGTCCGGGTTGCTGCGCTTGATGTTGGTCAGCACGGCCTTGAAGTCCACGGCCTTGTCGTTCGTGAACTCGCGGCGCACGATCTTGCCGCCGGCGGCCTTGGCGGCCTTCTCGAACTCGTCGGCCAGGCCCTGCCCGTAGGCGGTGCGGTCGTCGACGATGGCGATGTTCTTGGCGCCCAGCTTCTTCACCACGAAGGCACCGATCACCGAACCCTGCTGGGTGTCGGACGTCATCATGCGGAACGTGGTCTTGAAGCCCTGGCGGGTGTATTCAGGCGCCGTCGCCATGGCGATCTGCGGAATGCCGGCGCGGTTGTAGACCATCGACGCGGGAATGCTGGTACCCGAATTGAAGTGGCCGAGCATGCCCTGGATGCCGGCGTCCACCAGCTTCTGGGCCACCACCGAACCGGTTTTCGGGTCGGCCTGGTCGTCTTCGGAGATCAGGACAAACTTGACTTCCTTGCCACCGATCTTCGGCTTGGTGGCGTTCATGTCGTCGATGGCCAGGACGATGCCGTTCTGCATGTCCTTGCCGTACTGTGCCTGGCCGCCGGTCAGCGGGCCGGCGTAGCCCAGCTTGATTTCCTGTGCCTGGGCGAAAGCGGCCGAGGCAGCGGTCAGGCCAGCAACGGCCATGGCAACGGTCATGGCCGTCTTGCGGAATGTCGAGCTCATCAGTTCTCCTTGGGTCCCATAGGGTGCCATATGGTGCCGGTGTCGGCATATTTGCGGATCGGCGTTGGCAGCACCGTTCCGTTCCTGGGTTGCGCGGCAGGGTCGGGATCGCCGGCCCCCGCCACACACTTTGCTGACAATCCGCAGTGGCCCGTGGCCTCAGCCGATCGTCATCAGACTTGCATTGCCGCCCGCCGCCGCCGTGTTGACGGACAGCGAACGCTCGATCAACAAACGCTCCAGCGCGATATTCGGTTCACCCTGGGCCAGGCCCTGCACGCCGACGATCGGGCCGGGGCGCGTGGCCGCCTGTTCGCAGACCGTGCGCAGCTGGTCGGAATCACCGTGGTGCAGCACGGCATCGAAGCCGATGTCCGTGCCCAGCCAGTCGGAAACCACGCGGACGCGCGATTGTACTGCGGCAGGCAGGCGCGCCAACAGCGCCTTTGCAACAGGTGTGTCAGTCCACAACGCTTCGGAACCCACGGCCAGCACGGCCGCCAGTTGCAGCGCCAGATCGGATTCCTGCTGGGCCAGGCACAGCACGCGCTCGCGCGGCAGCAGCGAGTACGTATTGCGCTCGCCCGTGGGGCCGGGCAGCGTCACCGACAGGCCCGAAGCCGAAGCGGCCGCCAGGCGGTCGCAGGCGGCGGCCAGTTCCGGCTGTGCCGACTGCGCCCACGCCTTCAGCGCGGACAGTTCGGGCGATGCCGGCGCGTCTGCGGCGCCGCCGTTGACATCCGATGCACGCACGACATTGGCCACCGCATCCTGCGGGCAGACCGACAGCAGGCGATGCAGGTACAACGGGCCGCCCGCCTTCGGGCCGGTGCCTGACAGGCCTTCGCCGCCAAACGGCTGCACGCCCACCACTGCACCCACGATATTGCGGTTCACGTAGAGGTTGCCAACATGCGCGCGATCAACGATATGCGCGATGGTTTCGTCGATCCGCGTGTGGATGCCCAGCGTCAACCCGTAGCCGGTGCCATTGATCTGGCCGATCATTGTGTCCAGCGCGGCGCGCGGGTAGCGCACCACATGCAGCACCGGGCCAAACACCTCGCGCTTCAGTTCCTCGATCGAATCCAGTTCGATCAGCGTCGGCGGCACGAACGTGCCGTTGCGGCAGGCCGCCGATTGCGCGGCGCCCGGATCGGCCTGGTGCACGCGGCGGCCCTTGGCACGCATGGCCTCGATATGGCGCACGATATTGCCGCGCGCCTCGTCGTCGATCACCGGGCCCACGTCGGTCGACAGGCGATCCGGGTTGCCCAGCGTCAACTCGCCCATCGCGCCCTTGAGCATTTCCAGGATGCGGTCGGCCACGTCTTCCTGCAGGCACAGCACGCGCAGCGCCGAGCAGCGCTGTCCGGCGGAATCGAACGCCGAGTTCACGACGTCGCCCACCACCTGTTCGGCCAGCGCCGACGAGTCGACGATCATCGCGTTCTGGCCGCCGGTTTCGGCGATCAGCGGGATCGGACGCCCGGCGGCGTCCAGGCGGCCCGCCACGTTACGCTGCAGCAGGCGTGCCACTTCGGTCGATCCGGTGAACATCACCCCCTTCACGCGGGCATCGCCCACCAGCGCGGCACCCACCGTTTCGCCACGGCCGGGCAGCAGTTGCACGGCCCCGGCCGGCACGCCGGCATCGCGCAGCAGGCGCACGGCAGCGGCGGCGATCAGCGGGGTCTGTTCGGCCGGCTTTGCCAGCACTGGATTGCCGGCGGCCAGCGCGGCGGCAACCTGGCCGGTGAAGATCGCCAGCGGGAAATTCCACGGGCTGATACAGACCACGGGACCCAGCGGGCGGTGCGTGTCGTTCGAGAACGTCTCGCGCACCTGCACGGCGTAGTAGCGCAGGAAGTCGACGGCCTCGCGCACTTCGGCGATGGCGTTCGAGAACGTCTTGCCAGCCTCGCGCATGATGATGCCCATCAGCGACTGCATCTGGGCTTCCATCAGGTCGGCGGCACGCTCCAGCGCGGCGGCGCGCACCTCGGGCGGCGTGGCCTGCCAGATCGGCGCCACATTGACGGCAGCCGTCAGCGCCGCTTCGATCTCGGCCGGCGTGGCTTCGCTCACATGGCCCACCACGTCGCGGTGGTCGGCCGGGTTCAGCACCGGTTCCGTCCTGGCATCGGCACGGTCCACATCGGCGCCCAGCAGCGGGTCGGCGCGCAGCACATCGCTGGTACCCGCCAGCAGCGCGGACGACAGCGACGCCAGGCGGTGCTCGTTCGACAGGTCGATACCGGCCGAATTGGCGCGCGAGTCGCCATACAGCGTGCGCGGTTGCGGAATGCGCGGGTGCGGCAGGCCCATCGTGCCTTCCGTCTTGTGCATCTGCTCGACCACGGCCACCGGGTCGGCCACCAGTTCGTCGAGCGGAATCGTTTCATCGGCGATCCGGTTCACGAACGACGTGTTGGCGCCGTTTTCCAGCAGGCGGCGCACCAGGTACGCCAGCAGCGTCTCGTGCGTACCCACCGGGGCGTAGATGCGGCACGGCCGGCCAAACTTGCCGTCGGCCTTGGCGCCCACCACCTGGTCGTACAGCGGCTCGCCCATGCCATGCAGGCACTGGAACTCGTACTGGCCGGGGTAGTAGTTCTGCCCGGCGATCTGGTAGATGGCCGACAGCGTGTGCGCGTTGTGCGTGGCGAACTGCGGGTAGATCGCGTCCGGCACCGACAGCAGCTTGCGCGCGCAGGCCACGTACGACACGTCGGTATAGACCTTGCGCGTGTAGACCGGATAGCCCTCCAGGCCGTCCACCTGGCCGCGCTTGATTTCGCTGTCCCAGTAGGCGCCCTTGACCAGGCGGATCATCAGGCGATGGCGGCTGCGGCGCGCCAGGTCGATCAGGTAGTCGATCACGAACGGGCAGCGCTTCTGGTAGCCCTGCACCACGAAGCCGATGCCGTTCCAGCCGGCCAGTTCGGGCTCGAAGCACAGGCGTTCGAGCAGGTCGAGCGAGATTTCCAGGCGGTCGGCTTCCTCGGCGTCGATATTGATGCCGATGTCGTACTGGCGGGCCAGCATCGTCAGGCTCTTCAGGCGGCCGTACAGCTCCGAGATTACGCGCTCGTGCTGGGCGCGGCTGTAGCGCGGGTGCAGCGCCGACAGCTTGATCGAGATACCCGGGCCTTCATAGATGCCACGGCCGCGCGAGGCCTGGCCGATGGCGTGGATGGCCTGCTCGTACGATGCCAGGTAGCGCTGGGCATCGGCCTCGGTCATGGCCGCTTCGCCAAGCATGTCATACGAATAACGGAAGCCTTCGGCTTCGTACTTGCGCGCGTTGGCCAGCGCTTCGGAAATGGTCTCGCCGGTGACGAACTGCTCGCCCATCAGGCGCATCGCCATGTCCACGCCCTTGCGGATCAGCGGCTCGCCGCCCTTGCCGATAATGCGCGTCAGCGCCTTCGACAGGCCGGCTTCGGTGTGCGTTGCCACCAGGCGGCCGGTCAGCAGCAGGCCCCAGGTAGCGGCATTGACGAACAGCGACGGGCTCTGGCCCAGGTGCGACTGCCAGTTGGCGCCGCTGATCTTGTCGCGGATCAGCGCGTCGCGCGTGGCCTTGTCGGGGATGCGCAGCAGGGCTTCGGCCAGGCACATCAGCGCCACGCCTTCCTGCGACGACAGCGAGAATTCCTGGATCAGGCCCTGCACCAGGCCTTCGCGGCCCGTGCCCACCTTCTGCTCGCGCAGCTTCTGCGCCAGCGCCTTGGCCATCTTGATGGCGGCATCGGCCTGGGCCTGCGGCAGACGGGCCTGCTCCAGCAGCACCGGCACGCATTCGGTTTCGGGGCGGCGGTAGGCCGAGGTAATGGCGGCGCGCAGCACCGACTGCGGCTGGATGCTCTGGGCAAATTCCAGGAACGGCTGCGGCATGGCGTCGCCGTGCGCAGTATCGCCCGCATCTGTGCCATCGCCGTCGGCCAGCCCGGCCGAACCGGCCTCGTGCGGCAGATGACCGCGCTCCACCTGCTCCAGATACGTAAAGATCGCCTGTTTGATCAGCCAGTGCGGCGTGCGGTCGATCGATTGGGCAACACGTTTGAGGCGTTCGCGCGAAGCATCATCAAGCTTGACGCCAAGGGTGGTGGTGGCCATGCGGGCAGTTCTCCAGCGGATCTCGGTAAGACGATTGGCAGTGCCGGCAATACGCGCAAGCGTACCGGCCAGACTACCGGGCTGGCGCGATCTTACTCTCGGAGATTTACTAGGTGCAACCTAGTGCAACCACTTAGTTCTACCGCCCCGAAAAGGTTGCACTAACGCAACATTTCCACTCGCCGGGACAGGCCCTCAGATTCGCAGCGGATCGATTTCCAACTGCCAGCGCACCCCCTTCACACGCGTGCCGACTTCATCGAAAGTCGGCACCCACTCACTCACAAAGCGCTGCAAGACGGGACGGGAGTCCGCCTCCACCAGCATCTGGGCGCGTTCCTTGTTGAACAACCGGACCATCGACATCGGCACCGGGTCGTGCAGTTGCACCTTTGGCGCCATCGCGCAGGCATCGGCCTGTTCGCGGGCCGCCTGCAAAAACGCCAGCGCCCGTTCCAGCTGACCGTGCTCGGCGGTAATCAGCACCTGGTAGGCAAACGGGGGCAACCCGGCCTGCCGCCGCTCGCGCAACTGGCTGGCGGCGAATCCATCATAGTCATGGCGCGCCAGCGCCTGCAATGCGGGGGCATCCGGGTACCGAGTCTGAATCATGACTTCGCCGCCCAACCCTGCCCTGCCCGCCCGACCCGACACCTGCATCAGCGATGCAAACAGGTGCTCGGCGGCCCGGAAATCGTGGCTGAACATCGCGGCGTCGGGATGGACGATGCCGACCAGCGTCACGCGCTGGAAGTCGTGCCCCTTGGCCACCATCTGCGTGCCCACCAGGATATCGACCTCGCCTGCATGGACTTCGTCGAACATCGCCTGGGCACTGCCCTTGCGCCGCGTGGAGTCGGCGTCGATACGGGCGATGCGGGCTTGTGGAAAGCGCGCGGCCAATGCTTCCTCGATCCGCTGTGTGCCGCGTCCAAGTGGCGCAATATCCACGTTGCCGCAGTCGGGACAATGATGAGGTACCGGTGATTCCAGACCGCAGTGGTGGCAGCGCAAGCGCCGCTCTGGGCGATGCAGCACCAGGTACGCCGAGCATCGTGGACAGCCCGAAAGCCAGCCGCAGCTGTCGCAGGCCAGCACCGGTGCATAGCCTCGCCGGTTCAGGAACAGCAGGCTCTGCTGGCCGCGGTCCAGCCGCTGCTGGATGGCATCGAGTAGCGGCACCGACAAGCCTTCATACAGCGCGCGCTGCCGCTGCCGCTCGTGATTGAGGTCGATCAGCCGCACGACCGGCAAGGCCGCATCGGTCTGCGCGCGCTCGCGCAGCACCAGCTTGCGGTACGCGCCCTGCTCCGCCCGATACCAGGTCTCCATCGACGGCGTTGCCGAACCCAGCACCACGGGGATCCCCAGCTGGTTGGCACGCCAGACGGCCAGATCGCGTGCCGAGTACCGCAAGCCTTCCTGCTGTTTGTAGGACGTATCGTGCTCTTCGTCGACCACGATCAGGCTCAGGTGCGGCAGCGACGCCATCACCGCCATGCGCGTACCCAGTACGATGCGGGCCTCGCCGCGATGGGCCGCCAGCCATTGCAGGCTGCGCTCCTGGTCGGCCAGGCCGCTGTGGAGCACGGCCAGCGGCAGATGCGGAAAGCGTTCGGCAATGCGCGATTGCAGTTGCGGCGTGAGATTGATCTCAGGCACCAGCATCAGCATCTGGGCCCTGGGATTGGCAGCCAGCCGCTGGGCCATGGCATGGAGATAGACCTCGGTCTTGCCGCTGCCGGTCACCCCATGCAGCAGGAAGGCGGCATACCCTTCTACGGCAGCGATGGCATCCACCGCCAGTTGCTGCTCCGCATGCAGGGTGGGCGCGACGGACGCCTCGCGGGTCGTATCCGTTTCCAGCAGCGGCCGATCGGCATGCATGCATTCGAGCCAGCCGGCGGCCGTCCATTCATCCAGCCGGGCCGGTGCCGCCGTGCAGAGTTCGCGGGCATCGGCCAGGCGTACCCAGTCCTGCGCGTCGATCAGGGCGTCCGCCAGCGCGCGAACGGTGCGCGCGCGGGGCGGGGCAGCCTGGCGCAGTGCTTCGGCCTGGCCGGGGCGTACCCGGTACTGCGTGGTGCGCGCGCGCTGTCCGAGGCGTTCCCAGGTTTCTGACTCCCGCAGCGATGGCGGCAGCGCTGGCAGCATCACTTCGCCAAGCCGGCGATGGTAGTAGCGAGCGGCAAAGCGGCTCAATGCCAACCATTGGGTGCTCAACGGCGGCATCCAGCCAATTCGCTCCACGACGGGACGGAGCTTGTCCTCCGGCACGTCAGAGTTATCCACAAGCGCAACCGCCACACCGACCACCTGGCGCTTGCCAAAGGGCACCACCACCAGTTCGCCAGGCGTCACGCCGTCATCGGCCAGATAGTCGAAACAGTCGTCGGCCGGGGTGTCCAGGGCGACGCGAACAATGCGCGGGGAAGATGCCTGTGGGAAGGACGCCACAGGTTGCAAGGCGGGGCCAGCTTGATCCGCATCGGGCATGCGCGAGGTCATGCGCAGACCCCTGCTTGGTGCAGCCCGGTTGCGCTGTCGTTGTGCATGCGCGAGGAGCAGAGGACGGGGGCGAGTGTCTGTGTGCGGCGCAACATCAACTTAAAGTAAAACTTCAAATGTGACCCTAAGTCGATGATCCACGGATGGTTTTCCACCCCTTCAATCGGCCCTGTGGATAACTTTGTTGAAAAGTCGCACCAACTTCCCGGCAAGGCGCTTGGCACAAGGCTTTCATCGACCTTGCACCCACCATTGCAGAACATTCAAAGCCTTATGAATCAAGGACTTGCAAAGACCCCCCAACTGAGTTAAGGGGTAACCCGCTCGTGCAGTGCCGCAAACCTATCGGTGTGCATAAGTCAAGCCTTGAGAACAAGCGCCTGGCACCTTTTTGGCGAAATATCGTTAAATAGTTTACTTGACAGGACGCGCGCAGCGCCTGCCGCAGCACTGCGCGGCAAATACCCATCACATCGCTGCGTCGCGGGGTAACCGCCCAGGTCAGGCTGCAGGTGCAACCCTGGCGCTGCGCAGCTTGCGGCTGTGGCTGTGCACTTCGTCCACCAGCACCGAAACGTTTTCCGGCGGCGTGAACTGCGAGATGCCATGTCCAAGGTTGAAGACATGGCCATCGCTGCCGCCACCTGCCGCGTAGCTATCGAGCACACCGCGCACCTGCTCGCGGATTGCCGATTCCGACGCAAACAGCACCGTGGGATCAATATTGCCCTGGAGCGCGACCTTGCCCTCGGTGCGGCGGCGCGCCTGGGCCAGGTTGACCGTCCAGTCCAGCCCGATTGCATCGGGTTCGATGGCAGCGATCTGCTCCAGCCAGATACCGCCGCCCTTCGTGAACACAATCACCGGAATCTGCTGGCCGTCGTGCTCGCGCTTCAGGCCCTGCAGCACCCGTCGCATATAGGCGAGCGAGAACGTCTGGTACATGCCGTCGGCCAGCGCGCCGCCCCAGGTGTCGAACACCATCACGGCCTGCGCGCCTGCCTCGATCTGGGCATTCAGATAGGCGGAGACGGCTTGCGCGTTGATCTCCAGGATCCGGTGCATCAGGTCGGGCCGGGCGTACATCATTGCCTTGACGGTGCGGAAGTCGTCCGAACCACCGCCTTCGACCATATAGCAGGCCAGCGTCCACGGGCTGCCCGAAAACCCGATCAGCGGCACGCGTTGGGCGCCATCCTGCACCAGCGCGCGACGGATCTCGCTGACCGCGTCGAATACGTATTGCAGGGACGACATGTCCGGCACGGCCAGCTTTGCCACGTCGGCTTCGGTGCGCAGCGGATGGGCAAAGCGCGGGCCCTCGCCCTGCGCAAACGACAGACCCAGGCCCATCGCGTCGGGCACCGTCAGGATGTCCGAGAACAGGATCGCGGCATCGAGCGGATAGCGGTCGAGCGGCTGCAGCGTGACTTCCGTGGCATACGCCGGGTTCTTCGCCAGCCCCAGGAAGCTGCCCGCGCGAGCGCGCGTGGCGTTGTACTCGGGCAGGTAGCGGCCGGCCTGACGCATCAGCCAGAGCGGCGTGTATTCGGTGGGTTGCCGGCGCAGCGCGCGCAGGAAGGTGTCGTTCTGCAGTACGGTCATGGTCATCCTCGTAAGACCGCCATTCTACGGGAACGCCGCTGCGTGCAGCCGCCCCGGCAGATGATGGCCGTCATATCCGCGCCAGCTTCCGGCGCGCGTCCGTCAGATTTCGTCGAACGCGGCGACAAAGGCCTGGGCCGCGCGACGCATCCATTCGCGCGCACGTGGGGCGTCGGGCTGCAGCCGGGCGAATCCATGGGTCATGCCGCTGGCCTCGATCGTGACGACGGGCGCATCGTGGCGCACAAGGAAATCGGCGTAGGCCAGGCCGTCGTCGCGCAGCACGTCATTGGATGCCACGATGACCACACTGGCAGGCGGAAGATGGCGCGGCGGGGTCGCCATCAGGTTGATGCGCGGGTCGGTATGCGCGGCGCCGAGCGCCAGGGCATCGGCTCCGATGTACTGGGTCCAGAACCACGCCATTTCGTCACGCGTCAGGCCCGGGCCATCGGCGAAGGCGCGGTAGCTCTCGGTTGTCAGCACAGGCGCGGCCACCGGATAGATCAGCAGCTGGGCGTTGACCACGTGGCGGCCGGCCTCGTCGTTGAGATGCCGTGCGGCGACGGCAGCCAGATGGCCGCCTGCGCTGTCGCCCGCGACGGCAAGGAATTCGGGCGCGAATCCAAGTTCTTCACGCGCGTTGGCGAGCCGACGCACTGCCGCAATGGCATCGTCGCAAGGTGTCGGGAATGCATGCTCAGGCGCAAGCCGGTAGTCGACGCTGGCGACTGCGCAGCCAGTATCGGCCGCCAGCAAGGCCGCCACGGTATGGTGGGTGACCGGCGATCCGACAACCCAGCCGCCGCCGTGGAAATAGACGACCAGCCGCGGGTGGTCGACGTCGACCGGTCGGAATAGCCGAACGGCCAGAGATGCGCCCTCCACCGGCAGTTCAAGATCCGTGACCGCCAGGCCTTCGGGGTCGGGCAACTGCGAGCGCGCAGCCACATCCACAAATCGCGCGCGACGCTCGACGGCGCTCTGCGCAACGGGTTGGCCGGCATACGCTTCCGCCATCTGGCGGTAATAGGCTTGCAGCTGGGGATCAATGGCCATGGCTGGGAATTCTGGCGGAATGACGAACGTCCGCCAGTGTAGCGCCTGTGATGCGCGTGCCGGGACTCTTTGACTGCGTCGAAATGTGCCCTTGGAACCGTTTCCAATCGTAACGCTGAATGCGCCAGCGAACACACTTTCCGGGGCCACATTTCGGACATCCCACGAAAGTGGGGAAGGTATTAAGCGCTAGCCGAAAAAACGTAATGCATTCAGTACACTACGGGGGCAATGTCTTAACATTTTTGATTAGGTGAATCGCTACGTGGCGTAGTGAAAACGCTTTCAAAAACGAACAAAAGTGTCCAAAAAGCCGGATTCCTGCCGCCCGGGCTTTCATCTTCTTGCAAAAGGATACATTTTGTTACTGCCATCGCCAGAAGTTTCCCCCACAATGCATTGACAGACCAGCGCTTGGTGTGAGGCACCCCCGCCGCTAAAGCCTTGAAAAATAAGGGGTGTGGAAGAAAGCCTGAGCAGTTCCCGATTTATCCGGACCAGCCGATTGAAATCGACTGATCCGGACTACCAGGAAGACCGGTAGCGCGTGGCTTGAGATTCCGATAACTGGAAACTCGCCAATGATGCGGACAAGAAGTTCCGCTGCGCTTGTAAGTGAATCCTGGACCGAACCCGTTCCTTCGAATTGACCCCTCGAAGGGATTTTCCCGTCCGCGCGGAGCCTCCCCGGCCCGCGCGCTTTTTTTTGTGGTCCAGGCAACGAAATATAGCGTCCGGAAGAAAAAAAGGCAGCCTGATCGGCTGCCTTTTTCATTTGCCACGCCGAAAAACAACAGCGTGGCGTCTGCAGGTAATGCTTACTTCTTACGGCGCAGACGGGCGATTGCAGCCAGTTGCGCAGCGGCCACGGCCAGCTCGCTTTGGGCGCGAGCCAGATCCAGATCGCTGCTCTGGTTCTGCATCAGTTCCTCTGCGGCGCGCTTGGCTTCCTGCGCCTTGGCTTCGTCCAGGTCGCTGCCGCGGATGGCGGTGTCGGCCAGAACGGTCACGTGCTGAGGCTGCACTTCGAGAATACCGCCAGCAACGAACACGAATTCCTCGCTGCCGTCTTCCTTCTCGATGCGCACCGCACCCGGCTGGATGCGGGTGATCAGCGGCGTGTGGCCCGGCAGAATGCCCAGCTCACCCGTCTCGCCCGGCAGCGCCACGAACTTCGCCTGACCGGAGAAGATCGACGCTTCGGCGCTGACGACGTCTACAAGAATGGTTGCCATATAAGATCCTTTCTCCAGAAAGCGTTGGCTTCCCGCAAATCAGGAAGCACGATCTTCGCCTTCGCGCCGATTGCGGCCGCGTGCCGGGGCACGGCAGCCACGCTCTGGCGCCAAGGCGAAAGACGCCGCTTACTGAAGCTTCTTGGCCTTCTCGAAAGCTTCGTCGATCGAACCGACCATGTAGAAGGCCTGTTCCGGCAGGTGATCGCACTCGCCATCCACCAGCATCTTGAAACCACGGATGGTTTCCTTCAGCGGCACGTACTTGCCCGGCGAACCCGTGAACACTTCGGCCACGTGGAACGGCTGCGACAGGAAACGCTGGATCTTACGAGCGCGCGACACGGCCAGCTTGTCTTCCGGCGACAGTTCGTCCATGCCCAGAATCGCGATGATGTCGCGCAGTTCCTTGTAGCGCTGCAGGGTCTGCTGAACGCGGCGGGCCACTTCGTAGTGTTCCGTGCCCACGACTTGCGGATCCAGCTGGCGCGAGGTCGAATCGAGCGGATCGACGGCGGGGTAGATACCCAGCGCGGCGATGTCACGCGACAGCACGACGGTCGAGTCCAGGTGCAGGAAGGTGGTAGCCGGCGACGGGTCGGTCAAGTCATCGGCAGGCACGTACACGGCCTGGATCGACGTGATCGAGCCAGTCTTGGTCGACGTAATACGCTCCTGCAGCTTGCCCATTTCTTCAGCCAGCGTCGGCTGGTAGCCCACGGCGGAAGGCATACGGCCCAGCAGTGCCGACACTTCGGTACCGGCCAGCGTGTAGCGGTAGATGTTGTCGACGAAGAACAGGATGTCACGGCCTTCGTCACGGAAGCGCTCGGCCATCGTCAGGCCGGTCAGCGCCACGCGCAGACGGTTGCCCGGCGGCTCGTTCATCTGGCCGAACACCATGGCCACCTTGTCGAGCACGTTCGAGTCCTTCATTTCGTGGTAGAAGTCGTTCCCTTCACGGGTACGCTCGCCCACGCCGGCAAACACCGACAGACCGCTGTGCTGCTTGGCGATGTTGTTGATGAGCTCCATCATGTTCACGGTCTTGCCGACGCCGGCGCCACCGAACAGGCCCACCTTGCCGCCCTTTGCGAACGGGCACACCAGGTCGATCACCTTGATGCCGGTTTCCAGCAGGTCAACCGAGGGCGACAGTTCGTCGAACTTCGGTGCCTTCTGGTGAATCGCGCGCTTTTCGTCAGCGGCGATCGGGCCGGCTTCGTCGATCGGGCGACCCAGCACGTCCATGATGCGGCCCAGCGTACCGTGGCCAACCGGCACGGAGATGGGGGCGCCGGTGCTCTTCACCGACATGCCACGGCGCAGGCCGTCCGACGAGCCCAGGGCAATGGTACGCACCACGCCGTCACCGAGCTGTTGCTGCACTTCGAAGGTCAGACCCTTCTCGGC
Organism: Cupriavidus sp. D384; assembly: GCF_001652915.1. Lineage (GTDB taxonomy): Bacteria > Pseudomonadota > Gammaproteobacteria > Burkholderiales > Burkholderiaceae > Cupriavidus. The sequence continues at coordinate 151,376 of NZ_BBQI01000059.1, forward strand.
AAACGACTTGTCGTTGCCCTCTTCGAGCACGAGTGCGTCGTACACCTTCGGCATTGCGTCGCGCGGGAACTCGATGTCCACCACGGCGCCAATGCACTGCACAATATTTCCGATACTCATTTCGTATCTCCGATAGCTTGAATTCTTGACGCCTTAGACCGCAGCTGCGCCGCTGACGATTTCCGACAGTTCCTTCGTGATCGCTGCCTGGCGGGTCTTGTTGTAGACCAGCTGCAGTTCGCCAATCACGTTCTTGGCATTGTCGGAAGCCGCCTTCATGGCCACCATGCGCGCGGATTGCTCCGACGCCATGTTCTCGGCCACGGCCTGGTACACCAGCGCTTCGACGTAGCGGACGAGCAGCTCTTCCACAACCGTCTGGGCGTCGGGCTCGTAGATGTAATCCCACGAGTAGGCGCGCTTTTCATCTTCGGTCTGGCTCAGCTTGTCTGCGGCCAGCGGCAGCAGTTGCTCGACCATCGGCTCCTGCTTCATCGTGTTGATGAACTTGGTATAAGCCAGGTACACCGCGTCGACTTCGCCGTTGGTAAAGGCATCCAGCTGGACCTTGATCGCGCCGATCAGCTTTTCCAGATGCGGGGTGTCACCGAGGTGCACCACGTTCGAGACCACCTTGGCGCCAATGCGACCCAGGAACTGCATGCCCTTGGTGCCGATGGCGGTCGCTTGCACGTCCACGCCACGGTTCTGCAGGGTCTTCAGTTCATTGGTCACGGCTCGCAGCACGTTGGTATTCATGCCGCCGCACAGACCCTTGTCGGTCGTCACCACGATCATGCCGACGCGCTTTACATCGCGCTCCACCATGAACGGGTGCTTGAACTCGGGGTTGGCGGTGGCCAGGTGCGCTGCGATATTGCGCACTTTTTCAGCGTAGGGACGGGCGTTGCGCATCCGTTCCTGCGCCTTGCGCATCTTGGACGCGGCGACCATTTCCATCGCCTTGGTGATCTTTCGCGTGTTCTGCACGCTCTTGATCTTGGTTCGAATCTCTTTCGTTCCGGCCATATCTTTCCTCTCCATTCGTGCCGCGCCGCATGCCTTGCGGCAGCTACGGCGCGGTCCGTGGAATCACGCGGTTAGAACGCGGCGGACTTCCTGAAATCCTCGATCGCTGCACGCAGGGCGGCTTCGTCGTCCTTCGACAGATCCTTGGTATCTTCGATGCGGTTGACGAGGTCGGCGAACTTGGTCTTCAGATGGTCGTGCAGGCCCTTTTCGAACGGCAGGATGTCCTTCACGTCGACGTTGTCGAGGAAGCCATTGTTCGCGGCATACAGCGACGCGGCCAGTTGCCACACCTGCAGCGGCTGGTATTGCGGCTGCTTCAGCAGTTCCGTCACGCGGCGGCCGCGCTCCAGCTGCTTGCGGGTGGCATCGTCCAGGTCCGAGGCGAACTGCGCGAACGCAGCCAGTTCACGGTACTGGGCCAGGTCGGTACGGATACCGCCGGACAGCTTCTTGATGACCTTGGTCTGAGCGGCACCACCCACGCGCGACACCGAAATACCGGCGTTGATAGCGGGACGGATACCGGCGTTGAACAGGTCGGTTTCCAGGAAGATCTGACCGTCGGTAATCGAGATCACGTTGGTCGGCACGAACGCGGACACATCGCCGGCCTGCGTTTCGATCACGGGCAGCGCGGTCAGCGAACCGGTCTTGCCGGTGACGGCGCCGTTCGTGAACTTGGCCACGTAGTCTTCGTTCACGCGGGCTGCACGCTCCAGCAGGCGCGAGTGCAGGTAGAACACGTCACCCGGGTAGGCTTCACGGCCCGGCGGGCGGCGCAGCAGCAGCGACACCTGGCGGTAGGCCCAGGCTTGCTTGGTCAGATCGTCATAAACGATCAGCGCGTCTTCGCCGCGGTCGCGGAAGTACTCGCCCATCGTGCAGCCGGCGTAGGCAGCCAGGTACTGCATGGCGGCCGAGTCCGAAGCCGATGCGGCCACGACGATCGTGTATTCCATGGCGCCGTGCTCTTCGAGCTTGCGCACCACGTTCGAGATCGTCGAAGCCTTCTGGCCGATTGCCACGTACACGCAGAAGACGCCCTTGCCCTTCTGGTTGATGATGGCATCGACGGCCACGGCGGTCTTGCCGGTCTGGCGGTCGCCAATGATCAGCTCGCGCTGGCCACGGCCGATCGGCACCATGGCGTCGATCGACTTCAGGCCGGTCTGCACCGGCTGGCTCACCGACTGACGTGCGATCACGCCCGGAGCCACCTTCTCGATCACGTCCGTTTCCTTGGCGTTGATCGGACCCTTGCCGTCGATCGGCTGACCCAGCGTGTTGACCACGCGGCCCAGCAGTTCCTTGCCAACCGGCACTTCCAGAATGCGGCCGGTGCACTTGACCGTATCGCCTTCCGAAATGTGTTCGTAATCGCCCAGCACCACGGCACCCACCGAGTCACGCTCGAGGTTCAGTGCCAGGCCAAACGTGTTACCCGGGAATTCCAGCATCTCGCCCTGCATCACGCCGGACAGGCCATGCACGCGGCAGATACCATCGGTCACGGAAATCACCGTGCCGGTGTTGCGCACTTCAGCGTCGGCGCCAAGACCCGAGATGCGGGACTTGATCAGCTCGCTGATTTCTGAGGGGTTCAGTTGCATCACAATGCTCCTAATTCTTCAATCCGTCGGCCGTTGCGGTCAGGCGGTCAGCGTGGCTTGCATGGCAGCCAGGCGCGCGCGCACGGAGGTGTCGAGCACTTCGTCGCCGACCTTGACGCTCACGCCGCCAATCAGCGACGGGTCCACCGCCACCTTTGCGTACAGCTTGCGACCGAACTTGCGTTCGAGTACGGCGACCAGTTCCTTCGTCTGCGAATCGTCCAGCGGGTAAGCGCTGATGATCTCGACGTCGGACGAACCCTCGCGGGCATTCTTGAGCGCATGGAACTGTTCGGCGACTTCCGGCAGCACCGTCAGGCGGTTGTTTTCCACCAGCAGGTTGACGAAGCGACGCGCTTCATCGTTCACCGGGCTCTTCAGCACCGACAGGAACACTTCCTGGAGCTTTTCGCCCGGGACGTTCGGATCGGTGGCGAGCGCCTGCATGTCGGGGTTGGCGGCAACCTGCCCCATCTCCGACACCAGCTCGGACCATGCACCCAGGTTGCCTGCACCGGCTTCGCTCGCGACGCGGAACAGCGCCTCGGCGTAGGGACGGGCAATGGTTGCGGTTTCAGCCATGATTAGAGCTCAGCCTTGAGTTGATTGAGCAGGTCTGCATGCACCTGCGCGTTCACTTCACGCTTGAGGATCTGCTCTGCACCCTTCACGGCAAGCACGGCGACCTGGTCGCGCAGCGTTTCGCGGGCGCGGGTCACTTGCTGCTCTGCCTCGGCCTTGGCCTGGGCGATGATGCGTGCGGCTTCTGCCTGGGCGTTCTGCTTGATCTCGTCAGCGGCAACCTGGGCGCGCTTTTCAGCGTCGGCCACACGTTGTGCGCCTTCGGTGCGGGCTTCGGCCATGGCCTGGTCCACACGCTTGTTGGCGAGTTCAAGCTCCGCCTTGCCCTTTTCGGCAGCGGCGAGGCCATCGGCGATCTTCTTTGCGCGTTCGTCGAGCGCCTTCACCAGCGGCGGCCAAATAAATTTGGCAACAACCCACCACAGGATGAAGAACACGACCATCTGCGCAAAAAACGTTGCGTTCAGATTCATGGTGTGTTCCTTTCGGTAATCAAACTACAGATAAATGCACAAGGGCGGCCAGGCCATCGGACTGAGGCCTGCGCCGCCCGTCAGCATCATGCAGACCGAAAAGACTTACTGAATGACCGACAGCAGCGGGTTGGCGAAGGCGAACAGCATTGCAACACCCACACCGATCAGGAATGCAGCGTCGATCAGGCCAGCCAGCAGGAACATCTTGGTTTGCAGCGGGTTCATCAGCTCGGGCTGACGTGCGCAGGCTTCGATGTACTTGCCACCCATCAGGGCGATACCCAGGCAGGCGCCGATAGCGCCCAGACCGATGATGATGCCGATACCGATTGCGGTCAGACCCTGGATGTTGGCGAGATATGCTTGCATGATGACTCCTTTAATTTAGAGAGACTTAGAACCAAAAAACCAAAAAACGAAGAACCGGGAAATCAGTGGTGATCGTGAGCCTGGCCGATGTACACCAGCGTCAGCATCATGAAAATGAATGCCTGGAGCAGCACGATCAGGATGTGGAAGATGGCCCATACGGTACCGGCAACCACGTGTCCGACGAAGCCCAGGGCCGACAGGTCGGCGCTGAACGTCCAGATGGAACCCAGCAGGGCGATCAGCAGGAACACCAGTTCGCCGGCGTACATGTTGCCGAACAACCGCATGCCCAGCGACACAGCCTTGGCCAGGAATTCGATGATGTTCAGGATCAGGTTGAACGGGGCCAGGTACCACTTGGCGCCGAACGGTGCGGAGAACAGCTCGTGCATGAAGCCGCCTGCGCCCTTGATCTTGAAGCTGTAGTAGATCATCAGCACCAGAACCGAGCACGACATGCCCAGCGTGCCGTTCAGGTCGGCCGTGGCCACTGCGCGGTGGTGCGGAAGGTGGATGTGGAAGATGCCCAGCACGTTGTTCAGGCCGGTAACCCAGTCCACGGGGATCAGGTCGATCGCGTTCATCATGGTGATCCAGCAGAACACCATCAGGGCCAGCGGAGCGATCCACGAGCGGTCGCCGTGGATGATGCCCTTGGCCTGGTCGTCGACCATCTCGACGATCATTTCCACGAAGGCCTGGAAGCGGCCCGGCACGCCGGCCGTGACCCGGCGGGCGGCGACATACAGGAACAGCACGGCGATGACGCCGCACAGCACCGACCAGAACACGGTGTCGTAGTTGAGGACACTGAAATCGACGACGGAATGCTGCTTGCCGCCGACCGAATTAAAGTTCTGCAGGTGTTCGGCGATATAGCCTGAGGGTGTGAGCGTGTGCCCAGCGCCTTGGGTAGCTTCAGCTGACATGTCGAAACGATCGGTATATTGCGAAATCTTTGTTTCCGGCAACCGCTTGGGCAGTTACCCGGTATGCGTCTTGCTTTGGCCTTCGGTCACGTGACCGGTCACCGCCTGGGCAAGCCCGCGCTATTGTTCTGGGCAAAACCTTACTCACGCAGCGCTTCACGGATGTGACGCCCTGCGCGTAAAACCACTTGATATTCCGGATGGGTGCCTCATCTGAGACCGAACCCCACGCCGTGGCCCTGCTTCATGCATTGCCAAGGGCGACGGGATTCGCGTATCTCCGCTTAGCGGATCGCGAGCGCCACCCAATAAGTCTTGAGCGCCAACAGGAACGTGACCAGCATCGGCACCCAGCGCAGATCGCGGTACAGCACGATCACCAGCACCAGCAGTGCCATCGTGCCGAAGACCTTGATTGCCTCGCCGGCCACCAGGCCGCCGACCGACGGCTGCTTGCGCGACATATACAGACGCAGCGCAAAGAAGCCGCTGGGGACGAAACACGCCATGCCGCCGAAGAAGGCCGACCAGCCCGACGGTGCATGCTCATGCGCGAACACCGCCCAGGCGACAGCCGACAGCAGCGTCACGACGACCTGCGCCAGCACGACCTTGCCCGGTGTCATGCGCGACGGGCGCAACGCGCGCTCGCCAAGCAGCGTCACCGCTTCGGCATGCGACAGCGGATCGACAGCTTCATCTTCGCGCGCGGCGCTATCATCCCAGTCATCACGCCAATCATCATCTCGACGATTGTCGCGGGATGCCGTGCCGACTTGCGATATTTCCTGCTGACGGTCTCGTACCACCACCTGCCTAGCCTCGTTCCAGGCCGGAACTTTTTGCGTCCGGCCAGAATTCAAACCGCACGATTCTATTAGCAATCAGCAACACGAGTCAATCTGCTTTCAGTTAGCTTGCAGCGAATTTCGCACAACGGTTGCTATCACGCATTCATGATGGATGGTGCGAAATTGCGCGGCAATGATGCGTAACGTAATTGGATTGCGCACGCTGGCGCGTGCATGATGGCTAATCGGCCATCGTTGGCGCCCATTAGGGCGTGCATTCCGAAAGGTCGGTCCCGGTGCGTCGTGCGGTTATCGCGCAGATTCATGCCACGGCGCGGTGCATGGACTTCGGGCTGTCGCGCGGTGTCGACAGCCCGGCAATATCCTCGGTAAAACGATTGCCGTATACCGCGTAAACGTATACGGAATCCGACCGGGACTGGCGTCAGGCGTTGGCAGCCGGCTCGCGCAGGCGGGTCAGCACGCCATCGAGCGCGTCGTTGGTGCTGAAGTGGATGGTCAGCTGGCCTTTGCCCCGTGCGCCCAGCTTGATCTGCACGGCCAGCCCCAGCGTGTCGGACAGTTCCTCTTCGAGCCGCGCCACATCGCGCGTACCGTTGCCCTGCTTCTGCTTGAGCGACTTCAGGTCGAACGGCTTCAGCGTCGACGCGACGAGCTTCTCGGTTTCGCGTACCGATAGCCGCTTGTTCACGATCTGGTTGGCCAGCGTGATCTGGTTGGCGCCATCCACGGCCAGCAGCGCGCGCGCGTGTCCCATGTCGAGATCGCCCGCCATCAGCATGGTCTGCACCGGCGATGCCAGGTTCAGCAGGCGCAGCAGGTTCGAAACCGCGCTGCGCGAACGGCCGACCGATTCGGCCGCCTGCTCGTGCGTGAAACTGAATTCGCGGATCAGGCGCATGATGCCCTGCGCCTCTTCCAGCGGATTCAGGTCTTCGCGCTGGATATTCTCGATCAGCGCCATCGCGGCGGCGGCCTCGTCGGGCACGTCCTTGACCAGGACCGGCACCTTGTCGAGCCCTGCCAGCTTCGACGCGCGGAAGCGACGTTCGCCAGCGATGATTTCGTAGCGATCCGGCTCCGCCACGCGGCGCACCAGGATCGGCTGCATCAGCCCCTGCGCACGGATGCTCGCCGCCAGTTCCTGCAGCGCGCCCTCGTCCATGCGGGTACGCGGCTGGTACTTGCCGGGCTGGAGCTGATTGACGCCCAGCACCGACGGTGCGCCATCCTGCTTTGCGGTTTCGACAATCTCGGCCGGCCCGCCGAGCAGTGCTTCCAGCCCCCGGCCCAGACCCTTCTTCTTAGCGGTCACCATGCTCGCCACCCTTCCCTGTCTGTTCGTGCCGCTCAACCGAGCTGGCGTACGCGCGCGATCATCTCCGCGCCGAAATCAAGATACGCTTTGGCGCCCTTCGAGGACGCATCGAAGGCCACGCCCGGCATGCCATATGACGGTGCCTCGGCCAGCCGCACATTGCGCGGGATCACGGTCTTGAATACCTTCTCCGCGAAGTGGGCCTCCAGTTGCGCCGATACCTGCTGCTGCAGCGTCACGCGCGGGTCGAACATCACGCGCAGCAAGCCGATCACCTTCAGGTCGCGATTCAGGTTGGCATGCACCTGCTTGATCGTGTTGACCAGGTCGGACAGCCCTTCGAGCGCGAAATACTCGCACTGCATCGGCACGATCACGCCATGCGCGGCGCACAGGCCGTTCAGCGTGAGCAGCGACAGCGACGGCGGGCAGTCGATCAGCACGAAGTCATACTGGTCGTCCACCTCGGCCAGCGCCTGCTTGAGGCGCCGCTCGCGCTGGTCCAGTTCCACCAGTTCCACTTCGGCACCGGCCAGTTCGCGGTTGGCCGGCAGCACGTCGTAGCGGCCCGACTCCGATCGCCGGGTTGCCTGCTGTACCGATGCCAGCCCCACCAGCACCTGGTACACGCTGTGTTCCAGCGACTGCTTGTCGATGCCCGAGCCCATCGAGGCATTGCCCTGGGGGTCCAGGTCGACCAGCAGCACACGCTGCTCCTGCGCGGCCAGACCGGCGGCCAGATTCACCGTGGTGGTGGTCTTGCCGACGCCGCCCTTCTGGTTTGCGATCACAAATACCTTGGCCATATGCGCTTGCAGCTCCCTGTGTGTGTCATTCATATTCATGCGACGAATAACACTTCCCAAATTCAAACCTGCGGATTCAACGCCGCGATAACACTACGAGATGCCGTTCTGCGTCCAGCTCGGGGACGACGATTTTCGGCACCGATTCCACTTGCCACGTCTGCATCATGCCGGCGGCTTCCATCCGGTCGATCTCGGCCTGTGGATAAACACCCTTCATCGCCAGCAGCTTGCCGCCCGGCGCCAGCAGGTGGCCGGACAGGTTCACGAAGTCCGTCAGCTCGGCAAATGCGCGCGACGTAATGACGGCATAGCCATTGGCATCTTCGATCTTCTCCACCGGCCCCCAATGCGCGGCCGCGTTGGTCAGATGCAGTTGCGCACGGCACTGCGTCAGAAACGCAGTCTTCTTCTGCACGATATCGACCATCAGCACCGACACATCCGGACGGGCGATGGCCAGGGGCATGCCCGGCATGCCGCCACCCGAGCCAACGTCGAGCACCCGCCCCCGCGCAGCATCGGGTACGGCCGTGCTGCGGGCAGCCTCCGCCAGCGCGGGGACTGCCGCCAGCGAATCGAGCATGTGGTGGGTCAGCATCTCGTCGGGATGACGGATGGCAGTTAGGTTGTAGACGCTGTTCCATTTGCGGAGCAGCGTCAGGTACGCGAACAGCGTCTCGATCTGTGCGGGGGCCAGTGCCAGGCCGATGGCGGCAAGCCCGGCTTCCAGGCGTTGGCGTTGAGCAGCCTCGTCAACCACGGTGTATCGGTAGCCGCCCACTCAGGCAGCCTCCTGGCCGTCGCCGGCCTTTCCGTTCGTCTGCGCCGTGCGCCCCATGCCCTTCTTCTTCAGATGCACCAGCAACAGTGAGATCGCCGCTGGCGTGACGCCCGAAATCCGCGAAGCCTGGCCCAGCGTTTCCGGACGGTGCTGGTTCAGCTTCTGGCTGACTTCGAACCCAAGGCCACGGACTTCGGTGTAGTCGAAGTCCAGCGGCAGCCTGGTGGCTTCATTGGCGCCCAGCTTGTCCACCTCGGCCGCCTGACGGGCGATGTAGCCATGGTATTTGATGCCGATCTCGATCTGCTCGCGGATCTGTTCGGCCAGCATGGCATCGTCAGCGAGCGGCGTTTCCGGTGCATAACGGCCATCCTGCAGGGCCACCAGTGCTTCGTAGCGGACTTCCGGGCGGCGCAGCAGATCAGCCAGCGAGTACTCCCGCTCGATGGCCTTGCCCAGCAGCGCTACGGCATCAACTTCGGGCAGCAGCGTCGGGTTGACCCACGTCGACTTCAGGCGCTCTGTTTCACGTGAAACAGCGTCGCGCTTGCGGTTGAAGGCATCCCAGCGTGCGTCATCCACCACGCCCAGTTCGCGACCGGCTTCGGTCAGACGCATGTCGGCATTATCTTCGCGCAGGCTCAGGCGGAACTCGGCGCGGCTTGTGAACATGCGGTACGGCTCAGTCACACCACGCGTAATCAGGTCGTCCACGAGTACGCCCAGATACGCCTGGTCGCGACGCGGCGTCCAGGCATCGCGCTCGCGCACGAAGCATCCGGCATTGATACCGGCCAGCAGCCCCTGAGCGGCGGCTTCTTCGTAGCCGGTCGTACCGTTGATCTGGCCGGCAAAGAACAGGCCCTGAATCGCCTTGCTTTCCAGCGACGCCTTCAGGCCTCGCGGATCAAAGTAGTCGTATTCGATGGCGTAGCCCGGGCGCAGGATATGTGCGTTCTCCATGCCCCGGATCGAATGCACCAGATCCAGCTGCACATCGAATGGCAGGCTCGTCGAAATGCCGTTCGGGTAGAACTCGTTGGTCGTCAGCCCTTCCGGCTCAAGGAAAATCTGATGGCTTTCCTTGCCCGAAAAACGATGAATCTTGTCCTCGATGCTCGGGCAATAGCGCGGCCCTACCCCCTCGATCACGCCTGTGTACATCGGCGACCGGTCGAGACCGCTGCGGATAATGTCGTGGGTACGGCTATTGGTATGGGTGATCCAGCACGGCAGTTGCTGCGGGTGCTGGTCCGGGCGGCCGAGGAACGAGAACACCGGTACCGGGTCCAGGTCGCCGGGCTGCTCTTCCATGACCGAGAAATCGATGGTCCGACCATCGATCCGGGGCGGCGTACCGGTCTTCAGGCGGCCCTGCGGCAGCTTCAGTTCCTTCAGGCGAGCCGACAGCGACACCGCAGCCGGGTCACCGGCACGCCCGCCCGTGTAGTTGTCCAGGCCCACGTGGATCTTGCCATCGAGGAAGGTACCGGCGGTCAACACCACCGCACGGGCGCGGAAGTCGATTCCCGCCTGGGTACGGGCACCCACCACGCGGTCGCCCTCCACCATCAGGTCGTCCACGGCCTGCTGGAACAGCATCAGGTTGGGCTGATTCTCCAGGCGCGTGCGGATGGCCTTGCGGTACAGCACGCGGTCAGCCTGGGCACGCGTGGCGCGCACGGCCGGACCCTTGCTGGAATTGAGGATCCGGAACTGGATGCCGGCTTCGTCGGTGGCGGCTGCCATCGCGCCGCCCATGGCGTCCACTTCCTTGACCAGATGCCCCTTGCCAATGCCGCCAATCGACGGATTGCAGCTCATCTGGCCCAACGTCTCGATGTTGTGCGTGAGCAGCAGCGTCTGGCAGCCCATGCGCGCGGCGGCGAGGGCAGCTTCGGTGCCGGCGTGACCACCGCCGACGACAATGACGTCGAATTCTTTCGGGTAAAGCATGGGACACCTCCTCCGGGAGGCTGGGCGGGAAAAATCGGGATGACGAATTATAGCGGCAATCGTTTGGCGGACTCTGCCCACGGCCATGTTTCACGTGAAACATGGCGTGAACGGTACTCTGCGGATGACCAAAGTGTGTTTCACGTGAAACACTCGCGCGAGGGCAAGGCCAAAAGAAAAGGCCCCGCTTGCACGGGGCCCTTCCCTACCGCCACTGTTTCACGTGAAACATGGTTCAGAGCTGGCTGCGAATATATCCGGCGATGGTTTCCGACAACGATGCCAGATCACGCTGCAGCGTCGCGAACCCTGCATTTGGCGCCTTGGTCGCCTCGTCCATATACAACGGGCGCCGGATTTCGATCTGCAGGCTGTTGCGCCTCTCCGCCGGCCTTCCGATCTGGGCGATCAACTGCACGCCCTTGTACGGATCATTGCGGGACACCGTGTAGCCCATCGACTTCAATTCCCGCTCCACCAGATCCACGATGCCCGGCTCGCAGGTCGTGCCGTCCCGGTCGCCCAGTACAAAGTCCGCCAGCGGGTGCGGGCTGTTGATCTTGAGCCGCTCATAGGCATTGTTCGGCATCGAGTGCAGGTTCAGATGCCAAAGCGCGCCGAATTGCCGGTATGCGGACTCCACGGCTTCGGACAGCGCGGCATGGTACGGCCGGTAGTAACGTCCGATGCGGTTCTGGACCTCTGCCACCGAGAGCTGCCGGTCGTAGATCGGCGTGGCCGCATCCACCTTCCGCCAGATCAGGCCATAGCCGAGGCGCGTTTTCTCGCCCGGCGACAGCGGCGTGGGCCATGGCGCATCCAGCAGTTCCGGGTCCAGGTCCTCGAGCATCCGGTTGGGATCGATGTAGACACGCGGAAACGTCGCGCCAATCAGCGTGCCGCCGACCTTGGGGATGGCTCCCCACAGCGTGTCGATATGGGTATCTTCGCCGCCACGCAGCCGCGCCAGCGGCACGGCAGCCAGGAAATCGGCCGGATAGTGGACGCCGCTATGCGGCGAATCGCAGACCAGCGGCAGCGCCAGCCCTTCCGGCAGGGCCAGCGTAAACGGGCCGCCCGGCGCATCGCCCTGTACCGCCTGGTAAGGTGTGTCGAATATCGCCATGGCTCAATCCAGCTTGATGTTGGCGGCCTTGGCGACACGCGCGTAGCGTGCCATGGCCTGCTGGATCTGCGCCTTGAACTGGTCCGGCGTGGTCGGCACCAGCGTGCCGCCAGACTCCTCGATCTTGCGCTTGAACTCGGGATTCAGCATCGCCTTGTGGATGGCAGCGTTCAGCTTGTCGACGATGGGCTGGGGCGTACCCGCCGGCGCAACGATACCGAACCAGCCGCCATCGCCCATATCCTTGTAGCCAAGCTCGGCGTACGTGGGCACGTTCGGCAGTTGCGGCGAGCGTTGTGCGCCCAGCAGGGCCAGCGCGCGCAGCCGGCCGGCCTTTACGTGCGGCAGCGTGGTCGACAGATTGTCAGTGATCGCATTCACCTGCCCCGCCAGCGCGTCGTTCAGCGCCAGGCCCGCGCCCTTGTACGGCACGTGCAGCAGGTCGATCTTGGCCAGCATCATGAAGTTTTCGATGTTTGCGTGACCTAACGATCCGGCGCCGGGCGACGCAAACGTGTACTTGCCAGGATTGGCCTTGGCGAGTGCCACAAACTCCTGCATGTTCTTGGCGGGTACGCTCGGATGCACGGCAAAGACGCTGGGGACGGCCGCCACATTGGTCACCGGCGCAAAGTCCTTGATCGGGTCGTAGCCCAGCTTGGGGTATACGGCCGGGTTGGAGCCATGCGTGCTGACCGTCGCCATCCCGATGGTGTAGCCGTCGGGTACCGACCGCGCAACCTGTTCCATGCCGATCGAGCCGCCCGCCCCACCCTTGTTGTCGACCACGATGGTCTGGCCCAGCTCGCGCCCCGCGTACTCGGCCACCAGCCGCGCCGACAGATCGGTAGTCCCCCCCGCAGCAAATGGCACGACCAGACGGATCGGCTTGTTGGGATAGTTGGATTGTGCTGCCGCCGGCATCGCAACGCCGCCAAAAACGGCGGCTACGGCTGTGGACAACATTGTGGAAAACATCAGCCGACGACGCGTGGCGCAGGCAGGCAGGGCTCGGTTCATGACGTAAAACTCCTCGTATTTTCGTTCTCGAATCGGGGTACCGAGCTGGGGAGTTTCGGCAGTTTACCGGCCCTGCACAAACGACTATATTGCACGCTTCCATTACCAAAGCTCATTCTCAAGTCACCATGCGTATACGCTCACCGTCGATGTCCGAGCTTCACGCATTTGTGACGGCGGCCCGGCTTGGCAGTTTTACCCGAGCGGCAGAAACGCTGTGCGTGACACAGGGTGCCATCAGCCGCGCCATCTCCCGGCTGGAGTCCCATTTCGGCCAGCCCCTGATCCACCGCAATGCCCACAAACTCACGCTGACCGAGGCTGGACGCCAATTTCTGGACGCTATTACCGGCCCGCTTGCCGCCATCGAGAGCGCCAGTGCGGCCATGCTGGGCGAGGATCGCCAGCATCACCTGACCCTGTCCGCCGTGCCCACGCTCGCCAGCGTCTGGCTGGTGCCCCGCCTGCCCGACTTCCACCGCAAGCATCCCGACATCCGGCTCGATTTCGTCCCCTATCGTCGTGACGAAGACTTTTCTGGCGCAAAACCCGATGCGGCGATCCTCACCGGCGAAGCCAGCCACTGGCCCCACCTGCAGGTCGACTACGTCATCGGCCGCGAAATGGTGCCGGTTTGCCACCCCGCCCGGGCCCATGCACGGCAGGCTGCCAATCTGTGGAAAAGTCCGTCAGACCTGATGGGTGAGCCGCTGCTTTTCCACACAACTGCCCCCAGGAACTGGGAGAACTGGTTGCGGGCCACGGGCGTACCCAACGCTGCGCCCGCGCTTGCCCGCGGATTTGACCAGGTGTCGATTCTGCTGGAGGCCGTGAAGGCCGATATGGGCGTCGCCGTTTTGCAGCGATGCCTTGTCAGAGATGCCTTGCAGGCCGGTCAGGTGGTGGCGCCGTTCGATCTTCCGGTCACGCTGAACCGGGGATATTTCCTCTGTGCGCCACGTGAAAAAAGCGAACATCGGGCCCTGGCAGTGTTCCGGGAATGGCTGCTTTCGGCTGCGGCGATAGATATCATCGAGCTAGTTCGCCAATAGTTATCCACACTGTGGATAGTTTTGTGAACAACATCGGTTTTGCGAATAAAAACGGCGCCAAATCAGGCACCGTTATTTTCCAAATAGATGTATACGTACCCAAAGACGTGCCGTGGCCGTATCCCCGGGTCACCCTAGGCTGCTTTCTTCGCCAGCCCCAGATACGTCTCGATGACCTTCGGATTGCTGGCGAGCGCGGCGGCCTCGCCCTCCATCGCCATGTCGCCAGTTTCGACCACATAGCCATAGTCGGCCACTTGCAGCGCCGCGCGGGCGTTCTGCTCGATCAGCAGCGTCGCCACGCCGGTCTGGCGCAGGTTGCTGATGATGTGGAAGATCTCCTTCACGATCAGCGGCGCCAGGCCCAGGCTTGGTTCGTCCAGCATCAGCAGTTGCGGCTTGGCCATCAGCGCCCGGCCCACGGCCAGCATCTGCCGTTCGCCACCGGACAGCGTGCCGGCCTCCTGCTTTGCGCGTTCCCTGAGGCGCGGAAACAGGTCATAGACCACGTCCATCTGATCGAGGTAGTTCCGCTCGCCCGCACGCTTGCGCCGGAAGGCGCCCAGCAGCAGGTTGTCCTCGACGGTCATGGTTGCAAACAACTCGCGCTTCTCGGGCACCAGGCACATGCCGCGTGCCACCCGCCCCTCCACGGGGATACCGGCCATGTCGTGGCCCAGGTAGCGCACCGTACCGGTGGACGATCCACTGACCGGCAGCGCCCCCATGATCGCGTTGAGCATGGTCGACTTGCCGGCGCCGTTCGGCCCGATCACCGTGACGATCTTGCCGGCCTGGACCTGCAGATTGGCGCCGTGCACGGCCTCCACCTTGCCGTAGCGCACGTGCAGGTCCTTCACCTCCAGAATCAGACTCATCTCATTTCCTCACTCGACGCCGCCGAGATAGGCCTCCAGCACGGCCGGATTCTTCTGCACGTCTTCCGGCACGCCTTCGGCGATGCGCGTTCCGAACTCCATCACCACCAGGCGATCGGTCAGGTTCATCACGAAGTCCATGTCGTGCTCCACCAGCAGCACGCTCATGCCCTCGCCCTTCAGCTTGCGCAGCAGTTCGGCCAGCGCCTGCTTTTCCTTGTAGCGCAGGCCGGCGGCAGGCTCGTCAAGCAGCAGCAGCGCGGGATCGCAGCAAAGCGCGCGCGCAATCTCCAGAATGCGTTGCTGGCCCAATGCCAGGCTGCCCGCTTCCATATACATGCAGTCGGCCAGGCCCACGCGTTCCAGCTGGCGCCTGGCCTCGAACAGCAGCTTCTGCTCCTCGGCGCGGTTCATGCGCAGGATTGCCGCCGATACGCCACCCTGTGCGCGGAAATCGCCGCGCAGGTGCGCGCCGATGGCAACGTTCTCAAGCACCGTCATCGTGGACAGCAGATGCACATGCTGGAAGGTACGCCCCACACCGCGCTTGACGATCTCGCGCGATGGCAGCCCCGAGATCACCTCGCCCCGATAGCGCACCTCGCCACGCGTGAGCGGCAGCACACCGGTCACCAGATTGAACGTGGTGGATTTGCCCGCACCGTTCGGGCCGATCAGGCCGATGATCTCGCCCGCGCGCACCTGGAAGCTCACGTCGTTCACCGCCACCAGGCCGCCGAACTGCTTGCGCGCCGCGCGCACATCGAGGATCAGCTCGCCCGCCCCGGGCTTCTGCCGTACCGTCAGTGCTTCTGCATGATCGGGCGCCACGACGGGCGGGCCCGATGGCATCAGCCTGCGCAGGAACGGCCAGATGCCGTCTCGGGCGTATTGCAGCAGCAGCACCAGCAGCACGCCAAAGACAATGATCTCGAAGTTGCCCGTGCTGCCAAGCAGCCGGGGCAGCAGGCCTTGCAGCACGTCCTTGAGGATCGTGAGGATGCCCGCGCCGAGCACGGCGCCCCAGACATGCCCCACGCCCCCCACCACGGCCATGAACAGGTACTCGATGCCGTAGTTGAGCCCGAACGGCGTCGGGTTCACGGCCCGCTGCAGGTGCGCGTACAGGAAACCCGATACGCACGCCAGGATCGCCGCCACCACGAAGATCACCACCTTCATCCACGCGGTGTTCACGCCCATCGCCTCGGCCATCGTGCCGCCGCCCTTGAGCGCGCGAATCGCACGGCCCGGGCGCGAATTGAGCAGGTTCTGCATCGCCACCACGGCCAGCAGCACCACGGCCCAGATCAGATAGAACATCGAACGGCCCGACTGCAGCTCGATGCCCATGAACGACAGCACCGGAATACCGTTCAGGCCATCGTATTTGCCCAGAAATTCGAGGTTGCCGAACAGGAAGAACAGCGACAGTCCCCAGGCAATCGTCGCCAGCGGCAGATAGTGGCCCGACATGCGCATCGTAATCAGGCCAATGACGTACGCAGACGCAATCGTGATGACCAGCCCCACGATCAGCCCCAGCCATGGCGACAGCCCGAACTGCGTGGTCAGGTACGCCGTGCTGTACGCGCCCAGCCCCACGAACGCGGCCTGTCCGAAAGAGGTCATGCCGCCCACACCGGTCAGCAACACCAGGCCGATAGCCACGATGCTGTAGAGCCCGATGTAGTTACCAAGCGTGATCCAGAACTCCGGCGTCGGCAGCACCGGCAACAGCGCCAGCACGACGGCAAAGCCCAGCGCCAGCACCCGGTTGCGCATGACACCGCGCAGGTGATTTGCGTGGCGCGATTGCGGCCTGCCCTGCGAATTCCCGTTCTGCGACTCCACGTTCTTCTCCAGCGGCTTGTCGGTCAGCATCGTCATGGCTTACTCCTCTTCCTCGACGTGCTTGCTCGTCAGCGAACGCCACAGCAGCACCGGAATGATCAGCGTGAAGACGATGACCTCCTTGAAGGCACTGGCCCAGAACGATGAATACGATTCGAGCAGCCCCACCAGCAGCGCACCGAGCGCCGCCACCGGGTAACTCGCCAGCCCGCCGACGATGGCGCCCACGAAGCCCTTGAGCCCCACCAGGAAGCCCGACTCGTAATAGATCGTTGTCAGCGGCGCGATCAGGATGCCGCACAGCGCGCCCATCGCGGCGGCCAGGGTGAACGACAGGCGGCCGGCCTGCGTCGTACCGATGCCTACCAGCCGTGCGCCCAGGCGGTTCACGGCAGTGGCGCGCAATGCCTTGCCCTGCAGCGTGCGCTCGAAATAGAAGTACAGCGCGGCGATCAGCACGCCGGACACCACCACCACCCACAGGCTCTGTCCCGACACGCTAAGGCTGCCCACCTCGAAGCGCGCATCCGAAAACGGATTCGTGCGCGAGCCTTCGGCGCCGAACATCACCAGCCCCAGCCCCACCAGCGCGAAATGCACGCCCACCGACACGATCAGCAGCACCAGGGTGCTGGCCTCGGCCAGCGGCTGATAGGCCAGCCGATAGAGCATCGGCCCGAGCGGGATCACGATCAGCAGCGTCAGCGCGATCTGCACCAGCATCGGCAGCGGCTCGCCGCCATACTGCTGCACCAGGACATGCACGGCCCCCGGGAACAGCAGGTACTTGCCCGCCAGGATCAGGACCCGGCGCGGCGCGGTCAGCCGCAGCTCGGGGCTGCGCAATACCGCCACCCCATCGTAGAGGAACGTCAGCACGCCCATGGCCAGCAGCAGCCATGTGGTTTGCGGTGCATGGCCCGCCTGCATGGCGGCCAGCGTCAGCGCGCCGTAGGCCACGAACTCGCCCTGGGGGATGAAGATGACGCGCGTCACCGAGAACACCAGCACCAGTGCCAGTGCCAGCAGCGCGTAGATGGCGCCGGAGGTAATGCCGTCCTGCGCCAGAATGGCCGCAATCGATAGATCCATTGTCTGCCCGTGTAATGTGCGCGCGTGCTTGGCGCCTGTGCCTGCCGCTACCGCAGCTTCAGCTTAGAGACTCCGCCGCGCAATGCCTAGAGGGTGGCGGGAAATCACGGGGGCAAAAAAAGGGCGCATGGTCTGCCATGCGCCCTGCGTTGCTACGTTGCCCAGCGTGTGACCCCTGCCAGCCGGTCGTCTGCCGGCTTACTTCTGCAGCTTCCACTTGCCATCGACGATCTGCACCATCACGCGCGCGCGCTGGTCCATGCCGAGGTGGTCGGTGGGGCTCATGTTGATGATGCCGTGCGATACCGGCAGGTTCTTCGTCTGCTCCAGCGCATCGCGCAGGGCCTTGCGGAACTCCCTGGTGCCGGGCTGGCCCTTCTTGAGCGCCTCGGGAATTGCGTTCTGCAGCAGCAGGCCAGCATCCCAGGCATGGCCGCCGAAGGTCGACACCTGTCCGCCAAACGCCTTCTCGTAGGCAGTCTTGTAGGTCATGGCCGGTTTCTTCACCGCATTGCTGTCAGGCAGCTGCTCGGCCACCAGCAGCGGGCCGGCCGGCAGGAACGTGCCTTCGCAATCCTTGCCGCATACGCGCAGGAAGTCGGGGTTGGCCACGCCGTGCGTCTGGTAGATCTTGCCCTTGTAGCCGCGCTCCTTGAGCGCCTTGGCCGGCAGCGCGGCCGGTGTACCCGAACCCGCGATCAGCACGGCGTCCGGGTTGGTGCCCATCATCTTCAGCACCTGGCCCGTCACCGAGTTGTCGGTACGGGCAAAGCGCTCGTTGGCCACCACCTTGATCTTGCGCATTTCCGCCACCTTGGCGAATTCCTGCGCCCAGCTGTCGCCATAGGCATCCGCGAAGCCGATGAACGCCACCGTCTTCACGTTGTTGCTGGTCATGTGCTCGGCCAGGGCCGTTGCCATGTGCGAGTCGTTCTGCGGCGTCTTGAAGATCCAGGCGCGCTTGCTGTCCATCGGTTCGATGATGCGGGCCGAGGCGGCCATCGAGATCATCGGCGTTTCGCTTTCAGCCGCCACGTCCACCATCGCCAGCGAATTGGGCGTGACGGTGGAGCCCACCACCACATCCACCTTGTCTTCGCTGATCAGCTTGCGCGTGTTCTTGACCGCCGTGGTCGTGTCGGTGGCATCGTCGAGCACGATGTACTCGATCTTCTTGCCGGCGATTTCCTTGGGCAGCAGCGTGAAGGTGTTCTTCTCGGGGATGCCGAGCGAGGCGGCCGGCCCGGTGGCCGAAACCGTGACCCCAACCTTCACCTGGGCGCTGACCGCGCCCGAGAACAGACTGGCGGCGGCAAGTGCCAGCAAGCTGGCGCGCTTGAACGTCATGGCTTGTCTCCTTCGATTCCAAAAACGGAAAAAGGCATCCGCCGGCTTCCGGCCGACGGATGCCTTCAGTTTTTTTGTGGCCCACTCTGGCAGGCTCTTTGGCAGATGCAACGCTGGCATCCGATCTCAGCCGGGAACATCGAAGTTCGTCCCGTTTTCCCGTCCTGCGCCATTACCCCCGGATTGCGCAGTTGCATTCCCCGACCGCTCGGTCGGGAATGCGAATCGAGTCTAACACAGCGATGTGATACGAAAAGGCCGGATTAACCCGCAGCGGCACAGGCGCAACAGTCGAGGGTTTCCGTTGTCCGGCGGCCCTTTCAGGTGTCTCGCCGGCCCATCGCGGCTTAGCGCAGGAACGCGTCGTAGGCGGTCTTCAGGATCAGCGCGCTGACCACCGCGATGAACACCTTGCGCACGAAGCGGCTGCCGTGGCGCAGCGCCAGCTTGCTGCCCACCTGGCTGCCGGCCACGTTGGCCAGGGCCATCACGATGCCAAGTTGCCACCAGACATGGCCCTTTGCCGAAAGCAGCAGCAGCGCGGCCAGGTTGGTAGCCAGGTTGACGATCTTGGCCGAAGCCGACGCGTGCAGGAAGTCGTAGCCGAACACGCGCACGAACACAATCATCAGGAAGCTGCCCGTACCGGGCCCGAACACGCCGTCATAGAACCCGATCGCGGCGCCGGCAAGCAGTGCCGCCAGCCGTTCGCGGCCGCCCGACAGCGTCGGCGCATGCTCGGTGCCCAGATCCTTCTTCACCACCGTGTAGACCAGCAGCACCAGCAGCACGAAAGGCAGCGCCTTGCGCAGCGGTTCGGCCGGAATCATCGTCAGTGTCCACGCACCTGCCATCGAGAACAGGAAGGCTGCCAGCATCGCGGGACCCGTGGCGCCCCAGTAGATCCGCACCCTGCGCGCAAACCGGAAGGCGGCGTTCGATGTTCCGGCCAGCGACGCCACCTTGGTCGTGCCGATCAGCGTGGCCGGCGACATATTGGGATAGGTCGAGAACAGCGCCGGCACCTGCACAAGGCCGCCTCCGCCCGCCACAGCGTCGATCATGCCGGCCAGAAAGGCGGCCGCGGCCAGAAATGCAAACTCCATGGTTGAACAGTCCGAGCAGTCGAAAGAGTAAGGGGACGGAGAGGATCGAAGGGATCGAAGGAATCGAACGAATCGAAAGAGGCGGGACAGGCGGCACCAGGCGGGCGACGAGGGCATCCCGCCCGCCAGGGTCATCAGCCCAGCCGTTTTGGCGTCGGGATCAGGCTGCGCAGCCACAGGCCATCGGCATCGCGCTGGAAGCCCTGCGGTGCCCTTTCGCCGTCGGCCACCAGCCCCGGCGCCAGGCGGATATGGCGGATGCCATGGGCACGGCACCAGTCGGCCAACGTCTGGCAGGTGGCGTCGAGCCAGCCCGCGGCATCGGTGGCCGGCGGCCACCACTCGGCCGCCATGGCGACGCGGCCGCCCAGCGCAAGGCTGTGGACAAGCGTGACCGGCATCAGGCAGGCCAGCGCCTCCGGCGCATCGCCGGGATTACCGGGATCACCGGGATCGCGCACCGTGCTGGTGCCGCCACCCAGCAGGCAGATGCCGTGGCCGCCCTGCTCCAGCAAGACGTCCAGCGACAGCCGTCGGGCGCGCGCCTCGGGCACCGGCAGCGGCGCGCGCGCGTCCAGCCAGGTGTCGATGGCGAAACCATCGGCAGTAACGCCGACGCATACCTGATGCTGCACTTCCAGGAAACTCGGGGAATCGGATGGGGTGGACATGGCCGGCCAGGAAAATCTGGCCGGCATTGTCGCATGGGGGCTGGCGGGGGGTCATGCCCAACATGCATTGACCGGCGCATGGCCCGTGATGGGTGCCGTGAGCGGCTCTTTAGGGGCTGGAAATGAAAAAGGCGTTGCCAGGGATCACCCGGCAACGCCTCTTTATCGTATTGGCTGCTGCTACCCGACACCGGGTGCGCGCCTGTCGTCTCCTCGCTTCCGCCTCCAAGTAACCTGCGAAAACCGTATATGCAATGTAACGAACCGGTGCGTATGAAACAAGTCAGCAATAACCCTAGCCCCAAAATCGGGCATGTCGCCCCATCTTCACCCGGGGCGCCGGCTAGTGCCGATCCGATTTGCGGCCAGTCAGCGCGATCAGCTCGCCCATGATGCCACGGCGGAATGTCAGCACGCAGATCACGAAGATCACGCCGGTCACCATCGTCACCGACTCACCCAGCGCGTTGAACCAGCCAATGCCGGTCAGGTTCGCCAGGAACGTGCCGATGTCGCCAAGCTTGTTTTCCAGCGCCACAACCACGAAGGCACCCACGATCGGGCCCGACAGCGTGCCCAGGCCGCCCACCAGCGTCATCAGGATCACCGACCCCGACATCGACCAGTGCACGTCGGTCAGCGTGCCAAAACCCAGCACCAGCGCCTTGATCGATCCAGCCAGGCCCGACAGCGCCGCCGAGATGACGAATGCCAGCAGCTTGAAGCGGTCCACGTCGTAACCCAGCGAGATCGCCCGCGGCTCGTTCTCGCGGATCGCCTTCAGGATCTGGCCGAACGGCGAGTGAACGGTGCGCACGATCAGCGCAAAGGCCGCCACGATGATCACCAGGGCCACGTAGTACAGCGTCATGTCGTCGGCCAGCGGCAGCACCCCGAACAGCTTGCCGCGCGGAATGCCCTGCAGCCCGTCCTCGCCGCCCGTGAACGGCGCCTGCAGGCAGAAGAAGAACAGCATCTGCGCCAGCGCGAGCGTGATCATCGAGAAGTAGATGCCCTGGCGGCGAATCGCCAGCGAACCCACCACATAGCCGATGGCCGCGCCGGACAGCGTGCCGAACAGCAGGCCCAGTTCCGGCGTCACGCCCCACACCTTCATGGCATGGCCGGCCGCATAGCCCGCACCGCCGAAGAACGCCGCATGGCCGAACGACAGCAGGCCCGTAAAGCCGATCAGCAGGTTGAACGCGCACGCGAACAGCGCAAAGCACAGCACCTTCAGCACGAACACCGGGTACGCGCCGGCCAGCGGCGCCACGATCAGGCCCAGCAGCAGCAGGCTGTAAAGCACCTTCTTCTGCAATCCCGTACCTTCCTTGAAGCCCTTGGCCTCGACGGCCACAGCCGTTTGTCCAGTTTGTCCGCTCATCACTTTTCCCTCCCGAACAACCCGGCCGGGCGCAGCAGCAGCACGATCACCATGATGAAGAACACCACGGTCGACGATGCTTCCGGATAGAACACCTTGGTCAGCCCCTCGATCACGCCGAGCCCCAGGCCCGTGAGGATAGACCCCATGATCGAACCCATGCCGCCAATCACCACCACGGCGAACACGATGATGATCAGGTTCTGGCCCATCAGCGGCGACACCTGGATCACCGGCGCCGCCAGCACGCCGGCAAACGCGGCCAG
This sequence comes from Cupriavidus sp. D384, assembly GCF_001652915.1. GTDB lineage: Bacteria > Pseudomonadota > Gammaproteobacteria > Burkholderiales > Burkholderiaceae > Cupriavidus. The sequence goes on from NZ_BBQI01000059.1 coordinate 173,852, forward strand.
CGCCACGCCGAAGCCGTAGGTCAGCGTCACCATCAACGGCACGTTGACGCCGAAGGCTTCCACCATCTTCGGGTTCTCGGTGCCGGCACGCAGGTACGCGCCCAGCTTGGTCTTCTCGATCGTGAACCAGGTGGCCAGGCACACCACCACCGACGCGGCCACCACCCATGCACGATAGTTCGGCAGGATCATGAAGCCCAGGTCCGTGGCGCCCTGCAGCGCGTCGGGCGGCGAATACGGCAGGCCGGAGACCCCGTAGATCGAACGGAAGATACCTTCGATGATCAGCGTGATGCCCAGCGTCAGCAGCAGGCCGTAGATGTGATCGAGCTTGTAGATCCAGCGCAGCATCGTCTTCTCGATGATGACGCCCAGCAGGCCCACCACGAGCGGCGACAGGACCAGCATCACCCAGTAGTTGAGTCCGGCGTATTCCATGCCCGCCCAGGCCAGCACCGCCCCGAGCATGAAAAGCGCGCCGTGCGCGAAGTTGATCACGTTGAGCAGGCCGAAGATCACGGCCAGCCCCAGGCTCAGCATCGCGTAGAAAGCGCCATTGACCAGGCCCAGCAACAGCTGGGACAGCATGGCAGGTAGTGGAATTCCGAAAATGTCCATGGCCTGATTTGCCTGTTGGTGTCTCCCCTCTCCCACTTGTGGGAGAGGGGTCGGGGGAGAGGGCATGGCGGTTCAAACAGCAACCTGTCGCGGCAGAACCGCCGG
>NZ_BBQI01000060.1 GCF_001652915.1 Cupriavidus sp. D384
AACCATCGCTGATTTGCTAGTTTCCTTACTTCTTCAGCAGCGAGCACTTCGAATCGGCCACCGTCGTGAACGCCTGGTCGCCCGGGATCGTTGCCGCCACCTTCAGGTAGTCCCACGGCTTCTTCGACTCTGCCGGCGCCTTGACCTGCATCAGGTACATGTCGTGGATGTTGCGACCGTCGGCGCGGATGTAGCTCTTGTTGTAGAAGTCGTTGATCTTCATCTTCTTCAACTCGGTCATGACCTTGTCCGGGTCGTCGGTCTTGGCGGCTTCCACGGCCTTCAGGTACGTGCTGACGGCGGAGTAGTCGGCGGCCTGCAGGCTGCTCGGCATCTTCTTCATCTTGCCGAAGAAGCGATTCGCGAACTTGCGGGTGTCGTCGTTCATGTCCCAGTACCAGCTGTCGGTCATGAGCAGGCCTTCGGTGTTCTTCAGGCCCAGGCTGTGCACGTCGTTGATGAACATCAGCAGGCCAGCAATCTTCATGGACTTGGTGATGCCGAATTCCTTGGCCGCCTTGATCGCATTGATCGTGTCGCCACCGGCATTGGCCAGGCCCAGGATGTCAGCCTTCGATGCCTGCGCCTGCAGCAGGAACGACGAGAAGTCCGACGCCGACAGCGGATGGCGCACCTGGCCCACCACCGTGCCGCCGTTGGCCTTCACCACGGCCGCCGTATCGCTTTCCAGCGAATGGCCGAACGCGTAGTCGGCAGTCAGGAAGAACCACTTCTTGCCGCCCTGCTTCACCACCGCGCTGCCGGTGCCCTTGGCCAGCGCCACCGTGTCATACGCGTAGTGCACCGTGTACGGCGAGCACTCTTCGTTGGTCAGGCGAGCCGTGCCCGCGCCAATGTTGAAGTAGACGCGCTTCTTTTCCTGCGCCACCTTGTTCATGGCCAGGCCCGTGGCGGAGTTCGTGCCGCCCAGCAGCATGTCCAGGCCCTGCTGGTCCATCCATTCGCGCGCCTTCGACGCGGCGATGTCAGCCTTGTTCTGGTGATCGGCGCTGACCAGTTCGATCGGCTTGCCCAGCACCTTGCCACCGTGATCCTCGATGGCCATCTTGATCGCCTCGAGGCCGCCCGGGCCGTCGATGTCGGCATACAGGCCCGACATGTCGGTGATGTAGCCAATCTTCACCGTATCGTTCGATACCTGCGCCGAGGCGCCCCCTGCAAACGCACCAAAGACAGTTGCCGCCACTGCGACAGCCAGCCGAGTCATCTTCATGTCTTGTCTCCTGAGTTGCGGCGGCGAGCTGCCACCCGTTCCTGCCATCTCGTAAAAATACGATTCAACACGATCCGAAATTGCGACCCTGGCACCGGTCTGGCGCAGCGGGTCAGACCCCGAGCAGTTCGTTCAGCACCGGCATCTTGGCCTGCAGCTCGCTGGCGGCAAAGCGCTCGACGATGGCGCCGTGCTCCATCACGTAGAAGCGGTCGGCCAGCGGCGCGGCGAAGCGGAAGTTCTGCTCCACCATCACCACGGTGTAGCCCTTCTTCTTCAGCATCAGGATCATGCGCGCCAGCGCCTGCACGATCACCGGGGCCAGGCCCTCGGAGATTTCATCGAGCAGCAGCAGGTTCGCGCCCGTGCGCAGGATGCGGCCCACGGCCAGCATCTGCTGTTCGCCGCCGGACAGCCGCGTGCCCTGGCTCTGCTTGCGTTCCCGCAGGTTCGGGAACATCTCGTAGATCTCGGCCTCGCTCATGCCCGGGGTGTCGCCGCCACGGGCGCCCTTGAGCACCGGCGGCAGCAGCAGGTTTTCCTCGCACGACAGGCTGGAGAAAATCGCCCGCTCTTCGGGGCAGTAGCCGATGCCGTAGTGCGCAATCTTGTGCGTGGGCAGGCCGATGGTCTCGTTGCCGTTGATCTTGATCGATCCCTTGCGCGCGCCGGTCAGGCCCATGAT
>NZ_BBQI01000061.1 GCF_001652915.1 Cupriavidus sp. D384
TGTTGATTTGCACGGAAAACGGACCCAGCATTTGCATCGAAAATTGACCCACCCTGGGTTCATGCTTCGTCTTGAGGCGGTGTTTGCTTGGCGGTCCGTTTCTCCTTTTTGGGTTGAGTGGTGCTGTGCTTGAAGCGGTAGCTGTCGTTGCCTGTCTCAACGATGTGGCAGTGATGTGTGAGGCGGTCCAGTAAGGCGGTGGTCATCTTGGCGTCACCGAACACGGCCGACCACTCGCCAAAGCTCAGGTTTGTCGTGATGATCACACTGGTGCGCTCGTATAGCTTGCTGATAAGGTGAAACAGCATGGCGCCTCCAGCCTGGCTGAATGGTAGATAGCCCAATTCGTCCAAGATCACCAGATCCGTGTACATAAGTCGCGTGGCCATGTGGCCTGGTTTGCCGGTCGACTTCTCTAGCTCCAGCAGGTTGACCAGTTCGACCGTCGAGAAGAACCTGACCCGGCGATGGTGATGCTCCACAGCTTGCACGCCGATGGCGGTCCCAATGTGCGTTTTGCCCGTACCCGGTCCACCTACCAAGACGACGTTGTGGGCCGACTCGAGGAACTCGCATCGATGGAGTTGCCGCACAAGAGCCTCGTTCACTTCACTGCAACTGAAATCGAAGCCGACCAGATCCCGATACGCCGGAAACTTGGCCACCTTCATCTGGTAGGCCAGGGACCTGACCTCGCGCTCCGAGAGTTCGGCCTTGAGCAGCCGCGACAGAATGGACACCGCAGCCTGGTAGGCGGGTGAGTCCTGTTCCGCCAGATCGCCAAGCGCCTGCGCCATGCCGTGAAGCTTCAACGCTTTGAGCATCTCCACCATGACCTCATGCTGCATGATTGGCCTCCCGCAGCGTGTCGTAGCGCCCAACATTGGCCTCGGGTTCAACGTGCAGTACCAGTGCCTGCGGAGCGGTAATTGGTGAGACGGGCCCGCCTTCCAATAGGCGACTCAGGATATTGAGGATGGTCTGCTTGGACGGGACACCGGCCTCCAAGGCAAGCTCGACGGCCGCCAGCACCGCCTGTTCATCGTGTAGCAGGACAAGCGCCAATACCTCTACCATCTCTCGGTCGCCGCCGGAGCGTTTGAGCAAGATGCGCTGAAGGCGCTTGAATCCTTCGGGAAGCTCGGCGAATGGCGCGCCATTGCGTAGCGCGCCGGGCTTGCGTTGCAGAACCGCCAGATAGTGACGCCAGTCATAGATCGTGCTGCCAGGGCCATGGCTTCGGCTGATGCACCGTGGGTGCTCTGCGATGACATGTCCTTCGGCAACGAACACCAGGCGCGAGGCATAGACTCGCAAGCTGATGGGCCGGTTGGCGAATGAGGCCGGTACGCTGTAGCGGTTGCGATCGAAGTGTACGAGGCAGGTCGGCGAGACGCGTTTGGTATGCTCCACGAAGCCATCGAAGGCCTGCCCCACGGGCATGAGATGGGGGCGTTCCTGAGACCATGCTTCCCATATCGTCATGTCGAGCTCGGGGTGACGGGTCTGTTGCCAAAGCAGCACGCACTGATCGGCCAGCCAGTCGTTGAGCGCGTCGAGCGAGCCAAATGACGGGATGCGTTGCCAGATGCGATGGCGGCTGTCCTGGACGTTCTTCTCTATCTGCCCCTTCTCCCAGCCAGAGGCCGGATTGCAGAACTCGGCATCGAACAGGTAATGGCTGACCATGGTGCTGAAGCGCAGGTTCACGTCGCGCAGCTTGCCGCGTCGAACCCGATCCACCGCCGTCTTCATGTTGTCGTAGATGCCGCGCCGCGGGATGCCACCCCAGGCAGTAAAGGCGTGCTGATGGGCATCGAACAGCATCTCGTGAGTCTGCAGGAGATATGCGCGTAGGAAAAATGCCCGGCTATGGCTGAGCTTGAATTGCGCGACTTGCAGCTTTGTACGCTCGCCGGCAATGACTGCCCAATCCTCGCTCCAGTCGAACTGAAAGGCTTCGCCCTCGGCAAAACGCAACGGAATGAACGTGCCTTTGCTCGCGGCCTTCGATTGCTGCTGTAGCTCCTGGCGCCAGCGGCGTGCGAAAGCCGCCACGCGGTCATAGGATCCGGTGAATCCGAGTGCACACAAGTCAGCGTGGATTTGCTTGAGAGTACGCCGTTGCTTGCGCGGCTTGTTGGCTTCGGTCTTAAGCCAGGCCGACAGCTTGGCGGCGTAGCCGTCGAGCTTGCTGGGGCTGTGTCGCGTCGGATAGGCAGGCACCGTGACGTCTGCACGCAGGTAACGCCTAACGGTGTTGCGGGAAATACCAAGGCGCCTGGCGATCTCGCGAAGCGGGATCTGGTCGCGCAGGTGCCAGCGTCGAATGATGCTCAAAATGGCCACGTCGATCACTCCGAACTCCCGCCCGTTGCCGAGCAGGACAGTGTTCTACACGTGGGTCAACATTCGATGCAAATTACCGGGTCAGGTGGGTCAGTTCTCAGTGCAAATCAACA
>NZ_BBQI01000062.1 GCF_001652915.1 Cupriavidus sp. D384
CATGTCGAACGCCAAGCTGCAAGTCCTGACCCCGCGCAACAGCCAGCTGATCATCATCGACCACCAGCCCCAGATGGCCTTTGGCGTGCAGTCGATGGACCGCCAGACCATGAAGAACAACGTCGTGGGCCTGGCCAAGGCAGCCAGGATCTTCGACGTGCCGACCACCATCACCACCGTGGAAAGCGAATCGTTCTCCGGCTACACCTATCCCGAACTGCTCGACGTCTTCCCGGGCAAGGAAACGCTCGAACGCACGTCGATGAATTCGTGGGACGACCAGAAGGTGCGCGA
>NZ_BBQI01000063.1 GCF_001652915.1 Cupriavidus sp. D384
CCATTACCGTCGGTGTTGATGCGACCGCCGTTATCGACGCCAGTGCCGTTCGTCGAGTTGCCGGAAACATTGGTCGAGCCATTACCGCCCGTGTTGATCGAACCGTTGCCGTTATCAACACCGGTACCGTTCGTCGAGTTGCCCGAGACGTTGGTCGCGCCGTTACCGTCCGTGTTGATTGCGCCATTGCCGTTGTCTACACCTGGGCCGTCAGTCGAATTGCCCGAGATATTCGTCGAGCCATTGCCGCCGGTGTTGATGGTGCCGTTGCCATTATCAACGCCGCTGCCGTTGGTCGAGTTGCCGGAGACGTTGGTCGAGCCATTGCCGTCCGTATTGATGCCACCCCCGTTGTCTACGCCGGTGCCGTTGGTCGAGTTACCCGAGACATTGGTCGAGCCATTGCCACCGGTGTTGATCGTGCCGTTACCGTTGTCCAGGCCTGGGCCATCTGTCGAATTACCCGAGATATTCGTCGATCCGTTGCCGCCAGTGTTGATCGCTCCATT
>NZ_BBQI01000064.1 GCF_001652915.1 Cupriavidus sp. D384
GGCCCGGACCTCAACAACGTGCTGGGCAAGCAAGCCGACATGATGGCGGCGGCGCAGGCGGCTGGGGAGGCGGTGGCGAAGACGATTGGAGAGGTAGCGAACGCAAAGCGCGACGAAGCTAAGAAGCGTATGGACGCCGCGCAAGCTGCCTTTGATGCCAATCCATCGGAGTCCAATGAAGCCGCTCTGACCGCCGCCGCCGCGGAGGTGAAGGATTGGGCAGATGGAGGGCAGTATCGTGTTGCGCTTCACATGGCCGGCGGAGCAATGGTGGCAGGTCTGGGCGGGGGGAGTGCGCTGGCCGGAGCGGCCGGTGCCGGTATTTCTGCAGGCCTTGCGCCCCAACTTAACGGAATCAGTAACGCTGCGATGGCGATCACCGGCGACCCTGATGTTGATCGCTCGCTTGGCAATACCTTGGCGAACATTGTTGCGGGAGGCCTCGGTGCTCTAGTCGGCGGTGGTTCGGGAGCGGCAACCGCTGCTAACGAAGATCGCTTTAACCGTTCCTCAACGTGCCAAGGCAAGGCCGATTGTGATACCTCGGGTGGGCTGGTTGGACTGATCCAGAAGGTAGTGCAGGGACAAGTTGTCATCCATGATGGCTTGGCTTCCCTTGGTAATGACGCCAAGCGTGTACTGCAATATGGCCCTCAGCCGACGCTTGTTAATCCTGATGATTTTGGTGGTCCGGGCGGTCCCAACACACCGTCGACCGGTGCGAGTCCAGCGTTGCCGCCAATCGCGTCGTGTAGCGGTGGGCTCGGTGTTGCCTTCTGCGTTGCAACACCTCCGTTGCCGGGATCAGCCAACGGCATCTTTGCAACCAAGGATGGTGGCAAAGGAGGTTCAAGCAACCCAGACAACGGTAGCAGCGTTGATATGCTGGGGGCAAATGGGCCGCAGGTGGCGAGCAAGACGATCTGGAAGGGAAGTGGACGAGAGCGAATTGACGTTGAAAACCCAAATCCCGGACAACGACCCGGCCAAATTCATTACCAGGATAACGCTGGCGGAAAGTATCTTTATGATCCGGTCACTAACAGTTTTCCGGACGCACCTAATTCCGTAAACAAACTGATAGATGATCCCAGGTTTAGTGAGGCCATTAGAAAGGGGTTGAGTAAGTACCTTGGAGAAAGATAAATGAAACTGAATGATGAGATGCGCAGCCTGTTGGCGGGGGCGTTTTTCGATTGTGATCTGCCGCCTGAGTTGAAGGCCATTGTGGACAAGGGATTTGTTCTCGCTGGTGACTGCTACATTCTCCGATCCTTCATAGAAGGGCCGATAAATGTCAGCAGGGACGATTTTCAAGATCCTATCGGGTTCGAATGTTTCGTCAACTCGATTCATGTTGAGGATTTCGCGCCGAAATATTCCTTGATGCATGCGATGAAGCTTGTACGATTGATATTCCAGAATTGGCAAGAAGATGGTGTGCTAACGGCGGTAGTTTCTGCGGACGAAATCAGCGTGGTGGTTAAGTTTCACCTAAAACGTAAAGGCCTTAGCTGGTTAAGCGACAACATCAATGGATATATAGATGCTGTTCTGATTATCGATTCGAACGAAGATATTTTCGGTCAGATCAGAGCCGCCGTGGGCCCCAATGGTCAGCACTAGCGACCGACGCAAAAAATTTCTAAAAATCTTTGTTGAAGTTAAGAGAAAATCTGGGATTCAAGGTAATGTAAATGTTATCCGGAAATCCAGATTTTTTTGCAATATGGTGCGATTCTGGGCGATCTGGTAGCTGTGGGCGGCCCCGCAAAGGCAAACAATCTCGGAAAACTAGGTCAAAAACTTCGTATCTATCAAGCAATTGCCGATCAACGTGGCGTTGCCGCGCAGGCTTACTTTGCAGAAGGCACTCCTCAGTCGGCCATCAATCTTGCGACTAAGATACCTGGCGCTGACAATGTCAAGATCTTTCCAGGAGTCAAATAATGGCAACGGCTGTTTGTCGCGTTCGAGTCCCCGAGACGATTGATAGCGGGTTTCAAGTCCTTATTGCCCAACTGGGGCAATTGGGAGCCTCCCTAGTTAATCCGGGGAACTCGAAAATCACGAGCTGGACCGATGAAGGGGAGCAGGTTGAAATCGATCCAGCCGCAATAGCAGAAGGGGTGTCCTCTCTTCGTCTGAAGAATGTTCAGCTGTGGATGGCTACAGACCAAGATGTCTTTATGTCTTGGTCCATCGAGAACGGGGATGCCGAGTTCTCTTTCTACCTTGATGGTCTGGATGCAGACGTGGCCAAGCAGTTTGTATCAGTGCTTGTGGACGTTGTTTTGTGTAAATACCGCACGCAATATGGCGAGAGCGTTGCGCTTGCGATTGTCTTCGAGTAGATGAACGGACTTCAAGCGTCTTGCCGCAATTGATACCTAGATGCCAGTCGAACCTGGCCTTGTGCCGGGTTCGGTTTAATCGGCAACTGCACAACGTGACCGATGCCTATCTGCGGCGCAAGGCAGGGGAGCTGGCGAAGGACCCGAAATATGCGGGGATGACGCAGGACGAGATCTATTATGCGATCCGCTCTGTGTACCGTAATGACCAGGTCGGAACAGGCGATCTGAAGACCTTCGATTCCGAAGCGGCGGCCAAGTCAGCCGGTGTGCCGGCTTCTTATGATCCGACCACCGGAAAGTGGCTGGAAGATCCCGAGGTGGCCACGGCGCGCCTCGATGGCACTCAGCGGACGCAGTTCGATAGCAACCTGCGCAACGATTTATGGAGCACGGGCGGAGCCTTCAAGGATGAGCTGATTGAGGCGAGCAAGCCGAGCGTAGCGGCAGGGGCGGATGCCCTTGTCGGCGCAGCAATTTCTGGTTGGCGGGAAAAAGCGGGGGGAACCCTATGGCCATCGACGCTACCTTCAGAGCCTATGTCGACCCAGATAGCTACTCGAAGTACGTGCTTATGAGGCGTAACGGTGCTGCGGGATGATCCAATTTTTCGCGCGGGCGTACGTCTCTGCACACCACTATCGCCAGAAATGGATGGCAACGGCAAGTGGCGCTGGCGGAGTTCCGATTGATCGATCTACATCTTTGGACCAATTGCGATAGACGAAGAAAAGCACACTGCATAGGCTTTCGGGTGGCCATACACAGGACCAATGAGCGCGCGAAAATTTATTGAACACGGCTCATTGGATTACCGATATCCGTGGCGATATATCCCGAACGTCTATGCGCAAAATGCTACAAGCTGCGGGCCTCGAGGCCCGCGGGGCTCTTCCGTTCATCTTGTTCACGCTTGGGTTGCCGTCGACGTCCTTGGCTCAGGCGCCGCGTCCTGGTGGCGCCATTCCAAACAACGCAATCGAGCAGCGCCAGGCGCAGCAACAGGACGCCGCCAGGCAGCGGGCGATGTCCAGACCGGATGTGCTGTCGCCAGCCGTGTCCGTGTCTGCCGCAATGCGGGGGCCGTTGATTCTCCCGGCTGAGCATCCCTGCTTTCCAATCCGGCAGGTCGAGTTGGAAGGGGCAGACAGTTTCCGTTGGCTGATACGCGAGACCGACATTCTCATTTCCCAATGTGTCGGCGTTAAGGGCTTGCAGGCAATCCACGATTATTTTGCGGCGCGTCTGGTCAGCGAGGGATATGTCACCACACGGCTGCTGATACCCGAGCAAAGCCTGTCATCGGGCACGCTGCGGCTGCACGTTATTCCGGGCCGTATAGCCGAAGTCACTGCGGATGGCACCGTCGGATGGTGGCGCATGGCGCTGCCGACTTGGCCCGCTGGAACCCTTAATCAGCGCGACCTGGATCAGGCCACGGAAAATGTTCGCCGTCTGCAAGGCCAATCCGACGCCACGATCGATTTGCTGCCCGGACAAATGCCTGGGGACGCCGACCTTGTGCTAAAGCCTGGCAGTGGGAGCCGCCTGCATGGTTCCATTACCGTCGACAACGCAGGGATCGAGAACACCGGCAAGTATCAGCTTGGCGGCACGTTGACGCTGGATTCGCCGCTGCATCTCTACGATAGCCTGACCGTCTCAGGCAATACCAACGCCAACTTCGGCAATGGCGCAGCGGGTACGCGCTCGTCGTCGGTCAACTACAACGTGCCATTCGGATACTGGAGCGCATTCTTTAATGCCAACCAGTCGCGCTACAGGCAGACCGTTGCCGGATTCCGGGAGGACATTATCTACGGCGGTCGCAGTACACAGATCGAGGCCGGTATCGGATACGTCTTGTTCCGCAATGCTTCGAGCAAGGCCAGCGCATTCGGCAAGCTATTCCGCAAGTCCGCGAGCAGTACGATCAACGGACTGGATTTGCCTGTTCAGCACCGTGACGTCGTGGGCCTCGAACTGGGCGGGTCGCTTCGGCATTATTTCGGTGCCCGTATCGTCGATGTCGGTGCTTCCTGGCGCCAGTCGCTGCCAAACCATTCCCGGGCCACAGGTTTTGTTCTGGGCGAACCGGGATGGGACGGTGGTTCGCAGATCCTGTTTGCTAACGCGAGTCTCACCTTGCCGTTTCTGGCATTGGGGCAGCGTCTGCAATACCAGGGTTCGGTGAGGATGCAGCATGCCGCCACGCGCATCCTGCCCTCGGACTATTTCTCGATTGGCAATCGTTATGCGGTGCGCGGCTTTGATGAGCAGTTGACACTGTCGGCCGAAAATGGTGCCACGATGCGTAACGATCTGATCTGGCAACTCGGCGAATCTGGACAGCAGGCGTTCGTTGGCGTGGATATGGGGCATGTCAGCGGGCCCTCCGCTGCCTTTCTGGCCGGACAAACGCTGGTGGGCGCCGTAATGGGCGCGCGGGGCCGGTGGCGACTCGGCAGCCTTGCGGGGCTGTCATATGAAATAACGCTCGGCACGCCTGTCAAGAAGCCCGATGGTTTTCGCACTGGGCGAATCAATATCGCGGCACAGGTCGCGCTGGAAATCTGATCTGCCTATTCCCCCTCCGCCTGCCCCAGCGCAATCCGTCGCGCCACCGACACAAACCGCTGCACATGCAGGTCGTCGGTGTCCTGCTGCGTCGCCAGCGCAATGCCGATGCGGTTGGTCGGGCGCGGGCTAGACAGGCGCAGAAAGCGCACGCGCCGGTTGGTATAGCGCGCCGTCACCCCCGGCACCAGCGCCACACCCAATCCGCTCTCCACCAGGCTGACGATGGTCTGCACCTGTACGGCTTCCTGCGTGATGCGCGGCACGAAACCAGCCTGCTGGCATAGCAACATCGCCACGGCCTGAAGGTTGGGCACGTCGGCGCTGGGATGCATGATGAAAGGTTCGTCGGCCAGTGCCTTGAGCGCGATGCTGTCCTGGGCGGCGAAGCGACTCTCGGCCGGCACGGCGGCCATGAACGAATCGGATTCCAGTGGCAGCAGCTGGAAGGGCCCGCTGCTCAGGATGGGAAAGCGCACCAGCCCCGCGTCGAGCTGCCCGCGTTCAATGCGGTCTAGGATCGCGGCCGACGTGGATTCATGCAGGATCAGTTCGATACCGGGGTGTTCGCCGCGAAACGCCGGAATCAGGCGCGGCAGCAGCGCATAGGTGGCCGATCCGACAAAGCCCACGCGCAGTGCCCCGCGCTCGCCATGCGCGGCCGATTGGGCGGCGGCGCGCGCCTGCTCCGCATGGAACAGCGCGCGACGGGCATCGTTCAGCGCTGCCTCGCCGGCCTGAGTCAGCCGCACGCCACGGGTGGTTCGCACGAACAGCGCGGTGCCCAGCGACGCTTCGAGCTTGCGGATCGAGATGGACAGCGGCGGCTGCGCCATATGCAGGCGCTCGGCGGCACGGTGAAAGTTGCCGGTCTCGGCAAGCACGACAAACTGCTGGAGCTGGCGCAGGTCCATGGCGATATACAACCGATATCAGTTCTTAAATATCTAATATTAGACGCAAGCGGCCGGCTGAACTACGCTAGGGCCCCATCAGATCCATAAAAGCCATAAGGAGACACCACGATGCTGCCCCTGTCAGGTGTTCGTGTCGTCGACCTGTCGACAGTCGTGATGGGCCCGTACGCCAGCCAGTGGCTGGCCGACCTGGGCGCCGAAGTCATCAAGGTGGAAACGCCCGACGGCGATTCCACGCGCCGCACCGGCCCGGCCACCGAAGATGGCATGTCCGCCATTTTTCTGGGTGTGAACCGCAGCAAGAAGAGCGTGGTGCTGAACCTGAAGCAGCCGGCCGCCCAGGCCGCGTTGCACAGGCTGCTGGAAACGGCCGACGTGTTCCTGCACAGCATGCGTCCGCAGAAGCTGGGCAAGTTGGACCTGGAGCCGGCCAGCGTCATGGCGCGCCATCCGCAACTGGTCTACGTGAGCCTGCTGGGCTTTGCCGAGGATGGCCCCTATGGCGGCCGCCCGGCCTACGACGACATCATCCAGGGGCTGTGCGGCAATGCCGCGCTAATGGCCGCGCAGACCGGCACCGTGCGCTATTTCCCGACGATTTCGGCCGACAAGACCAGCGGGCTGGTGGCGGCGCTGTCGATCTCCGCCGCGCTGGCTGGCCGCGAGCGCAATGGCGGCAAGGGCGGCATGGTGGAAGTGCCGATGTTCGAGTCGATGGTGGCATTCAATCTGGTCGAGCACCTGTATGGGCAGCACTTCGAGCCGCCGCGCGCCACCGCAGGCTATCCGCGCGTGCTTGCGCCGTTGCGCCGGCCTTACCAGACGGCCGATGGCTACGTCTGCATGATGCCGTACACCGATGCTCACTGGCGCGACTTCTTCCAGGCCGCCGGCCGCAACGACCTGGCCGCCGATGCGCGCTTCACGGACATCGCCGCGCGCACACGCCATATCGAGACGCTTTACGAGATCACCGGCGAACTGGTGCGCGAACGCAGCACCGACGACTGGCTGGCGCTGTGCGAGACGCTGCAGATCCCGGTGGCCCGCGTCAACGACCTGGACGAACTGGTGGACGATCCGCACCTGCGGGCCACCGGTTTTTTCGATCAGGTGGACGACCCGGCCATGGGTACGCTGCGCTTTCCGGGTGCGCCGGTGCGATTCGACGGCGAGCGCGCCCATGCCACCGTGCCGCCGCGCCTGGGCGAGCATACGCGCGAGGTGCTGGGCAGCCTGGGCCTGAGCGATGCCGAGATCGCCGCGCTGGGCGATTGACCATCGAACCCTTCCCCATCGATACACGACACGGAGACAACATGACCGCAGCACAGCCGCAACGCCTGGGACAAGGCTTCTACTGGCAGGACATCCGCGAAGGCCAGGTATTCGAGACCTTCCGCCGCACCGTGACCGAGACCGACCTGGTCAACTTCATCTCGGTCACCGGCATGCTGGAGGCCATCTTCATCGAGGAGGGCTACGAGGCGGGCGCGATCAAGGGCCGGCCGGTGCCCGCCGCGCTGACCTACGCGCTGATCGAAGGGTTCATCCTGCAGACGATGATCCAGGGCACCGGCCTGGCGATGCTCGAACTGACGCAGAAGATCCACGGCCCGGTGCTGGTGGGCGACACCATCCACGCACGGATCACCGTGACCGGCGTACGGCCGACGTCGAAGAGCGGCCGCGCCGTGGTGGATTCGTCGATCGAGGTATTCAACCAGCGCCAGGAGCTGGTCATGACCTATACCGCGCGGCGGCTGCTGGCCGGACGCGAGGCCTGACGGCGGGGTTGACCCCCGGACGCAGACGGGGCGCAGCCACGCCGCCATCGAGGGCACCGCGGCGCGCGCCGCCCGGCCACTGACCGGCCAGGCAGGACACGGTTTTAACCGGAGGAGACAACCATGCCATCACAGAGCAGAATTGCCAGGCATTGCTTCAACGTTCCATCGCGCCGCACATGGCTGCTGGCGCTGACGGGGTGCGCGCTGGCCGTGGCCATGTTGCCACGCCCGGCGCAGGCCGCGGCCTATCCCGACCGGCCCATCCGGCTGGTGGTGCCGTTCCCGCCCGGCGGACCTACCGACCTGGTGTCGCGCGTGATCGCCAGGAAGATGTCGGATGAACTGGGCCAGCAGGTGCTGGTCGACAACCGGCCCGGAGCCAACGGCAATATCGGCAACGAGATCGTCGCCAAGGCGCCCGCCGATGGCTACACGGTGCTGTACAACACGTCGTCGATCGCGCTTAGCCAGGCGCTGTACAAGAAGCTGCCCTACGACGTGAAGCGCGACCTGGTGCCGGTAGCCATGACGGCCAACGTGCCGCTGGTGCTGGAAGTCAACGCGCAGGTGCCGGCGAACACGGTGCCCGAGTTCGTGGCATGGCTCAAGGCCCATCCCGGCAAGATGACCTACGGCTCGGCGGGCAACGGCAACGTCACGCATCTGGCCGCGTTCCTGTTCCTGCAGGCCAACGGGCTGGACGCCGTGCACGCGCCGTACAAGGGCAGCGCCCCCGCGCTGACCGATCTCGCCAGCGGCCAGGTGCAGTTCATGACCGACACGATCAACTCGTCGCTGCCGTTTATCCGCGACAAGCGCATGAAGGCGCTGGCCGTGACCAGTGCTGTGCGCAGTGCGCAGTTGCCGGACGTGCCCACGCTGGCGGAATCGGGCATGCAGGGGTTCGAGGTCGGTGCCTGGCAGGGCATGATGGTGCCCGCCAGAACGCCGCCAGAAATCGTGCGCAAGCTGAACGCCGCGGCGCTGAAGGCGCTGGGTTCGGCCGATGTCCGCGCCAGCCTGGCCGCGCAGGGGGCCGAGGCACGTGGCTCCAGCCCCGACGCCTACGCGAAATACCTGGCCCAGGAGATCGACCGCTGGCAAAAGGTGGTCAAGGACACGGGCGTCACGCTGGACTGACCGGCATTGACCGGCATTGACCGGCCGCCGGCCGCTGGATCGATCAGTAAAGGAGTCGACATTGCATTCGCTGTTTGGCACGTTTGCGCTGACCGCCTTGCCTGCCGGGGCTGCCGCGTTCCGGCAGGAGGTCAAGGCCTTCCTGCGGGACCATTTGCCCGCGCTGCCGCCCGATGTGCGGGCGCGCTCGTGGATGGGATTCGATGCCGGGTTCAGCCGCGCGCTGGCCCGGCGCGGGTGGGTGGGTATCACGCTGCCCGCGCAGTATGGCGGCGCCGGCCTCGATGCGTTCTCGCGCTTCGTGCTGGTGGAGGAACTGCTGGCCTGCGGCGCGCCGGTGTCGGCGCACTGGATCGCAGACCGTCAGAGCGGCCCGCTGATCCTGCGTTACGGCAGCGACGCACAACGCGCCTTCTACCTGCCGCGCATCTGCCGCGCCGAGGCGTTCTTCTGCATCGGCATGAGCGAGCCCAATTCTGGGTCCGACCTGGCAAGCGTGGCGACGCGTGCGGTGCCGCTGCCCGATGGCGGGTGGCGGCTCAATGGCCGCAAGATCTGGACGACCAATGCTGACCGCTGCCACTTCATGCTGGCGCTGGTGCGGACGTCGGGCGAGGCCGGTGACCGGCAGAAGGGCCTGTCGCAGGTGATCGTCGACCTGTCGCTGCCGGGCGTGACGGTACGGCCCATCCACGACCTCGCAGGCGATGCCCATTTTTCGGAGGTCAGCTTCGATGACGTGTTGCTGCCTGCCGACGCGCTGGTGGGGCAGGAGGGCGCGGGCTGGGAGCAGGTCAACGCAGAACTGGCTTTTGAGCGCAGCGGCCCGGAGCGGCTGTATTCAAGCGTGGTCCTGCTCGATGCGTGGATGACGGCGCTACGCCGGATGCCGGCGGTGCAGCGCGATGTGGTGACAATCGGCCGGATCATGGCGCAGCTTGCCACGCTACGCGCCATGTCGCTGGCCGTGACCGCCCGGCTGGCCGCCGGTGAAAGCCCGCTGGTCGAGGCTGCGCTGGTCAAGGACCTGGGCACCGGGCTGGAACAATCGATTGGCGCGCTGGCCGAGGCGGCACTGGGCGACGGCATGGATTTGGCCGCAGACGCCGACCTGTATCGCACGGCGGCCTATGTGAGCCAGATCTCGCCGACCTATTCGCTGCGGGGCGGCACGCGAGAAATCCTGCGCGGGATGATCGCGCGGGGCCTGGGACTACGCTGACACGGAGAATGGGCATGGACGACATTTACGCCGACGCGCTGGAAACGGTGCTGCGCGATCACTGCACGCCAGCCGTGGTGCGAGCCATCGAGGCCGGCGACGCACCCGTGGCCGCCGCGCTCTGGGCACAACTCGATGCCAGCGGTTTCGCGGACAGTCTGCTGCCTGATGCCGGCCTGACCCTGCGAGATATCTTGCCGATGCTGCTGGTCATCGGGCAATACGCGATACCGCTGCCGCTGGGTCAGACCATGTTTGCGCGCGCGGTGCTGCACGCGGCCGGCGTTGCGATACCGGACGGGCCCGTCGCGCTAGCCAGTTTCGGGCAGCAGGGGCGTGCCAGAGTGGCCGATGGGGCCACGGCAAGCTGGTTCCTGACGCAGCAGGCAGGCCGTGCCTGGCTGTTGCATCGCGACGCCGCCAAAGTGGCGCCAACCGGCGTGCATGGCGACCTTACGGTCAGCATTGCCAGCCCGCCTGGGCCTGGCTTCGACCTGGCGCCGGGCACCTTGCAAACCATCGGTGCCGCGCTGCATGCTGCGCAGATGGCCGGCGCCATCGCGCGCGTGTTCGACCTGACCCTGCAGTACGCCAACGACCGCGTGCAGTTTGGCCGCCCAGTGGGCAAGTTCCAGGCGATCCAGCACCAGATCAGCGTGATGGCCGAGCAGGTGGCGGCCACGCGCATGGCTGCGCAGATCGCATTTTCCGCCGAAGGCCCGACGCCGCATCGCATGCATGCTGCCATCGCCAAGTTCGGGGCCAGCGATGCCGTGACGCCGGTCACATCGATGGCCCACGCCGTACACGGGGCCATCGGCATTACCGCTGAATACGACCTGCAGCTTTATACGCGCCGGCTGCATGCATGGCGCGTGGCCGATGGTTCGGAGCAATACTGGGCACGCGAAATCGGCCAGGTGGCCTGCGAGGCGAGTGGTGGCGCGGAAGCTGGTACGGGGACAGGTGCGGGGACAGGTGCGGTGGACATCATTCGCGCCTGGAGCGGTGAAGCCATGCAGCATCCGGTCGACCCAGCCGTCGCATAAAAATCGTAAAGCGACGATCAGGCCGGTAGCACCGTGGTCCAGTAGCGCGTCATGAAATGGATGCGCACCGGCAGCATGCCGCGTAGTGCGTCGAGGATGCGATCGGTGTCGGCGATAGGGAAGGTGCCGGACACGCGCAGGCCCGCGATGGCGGGATCGCAGCGCAGATGGCCCGGGCGATAGCGGTCGACATCGGCCAGGAATGCATCGAGCCGCATGTCGGCCGCCACCAGCATGCCGTCGGTCCAGGCAGTGGCGGCGTCGGACAGCGGTGCAGGGGCCTCGACACGTGTGGACGTGAAGTGCGTGGCCTGGCCGGCCATGACGATGCGCTCGGCGTCCGTGTCTTCGGCGGGGCGCACCGACACGGCGCCTTCGGTCACGCCGATCCAGCCCGCATCGGGCAGATGCCGCACCGCGAAGCGCGTACCCAGCGGCTGCAGCGTGGCCGCCTGCGTGGCGACGACGAACGGCCGTGGCGCGGCTGCCGCATCGCGTGCGGTCTCGATCTCGATCTCGCCGCGCTTCAGGATCACGCGGCGCTCGGTGGCCGAGAAGGCGATGTCGATGGCGGTATCGGTATTGAGCTGCACAAGCGTGCCGTCGTCGAGCGTCAGCCTGCGCTGCTCGCCCACGGTGGTGTGCGCGTCGGCCAGCCAGCCCTGCAAGGGCGTGTGCTCGCGCGTCATCCAGCCTACGCCACCGCCCACGAACAGCACGGCAAGCGCCCGGACGGCCTGGCGGCGATTGGCCGAGCGGGGCGGCGCCAGCGCGGCACTGGCCATGGCGCTGGCTAGCGGCGAAGCCACGCCGCGCAGCCGGGCGTTGACGGCTTCGATATGCGCCCAGGCGCGGGCGTGTTCGGGATGTTCGAGCCAGCGGCGCCAGGCTGCGCGCGTGGCATCGTCGGCATCGCTGCCTTGCAGCGTAACCAGCCATTCCACGGCGGCATGTGCCACGTCGGGCCGGATGGCGGCGGGTACTGGGGGCGTGCGGTTCATGGCGCTGAGGTCACGGTGCCGAGATGGCGAAATAGCACTGCGTGCCGGCGCGGATCAGGTAGCGCTTGACGGTGGTGACGGAGATATTCAGGGCGGCGGCGATGTCCGCCTGGCTCAGGCCGTCAAGCTGTGCCATCAGGAATGCGCGCTGGACCGGCACGGGCAGGCCGTCGAGCAGTTCGGCAATTTCCTGCAGCGTTTCCAGCAGGATCGCCCGTTCCTCGACCGAGGGCACCAGCGACGGCGGCTGGTACGCCAGCGCTTCGAGGTACGCCTGTTCGAGCTTGTCGCGGCGCCACTGGTTTGCCATCACGCGTTGCGCGACGGTGGTCAGGAAGGCGCGCGGTTCAAGAATGGACGGGGTTTCCTCGCGGGCCAGCAGACGCATGAACGTGTCCTGGGCCAGGTCTGCGGAACGATGCCAGCAACCCACCTTGCGGTGCAGCCAGCCAAGCAGCCAGCGGTGATGGCTGCTGTACAGCGCGTGAATGTCCTGATGGGGACCGGCGTCGGCGGCCATTGTCCTTTCCTTGTCGCCGCGGCGGGCCTGCAGAGGTACGAAGTACCGGGAAATGAGAATCGTTATTATATGGACGCGTGCCGCGCGGAGCAAATGAAACGTGGCCGGCACGTGGCGAACGTCGTGCCCGTGCCACGCTCTCTGTCGCGGCCGTCAGTTGGCGGTCATTTCCACGCGGCAATCCATTTCGGGTTTGCCGGGCAAGGCCAGCCGGGCGTCTGGGCCCTTGTCCCAGAACTGCGCCTCGCCGTCCTTGAGCGTGGCCGCATAGCGGGCGCCGGAGGCGGCCGGTGCTTGCTGCAGCACCAGTTGCTGGTCCAGCCAGCGCAAGTACGCGTAGCCCGGGTCGGTCTGTACGAAGGTGCCGGCGATGACTGCCTCCACGCCGGGGCAGCGGATATTGAACGGGCCCCGGCTGATGCCTCGGTCGTCCTGCGTGCGGGCGCCGGCATAGCCATGGCGCAGATCGTAGATTCGCTGCAGATAGTTGGTGGCCGTGCAGGCATGCGCGTCGTCGGCCTTCCAGCAATCGTTGCGGCCCTTGATCCAGCCCCGCTGCTCGGCAATCAGCGATTTTTTCTGCGCGGTCGGCAGCGACCGTGCATCGAGTGCCAGGCCGTAGAGGCGCGTGGTTTCGCGGTCCAGCCGCGCCAGCGTGGCGTCCTTGCAGACCATCTGCTCGATCTGTCCATCCGCTTTCTTGCAGTCGAAGCTCGGCGTGGCGGCGGCCTGCGCGGCTTGTACCGGCGCAGGGCCGGCGAAAGAGAGTACGGCGATAGCGGCAGGGAGGATGGTCGGCAGGGCAGGCAGCAGGGCGGGGCGTCTGGACATGGCAGGGGTCTCCTGCGGGCCGCTCAGCCCGCGTTGCGATCGATCACGACGAAATGCTTGCGTACGGGTTCGATGACTTCGAATACGCCTTCGAATCCCGCCGGGATCACGCAGGCATCGCCCGGGCCGAACTCCCGTGCGCTACCAGTATGGCTGGTGATGCGCAGCCGGCCACTGATGACGCAGAAGAATTCTTCCTTGCCGGCGGGAAAGGCAATGCGCCACGCGCCCGGCTGGCATGCCCAGATGCCACAGTCGAAATCGCCCTGCTCGGCGCTGTAGTGCGTCCAGGTGGTGCGGTCGGGATTGCCCTGCACCAGGCGGTCGGGCCGTGGATTGTCGTGTGTGGGGGCCGGATCGGCACGGAAATCGACCAGGGAGACGGGGGCGGGGGAAGTCGCTTGCGGCATGGGTGGCGACCCGGGCAAAACCGGGCGAGGCAGGTCTGAAGGGTTTGAAGGGGCTAAAGAGGGTGTACAGCCGTAAGTGTAGCTGCCGATGCCGTGGGTGCCCGGGCGCCGGCCGGACACGCCGGCCAGCGATCAGCGGTCAGCGGCCGGCCGCCTTGTCGCGCAGGAAGGCCACCAGTGTCGTCACGGCGCGTGTCTGGTAGCGGGCCGGCATGTACAGCAGGTACATGGTGGTGCGCAGGAATGCCAGGTCCTGGGGTGGCAGGGGCAGTTGCAGCAAGGTACTGGCGGCCAGGTCGCGGTCGACCATGTAGCGGGGCACCAGCCCAACGCCCAGCCCCTGCAGGATGGCGTCGCGCAGGAAGAAGAAATTGGCCGACATCAGGCGCGGCCGGATACTCGGCACCCCGCCCGCCGCGCCGGCCCGGCCCGCGGCATGCAGCTTCTGGCCGGTCAGCTCGGAGGTAATCAGCGGCAGGTCACGGAACTGGTCGAGCGTGCGCGGCATGCCGTATTCGCGCACCAGCTGCGGGGTGGCGCAGGCCACATATTCGACATCGCCCAGGCTGTGGGCCACGGCGTTGGTGGGCGTTTCCGCCATGACGCGGATGGAGAAGTCCACCGCCCCCTTGATCAGGTCCTCGATGTCGTTATCGAAAATGACATTGAGCGTGATGGCGGGGTACATCGTCATGAACTCGATAAACCAGGCCGACATGGTGTGCTGGCCGAATCCGCTCGGCACGCTTAGCCGCACCGTGCCGCTCAGGCGTTTGCCCAGGCTCTGCACCGATTCCTGGGCGGCCATCAGTTCGTGGCGGATGGCGCGGCCATGTTCGTAGAGTTGCCATCCCAGCTCGGTGGGTTCGAGCTGCCGGGTGCTGCGCCTGAGCAGTTCGGCCCCAAGCTGGCGCTCGAAATGATTGAGCCGCTTGCTCACATTGGCGCGGCTCATGCCGAGCTGGCTGGCGGCCCGGCTCAAGTTGCCGGCGTCGATGATATCGACCAGCAATGCGAGTGCGTTCAGGTCCATTGTCAACCTTTAGTATTCATATATGGTGAAAACCGGTTGCAATTGTCAAGCATAAGGAACATATGGACAATGCATGCTCGTAAAGACAACCGGACCTCCCTGGCAGGAACAGATCCGGACGCGGGGAGACGCAGCAAAATGAATCACGAAAACATGGCATCGCTGCCGCTGGCCGGCGTGCGGGTGCTGGATCTGTCACGTGTGCTGGCAGGCCCGATGTGCGCGATGGCGCTGGCCGACCTGGGTGCCGACGTCATCAAGGTGGAGCATCCCGCCCGGGGCGACGACACCCGCGACTGGGGCGTGCGCATCGGCTCGCGCAATACTTCCTATTTCAATAGCGCCAATCGCAACAAGCGTTCGGTGACGCTGGACCTGCAGGACGAGGCAGGCCTGGCGCTGGCCCGGCAGCTCGCCGCGCAGTGCGACGTGGTGATCCAGAACTTCAAGGTGGGTGGCGCCGAGAAACTCGGCCTGGGCTACGAACAGCTCAGCGAGACCAATCCGCGCCTGGTCTACTGTTCGATTTCCGGCTACGCCCGCTTCACGCCCGAGGCCGAACGCCCCGGCTACGACCTGGTGGTGCAGGGCGAGTCCGGCGTGATGGCGACCAACGGCGAGGCCGGACAGGGCCCGCTGAAGTTCGGCGTGGCGGCCGTCGACATGTTCACGGGCATGTATTCCGCCCAGGCGATCCTGGCCGCGCTGTTCGCGCGCCAGTCCACCGGCCGCGGCCGCCACGTGCAGATGGCGCTCTACGACTGCGGCGTGATGATTACGTCCTACTACGGCATGGAAGCCTTGCTCAAGGCCGGTGACCCGCCCAAGTTCGGCAATGCGCATCCGTCCATCGTCCCCTATGGCGTGTTTGAAGCCGCCGATGGTCCGCTGGTGATCACGGTTGGCAACAACGGCCAGTTCCAGCGCTTCTGCCGCGAGGTCATCGGCTGCCCCGAATGGGCCGATGACGAACGCTTTGCCACCAACACGGCGCGCTCTGCCCATCGCGACGAACTGCTTGCGCAAGTGCGGGAGCGGCTGCAGCGCTTCACGCGCGCCGACCTGCTGCAGCGCCTGACGGCTGCGCAGATCCCGTGCGGCGAGGTGCTGGGCATGCTGGACGCGCTGCAATCCGAACGCACGGCGCAAGCCGGCCTGCTGCATCGATTCGAGGACAGCGAGGCCGGCGAACAGGCCGTGCTCGCTCCGCCGTATGCACTCGATGGTCAGCGCCTGCCCGTGCGCATGCCGCCGCCCCACATGGGACAGCATACGCATGAAGTGTTCAAGGAATTGCTGAAGCTCGACGACGACGCCATCGCGGATCTCCAATCCCGAGGCGTGATCTGACCCCCGAATTTTCGATCGACAGGAGACAAGACAATGACCAAGCTGCTACTGAGCCGCCGCCAGGTGCTGAAGGCGGGTGCTGCCGCGTCGATGGCCGCCGTGATGCCTTCGGTGCTGGCAAAGACCGGCTGGCCCGACAAGTTCATCAAGATGGTGGTGGCCTTCCCCGCTGGAGGCCCCACCGACACCGCCGCGCGCATCGTGGCGCAGAAGCTGTCGGAACGCCTCGGGCAGCAGGTCATTATCGAGAACAAGCCCGGGGCCTCGGGCTCGATCGGCACCGCCAGCTTTATCCGCAGCCCGGCCGATGGCTACAACCTGTCGATGTTCGGCATGCCGGCCCTGCTGGCGCCGCTGATGTACAAGACCAACGCCTACGACGTGAAGAAGGACTTCCTGTCCGTTGCCACGGTCTACGTGCTGCCGATGGCCATCGTCATCAACCCGGCCGTGGTACCGCACGTCGAGACGCTGGCAGACCTGATCCGCTTTGCCAAGGCCAGCAAGACGCCGCTGAGCTATACCAGCTCGGGCACCGGCAGCTTTGGTCATCTCGCAATGGAGCAGCTCAAGGACCTGGGCGGCTTCGACGTGCTGCACGTGCCCTACCGTGGCAGCGCTCCGGCCGTGGCCGACCTGCTCGGCGGCCAGGTGGGCATCATGTTTGCCGATGTGGTCGCAGCGTTGCCGCATATCCGCGCCGGCAAGCTCAAGGCCATCGCGCTGAGTTCGCCCAATGCCCGCGTGCTGCTGCCGAACGTGAAGACCGTCTCGGAACAGGGCTTCCCGGGCTTCGACTTCGATTCCTGGGGCGGCCTGATCGCGCCGCTTGACACCCCGCAGCTCATCGTCGACCGCATCGCCAGCGAGACGCGCGACATCATCGGCAAGGACAAGGAATTGCAGCAGAAGCTGGTCAGCGCAGGTGCCATCGCGTCGTTCCAGGACGGCAAGCAGATGCAGGCGCGCCTCAACAAGGACTACGACCGCTGGAGCGCCATCGTCAAGGCCAAGGGCATCAGTGCAAGCTGAGGCAAGTCGCGGATAGCGGCTGCAGGGCTGGCTTGCGGGCCGATGTGCGGTTCGAATCCATCGACCCGGGCGGCCCGGGCGGCCCCCTCCCGAACGGATCGACCAGCCGCACTCCGGTCTGGGCGAAGTCGCGAACATTGCGCGTGACCACGGCCAGCCCGTGGATCATCGCGGTGGCCGCGATCATCTTGTCCAGCGCGTTCTCGGGATGGGGTACCCGCAGATGGCCCCATAGTTCCACCACGCGCCCGTCCACGCCAAGGATGTTGTGCGCGTAGCGGCGTTGCACGGCCACCAGCCATTCATCGAGCGCGTGGCATTGCTGCCGGTCACCCCGGAAGCGCTTCAGTTCCACGCCGCGCCGCAGTTCCCCCATCGTCACCACTGACACGTACAGGGGGTGTCCATCGGCCTCGGCATCCTCGAAGAAGGCGCGTACGCCGGGATCGGCCCGGCGCCCCTTGCGGCTTTCGCTGATGACATCGGTATCGATCAGATACATGTGCCGTTCCTCCCGTCATTGAATCCGTGCGAAGTCCTGGTCGTCGTAGGCGTCGCCAGGCGGAATCTTCTTGAGAAATGCCGCGAAGGTCGGCTTGCGTGCCGGCGTGGCACGGGCCGTACGCGATTTGCCCTCGCGTGACGCACCGCCCGTGTCCGGGCCGGCCGCGCTGTCGTCGAGTTGCCCGGGGTTGGATTTGTCGTGCTGTTTCATGCTGGCCCTCCGTCGTGGGTGAATGAACGAGGCGCCATGGTGCATCCCGAAAGACCCGAAATTTGTGTCCGGATGTGACGGGTGATCGATTGTTGATCCAGCGCAAGGGGGGTGCTGGCGAGCGGGGCGGCGGCAAAATCCGGCCCGGAAAAGAAAATACCCCGACGCGCGGGATCGTCGGGGTAGTAAGAGTTGCCAAGTCGTTTAGGGTCGTGTCGAAAACAACCCTGCGTCAGTGTGACGTTCCCGACCTGCTACGCCAATAACTCACATGAGTTATTGGCGTACGCGGAACAATCAAGACGAAATGCGGCGCTGCATCACGGAATTCTGAACAAAAGAACGAAATTCCGAATTCCGGAGGTGATCATTCGCGCCAGCCGTTGTGGCACCGCGACCGGCCAGGCTTTCATTGGTCATTCGCCGGTTTCCGGGCGGCCCGCCTTGCTGCGCTGCGCCGGATGCCACGGATACATCTCCAGTAGTGCGCTGACCACACCGTTGGTCCAGCCGAAGCCGTCCTGCAGTGGGTATTCTCCGCCGCCGCCGCCTTCGGCATTGCCGGCACGGCGCCGCTGCAGCCGGTATTTTTCCACCAGCTTGTATTCCGAGACATAGAGACTGGCCACCGTCTGCAGCCACCGGTGGGCAATGTCGTCCGCCAGCGCGTCGCAGCCGTAGCGCCGCAGGCCCATGATGCCGATCCACTGCAGTGGCGCCCACCCGTTTGGCCGGTCCCATTGTTGGCCGGAATCGATCTCCGTGGTCGCCAGGCCGCCTTCCTCGATCAGCCGGGCGGCGACCACATCGGCCACCTGCGCGGCTTGCTCCGTGGTGGCCAGTCCCAGGAACAGCGGCATCAGCGCGGCGGCGTTGAGATACGGCCTGGGCGTGCCGCGATGCCAGTCGAAATCGACGAACGCGCCCATGCCCTTGTCCCACATGATGGACGAGATGGCCTGCCGCCGCCGATCGGCTGCTTCGCGATAGCGCGCGGCGCCTTCCATGTCGCCGGCGCGCCCGCACAGTTCGCCGAGGCGGCATTCGGTATGCCAGAGCAGGGCGTTCAGGTCGATGGGCAGTATTGCCGTGGTGCGGATGGTCGCCAGGTCGCAAGTCGGCTGGCCGCTGGCGAGGTCGGGCTCGCACCAGCGCGAGCTGAAATCCCAGCCCGACTCGGCCGCGGCGCGCAGGTCGCGGAACACCAGGTGCGCCGGGCGGTCGGCGCGCCGGGCCGTTGCCACGTCTTCCAGGTACGCTTCCTCGCGCGGATGGGCGCGGTCGTCCCAGTAGCGGTTGAGCAGGGCGCCGCCCGGCAGGCGCACCAGGCGCCGGTAGGCATTGCCGGGGGCCAGGTGCGCGGCGCCGTCCATCCAGAACGCATATTCGCGCTCGAGCTGGGGCAGGTACTGCACGGCCGCATCGACGCCCTCGTCCTCGAAGAGATCGGTCATCAGCGCGAACACGGGCGGCTGCGAGCGGCTCAGGTAGTAAGACCGCGTGCCGTTGGGCACCAGCCCGTAGGTGTCGAGCAGATAGGCGAAGTTGTCGGCCATCGCGCGCAGCAGGTCGTGCCGGCCGCTGGCCGACAGGCCCAGCATGGTGAAGTACGAATCCCAGTAGTACAGCTCGCGAAAGCGCCCGCCCGGCACCACGTATGGACGGGGCAGCGGCAGCAGCGAGCAGCGTGGCGGATGTTCGGCCGGCTCGCGCGTGAGCACAGGCCACAGGCCGTCGATGTGCTCGCGCATCGAGTTGTCCGGATCCGATTCGTAGTGGTCGTCCGACACGGTCTCGCGGGCAAAGAAGTTGCGTACGAAGGCCTCGAGCGAAAAGCCGGGCCCGTCCCGCTCGGCCCGGTAGCGCGTCAGGATGGCTTCGGGCGCGTCGAGCGGAATGCAGTCAGGAAAGGTCTTGCTGTCCGCGAACATGCCGCTGGCCTGCACGTCGACGAACAGTTCGGCATAGCGTTCGGCCGGCGACAGGGCGTCGGCTTCCGCGCAGCCGGGCAGCGTGCACGGGGCGGGCGTCGGCAGATGGGTAATGGCGGGGGCGTGACCGTGGCAGTGCGACGGCGGGGCTGGCTGCGCGGGCGCCCGAGCCGGCCCTGTGGCCGGGGCCGCAGCGGTGGCGGCACCCTCGGCGGTGACTGGGGCCGCGGAAGGCACCGCCGCAGGATGCGCCGCGGCGTCCGCCTCGGCGGGCCGGGTGCGCGCAAGGACGTGGGGCGTGCCGCCGGCAGATTCGACGTTATTGTTCCGCATAGTTCCAGAGCAGTCCGCCATCGATCACGAGCGTGGCCCCGGTGATGTAGTCGGCATCGGCGCTCGCCAGGTAGGCCACCAGTCCGGCAACTTCGTCGGGCTGGCCCAGCCGGCCCAGCGGGATGCCGGCCAGCAGCGCCTGCAGTTCGGCGGGGTCGGCCATCAGCTTGCGGTTGATTGGCGTCTGGATGGCGCCCGGTGCGATGTTGTTGACGGTGATGCCGGCCGGCGCCAGTTCGATCGCCAGGTTGCGCATCATCATGCGCAGGCCGCCCTTGCTGGCGCAGTAGCTCGTGAAATGCGGAAAGGGCAGGTCTTCATGTACGGAACTGATGTTGATGACCTTGCCGCCCAGCTTGCGCGCCAGCCGGTGCTTCACGAACTGCTGGGTGAGAAAGAACGGCCCCTTGAGATTGGTATCGAGCACGCGGTCGTAGTCGGCCTCGGTCACCTCGGCAAACGGCGCGCGGACTTCGACCCCGGCGTTGTTGACCAGGATGTCGAGACTGCCGGCGGGAGCCACCGCTGCCACGGCCTGATCGATCATGGCAAACGCCTGCGCCACGTTGCCGATATCGCCGGCCACCACATGGGCGCGCCGGCCCGCCGCACGCACGCCGGCAGCGGTCTCGTCGGATTCGGCGTCAAGCTTGTGCGCCGCAACAACGACGTCGGCGCCTTCCTGGGCCAGGCGCAGCGCGATGGCGCGTCCGATGCCGCCTGCGCCACCCGTGACCAGTGCCGTCTTGCCTTGCAGCCGCATGGGGAACCTCCTGCTTTCAGGGTGGTGTCACCGTCAGAGCCACGCGCCCGGCACGAAGTTCAAACCGGCAACCCACCATGTTCCAACCTTGCCACGTCCGGTGACGCGGCGCTGTCGGCGTTTTCCGATGGGTCTGTCGGTGGGGCGCTCAACGCCTAATCGTGCGTGGCGGGGTCCTGGGCGGGCGTGTCGGCTGGCAGGCCAAGCAGGGCCAGCACGTTGGCGGCGGCCTGCGCCACGGTACCGGCATGGGCCGGCATGATCAGGTGGGCGATTTCGCGGTAGAGCGGGTCCCGTTCGCAGAACAGCGCTTCGAGCCGGGCGCGCGGGTTGTCCACCTGTAGAAGCGGACGATTGCGGTTGCGGCGGACGCGGCGCCACAAATCGGGCAGCGCGGCGTCAAGATAGATCACGTGGCCGCGCGCACGCAGCATTTCGCGGTTCTCGGGCCGCAGCACGATGCCGCCGCCGGTGGCCAGCACGATGCCGCTGCGTTGCGTCAGTTCATCGAGAACGCGCGTCTCACGGCGGCGGAAGCCGTCCTCGCCTTCCAGCTCGAAGATCGTGGTGATGCGCACCCCGCAGCGCGATTCGATCTCGTGATCGGTATCGAAGAACGGGCGGCCAAGCTGACGCGCGACGGTTCGCCCGATCGTCGTCTTGCCGGCGCCCATGAAGCCGATGAAAAAGAGGTTGTCTGACGCGGTTCGGGGTTCCAAAAGTGTGCGCCGCAGCGTGCCATGTCATTCTGCGCAACGGTAGCACGTAATGGCGTTTTCGCCATAGCGAAGCAATTGGCGAGGCCGATGCCCGTCGCCCATGCGCTGCGGCGGTATTTCAGTGTCCGGCCACGGTATTGCCAGCCGGTTCGCTGCCATCGGCGGCAGCTCCTGCGCCGGAGAACTGCTTGACCACCAGGGCCCCGGCCGCGATAAAGGCCGGCACTGTCAGCAGCGTGAAGATCGCGTCGAAGCCCAGGTGCATGCGCAGCAGTTCGGCGCCGAGCAGCGCGCCCGCAATGCCGCCGAAGCGGCCGATGCCGAGCATCCAGGCCACGCCGGTGGCACGGCCCTGCGTGGGGTAGAAGCTTGCGGCCAGCGTCGGCATCGACGATTGCGCGCCATTCATGGCCGTGCCGGCCAGGAAGATCAGCAGGCCCAGCATGAACTGGTCGCCGCCGGCCCCGTGGCCCACTGCGTAGATCAGCATGCCGGTCAGCGCGTAGGTGAAGGCAATCACCTTGTTCGGGTTGAAACGGTCCATGAACCAGCCGGCGGCAATGGTGCCGATGCCGCCGCCCAGCGGAAACAGCGCGGTCAGCAGCGATGCGCGCTGCAACGTGAACCCGGCGTCCTTCATCAGCGTTGGCATCCAGCTGGTCAGCAGGTAGAAGATCACGAGGCCCATGAAATACGTGAGCCAGAGCATGGCCGACCCCACGCGATAGCGCGGTGCCAGCACGGTACCAACCGCCGATCTGGCGACCGGCGCCGTCTCGTTGACCGTGAACGCCTGTACGGCGCCCAGCGCGGTGCCGGTCACGCGTGCCAGCACCTTGCGGATCTGGTCGGCAGGATACTGGCGCACCACCATGTAGCGGATCGATTCGGGCAGCGTGGTCACCAGCACCACGGCCAGTACCAACGGCACGATGCCACCGAAGACCAGCACGCTATGCCAGCCGAAATGGGGAATGATGGCTGCCGCGAAAAAGCCGCCGCCGGCCGAGCCCAGCGGGAAGCCGCAGAACATCGTGTTCACCAGGATCGCGCGGCGGCGTGCTGGCGCGTACTCGGACATCAGCGTCACCGCATTGGGCATTGCCGCGCCCAGCCCGACGCCGGTCAGAAAGCGCAGCACGGTCAGCCAGGTCACCGACGGCGCAAAGGCCGTGGCCAGGCTGCACGCGCCGAAGAAGAACACCGATAGCACCAGCACGCGCTTGCGGCCCACCCGGTCGGCCATCGGCCCGGCGAAGATGGCGCCGAACGCCAGTCCGAACAGGGCGGCGCTCATGACCGGGCCAAGTGACGATTTCTCGATGCCCCACTCCTGCACCAGGGCCGGGGCGATGTACCCCATGGCTGCCGTATCAAAGCCGTCAATCGCGACGATCATGAAACATAGAATCAGGATGAGCCACTGATAGGCGGAGAAGCGGTGGCTATCGATAAATGACTGGACGTCGAGCGTGCCAGTCGCGGGGCGCGTGGTCTGGGACATGGTGTCTCCGTTCTTCGGATCGAATCAGGCCCGATCAGGCGGTTTGTCGGGCACTTCTTGTTGTCGTTTCGCCGTGTTTGTTCTAAAGGCGAACGTGTGTTCTCAATAGGAACGGATCATACGCAGCGTTTTTCGCGTCGAAATATCGGCGTTAACCCGCAAAGGGCGCGGCGCGGAACGGGGTCGAACCGGCGCCGGCCCGCACGGCCAAAGGGCTGGCGGCCGGTGCGACGGCGCAGCGAAATTTTTTCAGACACGGGGCGGCCACATGGCAAAAGTGCCCTGCAGCGATCAGCCGGACGGGTGTGCGGCTCAGGCGGGGCGGGCGGCAGTGGTGCGCCGGATGGTTTCGGCGAATGCCTCGGCCACCGGCCCCAGCGTGCGGTCGCTTCGGCGCAGCAGGCCGATCGGTTCCTCGGTGCCTTGCGTGTCCACTGGCAGCAGCACCATCTCGCCCGCAGCTACCGCGCGGCGCGTGGCGGACAACGGCGCGGCCCACACGCCGTCGCCCTGCTGCGTGAGCAGGCGCCCCAGGTAGGCATCGGCCGTTTCCAGGCAACCCTCGGGCAGCGCAAAGCCGTGGCGGGCCAGCAGGCTTTCGGTGCTGTGGCGCGGGATCGAGCCCACGGCCGGCACCACCATCGGCCATGCCACCACGTCGCGCATGGTCGGCCTGGCCTGGCCGGCCAGCGGATGCCCGGTGCGCACGGCCAGCACCAGCGGCTCTGCCGCCAGCGATTCGAACCACAGGCCTTCCATGGCTGCCGGGTCGTCCATGCGGCCGATCACAACGTCGAGCACATCGGCCTTGAGCAGGTCGATCAACGTGCGGTTCATGCCGCTCTGCACGGCCAGCGCCACCTCGGGATGAGAGTCGCGGAACGCGGTCACGGCGTCGAGCAGCAGCGCCGGCACGATGCTGGGCAGGGCGCCCACGCGGATGCGCTCGTGCCGCGTGGCGTTGGCGGCAGACAGGCTGTCGGCAGCGGCCTCGACGTCCTCGAGGATGCGCAGCGCATGACGCAGGAAGCGCATGCCGGCCGCGGTCAGGTTGGTGCCGGCCCGCTGGCGCACGAGCAGCCGCGCGCCGACCAGTTCCTCGAGTTCGGTCAGCGTCTTCGACACCGCCGGCTGCGTCAGCCCCAGATGCTCGCCGGCCCGCCCCAGGTGCTGCGCCTGGGCCACGGCCACGAAGCAGTGCAGGTGCCGGAGCCGGATGCGGCTGCGAAAGGCGTCAAGCGATGGCTGCGGCGGTGCCTTCGGGGCGGCGGTCGGTGGGGGCACGCGTTCCATAATAAAAATTCATCGTAATTACGCCAAAACTCAATTTACATGACTTCTGGCGTTGCATACAGTCCTCCCCATCGATTCACACAACAACGGAGACAGCGCGATGCCCCACCGCTCCGATCGCCCCGCCCAGTACCGTCGTCCGTACTGGGACACCCAGCCCGAGTACCGCTTCGACCCCTATGCCTCGACGCAGCTGCGCTCGCCGGCCCAGCCGCTGATCGCGCTGCCGCAGTCGCTGTCCGAGGTCACCGGCCCGACGTTCGGCCCCGAGTTCGTCCGCGAGGGCGACAACGACCTGACCATCGGCAACGGCGGCGAGCCGATCGGCGAACGCATGCTGGTCACGGGGCGCGTGCTCGACGAAAACGGCCGCCCCGTGCCGAATGCGCTGATCGAGGTCTGGCAGGCCAACGCCGCCGGCCGCTACACGCACAAGCGCGACCAGCACGACGCGCCGCTGGACCCGCATTTTTCGGGCGAAGGCCGCACCATCACCGACGCCAACGGGCTGTACCAGTTCAAGACGATCAAGCCGGGCGCCTACCCCTGGCGCAATCACCACAACGCCTGGCGGCCGCAGCACATCCACTTCTCGCTGTTCGGCAATGCCTACGCCACGCGGCTGGTCACGCAGATGTACTTCCCCGGCGATCCGCTGCTGGCGTACGACCCGATCTTCCAGTGTGTGCCCGATGAGAAGGCGCGCAACCGCCTGATCGCCACGTTCGACTGGGAGACCACGGCACCCGAGTACGCGCTCGGCTACCGTTTCGATATCGTGCTGCGTGGCCGCGATGCCACGCCGATGGAGTAAGGCCATGCTGTACGCCACCGCAT
The DNA here is from genome assembly GCF_001652915.1 of Cupriavidus sp. D384. Taxonomy (GTDB): domain Bacteria; phylum Pseudomonadota; class Gammaproteobacteria; order Burkholderiales; family Burkholderiaceae; genus Cupriavidus. The sequence goes on from NZ_BBQI01000064.1 coordinate 25,322, forward strand.
CCCAGACCGTAGGTCCGTACCTGCATATCGGCCTGACTGGCCTGAACTGCGCCGACCTGACCGCCGACGCGCCCGACCTGGCCGCGCAACGCATCGTGATCGAAGGCCGCGTCGTCGATGGTCGCGGCGAGCCCGTGCCTGACGGCATGGTCGAGATCTGGCAGGCCAACCCGGCCGGCCGCTACCGCCATCCCGACGACGCCCGCGAATTGCCGCTGGTGCCGGGCTTCACCGGCTTCGGCCGCGTGCCGACCGAGGCCGACGGCTCGTTCCGCTTCACCACGGTCAAGCCGGGCGCCGTGCCCGATGGCGATGGCCGTCCGCAGGCGCCGCACATCATGGTGTCCGTCTTCACGCGAGGCCTGGTCAAGCACGTTGCCACGCGCATCTACTTCCCCGAGGACGCTGCCGCCAACGGCGCCGATGCGGTGCTGGCGCTGGTGCCCGCCGACCGGCGCGACACGCTGATCGCCAGGGCCGACGGCCAGAACCGCTATCGCTGGGACGTTGTGCTGCAGGGCCCCGGCGAGACGGTGTTCTTCGATATCTGATACGTCGCGATCGTTGCCCCGTTTGCGCGAACGCGGCGCCGGCTCACACCGGTGCCGCGTTTTGCATCACAATCGGCGCATTCCTTGCCGGCAAGCCAAGCGGTTCGCCCCCAACCGACCATGCCAACGTTTTCCCGCCTGACCGATCCGATGTTCGGCAGCCCCGCCGTGCTCGACATCTTTTCCGACACCGGCACGGTACGCCGCATGCTGGATGTGGAAGCCGCGCTGGCGCGCGCCGAGGCGCGCTGCGGCGTCATTCCCGAAGCCGCAGCGCTGGTGATCGAACAGGCCTGCGCCTGCGAGCCGGCGCAGATCATCGACCTCGATGCACTCGCGCAGGCCGCCGTCTCCGCCGGCAACCTGGCGATCCCGTTCGTCAGGCAACTGACCGCCGCCGTGACGCAGCGCGATGCCGAAGCCGGCCGCTATGTGCACTGGGGCGCCACAAGCCAGGACATCATTGATACGGCGCTGGTGCTGCAGCTTGCCGACGCATTGCAGGAGGTCGATGCCGGCCTGCTGGCGCTTGGCGATGCCTGCGCCGCGCTGACGATGGCCCATCGCGCCACGCCGATGGTGGCGCGCACCTGGCTGCAGCATGCACTGCCCACCACGTTCGGCCTGAAGGCCGCCGGCTGGCTCGACGCCCTGCGCCGCGACCTGGCCCGGCTGGACCTGGCACGCACGCATGTGCGGGCGCTGCAGTTCGGTGGCGCCGCCGGCACGCTTGCCAGCCTGGGCGACGACGCGCCGGCCGTGGCCGCGCAGCTGGCGCAGGCGCTGCAACTCGATCTTCCCGCGCTGCCCTGGCATGCGCACCGCGACCGCATGGTCGAAGTGGCGGCCACGCTTGGCATGCTGACCGGCACGCTGGGCAAGATGGCGCGCGATATCTCGCTGCTGATGCAGACCGAAGTGGCCGAGGTGGCGGAGCCGTCAGGGCCGGGCCGCGGCGGCTCCAGCACGATGCCGCACAAGCGCAATCCCGTGGGCTGCGCAGCGGTGCTGACTGCTGCGGTGCGGGTGCCGCCACTGGTGGCGACGATGCTGGCAGGCATGACGCAGGAGCATGAGCGTGCGCTGGGCGGCTGGCAGGCCGAGTGGGACACGCTGCCGCAGATCGTCACGCTGGCCGCCGGCGCGCTGCGCCAGATGGGCGACGTCGTGGCCGGCCTGCAGGTCGACGCGGTGCGCATGCGCCAGAACCTCGATATCACGCATGGCCTGATTCTTGGAGAGGCCGCCATGCTCGAACTGGGCCGCCGCATTGGCCGGCTGCCCGCCCATCATCTGGTGGAGCAGGCATCGCGCCGCGCCGTGGCCGACGGCACGACACTGCGCGACGCACTGGCGCGCACGCTGGCCGACGACCCATCGCACCAGGGCCTGCTCGACGACGCCGCGCTCGACCGGCTCAGCGACCCCGCGCAGTACGCGGGCCAATCCACAAGCTTTGCCGATGCCGCCGTGAATGCCTGGCGGCAGGCGCGCGAGCAACGCAACCACGCCTGACTGGAGACGACCTTGCCTTACCTCGATCACGCCGGTGCCCGGCTGTTCCATACCGTCGACGGCCCCGACACCGCGCCCGTCATCATCTTCTCGAACTCGATGGGCACCGACCACACGATGTGGAAGCCGCAGGCCGATGCGCTGGCCGGCCGCTTCCGGGTGGTGCGGCACGACATGCGCGGACACGGCCGCTCAACGACCGATGCGTCCGAGGCCACGGTCGACCTGCTGGGGCGCGACGTGCTGGCGATCCTCGACGCGCTGCAGGTGGAAACGGCCGTGTTCTGCGGCCTGTCGATCGGCGGGCTGATTGGCCAGTGGCTGGCCGCGAACGCGCCGGAGCGATTCTCGAAGATCATCGTTGCAAACACCGCGCCGAAGATCGGCACGGCCGATTCGTGGAGCGCACGCATCGATGGCGTGCTGCGCGACGGCATGGCGCCGCTGGTCGATGCGTCGCTGGGGCGCTGGTTCACCGAAGGCTTCCGCAATACGGCGGGCCACGCTCTGGACGACCTGCGCGCTGTGCTGCAGGGGCTGGACCCGCGCGGCTACGCGCTGGGCTGCACGGCATTGCGCGATGCCGACCTGCGCGAGGCCGTGAAGACGATCCAGGTGCCGGTGCTGGTGATTGCAGGCAGCGACGATCCGTCGACCACCGCTGCCGAGGGCCGGGCGCTGGCCGATGCCATTCCGGGCGCGCGCTATGTGGAACTGCCCGCCGCGCATCTGTCCAATCGCGAGCAGCCAGGCCGTTTCACGGCGGCGCTGCTGGACTTCGTCCATGGCCGCCTGCCCGTGACCGACGATCACGCGCGCTACGAAGCGGGCCTGTCGGTGCGCCGCGCCGTGCTGGGCAGCGCCCATGTGGACCGATCGCTGCAGAAGCTGACGCCGCTGAACGAGGAATTCCAGAACCTGATCACGCGCTATGCATGGGGCGAGATCTGGACGCGCGAAGGCCTGTCGCGCCATACGCGCAGCCTGGTGACCATCGCGATGATGGTGGCGCTGAACCGTTCGGAAGAACTGAAGCTGCATCTGCGCGCGGCGGCCAACAACGGTGTGACGCGCGACGAAATCAAGGAAGTGCTGCTGCAGACCGCGATCTACTGCGGTGTGCCGGCCGCCAACTCGGCCTTCCACATGGCCGAGGAAATCTTCGCCGAAGTCGACAAGACGCGCGGCTGACCCGCGCCGAAACCGCATCGGGGCTCAGCCTTCCCGCGTGGCGAACGCGGGAAGGCGCGCACGCCCCGATTCGCGGAACGCAGTGGGCGTCTGGCCCGCCAGCCGCGCAAAGAAGCGCGAGAAGTACCCTGCATCCGAAAATCCCAGCGTCATGGCGATCTGCTTGATATCGAGGTCGCTGAACAGCAGGTCGCGCTGGGCCTCGGCCAGCACCCGCGCATGAATCAGCTGCAGCGCGCTCTGTCCGGCCAGCTGGCGGCAGATGCGGTTGAGCTGGGTGGGCGTGATGCCGATGGCGTCGGCGTAGTACGTCATCTCCTTCTGCTCGCGGTAGTCGGTCTCCAGCAGTTGCTGGAACTGCTGGAAGTGCCGCACCGGCCGGCTGCTGGCACGCGTGGTGGCAGGCGCCGCCGCCTCGGCGATGCGCGCGATTCCCACCAGCACCAGCGTAAGCAGCGCGGACAGCGCGGCGCCGCGCCACGGGGCCACCGAGGCCATCTCCATCCGGAACATCGCCAGTGCGCTGGCTAGCGGGTGCTTGCGTGCCACGCGCTCGTGGCGCGGATGCTCGAACAGCGGCAGCGTGCCCGGCACGCCGGCCAGCAGCGTGCGCAGGTAGCTGTCGGTCATCGTCACGATGATGCCGTCCACGTCGGGCGAGAACACGAAGCCGTGCACATGGTGAGGCGGCACACAGATCAGCGATCCGCTCGCCAGGCGTTCGCGGCGGCCGTCGAGCAGTGCTTCGCCGCTGCCGCTGTGGATGTACAGAATTTGAAGGAAGCGCTCGTGCCGGTGAGGCTTGATCTCCCACGCGTAGAGCTGGCTGCGCGACGCGATCGATTCGAAATGGAGCTGGTCCAGCAGCGGTTCGGCGGAGTTGACGCCGTAGAGCGAATAGGTGGGGACGGTTCTCATGGGGGCGTGCTGCGTGCTTCCTGGAATGTTCGGATTTTCACGTTCTTGGTTCGATCTGTCCATTCCGGCCGGGCGCGCGAAGCTCTATCGTTGAGCCCAACAAACATATTCCAATCAGGAGACACGCCATGGCCCCCAATGGCTCCCCGCATTCCCGTTCCACTCGCGTAGCCATTGTTGGCGCAGGCCCCGCCGGCCTGCTGCTCGGCCAGCTGCTGACCGTGGCCGGCATCGACAACATCGTCATCGAACAGCGCAGCCCCGAGTACGTGCTGGGCCGCATTCGCGCCGGTATTCTCGAATGCGTGACCGTGGAGGCGCTGCAGCGCGCCGGCGTGGATAAACGCCTGCGCGAGGAAGGATTGGTGCACCACGGCATCGAACTGTCGTTCGGTGGCGCGCGGCACCGGATCGACTTTCATGCGCTGATCGGCCGTGACGTCACGGTGTACGGCCAGACCGAAGTCACGCGCGACCTGATGGCGGCGCGCCAGGCTGCCGGGGTGGAGACGGTCTACGAGGCCGCTGACGTTGCACTGCACGATTTCGATAGCGGCCGCCCGCGTGTGTCGTATCGCAAGGACGGCGTCGAGCACGAGGTGGTCTGCGACTTCATCGCCGGATGCGATGGCTTTCATGGCGTCAGCCGCGCCAGCGTGCCCGAGCCGTCGAAGCGGATCTTCGAACGGGTGTACCCGTTCGGCTGGCTGGGCATCCTTTCGGAAACCCCACCGGTGGCTGACGAATTGATCTACGCCGCTCACCAGCGCGGATTTGCGCTATGCAGCATGCGCTCGAAGACGCGTAGCCGGTACTACGTGCAGGTGCCGTCTACCGAAAAGCCGGAGGACTGGTCCGACGCACGCTTCTGGGATGAACTGCGTGGCCGCCTGGATCCGGAGGCCGCGGAAACGCTGGTCACGGGCCCAAGTATCGAAAAGAGCATCGCACCGCTGCGCAGCTTTGTTTGCGAGCCGATGCGCTATGGCCGGTTGTTCCTGGCCGGCGACGCCGCGCACATTGTGCCGCCGACCGGCGCCAAGGGCCTGAACCTGGCGGCCAGCGATGTGCTTTACCTGGCTGACGGCCTTATCGCGCACTACCTGCACGACGATTCGCACGAGCTGGACCGCTATTCCGAAAAGTGCCTGGGCCGGGTGTGGAAGGCCGAGCGGTTCTCGTGGTGGATGACGTCGCTGCTGCACCGCTTTCCGGATGCCGACGACTTTGCGCACCGCATCCAGCAGGCCGAGCTTGATTACCTGGTCAGCTCCGAGGCCGCTTGCCGGTCGCTGGCGGAAAACTACGTCGGGCTGCCACGCTGACCGGCCCCCATCCATATGCATATCGTATGGATTGGTTAATTGGCATATATTTTACGTGGCATCACCCCGGTGATACCGTCTCGCTCCAGCATGCCGGCACAAGTACCGGCTGTACTGGAGGAGACAAACAATGACAACCGGATACAAGGGCCGCCACCCTGCGTGGCGGCTGGCCGCCGCATTTTCCGTGGCGTTGCTGGTAACGGCCTGCGGGGGTGGCGACGACGCGCCTGCCACGGCCAGCACGGGCAATGCGGGCAACGCTGGAACTGGCGGTGACGCCGGTACGACGACCCCGTCCGCCCCGGCGCTCAGCGCGCAGGACGCGTGCAATGCGCTGAACGGTGCGACCCTGCCAGCATCGGCCCTGGCGCTGCCTACGGGCGGTGTCACCGTCAGCAAGGCCACGCTGATCGCGGCCGACGCCACCGGCAACACGCTGGGCGAGTACTGCCAGGTGCGCGGCGCGATTGCGCCGGTGGATGCCGCGGCGTCCAGCATCAACTTCGCCGTCAACCTGCCCACCCAATGGAATGGCAAGGGCATCCAGTTTGGCGGTGGCGGTTTTGACGGCACGCTGATCGACGGCACCGAGACCGTGCGTTTTGCCCTGCCGGGCGACCCTGCGCCGCTGTCGCGCGGGTATGCCACCTGGGGCGACGACTCGGGCCACCAGAGTTCCAGCATTACCGATGGCCGCTTTGCCACCAATGACGAGCAACTGGCGAACTACGGCGGCGACACGCTCAAGAAAACGCACGACGTTGCCATCGCGCTGATCACGCAGCGCTATGGCAAGGCGCCGGTGCGGGCGTACTTCCTGGGTACTTCGACGGGTGGCCGCGACGCGCTGAGCTATATCCAGCGCTGGCCAGCGGACTACGCCGGCGTGATCGCCAACGAGCCTGCGCTCAACTACACCGGTACGCGGCTGTCGAACGTGGCCGTTGGCCGGGCGCTGTACCTCAATGGCGGTACAGGGTGGCTCAACGTCAACAAGACGCTGATGGTGCAGAAGGCGGCCATGGATGCGTGCGACACGCTGGACGGCGTGGCCGACAAGGTCGTCAGCAATGTGGAAGGCTGCCGTGTGGGCGCCATGCAAGTGCTGGCCAACCTGCGTTGCGTGGGTGGCGCCGATACCGGAGACACCTGCCTGTCCGATGCCCAGATCGCCACGGTCAAGGTCATCGAGCAGCCGCTGCAGCTCAACTATGCGCTGGCGAACGGCGTGACGGTCGCGGGCGGCTACAACATCCTGGAAGGCGCGCTGGTGGCCGGGCCGTTCACCACGCGCGACCTCGGTACGCGCGCCGTGCCGGGCAATCCGGCCACCACGGCCGACGCCAACATGTACGTCACCGGCGACCAGTGGGTGAAGTACTTCGTTACCCGCAATGCCACGTTCGATGCACTGACCTTCGACCCGGCCACGCCGGGCAGCTGGACGTCGCGCGTGCAGACCGTGTCGGCGCTGACCGATGCCACGAACCCGGACCTGTCGGCGTTCCTGGCAAAGGGTGGCCGCCTGATCATGCTGCACGGGCTGGCCGATGAGGTGATCAGCCCGAATTCCACCATCGCCTGGTACAACGCCGTCATCGCCAGGGTGGGGCAGACCGCCGTGGACCAGGGCATCCGTTTCTACACCGTGCCCGGCATGGGCCACGGCACAGGCAGCTTCCTGCCGGCGTGGAATTCGCTGACCGCGCTCGAAAACTGGGTCGAGATGGGCGTGGCGCCGGGTACGCGCGAAGTGATGGACACGAACGCCAGCACCTATGGCCGCACGCGTCCGCTGTGCCAGTACCCGTCGTGGCCCAAGTACAAGGGCACGGGCAGTGCCGACGCCGCCATCAACTACACGTGCGAAGGCGCGTCAGGCATCGTGCAGTCGTGCCTGAACCTGCCGTCGGTGGCGACCACCTGGAAGGGTGGCAACACCAATGGGGAGGAACTGTCGGTGCGCATCGACCCGGCCACGCTCAAGTACACGGTGACGATCGATGCCAGCGCCCAGCGCCTGTCGAACACCGTGCTGACCGGCCAGCTCGTGTCCCAGGGCGCCTGCACGTATGGCAGCGACGAGAACGGTGCGCAGTTCACGCTGACCGGTGGCGGTGTGCTGGCCGGTGGCGTCAAGCCGGCATCGGGCGGCGGTTTCTTGCCGCTGGTGGCGTTCCAGAACGTGTCGGCGGATTTCAAGGCGGTGGCGGACATCTACAACGTGAACGGCATCCAGACCGCCGTGGCGGATGGTTCGGTCACGGTGCGCAACGGCTCGGCGCGGCTGCGGTCGTCGGCGGCCACGTGGCAGACGTGCGCGGCCACGGCCAGCGGCGGCTACATCGTATATGACGCCGCGTGTACGAACACGACCAAGGGCTACATCGTATGGAATGCCGCCCGCAACGCGTTCGACTACTTCGTGGGCGGCACCATCGCGGCTGGAGACGGCGTGCGAAGTGGATCGCTGATCAGCGGCATGGTCAATGGTGCGCCGGTGCCGATGATCCTGACGCGTTCGGCCACCGGCTACGGCATGGACATCTACGCGCAGCAGTCGACGGCGGGCCTGGCAGCCGGCGCGGCCGACGGTGCCTATCGCGTGATGGCCTCCACCGGCATGCAGGTCAATGCGGACCTGAACGGCACAAGCATCGTGCGTGACGGTGCGTCGGGCACGCTGGCGTACAACAGTCCGGTGCCGGGCGTGATTGGCGCAACGGGTGGGGTGGTCGCGTCCTACCTGTACAACAGCGGCCTGTTGATCGGCACGGCCGCCGGCCGCTTCGAGGTCGGGCTGCTGCACTGACGCCCGCCGCGCCGCTCACGGGATCGCCCTGTATTCGCGGGGAGTGGGCGATCCCGTCCGGCAGTCATTCTTCCTCTTGCGCCTTCTTGCGATGCCGTGCAGCGATGCGGTGGGTCAGCGCCACCAGGGCCGCCAGCGCGGCGTCGTCCTGGCCCTCGCGGTAGCCTAGCGTCAGCGGCGCGCGCAGCCGATCGGCCTCGACCATCCGGCAGTAGGCCACGCCGTGGCGGTTCAGGCCGGCCATCGACGCCGGCACCACGCTGACCCCGGCACCGGCAGCCACGAGATTGAGGTTGGTCAGCATGCGTTCCACTTCGGCGCCAATGCGTGGCGTGAAACCCAGCGCCTCGCATTCGCGCAGCAGGTCGCCATACATGCCCGGGGCGCCCGGCCGCCGCACCAGGATGAATGGGTCGGTTGCCAGTTCGCTCAGCGACACCGGTTCGGCAGCATTCTGGCCGCGCGATGCACGGCGCCGCAGCAGCGCGTGATCAAGCGGCAGCGCAATCACCATTTCCTCTTCCAGCAGCAGGTCGAAGCGCACCCCCTCGGGATGCAGCACGGGCGCACGTAGCAGGGCAGCGTTCAGCGTGCCGTCGGCCAGCCGTTCGATGGCTTCCGCCGCGTTGCATTCGGTCAGCGACAGGGCCACGCGCGGGAAATGCCGGCGGCAGGCGCGCAATACCTCGGGCGTCAGCTTGTGGGCGGCAGCGGAACTGGTGAAGCCGATGGCAAGGGCCCCTTCATCGCCCCGGGCCATACGGTGCATGCGTGCGCGCATCTGCTCGATTCGCGCGAACAGGTCGACCACGTCGGTGTGCAGCGCTGCGCCGGCCGCCGTGAGCGCCACGCCACGCGGCTGGCGCTCGAACAACGTCACGCCAAGTTCAGACTCCAGTGCCTTGAGTTGCTGCGAAAGCGGCGGTTGCTGAATGCCGAGCTGTTCGGCGGCGCGCGTGACGGAACGGGTTTCCGCCACGGCCAGGAAGTAACGCAGATGTCTCAGCTCCATCGATCTATATCCAATGCATATGGAATTCTTGTCATGCATATATTTTACGTGCGGCCGGCGCGGTCGTAATATTGGCGTTTCGCCCGATGCGCGCGGGCGGCCAGAACATCAAAGGAGACACCCTCATGCGCCGCATTACGCAGTATTTGCCCGCCACTATCGTTGCCGCGGCGGTCATGGCGCTGGCCGGTTGTGCCAGCCAGTCCGGCACGACGCCTGCCTCGCCCGGGGCAGCGGCGGCCAGGCCCCAGTGGCAGCGCGTGCACCTTGGCAGCGGGGCGGGCTACGACTTCCCGGTCTATGCGAATCACGCACTCAACGGCGACCTGCGCGGTATCCGCGAAGTGGTGTTTGTGCAGCATGGCCTGCAGCGCAATGGCGACGACTATTACGAGGCTGGCGCGGCCCTGCTGAAGGCCAGTGGCCGGAACCCCGGCGAAGTGCTGCTCGTGGCGCCGAATTTCCCCGGCACGCCAGACGCCGCCAAGCATTTCGACAACATGCCGGTGTGGACCGTGCAGGGCTGGATCGGTGGCGAGGACGCGGTGTCCGGTCCCGGTGCCGGCGTCAGTTCCTTGCAGGTGCTTGACGACCTGCTGGCCTACGTGACCGACAGGCAGCGCCTGCCGATGGTGCGCAAGGTGACCGTGGCCGGCCATTCGGGTGGCGCGCAGATCGTGCATCGGTACGCCGTGCTGAACAACGTGGACGAAAAGGTGCGGGCATCCGGCATCGACCTGCGCTATGTGGTCGCCAATCCGTCGTCCTATCTCTACTTCACGCCCGATCGCCCGGTGGCGCCCGACTACCGCCGCTTCGCGCCCTACAGCACCAGCACCTGCGCCGACTATGACAAGTACCGTTATGGCATGCGCGATATGGTGGCGTACGCGCGCGGCGCCGATGGCATGACGCTCTATCGGCGCTACATGCAGCGCCAGGTCACCTACTTGGTGGGCAGCGAGGATAACGATCCGAATCATCGCGTCCTGGACAAGGCTTGCGGCGCCGAGGCCGAAGGGCCCACGCGCCTGCAGCGCGCACGCGCATACTGGCGCTACGAGCAGGTGCTGGCGACGCCGGGGCAGGCCAGTGCCCACCGGTCGTTCGAGGTGGCAGGCGTGGGTCATGACCAGGCCCGCATGTTCGGTTCGCAGTGCGGGGCGCAGGCGGTCTTCGGCATGGACCCCGCTGCGAACGGCAAGGGCGCAGCCTGTCGCGCCCCGCAGCCGTGAGATGACGGGGGGCTAGTCCCGTTGGCGCCGCTCCGGGCGGGTTTGCCCGGGCGGCGGAGGTTGGCGCGCGGTGCTACGATGCCGCAGTTTTCCGATTCGTGCCGCCGCCTTCATGTCAGTTCCCGCTCGCCGGCGCGTCACCGCGGCATTGTTGGCCCTGCCGTTTGCGCGCCCCTGGCGGCCAGCCGCCGCTGCCCAATTCCTGTCTTACGTTCAGCCCCTGCATCTGCTGGTGGGCTATGCGGCCGGTGGTGGCGCGGACCATGTTGCGCGTATCGTGGCGGACAGCCTGGGAGGCGATGGCGAGCCGACCATCGTCGACAATCGGCCGGGCGCTTCAGGTCAGATTGCGATGTTCGAGGCCGCACGGGCCGGCACCGACCGGCAGACGCTGCTGCTGGGCACGGTCGGCTCGGTCAGTATCGGCCCCTTGCTGGACAGCAGCCCCGAGGCCCCCGCGCGCCAGTTGCACCCGCTGGCGATCGTTGCCAGTACGCCGCATGTCCTGCTGATGGCGGGCGATGGCACGCGAACGCAGCCGGACCAGGCACGCGCCATACTGCAACGCCTGCTTGCCGATGCCCGGCAACGCCCCGGCGAAATCGCCTATGCCTCGCTTGGCATCCATTCCAGTGCCCATCTTGTCGGTGAACTGATGTGCCGCCAGGCCGGCGTGTCGATGTCACACGTGCCCTATCCCGGCAGTGCGCGCGCGCTGGTCGACCTGCAGGGCGGTCACGTGGCGCTGCTGGTCAGCACGCTGCAGGCAGCATTGCCTTTGATGCGCCAGAGCCGTGTGCGGGCCCTGGCGGTCACGGGCAAGGCGCGAAGCCCGTTGGCGCCTGCCGTGCCGACGTTTTCCGAAGCGGGTATCTCCGGGATGCTGCAGGATGCGTGGTACGGCGTGCTGGCGTCTCCCGGCGTGCCCGAAGCGCGCCGCAGCGCGTTGTCCGCGCGGTTGACCCGGCTGCTGCGCGAACCATCGCTGCGGCAGCGGCTCGCACAGGACGGCGCCGAACCACTGAGCCTGACCGGCCAGCAGGCCATCGATTATCTCGACCGGCAGCGCGACGTGTGGCGGCAAGCGCTGGCGGCCGTATCGGGAAGGCTGGGTTGAGTACGCGTCCGCCGCACGCAAGAAAATTAGATTTCTCTCATGAATTGGACACAACTCCACAACGGGCCGCGTGGAGCATGGGATCCAGGGCCTTGCATTGCAGCGCCAACATTCACCGAAGCGACGGTGCAATGCTGCATGCAGCCTGAGGGCTTGTGGCAAGCCGGCGGCATTGCTAGGATGCGTCCATCCCGCCCTTGGCAGTAAGCGTGTTCCCCCGTGATTTTGGAAGCGCCGAACCCCTGGGCGTTTCTATTTGCGCGGACAGTCGGACACAACGAGGAAGCAGTCAATGCCTACAGGTATCCTGGTCGATGGCGCCTACTTCATCAAACGCTATCGCGAGATCGAACCGGAACACGCATACGACGCTGTTCATGCGGCAGACTGCGTGTACCGCTGGGCAATCGCGCATCTTCACGAGACCTGGGATGGCGCACGAATCGATCGGGACTTGTATCGTATCTTTTTCTACGACTGCCCGCCGCTAGTCAAGAAGCTCCACAATCCCGTTTCCCGTCGCGTCATAGCGTTTGGCGATTCCGACGAGGCGAACTTTCGCAGGTCATTGCATGTTCAGCTTCAGCAGAAACGCAAACTTGCCTTGAGGCTCGGGCATCTTTCCAATGACACAAGCTGGACGATCAAGCCGGCGCGAATCGACGACCTGCTCAAGCGCAAAATTGGCATCGAGGACTTGAGCGAGAACGATGTGCGAGTCGTCACCCGGCAGAAGGGTGTGGACATGCGGATTGGGCTTGATGTGTCGTCGCTTGCCTTCAAGCGGCAGGTGCGCCAGATTGTGTTGGTGGCGGGAGACGCAGATTTCATACCGGCTGCAAAACTTGCGCGGCGTGAGGGCGTCGATTTCATTCTGGACCCCATGTGGCAAAGCGTGCCGACAGGGTTGCAGGAACATGTGGATGGCATTCGGACGACATGTCCGAGACCGAATCGAAGACTTAGGCTTGAGATGGACGCCGGGCCGGTGCAGGCCTGGCAATGGCCAAAGTCCGGCACCCCACGCAACACACAGCCCTGCTGACACCCAGAACGTAAGACGCCGGAACACCCATGGCGGATGTTCCGGCGCGGGGCCCCGCTTCTGGCACGTCTTGACTTCAAACGTGCTGTGACAACCGTGGAGATGTCACTGTGGGGCCTGGAAAGGTTGGACGTCGGCAGCGTTACTGCTGACGGTTCTTCTGCTGCTGGGATCCTTGATCCGATCCCTGCTGGCTGCCCGTGCCGCTTTGCTGCTGATGCTGGCCCGAGCCCTTGTCCTGGTTGCCCATCTGGCCACCACCCTGCTGGCGTTGCTGATCCTGGCTACCTTGCTGCTGGTTGCCGCGCTGGCCGGGTTGCTGCTCCTGCTGCTTTTGTCCCGATTGGGATTGGCTACCTTGCTGCTGTCCCATTGCTGTCTCCAAGTCCAAGTCGCGGCGGGCTGCCGCATGGTTGAAGCAGCAATCGGCGTGCCACGCGCCAAAGTCGGGGGTATGGCATCTGTCAGACATACAGGTAGCCGATGCGCAACATGCCGGTTCACCGATTTACAACGCATGCATGCTTTTCACGCCCGTGGGGCGGGGTGGCCGCGCAGTCATGCAGCGACGTGGGCGCATGCTCTCCGGGCGTGGCCCGCAGTGCGGCGTCCAGCAGGATTTGAGCGGTCCAGGGCTTTGCTTTGGAACGCTCCTTGCAGAGTCATGGACAAGATGCCGGACTACCGTGCCAGCGCCAGGTACGCCGCCTCTGGGGTTCCGGCTTCGTGCATCCATGTGAATCGGACTTGATTCATTGCGATTCAAACGCTAACAAGGAGATAGCACCATGAAAACCGTACACACGCTTCGCATTGCCACGATGGTTGCGGCGCTGGCCACCGCCAGCGGCGCGTACGCGCTGGACAACGGTGGCTTCATGAAGGTTGCCGATACGAGCACGACCAGCGGATCGACTATGCACCCGGCGCCCGCGAAAAATGCCTCGAACATGTCTGGCCGCACGGAGGGCGACCACACCACCGGGGCAACGACCGACACCAGGCCTGACGCCAGCACTGAAGGTGCCAAGCAGGCGGTGACCGACGGGGCCCTGACGACCAAGATCAAGACAAAGCTGCTGGCGACGAAGGACCTGAAGTCCACCGGCATTCACGTCAAGACCAAGGATCGCGTGGTGAACCTGACTGGTTCGGTGCCATCGTCCGAGCAAAAGCAGATGGCTCTGGACACGGTGAAGTCGGTAGAAGGCGTGGATTCTGTGAACGACAATCTGAAGGTGTCGTCGCGCTGATCTGCACTGGGCCACAGCGGCCCGTATAGACAGCCCGAAGAGACAGCCCGTAGAGACAGGTAGTGCCAGTTGATGATGCGCGGCGACCAAGGTCGCCTCTGCGCTGAGCCGCGACCCTCCCACGTGTCGCGGCTCTTTTTCTTGTGCGCCTGGATCGATGCTTCCGGGCGTACACCGGGTGTGGCGCGAGCCTCCTGGCCGCTAGGCGGCCTTGCGTGCAGTGCCGCGTGCGGGAGCCTTTGCCGCCTTTGCCGCCTTTGCGGTCTTGACTGCTTTCGCAGGCGTCGACTTCCGTGCCGGCGTCTTTTTTGCGTGGCTTGTTGCAGCGGGTTTCCTTGTGGCCGACGACTTTGCCGGCGCCTTCGTCGACGTCGCCCGTTTGGTAGCGCCGGTCGCCGCGCGCCGCGCGGACTTCTTCGGCACCTCGTCTTCGTCGACGTTGTCCGACGCATCGGGATGCGCTGCGCCGGCGCCGCGCTTGCCACGCTGCCCCAGGCTCTGCTTGAGCAACGCCATCATGTCGATGACCTTGGCGCCCTTGCGGGCCGGCGCGGCGGTCTCCCCGGCAGCTGCCGTCTGCAGATGGGTCTTGCCGGCCTTGACCCGGGCGTGAATGCGGGCCAGCAGGTCCTCGCGATAGGTGTCGTGGTACTGCCCGGGGTTGAAGTCCTCGCTCATGTCTTCCACGAGCTTGGTCGCCATCTGTACCTCGCGGGCACTGGCAGCATGCTTCTTCCCGCCGGGCAGGCTCAGATCGGCGACGGGCACCAGTTCGTCCGCAAAGCGCATCGTGTTGAGCACCAGCGCCTTGCCTGCCACGAGTAGCGCTGCCAGATGCTGACGGTTGCGCAGCACCACCAGCGCCAGGGCGGCACGCCCGGTCTTGCGCATGGTCTCGTGCAGCAGCGCGTAGCCGCGTTCGCCGCGCTTGTCAGGCTCCAGGTAATAAGGGGTGTCGAAGAAGTAGGGCGGAATCGCGGCCGCGTCGACGAAGCTGACAATATCCACCGTCTGCGTCGCCTCCACGTTGGCCTGCCTGAAGTCCTCGTCGGTCAGCACGACGTACTCGTCTTTCTCGTACTCGTAGCCCTTGACGATATCGCCGCGTTCCACCGGCTTGCCGGTGTGCTTGTTGATGCGCTGGTAGCCGACGGGTGCCATGTCGCGCTTGTCCAGCAGATCGAGGTCAAGCGAATGCGAGCGCGACGCGGGCTTGACCGCTATCGGGATGTTCACCAGCCCAAAGCTGATGGCGCCCTTCCAGATCGCGCGTGACATGGCCCGTCAGTCGTTCACGCCGCCCGGGTGGCGCGCTGCGGCGGAGGCGGGGGCGTGTCGCCGGGGGGTGGATCGTTGACCGGCTCGGGGGTCGTGTCAGGTGGCTCCGGCGGCGGCATTTCCGGCTTCGGCGGCGTGATATCCGGTTCGGGAGTGATATGCATTGCGGTCCTTGTGCTGGCGCTTGCCAATCATGCGTCGAGCTCTTCGAGCAGGCGCGTCAGTGCGTTGAGATCCGCCGGCTTCACCAGATGCAGGTCGAAGCCGGCGGCGCGGGTGCGGCGCCGGTCGTCGGGCTGGCCGAATCCGGTCAGCGCCACCAGGCGGGCATTGCGCAGTTCCGGAATTTCGCGCAGCCGCCGGGCGGTTTCGAATCCATCCATGGTCGGCATGCCCAGGTCCAGCAGCACGACATCCGGTCGCACGCTGGCGGCGCACGCGATGGCACTCTGGCCATCGGGCGCGGTCACCACGGTGTGGCCCAGCGTTTCCAGCGTCATCGTCATGGCCTCGAGGGCGTCAGCGTTGTCATCCACCAGCATGATCGTGTGCGCGGCCGTGGTTGCCACACGGGTCTTGCCGCTCGTCGGGTGCCAGGTCTGCCAGGGTTCCACCGGCAGTTCGACGATAAACGTGCTGCCAAGGTTCCGGCCGGGGCTTTCGGCGCTGATGCGTCCGCCATGCAGCGTCACCAGCTTCTGTACGAGCGTCAGGCCGATGCCGGCCCCTTCGCGCGCGGCAAAGGCGTCGGGGTCGGTGATGGCCGGTTGCTGGGCTGCCGGCGGGGTTTGCTGCGATGGCTGGGCCTGCGGCGGCGTCTGAAGATCGCCAGCCGGCCGGTCATCGTGCTCGCCATTGCCATGTGCCCATGCATCGCCGCCCGCGCCGGGCGCCAGCGGGTCGAAAAGTTGCCGTTGCATGTCCGGGGACAGGCCATTGCCGTTGTCGCGCACGCGCACCACCACCTTGCCATCGGATGCCGTGGCCTCGACGGCGATCTGGCCGCCTTCCGGCGTGAACTTGGCGGCATTGTGGAGCAGGTTGGCAAAGATCTGCGTGAGCCGGACCATGTCGCCCCGTACGGGCAGCGGCTGTTCCGGCAGCGACAGACGCAGCGTGTGGCGGCGCGATTCCAGCAGGGGCCGCACGGTTTCCACAGCCGTATTGAGCGCGCCACGCAGTTCCACCAGATCGCGCCGCAGCGTGATCTTGCCCTGATTGAAGCGGGACACATCCAGCAATTCGTCGACCAGGCGCGTCAGGTGGTGCAACTGGCGGCTGATGATGTCGCGGGCCCGGAACATATCCTCGCGGCTTGGTGAAAACTGCTGGAGCAGGTCGACGGCGCTGCGCATCGGCGCCAGCGGGTTGCGCAGTTCGTGGGCCAGCATCGCCAGGAATTCGTCCTTGCGGCGCTCTTCGTTGTGCAGTGTGCGCTCGGCGCGGTTGTGGCGCGTCACGTCCTGGCAGATGCCGGCCACGCGCAGACAACGCCCGTCGGCGCCGCGCACGGGAAACGCCCGCATATGCACCTCGCGGATCTCGCCGTTGGGACGCTCGAGCTGGAATTCGGTATCGAGCCGGCCGTCGCGCAGCATGCTCTGCCATTCCTGTTCCAACCGGGGGCGATCGTCGGGCGTCACCCACTGTAGCCAACAGGTCGGGTCGTGCTTGACGGCATCGACCTGGCGGCCCCACAGGGCTTCGAACGACGGGCTGACGAACACGAAGCGGTGGGCAGCCGGGTCGATGATCCAGACCACGTCGGCCAGCGCTTCGGCCAGCTGGCGGAACATGTCCTCGTTCTCGTGCAGCGCCTGCGACGTGCGCCGGAAGGCGTCCTCGGCGCCGCGCATGCGCAGCAGCGCGTTGATGTTCGACACCAGTTCCTCGGGCTCGACCGGTTCCACCAGGAAACTGTCGGCCCCGCCGTCCAGCGCCTGCACGCGGCGATGGGAGTCGGTCACGCCCGGTGAGGTCAGCAGCACCATGGTCCGGGCGGTTTGCGGGTCGCTCTTGATCAGGCGGCATACGTCCAGACCGTCGATATCGGAAAGCTGGCCCGACAGCAGCACCAGGTCTGGCGCGTGCTGGCGCACCAGCGAAAGCGCGGCCTGGCCGTCGGACGCCTCAAGCACGGCGAAGTCCGCCCGGTTCAGGATGCGGCTCTTGACGTAGCGCGGCCCCTCGCGGCCCTCGACATTGAGGACGAGCGGTCGACGCATCGGATGATGGGCAGGCGTGGCATTCATGGCTGACAGGCGGCAGACATCGCCGCTTTGGCTTTGGTGATGGCAAGGACGGGCGCGCTCAGGGCACGATTCGGCACAACATCGCCCCCTGCACGCTCCGCAGGTGGCGCCAACCTATCCTGAGTTGTAATTTTTACCTTCATTCCGCCCATTTCCATTGTATTTATGACATTTGTACGATGCGTGTGCGGCGGGGTGTCAGCCGCCCGCCGCATGGATGTGCAGCCGCATGGCATTGGCGCGTGCGTCGGCCGGCGAAGCCAGCAGATAGGCCAGTGCCAGCATCAGAACGCCGATGATGGCGCGTTGCCAGAATTCGCTTGAATACCAGGGGTCAGGGTCTTGTCTCATCGGTTCCAGTCCGGCCTTGGGCCTCTCGGGGCCCAGGTTCTGGGTGCTGTGTGGCAAGAACCGTGCCGCGCATGGCGCGATGGCTGACAGACGGACGCCGACAGGGCGGCCAGGCCCTGTGGCGTGAGGGATGCGTGCGCCGCGATCAGGCGTTGTCGAGCTGCTTGCGGGCCTGCGTCAGGGTCTGGCGCACCTTGTCGTGGCCGGCCCAGGGGTCGTGGCGCGCCAGTTCGTCGAGGCGTCCGCCAACGTTGGCAACGGTCCACTGCGCAGCGCCGGTCAGGTCATCCAGTTCGTCCCAGCTGACCGGAATCGATACGCCGAGGCCGGGCCGGGCCCGCGCCGAAAACGCCGCGGCCGTGGTAGCGCCGACACCGTTGCGCAGGTAATCGATGAAAATCTTGCCAACCCGGTTGCGCGGACCGCTCTTTGCTACAAAGCGATCGGGAATGGTCCGGGCCATGTGCGTTACCACGTCCTGCGCGAAATCGCGCACGGCGTCCCACCCGGCACGGGCGGATAGCGGCACCACCACGTGCAGCCCCTTGCCGCCGCTGGTCTTCAGGAAGCACTGCAGCGACAGCGCGTCGAGCAACGTCTTGATCAGGCTGGCGGCCTCCTGGATCTCGCGCCATTTCACGCCCTCGCCGGGGTCGATATCGAAGACGATCTGATCGGGCTTGTCGATGCTGCGCGCCCTGGCGTTCCAGGTGTGGAATTCCACGACGTTCAGCTGGGCCGCCTCGACGATCGCCGAGGCCGTCGTGATTTCCAGCAGGGGCGGATGGTCCGGCCAGAGCTTGGGGTCCAGGGCCTTGACGCCTTTCACGTGCAGCGTATCGCCATGGCGCTGGAAGAACTGCTCGCCATCGATGCCCGACGGCGCACGGACCAGCGCCAGCGGCCGCCCGCGCAGGAACGGCAGCATCAGCCCGGCGGCGTGGGCGTAGTAGCCCACCAGGTCGCCCTTGGTCAGTCCGGTGGACTTGTCGATCACGCGGTCGGCATGGCTGACCACGACGTTGCCGATGGCGGCTTTGGCCGGCTTCGTGGCTTTCGTCGCCTTCGTTGGTGTCTTCGCGCTGGCTGTCGCGGCGGCCTTTGCCGCAGGCGCGCGGCTCTGGGTATCGGGTTTGACAGGCACCTCCAGCGTCACGGCGGCGGCCGGCTTGTCCGTGCGCAGTGCGTGGAACACGGAATGGCGGATGCGGCCTTCGCGGGTCCAGGCGCCGAACGTCACCTCGGCCACCAGCCTGGGCTTGACCCAGTGGCCCTTGATGCCGCGTGGCAGGGGGTCGAAGGGCGTATCGTCGATGCCCAGCGGTTCCAGTTGCTTGCGCAGTGCATCGAGCATGGCGGTGTCGAAGCCGGTGCCTACGTTGCCGACGTAGCGCAGCCTGCCCTCGGCATCATGCAGGCCCAACAGCAGCGACCCCAGCCCGCTGCGGCTGCCCTTGGGGTCGGTGTAGCCGCCAATCACGAATTCCTGCCGGTTCTGGCACTTGAGCTTGATCCACGATGGCGAGCGCGAACTGACATAGGTGGCGTCCACGCGCTTGCCAATGATGCCTTCGAGCTTCATGCGGCAGGCGGCGTCCAGCATGTCGGCCGGGTCGCCTTCGAAGTTGTCGCTGAAGCGCAAGCGGCTTGACGCATGTCCGGCCAGCAGGCCGTGCAGCAGGTTGCGTCGTTCGGCCAGCGGCACCGCGCGCAGGTCGTGTCCGGCGAACCAGGGCAGGTCGAATACATAGAACTGGATCGACTCGGCGTGCGCCGTCTCAAAGGCATTCTGCAGGGCCTGGAAGTCGGTGATGCCGTGCTTGTCGACCACCACGATCTCGCCGTCGAGCCATCCGTCGGGCCAGCCCAGCGAAGCTATCTCGGCGGCCAGTCCGCGCAGCTTCGACGTCCAGTCGTTGCCATTGCGTGTGAACAGCCGCACATCCGCGCCGTCGATACGCGCCACGATGCGGTAGCCATCGAACTTGATCTCGTATTGCCATTGCGTGGAGTCGGCCGGTGGCTTGTCCACCAGCGTGGCCAGTTGCGGCGCCAGCGCCAGGGGCAGGGCAGCCTTTCTGGCGGCGGCGGGCAGCGGGGGCGCCTTGCCGCCCGCCTTTTTCGATGTCTTGCGCGCGGTCGTCTTTTGCTCCGCGGTGTTCGATTTCCCGTTGGCGGCCTGCTTCTTCGACGGCTTCCCGGTGCCGGCCAGCACGCTGTCGGGCATGGCGTCCACCACGTCGAACTCCGATGCCGGCCGCGCATACTCGTCGCGTTCCTTGATCAGCAGCCAGGCGTTGTCGTCGCGGGCCTTTTTTCCGCCCATGCGCACCAGCGTCCAGTGGCCCTGCAGCTTTTCACCGCGCAGTTCGAATTTCAGCTTGCCGTCCCGATAGCCGGCCTCGGGGTCAGTGTCTGGAATCCACTCACCCCGATCCCAGACGATCACCGTGCCCGCCCCGTAGTGACCAGCCGGAATCACGCCTTCGAAACCGGCGTAGTCAAGCGGATGGTCTTCCACATGGACGGCCATGCGCTTGTCCGCCGGATCGTAGCTGGGCCCCTTCGGCACGGCCCAGCTCTTGAGCGTGCCGTCCAGTTCCAGCCGGAAGTCGTAGTGCAGACGCCGCGCCGCGTGTTTCTGGATGACGAAGGCATGCCCGCCGTTGCCGCTGGCCGCCTTTTTCCTGGCACGCGGGGCGGGCTTGCCGCTGGGCTCTGGCGTGGCAGCGAAGTCGCGCTTGCGCTGGTATTTGCCGAGCGGGACGTCGGAGGCTGGGGGCTTGGCCATGGGCGGAGGTGGGGGAAGTTGCGCAGTGGTCGTTCCAGCTTATGCAGCGCACGCCGCGTGCGAAAGCGGTAGCCGTCCTACATCGACGGGCGATTTTTCCCGCATTTGTAATTCCTGACCGGCTTTGCTGCGCCGCACATCCGGCGCGCCGGATTGCCAGGCGCGGGCACGGGATGTGCGACGACAGCGAAGGATTCGACCCAAACCTTTGCATCCAGGCAAGAGAGGCAACATGAAGACGCTGAAGAAGATTGGCTCGCAGGTCATCGTGCTGACGGGCGCCACGAGCGGTGTGGGGCTCATCACGGCGCGCAAGGCCGCTGCGCTGGGCGCCAAGCTGATACTGGTGGCGCGCGGCGAGGATGCCTTGCACAAGCTGGCCGAGGAACTGCGCGAGCACGGGACCGAAGTCATCACCGTCACCGCCGATGTCGGCAAGCACGAGGACGTGGCACAGATCGCTCAGTCGGCCATCGAGCGCTTTGGCGGGTTTGATACCTGGATCAACAATGCCGGCGTGACAATCTTTGGCCGTCACGACGACGTGCCGCTCGAAGACCATCGCCGGCTGTTCGAAACGAACTACTGGGGCGTGGTGCACGGATCGCTGGCGGCCGTGGCGCATCTGCGGCAGAACGGCGGGGCGATCATCAACATGGGTAGCGAGTCGTGCGACTGTCCGCTGCCGCTGCAGAGCGCCTACGTGGCGTCGCAGCATGCCATCAAGGGGTTTACCGATACCTTGCGGCTGGAACTGGAGCAGGAGAAGGCGCCGGTGTCGGTCACGCTGATCAAGGCAGCGGGGATGGACACGCCCATCGTCACCCACGCGAAGAACTTCCTGCATGTCGAGCCGAAGCAGGCGTCGCCGCTGTATGACCCTTCAATGGCAGCGGAGGCCATCCTGTTTGCCGCCGAGCATCCGCGCCGCGACATGTTCGTGGGTGCCGCCGCCAAGGCGTACTCGGCGGCGGCGTACTATGCGCCGCACACGTTCGATCGTTTCATGCGGCGCTTCATGGGCCGTGCGCAACAGACCGACATGCCGGCCGGGCCGCGCGACGACAACGCGCTGCATGCGGCGGGCAACAGCCTCGTGGAGCGGGCTGGAGACCGCCGTGCGATGAAAGTGTGTCCGTACACGGCTTCGACCCGCCATCCGATACTGACCACCGCGCTGGTGGTGGGCGCCTCGGCAGCCATGGCGGCGCTGATGCGCCACCGGCGCGGCTAGGCAGGGCGGCCGCCGGGCAAGGCGGGAGACGGCGCCGTCAGATGATCGAATCGACCACCCCGCCATCGACGCGCAGGGCCGCGCCTGTGGTGGCAGACGCCTGCTTGGAGCATGCGTAGACGATCATGTTTGCCACCTCGTCGACACTGGCTGCACGCTGGATCAGCGACGTGCTGCGATGCGCCTTGACGAAATCGGAGGCCACCTCTTCGGCCGGCTTGCCGGTCTTCGCGATTTCATCCTTGAGCATGGCTTCCACGCCCTCGGACAGCGTGGGGCCGGGCAGCACCGAGTTGACCGTCACGCCAGTACCGGCCAGCCGCTTTGCCAGGCCGCGCGATACCGCCAGCTGCGCCGTCTTGGAGAACCCGTAGTGGATCATTTCCACGGGAATGTTGATGCCGGACTCCGACGCCACGAACACGATGCGCCCCCATTTGCGCTGGACCATGCCCGGCGCGTAGGCGCGCGACAGCCGCACGCCGGTCAGCACATTGACCTCGAAGAAGCGCGACCATTCGCTGTCCGGGATCTCGAAGAAGTCCTGCGGCTGGAAGATGCCGAGGTTGTTCACCAGGATATCGACGTCGGGATGAGCCTTGACCAGCGTGTCGCTGATGGCGGCATCGACCAGGTCGCCGGCAAAGCCCACGGCATCGGCGCCAGGTACGGCCGCCTGCAGCGCGGCGATGGCCTTGTCCACGCTGCCCTGGCTGCGGCCGTTGAGAATCACGCGTGCGCCGGATCCGGCCAGGCCGCGCGCGGTGGCAAAGCCGATGCCGGCGGTGGATCCGGTTACCAGGGCGGTCTTGCCCGACAGGTCGATCTTCATGTGAACTCCAGGGGTGGGTTGGCCCGTCAAGTGTATGAGGCCGTTGGCAATGTGCAAGTCTGGATTGCGGAACGCAGCGTTCCGGCCGTGCATTGCCCAAAAAAATGCAAAAAGGCCGCAATTGCTTGCGGCCTTCGGTGCGTGCCCGGAGCGGGCTGGCGCTTAGTGGAACAGCTTCATCGCCTGGGTGATGGTGTTCGACACACCCCACACCAGCGGTACCAGCACATAGAGCCAGAAAACGGCCAGCAGGCCCTTGTTGGTCGATTGTGCGTTGAGGTTCTGGTTTTCCATTTGCATGACTCCTGATCAGTGGGCCGCGCCGGCGCTGGCGCCCAGCTTGGCCACGTCGGCATCGCTCATGTGGTGCTTGGCATTGACGCGCGACACCAGCAGGTTGCAGATGAAGCCCACGACCAGCAGGCCGGCCATGATGTGCAGCGTCATGGCGTAGGCGTCGGCGCCGGTCACGCCGTGTGCCACCTGGTATTCGCGGATGTAGTTCACCAGCACCGGGCCGGCGATGCCTGCGGCGGCCCAGGCGGTCAGCAGACGGCCGTGGATGCCGCCCACGAAGGCGGTACCGAACATGTCGGCCAGGTAGGCCGGGATGGTGGCGAAGCCGCCGCCGTACATCGACATGATCACGCAGTAGCCCAGCACGAACAGCGCGATATTGCCGCTGGCGCCCAGTTGCGGCACCAGCCAGTACAGCACGGCGCCCAGCGCGAAGAACACGAAGTAGGTGTTCTTGCGGCCGATCCAGTCCGACGACGACGCCCAGAAGAAGCGGCCACCCATGTTGAACAGCGACAGCAGGCCCACGAAGCCGGCGGCGGCCGCCGCGCTCACGCTGCCCTTGAAGCTTTCCTGGATCAGCAGCGACGCCTGGCCGAGCACGCCGATACCGGCCGTCACGTTCAGGAACAGCACCAGCCACAGCAGGTAGAACTGCGGGGTCTTCAGCGCTTCGTCGATATGCACGTGGTTACGCGTGATCATCTTGTTTTCGACCACCGGCGGGGTCCAGCCTTCCGGCTTCCAGCCGGGCGGCGGGACGCGGATGGCCAGCGAGCCGATGGTCATCGAGATGAAGTAGCCCACGCCCATGACCAGGAAGGTCTGGGTCACGCCAACCGAAGTGGCGCTCTTGAAGTAGTTCATCAGCGCCACGGACAGCGGCGCGGCGATCATCGCGCCGCCGCCGAAGCCCATGATGGCCATGCCGGTTGCCATGCCGCGGCGATCCGGGAACCAGCGGATCAGCGTCGACACCGGCGACACATAGCCCAGGCCAAGCCCGATGCCGCCCAGCACACCGTAGCCCAGGTAGAGCAGGACGATCTGGTGCGTGTAGACGCCCAGCGCGGAAATCAGGAAACCGCCACCGAAGCAGCAGGCCGCCGTGAACATCGTGCGGCGCGGGCCGACGCGTTCCAGCCATTTGCCGGCAAATGCCGCCGAAATGCCCAGGAAGAAAATCGCCAGCGAGAAAATCCAGCCCAGCGTGGTCAGCTTCCAGTCGTCAGCCACGGATTCGGTAATGCCGATCACCTTGGAAAGGGGGGCATTGAATACCGAGAATGCATAGGCCTGGCCGATGCAGAGATGCACCGCAAGCGCGGCCGGCGGCACCATCCAGCGGGAAAATCCCGGTTTGGCGTAGGTCGCTTCTTTCGAGAAGAACGGCGCCGACCCGTGGGACGGCATGCCACCTTCATTCATAACACTGCTCATTGGATGTTCTCCAGTCGTGGATCCTCGGTAATCCGTCCGTGCAGTCTGGCGCGTCCGCCGGGTCTGGCTGGCCCGTCGGTTGACCCCGTCACACCCTTGGCGCGGATTACCTCCAGAGGTTGTCGCCGTGCCGGGCTTTCAGAGACGTTTTGGCCCGGGAATGGCGACGGTTGCTACGGGTTGCTACAAAACAGATAAACGGAACCGGCCGCGCGGACGCGCGGCGGCATGACCCGGAGGGGCCAGGAACGAGGGCGGCTGGAGACGACTGGTGCGTCCCGTCATGGAATGGATCATTGTTTTTCCGGCTGGGGCGAACAATATATGCACGAATTTGCATATATTGCCGTGGAAAATATTATGCGCAGAACCTTAGCCGTCCGGATTGATCACTTCAATAGGCTAAAGATGACATATTCCCCGGATACCTGAATTTCTGGTGCTCATGAGTAAAAATTCGAAGCAGCATCCTGTATCCGTTTGATTTTCACCACACTCGGGAAGCCATTGAACCGCGGGTTCCGAGCCTGTCGCCTGACTGCCGGGGCAAACATCAGCCATGAATTTGCCTGGTCGTATGTAAAGACACGTTGTCATGAAACCGACACCGTTGATCACTACGATGCGGTCCCGTGGCGGTTTTCCTCTGCCATGAAAGGACAAGCCGGTCGAACCAGAAATGGGGTGCAACGGGCGACATAGTGGGTGTCGTGCGGACCGGCGAATTGACGCGCTGCGGCCAGATCCTGGCTGCGGCGTTTTTTTTGCCCGCGATTTTTACCGGTGCACGGGCGGACAGGCAACCGTGTGTTGGATGTATGACGCATTCACGTTGGGTTCAACTTGTTGTCATAAACGCTCAATAGGATGCGTCCCGGTGCGGCCTTGTGCCGCCGGCCTCACAAGGACGAATGGCCTGCCAATGGCAAGGGCGCGTTCGATAACAACCAGACGGGAAACAAACAGATGTTCGAAAAACCTGACGCTTCGCGCCGCAAGGCCCTGAAACTCCTGGCCGGCGCGCCGATGCTGCCGCTTGGCCTGGCTTCCACCTCGTTGCTGGCTGGCTGCGGCGGCGGCGACGATGCACCGGCGGCCGTGACGCCGGGCGGCACGACGCCGCCGGGTACCGTCACGCCGAGCTTCGTGTCGGCCGAGTTCACGGCCATGCCGGCGCCTTCGCTGAGCAACCCGGCAGCCATGGCTACGACCACGGTCGGCTCCAGCCTGACGGTGAAGCTGAGCGACGGCACCAGCCAGACGTACAAGCTGGCCTACCAGCCGTTCTTCATGACCGGCGACATGGTGCCGGACGGCAACGGTGGCCAGATCCTGGCCGGCGGCTACTTCAATATCAACAACAACCCGATCCTCGACCCGTCGTCGACGGCCACCAACAAGCAGTTCTTCTCCGATTCGCCGGATGGCACGTCGCTGCTGAAGATCGAAGGCGCCAAGGTTGCCGGCGTGAAGGGCAACACGGTTTTCGCCGTGGTGCAGTTCGAATACACGACGTGGGACCAGGCCAAGCTCAAGGACATGTACGGCCGCCTGCCGTCGCCGATCGCCGTGCTGACGCTGGACCAGGACCCGGCCACGGGCAAGCTGTCGCTGGTGAAGTACCACAACGTGGACACGTCGAGCGCCAACGGCCTGTGGATCACCTGTGGCGCCAGCCTGTCGCCGTGGAACACCCACCTGTCGAGCGAAGAGTACGAGCCGGACGCACGCACCGCTGCAACGAACCAGCAGTGCATCGACTACGCGCTGAACCTGTACGGCACCTCGACGATCGCGTTCAACCCGTACCTGTACGGCCACCTGCCGGAAGTGACGGTCAACGCCGACGGCACGGGCTCGATCAGGAAGCACTACTGCGTGGGCCGCATCTCGCACGAGCTGGTGCAGGTGATGCCTGACAACCGCACCGTGCTGATGGGCGACGACGCCACCAACAGCGGCCTGTTCGTGTTCGTGGCGGACAAGGAAAAGGACCTGTCGGCCGGTACGCTCTACGTGGCCAAGGTGGGTGCAGGCTTCTCGGTGGACCCGGCCGCAGCCGGCGCCGACCTGACGTGGATCAAGCTGGGCCACGCCACGAGCGCGCAGGTGGAAGCCTGGGCCAAGTCGCACACGTTCGCCGACATCATGGACTACTCGGCCACCGATCCGTCCGATACGACGTACACGAAGATCATGCTCAGCGGTGCGGCGCAGTGGGTCCGCGTCAAGGCCGGCAAGGAACTGGTCGCCGCGTTCCTGGAAACCCACCGCTACGCGGCCCTGATGGGCGGCAGCATGGGCTTCACCAAGATGGAAGGCACGACGGTCAACATCAAGGACAAGATCGCCTACTCCGCGCTGCAGAACATCGTGGACTCGATGGTGACCAACAACACGGCCAAGGGCTGGTACGCCGAAAGCGGTATCAGCGTGCCTGCCGCGATCAACTCGGGCGGCGTGCTGCAGCACAAGCTGGCCGGCGGGCAGAAGGACACCGCTGGCGCGGCCATCAACAGCGAATGGATGCCGGTGCATACCCAGGCGCTGATCGTCGGCAAGGACATCACCGCTGACGCGCTGGGCAACACGTCGGATCCGGAAACCATCGGCAACCCGGACAACCTGAAGTTCTCGGAAAAGCTGCGCACGCTGTTTATCGGCGAGGACAGCAGCCGCCACACCAACAACTTCCTGTGGGCGTACAACATCGACACGAAGAAGCTGTCGCGTCTGATGTCTGTGCCGGCCGGTGCCGAATCGACGGGCCTGCACGCCGTTGACGAGATCAACGGCTGGACCTACATCATGAGCAACTTCCAGCATGCTGGTGACGGCATCAAGACGCAGGTCAAGACGCAGGTTGAGCCGCTGGTGTTTGCCAACTACAAGAACGGCCTGGGCGCCTCGGTCGGTTACCTGACCGCCGACGCCACGAGCGTGAAGCTGGGCAAGTAAGACTGGCAGCCGTCAGTCCTGAAGGCGCCGCGGGCCAACCGGTCTGCGGCGTTTTTTTTGTTCCAGCGCTGGTGGCGAGCCGTCGAAGTTCTGGGACCGGCGTCTTCATGCGGGCTATCGCGCCACTCCCGCATCCAGTCGATATTTCGCGCGGGCAAGCCGCACGAGCGCAGCGCGATTGCACTGTCACGGGCCCTTGAGAAGCTCGAGCAACTCGTGGCAATTGCCGCCCAGGACGATCTGCCGATGGGTGCGGGCGAGCAATCGATCTGAGCCCCTGCCAGCGGCAACCGCTTTCGCCCGCGTCTGCCGGGACCGGATGCTCGTTCAGAACGCCTCGTTGATCTGGAAATAGACGCCCTTGGTATTGCGGCCGACACCCACATCGAAGCGCACGTTGACGCGGGGCTTGAATTCGAAGCGGTACCCCACGCCGGCGTTGGGCAGCCAGTGCGCCGACGTGAGCGCGCCCGGGTTGCCCGCGATGGCGCCCGTGCCGGCCCAGAACACCATACCCTGGCGCCCCACGATATGCCAGCGGTACTCCACCTGTGCGGTCATCATGGCCTTGTCGCGGTACTGGCCCATGAAATAGCCGCGCATGCGCCGGTTGTCGCCGAGCTTGGACATCATGCTCCACGGCACATCGCCCCAGTTGAACTTGCCGTAGATGTCGAAGGCCAGCACGTCGCGCTCGCGCATGGGGAAGTACTTGTCGTAGGTGATTTCCAGTGTTTCGAAGTCGTTGTCGCTGCCGATGGCCCGCCGGTAGACCGTGCCATTGACCAGCAGCGCCTGGCCCTTGTACGGGTTGGGCAGGAAGTCGCGCGTGTCGTACGAGAAATGCGCGGTCAGGCCGCTGCTGAGCACCCGCGTGCCGTGCGGGTCGGTAGCCAGCGCACTGCTGGCGCCGCGGTCCAGCTGGGCCGCGTTGTCGTATTCGAAGTCGTAGCCGCCGCCGACGTAGACGTTGGGCCGCACCCGCATCATGATCCGGGGTTGCACCACGATGCCGCGCCGCGTGTAGCCTTCCTTGTTGGCGTCGTTGATCGCCTTGTCGTAGCCGATGCCCCAGTACGAAGTGGGCATGTTGATCAGGGCGCCGCTGAAGACGAAGCGATAGCTGTCGTCGGCGAAGAACGTGTTGTTGTCCACGCCAATGCCCACCGCGCCCGAGGTGGTCAGAAAGCCATGCAGGTTCAGCGTGGAAAGCTGCGTGTCCTTTTCGGCGTTCTTCGGCTTGTACAGGCCCACCGCCGCGGCCCCGACGCCAAGCCCCATCTCGGGGTTGTAGAACGGCCCGGGCAGCACGCCCCAGTCGATCCCGTGGCTCAGGTCCACTTCCTTCGATGCGCCGAGCTTGTTGAGCACCTTGTCGATCCAGCTTGCGTGCTCGGGTTCGGGTTTGGGCTCCGGGCCGGCCTCGGCGCCGGTCTGTGCCATGGCGCTGGCTGAGCAGGCGGCCAGCAACAGCGCGCCAAGTCGGGCCGGAAGTCGGGCCTTGATTCGGACCGGAGGCGGGGCGGCGCGCATGGTTGTCAGAACCGGAAGAATCCGGTGGCGATGATGTTGTTGCGGTTATAGCCGTAGCCGATTTCCATCAGCAGGCCGAAGCTGCGATTGATCGTCCAGCTTGCGCCGAATGACCCGCTCCAGTAGCCGGTCACATGCTCGCCGATCTGGTAGTTCAGCCGCGCGGTCTGCCCGTCGGTGTCGGGCAGCGGCACGTCGAAATGGCCGGTGATGGTGGCGCGCGTGCGGAAGTACGTGGCCCCCACGTATGGCGTCAGCAGCCCCAGCCCATGGCCGAGCCGGATATTCCAGCCCACGCGCGGCCCGATATTGATCGACTTGATCGGCGTCTCCGACATGGTGATGTCCGACACCGTGTATGTCACCGGCAGCGAAAAGAACAGGTGCTTGTAAGTGCCCACCAGCGTAAAGCCGCCGCCATAGGTGTGCCCGCTGTAGTTGGCGTGCTGGGTCGGTAGCTTGATCGCCTGGCTGCACGCTGCCCGTGGCCGGCGCCCGCCGCAGCCGACATTGATGCCGAAGAAGCGTTCCAGGTCGGTCAGCGACGAGAAATTGATGTCGATCGATCCGCTGCCCTGCACATTGCCGACGATGCCGTACACGTTCATGAACGGAAACAGCCAAGCCCCGACCTGCACCTGATTTGACGTGTTATGGATGCGCGATTGCTGGAACTGGACGAAATCGGCCGCGCGCAGCGGATTGTTGCCGGCGGATATCTGCAGGTCGCTGAGCTGGTAGCGCTGGTAGCCGTCGAAGTACGAATAGCCGATGTCGTATGGGTTGGGCAGGTTGTAGCCCTTGTCGATCACGCGCTGGGCAAAGAAGGGCAGCGCGCGGTCCCAGAGCGGCGGTTCGGCTGGCGCGGGCTCCGGTGTCCCGACCGGGCCGACGATGCCGCGATACGGACCCGAATGCGTGTCGGGCGAGGCCGTGGCCGCCGCCGCACCCCCGCCGCCGCCCGCCGTCCACGCATGGGCCATGCCCGGCAGGGCGAGCAAGGCCGCCGCCGTCAGGCAGGCCAGCCTGCAGCGCAGGGACGATCGGACGGAGGAGCCGCTCTGGCTGCCGCAGGCGGGCATGGGTGGCTGTATTCCTGAGGATTGAACCGGATGGCACCGATGTTCCCCGATTGCCCGCCATGGCCGAAGTGAATGTTTTCGTAATGCGACTTAGGAGATTCAGATGCTCGCGGCGGCACCCGCTCGGGTATTCTTGCGCCATTGCCAACCGCCGGTTGTGAATACATCGCAAGGATCATGGACAGGGCGCGTGTCTTGACACTGTTTCTGGGCGTGGTGCGGGCCAGGAGTTTTGCCCGTGCCGCAGTGGACGCTGGCGTGACGCCACAGGCCGTCAGCAAGGCCGTGCGTACGCTGGAAGAAGATCTGGGTGTGCGCCTGCTGCATCGCACCACCCGCAAGCTGAGCCTGACGGACGAAGGCGCCCGCCTGTTCGAACTGGCCGATCCCGGGTTGCGTCAGCTGGACGAGGCGCTGGCGCAGGTGCGCAGTGCCAAAAGCGAGGACGACGGGCTGATCCGGCTGACCGCGCCGCCATCGGTCGGCACGCATGTGCTGGTGCCGCTGATGCAGCAGTTCCGCGCCATGTATCCGGGCATCACGTTCGACCTGCAACTGAGCGATTTCTTTACGGATCTGGTCGAGTCACGCATCGATGTCGGCTTCCGGTCGGGCACGAGCCCGGGCCAGAACCTGGTGGCGCGGCGGCTGTGCGACCTGCCGATGGCGATCTGCGCGGCGCCCGCGTACCTGGAACGGCATGGCGAGCCCCGCACGCTGGACGAACTGCTGCAGCACGCCTGCACCGGCTTCCGGCGGCCCGCAACGGGGCGCATGGTGCCCTGGGAACTGAGCATCGATGGCGACCTGGTATTCCAGGACGTGCCGGCCGTCGCCACCTTCAACGACGTGCAGACAGAGATCGCGGCCGTGCGGGCCGGCATGGGCATCGGCCAGCTGTCGATGTTCCTGGTGCGCGACGACGTGGCTGCCGGCCGCCTGATACCGATCCTGCGGCAGTTCGACAGCAACAACGTCGGCCTCTATATGTACTACCCGCACCGCACCCATATTCCGGTGCGCGTGCGCCGGTTCATCGATTTCGTGGCCGAAGCGGGCCGCGCGGCGGCGCTGACCGGCGCCTGAGCCGGCGATCTGCCTGCGCCGCTGGCCTAGCTGGTATGGATTGGCGCCAGGGCGGCCTTCGGCACGCTGGCCGACGGGGCGGTGCTGGTGCTGGTGCCGGTGCCGGGGCCGCTTGCGGTGTCGCAATGGCATGCGGCGGGCTTGACCTGCTGACGCTGATGGGCGTTGGCACGCGCGCGCTCGATCACGGCAAAGTCGGGACCAGCAACGGCGGACAGCGAGGCAAGGAGGGAGGCTGCGCCACACAGGGCGAGCAGGGCGGACTTCATCGAAGACTCCGGTGGGTGGGGAAAACCGTTGCTCGCGATGATCCGCCTTTCCGGCTATAGCGTCCAAGACCGGTTTGTTATGCGGGGGATAGGCTGGGCCAATAGTGGGCGGCGGGGGGCGTTACGCGGGCTGGCCACCCTGCATGGCGTGGCGCATCGCTGGCGGCCGTGGCGTGCCGAAGCAGATCTAGCGTGATGCCGAATCTGTCATGGAATGATGATTCCAGATCGTGGCCGGGCGGCCACCCCAGGCTGCGATTCAGCGACGTCAGGCTGGCGCGCCTGTGAGGCGCCTCGAACAGCAACCGCATCAGGCGCTGCGTCCGGCACAGGTCGCCGAATGCCGCACCTTCGGCAAACAGCATCCGCCGCAGACGGTCGGGCGATTCCCCCAGCAAGCCCGCGGCAAAGGCGGCGCTCCACGGCAGATCGGGCTGCAGGAAAATGCGCCGCGACAGATCCCGATGCAGGCTTGCCTGAGCCGGACCCGCATCAGCCGGACCCGCATCAGCCGGACCCGCATCAGCCGGACCCGCATCAGCCGGGCCACCAGGAACCGGCGCGGCCGACGCCAGACCGATCTCGATCCGGCAGCCCGCCGGCTGCGCCACGCTGCCGGCCACCAGCAGGTCGAACGACTGGAACGGCATGACGATGCACGGCACGCCGGGCAACAGCGTGCGTGCGAAGCCATCGCGCCGCATCACGGCCGTGCCGCGTGTGGCCGTGACGGTCATCCCGAATGCCGGTGCGATACGCGCCAGACGCAGGTGCGACGCCGACCCGATACTGAGCCGCATGTCGGCAACCGGCTACAGCACGCCCTTGGTCCGCAGGTCCGCCACCGCCTGCGGCCCGAGACCCAGGCAGTCACGCAGCACTTCGTCCGTGTGCTGGCCCAGCGCAGGGGGTGCGTGGCGCAGCGTGGGCGGCGTGTCTGACAATCGCAGCGGGCTGGCCGTGGAGCAGATCCGGTTCACGGTGTCCGCTTCGGGACGGTCTGCCGTTGCATAGCGGTACTGCTCCACGCGCAGCCCGCGATGCTGGACGTGCTCGTCGGCAAACGCCTGTCCGATGTCGTTGATCGGGCCGCACGGCACCGAAGCCGCTTCGAGCAGGCCAATCCAGTCGTGCGTCGGCCTGGCGCGGGTCACCTCGCACATCATCGGAATCAGCGTGTCGCGATGCGTGACGCGGGCGCTGTTGGTGGCGTAGCGCTCGTCGCGCGCCCAGTCCACATCGGCCACCTCGCAGAAGCGTGCGAACTGCCCGTCGTTGCCGATCGCCAGCAGCATGTTGCCGTCCCGCGTGGGGAAGTCCTGGTAGGGCACCACGCTCGGATGCACATTGCCCTGGCGCGTCGGCACCACGCCGGCATTCAGGTAGCCGGCGCCCTGGTTCGCCAATATCGCCATGGCTACGTCGAGCAGGGCAATGTCGATGCGCTGGCCGCGCCCCGTGTGATGCCGCGCCTCGATCGCGCCAAGGATGGCGGTGGTGGCATACATCCCCGTGAACACGTCGATCACCGCCACGCCCACGCGCAGCGGGCCGCCGCCGGGTTCGCCATCGGGCTGGCCCGTGATGCTCATCAGCCCGCTCATGGCCTGCACCAGCAGGTCGTAGCCGGGGCGGGCCGCGTAGGGTCCGGTCTGGCCGAAGCCGGTAATCGAGCAGTAGACCAGGCGCGGGTTCAGCGCGCTGAGCGTCTCGTAGTCGAGCCCGTAGCGCTTGAGGCCGCCGGTCTTGTAGTTCTCGATCACCACGTCGCTCTGCTGCGCCAGTTCGCGCACCAGCCGCTGGCCCTCGGGCGTGGCAATGTCCACCGTCACCGAGCGCTTGTTGCGGTTGCAGGCCGCAAAGTAGCTGGCCTGGCGCGTGGGGCCGTCATCGCCGTCCAGATACGGCGGCCCCCAGTGCCGGGTGTCGTCGCCCGCGCCGGGCTTCTCGATCTTGATGACGTCGGCGCCCATGTCGGCCAGGTTCTGCGTACACCACGGGCCCGCCAGCACGCGCGAGAGATCGAGTACGCGCAGATGGCTGAGCGCGCCGGTCTGCCGCGACGGCGGCGGCAGGCCAGGAGTTGGTTCGTTGGAAGCGGTCATATCGAAGCGAAGGAATCGGGCAGGATCAATGGGCCGTCGCGCTCAGGCAATCTCGGCCCAGCCATGGCTGAGCACGACCTTGTCGCGCTCCAGCACCCTGGCGCGCAACTGGAACTGGCCGGCCTGCAGGGGGTCGCGCCAGATTTCGGTCACCAGCGTTTCACCGGGGAAGACCGGCGCGGCAAAGCGGATATCGAACGCGCGCAGCCGTGCCGGGTCATGGCCCGCGCATTGCCGCAGCAGCGCGTGGGCCACCAGCCCGTAGCTGGCAAGGCCATGGAGGATCGGCCGCTCGAAGCCGGCGGCGCTTGCCACGGCCGGGTCGGCATGCAGCGGATTGAAGTCGCCCATCAGCCGGTACAGCAGCGCCGCTTCGGGCCGCGTTGGCTGGGTGTCGACAAGATCGGGCGGGCGGTCTTCGGGCACCGGGCGCAGCGCTGGCAGCGGTTCGTCGCTGGGCTGGCCGCCGTCAAGGTCGCTGTAGCCGCCGTCGCCGCGCAGGAACGACACCTGCTGGATGGTGGCAAGCAGTTCGCCCTGCACGGTTTCCAGCCGCCGCTCGGTGACCATGATGGCGCCCTTGCCCGCACCCTTGTCGGTCAGGTGGGTGATGCGGTTATGGCCCACCACCTCGGCATCGGCGGGCAGCGGACGATGCAGCCGCAGCCGCTGCTCACCGTGCAGCAGCCTGACCCAGTCGATGCCGGTGTCGGGCTCGCGCGCCCAGAAGCCGGGATAGCCCAGCACCACGGCCTGCGAGGGCAGCGCGCGCAGCCCGCCCGGCGTGCCTTCGTAGACAAAGGGCAGGGCCGCCGCGTTCATCGGGTCGTTGCCCAGGCCCAGGCTCAGCGCGTAGAGCATGGTGTCGCGCATGGTGTAGTGCTGGCGCACCGGGGAAAAGGCGCGGTTGCGCAGGTGCTGGTAGCGGATTGCCATCGGGTGCTCCGCTCAGGCCGGCTCGGCGGGCGCGAAGACCGGCACCGGCGCGCCCCCTTCGGTCTCGGCAAAGCGCACCTTCACACGCTGGCCGATCCGCACGCTGTCCAGGTCGGTATCGACGATATGGGTGAGCATCGTCACACCCTCGTCGAGCTTCACATAGGCGATGCAGAACGGATGGGGGCCGGCACGGCGCGTGATGCTGAACGAATAGATCTCGCCCAGGCCGCTGGCGTCCTTCCAGTCGGTGTCGCCCATGCAGAACGGGCACAGCGCACGCGGATACCAGTGGGGTTTGCCGCATGACTTGCAGTGGCGCACCAGCAGCCGGCCTTCGCGGGCGGCCTGCCAGAACGGCGCGTTGTCGGGCAGTTCGTCCGGAGCCTTGAAAACGGTGGGAACGTAGGGAGTGGTCATCGGTAGCCTCGCTCTTATTCGCGTTCCAGGATCAGGGTGGCCGAGCCATGGCGCGATCCCATGTAGCCGCCGGTCCCCTGGGCCAGCGCGAGCTGGCAATTCTTGACCTGCACGGCCGGATTGGCCTCGCCGCGCAACTGGCGCACGGCCTCGATCACCTTGGTGATGCCGCCGCGATTGGCCGGATGGTTGTTGCACAGGCCGCCGCCATCGGTATTGATCGGCAGCTTGCCCACCCCAGAAATCAGGTTGCCGTCCATCACGAACCGGCCGCCTTCGCCCTTCTTGCAGAAGCCCAGGTCTTCCAGCTGCATCAGCACGGTGATGGTGAAGCTGTCGTAGATCGACGCGTACTGGATATCCGACGGCGTGACGCCAGCTTCGGCAAAGGCCGCCGCGCCCGAAACGCGCGCGGCCGACCACGACAGGTCCACCTGCCCGCCCAGCAGGCCCTTGACGTGCTCGCCAGCGCCCAGCACCTTGATCTTGGGCCGGTTCAGCTTCGCCGCGATCTCGGGCCGCGCCACCACCAGCGCGCCGCCGCCGTCCGACACCACGCAGCAGTCCAGCCGGTGCAGCGGATCGGAAATCATCGGCGAATTCAGCACGTCCTCGACGGTCACCAGTTCGCGCAGCATCGCGTTCGGGTTGTGCTGCGCGTGATGCGAGGCGGCCACCTTGATCCAGGCAAGCTGCTCGGGGGTGGTGCCGAATTCGTACATGTGGCGCTGCGCCACCATCGCGTACAGGTTGACGGTGACCGGGCTGAACGGCGCCTCGAACGGCTGGTCGGGCAGGTTGGCCCCCCAGTTGCGGGCCTGCGTGCCGCTGGAGCCTTCGGAGCGCGGGCGTCCGGCCAGCGTGATCAGGGCCACGTTGCACTTGCCGGCGGCAATCGCCTGCGCCGCGTGCGAGACATGGGCGATATAGGACGAACCGCCCATTTCGCTGGAATCCACGTGGCGCGCGTTCAGGCCCAGGTAGTCGACCATGTTGACCATGCCCAGGCCGGGCGCGTCGCCGGCGCAGAAGTAGCCGTCCACGTCGGCCAGCGTCAGGCCTGCGTCTTCCAGCGCGCCCCGCGCGCTCTCGGCGTGCAGTTGCGGCACGGTCTTGTCCGGTGCCTTGCGGGTCGGGTGCTCGTAGGCCCCGACGATGTATGCCTTGCCATTGATTGTCATCGGTGTGTCTTCCGTCTGGTGTTCGTGTCAGGCCGCGATGGCGGCCATGCTGGCGCTGTAGCGCTCCATGTGCAGGTCGGTATCGCCGAGCAGCACATCGGTCATCGCAAGCGCCTTGAAATAGTCGCCAACTTCGAGTTCGTCGGTCATGCCCATGCCGCCATGCAGTTGCACGGCCTGCTGGCCGACAAAGCGGGCCGCCCGCGCGGTGACGACCTTGGCGGCCGATACCTTGCGGCGGCGCTCGTCCGCATCGGTGGCATCCAGCCCCTGCGCGGCCACATAGGCCATCGACAGGGCCAGCTCCTTCTGCAGCAGCATGTCCGCCATGCGGTGCTGCAGCGCCTGGAACGATGCCAGCGGCTTGCCGAACTGCTTGCGCGCGCCCAGGTATTCGGCGGTGATCTCTATGAGCCGCTCCATCGCGCCGGCTGCCGCCGCACATTGCGCGGCAATACCGTGGTCGATGCCAAGTTCCAGCGCCTCCAGCCCGTCGACGGTCACCAGCGCGGCCGGCACGTCGGCAAGCTGCAGGTCGGCGCCGGACAGGCGGTCGATGGTGGGGTAGGCGGTCACGGTCAGCCCCGGGGCGTCGCGATCGACCAGGAACAGCGCCAGCTTGCCATCGAGCTTCGCCGAGACCAGGCAGGTGTCGGCGGCACCGCCATGCCACACCACCGATTTCGTGCCGCGCAGCACATAGCCGTTCGGCTCGCGCTGTTGCGCCACGGTCTGGGCCGCGTCCAGCCGGTAGCGCGTGGCGGGCTCCAGGTAGGCCAGCGCCACGACCTTGCTGCCATCGGCGATGGCGGGCAGCCATTCGGCCTGTTGCGCTGCCGGCGCATGGTGCGCCAGGATCGCCGCAGCGATGGCTGCCGGAATCACGGGCTCCTGCACCAGCCCGCGCCCGAGTTCGCGCTGCACCACCACCTGGCTCGCGGGGCCTTCGCCAAAGCCGCCGTGGTCGGCCGGCACCGTCAGGCCCAGCACGCCCATGTCGGCCAGCTGCGACCACGTGGCGCGGTCGAAGCCGCCATGCTCGCGCGCATTGCGGCGGCGATGATCGAACGAATACTCGGATGCGACAAAGCGGCGCAGGCTGTCGGCCAGCATCTGCTGTTCTTCGCTGTAGGTGAAATCCATGCCTGTCGTCCCCTGCTTAGAAACCGATGATCATCTTCGAGATGATGTTTTTCTGGACCTCGGTCGAACCGCCGTAGATCGTGGTCTTGCGCATGTCGTAATAGGTTGATGCCGCCGGGGCGGCCCAGTCGGGGCCGCTCACGGGCTGCGGTGCGCCCGGCTCCATCCAGTCCGGCGAGTACGGCCAGCCGTTCGGGCCCGCCACTTCCATCTGCAGCATGGCGATGTCCTGCTGCAGCTCGGAGCCGCGAATCTTGACGATCGACGCCTCGGGGCCCGGCGTGCCGGCTGCCTGGGTTGCCACGCGCAGCAGCAGCATTTCCAGCGCCAGCAGGTCCATCTCCACGCGGGCGATCCTGTCGCGCATGCGCACGTCCTCGATCAGCGGGCGGCCGCGGCCGTCGGTGGTTTCGGCCGCGTAGTGCCGCAGCTGGCGCAATTCGCGATAGCAGTGCCCAATGCCGGCGATGCCGGTGCGCTCGTGCCCAAGCAGGTACTTGGCGTAGGTCCAGCCCTTGTTTTCCTCGCCCAGCAGGTTTTCCACCGGTACCTCGACGTCCTCGAACCAGGTCTCGTTCACGTCGTGGCCGCCGTCCAGCGTCTTGATCGGCCGCACCGTCACGCCGGGCGACTTCATGTCGATCAGCAGCATCGAGATGCCTTCCTGCGGCTTGGCCTCGGTGTCCGTGCGGACAAGGCAGAAGATCCAGTCGGCAAAGTGCGCCATCGTGGTCCAGGTCTTCTGGCCGTTGACGATGTACTTGTCGCCCTTGCGCACCGCGCGCGTCCGTAGCGACGCCAGGTCGGAGCCGGCGCCGGGCTCGGAATACCCCTGGCACCAGAAGTCTTCCACGGTCGGAATGCGTGGCAGGAAGCGGGCCTTGTGCGCGGCGCTGGCGTACTTCATCAGCACGGGGCCGATCATCGTCAGCCCGAACGGCAGCATGCGCGGCGCGCCGGCGCGGAAGGTCTCGATCTCGAATATCAGGCGCTGCAGCGCATTCCAGCCGGTGCCGCCCCACTCGGTGGGCCAGGTCGGCGCGCCCCAGCCCCGGGCGTGCAGGATGCGGTGCCAGCGCACATAGTCGTCCTTCTCCACGCGGCGATGGCCCAGCACCTTGTCGCGGATATCGGCGGGCAGGCTGGCCCGCACAAAGGCGCCGACTTCCTCGCGGAAGGCTTCTTCTTCTCTTGTGAAACGCAGGTCCATGAACTGTCTCCGGTCAGTGAAAACGATTCTATGGGCGTGTACGCCACGCTGGTTCGAGATTGCCGAATCCAGCCTTCCGGATACCGGAATGCGCGGGCGCCCGCATTGGCGCAGCGCGGTTTCAGGCCAGCGAAGCCGGCCCTTGTGATTTACGAATGGCGCCTGCCAGGCTTTGGCGCCATGCTGCGCGGACCTCTTCATCGCATTGACGCAAAAGGACGGCTAGCGTGACCACCCGGATTCATGAGCTGCTTGACCATTGGTTGGCCGAGGCCCCCGATCAACCGTTTCTCCACCTGCCGGACGGCCGCAGCCTGAGCTTTGCCGACCTGGGCGCGCTGACGGACACCGCCGAGTCAGAGCTGCGCGAGCTGGACGTGCGGCCCGGCGACCGCGTGATGGTGGTGGCCGAGAATTGCCCCGAGCACGCCGCGCTGATCCTGGCCTGCAGCCGCGTGGGGGCCTGGTCGTGCGGCGTGAACGCGCGCATGGCCGCCGGGGAGATCGATGCCTTTGCCGCCCGGGCCGATGCCCGGCTGGTGTACTTTACCGCCGCGGCGTCGCGTGCCGCCGCCGGGCACGCCGGCCGTTTCGGGGCCGCGCCATCGGCGTTGTCGGGCATGCATCGCTCGGCCGTGCGCACCGATGCCATGCCGGAGCCGGCGCCGCTGCGCGACCAGGTGGCCGCCCTGATCTTCACATCGGGCACCACGGGCGAGCCCAAGGGCGTGATGCTGACGCACGACGCGCTGATCCACTTCGCGCGAGTGACGCGCGAGGCCCGCGCGCTGGGTCCGGCCGACCGCAGCTATGCCTTTGTGCCGATGACCCATATCTTCGGCCTGGGCACGGTGCTGCTCAGTTCGCTGCTGGCTGGCGCCCAGCTGGTAATGCGGCCCCAGTTCGATCCCGCCGATCTGCTCGACGCGCTGGCCCATCACGGCGTGTCGCAGTTGCAGGGGCCGCCCACGCTGTTCTCGCGGTTGCTGGCCTATCTGCAGGAACAAGGCATTGCGGCGCCGGTGGCCCCGGCGCTGCGCTACCTCTACACCGGCGCCGGGCCGCTCGACCTGTCGCTGAAAACGCGCGTGGAATCCACGTTCGGGCTGACGCTGCATCATGGCTACGGGTTGTCCGAATACGCCGGATCGGTCCATGTGACGCGCCTGGGCGAGCAGCGGCCCGACACCAGCGCCGGCTACGCCGTGGCAGAGGCCGAGGTGCAGGTGACCGATGCCGTAACCGGCCAGCCGCTGCCGCTGGGCCAGCGCGGCGAACTGTGGCTGCGGGGCAGGGGGCTGATGCCGGGCTACTTCCGCGATGCGGCGGCCACGGCGGCGGTGATGCGCGAGGGCGGCTGGTACGCCAGCGGCGACCTTGGCGAGATGCACGCCGATGGCGCACTGTTCGTGGT
Organism: Cupriavidus sp. D384; assembly: GCF_001652915.1. Classification (GTDB taxonomy): domain Bacteria; phylum Pseudomonadota; class Gammaproteobacteria; order Burkholderiales; family Burkholderiaceae; genus Cupriavidus. Next base: position 65,111 of record NZ_BBQI01000064.1, read on the forward strand.
GGGCCGTCTCAAGGAAATGATCATCCGCTCGGGCTTCAACGTCTATCCGGCCGAAGTGGAGACCGCGCTCAATACCCATCCAAGCATCCAGCGTTCGGCCGTGGTCGGCGTTGCCGAAGGCGACGGCAACGAGGAAATCGTTGCCTTCGTGGAACTGCGCCCCGGCGCTGCGCTGGAACCGGAGGCGCTGCGCAGCCACCTGCACAGCCGCCTGGCCCCGTACAAGCGACCGGCCCGCATCGTGGCGCTGGCCGAGCTGCCCACCAATAACAACGGCAAGATCCTCAAGCGCGTGCTGCAGGAGCAGGCCGGTTCGATGTCGACCCAAGGAGACCCAGCATGAACCCATCGTCCGCCATGCGCAGGCGCCTGTTGGCCGCCGGCCTGTTCGGCGCCGTGGCGCATCCGTTTGCGTCGTTCGCCGCGCAAACGTGGCCGGCCAAGCCCGTGCGCCTGATCGTGCCATTTCCGCCTGGCGGTCCGGTGGACAGCACGGCGCGCATCTTCAGCCAGAAGCTGGGCGAGATCTGGAAGTATCCGGTCGTCATCGACAACCGCGCTGGCGCGGGCGGCACCATCGGCGCCACCATTGCTGCCAAGGAGGTGCCCGACGGCTATACGCTGTTCCTGGGGTCGATCCATCACGCGGTCAATCCGTCGCTGATGGGCAAGCTGCCCTACGACATCGAGAAGGACTTCGCGCCGGTCAGCTTCGCGGCGATGTTCCCGGTGTTCGTCGTCGCGCATCCGTCGGTGCCAGCCAGCAATATCAAGGAGCTGATTGCCTACGCCAGGAGCGGCCACACGCTGGCCTACGGTTCGTCCGGCAACGGCGGCGGCACGCACCTGGCGGGCGAACTGTTCAACATGGAAGCGGGCACCAAGCTGCAGCACGTGCCGTACAAGGGCAGCGGCCCGGCCATGAACGACCTGCTGGGTGGGCAGGTCCAGCTGATGTTCAGCGATGCGCCGACCGCGCTGCAACATATCAAGTCGGGACGTATCAAGGTGCTGGGCGTAGCCAGCCGCCAGCGCTCGGGCATGCTGCCCGACGTGCCGACCGTCGCAGAATCGGGGCTGCCCGGCTACGAGGCCTATTCCTGGGCGGCACTGTTCGCGCCGGCCCAGACGCCGAAGCCGATCCTCGACAAGATCAATGCCGACTTCAACGTCGCCATGAAGGACGCGGGCGTCAGGCAACGGCTGCTGCAGGCCGGCGCCGAGGCGGATGCCGGCACGCAGGAGCAGATGCGCCAGCGGCTGCGCAGCGAAATCGAGAAATGGCGCAAGGTGATCCAGACGGCGGGGATCACGGCGGGCTGAGATGGCGAAGTGGCTGGCTATGCGCTCCCCTCTCCCATGAAGTGGGCGAGGGGCGCAAACCATCGGGCGGGAGAGGGTGGCAATCCTCAGCCTGCCGAAGTTGGCCACTGGAACAGCGGCGGCTCCTTTTCCTTGAAGCGGCGTACGGCCTCGTGGTGGTAGTCGGTGGTGAAGGCGATGCCCTGCCCAAGCGATTCCAGTTCCAGCATGGCGCGCACATCGGCGCCGTTCGATTGGTTCAGCGCCCGCTTGGTCAGCGCAAACGCCGTTGGCGAAGCACCGGCCAGGCCGCGCGCGATCTGGTCGGCGCGGGCGTGAAGCTGGTCCTGCGCCACGATCTCGAACACCGCGCCGATCTGCTTCGCCTCTTCCGCCCCGACTTCGCGTGCGCTGAAGACCAGATCGCGGGCGCGCGCCATGCCGACCACGCGCGGCAGCGTGTACAGCGCGCCGCAATCGGGGACCAGCCCGACCTTCATGAACGGCATGCAGAAGCGTGCGCGCGGCGATGCCACGATGAAATCGGCCAGCAATGCCAGGCTGAAGCCGGCGCCGTATGCCACGCCATCGACGGCTGCCACCACCGGGCGGTCCAGGTCGACCAGCAGGGCAATCCAGCCGTGCAGGTCGTCCATGCGGTTGCGGCCGGCGTCGGCGGCGGTGACATTCATCGCGCGGATATCGCCGCCGGAGCAGAAGTCGGTGCCTGCCCCGCGCAGCACCACGGCGCGTACGGTGCGGTCGGCACGGATCTGCTGCACGGCTTCGCGCAGGGCGTCGCGCATCGGGCCGTTCAGGGCATTCTTGAACTGGGGGCGGTTCAGCGTCAGCGTGGCAATGCCGTCCGCGATGTCAACCAGCAGGGTCTGTTCTTCTGCCATCGGGTGTCTCCGTGAGGGTTCGATGGCAAAGCTTGACCGATGTGCGGCCCCCCGGCTATTTGCATGTTTTGAATCCGGCATTCGCCGGCAGTGAAGGCTTCTCCGTAATTGCGAGAATGGAAAAAATGCCGGCGTTCGGGCGATAATCGCTGGCTACCCTGGAGACAACGACATGCGCTTCGATCTGGTCGATCTGAATCTCTTCACGCATATTGCGGAAGCCAGCAGCCTGACCCGCGGTGCAGAACGTTGCCACCTGTCGCTGCCGGCGGCCAGCACGCGCATCAAGAACCTGGAAGAGCAGGTTGGGGGTGAAGCTGCTGAGCCGCAGCAGCCAGGGCGTCAAGGTGACGCCGGCCGGCGAGACGCTGCTGGCCCACGCGCGCCGCGTGCTGCGGCAGATCGAGCAGCTGAGCGGCGACCTGCAGGAGTACGCGTCAGGCATCAAGGGGCACGTGCGCGTGTTCGCCAACACCACCGCCATGAGCGAATTCCTGCCGGGGGTGCTGCGTACGTACCTGGTCAATCATCCCGACGTGACCGTCGATATCCGCGAGCGGCTCAGCCCGGACATCGTGCGGGCCGTGCAGGAAGGCATGGTCGATATCGGCATTGCCGCCAGCGGCGTCAACATGGAAGGGCTTGAAGTGATGCCGTACCGGCTGGACCGCCTGGTGCTGGCCACGGCGCTGAGCCACCCGCTGGCCCAGCGCAAGCGCGTACGGTTTGTCGAGACGCTCGACTACGATTTCATCGGCCTGCCCGAGGAAAGCGCGATCCACAACTTCCTGAAGCGCGCCGCCTCGGACCTGCAGCGCCAGTTGCACTGGCGCATCCAGGTCAGCAATTTCGAGACGGCAGGGCGCATGATCGAGGCCAACGTCGGCATCGGCGTGCTGCCGGAGAGCACCGCGCGCCGCCACGCCCAGACCATGGCGCTCAATATCGTGCAGATCGAGGACGACTGGGCCGAGCGCAAGCTCCAGATCTGCGTGGCAGACCTGGATGCGCTGCCGGTCTTCGCACGCAAGCTGGTGGACCTGCTGGTGGAAGACGGCACGGGCAACCCGGCCTGAAAGGGCCGGGCCCTGCGTACGGAGGGCTAGGCCATCTCCGCGACGATGCCGCGCAACTGGTGCTTGTGCAGCTTGCCGCTGGCGGTGGTGGGAATGGCTGGCACCCGCACGATCTGCGCGGGGCGCTTGTACGGCGACAGCCGCTCGGCGAGATAGGCGTGCAATTCGGCCGCATCGAAGGTCTCGCCTTCACGAAGCTCCACGAACGCCACAATCTCCTCGTTGCCATCGGCCGCCGGCCTGCCGACCACGGCGGACAGCCGCACCGCCGGATGCGTGTTGATGACCGATTCCACCTCGATCGGATAGACGCTGAAGCCCGAGCGGATGATGAGGTCGCGCGTGCGCCCGACGATATACAGCGCGCCGTCGGGCCCCAGGCGGCCGATATCGCCCGTGTTGAGCCAGCCTTCCGGGCGCAAGGCTTCCGCCGTCTGCGCCGGATCGCGATAGTAGCCACGCATGACGCCGGGCCCTTTCACCCATAGCTCGCCAGCCGTGCCCGGCGACACCGTCTCGCCGTGGGCGCCCACGATCCGCAGTTCGGCACCTTCGACAATCTCGCCGGCCGAGCAGTCGCTGCGCGGGCGGTCCATGCGGGTGATGAACAGCGAGCCTGCGTATTCGGTCATGCCATAGCCATGATGCAGCGGCTGGCCGAATACGGCTTCGACGTTGCGCTTGAGCGTCGGCTCCAGCGGGCCGCCGCCGGTATAGAGATAGCGCAGGCGCGAGGGGTGCAGCGTGGCGATGCCCTGCTTCTGCAGGTGGGCCAGGATGCGGCTGAACATGGCCGGCACGCCCTGCAGGATCGAAATCGCCTCGCGCTGCAGCGCGGCACAGGCATCGGTGACGTTGAAGCGGGCCACCAGGTACAGGCTGCCGCCGCCCTGGAAGGTCGCCAGCAGCAGCGTGGCGAGGCCGAAGATATGGGACATCGGCATCACGGCATAGGCGCAGTCGCCGGGGCCGATCTTGCGCGTGTCGGCCGTGACCCGCGCGTAGTGCAGCAGGCCGCGATGGGTGACCATCACGCCCTTGGGCTGGCCCGTGGTGCCCGACGTGTAGATCAGCGCCGCCACCTCGTGCGCCAGCGCCTGCGGCTCGCGCTCGCTGCGTTCGTCCACATCGGCGGCCATCAACGGCCCCAGCCCGGGCGGGGCGATCTCGCGGGCGCGGTAGCGCAGGCCGTGGCGCAGGGCGTCGGGAGACGCCGCGTGGGTGAACAGCATCAGCCGGGGCGTGCAGTGCGCGCGGATTTCCTCGATCTCGCGGGCCGTCAGCCGGGCGTTGGTCACCACTGGCCAGGCGCCGAGTTCTGACAGCGCAAAGACCAGTGTGATGACGGCCAGGCAGTTCTCGCCGGTAATCATGACGCGGTCGCCGGTGCCGACGCCCTGGGCTTCCAGGTACTGCCGCGCCAGCCCGACGCCTTCCCAGAGTTGCGCAAAGCTCACCGTGCGCTCGCCTTCATGCACGGCCACATGCCCGGGCGCGTGGGCAGCCCAGTGGCGGGGAATGTCGCTGATGCGATTCGCGATGGCTCGGTCCTGCGGCATCTCGCTCAAGTCCTTTGCAAAATGGATGTCGGAGTGGCGCCGGCCCCGCAGTCACGCGCAGGCCGGCTCGTCGCAGTGTATGGGCAGCCCGGAGGCCGCGCAATTCGTCATCGGGAAAGCGGTACTTCGCCCGGGCGGAACGGTACCGCCCGGGCCGTCCGGCTTATTCCACCTCGATATTGGCCGTCTTGACCACGTTGCCCCACAGCGCCAGTTCCTTCTTGATGCGGTCCTGCAGCGGCGCCGGGCCGGTGACGTTGAGGTCGTAGCCGCCTTCGGCCATGCGGGCGCGGAACGCCGGGTCCTGGCCCACGGTCTGTTGTGCCTTGACCAGCCGGCCGGTGACATCGGCCGGCATGCCGAGCGGGCCGACCAGGCCGTACCAGCCGGTCAGGTCATATTGCTTGAGCCCGGATTCGACCAGCGTGGGCACGTTCGGCAGCGCCGCGTTGCGGGTCTTCGACGTGACGGCCAGCGCGCGCACCTTGCCGCCCTGGATATGGCCGATGGCCGTGCCGGTGATATCGAACATGAACGTGACCTTGCCGCTGATGACGTCGGCCATGGCCGGGGCGTTGCCCTTGTACGGCACATGCAGCATCTTCACGCCGGTCATCTGCGCCAGCAGTTCGGCAGACAGGTGGTTCGACGCCCCGATGCCGGCGGAGCCGAAGCTGACGTCGCCCGGATGCTTGCGCGCGTACGACACCAGTTCGTCGACGTTCTTGGCCGGGAAGTCCTTGTTGATCAGCAGGACGTTGGTGTAGTCGGTGATCAGGCCCACATAGGTGAAGTCCTGCGCCGGCTTGAAGCTGACCGATTTCTGGATCAGCGGCGTCATGGTCATCGTGGGGCTTGCCACGAAGTAGAGCGTGTAGCCGTCCGGCTTGGCGCTGGTGGTCATGCCGGCCGCGATGGCGCCGCTGGCACCGGCGCGGTTGTCCACGATGACCGGCTGCTTGAGCACCCGGCCCATGTAGTCGGCATAGATGCGCGCGGCGGTATCGACCGGGCCGCCCGGCGCATAGCCCACCAGCAGGCGCACCGGGCGCGAGGGATAGGTGTCGGCCAGGGCCGCCCCGTGGGCCAGCGCCAGTACCGCGCCAGCAAGCATGATTCGCAGCATCGTCTCCTCCTGTTTCTGTATCAGGCTGTTTGTTGGGGAGACTTTGCGTCACGGCCGCCGGTCAGGCAATTTGCATTTGTTGAAGGTGGCCTTTGTTGATCCGATAGCGGGCCGCCGGCCCGCCCCCGCGCGCCGGTGGCGTCGCCTTCAGTCGAGCTGGATGCGTGCCGTGCGCACGATCTCCGCCCATTTCGGGGTGTCGTTGCTGACCACCGTCGCCAGCTCGGCCGGGCTGGAGGCCACCGGCTGCAGGCCCATGGCCGTCAGCCGCTGCGACACCTCGGGCTGCTTCACGATGCGTCCGATCTCGGCGGCCAGGCGGTCGGCAATCGGGCGTGGCGTGCCGGCGGGCAGGAAGATGCCGAACCAGCCATTGGGCTCGAATCCGCTCAGGCCGGCCTCGGAGAACGTGGGTACCGCAGGCAGGGCCGCGTGCCGCTGCGTGCCCGTGATGCCCAGCACGCGGAACTTGCCGCCAGTCAGGTAGCTGTTGGCCGACGTGACATCGACAAACGCGGAATCCACCTGGCCGCCGAGGATGTCGCTGACCAGCGGCGCCGCGCCCTTGTAGGGGATGTGCACGATATCGATGCCGGCCTGGATCTTGAATTGCTCGCCATGCAGGTGCGACGACGTGCCATTGCCGTATGACCCGTAGCTCAGCTTGCCCGGGCTGGCCTTTGCCAGGGCGATGAATTCGGCCAGTGTCCGGGCCGGCACGCGCGACGGCACCACGAACAGGTCTGACGACCGCGCCACCAGCGACACGGGCAGGAAGTCGCGCTCCACGTTGTAGGGCATCTTCCGGTACAGGCTCGGAGACTGGATCATCGCGGTGATCGCCAGCAGCAGCGTATAGCCGTCGGGGGCCGCCTTGGCGACGATATCGTTGCCCAGGATGCCGCTGGCGCCCGGCTTGTTGTCGACCACCACGGGCTGCTTCCAGGCCTGCGCCAGCTGCTGCCCGATGAGGCGCGCGATGGTGTCGGTGCCGCCGCCCGCCGGATAGGGCACGACCAGCCGCAACGGCCGGCCGGGATAGCCGCTGTCGCCCCGCGTGGGCCAGCTTGCCAGCGCCGCCGCGCCACCCAATGCCGCGGCCTGGCAAAGCCAGTGTCTCCTGCTGTGCTGCATGTCAGTCTCCTTGGTCTGGTCTCTTTATGAGGCCTCGCCCGGCGCGATCACGCCGGCGGAGGCCAATGCCGCCACATCGCTATCGCCATAGCCCAGCTCGGCCAGGATGTCGCGGCTTTGTCGGCCCAGCGTCTCTCCGGCGTGCCGGTACACCGGCGGGGTTGCCGAATAGCGCACGGGATGGGCAATCTGGGGCAGCGTGTCGGCATCCGCCGTGTCTGCCGTCATAGCCGTGCCGGCCACGGGGACATCGACCACCATGCGGCGTGCACGCAACTGCGGATGGCAGGCCGATTCCTCCAGCGTGAGCACGGGCTCGACGCAGCAGTCCACGTCGGCAAACCGCGCGCACCAGTACGCGAAAGGCTGGCTGCCGAACGCGCTGGCGATCTCGCGCTTCAGGCGCGGCATGTCTGACTGCGCCAGCGCAAGCCACTCCGGGTGCCCCATCGCATCGCAGAAGCGCTGCAGGAACTGCGGTTCTAGGCTGCCAACCGAGAAATGCCGCCCATCGGCCGTGGCGTAGTAGTCATAGAAGCAGCCGCCGTTGAGCCGCTCGGACCCCGGGCGCGGCGCGCGGCCGCCGGCCAGGTAAGCCGCGCCAGACATGGCGTTCAGGCTGAAGGCAGCATCGGTCATGCTGACGTCCACGTGCTGGCCTTCACCGGTGCGGTGGCGGTGCGCCAGCGCTGCCAGGATTGCCACCGTGGCGTGCAGGCTGCCGCCTGCGATATCGGCCACCTGGATGCCCAGCGGGGCAGGATTGTCGTGGCCGTTGTAGCTGGCCGCACCGGCAAGGGCCAGGTAGTTGATGTCGTGGCCGGCGCGGTCGCGGTAGGGGCCGTCCTGGCCGTAGCCGGTAATGGAGCAGTAGATCAGCGCCGGGTTGATGGCGCGCAGCTGGTCATAGCCCAGGCCCAGGCGGGCCATCACGCCGGGCCGGAACTGCTCGACCACGACGTCATGCGTGCGCAGCAGCCGGTGCACGATCCCGATGGCATCGGGCTGCTTGAGATCCAGCGCCAACGAGCGCTTGTTGCGATTGAGCCAGGCGTGCACGGCCGACACGCCATGGCGCTGCGGCGTCAGCCGCCGCACGGGATCGGCGCGCGTGGGCGCCTCGATGCGGATCACGTCGGCGCCCAGGTCGGCCAGCGCCAGCGTGGCGAACGGCCCCGGCAGCAGCGTCGAAAAGTCAAGAATCTTCAGTCCTGCCAACGGTCCAGCCATGCCAGTCTCGCCCGTGATGTCGAAGTCGGGCCGATTCTTTCATCGGGGGGCGGAAGCTGTCTTGGTCCGTTCGGACCAATCGCACTGCAGCATGCAAATTGGTTCGTTCGGAGCACGACACCGCGCCGGGCCGTCCGTACAGTCGACTCCCATCACATCGCACCAGGCCACGTACCTGGCGTTCGCATCACATCAAGGAGACGAGACATGTATCTGACGCAGGGGCTGCATCGCTGCATGCAGCAGACGCCGGACAGCCGTGCCACCGTCTTTGGCGGCCGCACCCGCACGTTCCGGGCCTTGCATGACCGCGTGGCCCGGCTGGCCGGGGCGCTGCAGGCGCAGGGCATGGCGCCGGGCGACCGGGTTGGCATGCTGGCACTGAACTCGGATCGCTATATCGAATACATGCTGGCCGTGTGGTGGGGCGGCGGCGTGCTGAATCCGGTCAATATCCGCTGGAGCGTGCCCGAGATCGTCTATTCGCTCGACGATTGCGATACCGGCATCCTGATCGTCGACGACCAGTTCGTGCCAATGGTGGCGGGCATCCTGACCACGGCCAGACGGCCGCCGCGCGTGATCTATGCCGGCGAGCACGAGGCGCCCGACGGCATGCTCGACTACGAGGCGCTGATTGCCGGATCAGTACCGGTGCCCGATGTGTTCCGCGGTGGCGAGGACCTGGCGACCATCATGTACACGGGCGGCACCACCGGCAAGCCCAAGGGCGTGATGCAGTCGCACCTGAACCTGTGGGCGTCGGCGGTCTCGCGCATGGCCGAGTTTCGCGCCGGCCACGGTACGTTCGTGTCGCTGCACGTGGCGCCGCTGTTCCACACCGCCGCGATGGCGCGGGCCGTCGGTCATATCGTGGCCGGAGACGTGCAGGTGATTCATCCCGGCTTTGTACCGGCAGCTGTACTGCATACCATCGAGCAGGCGCGCATCGAGGAACTGATGATGGTGCCGACGATGCTGCAGGCCGTGCTCGACGATCCGTCGTTTGGCGATCACGACCTGTCGAGCCTGCAGCGCATCTACTACGGTGCCTCGCCGATTGCCGCCGGCGTGCTGGACCGTGCGCTGGCCGCCATGCCGGACATCGCGTTCTATCACGCCTACGGCATGACCGAGGCGTCGCCGGTCATCAGCGTCAATCCGCCCGATAACCATGGGCCGGCGGGCCGTGCCAGCGGCCTGTACCGTTCGGCCGGCCGCGCCAGCTTTGGCGTGACGATGCGCATCGTCGATCCGCAGGGCAACGAGGTGCCGCGCAATACGGTGGGCGAGATCATCGTGCGCGGCGCCAATATCACGCGCGGCTACTGGAATCGTCCGCAGGAGACCGCGCAGGCGCTGCGCGACGGCTGGCTTCATACCGGCGACGGTGGCTACATGGACGACAACGGCTACCTGTTCATCGTCGACCGGCTCAAGGACATGATCGTCACCGGCGGCGAGAACGTGTACTCGGCCGAGGTGGAGAGCGTGCTGTCGCTGCACCCGCAGGTGGCGAGTTGCGCCGTGATCGGTATCCCCGACGAGCGCTGGGGCGAGGCCGTGCACGCCGTGGTGGTGCCGCGCGCCGGCATGTCGCCTACCGACGTGGTGTTGCGCGAGCACTGCCGCGCCGCGCTGGCCAGCTACAAGTGCCCCAAGAGTTTCGAATTCCGGCCCGCGCTGCCGCTATCGGCCGCCGGAAAGATCCTCAAGCGCGATCTGCGCGAGCAGTACTGGCGCGGCCAGGCCCGCCAGGTGAGCTGAACCGGGTCCCCAATTCCCAACGTCCCCTATCTTCAAGGAAACGATCATGAGCAGGAAAGTGTTGGTTGCAGGTGTCGGCATGATTCCGTTCACCAAGCCCGGTGCCAGCGATGACTATCCGGTCATGGGCGCCAACGCCGCCCGCGCCGCGCTGGCCGATGCCCGCGTCGACTATGCGCTGGTGGAGCAGGCCTACGTGGGCTACGTGTACGGTGACTCCACGGCCGGACAGGCGGCCATCTATGGCGTGGGGTTGTCCGGCATTCCGGTCATCAACGTCAACAACAACTGCGCCACCGGGTCGACGGCGCTGTTCCTGGCGCGCCAGGCCGTAGCCAGCGGCGCGATCGAGTGCGCCATCGCGGTGGGCTTCGAGCAGATGGTGCCCGGCGCGCTGAAGGGCGCCTATACGGATCGGCCCTCGCCGATGGCGCGGTTCGTCGACGCGATGCAGGCCATCCAGGGCTTTGACGAAGCCGCGCCGCGTGCCGCCCAGTTCTTTGGCGGCGCGGGCCGCGACTACATCAAGGAGTACGACATCCGGCCCGACACGTTCGGCCGGATCTCGGTCAAGGCGCGCCAGCACGCCGCGCGCAATCCGTTTGCGGTGTTCCGGAACACGGTCACGCTGGAAGAAGTGATGGCGTCGCCCGCCGTGTTCGATCCGCTGACGCGGCTGCAGTGCTGCCCGCCGACCTGCGGTGCGGCGGCGGCAATCCTGTGTTCGGACGAGTTCGCCAGGCGGCACGGCCTGGACACGCGTGTGGCAATCCGCGCCCAGTCGATGACCACCGACCGCAACAGCACGTTCGACGAAGGCGACATGCGCAAGGTGGTGGGCTACGACATGACCCGTGCGGCGGCGCAGGCGGTCTACGAGGCCGCCGGCGTGGCGCCCACCGATATCAACGTGGTGGAGCTTCACGACTGCTTCACCGCCAACGAACTGATCACCTACGAAGGGCTTGGCCTGACTCCCGAAGGCACTGCCGAGAAATTCATCATCGACGGCGACAACACATACGGCGGCCGCGTGGTGACCAATCCGTCCGGCGGCCTGCTGTCGAAGGGGCATCCGCTTGGCGCCACCGGCCTGGCGCAATGCGCCGAGCTGGTCTGGCAGCTGCGCGGCCAGGCCCAGGACCGGCAGGTGCCGGGCGCACGGCTGGCGCTGCAGCACAACCTGGGGCTCGGCGGCGCCTGCGTGGTGACGCTGTACGAACGCCAGTAAGGAGCGCGCCGATGCTGGACACGAAACATATCGGCACGGTGGTGTCGCGTCACGTGGCGGAGGCGGAGGCTGGACGCCTGCGCTTCTTCGCCAAGGCCACGGGCCAGGCAGATGCGCGCTACACCGATGCCGAAGCGGCCAGGGCGGCAGGGTATCCGGGCCTGCCGGTGCCCCCGACCTTCCTGTTCTGCCTGGAAATGGAGGCGCCGAACCCGCGCGCCACGCTGGACCTGCTTGGCATCGATATCGGCCGCGTCCTGCATGGCGAACAGGCCTTCCGCTATCACCGCATGGCGTTTGCCGGCGAGCGGCTGCACTTCGAGATGCGCATCGCCGACATCTACGAGAAGAAGGGTGGCGCACTGGGCTTTGTGGTGCGCGAGACCCGCGTGACCGATGCCGACGGCGCCGCCGTGGCAGACCTGCGCAGCGTGGTGGTGGTGCGCAACAGCCAGGAGACAGCATGAACCCGGTTCGATTCGAGGCGCTGGAAGTGGGCAGCACGCTGCCGCCGTTCACCGCCGAGCCGCTGAGCCGGCTCACGCTGGCGCTCTATGCCGGGGCATCCGGCGACCACAACCCGATTCACGTCGACACCGACTTCGCCAGGCGCGCCGGCATGCCGGACGTATTTGCGCACGGGATGCTGTCGATGGCCTATCTGGGCCGCCTGCTGACCAACTGGGCGCCGCAGCACGCGATCCGCGAATTCTCGGTGCGTTTTGCGGCCATCACGCACGTGGGCGACGCGGTGTCGTGCACGGGCGTGGTCACGGAGAAGGACGAGGCGGCGGGGACGGTGCGCATCGCGCTGTCCACGCGCAACCAGCAGGGCGAAATCAAATTGACGGGCGAGGCGCTGATCGCGCCCGACCGCTGAATATCAAGGAGACAGCACAATGAGCAAGCTCAATGGCAAGGTTGCCATCGTTTCGGGTTCGGGCCGTGGCATTGGCCGCGAGATCGCGTTGAAGCTGGCGGGCGAGGGCGCCGCCGTGGTGGTCAATGACCTCGACGCCGAGCCGGCGAATGCCGTGGTGCGCGAGATCGTGGCGGCTGGCGGACGGGCCGTGGCCTGCACGGGCAGCGTCACCGAGGCCGATTTCGGCCAGCGCTTCGTGCAGACGGCGCTGCAGTCGTTCGGCGCGCTCGACATCATCGTCAACAACGCCGGCTATACGTGGGACAACGTGATCCAGAAGATGAGCGACGAACAGTGGTCGTCGATCATGGACGTGCACGTGACGGCGCCCTTCCGCATCCTGCGCGCCGCCGCCGATCATTTCAAGGAGACCGCCAGGGCCGAGGCCGAAGCCGGCCAGGAGATCTTCCGCAAGGTGGTCAATATCTCGTCGGTATCGGGCGTGATGGGCAACGCCGGGCAGGCCAACTATTCGGCCGCCAAGGCCGCCATCAACGGGCTGACCCGCGCGCTGGCCAAGGAGTGGGGGCGCTACAAGGTCAACGTCAACAGCGTGGCCTTTGGCCTGATCAAGACGCGCCTGACCGAAGCCGTGGCCGGCGACGGCAACAGCGCGACGATCGATATCGCGGGCAAGGAGATCAAGGTGGGGGTCAATGCCCAGCTCATGAAGAACGTCGAGGCGATGATCCCGGTGGGGCGTGGTGGCACGCCAGCCGAGGCTGCCGGTGCGGTCTACCTGCTGTGCATTCCGGAGTCGAACTACATCAGCGGCCAGGTGCTGGTGGTGGGCGGCGGACGTCCCTGAACCGCGCGCAACGCAAAGGAGCACTGCCATGCCTAGCCCCCAGAGCCCGTGGATCACGGACGATCTTTCGATATTCCAGGATGCGATCCGCAAGTTCATCGAGCGCGAACTCGTGCCGCACGAAGAGCGCTGGTGGAAGCAGCAGCATGTGGACCGCGAGACCTGGCGCAAGGCGGGCGAGGTTGGCATGCTTTGCGCCAGCATCCCCGAAGCCTATGGCGGCGGGGGCGGGTCTTTCGCGCACGAGGCGATCATTGCCTACGAACAGGCGCGCGCCATGGCAACCAGCCTGGGCACCAATGTGCACAGCGCCATCGTGGCGCACTACATCCTGCGCTATGGTTCCGAGGCCCAGAGGCAGCGGTGGCTGCCGAAGATGGCGACCGGCGGGATGGTTGGTGCGATTGCGATGTCAGAGCCCGGCGCGGGATCCGATCTGAAGAGCGTCAAGACGCGGGCGGTGCGCGATGGCGCGCACTACGTCATCAACGGTTCGAAGACGTTTATCTCGAACGGCCTGCTGGCCGACCTGATCCTGGTGGTGGTCAAGACCGATCCGGACAAGGGCGCCAAGGGCGTGTCGATCGTGGTGCTGGAGACGGCCGGCCTGGAGGATTTCCGGCGCGGCCGCGTGCTGGAGAAGATCGGCCAGAAAGGGCAGGACACCGCCGAGCTGTTCTTCGACAACGTTCGCGTGCCCTGCGAAAACCTGCTGGGCGACGAGGAGGGGCGCGGCTTCTACCAGTTGATGCAGCAGCTGCCGCAGGAGCGCATGATCATCGCACTGGGCGCGCTGGGGTCGATGGAGCGCGCACTGGAAACCACGGTGGCCTATGTGCGCGACCGCCAGGTCTTCGGGGCTCCGCTGCTTGAGATGCAGAATACGCGCTTCAAGCTGGCCGAGTGCAAGACGCACGCAACGGTGGCGCGTGCCTTTGTCGACGACTGCATGGGCAAGGTGCTGCGCGGCGAGCTGACACCCGAGACGGCTGCCATGGCGAAGTGGTGGTGCACGCAGAAGAGCTGCGAGATCATCGACGAATGCCTGCAGCTGCACGGCGGCTACGGCTACATGGCCGAGTATCCGATCGCCCGGCTCTACGTCAACGCGCGCGTGGGCAAGATCTACGGCGGATCGAACGAGATCATGAAGGAACTGATCGCGCGGACGTTGTAGATCTACCCCCGGGGTTTTTTCTCCCCTCTCCCACGCATGGGAGAGGGGAGCCCATTCAGCAATCAATCCAGCAACCCTCTCGCCCTCGCAATGGCTACCACCTCGGTGCGGCTTTGCGCGCCAAGCTTGGCGCTGATGCGGCGCAGGTGCGACTTCACGGTCAGTTCCGAAACGAAGAGCTTCTCGGCAATCGCGCGATTGCGGTGGCCCAGCGAGAGCATCCGCAGGACATCGAGTTCGCGGGCCGTCAGGGCGTCCAGGCCTGAGTCCGGTGCCACCGGGCTTTCTGCCGGCGATGGCGATGCCGATGGCACGGGCGCGGCAGTGATTTCCGGCATCCCCATGCGCGCCAGCAGCGCCGGCACGAACGTCGCGGCCACGCCGGACACCGCATGATTGCGTTGCGCTGCCATCCAGCGCTGCAGCAGGCGGGCCAGCCTGTCGCCTTCGTCGACGAACGTGCGGATCAGTCCTTCGTGGCTGGCAAGGCGTAGTGCGGCGGTCAGTGCAACGAAGGCGGCCCGTTCGTCGCCCACGGCATCGAGCGCCATCGCATGCAGCAGCCGCAACTTGATCAGGCGCCAGTGGCGCTGCTGCGCCGTGGCGGCGGCAATGGCGACCGCCAGGGCATCGCACAGCGCCTGATCAGCGCCACGGGCGATGTCGAGCCGCCAGCGCGCCACCGACGGGGTGTCCACTTCATTGCCGTAGCCGGCGTCGTCGAGCGCTTCCCAGGCGCCGTGCGCCTGCGCGGCATCCAGCGACTGAGCGGCGGCATCGAGCGCGCCGTCGAGCGTCGCCACGCGTGCACGTTCGAGCCATGCCGAGCACAGCGCGCGTTGCGACTGCACCTGGCGTCCCAGTTCATCAAGCTCGTGCAGGCGGCGGTGCCAGAGGTCGCGGTCGCCGCGCACCAGGGCAATCCGGGCACTGAGGATATGGCAGGTCGTCATCGAGTCGACGGGGCCCGTCATCTTGGCGAACGGCAGCGTGTCGTTCACAAAGCGCGCGGCTTCGTCGATCTGGTCCGATTCATAGAGCAGCAGGCCCAGGATCACGCCGGCCGCGGCGCGGCCACCGGTGACCGCATCGGGACGCTCGTGCCATGCCTGCTGGGCGGTGCGCAGCCGGGCCATCGAGCGGCCAAGCCTGCCGTGGATCAGGTCGATGATGCTCTCCAGGCAATCGGCCACGCTGCGCAGCAACGCGGCGCCCGGGGCCGGCCCGGGCCTCCCACTGGCGCCCGCATGGGCCAGCACCTGGCGGGCCTCGTCGTGCCGGCGCCCGGACACCAGGCCGTACGCCACCGAGTTGGTCAGCATCCAGTACTGGAATGAGTCGTCGGGCGGCAGGCGGTCGAGCAGGGGCAGGCCGGTGCGGCGGCAGGCATCGATCTGGTCGGTCATCGCGAACAGCACGCAGCGCAGCGTCTCGGCCTGCAGCAGCACCGCCTCGCGTGCCGCATCGGCAACGGTGTCGTCGGCGATCTGCTGGACCGTGGACATGGCTTCGTCGAAGCGGCGGTTCAGCAGCAGGGCCCATGCCGCGCTGATGCGGACGCGCGGGTCGGCGGTACGCAGCTTGTCGCGCACCAGGTCGAACCAGCGGGACAGCAACCGGACACGCCCGTTGTTGAGCAGTGCGTCGGCGTGCAGGGCCATCAGTTCGATGGCTTCGCCGTGCAGGCCCGCGCGCAGCAGATGATCGATGGCGGGGACGGGCCGGTCGGCTGCCAGATACCAGCGCGCCGCCGCGGCATGCAGCGCGGTTTCACGTGCGGGGTCAAGCGTGTGCAGCCGATGCTGCAGGAAGCTGGCAAACAGGCTGTGGTAGCGGTATTCGTCGTGCTCGCCGTTGAGCGGGAACAGGAACAGGTTGTTGCGCTCCAGCGTGGACAGCATGGCCTGGCTGTCGGCGCGTCCCAGGATCGCATCGCAGAGCGGCGCCGACAGCTGCGACAGGATGCTGGTTTCCAGCAGGAAGCTGCGCACCGCCGCGCTTTGCCCGCCGAGGATGTCCTCGGCAAGATACTCGGCCAGTTCGGTGTTCGATCCCGAGAACGACGAGACAAAGCGGCCGTAGTCGGTGCGCTGCCGCAGCGACAACGTGGCGAGGAAAATCGCCGTGGCCCAGCCCTCGGTGTAGCGGTGCAGCCTGGAGATTTCGGCATCGCCCAGCGGGATTCCGCATTTCTCGCGGATGAATACCGTGGCCTCGGGCAAGGTGAACCGCAGGGCGCCGGGCTGCAGTTCGAGCAGGTGGCCGCGCGCGCGGATGCGGCCAAGGCCCAGCGCCGGGGTTGTGCGCGACGCCACCACCAGCGTGCCGATGGGCGGCAGCGATTCCAGCAGGAGCTGCACGAAGTTCAGCACCGGTTCGCTCTGGATCGTCTCGAAATCGTCCAGCAGGATCGCGAACGGCGTCTTCTGCGAAGCCACGGTGGCGATCACGCTGGCCGCCAGTCGTTCGGCCGAGGCGGGCGCCTGCCCGTTGTCGGGCTCCAGCGCGCGCAGGCCAGCGCCAAGATGCCCCAGAAAGCGCGGCAGGTCGTTGTCGGCGGCGTCCAGCCGCAGCCATGCCGTGGTGTGCCCCAGCGCCTGCCGCGCGGCCACGTATTGCTGCATCAGCGTTGTCTTGCCGAAGCCGGCCGGCGCACGGATCAGCAGCAGCCGCGCGCTGTGCGCGGCCAGCATGCTTTCCACAAGGTGCGGACGTGCCAGATGGGAATCGGCACAGGCCGGTGGCACCAGTTTCGACGCAACAATCGTCGGCATCGTCGGCATCGCCTGTGGCCTCGCTGTGCCATCGGCGTCGTGCCGCCGCGCACCCGGCGGGCTGGGCTGCATGGCGGAAAGTCTCCTGGATCGATGTTCTTGTGGACGCGATTGTTACATGGGTTTCGCGCGCATGGATACCCGGGCCCGCCCCCGGTTAGCGGCAGGCGAAGGCCCGATTCGCAAATGGCAAATACGCATTGCGGCGCCCCCGTACTATCGTTGGTCGCCGTGTTTCCCGATGACTTCCAGACTCCAAGATGACCTTTGCATCCGTGGCGCCCGCATCGACCCTGATCCGCTCTCCGCACTGGCCCGCCGGACTCCCGCGCACGATCCACGTACCGGCCACCAGCCTCGGCTACAACGTCGAGCACGCTGCGCGCCGCTATCCTGCCAAGACGGCGATCCAGTACTTCGGCACGGCCATCACGTACGCGCGCCTGCTGGAAGACATCGAACGCCTGGCCGGATATCTGCAGCGGGATTGCGGCGTAAAGCCCGGCGACCGCGTGATGCTGAGCGCGCAGAACTGTCCGCAATACATCATTGCCAGTTACGCAATTCTGCGCGCCGAGGCCGTGCTCGTGCCTGCCAACCCCATGTGGCTGACGGGGGAAATCGAACACGTGGCCGCCGACAGCGGCGCGCGCGTGGTCATCGTGGCCGAAGACCTCTACGCGCAACTTGCACCGCTGCATGGCACGGCCATCGAGCGCGTCATCACCTTTGCCTATGCGGATGGGCTCGACGACGACGGCGGCCTGCCCGTGCCCGGCTGGGTGCGCGAACGCCTGGACCTGCCGGTGTCGGACATGGCGGGCCCGGCCACCACCTGGACAACGGCGATGGCGGCGCAGCGCGCGCCGGCGCCGCACCAGGCTGGCCCGGAAACGCTGGCGCTGCTGGCCTACACATCGGGCACCACCGGACGGCCGAAAGGCTGCATGCACACGCATCGCTCGCTGATGTGCGCGGCGGCGGGCTCGCAGGTGTGGCGCGCGAATGGGCCCGAGAGCGTGTTCCTGGCCGTGGCGCCGATGTTCCATATGCTCGGCCTGCAGAACGGCGTGCACGCGCCGCTGTATCTGGGCGCGACCATCGTCCTGATGCCGCGCTGGGATGCACCGCTGGCGGCGGCGCTGATCGAACGCTTCCGGGTCAGCAACTGGAATGCGCCGCCGGCGATGCTGGTGGACTTCTTCGCGCAGCCCGGCATCGAAGGCCGCGACCTGTCGAGCCTGTCATTCCTTGGCGGCGGGGGCGCGGCCATGCCCGAAGCGGTTGCCACCACGCTTCAGACGCGCTTCGGTTTGCCTTACGTGGAGGCGTATGGCATGACCGAGACGGCCGCGTTCATCCTGTCGAATCCGCGCCATCGCGCCAAGCGCGAGTGCCTGGGCGTGGCGACATTCGGCGTGGACGCCCGCGTGGTGGACCCGGCCACGTTGGCGGAACTGCCGGCCGGCGAGACCGGCGAGATCGTGCTGCACGGCGGGCAGATCATGCGTGGCTACTGGCGCAACCCCGAGGCCGACGCAGAGACCTTTATCGAAATCGACGGCAAGCGCTTCCTGCGCACGGGCGACCTGGGCTACGTGGACGACGAGGGGTACTTTTTCATGCGCGACCGGCTCAAGCGCATGATCAACGCCAACGGCTACAAGGTGTGGCCGGCCGAGGTGGAAAGCCTGCTGTACGGGCATCCGGCCATCCACGAAGCCTGTGTGGTGGCCGCACAGGACGCCCGGCGCGGCGAGACGGTCAAGGCAGTGGTGGTGCTCAAGCCCGGGTCGTCCGGCGCACCGGGCACGGACGAGGCATCGATCATTGCGTGGTGCCGCGAGCACATGGCGACCTACAAGGTGCCCCGCATCGTCCGCTTCATGGACGCGCTGCCCAAGTCGGGCACGGGCAAGATCCAGTGGCGGGTGCTGCAGGAAATGGACGACCGATCGGCGGATTATTGATTTCATATCAACATTTATTCGCCGATACACGGCTTAATCGGCAAAGGTAGCTTCGGCATACTGCGGTCATCCCAGCAAGGACCGAGTCCGCAATTCACAGGAGTTACCGATGAGCATCCCGTCTTTTGGTGTTGGCACGTTTCGTCTGACTGGCCAGGCCGCCGTGGATTCGGTGCGTAACGCGCTGGACCTGGGCTATCGGGCCGTCGATACCGCGCAGATCTATGGCAACGAGGCCGATGTCGGCCAGGCCATCGGCGAAAGCGGCGTCAAGCGTGACGCGCTGTTCGTGACCACCAAGATCTGGACGGCCAACTACGCCGCCGACAAGCTGGTGCCCAGCCTGCGCGAGAGCCTGGACAAGCTGCGCACCGACTACGTGGACCTGACGCTGATCCACTGGCCGGCCCCGGACAACGGCGTATCGCTGCCCGAATTCATGGCTGCGCTGGCCGAGGCCAAGGCACGCGGCCTGACGCGCCAGATTGGCGTGTCGAACTTCAATATTGCGCTGACGCAGCAGGCCATCGACGTGGTGGGCCAGGGCGAGATCGCGACCAACCAGATCGAACTGAGCCCGTACCTGCAGAACCGCAAGCTCGTGGCGTACCTGAAGGAACAGGGCATTGCCGTGACGTCGTACATGACGCTTGCCTACGGCAAGGTGCTGAAGGACGCGGTGCTGGCGCGCATCGCGGAGCGGCACAACGCCACGGTGGCGCAGGTGACGCTGGCCTGGGCGCTGCAGCTTGGTCATGCGGTGATTCCTTCGTCGACCAAACGCGAGAACCTGGCCAGCAACCTGCTGGCGCGCGACCTGAAGCTCGATGCCGACGACATGGCGGCCATCGCGGCGCTGGAGCGCAACGGCCGCGAGGTCAGCCCCGAAGGGTTGGCCCCGGTGTGGGACTGATCCCTTAGCCGGGAAAATCGAGCCGTCGTCTCCGATAAGCGAACGGCAACGGGGGGTGCGCCACATAGCAACCGCGCGCGAGTCGGTTCCGCGCATCCTTCGTCTCGTTGGTGCGTACCGTGGTGCAGGGTCGACGCCGACACCTTACTCATCGCCCACTGTCGTGGCGAGGCTGGCGCTGCTGCCGGCCCCGCCTCAATAAGAGGCGACCGTTCCAGGAGACATCCATGAGAAATCGGCTTCGTGCCGGGCGGCTCGCGCTCGCCCCTATCGTTCGCTTTTCGGCCACGTCGGTGCTGGCGTGGCTCACCCTCTGCGTGGCAACCGCCGGCCTGGCGGGCTGCGGCGGCGACGGCAGTTCCACCGCTTCATCGGGCAGCAGCACGACCACCACATCCCCCGGCACGGGCACAACGACCACCACCACGTTGCAGGTGGTGGCGCCCGTGGTGGACTGCGCAAAGCTGGCGTCGGTGGACCTGACCGACATCGGCGGTGCGGGCAGCACGATTGCATCGGCCACGGTTACCACCGCAACGGTCAATGGCGCATCGGTGCAGTTCTGCACGGTCAAGGGCACGCTGGCGCCAGCCAACACGTTCGAGGTGGCGCTGCCGGTCAGCACCTGGACGCAACGCTTTGCCGAACTGGGCTGCGGCGGCCTGTGCGGCAACCTCAGCGATCCGACCAAGCAGAGTTCGTTCAGCTTCAGCTACAACTGCCCGCTGGTACAGCAGGGCGGCTTTGCGACGGCGGCAACCGACATGGGCCACACCGGCGCGGATGCCACGTGGTCGTCAGACCCGCAGAAGCAGGCCGACTTTGCCTATCGCGGCCAGCACATCACCACGCTGGCGGCCAAGAAGCTGATCCAGACGTACTACGGCCAGCCGCAGAAGTATGCGTACTTCGTGGGCTGCTCCGATGGTGGCCGCGAAGCGCTGATGGCCGCGCAACGGTATCCGAACGACTACAACGGCATCATTGCCGGCGCGCCGGCCGCGCACTTCCAGACGCAGAACTCGCTCTATCACGGCTGGAACGTGATCTCGAACAGCACCACTGGCGACAACGCCGGCAATGTCGTGCTGTATGCCGACAAGGCCAAGGTGCTGCACCAGGCCGTGGTGGCTGCCTGCGGCGGCACCAGCGGCGCGCCCGACGGGCTGCTGGCGGACCCGCGCGTGTGCCATTTCAATCCGGTCTCGATCCAGTGCGCGGCAGGCGCCGCCGACACCAGCAAGTGCCTGACGGCAGCCGAGGTTGCCACCGCCAACCAGATCTACAGCGGCCCGTTCGACACCACCAACGGCAAGCGCATGCTGGCCGGCTCGCCGCAATTCGGCTCGGAGGCCAACTGGATTGGCGTGGAAGTGCCCAGCTCGAATTCGACCGACCCCGCCGTGCCGGTGACCAGCCTGTTCAGCAACATGATCGTGACGGGTGCCTATAACCTGATCTTCACGGGCTCGCCCACCATGCCGAATATCAACACGTTCGGCTATCACGATGCCAGCTTCTTCACCGACTACCTGCTGGCCAATCATTCGCTGAACGATGCGACCAACCCCGACCTGTCCGCCTTCCAGAAGGCCGGCGGCAAGCTGATCCTGTGGCACGGCTGGGCCGACCAGCATATCTCGCCGCTGTTCACCATCGCCTACTACGAGGCGATGCAGAGCACGATGGGCGCATCGGCGGTCGACGGGTTTGCGCGGATGTACCTGATCCCCGGCGTCAGCCACTGCGGCGGCGGCGAGGGCAACCCCAATATCGACCTGGTATCGCGCGTCACCGCCTGGGTGGAGCAAGGCACCGCTCCCAACGACGTGATGACCTACCAGACCGATGCGACGACCAACGCCGTGACGGCGTCGCGGCCCGTGTATCCGTACCCGGCGGTTGCCAAATACAAGGGCTCGGGCGACTGGCGCGACGGTACCAACTACACGCAAGGCGCCGCGCTGTACAACGTTGCCACCGCGCCTTGGGCGGGATCCAGCTTCTACACGCCGTACGCAGCCCAGGTGCGCGGGGTGGCGGCACCCTGACCGGTGGTTTGCGCCCCGCTCCTGACGGCTGGAGAGGGGCGCACGGGGCGTACGGCCGCCTGCCTGATTGTTGATTCCAGTTCAAAGGTATTTCGTCGATTCGCGGCTTAATCTGCAAACGACAAATCGGCACACTGTGTCCATTCCGATCTTCCCGATCGATCCACACAGGAGTTTCCGATGAGCAATCCTTCGATCGACACCGCTTCGCCAGCGCCGCTGTTCCAGCCTTGCGCGCTGGGCGGGCTGGCACTGCCCAACCGCATCGTGATGCCGCCGATGACGCGCTCGCGCGCCAGCCAGCCCGGCGATGTGCCCAACGACCTGATGGCCGAGTACTACGCGCAGCGCGCTGGCGCTGGCCTGATCGTCAGCGAAGGCACGTGGATTTCGCCGCTGGGCAAGGGCTATGCATGGACCCCGGGCATCCACACGCCCGAGCAGGTGGCTGGCTGGCGCAAGGTGACCCGCGCCGTGCATGCCGCCGGCGGACGCATCTTCGCCCAGCTCTGGCATGTGGGCCGGCTCAGCCATATCAGCCTGCTCGACGGCCAGTCGCCGGTATCGTCGTCGGCCATCCAGGCAGCGGGCGTCAACGTCTTCGTGGCCGAGCGCGACGGCACGCCGGGCTTCGTGCAGGCATCGCAGCCGCGTGCGCTAGGCGTGGAAGAGATCCATGCGATCGTCGACGAATACCGCCAGGCCGCGCGCAACGCCATGGCGGCCGGGTTCGACGGGGTGGAACTGCACGCGGCCAATGGCTACCTGGTGAACCAGTTCATCGATTCCGGTGCCAACAACCGTACGGACGAATACGGCGGATCGCTGGATAACCGGCTGCGTTTCCTGGGGGAAGTGGCCCAGGCGCTGATCGAAGGCACGGGCAGCAAGGATCGGGTCGGTATCCGCCTGGCGCCGCTGACCACGCTGAATGGCTGCGTCGACGCCGATCCGGAAACCACCTATACGGCGGCGGCCAGGCTGCTGGGCGAACTTGGCGTGGGCTACATCCACATTGCCGAAGCCGACTGGGACGATGCCCCGCATATGCCGCTGGCGTTCAAGCAGCGCCTGCGCGAGGTGTTCCCGGGCACCCTGATCTACGCCGGCAAGTACACCGCCGAACGCGCCAACGCCGCGTTGCGCGAAGGCTGGGCCGACCTGATCGCCTTTGGCCGCCCGTTCGTGGCCAATCCGGACCTGCCGGAGCGCCTGCGCGCCGGCGCCGCGCTCACCCCGCACGACCGCAACACGCTGTTCGGCGGCGGGGCACAGGGGCTGACCGACTATCCCGCGCTGGCTGCCAAGGCCGCCTGAGACATAACGAGCGGTTCGAGCGGGGCAGGGCAGGCGCCGGCAAGGCGCCTGAGGCCACGGCAAAACGGGGGTGCGCGGACGGACCCAATGGAACTCATAGCCGTTTCCCGAGTCCATTGTTGCGTTCGGTTACAATGCTGTACCGCAGCAATGTCGCCGGCATTGTCTGCCAAATGTCTGCAATCACGCCCCCATCTTGTTACGTTTCGTTCTCTTCCTGCTGACTGCCATGTGCCTGTCCGCGCTGTCCTTTTCGGCAGCGGCGAACGTGCGTGCGGGTGCGCCACAGGCAGGGCAGGCGATACAGGTGGCGGATGTGACGCAGGCGGTGCAAGCGGCACATGGGGCCCTGGCGGCCGATGCCGCGGACGCGCCCGACTACGCCATGCTGGCTACCGGCGACGATCTCGCCCAGCTGGTGCTGCCCGGCGATCCCGACTTCGGTGCCGACGATGACGCCGTCGACGACGGCCCGCCGCCGGGCTACTGCAATATCTGGTCGGCTGACCTGCTCGATCCGCTCGACCTGTTCGACGCGGTCGACGAAACCAGCGCCCTGTTTGTCCTCCCCAATTTCGAACTCGCTGAATCCGTCAGCGACCGGTTCCAGGCGCCCACGGCGCGTACCACGTTCGAGTCCGAAGGCCTGTTCCGGCCGCCCAATCTCCTCGCCTGAGTCTCCAGGCCACCGTCCCGCCTGATGCCGGACGGTGCGCCTATCCCTTGCCCTTGCGCCCCGTAATGCCCGCGACCGCTCCGTGTCGCGGCTGAAAGCGTTTGCCGTTTGCCCCCCTGGTGTCCTGATGCCGGGCGGCGCGCGGCGCGCCTGTCGTGGGTGGCCGGGCAAGCCGTACCGTTTGAACCATTCCGACATGAAGACCAAGAAATCGTTGACCTGGGTCGCGTCGCTGTCGTTCGTGGCGGCACCGGCCTGGGCCGCCCAGCCCGTGCCGGCCAGTGCCTCCGCGAACATGGCCCATACCGGGACGCAGGCCGAGGCAGGCCAGTTGCCGGCTGCAAGACAGGCCCCGACCGCGACACCGACCACGACCACGGCACCCGGCATGAAGCTGGCGGCCAAGGCCATGCCGCGTGCCACCACGCCCGCGGCCGAGAACTTCGCGTTGCCGCAGCTGCTGGAACTCGCGCAATCGACCAACAAGGGCGCAGAGGCCGCGCAGGCCAATGTGGACGCCGCCACCGCGGCGATCAGCAGCGCCCGTGCCTATCCGAACCCGCAGGTGGAAGTGATGTACGGACGGCTGTCCGGCAAGCAGCCGGGCGTGACCAGCGGTAACGCACCGTCGTACGCCGTCGTGCAGAAGTTCGACTATCCGAACCAGCGCAACCTGCGCCAGCAGATGGCCGGCCGTGGGCTGGAGGCATCCGAGGCCCAGCGCCAGACCTTCCGTGCCGAACTGGCCGCGCGGGTCAAGACGGCGTACTTCCAGGTGCTGCGCCGCGAAACCGAACTTGCTGCCGCGCGCGAGGACCTGAACCTGATGCGCCAGATCCAGGAGCGCGCCAAGGTGCGTGTGGGCGTGGGCGAGGCGCCGCGCTACGAGCTGATCAAGGCCGATACCGAACTGCTGGCCGCGCAGAAGACGCTGCAGACGGCGGAACTGCGCGTCGACCAGTCGAAGGCATCACTGCGGCAGCAGGTGGGTGGTGCCATGCCGATGCGCTTCGGGCTGACGGGCAGCCTGGCGAATACGCCAGACGTGCCCAACCTGGCCGTGCTGCGCGACGGCATGCAGGCCAGCAACGCCGAGCTGAACCAGCGCCGCAGCGAACTGGAACGCGCCCGCCTGGGGGTGGACTACCAGCGCTCGCTGCGCTGGCCCGAGGTGTCGCTGCGCGCCAGCACCGATCGCCAGCCGGACAACAACGTCTCGCAGATCGGCCTGGTGATGACGATCCCGTTGTGGGACCGCCGCAGCGGCCCCGTGGGCGAAGCCACGGCGCAGGCCACGCAGGCCCGCACCGCGCTGGAGGCGCGCGAGTTCGAACTCGCGCAGGAGCTTGATACCGCCTACCAGCAGTACGAGATCACGCAGGCGCAGGTCACCGCGCTGGAATCGGGCATCGTGCGCGAAGCCGAGTCGGCGCTGGGCGTGGCGGAAGCCGCCTACCGCTTTGGCGAGCGGGGCATTCTCGACTATCTCGACGCCCAGCGCGTGCTGCGCAATGCGCGCAGCGAACTGATCAACGCGCAGTACGAGCTGCAGATCGCCGCCATCCAGATCGAAAAGCTCATGTCGGCCACGCCTGGCGCAGCTGCCGTCGTGCCCTCCCGGCCCGTCTCCCAGAATCTGAACTGAACATGCGTCCCTCTCATTCCCTGCTTTCGATTGCCGCCGCCGCCGTGATGGTGATGTCGCTGGCCGGCTGCTCCAAGGAACCCGAAGCCGTTGCCGAGGCGCCCAAGCTGCCGCCCGGCATCGTCAAGGCCGAAGACAACCTGCAGAAGACCCTCAAGGTCGCGCCCGTGGCAGCGTCCCCGTTCAGCGAGATGCTGCGCGTGGCGGGCCGTATCGACTTCGACGAACAACGCGTCTCGCGCATCGGCGCCACCGTCACCGGCCGTGTGACCGACCTCTACGCCATCCTGGGCCAGGAAGTGAAGGCCGGCCAGGTGCTGGCCCGCCTGCACAGCAGCGAACTCGGTGCCGCGCAGATGGCCTTCCTGAAGGCCGAGGCCCAGAACGACCTGCAGGCCCGCAACGCCGAACGCGCGCGCCAGCTGTTCGACGCCGATGTGATCGGCCGTGCCGAACTGCAGCGCCGCCAGAGCGAATACGCGATTGCCGCCGCCGAGATGCGCGCCTATCGCGACCAGCTGCGCGTGCTGGGCATGTCCGCGCAGGCCATTTCCACGCTGGCGAAGAACGGCAGCATCGAATCGTATTCGCCGGTGTTCTCCAGCATCAGCGGCACCGTGGTGGAGCGCAACGTGGCCCAGGGCCAGGTGGTGCAGCCGGCCGATGCGCTGTACACCGTGGCAGACCTGTCGCGTGTCTGGGTGGTGGCCGAGGTGCCCGAGCAGCAGGCCGCCCAGGTGGCCGAGGGCCAGGCTGTCGACATCGAGGTGCCGTCGCTTGCCAATACCAATGGCCGGATTACCGGCAAGCTGATCTACGTGGGCCGCACCGTGAACCCGCAATCGCGCACGGTACTGGTCCGTACCGAGCTGGAGAACAAGGAAGGGCGCCTGAAGCCGGCCATGCTCGCCAGCATGCTGATTGCGGGCAAGCCCATCGATACGCTGGTGGTGCCCGGCTCTGCCGTGGTGCGCGACGGCAACGACGAACAGGTCTACGTGGAAACGGCGCCCGGCCAGTATCGCCTGACCAAGGTGAAGCTGGGCTCGGAGAGCGACGGCATGCGCGTGGTGCAGGGCGGAATCAAGGCGGGCGACCGCGTGGTCGTGGAGGGCGCGTTCCACCTCGACAACGAGCGCAAGCGCCTGGAACAGGGGTAAGCCGCCATGATGACATCGCTTGTGGAAGCCGCGATCAAGCAGCGGCTGGTGGTGTGCGTGGTGGCAGTGGTGCTGTTCTTCTTTGGCCTGCGCGCGGCTGGCAAGCTGTCGGTCGATGCATTCCCGGACGTGACCAACGTCCAGGTGCAGATCGCCACCGAAGCCACCGGCCGTTCGCCCGAAGAGGTGGAGCGCTTTGTCACCGTGCCCATCGAAATGTCGATGACGGGCCTGCCCGGACTCGAGGAGATGCGCTCGCTGAACAAGGCCGGCCTGTCGCTGATCACGCTCGTGTTCACGGACAAGACCGACGTCTATTTTGCGCGGCAGCTTGTCATGGAGCGCCTGATCGAGGTATCGGGCCGCATGCCGGAAGGCGTGACGCCGGTGCTGGGGCCGGTGTCCACCGGCCTGGGCGAGGTCTACCAGTACACGCTGGACCGCCCCGACGACGGTGACCGCGAACTGACGCAGGAAGAGCTGGCCGAGCGCCGGATCGCGCAGGACTGGGTGGTGCGCCCGCTGCTGCGCTCGATCCCGGGCGTGGCGGAAATCAACTCGCAGGGTGGGTACGTGCGGCAGTACCAGGCGCTGGTCAACCCGGAGCGGATGCGCCACTACGAGGTGGGCCTGCAGCAGGTGTACCAGGCGCTGGCACGCAACAATGCCAACTCGGGTGGCGGCGTGCTGCCGCACTACGCCGAGCAGTACCTGATCCGCGGTGTGGGCCTTGCCAAGGGCGTGGACGATATCGGCAGCATCGTGCTCAAGGAGGTCAACGGCACGCCGGTCTACCTGCGCGATGTGGCGCAGGTGACGATCGGCCACGAGGTGCGCCAGGGGGCCGTGGTCAAGAACGGCCAGACCGAAGCCGTGGGCGGCATCGTGATGATGATGCGCGCCGGGAACGCCAAGGAAGTGGTGAGCCGGGTCAAGGCGCGCGTGGCAGAGATCAATGCCAAGGGCATGATCCCCGGCGGCCTGCAGATCGTGCCGTACTACGACCGCAGCGAACTGGTGGACGCCGCGTTGTGGACGGTCACCAAGGTGCTGCTCGAAGGCGTGGTGCTGGTGGTGATCGTGCTGTTCCTGTTCCTGGGCGACGTGCGCTCGTCGGTCATCGTGCTGGCGACGCTGGTGCTGACGCCATTGCTGACGTTCATGGTCATGAACCGGATCGGGCTGTCGGCCAACCTGATGTCGCTGGGCGGGCTGGCCATCGCCATCGGCCTGATGGTGGACGGCTCGGTGGTGGTGGTCGAGAACGCGTTCGAGCGGCTGGGCCATGCGGACAAGTCGGGGCTGACCCGCAACCAGATCCTGGTCAAGGCCGTGCAGGAAGTGGCCACGCCGGTGATCGTGGGCGTGGGCATCATCATCCTGGTGTTCCTGCCGCTGATGACGCTGCAGGGCATGGAAGGCAAGATGTTCGCGCCGCTGGCGATCACGATCTCGATTGCGCTGGCGATCTCGCTGTTCCTGTCGCTGACGCTGTCGCCGGTGCTGTCGTCGTACCTGCTCAAGGGCGGCGCCGAGCATGACACGCGCGTGATCGCGTTCATGAAGCGTCACTACCTGCGCATGCTGCATTGGTCCCTGCTCAACAGCAAGAAGACCGTGCTGTCGGCGGTGGGCCTGTTCGTGGCCACGGTGATGATCGTGCCGATGCTCGGGACGTCGTTCATTCCGGAAATGAAGGAAGGCTCGATCGTGCCCGCGCTGGATCGCGTGCCGAACATCTCGCTGGAAGAGTCGATCAAGCTCGAACGCCAGGCCAACAAGCTGGTGCTGGAGGTGCCGGGCGTGAAGTCGGTGGTGTCCGGCGTGGGCCGTGGCGAAAGCCCGGCCGACCCGCAGGGCCAGAACGAGTCGACGCCGATCGCCAGCCTCAAGGACCGCGACGAGTGGCCCGACGGCTGGACGCAGGACGACATCGCCAACGCCATCCGCGAGAAGCTCAAGGCCATTCCGGGCGTGCAGATCGTGATGGCGCAGCCGATTTCCGATCGCGTGGACGAGATGGTCAGCGGCGTGCGTTCGGACATCGCCGTCAAGATCTTCGGCGACGACCTCGACAAGCTTCGCGGGCTGGCCGGCGAGATCGCGCGCGTGGCGGGCGGCATCAAGGGCGCGGAGGATGTGCGGATCGAGCGGATCTCGGGCCAGCAGTACCTGTCGATCGAAATCGATCGCCAGGCGATTGCGCGCTACGGGCTGAACGTGTCGGACATCCACGACATCATCGAGATCGCCATCGGCGGCAAGCGGGCCACGGACATCTTCGAGGGCGAGCGCCGCTTTGCGGCGGCGGTGCGCCTGCCGGAGGAGTTCCGCGGCAACGTGCAGGCCATTCGCAACCTGCTGGTGCAGGCGCCCGATGGCGTGCAGGTGCCGCTGCAGAGCGTGGCGAAGATCGAGGTCAGCGATGGCCCCGCGCAGATCAGCCGCGAAATGGCCAAGCGCCGCGTGGTGGTGATGATCAACGTGAAGGACCGCGACCTGGGCGGCTTCGTGGCCGAACTGCAGTCCGCCACCGAGTCCAAGGTCAAGCTGCCGGAGGGCTACTACTACGAGTGGGGCGGCCAGTTCCAGAACATGGAACGCGCCATGGGCCACCTGAAGCTGATCGTGCCGATCACCATCGCCGCGATCTTCTTCCTGCTGTTCCTGCTGTTCAACTCGCTGCGCTTTGCCACGCTGATCATCACGGTGCTGCCGTTTGCATCGATCGGCGGCATCATCGCGCTGTTCGTCACCGGCGAGTACCTGTCGGTGCCGGCGTCGGTGGGCTTTATTGCGCTATGGGGCATGGCGGTGCTGAACGGGGTGGTGCTGGTGTCGTACATCCGCACGCTGCGCGAGTCGGGCATGTCGCTGCGCAATGCGGTGGTGCGCGGTGCCACGCAGCGTTTCCGGCCGGTGATGATGACGGCCACCATCGCCATGCTGGGGCTGGTGCCGTTCCTGTTCTCGACCGGTCCGGGTTCCGAGGTGCAGCGGCCGCTGGCCGTGGTGGTGATTGGCGGGCTGATCACGTCGACGCTGCTGACGCTGGTGATGGTGCCCACGCTGTACCGCTGGTTCGACGACCGCAAGCCCGAGCCGCGCGACATGTCGGTGTAATGGCGTGAGCGCGTAAGGGATTTCTGCCGCAGTACAATGGCAACCGGCCGGCATGCATCGCGCGTGCCGGCCGTTTTCGTTCTGGAGTACATCTGTGACAACACACATGCGCCGCAAGCTCGTGACGTCCCTGGCCTGCGTGGCGATCGGGCTGCCGATGGTGGCAGCCGCCGCCGACGCCCCCGTCAACATCGAAATGGGCCAGCGTGGCGGCCGGCCCGAAGCGCCCGAGGCGCCGGTGGCCTGCATGGAGGCCGTCAAGGCCAAACTGCCGAATCCCGACAAGTTCCGCTGGGTGCAGGGTACCTCGCGCCGCGTGGCGGAAGACGTCTATAGCGTGGTGGGCAGCATCGAGTTCGTGAACCAGGCCGGCGAGGCGCGCAAGGGCGAAGCCCAGTGCGACGTGATGCGCGCACCGGGCAACCAGTTCATCGTGCCGAAGGTCCGGCTGCCGCAGTAAGCGGCGGGTCAGGCCGTTTCCGTCGCCCCCACGGGCGCCGGGGCGGCAGGCACCGCTGGCGAAGGCAGCAGCGTGCCGCGCCGCAGCAGCGCCACCGTCTTCCAGATCAGCAGGCCAATGATCGCGTTGGCCGCGACGAACAGCGCGAACGCAGCGCCTTCCAGATCGCCGCCGCCGCGGGCGACCATGCGGATCGCCATGCCGGGCAGGGCGGCCACGCCGAAGCTGAACGCCCAGTAGCCCGGCGAAAAACGCTGCGTGCCGATCCACGGCAGCAGCCGCAGCATCAACAGCGCCTGGTACAGGCCATAACCCAGCAGCGCATACGCAAACAGGTCGGGCTGGCCTTGCGTCAGCGCCAGGTAGGCCGTGCCGCCCACCACGGGCGGCGCAATCTGGATGCCCAGCAGCGCGCGGCGTGCCTCGGGCAGCGGCGCATTGACGGCCGCGCGATTCAGCAGCATCGATTCGATGGCGATCCACGACAGCAGGCTCGCGCCGAACAGCAGCATGCCAATGGTGTGCCATCCGAACAGCATGGCCGACGTGGCGCCCACGAAGCCCGGCGCCACAGCCGGCAGATAGGCGGCCGGTGTCACGGCTTCGGGCCGGATGCCGCCTTGCCAGAGCCGCCCATGCAAGGCCGCGCCCAGCGCCAGTTGCCCGACCGTCGCGGCGACGAGCAGCGCAACCGCCACCTGCGGCGCATAGGGATGCACCAGCTGCGTCGCAAGCAGCGTGGAGGTGGGGATCAGTGCCGCGAACGACGACTGCACCGGATCGGCCATTTCCGCGCGGGCCGCGGCCGGTGCCACCAGCCACTTGTGCGCATAGGCGCCCAGCAGCAACAGCCAGATCCCCAGGCCCAGCCAGGCCAGCACCGTGGCCGGCAGCGTGGGCAGGACCCATACGTGGAGGGCGCCGCGCCAGACATTGGCCAACTCCAGCGTGCCGACGGCCATGCCGAAGAACGACAGCGGAATGGTCCGGACGGTGGGGAATGAGGTAGGGAATGGGGTGGGGGCGCCCATGATCGGCTCGCATTCGGTTCTTGTTGATGTATCGGATAGTACGCAGACATGGACGGGGCCGCAGACGCGGGCGGCTCAATGTCTTGCTCGTCCGTCTCAATGCGTCTGGCGGCGCGCGATGCATGGCGCATGAGGCTCAAGATTAAGTTTCTGTCATTCAGCCACGCCAATGTGGACATCGATCCGATCGTCACCTACGATTTGTGTACGCTGTACACAAGGCAGCGGCACCGATCTGAATTCATTCACTGGAGACCCTGGCATGAATGTCGAAACCACCCACGAACACCGCTGGCTGCACAGGCTGGTTGGCAACTGGACTGCGGAAGGCGAAGCCCAGATGGGCCCGGAAGGCCCCACCGAGAAGTGGAAGATCCCCGAGCAGGTAAGCAAGGTTGGCGAGACCTGGGTGCAGACCCGCTCCGAAGGGGAATTCCCCGGCTGCGGGCCGGCCATGACGGTCATGACGCTGGGCTACGACCCCGCGCGCAAGCACTTTGTGGGCACCTTTATCGGCTCGATGATGACCCATATGTGGATCTACGAGGGCGACCTGGAGGCCGACGGCAAGACGCTGACCCTGCGCGCCGATGGTCCGGCGTTTGGGCCGGACGGCACCGTGGTGCCGGGCAAGATGGCGAAATATCGCGATGTGGTGGCGTTCCAGGACGACGATAACCGTACGCTCACGTCGTTCATGCAGGCCGACAACGGCGAGTGGATCCAGATCATGCAGGCCCGCTACCGGCGGGACAGGGAGTCGGGCCCCC
>NZ_BBQI01000065.1 GCF_001652915.1 Cupriavidus sp. D384
CCTGCCGGCCGGAGAATTCCGGTGCATGCTGGATCACCATTTTCCGGGGGCCGCAGCCGCTGGCTGGGAGCCTGATGCGCCACCCCAGGATGCCGGTGCGCTGCCATGCGAATTCGCCGATCTGGTCGACATGCTGGAAGACGGCCACACGCCGGGCCAGTACGGCCCCGATGTCCATTGGGCCGCGCATGCGCTGGCGTCCGGCTGCTTCGGCCATACGCATCTGTGGCAGGACATGGGACTGTCGGGGCGCGACGAGGTATCGCTGCTGCTGCAGCAGGTCTTCGAGCCGGTATTCGCGGCCAACACCACCGAAATGAAGTGGAAGAAGTTCTTCTACCACCGGGTTTGCGAGCGGCTGGACATCCATCCGTGCCCGGAGCCGTCATGCGAGGGGTGCGACCACTACGTGGCGTGCCACGGGGCCGAGGCGGCCATCGTGGCGATGCAGCCGGTCATCCTGCGACCCGCCTGAATTCAGGCGCGGTCCAGTTCGCTGCTGTTCCACCAGGCTTCCAGCAGCGGCTGGAAACGGTCGTCGGGGGCTGGCGGAATGCGCGTGCTCTTGCGGGCCGGCGGCAACTGGCGGCCGGTCAGCTGATAGAAGACGGCGGCCGGCGGCGTGCCGGGGCCGTAGGGGACATGGTCGATCACGCTCATCTGCCGCGCGGCTTTCAAGGCACGCGTGGTTTCCTCGGCGGACAGGCCGCAGGCGTCGGCCAGCCCGTCACGGCGCACCGGGCCCTGACGCTGCAAACCTTCGATCAGCAGATGCACGCATTCGCGCGTATTCCTTTTCATGCCGCGCATTTTTCCGCACTGCCTGACACTTCACAATGACACTTGACACTTGTTTGCATTCGTCCGCTTGCAAGTGTGGCAAGGACGCAAAAATCACTTCAAATGCGTCGATTTAGGCACCCGGATAGCGTACCCCTTGCGCTGGCATCGATACTGTATAAACATACAGTATTCGACGAATTCCTATGCCCGCGCCAACTGCGCGTGGGCCCGGCACCCGATCATGATCCCAGCCCCGCATGGGCAGCCTTCGCTTCTGGCGGAAGACCATGCGCCCCCATCCCTCCCGCCTGCCGAGCCGCCTCGCGAATCGGTGCGCGAACTCGAACAGCGGTATCCCGGCCTGTGGCGTGCGGGCCAGCTGGGCCGTGCCGGCCGGCTGCCTGTCTGCCCGACCGGCTATGACGCCCTGACGGCCGAGTTGCCGGGTGGCGGCTGGCCGGCCGGCGCGGTGACGGAACTGCTGCTGACGCAGGATGGGGCGGGCGAATTGCGTCTGCTGATGCCGGCGCTGCGCACGCTGGCGGCCGGTGGCCGGCGCATCGCGCTGGTCAACCCGCCTTACCTGCCGAATGCGGGCGCACTGGCGGGCGCACTGGACGATGGCCGCCTGCCCGCACGGCAGCTCTACTGGGTGCGCCCGCCCGTGGCCGCCACGATGGCCTCGCAGCGCACAGACATGCTCTGGGCAGCCGAACAGATGCTGCGCAGCCAGGCATTTGGCGCGGTGCTGGTCTGGCTGGCCGGCGCGCGGCCCGAGGCGCTGCGGCGCCTGCAGGTGCTGGCGCAGGCCGGCGATACCGTGGTGTGGGTGCTGCGCCCGATGCGGGTGCTGCACGATTCGTCGCCGGCAGTGTTGCGGCTGGCGCTGTCGCCGCAGCCCGGCAACCTGATGTCGATCGTCTTCCACAAGCGGCGCGGCCCGGTGCGCGATACGCCGTTGCTGTTGCCACTCGAAGGCATGGCCCATGTGCCCCGGCGCACGGGCGTGCCTGCTGTTCCCACGCCCGCCGTTCCGGCGGGTATCGATCCGATTGCCCATGACGTACTGGATCGCGGTACATCTGCCGCGCCTGCCGCTGGACGCGCTGCAACCGAGCTGGCCTGAGCCCGCCGGCAGCCCCTCCGCGCATGGCAACGGTACGCTGCAACAACTGCCGGTGGCCGTGATGGCGCACGAGCGCGTGGTGCTGGCCAATGGCCCGGCCGCGGCGCTGGGCGTGTGCTATGGCATGCGGCGCGGCGGCGTGCAGGCATTGTCGGCCGACGTGGTGCAGCTCGAACGCGACCCGGCCGCCGAGACCGATCTGGTGACCTCGGTGGCGCTGACGCTGTTGCATTTCACGCCAGCCGTGACGATCGATCCGGAACCCGAATCGGCCACGGTGATGCTCGACGTCACGGCCAGCCTGCGCCTGTTCGGCGGGCATCGCGCGCTGTGCCGGGCGATCCGTACCCGCGTGCGGCAACTGGGCACGTTCGTGCAGATCGGCAGCGGCACCACGGCGCAGGGCGCGGCATGGCTGGCGCGCCAGCCGTTGCGCAAGACACCGCGCGGCATCGTCCGTCCGGCCCGGCGCGCGGTGCAGGCGCCGCGCATGGTGCGCCTGCTGGACCGCCTGCCCGTGAGCTGCCTGCAGGCGTACACCGATCCCGACTGGCTCGAAGGCGTCGGTTGCCACACGCTGGGACAGGTGCGGCAGTTGCCGCGCGCGGGTTTGTCGCGCCGCATCGGCACCGAACTGCTGGCGCGGCTGGACCAGGCCTATGGCAAGGCGCCTTCGGGCTTTGCATGGTTCGAAGCGCCGCCCGCGTTTGCGCAACGCATGGAACTGCCGGGCCGTATCGAATCGGCCGAAGGCGTGCTGGCCGGGGCGCAGCGGCTGCTGCTGGCGCTGTCGGGCTGGCTGGCGGCGCAGCAGGCCGGCGTGACGCGCTGCGTGCTGATGCTGGAACACGAGCGCTACCGGCTGGGCGAGGACACCGACAGCACGCCGGTGCCGCTGGCGCTGGCGCAACCGAGCCGCGACCCCGTACACCTGTCGAAGCTGCTGCGCGAAAAGCTCGACAAGGTGCGTTTTCATGCGCCGGTGGGCGGCCTGGGGCTGCGCGTGGAGACGATGGAAACCTGCGTGCCGCAGAGCGATTCGCTGTTTCCGGAGCCCGGCGCCGAACCGGCCGAACTGGGCCGGCTGCTCGATACGCTGGTGGCCCGCCTGGGCCGCGACAACGTGCTGCAGCCGCAGCCGCTGCCCGACCATCGTCCCGAACGCGCCAACCAGT
Source organism: Cupriavidus sp. D384 (assembly GCF_001652915.1). Lineage (GTDB taxonomy): Bacteria > Pseudomonadota > Gammaproteobacteria > Burkholderiales > Burkholderiaceae > Cupriavidus. The sequence goes on from NZ_BBQI01000065.1 coordinate 3,085, forward strand.
GGTGCCCGGTGGGCGAGACGCCCACGCGTGCGCCGGCGGCGGGAGCCTTGCCGCCGGAGCGGCCGCTCTGGCTGCTGGAAGCGCCGCAGCCGCTGCGCGTGGAAAGGCATCGCCCCGTGTACCAGGGGCCGCTGGTCATGCTGACGCGCCCCGAACGCATCGAGGCCGGCTGGTGGGACGGCGGCCTTGCCACGCGCGACTATTTCATTGCCGAACGTGCCGACGGGCTGCGCTGCTGGGTCTATCGCGAACGCCCCGGCCGCCCCACGCGCGACGGGCAGGAAGACGGCGGCGAATACCGCTGGTTCCTGCACGGCCTGTTTGCCTGAGTGCCCGGGAGTTTGGCGATGTTGCCCGGATTGTCTTCCCTGCTGCCGTCGTTGCCCGACTATGTCGAGCTGCACTGCATTTCCAATTTCACGTTCCTGACCGGTGCGTCGCACCCGCAGGAACTGATCTCCCGCGCGTTCCAACTGGGCTACAGCGGCCTGGCGCTGACCGACGAGTGTTCGGTCGCCGGCACCGCCCGCGCGCACCACGCCATCAAGGTATTGCGCGAGGACATGTGGGAGGCCGTGGCCCGCAGCGCGCGGCGTCTGGCGGCGGGGCAGACCGCCGGGGAGGCCGACGACGTGGAGGACATCGTGGCCTTCGTCGAGGAGGACGGCGACGAAGAAGGCGAGGGCGATGAAGGGGGCGATGACGGAGAGGGGCACGGGGCGCCGGTCGACTTCGGCGAAGACGCCGATGCCGCCGCCCGCCGGCATGCGATGCTGGAAACGCTGGCCGCCGCGGCCGATGCGTTCAACCTGATCATCGGCAGCCGTTTCACGCTGACTGCGGACCCCGGCGGCACCATGCCGCCGCCCCGCCTGGTGTTGCTGGCGCAGAACCGCGAAGGCTTTGGCAATCTCAGCGAATTCATCACGCTCGGCCGCCGCCGCGCCGACAAGGGCAGCTACGTGCTGTATCCGTCCGATATCGCCGATCCGCAGCCCGACGAGCATCACCTGCGCGGCATGCCCGATTGCCTGGCGATCCTGTTGCCCGATTACTGCCCCGATACCGACGTGCTGCGCGCGCAGGCGCAGTGGTGCCGCGACGTGTTCGGCGATCGGGTATCGATCGCGCTGGAACTGCTGCAGGGTCACGCCGAAGCGCTGCACCGCGAGCGTCTGCAGCAGGTGTCGCGCGACACCGGGGTGCCGCTGGTGGCTACCGGCGCGGTCAATATGCACGTGCGTTCGCGCAAGCCGCTGTCCGATGTGCTGACCGCCATCCGGCTTGGTCAGCCGCTGCCCGCCTGCGGCATGGCGCTGGCGCCCAATGCCGAGGCTCACCTGCGCATGCGGCAGGTGCTGTCGCGGCTCTATCCGCGCGAGACGCTGGCGCGCACGCTGCATATCGCCGACCAGTGCCGGTTCTCGCTTGACACGTTGCGCTACGAATATCCCGAGGAACTGGTGCCCGATGGGCTGACGCCGATCGGCTATCTGCGGCAGGAGGTCGAGAAAGGCGTGAAGGCGCGCTTCCCGCATGGCCTGGAGCCCGAATGGGAAAAGCAGCTCGAAGGCGAACTCGAGCTGATCGAGGAGAAGAGCTACGAGCCGTTCTTCCTGACCGTCTACGACATCGTCAGCCATGCGCGCAGGCTGGGCATCCTGTGCCAGGGGCGCGGCTCGGCCGCCAATTCACTGGTCTGCTACTGCCTGCATATCACGGAGGTCAGCCCCGAGCAGGCCAACCTGCTGTTCGGGCGTTTCCTGTCGCGCGAGCGCGACGAGCCGCCCGATATCGATGTCGACTTCGAGCACCAGCGGCGCGAGGAGGTCATCCAGTACATCTACGACAAGTACGGCCGGCATCGTGCCGCGCTGGCCGCGTCGCTGATCACGTATCGCTCGCGCAGCGCGTTGCGCGACGTGGGGCGCGCGCTCGGCATCGATCCAGGTGTGGTGGAGCAGGTGGTCAAGGGCCAGGCGTGGTGGGACGGCGGCACCGCGTTCATCGAGCGGATCTCGCGCTACGGGCTCGACCCCGATTCACCGGCCGTGGGGCAATGGGCCAGCCTGACCGAGCAGTTGCGCGGCTTCCCGCGCCACCTGTCGCAGCATGTGGGCGGCTTTGTGATCGCGCGGCACAAGCTGTCGCGGCTGGTGCCGATCGAGAACGCCGCCATGAAGGATCGCAGCGTGATCCAATGGGACAAGGACGACCTGGAATCGCTGGGCCTGCTCAAGGTGGACGTATTGGCGCTGGGCATGCTGACCGCTATCCGCCGCGCGCTGGCGATGATCCCGAACCCCGAGCCCGAGCGCGCGGGGCTGCCCACGCGCATGGAAGACCTGCCCGAGACCGACGACGCCACCTACGCGATGATCTGCAGGGCCGACACCATCGGCGTGTTCCAGATCGAATCGCGGGCGCAGCAGTCGATGCTGCCGCGCCTGCAGCCGCGCCAGTACTACGACCTGGTGGTGGAAGTGGCTATCGTGCGGCCCGGCCCGATCCAGGGCGGCATGGTCCATCCGTACCTGAAGCGGCGCGAGGACCTGCGCCGCACCGGCAAGCTGCCGACCTACTTCAATGACGTGATCCGCCGCGTGCTGGGCCGCACGCTGGGCATTCCGATCTTCCAGGAACAGGTGATGCAGCTGGCTATCGAGGCAGCAGGCTTCACGCCCGGGCAGGCCGATCAGCTGCGCCGGTCGATGGCCGCCTGGCGCCGCCGGGGCGATCTCAAGAAGCACCAGGACGCGCTGGTGCGCGCGCTGACGTCACGCGGTTACCCGGAGGCATTCGCGCTGGCGATCTGCAAGCAGATCGAAGGTTTTGGGGAATATGGCTTTCCGGAAAGCCATGCGGCCAGCTTTGCCAAACTGGTCTATGTGAGCGCGTGGATCAAGTGCCACCACCCCGACGCATTCCTGTGTGCGCTGCTCAACAGCCTGCCGATGGGGTTCTATTCGGCATCGCAACTGGTGCAGGATGCGCGCCGTCATCTGGTGGAGACGCAGCCGGTGGACGTGACGATCAGCGGCTGGGAAAGCGCGCTGGAACCGCAGCGGCCGGGGCAGCGGTTTCGGGACGTACGGCTGGGCATGAATCGCGTCAAGGGCATGCGCGAGGCCGCCGCGCTGCGCATCGAGGCCGCGCGTGCCGAACGGCCTTTCGAAAGCGTGGAAGACCTGGCGCGCCGCGCCGGGCTCGATGCGCACGATATCGACGTGCTGGCCGCGTCCGACGCGCTGGTGTCGCTGGCCGGCCATCGGCGCCAGGCGCGCTGGCATGCACGTGGCGCGGCGGTGCAGACCGCCCATCGCGACCTGCTGCACGAGGCGCCGCCGCAGGAGCAGACACTGGCATTGCCCGAGCCGAAGATCGGCGAGGACGTGGCGGCCGACTATGCGAGCATGGGCCTGTCACTGAAATGCCACCCGCTGACGCTGCTGCGACGCCGGCTGAGCGCGCTCAAGTACCTTACCGCGCAGCAGCTGTCACGCCTGGGCAACGGCCGCCGCGTGCGCGCGTGCGGCATCGTGACGGTGCGTCAGCGTCCATCCACGGCCAGCGGCACGATCTTCACGTCCATCGAGGACGAAACCGGATCGATCAACGTGATCATCTGGCCCGACCTGGTCGAACGCCAGCGCAAGGAGGTGCTGGGTGCCACGCTGCTGGGCGTGATCGGCACCTGGCAACGGCAGGGCGACGTCAGGCACCTGGTGGCCCACGAACTGGTGGACCTGAGTCCACTGCTGGGCAGGCTGATGGTGGGGAGCCGGGATTTTCATTGAGAGGGCACGCCGGCCGTGCCCCCGACCGAACTCAGTCTCCCGTCGGCACATCCCGCTGCGGCTGCCCGTCGTAAGTCCACAGGAACTGCCGGGGGATCGGGCCCTTGTTGCGGCCGCCCTGTTGCGACTGCTCCCAGGCGTGCGACAGGATGCCCACCGAACGCGACAGGCAGAACAGCCCGCGCGCCAGCGGTGCCGGGAAGCCCAGTTCCGCGTAGATGACGGCGGTGGCGCCGTCGATGTTCATCGGGATCGGTTTCTCGCGGCCTTCGCCAAGCTTCTTTTCGACGGCGCGTGCGATGGCGGCAAAGCGGCCGGAGACCACACCGGCGTCGGCAGCCTGGTCCACCAGTGCCAGCAGGCGCGGGGCGCGCGGGTCCAGCGGGTGGAAGCGGTGGCCGAAGCCCGACACGAACTTGCCGTGCAGATCGCGGTAGTTCGCCAGTCCGGCGGCCACGGCGTCGTCGAACGGCACGCCTTCGTCGAAGCGTCGCGCGATATCCTGGTAAAGCTCCACGGCCTGCTCGCCGGCGCCGCCATGCACGTCGCCGAGCACGTTGACGGCCGAGGCCATCGCGTTGTTGAGCCCCACGCCGCAGGTGGCGGCCATGCGGGCGATGGCGATGCTGGGCGCTTGCGGGCCGTGGTCGACGGCGGCCATCAGGGCCGCGTCAAGCAGTTCGCCTTCGCGCTTCCCGGGCAGTTCGCCGCGCAGCATCAGCCAGATCATCTGGGCAAACGACACGTTGCCGATCAGCTGCTCGATCGGGTAGCCGCGGTAGCGGATCTCGCCGGGCTTCATGTCGATGATCTTCGTGCGCCACCAGTCCTGCGAGGCCTGCCGGCCGGCGTCCATCGGGAATGCTTCGCTCATAGTGCGCGCTCCTGTTTCAGGGTGGCGATGTCGTCGTCGGCGTAGCCGAGTTCGCCAAGAATGTCGTCGGTATGCTGGCCCAGCTGTGGCGGCGGGGTGTCCACCGACGGCGCCGTGCCGTTGACCTTGAAGCCCGTGCGGACCAGGCGGATGTCGCGGCCCACGCCAGGCACGTTGGCGAAGTCGCCGATCATGCCGCGATCCCGCACCTGCGGATGCGCAAGCACGTCAGGCACCTTCAGCACCGGACCAGCCGGCACGCCGGCCTCGTTCAGCAGCTGCCACCATTCGGTGGCCGGTTTCTTCGCCAGCTCGGCTTCGAGTTCGGCGGTCAGCGCGGTACGGTTGGCCAGGCGCGACTGGCGCTCGGCAAAGCGCGGGTCGCTGGCCAGGTCGGGCCGGCCCACCACACGGCACACGGCTTCGAACTGCTCCTGCTTGTTGGCCGCGATATTGAGCGGGCCGTCGCCGGTGCGGAACGTGCCCGAAGGGCTGGCGGTCATGTTCTCGTTGCCCATCGGCACCGGGTCCTTGCCCGCAACCAGGTGGTTCGACACCACCCAGCCCATCGTGGCCATGGTGGCTTCGAGCATCGACACGTCGAGGAAATAACCCTCGGTGCGGTCGCGGTCGGCCAGCGACGCGGCGATGGCGAACGCCGCTGTCATGCCGCCGATGGTGTCGGAAACCGGATAGCCCACGCGCAGCGGTGCGCTTTCCTTGTCGCCGGTAATGCTCATCACACCCGACATGCCCTGGATGATCTGGTCATAGGCGGGCAGGTCCGATAGCGGGCCGTCCTGGCCGAAGCCGGAGATCGCGCAGTAGATCAGGCGCGGATTCACCAGTTTCAGGTCGCTGTAGCCCAGACCCAGCCGGGCCATCACGCCGGGGCGGAAGTTCTCGACGACCACATCGGCGCTCTGCACCAGCTTGCGGAACACTTCCTTGCCGCGCGCATGCTTGAGGTTGATGGTGATCGATCGCTTGCCGGGGTTCTGCGCCAGGAACGACACGCCCATCAGGTTGCGGTTCAGCTCGGCGTCGGCGCCCAGCTGGCGCGCCAGGTCGCCGGTGCCCGGCGTTTCCACCTTGATGACCTCGGCGCCCATATGGGCCAGCTGGTGGCAGCAGAAGGGCCCGGCCAGCACGTTGGTGAGGTCGAGCACGCGGATATTGCGAAGCGGCTTGTACATACGGTCCTGCCAGGAAATGGTTAGTCGACGCGGATCAGTCGACGCGAGCGCCCGATTCCTTGACGATCGCGCCCCAGCGCGTGTTCTCGCTCTTGATGAAGGTAGCCAGCTCTGCCGCCGTGCCGCCGCGCGGCTCGCTGCCTTCGTCATGAAGCTTGGTGATGGTGTCCTTGTCCTTCAGCGCCTTGTTGACTTCGGCATTGAGCCTGGCTACCACGTCGGCCGGCGTGCCAGCCGGTGCCACCAGCGCCTTCCAGTCCTCGGCCTGGAAACCGGCATAGCCCTGTTCCGCCACGGTCGGCACGTTGGGCAGCAGCGCCACGCGCCTGGCCGACGTCACCGCCAGCGCGCGCAGCTTGCCGGCCTTGATCATCGGCATGGCGATGGGCGGCGTGGCGAAATAGAAATCGGTCTGGCCGCCCATCAGGTCGGTCAGCGCGGGCGATGCACCCTTGTATGGCACGTGCAGCGCCTTGATGCCGGCGCGGCGCTGGAACATCTCGCCGGTCAGGTGGCCCACCGTGCCGGTCCCGGCCGATGCCATCGACAGCTGCTTCGATTTCGCGGCGGCCACCAGATCGGCCAGGTTCTTGTACGGCGCATCCTGGCGCACGATCAGCACCACCGGTTGCGCCGCCACCAGCGCCACGGGCGTGAAGTCCTTCAGCGCGTCATACGGCATCTTCGGGTACAGCGTCGGGTTGATCGCCAGGTTGGCCGTCTGGCCCATGCCGATCGTGTAGCCGTCGTTCTTCGCCTTGGCTACGAGATCCAGGCCGATATTGCCGCCCGCGCCGGCGCGGTTTTCCACCACCACGGTCCACTTGGTGGCGATGCCCACCTTGTTGAACACCAGGCGCGACAGCACGTCGGTGCCGCCCGCCGGCGGGAACGGCACCACCAGGCGGATCGGCTGGGCAGGGTAGGCATCGGCGGCAATGGCCGGGCCAGCCAGCAGCGCGGGGGCGGCGGCGATAGCCAGCAACGTGTAGGCGAACTTGCGGCGCAAGGGCAGACGGGTCATGCGTGTCTCCATTTCTTGTGTTCTATAAGATAGAACGACGATCTTAAAGAAGGAATGATCGTGAGAATAGGAGCGATGGGGAGGGCTGTCAAGCCGGGCCTTGTCAGGGTAAGGAATCTGAAAGGCGAACGCTCGCCCGGCACCGAATCCGCAGTGGATCAGGGAGCACCTGGCGTTGGACGGACTGGCGTGGGTGTGCCTTCCTCTGCCGCATTCGCGGAAGAGGTGGAGAGCAACAGGAGGGAGGAAAAGCGGAGGCGGTGCCGCCTTCAGGCGGCGGCGAGTTCCGGCAATGCGAACCCGGCGCCCACGGCCTGGCGGGCCCCCGCCAATGCCTTCTTCGCGATCGACGCGTCGCGCCCCAGCCGCAGCAGGCCGCCGATCTGGTGTGGCGCCTTCAACAGGCCGCGAATGATCGCGCCCACGTCGGTACTGCCGTCGGCTGCCATGCCGGCGAATGCCAGCGGTGGCACGGCACGGTCGGCGGGGTCGATCACCACGCGCAGCGCGGCGAACGGGATGCCCAGCGCCTGGGCGGCGCGTGCGGCGATATGCGATTCCATGTCGACGGCCAGCGCGCCGTGCGCGTCGTGGAGTGCGGTCTTGTCGGCCACGGTCAGCACGGGAGTGTCCGAGCCGGCCAGCAGGCCGCTTTCGGCGTGGGGCAGCGCGCGTCGCAATGCCGCGGTCCAGTAGGGTGCCGTGCTGTACGACGTCTGACCGCTGCGCACGGCGGTAGCCACGATGACGGCGCCGGGCGGCAGCGTGGGATCGAGCCCGCCGGCCACGCCAAAGCTGATGACGCCGGCGCAGCCCTGCATCAGGCGCACATCCAGCGCGCGCGCCAGCATCACGCCGCGCTGGCCGAACAGCGTCTCCACATCGGGGCTGGCCGCGATGCGGGCTTCGAAATCCATCCCGCAGACCACCAGCACCGGCGACTGCGGGGAAGCCACGGCGCTCACAGACCCCACGCCACGGCGTGGTTGCCGTCGCGCAGCAGGTTGCGGAAGCGCGCCAGCGCCCAGAGCGGGAAAAAGCGCGAATAGCCGTGGTAACGCAGATAGAACACGCGCGGGAAGCCCACCGCGGTGAAATAGGGTTCGTCCCAGAGGCCATGGCTGGCCTGGGTGCGCAGCAGGTATTCCACGCCGCGCGCCACGGCCGGGTGATCGCCGGCGCCGGCGGCCATCATGCCCAGCATGGCCCACGCGGTCTGCGATGCGGTGCTGGGCGCCTTTTCGTAGCCGTGGTATTCGAGCTTGTAGCTGTCGCCCGATTCGCCCCAGCCGCCATCGGCGTTCTGGATCGATGCCAGCCATCGTGCGGCGCGTTGCATTTCGGGTGCGTCGGCACCGATGCCGGCGGCGTTGAGGCCGCACAGCGCGCTCCACGTGCCATAGATATAGTTGGTGCCCCAGCGGCCAAACCAGCTGCCGTCGGCTTCCTGTTCATCCAGCAGGTAGCGCAGCGCGCGTGCCGCCGGTTCGCTGTTGGCCGGCATCTGGCCCAGCTGGCACAGCATGGCCAGGCAGCGTGCGGATACGTCGGCGGTGGGCGGGTCCAGCAGCGCGCCGTGATCGGCGAACGGAATATTGTTCAGGTAAAGGTGCGTGTTCTCGGGCTCGAACGCTCCCCAGCCGCCGTTGCCGCTCTGCATGCCGATGACCCACTCGCAGGCGCGCGCAATGGCGGGCGTGTAGCGGTTCGAGCAATCGCCGCGCTCGGCGCGGTCCATCGCGGCAGCCACCACGGCTGTGTCGTCCACGTCGGGGTAGTGCGCATTGTTGTACTGGAATGCCCAGCCGCCCGGCCGCACGTGCGGGCGCCGCACGGTCCAGTCGCCGCGCAGTTCCAGTTCCTGGAGCGGCACCAGCCAGTCCAGCCCGCGCGAAGCCGCGGCAATCGCGCGGGGTTCGCCCACTTCCAGCAGGGCGTGGGCGGCCAGCGAGGTGTCCCATACCGGAGACAGGCACGGCTGGCAGTAGGCTTCGTCGTCGCGCACCACCAGCAGCTTGTCGATGGACTTGCGGGCAATGGCGCGGTCGGGATCGTCGGGCGGCACGCCCAGCACGTCGAACATCAGCACCGAATTGACCATTGCCGGGAAGATCGCGCCCAGGCCATCCTCGCCGTTGAGACGTTCGACGGTGAACGCGCGGGCGCGCTCGATGGCCCGCTGGCGCATGCTGCGCGGAAACAGCGGTTCGGCCATGCGCACCACGGCGTCGAGCGCACGGAACACGCCCACCCACAGCGGGCTCTGGTGCGGCGCGCGGCGCGGCAGGCGCGCTGCCTGGCACGGCCGCACGAACAGTTCGTCGATGCCGATCTTGCGCGGGTTGCGCGCCTGCGGCCGCAGGCTGTTCAGTACCAGCAGCGGCACGATGACCGTGCGCGCCCAGTACGAGACCTTCGACAGGTGGAACGGAAACCATTCGGGCAACAGCATGATTTCCACGGGCATCATCGGCACCGCCTGCCACGGCATCACGCCGTACAGGGCCAGCAACGTGCGCGTGAACACATTGCTTCCCTCGGCACCGCCCATCGCGTGGATGCGGCCGCGTGCCCGGCGCATATGCTCGGCTTCGGGGTCGTCGCCGGCCATCTTCAGTGCGAAATACGCCTTGACGCTGGCGCTGACGTCGGACGCGCCAGCGTGGAACAACGGCCAGCCGCCGTCGGCATTCTGGATGCGGCGCAGATAGGCGGCGATCTTGCCTTCGAGCACCAGGTCGGGTGTCTCGCCCAGGTAATGCACCATCAGGATGTATTCGGCCGGGATGGTGGCATCGGCTTCGAGCTCGTAGACCCAGTGGCCGTCGTCCTGCTGCTGCGCCAGCAGCGTATCCACGGCATGCGCGATGCCGTCGTCGAGCGGGTCGGGCAGAGACGCCTCGGTGGAGCGCCGGTTCAGCGCGTCGTCATGAGGGCGGGTGATCGTTGCAGCCTGGTTCATCTATTCGGGGGCACTTCTCTCATGGCGATGCGGCGGCCACGGCCGCGTGCATCACATCGGCAAAAAACACGGGGTCACGCAATGGCATGCCGCAGCACGATCCAGGCAAGCTTGGCCTTGTTGACGCGCACCCGCGTGCGCGGGGCCAGCCAGCCACGGGCCAGCAGGCGCGTCAGGATCTCGTGATAGACCTCGTACATGATGCGCGGCGAGCGCACCACGCGCGACGGGCAGCGCGCCATGATGGCGGCCGACGCGTCGTAATGCGCCTGGGCGTCGCGGGCGATGCCGCGGCAGACCGTATCGATCGCCGGATGATCAATCACGGCACGCGGGGCGCCGGACGGGATGCCGGCGGCGGCCAACGCCTCGGCGGGCAGATAGAGCCGGCCGATCTCGGCGTCCTCGTCCAGGTCGCGCAGGATATTGGTCAGTTGCAGCGCCCGGCCCAGGTGATGGGCCAGTTCGATGCCCGGTTGTTCTTCCAGGCCGAACACCCGTACCGCCAGGCGGCCCACAGCACTGGCAACGCGGTCGCAATACAGGTCGAGCGTGGCCGCATCGGGCGCCACGATCGTGCTGACGACGTCCATGATCATGCCGTCGATGACGGCATTGAAATCCTGCTGCTGCAGATTGAACGCCTTGATCTGTTCGTCGAGCGAGCGCAGCGCGGCGGGTGCGTTGCCCGCATAGCAGGCGGCGATGTCCGCGCGCCAGTCTTCCAGTGCTGCCAGGCGGTCGGCGTGCTGGGTATCGCCGTCGGCGATGTCGTCAACGGCACGGCAGAACGCGTAGATTTCGAACATGGCCTGCCGCTGCGACGGCGGCAGGATCCGCATGGCGGTATGGAACGAGCTACCGGAAGACACGGTGGGTCCGGCGAGCGGAGCGCCAGGCGTTGCGATTTCAGTACCGGCCACGGGTTTCCTCGGCACGCTAGATGTCAGGCGGTCTATGGGAAGCCGCCCGGTTTCGGGTTTTTCAGGGTCGGGCGATTATAGCAACATCACCGATTCGGGGTATTTGTGGATGATGAGCCACCCGGGGCGGGGTATCGCACGTACGGTACGCCACGTGACGGCGTCGCGGTAGTCTGGTCGATCACCTTCTCTACGTCGGGTATTTCACGCATCGCGGCCAGGAATGCCGGCCGGTTGAAACCGGCGCCCACGCAGCCTTGCACGGTCAGCCAGCGGCCGCGCACCATGATCCAGAGCGAACTGTCTTGCCAGGCAGGCAGCGTACGGCGCAGGTCCTGCAGCCGCCGTTGCAGCGATTCGGCGATTTCGTTGTCGTACTGGTACGCATTCGCCAGCCGGCAGCGGCCTTCTGCATGGCAGTGGTTGCCTTCCTCGATGCGATGGTGAGCCTCGCGTTTCCATTCATCCTCGGAAACCCTTGGTCCGGCCGGTTCGGGGCAATCCGCGACGGCGCTTGAAACGCGCAGGAACGGATCGTTGCCAAAGTTGTGCAGCGATTGAGCATGCACGATTTTTGTCGCCACTATAAATAAGACGACAATTGGAATCCCGACAATCCATGCCATTCGCCTATTAATCGACCAACCGGTCGGAACGTCAGCAAGGCAATACATTATCGATCGGCATAAAAGCAGAAAGCCCCGCCGAAGCGGGGCTTCCCAGGCCAGATAATTGGCCCGGCGATTCAGGCTCAGAGAGCCTGGATCTTCGTGGCTTGCTCGCCCTTCTGGCCCATCGCCTTCACGTAGCGGACCTTCTGGCCTTCCTTCAGCGACTTGAAGCCATTGCCCTCAATCGCCGAGAAATGCGCGAACAGGTCGTTGCCGCCTGCGTCCGGGGTGATGAAGCCGAAGCCCTTGGCGTCGTTGAACCACTTAACGGTACCGGTTTCCATATTCCTATCCAACCTTGAATTTCAAATGAGCGTGATTGCCCGACCAAGCATGTTGCCCACAACGAACCGGAGCAAAAACGCTACAGGCCGGTGCACATGCGAGCAGTCATTCTGACGGTTTTTTTTCGCGTGTCAATCAGACTATGCCCCTAACGGTATTTCGGCATGCGAACAGCAGATATTAGAGATTTCTAGATCATTTGGGGATTTGTCTGACATCAGACTGATTCGCCTGGCAGTCCGACACGCATTTCCATATCTGTGGTACCGACAGTTCGTACGCAGCCGTAACCGCTGGCGGCACCACGCCGACATGTATGCCACAAAACCGTTCCGCCAACGCTACTCCATATGGACTATGGCTACCAATGGATGATGCCGTGACAATGCGCGTCATAACCAGAAGCTGGCGGCCGCAGCCTTGCGCGCAAGCCGGGAAAATCGCGGTGCCCGAGGCGCCGGATCCGAGAACGGGGAATCAGATGTCAATACATAGCTAGCCAGATCCGTGGCACGCGGGCTGTCGAATGCCCGCCGCCGGCATGATGCCGGCCGTCTTCCTGCCGCATTTTCCTGCCGCGTCTTGCGCCTTGCAGCGGTTATTGCAGGTTCATGCCATGCCGAACCCGGCAGGGTGGCACGCGCCAGTGTCCGCCATATGTCACGGTGGCTTCGGCACAATTTTTGACAATCTCGGTTCGGCGAATGGCCTAGCATCCGACCTGCCCGGGAATTAGGAAAAACACTAGTTCGAATGGGTCGACGGCATAATGCGGGTCGCGCGCCGCACGACGCTGCTTGCGTCACGACGCGCAGCAACGACCGCGCGCCATACCAACAAAGAAAAAGCGGACAGCAACGAGTGAAGCCATTGCAGCGTTTAATCCGGGGCCTTTTCCATGAAGTTGGCAACAATGCGCCGCGCCGCGCCGTGGGGCGCATTTGCCGTCACACGATGCTGGCCGTGGCCGTCGTGGCATCGGCGGGCGCCGTGATGCTGGGCGCGCTGACGCCGTCGGCCGACGCGCTGGCCCAGGCGGCGCCGGCCGTCCAGGCGGGCCGGGCCCTCCAGGCCGAAAGCACCCCCGCCGCGCCCAACGTGGCCTTCCATTACGGCAGCAAGCCGCCCGTCGACCTGCTGCAGGCGTTCGACGTGGCCGTTGTCGAGCCCGACAGCGGCTTCGACCCGCGCAAGGCCAAGACCCCGAATACCGCCTGGTTTGCCTACGTGAGCCTGGGCGAGGTGCTGCCCAGCCGCGCCTACTTCAACGCCATCCCCAAGGCATGGCTCACCGGGAGCAATGACGCGTGGAACGCCCGGGTGGTTGACCAGGCCGCCGAAGGCTGGCCCGCTTTTTACGTCGACAAGGTCATCGCGCCGCTGTGGGATCGCGGCTACCGAGGCTTTTTCATCGACACGATGGATTCTTACCACCTCGTTGCCAAGACCGACGCCGACCGCGCCAGGCAGGAAGCCGGCATGGTGCGGGTGATCCAGGCCATCAAGGCGCGCTATCCCGACGCGAAGCTGCTGTTCAACCGCGGCTTCGAGATCCTGCCGCAGGTGCACGGACTGGCCTATGGCGTGGTCTTCGAATCGCTGTTCCGGGGCTGGAACCAGGCGCAACGCGCCTACACCGAGGTCAGCCAGCAGGACCGCGACTGGCTGCTGAACCAGGCCCGCATCATCCGCGACCAGTACAAGCTGCCAGTCATCTCGATCGACTATTGCCCGCCGGCCGACCGCACTTGCCAGCGCGACGCCGCTCGCCGTATCCGCGCGCTCGGCATTACGCCGTATGTGACCGATTCCGGGCTGCAGACGGTGGGCGTGGGCCAGATCGAGGTATTGCCGCGCCGCGTGCTGGTGCTGCAGGAAAGCCAGCCGGGCGTGTCGATCGACAACAGCGAAGGCGTGCGCTTCGTGTCGATGCCGCTGAACTACCTTGGTTATCGCGTCGAATTTGCCGAGACACGCGATGAACTGCCGGAGATCACGCCCGACCGCTATGCGGGCGTGGTGGTCTGGTCCAACGGCTATTTCTCGCGTAACGCCGGCCGCTACCAGACCTGGCTCGAAAAGCTGACCCAGCAGGGCGTGCCCGTGGCATTCATGAACGGCTTTGGCATGCCCGCAAACAGTCCGCTGCTGCGGAGTCTTGGCCTGAAGACCGTCAAGGGGCGTGCGTCCAGCCCGGTGCAGATCGTCTCGCAGGACAAGATGATGGGCTTCGAGCAGCCGGTGGCACCCGATGCCACCGAGGCGGTCGCCGTACAGGTGCAGGACGGGGCGGCCAGCACGCGTTCGCTGCTGCGCCTGCGCGCCGGTACGCTGACCTACGACGCCGCGGCCATCACGAACTGGGGTGGCTATGTGACGGGCCCCTATGCCGTCCGCCAGAACTATGCGATCCGCCAGAATTCCTCCAGCGACCAGGACCGCTGGATCGTGCAACCGCTCGATTTCCTGCGCGAAGCCTTGCGCCTGCGCCCGATGCCGGTGCCCGACACCACCACCGAGAGCGGGCGCCGCCTGCTGACGATCCATATCGACGGCGACGGGTTTGCCTCGAAGGCCGAGATTCCGGGCGGCGGCTTCTCCGGCGAGGTGCTGTTCCGGGAAATCTTCGACCGCTATCGCCTGCCGATGACGATGTCGGTGATCGAGGGCGAGGTCGGCAAGTCGGGCATGTACCCGAAGCTGACTGCCGAACTGGAGCCGATTGCACGCAAGATCTTCGCGCAGCCGTATGTCGAGGTGGCCAGCCATACCTATTCGCACCCGTTCGAATGGGGCCGCACGGTGCCTGGCCAGCAGAGCGACGCAAGGATTACCGAGGGCGACGAGGAATTTCACCTGGCGATCCCTGGATACAGAATGGATCTGAACCGCGAGATCGGCGGGTCCATCGACTATATCAACAAGGTGCTGTCGCCGAACAAGCCGGTGAAGATGCTGCTGTGGCCGGGCGACTGCCAGGCCCCGCCGGAAGCCATCAAGCTGACCGATGCCGCCGGCGTGCTGAACATGAATGGTGGCGACACGCTGATCACGCGCAGCAACCCCACCTGGACCGCTATCGCGCCGCTGGGCATCCACAAGGCAGACCACACGTTCCAGGTATTCGCGACCAACCAGAACGAGAACGTCTACACGAACCTGTGGCGGGGTCCGTACTACGGCTTCGAGCGCGTGATCGAGACCTACGAGATGACCGAGAAGCCGTACCGCTTCAAGGCCGTGAACATCTACTACCACAGTTACGCGGGCACCAAGGCCGCATCGCTGAAGGCGCTGCGCAAGGTGTACGACTACGTGCTGACGCAGAACCTGCTGCCGATGCATTCCACGGACTACGTGCTCAAGGTGCTCGACTGGCAGAACATGGCCGTGGCGCGCGAACTGGGTGACGGCACCGATGGCGCAGCGGCCAGCGGCGCGTGGGTGGTGCGTGGCGACGGCAACCTGCGCAACCTGCGCTGGGTTGGCGCCGGCGTGCCCGACGTGGCTTCGGCAACGGGCGTGACCGGCTCGTCGCCGGCGCCCGGCGGCGGCGTCTATGTGCATCTGGACGGCGGCAATGCGCGCTTCAGCTTCGTGCCGGCTGCCACGCGCGCCGTGCCGGAATTGCCCGAGGCCAATGGCCTGGTGCGCGACTGGCGTCGCGACGGCGGCGTGACCCGTTTTGCTTTCTCCGGCTACTACAAGCCGTTCTTCCGGCTTGCCAATGCCGGCCAGTGCAGCGTGACCATCGATGGCAAGCCCGCCCGTGGCGTGCACGAGAACAACACGCTGCGTTTCGATACCCCTGCGGTGAATGATCCGATCCATGTCCAGCAACAAGTCGAAGTCCGCTGCGGCGCCTGAGCGCGAGCGGCTGTTGCCGCCGGCCCTGGTTCTGACCTTTACCGCGATGGTAGGTGTTGGCCTGGCGCTGATGTTCCCGCGCGAGACGCTGCGCGAACGCCTGCTTGGCCAGGGCCGTACGGTCGATGGCCTGACCGTGGCCTATCTGGAAGCGTGGTCGCGCGTGGCGCCCAACGACACCAGCTTCATGAGCGTGCTGGCGGAACAGTACGCGCGCAGCGGCCGGCTCGATGAGGCCGAGAAGATGCTCGAACGCATGATGGCGGTGCAGGGCCAGGACCTGGGTGGCCAGATCCTGCGCACGCGCATCGAGATCACGCAGCAGCGCGCCTACGCGGCGCAGCCCGAATCGCCCGAACGCGCCGAGCGCCTGGCGCTGATGAAGGACCTGCTCAAGCAGGCGACTGCCGAGAGCGCGATGCGCCGCTGGTCGCTGGCAGACCTGCAGACGCTGGCCACGCAGTCGCGCCAGATTGGCGATGCCGAAGCGGCCAGCGTGCTGTTCCGCGCGCTGGGCAAACGCGATCCGGCCAATCTCGACTTCTATAACCGCCAGCTCGCCAGCATCGCGCTGGCCGGTGGCAACTATCGCGACTCCGCGCAGGCGCTGTTCGACGCGCAGGCGCGTGCGAAGAACCTGTACGAGCAGCGCACGCTGTTCCTGCAGGCGCTGCAGACGCTGCAATCCGGCAATCTGCTGGACGAAGCACTGGTGGAAGCCGAGCGTCGTGGTGGCAAGCTGCTCGACGACCCCGAAGTGCTGCGCTACCTGACCAGGCTGGCGCTGGCCGCCAACAAGCCAGATGTGGCGGCAAAGTATGTCGAGCGGCTGCTGAAGCTGTCGGCCAGCAAGCCGTCCGGCGCGGCGCAGATTGCGCTGGCCGAATTGCGCCGCGACGCCGCACGTGCCGAAGTTCGCGCTGAAGTGCGCCGTGTTTCCGACACCGAGCCGTGGCTGACCCGCGGCTATGTCTTCCTCGACGGCCCGCGTGGCGCCGCCAAGCGTGAACAGATGGGCGGCTTCGGCCTGCGCCGTGTTCACGCCGAGCCCGCGTCGACGCCGATGCTGGCCCAGGCAACGCCAAAGCCGGGCCCGGGCAATCCCACGCAGGCCGAGGCCCAGGCGTCGGCCAAGGACGAAGTGGCCGCAGCCGTGGCGGCCGGCAAGTCTTTCAACGCCGACGACTACGACCTGGCCTACCGTGTGTTCCTGGCGGCCGGCAAGCTGGACCAGGCCCAGGAAGTGGCCCAGACGGCGGTGCGCAAGCTGCCGCACGAGCCGGTCTGGCGCGAGCGGCTGGCGCAGGTATCCGAATGGAACCGCCAGCCGATGATTGCGCTGCAGAGCTGGCTTGAATACGCGCAGGCGACCAACGACGAGCGCGCCTGGAACAACGTGATGCGCCTGGCGCCGGGTCTTAACGACGACCGCGCCTACCTGGCCGCGCTGCGCCACCGCGCCACGGGCGGCGACCTGAAGACCATCGACGAGGTGGTGGCTGCCTACGAGCGGCTGGGCGAGCCGGAGGCCGGCATGGCGTTCCTGGACACGCTGGCAAACGGCCCGACCGGCCGCCAGGCGATGGAGCGCAATGCCGATCTGGCCGAGCGCGCGGGCAAGGACGATCGCGCCTTCGAACTCTACGGGCAGCTGGAAAAGCGCTTCGGCGCCCGGCCGCGGTATGCAGTCAAGCGCGCCAACATCCTCTTCGTACGAGGCCGCCTGAACGAGGCGATGGACGCGCTGCTGCCGGCCCGCAAGCAGGCGGGTCCGCAGGACCTGCTGTACTGGCGTACGTACACCGAACTGGCCCGCCTGACGCAACGCGACGACCTGCTCAAGGACGGCTATCGCCAGATGATGTTCGCCATGGCAGAGACCCGTGACGACCACTGCATGCAGTTTCCGCCCGGCGCCGCCCGCAATGACTGCATTGCCGAAGTGCGCGACACGGTGGAAGCCGACTATTCGAACCTGATCGCGTACTACGACCGCTCGCCCATCGACGCGGGACGGATCGCCGAAGCAAGCTGGCGCAAGAACGGCAAGTTCGACCAGTTCCAGCTCGCGGTGTACTACTACACGCGCGCGCACGCCTGGCGCCGCATCGACCAGCTGCTGGCCGATCTGACCCCCGAGCAGCGCAGCGAAGCCGAATCGTCGGCCGTATTCCTGATGCGCCGCGCCGAGTACTGGCGCCTGACCGGCAACCGCGACCGGGCGCTGGCCGACCTGCGCCGGGCCGCCGGGCAGCCCGACGCCGACAGCGAGACCTTCGGTGCGCTGCTGTGGGCGCTTGTCGACAGCGGCACCGACAGCGAAGTGCGCGCGGTGATGCAGCGCCTGAAGCCCAGTGCCGAGCAGGACCCGGGCCTGTGGGGCGCGTATGCCGCCGGCGCCATGCGCTTCCAGGACGGCTACACGGCGCTGCATTACCTGCGCAAGATGCAGCAGGGCAAGAACGCCGATCCGCTCTGGCTTGGCCTGACCGCCGACGCCTACGAAGCCATCGGCCAGACGTCGACGGCTTGGCGCATCCGCAGGCAGGCGTGGATCGACCTGCATCATGCGTGGGCTGCAGGCGGCCAGAACTGGGCCAATGCATCGGCAAGCGACGACGAAGACGGCGACGCGGAAGACGACGCGCAGGAGGGTCCGGCACGGGGCGACCTGCGCCGCCAGACCGTGGCGCTTGGGCAGATCTTCGCGTCAGGCGATGTGTCGCGCAGTCTCGTCATCGAGATGCTGCGGCGTGATCGCGCCGACGTGGCCGCGCGCCGTGCCGCGCCGGGCGATGCCAGGGCGCCGTCGCAACTCGGCAATGTGCCGGGGCTGCCGTCGCTGGAGCCGGTGCCGCCCGCCGCGCTGACCGAGGCGCAACGCCGCCGCCAGGGTCAGATCTCGGCGGCCAGCCGCGAGGTAGCGCTGGCCTGGGCGATGTCATCCGAATCGAACGATCTGGCGCGGGCCTGGCTGGCCCGGCACTATGCCGACCGGATGCAGCGGCCCGCGTATGCCGAGATTTCCATCGCGCTGGACCGCAACGACATGGATCAGCTCGACCGGATCATGGAGCGCCAGGGCGGCCGCGTGCCGGTGGCGAACCAGATCGAGGCCAATCGCCAGCTGGACCGCCTGTCCGCTGCGCAGACGCAGGCGTTCGAGACGCAGGAACTGGCCCGTACCGACGACACGCTGCAGCAGACGCTGGAAGACGCGCTGCTGTTCAACGCCCAGGCCATCGAGCCGCGTGTGACGTTCCAGCGCCAGAAGCCGCTCGAATATTACGAGTACAGCCTGGCGGGCGGCGCACGCCTGTGGGACGGCTATGCGCTGAACCTGCGTGGCGTGTTCCGCGACCAGCGCAGCGCCGACCGCACCCAGCTGGACAACGTGCCCGCATCGGACCGCCGTGCCGAACTGGCGCTGAGCTATCGCGACAGCCAGAAAAGCTGGCTGCTCGGGGTGGGCCGGCGAGACGGCCTGGAGAGCTTCACCACGGCCCGACTGACCGGCAACTGGAACCAGGAAGGGCGCATTCAGTACACGGGGACGGTGGGCTACAACCAGCAGGCCGATGAATCGGCGCAACTGCGCGTCGGCGGCATGAAGGACGTGGTCGAACTTGGCGCGACGTGGCGGCTTGGCCTGCGCGAGTTCATCAGCGGCCGCGCCCAGTACAACCACTTCTACGGCCAGGATCGCACTGCGCTGGGCCATGGCATGGTCTTCGACGTCGAGGCCGGTTATCGCATCCGCACGCAGTATCCGGACTACACGGTGCGCATCGTCGGCACGCGCGGCATCTACAGCGCCAATGGCGGCACGCTGTCGTCGACCATGCAGCGGCTGCTGCCAGCCGGCGATGACGAGGCGACGCCGGCGTTCTATATGCCGCAGAGCTTCACGCAGGCCGGCGTGCTGTTCGGTTTCGGCACCGACCTGATCGACGACTACACGCGCAAGTGGCGGCCGTTCCTGGAAGCCGGTGCGCTGTACGACACGCGCGCGGGCCACAACTTCCGCGGGCAGGTGGGCGTGGCCGGGTCGGTGTTCGGCAACGACCATCTGTCGCTTTATGTCTCGCACGACACCGCGGCCCGTACCACGGGTACGCCGCTGACCGAAGTAGGCCTGCGTTATCGCTGGCTCTATTGATGAACAATTGACTGGATTTCAAGGTAACGAGGGGGATCGAAGATGAACAAGACCAATACCCGCACGGGTCGCCTGATGGCATGGGCTGCGGCAATCGGTGCCGCGCTGTGGCTGGCCGGTTGCGCCGTGACCGACGTGGGCCGCGCGCCCCAGATGGCCGCCGGCGACACCGTTGCCGTGCTGCCGATCGTGAACTACACCGAAACGCCGCAGGCTGGCCTGCGTGCCGAAGCCATTGCCGAGTCGCTGCTGAAGACGGGCGGCGTGGCGAACCTGAAGCGCTATCCGGCGTCGCTGAACCCGGAAACGCTGTTCGAGCCAGCCGAGCGCGAATCGGTGAACAAGGCGCTGGAATGGGCGCGCGGCGAACGGGCGCGCTATGCGCTGACGGGCGCGGTGCAGGAATGGCGCTACAAGGTTGGCGTCGATGGCGAACCGGCCGTGGGCATCTCGCTGCAACTGATCGACG
Source organism: Cupriavidus sp. D384 (assembly GCF_001652915.1). Taxonomy (GTDB): domain Bacteria; phylum Pseudomonadota; class Gammaproteobacteria; order Burkholderiales; family Burkholderiaceae; genus Cupriavidus. Next base: position 23,312 of record NZ_BBQI01000065.1, read on the forward strand.
TGTCGAGCGGGCAGGTGGTGTGGTCGGCCACGGGCAGCAACGCGGGCTGGAGCCGCGAGTCGCTGTCGGGCGTGGCCCAGAAGCTGCTGCGCCGCCTGCTGGCACCGCTGATGCAGGGTTGAGTTGAACCGGGTAGAAAAAAGGACGGGTGACAAGCGTGGCTAACACCGCGGATAAAAAGCGCCAGACGACTCGCCAGGGGCAGGGCATCAGCCTTGGCGGGCGCTATGCGCGCTGGCTGGCGCCCGCGGGAGGCGGGGCGGCGGCTGTGCTGGAAATGATCGTCGTGATGGCGGTGGCAATGGCCATCACGTGGGCGATCCTGCCGCAAAACCCGCTGCTGCTGGGTCTGGGCTTTCCGTGGGCCTGGCTGCTGCCGGTCATCCTGGCGCTGCGCTACGGCACGCTGGTGGGGGTGGGCGCCGTGCTGATGCTGCTGGGCGGGTGGTTCTTCTTTGATGGCATTGGCGGCCACAGCGATGCGTTCCCGCGCATGTTCTTCCTGGGTGGCCTGCTGCTGGTGCTGGTGGCCGGGCAGTTCGGCGACGTGTGGAACACGCGCCTGGCACGCGCACGCGCCGTGAACCGCTATCTGGACGAACGGCTTTCCGCGCTGACCAAGAACCACTATCTGCTGCGCATTTCGCACGCCCGCCTGGAAAACGACTTGCTGGCCCGCCCGACCACGCTGCGCGACACGCTGTCGCAACTGCGTGCCGTGGCCATGCAGGATGCAGCGCGCGGCAGCAAGGCCGAACTCCTGGCTGGCGCGCAACCGATGCTGCAGGTGGTGGCTCAGGCCTGCCAGCTGGAGGGTGCCGCGCTGTTCGCGTGCGTGGGCGAGAGGCTCCAGCCCGAAGCCGTGGCCGCCATCGGTCCGGATTTCACGCTGGATGTTGACGATCCGCTGGTGCGCCACTGCATGGAAACGCGCGAACTTGCGCATCTGCGCACCACTGGCCTGCAGCAGGACGCCGAGACCCGCTACGTGGCCGTGGCGCCGGTGCTGGCCGGTTCCGACCGCCTGATCGGGGTGCTGGTCGTCGAGCGCATGCCGTTCCTGTCGCTGACCTATGAAAACCTGCAGCTGCTGATGGTGCTGATGGGCTACTACGCCGATGGCGTGGAGCACGCCCAGGCCACGCACGGCATCCAGGAACTGGCCCCGGCCATTCCATACGCGTTCGCGCTGGACTACGCACGCCTGTCGCGCCTGCGCCGCGAAACCGGGATCCAGAGTTCCGTGGTGGCGCTGGTGTTCGATCTGGACGAAGCGCGCGACGCGCTGTTCGAACAGGTGGTGCGCAGCCGCCGGGCGCTGGACGTGGCCTGGCCCGCGCGCGGGGCGCACCAGCGCGCCATGTTGACGCTGATGCCGCTGTCGGACAGCCAGGCCGTGTCGGCGTACCTGGTGCGTATCGAAGACATGCTGCGTGCGCAGTTCGGCACCGATTTCGCCAGTGCGCACATCGGCGTGTACACGCTGCCGGTGCCTGCCGCCGGCGCGGAAGAGGCGCTGGTGCGCCTGCTGCACCGCTGCCATCTGGATGGCAAGGACGGCAAGGACGGCGGCGGCAACGCCACGGCGGCGGTCGGCACCAATGCCACCCCCAGGCCGGGCACTGCTCCGTCCGCCGGCCAGACGCAGGCGGGCTGACGCATGGGCAAGCTGACCATCGGTGGCACCGCCTCGCAGATCGCGGCACTGTACCTGCTGTTCCATGGCGGTTCGGGGCTGCCGTTGCTGCTGTCGTTCCTGGGGTTGCAGGCGATTACAGCCGGGCTGCTGGGCCTGGCCGTGTGGCGCCTGCTGCCGCGCCGCTTCCGCACGCCGTTCGGGTGGAGCTACGCCTACATGGCGGCGTTCTGCTTCTTCGTGCCGCTGGGCGGGACGCTGGTCTGCGCGGGCAGCCTGCTGTTCTCGAAGCTGTTCCCGCAGCAGCGCGACAGCGCCGGCATTGCCTCGGTGGCGCTGCCCGAATTCGTGACGCACCTGATCCAGCGTGTGACGCACGGCGGCGGTGCGCGCCTGCGCGCCCAGCTGGGCAACACCCGTGCGCCGCTGCCGGAACGCATGACGGCGCTGGTGGCGATGCAATCGATGCCCACGCGCACGGCCAGCCCCGTGCTGCGCGAACTGCTGGCCGACAGCACCGACGATATCCGCCTGCTGGCATACGGCATGCTGGACGGCGCGGAGAAGCAGCTGACCCAGAAGATCCTGGCCGAGCTGCCCCGCCTGGAATCGGCCGACACGCCGCAGGCGCGGCTGGAAATCAACAAGCGCCTGGCCGACCTGTACTGGGAACTGATCTACCAGAACCTGGTGCAGGGCGACGTGTATCGCTACACGGCCAGCCAGGTGGAGCGCTACGCCAGCGCCGCGCTGGAGATCGACGACAGCAATGCCGCGCTGTGGTACATGCGCGGCCGCCTGGCGTTGTCACGCAATGCGCCTGGCGAGGCGCGCGACTTCCTGGGCCGTGCCGAGGCGCTGGGCTTTGCCCGCGATCGGGTGCTGCCGCTGCTGGCGGAAGCCGCCTTCCTGGAACGCGACTACGCCGCGGTCCGCCGCCTGATGGCGGCTTTCGACAGTCCTTCGCCGCTCCCGCTGGTGCGGCCCCTGCTGCGGTACTGGCAATCATGAGCGAAATTCTGGTCAAGGGAACGTCTGCCGACGTCATGCTGCTGCTGGAAGGCACGTTCCCGTATGTAAGCGGGGGCGTGTCGAGCTGGGTCAACCAGATGATCCGCGCGTTTCCCGATATCCGGTTCGGCATCGTCTTCATCGGCAGCCGCCGCGAGGACTATGGCGACATGGTCTACCCGTTGCCCGGGAACGTCGTGCATCTGGAAACCCATTTCCTGTACGATTTTCCGCCGCCGCCGCTGGTGCATGGCACGCCGGGCGACCCGCGCGCGTTCGACAAGTCGGACGCGCTGCACGAACTGCTGCGCGAGCCGGGCAAGGAAGCCGAGGCCGGCGAACTGATCCGCGAACTGATGCCGCAGCTGCGCGAGGGCGGGGCGCTGTCCGAGGACGCGTTCCTGTACAGCAAGCGGGCCTGGGACACGATCACGAGCCAGTACCGCCAGTTCTGCACGGACCCATCGTTCACGGACTATTTCTGGACCATCCGCATCATGCACAAGCCGCTTTGGCAGCTGGTGCGGATTGCCGACGGCCTGATCCCGGCCAAGGTCTACCACACGGTGTCCACGGGCTACGCGGGCTTTCTGGGTGCGATGCTGCGCCACCGCAACGGCCGTCCGCTGCTGGTGTCCGAACACGGCATCTATACCAAGGAACGCAAGATCGACCTGTTCCAGAGCCAGTGGATTCGCGACAACCGGAACATCTTCGAACGCGATATTTCCCAGATCAGCTATTTTCGCGAACTCTGGGTGCGTTTCTTCGAAACGCTGGGGCGCGTCTGCTACGAGGCCGGCGACGAGATCACGGCGCTCTACGAGGGCAACCGCCGCCGCCAGGTGCTGGACGGCGCGGTGGCCGAGCGCACGCGCAATATCCCGAACGGCATCAACCTGCCGCGCCTGTCGGCGCTGCGCGAGAAGCGCGCGCCGGGTGTGCCGCCGGTGCTCTGCCTGATCGGCCGCGTGGTGCCGATCAAGGACATCAAGACCTTTATCCGCGCGATGCTGACCGTGGTGCGCGAGTATCCCGAGGCCGAAGGCTGGATTGCGGGCCCCGAGGACGAGGATGCCGAATACGCGCACGAGTGCCGCAGCCTGGCCGAAAGCCTGGGTCTGGGCGGCAAGGTCAAGTTCCTGGGCTTCCAGAAGATCGACGAACTGCTGCCCAAGGTGGGCGTGCTGGTGCTGAGCTCGATCTCCGAGGCGCTGCCGCTGGTGGTGCTGGAAGGCTTTGCCGCGGGCGTGCCATGCGTGACCACGGACGTGGGCTCGTGCAGTGAACTGATCTTCGGCCTGCCCGGCGACGACGCTGCGCTGGGTGCCGCGGGCGACGTGGTGCGCATTGCCGATCCGGCTGCGCTGGCTGGCGCGGCACTGGGCCTGCTCCAGCATCCGGACCGCTGGCACGCAGCACAGGCTTCGGGCATTGCGCGCGTGGAAAAGTACTACACGCAGGAACAGATGGTGGGCAGCTATCGCACGCTCTATACCGAACTGATGGCGATGCCGGATAACACGCGCCGCGAGCATGGCGGCGCCAGCCCCGCGAAGTGCCCGGTGCACCACGGCGCGCAGGCAGGAGGACGCTGAGATGGCCGGTATTGGATTCGAACTTCGCAAGATGCTCCGGCGGGACAGCCTGTCGGGCATGCTCAGCGCGTATGCGTATGCGGGCGTGATCAGCTCGGGCCCGTGGGTGCTGTCGATCCTGGGCATCCTGCTGATCGGCCTGCTGTCGATCGGCTGGGTCATTCCCGGGGCGCTGATCACGCAGTTCCAGGTGTCGGTGACGTACCTGATAGCGTGCAGCCTGATACTGACCGGGCCGATGCAGTTGTCGTTCACGCGCTTCACGTCAGACCGCCTGTTCGAAAAGCGCGCCGACCTGGTGCTGTCGAACTATCACGCCGTGGCGCTGCTGTGCACGGCGCTGGCGGGCGCCATTGGCCTGGCCTGCGCAGTCTGGGCGTTCCCGGAGCAGTCGGTGCTGTACCGGCTGCAGATGATGGCGGGCTTCGTGATCATGAGCAATATCTGGATCGCGGCCATCTTCCTGTCGGGCATGAAGCAGTACAAGGCCATCGTGTGGACGTTTTTCGTCGGCTACACGATCACCGTGCTGGCGGCCCTGGCGCTGCGCTCGCACGGGCTCGAAGGCCTGCTGGGCGGCTTCGTGTTCGGGCAGTTGTGCCTGCTGATCGGCATGATCACGCTGATCTACCGCAATTACACGAGCCACCGGTTCATGTCGTTCGAGGTGTTCCAGCGGCGCTTTGCCTACCCGAGCCTGATCGCCATCGGCCTGTTCTACAACCTGGGCATCTGGATCGACAAGTTCATGTTCTGGTACGCGCCGTCCACGGGCCAACCCGTGATCGGGCCGCTGCATGCGTCGATCATCTACGACATCCCGGTGTTCCTGGCCTACCTGGCCATCATCCCGGGCATGGCCGTGTTCCTGGTGCGCATCGAGACCGACTTCGTGGAGTACTACGACGCGTTCTACAACGCGGTGCGCGGCGGCAGTTCGCTGGAGCATATCGAGGACATGCGCAATACGATGGTGCAGACCATCCGCCTGGGCCTGTACGAGATCGTCAAGGTGCAGGCCATCGCGTCGCTGCTGCTGTTCGTGGTGGGCGGCTGGCTGCTGCGGCTGCTGGGCATTTCCGAGCTTTACCTGCCGCTGCTCTATGTGGACGTGATCGGCGCCAGCCTGCAGGTGGTGTTGCTGGGCGTGCTGAACATCTACTTCTACCTGGACCGCCGCCGCGAGGTGCTGATGCTGACCGGCACGTTCGTGGTGCTGAACTTCGTGCTGACCCGCCTGACGCTGTCGCTGGGCCCGGCCTGGTACGGCTACGGCTTCGCGGTGTCGCTGCTGATCGTGGTGGCGCTGGCGCTGTACCTGCTGGACCGCAAGCTCGACCGGCTGGAGTACGAAACCTACATGCTGCAGTAAGGCTGCATGTGCCGGGGCCGCCGCCCGAGCAGCGCGGCGGCGCCCCGGAGCCTTCCATCTGGCCTGCTCCGGGCCACGTTTTCATTACGCCCGCAAGGCAGGTGGCCGGCCTGCGGCGCGCCTGCAACACCCTGCGCGGGGTATCCCCTCTAATGTAGCCTCGACGTTTCATGGCGCGTTTCGGTAACATGACGCCGCCGTGCCAGACACACAGGCCGCAGTCATCAGAGGGATGTAATGAGAATTGCCTCAGTAGAGGACGATGCCGCCCAGGCCGATCAGATCCGGCAGCTACTGGAAGAAGCGGGCTTTAGCTGCACCAGCTTTGCGACCGGTTCCGCATTCCTGCGCGCGCTGCGCGATCAGGCGTTCGACCTGATCCTCATGGACTGGCAGTTGCCCGATACCAGCGGATACGAACTGGTCAGCTGGGTGCGCCAGCACTCTGGCCGCCTGCCGCCGATCCTGTTCCTGACCAGCCGCATTGACGAGGCCGACATCGTCGCGGGCCTGAGCGTGGGTGCCGACGACTACCTTGCCAAGCCGCTGCGTCCGGCCGAATTCGTGGCGCGCGTGCGCGCGCTGCTGCGGCGCGCCTATCCCGACGCCGTTCACGATGACGAACTGATCCGGCAGGGCGACTACGTGGTGGATGCGCGCCGCCGCGCCATTGCGCTGGCGGGGCAGATTGCCGACCTGTCGCCACGTGAATTCGACCTGGCGCTGTTCCTGTTCCGGAATATCGGCAGGCTGCTGTCGCGCGACGTGATCGAGCAGGCCGTCTGGGGCCGCGCCATGGATGCCGGCTCGCGCACACTCGATACCCATGTCTCGCGCCTGCGTATCAAACTGGCGTTGCGCCCCGAGCACGGGGTGCGGCTGACCTCGGTCTACTCGCACGGCTATCGTTTCGAGGCCGCGGGGGCCGCCGATGCGTAGACGGCGCTGGCTTGGCCGTGCGGCGCTGTGCGGCGGCATGGCCTGCCTGATCCTGCCCGGCGGCACGCTGGCCGGTCCAGCCGGAAGCCAGGGCGGTGACTTTATCTACGAGGTGGAGCCAGGCGACACGCTGATCGGCCTGGCTGCCCGTTATATGCAGCGCCCCGATGACTGGCGTCTGCTGCAGGCACGCAATCGTGTGGAAGATCCGTATCGGCTGGTGCCGGGATCGCGCATCCGCATGCCGCTGTCCAGGATTCCGGTGGCACCTGCCACGGCAAGCGTGGTCTTCGTGCGCGGCCAGGTGCAGGCCGACGGACGGCCGGTGCAGGTCGGCCAGACGCTGGCCGAGTCGGTCCATGTCAACACGGGCGCCGATGGCGCGGTCACCCTGGAGCTGCCGGACGGCACGCGCGTGGCGCTGCCGGCCGATACGTCGATGGCCGTGCGCCGGCTGCGGTCGTTCGCACGCAGCGGGCTGACCGATACCGTGATCGGCATCGATCGCGGCGCGGCGGATTCCCGCGTGGCGCCCAGGGGCAACGGTGTCGGCCGTTACGAAATCCGTACCCCGGTGATGGTGACGGGGGTGCGCGGCACGCGCTACCGCGTGGCCGTGGACAGTGCAGGCAGCCGCAGCGAAGTGGTCGAAGGGCGGGTCGGCGTCGGTGCACGTGCCGCGTCGCAGGATGTGGCCGCCGGGTTTGGCGTAGGCGTGTCGGCGCGGGGCCAGATGGGCAAGCCGCTGGCGCTGCTGCCGGCCCCCGGGGTGGCGCCCGTGGCCCAGCCGGTGATGTCGCGGTCGCTGGCCGTGCAATGGCAGGCCGTGCCTGGTGCCGCACGCTATCGCATTGGCGTGGCGCGCGATGCCGCGCTGACCGAATGGGTATCGGCCGCCGAGGTGGCCGGACCCGCCGCGACGCTGGACGATTTGCCCGATGGCGCGCTGTACGTGGTTGTCAATGCGCTGGCTGCGGACGGCATGACCGGCCAGGCCGGCGTGTTGCCGGTCACGGTCAGGCGTCACCCGCCCGCGCCGTTCTCGCTGGCGCCGCGCCCCGATGGCGTGGCCTATGGCGGTGACGCGCAGTTCCTGTGGGCCGCCGTGCCCGATGCCACGGGCTACGAGCTTGCCGTGGCGGCCGATGCCGCCTTTACGCAGCAGGCGGACGTCCGGCGCGAAGCCGGTGTGGAATCCCGCCTGACGTTGCCGACGGGCCAGTGGTGGTGGCGCCTGCGTTCGCTGGATGCACGCGGCCAGCCTGGCCCATGGAGCGATGCCCAGCGCCTGCGCGTGGAACCCGCGCCGCCGCTGCCCGCCGCCAGCGACAATGGCGCCGACCTGCTGGTGCGCTGGCCTGCCGATGCCGCCGCCCAGTCGGGGTACGTCGTGCAGATTGCCGGTGACGGCAACTTTGCCCAGGGGCTGGAGACGCTGCGCGCTGCGCGTAATGAACTGGCCCTGCCGCGCCCGGAGGCTGGCACGTACTACGTCAGGGTGGCGCGTGCCGAGGGTACCGGTATTCCGCCGGGGGCCGCGTTCTCGGCACCGCAGCGCATCGTACTGCCAGCCGTGCTGCGCGATGTGCGCGGTGGCGTGGTGGTGTTGGGGGGCACGGATCGTGGCATCGAGACGGGTATCCGCTAGCCGGGCGGCCGCCTTCTTTCATCGCCGCACCCGCGTGGAGTGGGTGCTGCTGCTGTCCGCCGTGGTGGTGGTTACCGCTTTGGTGGCGCGCTTCAACTGGTTCGAGCGTGCCGACCTGGCGCTGCTCGACTTTGCCATCGCCAGCCAGCCGCACGCTCCGCGCAACGACATCGTGCTGGTAGCCATCGACGATGCCAGCATCGGCGCCATCGGCCGCTGGCCGTGGCGGCGCACCGTACTGGCGTCACTGATCGACCATATCGCGGCCGACAAGCCGCGTGTCATCGGGCTGGACGTGATCCTGTCCGAGCCCGATATCCGCTATCCGGCCGACGACATGGAACTGGCGCAGGCCATTGCGCGCGCCCGTAACGTAATTCTGCCCGTGGTGGCGGAATCGGGCGTGGCGGGCCCCGTCATGCGGCATCCGCTCGAGGCGTTTGCTGCGACCAACGGCCATATCAACATGAGCGTCGATGCCGATGGCGTGGCCCGCTCGGTCTATCTGCGCGAGGGCGATGGCGAGTCGCCGCCGGTGTGGCACTTTGCCGCCGCGATGGCCGCCTACGGGCAGCCGTCGCCGCCATCACCGGAGTCCTTCCGTCACGAACGCGCGCGGCGTATCGACAGCGCCGGCTGGGTCAGCCAGGACCGCCTGCGGATTCCGTTCGCGGGCCCGCCAGGCACATTCGAACGCGTGTCGGTGCTCGACGTGCTGTCGGGCCAGCTTGCCGCCGGCTTTTTCCGGGGCAAGTACGTGATCGTGGGCGCGATGGCTACCGGCATCGGCGACGTCTTTGCCACCCCGGTATCGCGCAGCGGGCGCGGCATGAGCGGTGTGGAGATCCTGGCGAACACGCTGCAGGCCCTGCGCGACGGCACGGGCATCGTGCGCATACACGACCTGGCCGGGTGGTTTGCCACGCTGCTGCCGGTGCTGCTGGCCGCGCTGGCGGCCTGGATGCTGACGCCGCGCGACGCACTGATCGCCGTGGCCGTGCTGGTGGCGGCCCTGATCGGCGGCAGCATCATGCTCGTGGGCAGCATGCAGCTGTGGTTTGCGCCATCCGCGGCGGTGTTTGGATGCCTGCTCGTGTATCCGCTCTGGAGCTGGCGGCGGCAGGAAGCCGCGCTGCGGTTCCTGTCCGAGGAACTGGCGCGGCTGGTGCGCGAGCCCGGGCTGCTGGCGGCGCCGGCGCGTGTCGACCATTCGCTGGATGGCCGGATGCAGGCCGTCTACGACATGACCGCCCGGCTGCGCGACATGCGGCGCTTTCTGTCGGACGGCCTGGAAAGCCTGCCCGAGGCCACCGTGATCTGCAACCTCGACGGCGGCATCCTGGTGGCCAATCGCCGCGCGGTGGCGCTGGTGCCGGTGGTGCTGCAGGGCATCAACGACCTGCCGCAGCCGGCCGGGCTGGGCGATCTGCCGTCTGCCGGCGCCTATGCGGATGCCTACGTGGACGCCTACGGCGGGCTGGAGCGTCCGGGCCTGCCCGACATTATCGAGACGCTGTTCCCGGTGCCCGGCCCCGGGCTCGCATACTGGGATGCCCTGTGCGGCGCGCTGGACGCCGACGCACCGGTGATGTCGTCATCCGATTCGCACGGTGTGGAGCTTGCCACCGAGGACGACCGCCGCTACCTGCTGCATGGCGCGCCGCTGCACGGCGAGGCGGGGCGTCCGGCGGGTGTCATCGTCAGCCTGATCGACATCACGACCGTGCGCCGCGCCGAACGCCAGCGCGAGCAGACGCTGCATTTCCTGTCGCACGACATGCGCTCGCCGCAGGCATCGATCCTGGCGCTGATCGACCTGCAGTCGCGGCCCGAGCGGGCCCTGTCGCAGACCGAACTGCTGGGCCGTATCGGCGAACACGCTCACCGTACGCTGGCGCTGGCAGACGATTTCATCCGCCTGGCGCAGGCCGAATCGCAAAACCTGGCATTTGCCGAAGTCGACCTGACGGCGCTGGTGCTGGACGCCACCGACGAGCTTTGGGCGCTGGCGAAGACGCGCGGTATCGAGCTGCGGCTCGATCTCGATGGCGACGGCGTGACATTGCGTGCCGCGCCAGCGCTGCTGGTGCGCGCCATCGCCAACCTGGTGAGCAACGCCATCAAGTTCAGCCCGGACGGGGTGCCGGTCACGGTGGGACTGCGCCGCCTCGGGCCTTACATGGCCATTGAAGTGACCGATCTGGGCCCCGGCATTGCACCCGAGGCCCAGGCGCGCCTGTTCCGGCCGTTCAGCCGCGTGCATGCACCGGCCAGCGATGCGCCGTCGGGCAGTGGTCTGGGTCTGGTCTTTGTGAAAACCGTGGCAGAACGCCACGGTGGGCGCGTGATGCTGCGCAGCGCGCCAGGTGCGGGTGCAACGTTCTCGATCTGCCTGCCGCTGCGCTCGCGCGCCAGTTGACGCCGAAGGCGCGCATCGGTCGCGCGACGATTGCCCTGCAAACCGCGCAACGCGCGCGTCAGCGATGCTTGCCGACACAATTGTTGGCAATCCCTCTTGCAGAAATTGCCTACGATCTGTCGGGCCACGGACACCGCATCCGTGGTCTTGATGCCCACGTCGTGCCCCGGCGTGGGCGTTTTTTTATCCCTACGCTTGATGTCCCCCTCTCCCGCAAGTGGAAGAAGGGAGCAGCGGGGCCTACTTGGCCATGCCCGGTGCCGGGGCCGGTGTGGCCGGAGTCTCGGGCTTGGCCGACGTGTCGGGCCTGGCTTCGCCTTCCGGCGTCTTGGGCGCCGCCTTGCCGCCCGGTGCGGGTGCCGACGATTCCTCGTCCTCGTCATACGTCGGCAGTGCGTCGCCGCCGCCGGTCAGCAGGTACTGACGGCGCTGCGTATACGCATCGCGCACAAATGCGTACTTGTCCAGCGCGGCCTGCGACAGCAGGTCGGTGGCGCCCAGCATGTTGGTCCGTGTGTTCACCACGTTGATGCCGAACATCGAATAGCGCCAGGCCGTATCGAAGTAGTGCGCCGGGTCCAGGAAGATGCTGCCCGCCACGCCCACGCCGTCGCGGATCGAGCTTGGGCCGAACAGCGGCAGCACCAGGTACGGGCCGGCCGGCATGCCCCAGGTGCCCAGCGTCAGGCCGAAGTCCGTGGAATGGCGCGGCATGCCGGCGGCGGTGGCAACGTCGATCAGGCCGCCGATGCCCAGCACGGTGTTGACCGCCACGCGCATCATGGTTTCCACCGCTTCCACGGGCTTGCCTTGCAGCACGTTGTTGGCGAAGTTGCCGACGTCCGAGAAGTTGTTGAAGAAGTTGGTGACGGCCAGGCGTGCCGGCTCCGGCGTGACGGCCTTGTAGCCCTTGGCCAGCGGCTGGGCCACATAGGTGTCGGCCTTGTCGTTGACCGTGAAGATTGCCCGGTTCATCGGCTCCAGCGGGTCCGCCGGGTTGGCATTGGGGCCGCTGGCGCAGCCGGTGGCGAGCAGGGTCAGCGATGCGGCGGCCAAGGCGGTGGCAAGCCGGGGCGTATCAGGCGCCGCGGCGCGCAGGAGCGAAAGACGGGAGAGCATGTCGAGACAGTCTTGAACGTTTCTTGTCATGGGGGACGGCGCACCCGGCAGCGCCGGGACACATCCGTCCGAACTGCGCCGGTGGGCGTCCGGGCTATCGCCGGGACTTGCCAGAATCCGACCCTGCTGATTTATCGGCAGATTGTGCCATGGTCGTAGCCACCGTGAGAGGGGGTAGCGACGGCCCGAGCGGTTCCGCGCGGCCATTCAGTTCGCGGCGCGGGCGGCCCATCAGGATCGGCTGGAAGAAAACCGCGCCGGCCAGCGTGCAGAGCAGCGCCAGCGCCAGCAGCTTGCCCATGCTGGCCGTGCCCGGATGGTGCGACAGCCAGAGGCTGCCGAATGCCGTGGCCGTGGTGCCCGCACTGTACAGCACCGCATGCGTGAGGCTGGACTGCAGCAGCTTGGTCTTGCCGTGGCGCCAGGCGATCACGTAATAGATCTTGAATGCCACGCCAATGCCCAGCAGCAGCGGCAGCGCAATGATATTGGCAAAGTTCAGCGAGATGCCGAACACCACGCACAGTTCCAGCGTGACCAGCCCCGACACCAGCAGCGGAATCAGGGTGCGCAGCACATCGCCCACGCGGCGCAGCGTGATCCAGAGCAGCACCGTGATCGACAGCACCGCCCAGATGCCGGCATGGATAAAGGCGGTCATGATGGTGTCGGCCGACCCCTTGATGGCGATCGGGCCGCCCGTGGCGTCAGGCTGCACGCGGGCCATCACGGCAATGAACTTGCCCAGCGCGGCTTCGCGGGCGGCTTCGTTCCTGACGCCGGGCGGCGGCAGTTTCGGGCTTATGTTGATGAGCGCCTGGCCGTTCGGTGCCAGCCAGTCGCGTACCAGGTCGGGCGGCAGCGTCTGCTGCGACACCGGTTCGGGCTGCAGCGCGAGTTGCAGCGTGCCCAACGCCAGGCGCAGCGGCAGGGCCACTGCCAGCTCGGCGCGGTCGCGCACGGCAGGCGTTGCATCGGCCAGCTGCTTGAGCGCACGCGACAGGTGTTCGGCCGATTCGGCGCCGGGGCCCGGATGATCGAGCGCGGCCAGCGACAGCTGGCGCGATGCATTGCGCAGCGACGCCACGCGCAGCGCGTCGGTGGCTGGCGTGGCGGTCGGCTGCGTCAGCACCGGCATCAGGCTCTTTGCCATGCCGGCGATGATGGCCAGCTTGGGCGCCTGGTCGTCGGGGATAAAGGTCTTCAGCGTGACCACGCGCGCCACCTCGGGCAGCGCCTTGAGCCTGGTGGCGGTGGCTTCTGCATCCTTCAGCGTCGGCGCCAGCACCTTGACGTCGTCGGTGCCGGCCTGCGGGGCATCCTTCAGCGCCAGCAGCGTCGACATCGATTCGGAATGCGGGTCTTTCAAGTGCAGGGGGTCGAAGTCGAAGCGCAGGTGCGGCAGCAGCGGGGCGCCGCCGATCAGCACGGTCAGCACGCCTACCAGCGTGCCCTTGCGATGGCGCTCGAAAAAGGCGTCGGCCGGGGCCAGCCAGCTGAAGCCGGGCATCTCTTCCTCGGCGCGCGGCGCCAGCACGCGGATCAGCGCCGGCAGCATCGTGAAGGTTGTGGCAAAGGCGATGAACATCCCCACGCCGGCAATCTTGCCCAGTTCCGCCACGCCACGGTAATCGGTGGGCAGGAAGCAAAAGAAGGCGGCCGCCGTGGCTGCCGCGGCCAGCGTCAGCGGGCCGGCCACGTCGCGGGCCGCCAGCGTCAGGGCCTGGTCCAGGTCGCCGTGGTCGTGCCGCTCGGCACGATAGCGCACGCCGAACTGGATGCCGAAGTCCACGCCCAGCCCGACGAACAGCACCGCGAAGGCCACCGAAATCATGTTGAGCGCGCCCACCATCATCAGGCCCAGGGCGGCGGTGATGATCAGGCCGGAGATCAGGCTCACCAGCACCGCCGTGATCAGGCGCGCGGAGCGCAGCGCCATCCACAGGATGCCAATCACCACGATCAGCGTCAGCACGCCGTTGAGCACGGCGCCTTCGCTGACCGAAGCAAATTCGTCGTCGGCCAGCGGCTGCGGGCCGGTCAGGCGCACCACGGCGTTGTAGCGCTCGGTCAGCTTCAGTTTGGTGGCGGCGGCCCGGATGGCGTCGCTGGCGCCCGAACCGGCCTTGAGGTCGCTGAAGTCCAGTACCGGCGACAGCGTGACGAAGCTGAACGCACGGCCGTCGGCATTGGGCTTCAGGCTGTCGTCGACCAGTCCGGCCCACGACAGCGCCGCGGGCTTGCCGGCCAGCACGCCGTCGATGGTGCGGGCGCTTTCGCCCAGCAGCCGGTCCATGTCGGACAGTTTGATCTGCCCCAATTGCAGCGGCAGGTTGAGCGTGGTGGTGAGCAGGTCCGACAGGCCGCGCAGCGTGGGGTCATGCGCCAGGTTGTTCAGCAGCGGGCGGGCCTGGCCGAGCTTGCCGGCCATGTCCTGCACGCTGGCGGTATCGGCGAACAGCAGGCCATTGCGTTCGAAGAACGGGCCCGAACCGGGCTGGCCCACGGCCTTGAAGCGGTTGGGCTGCTGGCGTAGCGCATTGGCCAGTTCGTTGGCGGCGGCATCGGCCAGTTCCTTGGCCGGGGCCTGCACGACGGCCAGGATCATCTTGTCGCGCTGCGGAAACGCGGCGCTGATGGCGGCGTCGTTCTGTGCCCAGGGCGCGTCCGATTCCAGCAGGCGGCTGATGTCGGTGTTGATGGCGAAATTACGGGCAGCGTAGTAGCCGCTCCCGACGGTGAGCAGCAGGGTGATGCCGATCACGAGCCAGGCGTGAACGGTGGCGAATTTGACGGTGCGAACCAGCAGCGGTCTGATCATGAGTCCTGTATCTTCAGCGCCCGACGCGGCGGGGGCGCATGGGCGGCACCCGGAGTATAGCGGTTGAAGCGGGGCATTCCGCACCCGCCGCCACCCGCCGCCGACCGCAAGGCAACATCGCGATCCGCTATATACTGGCCCGACTGGCCAACCCGGCCGTATTGCTTTGATGAGTCATGAACCGTTACGCAATCCTTCCCGCCGCCATCATCGCGCCGATCGCCGCGGTGGTTGTCATGTCTGCCGCGCATGCGCAGGTCAACACCAGCGCCGCGCCGGACAAGCTCGTGCAGTCCGCCGTCGAAGGCGTGATCACGAAGATCAAGTCCGATCCTGAAACCCGCGCCGGCGACCTTGCAAAAATTACCGCCGTGGTCCAGCGCGAATTCCTGCCCTATACCGATTTTGGCCGTACCACGCGGCTGGCGGTAGGCAATGCATGGAAACAGGCCACTCCAGAGCAGCAAAAAACGCTCCAGGAACAGTTCACGGCACTGCTGGTGCGCAGCTATGCCGTGTCGCTGTCGCAACTGCGCGAGCAAAGCCCGAAGTTCTCGTACAAGCCGGCCAAGTCTGGCAATAACGCCAATGACGCGGTCGTGGCCACGCGCGTCATGAACAACGGCGATGAAATGCTGATCGACTACCGGCTGCAGAAGGGCAGCGACGGCTGGAAGATCTACGACATCAACATGATGGGCGCGTGGCTGATCGAGGTGTATCGCAAGCAGTTCGCGGACATCGTGGCGCGCGACGGCATCGACGGGTTGATCAAGTACCTGAACAGTCACAACGCGCGCGCATAGCCAAGGCGCCAGCCATAAAAAAACCGGGTCTGGTCGCCCAGTCCCGGTTTTTCATCAAACGGCCGTCGATCGTGATCGAACGGCCGTTTTTCATGGTGCTCAGTGAACCTGTGCGGCCTGCACGGCCTCGGCGCGGCTGCCCTGCGCCTTCTTCAGGTTGCCGATTTCTGCCAGCTTGATCTCCACGTGCTGCGAGAACACGTATTCGGCAGGGCGCTGCTTGTCCAGCGGGATGTCCGGGGCCATCGGGCCGTCGGTCTTCACGCCACGCAGGCTCACGCCCAGTGCCTTGAGCGGGTGCGAGAACGTGTCGGCCACGGCGGTTGCCTCGAAACCGCTGTGCACCATGCAGTTTGCGCACTTTTCGTAATTGCCAACGCCGTAGGCGTCCCAGTCGGTGCCTTCCATCAGTTCCTTGAAGGTCTTCACGTAGCCTTCGCCGACCAGGTAGCACGGACGCTGCCAGCCGAACACGGTACGTGCCGGGTTGCCCCACGGCGTGCACTTGTAGGTCTGGTTGCCGGCCAGGAAGTCCAGGAACATCGTCGACTGGCTGAACGCCCACTTCTTGCCGGCGTTGCCGCGCGCCAGGATGTCGCGGAACAGTTGCTTGGTCTTGCCGCGGTGCAGGAAGTGCTGCTGGTCCGGGGCGCGCTCGTAGGCATAGCCCGGCGACACCGTGATGCCGTCCACGCCCATTGCCTTGACCGAGTCGAAGAACTGGGCCACGCGATCCGGCTTGGCGTCGTTGAACAGCGTGCAGTTGATGTTCACGCGGAAGCCACGTTCCTTGGCCATGCGGATGGCTTCGACGCAGCGGTCGTACACGCCTTCCTGGTTCACCGAGTGGTCGTGCATCTCGCGGTCGCCGTCCAGGTGGATCGACCATACGAAATACGGGCTCGGCTGGTACTGGTCAATCTTCTTTTCCAGCAGCAGGGCGTTGGTGCACAGGTAGACGAAACGCTTGCGGGCGATGATGCCACGCACGATTTCCGGCATGTCCTTGTGCAGCAGCGGCTCGCCGCCGGCGATCGACACCACCGGTGCGCCGCATTCGTCGACCGCTTCCAGGCATTCCGCCACCGACAGGCGCTGGTTCAGAATGGGGTCCGGATAGTCGATCTTGCCGCAGCCCGAGCAGGCCAGGTTGCAGCGGAACAGGGGTTCGAGCATCAGGGCCAGCGGGTAGCGCTTTTGCCCGGACAGATGCTTGCGTGCGATGTAGGCGCCTACGCGGGCAACCTGGAGAAACGGAATGGCCAAGGGGGTGCTTCCTGTCAGGTTCAGTGTGCCGGTTCAGCCGGCCGCCGTATGGTCGGCAAGCTGGGCGTCACTGATATCAGTTGTTCTTCTGGCCCCTGGGGCCAGCGTTGCATCGGCTAGTTCAGCCGGCAGGCGGAATTCGGCATGTTCCTCGATGCCTTCCATGACCGATACGTGGATCGGACCAAGGCGTCGCAGGGCGGCAATGACGTCTTCCACCATGTCTTCGGGTGCCGAAGCACCCGCGGTAATGCCAACCACTCCGGCATTGCGGACCCACGCCGGGTCCAGTTCGCTGCCATCGGCAACCAGGTAGCTCGGCACGCCACTTTCCGTGCCGATTTCGCGCAGCCGGTTCGAATTCGAACTGTTGGTGGCCCCGATCACGAGAATGACATCCACGCGCGCGGATAATTCCCTCACTGCACTTTGCCGATTTTGCGTGGCATAGCAGATATCGCGCGTGCTGGGCCCCACCAGATCGGAAAATCGACAGTGGAGCGCCGCAATGATATTACGGGTGTCGTCTACCGACAACGTGGTCTGGGTGATATATGCCACAGGTGCGTCGGCCGGCAGCTCCAGCCGGGCCACTTCGGCCTCGTCCTGCACCAGCAGCACCTTGCCCGGAATCTGCCCCATCGTGCCTTCCACCTCGGGATGGCCGGCGTGGCCGATCAGCACCACGTGGCGCCCGGCGGCCGCGTACTGGCGGCCCTGGTTGTGTACCTTGATGACCAGCGGGCAGGTGGCATCGATCGCGTGCAGTTCTCGGCGCTGTGCTTCATCGATCACACTGCGCGAGACGCCGTGGGCGCTGAAAATGGTGACTGCATCACCCGGCACCTCGTCGAGTTCTTCGACGAAGCGCGCGCCCTTCTGCCGCAAGGACTCCACGACATGCTTGTTGTGCACGATCTCGTGGCGGACATACACGGGGGCGCCATGTTTGATCAGGGCTCGGTCGACGATTTCAATCGCTCTGACGACGCCGGCGCAAAAGCCCCTGGGTTGGGCGAGTATCACCTGCATCGAGACGGCCCCCCGACCCTCTTGTGAAGATTCGAAGACATCAGTTATTTTGGTATTCCGGCATCACTTTTCCGGTTCACGGTAGGTACTATATACCGGGTCGGATTTTCATGCCGCCGCGTTGGCCGAGGCCAACAGCGTCATTCCGGTGAAAATGCGGCCCTCTGCACTGGTATAAAGGCGGATTCTCGTTCAACGCGTCCGCAACGCCCATAGGGGATTTGAAATTCACAATTGCATTCTCGTGACAGGGGCCTCGGGCTTCCTGGGTTCTTCGGTCATGCGCCAGGCGCTGGAGCGCGGTTTCCAGGTGCGGGTACTGGTGCGCGCCACCAGTCCGCGTGCCAACCTGGCTGGCCTGCCGGTAGAGGTGGTGGAGGGCGACATGCGCGATCCGGCATCGATGGCGCGCGCCATGGCCGGCGTCCGCTATCTGTTCCACGTGGCGGCCGATTACCGCCTGTGGGCGCCTGATCCCGAGGAAATCGTCCGTTCCAATGTGGACGGCACGGTCACGACGATGCACGCTGCCCGCGACGCCGGTGTCGAGCGCATTGTCTATACCAGCAGCGTGGCGACGCTTCGGGTGGCCGGCGCGACGGGGCCGGTGGACGAAACTGCCGCCATGGCCGGGCACGAGGCCATTGGCGCCTACAAGCGCAGCAAGGTGCTGGCCGAGCGCGAGGTGGAACGCCTGGTGGCCGAGGGGCTGCCCGCCGTGATCGTGAATCCGTCCACGCCAATCGGGCCACGTGATGTCAGGCCCACCCCTACGGGCCGGATCATCGTCGAGGCGGCCACCGGCAAGATCCCCGCGTTCGTCGATACGGGCCTGAACCTGGCCCATGTGGACGATGTGGCGAACGGTCATTTCCTGGCGCTGGACAAAGGCAGGATCGGTGAGCGCTACATTCTGGGCGGGCAGGATGTGCTGCTGCGCCAGATGCTGGCGGACATTGCGGGCATGGCCGGGCGCAAGGCGCCGACGATCGAATTGCCGCGCTGGCCGCTGTACCCGATTGCCCGGGTGGCCGAAGCCGTCGCCCAGTTCACGAAAAAAGAACCTTTCGTGACCGTTGACGGCCTGAAGATGTCGCAATACCGGATGTTCTTTACGTCGGCCAAGGCCGAGCGCGAACTGGGTTACACGGCGCGTCCGTACCAGGAAGCGCTGCGCGATGCGCTGAACTGGTTCCGCGATAACGGCTACCTGAAGTAGCAGATCGCCAGCCGGGCCAGAGGTGGCCCAGCCTCCGGGCGATCAGGGGCGGACTGGCGCCTGGCTGCGGCCCTTCCACTGGCCGCCCCGGCGCAGATAGAAGCGGCGCGCAGAATCGAGCGTGGCGCCCAGATAGAACAGGGCCGTCAGCGGCAGCAGCGGTGCCAGCCATGCAGGTTGCCGGTATTCGCGCAGCATCGGGCGGTAGCTGATTGCCATCAGGATCCACGCCAGCCAGGCCGGCCATGCCGCCGCGCCCCCTGCCAGCGCCAGCACCGGCGGCGCCAGATACGTCAGGATCATGCCCAGCGTGGCGCCCGCCAGCATCAGCGGCGAGTAGTGCAGCTGCGTGTAGGCGCTGCGCGCAATCATGTTCCACAGGCTCTGCCAGTCGTCGTACGGACGCAGCGACACGCTGTCGTCGGCCAGATCCAGCCGGATCGAGCCGCCCGCCTTGATCTTCGCCGCCAGGCTGCAATCGTCGATCAACTCCCCCCGAATGGCCGCGAACCCGCCAATGCGGGCCAGAGCCGAGCGGCGCGCCAGCATGCAGCCGCCGGCCGCGCCCGCCACCTTGCTGCGCGGGTCGGCCACGCTCTTGAACGGGTAGAGTTTGGCGAAGTAGAAGACAAAAGCCGGCACGATCATGCGCTCCCACCACGATTCGCAGCGCAGCCGCACCATCAGCGACGTGAGGTCGCGCTGCTCGTGCTCGGCGCGGGCCACGAGTTCGCGGATGGTCTGCGGGCCGTGCCAGATATCGGCGTCGGTCAGGAACACGAACGCGGCGTCGGGCATGCGCTGGTCTGCGGCTGCCAGCCCCTCGGACTGGGCCCAGACCTTGCCGCTCCAGCCAGCCGGCAGGTCGCGTGCGCCGATCACGGTCAGCGCGTCGCCCTTGCCGATGGAAACGGCGGCAGCACGGGCGATATCGGCCGTGCCATCGGTGCTGTGGTCGTCCACCACCACCAGTTGCAACCGGCCGGGATATTGCTGGCTCAGTACGCCGGTCACGGCCCGGGCAATCACGTCGGCCTCGTCACGGGCAGGAATCACGCCGATCACGGGCGGCCAGTCGGCCAGTTGAGGGGAGGGCGCAGGCTTGCGCACACGCCAGAAGCCGGCGCGGGCGAAAACCAGCACGCACCAGACCACCAGGGTCAGCAGGGACAATCCAAACAGCAGCATGGGTCTTATTTGATGAATCGGCGCGCCAGGCGAGCCAGCCTGGGCACGGTGGTTGGCCGGACAAGGCGCGCATCATACCCCGCCATGCGCCGTTCGTTCTCGGCCAGGCACAGGTCGATCATGGCGCCTGCGGACAACGTCTGGCCCAGCGAGCCAGCCGCGTTCATCGGAAAGTTGGCGTCCTGCGCGGTGCCGTCGGCCTTGACGTCGATGCCCTTCGCCAGCCCGATGCGCTCGCGGATCAGGAACAGCCAGACACGCATGACCTTGAGCGCGAAGCCCGGCCGGCGCCACCAGGGCAGGCTGGCGCGATACCACGCCACCCAGTTGGCAAAAAACAGGATATGGCGGCCTTCCTCCTGGATTACCGGCTCGAAGGTTTCCACGAGTTCGGCTGGAAAGAAGCCCGAGTCCCTGGCGGCCGTGAACAGGCCGAACGCGGCAAAGCTGTCGATGCACTCGCTGTAGCCGGTGACCAGCCAGCCCCATTCCGCATCGGCCGGCGGCAGGTATTCAGGTTCCGGCGCCAGCGTGATGCCGTACGCCTGCACCAGCTTCGACAGCACCACCTTGTGGCGCGCTTCCTCGTCGCCGTCCATTTCCAGTGCGCTGCGCAGCAGGGCATCCTTCTGGCGGGCGGCAAAGCTGTGCACCCGAACCGAGGCGCGCCCTTCGGTCTGCACGGCGATATCCCAGATTGGCAGCGAGGTCACGCGCCTGAGCGCGTCGGGTGACAGTGTCGGCCAGTCGATGACCGACGGTTTATAGGGGTTGTGGGTCTGCAGCAGCATGTTGCAGAACATGCGCAGATGCTCGGCGGAGCCGATGCGCACCGGTCCGTCGAGCGGATCCGTCCAGTTGCGCATGGCATGGTCGGCCTGTTCGATGGCCGTGCGGGCCACGGTGGCGGCCACGGCGGCGGCGCGGGCCTCGCTGGTTTCCGGGATCGACTGGGGGCGGGCAACGGTCAAGCCGTCTACCTCGCCTTCGATTTCGAATGCTTTCTTCATCGGCGCTCCGGGCAGGGATAGCGGCAGTCATTGTATCCAGCCGGAGCCGTTGGTGCAGGATTGTGTCGAAAAAGACAGTCCAGCCGGAAAGCCAGTCGGCAAACCGGCATGCGCAGGCCGGCGCTGCACTATGCGATGCGCCGGGTCCGGGGCTGTCCTTCGATGATGGGGGCCGCTCAGCGTGCGCGTGCGTGATGCGCGCGTTGCGGGCCCGGAGGTTGGGGATGCCAGTCCTGTGCAATGTCAGGGAAGACGTCGCACTCGCCACGCACGATGTTCTCGATCGTGGCGCAAATCCCCTCGGTGCCACGCGGCCCCACGCAGACCAGGCTGCGCGGGGTGTCCGAATGGGCCGGAATGGCATAAACATGCATCCCCTCGCGATACAGGGGATGCTGGGTCAGCCGCTCGTTCAGGATTTCGACAAAGCGGCTGGGGCTGACGGTCGGCTTGTCCATCGCTTTTCTCCCTACGGGTTTTCAGCCTATGGCGGGCGCCGGCCATGTTCAAGGGGCGCAGAGGTGCTTCAAGCGCTCATTCGGTCTCATCGTCACGCAATGTCACGCAAATTCACGCATTGCAACCATTGGTTTGGCGCTCAGTGGGTCAATCTGGCGCCGGTAACTTCACTTGCGGTGCGTGGGCCATCGAGCATGCCATTGCCGGCGGCCCAGCAGGCGGCTTCGGCTTCGGCGTGCGACGGGTAGTCGGTCTGGGCCTCGATGGTGCTGTCGCAATCGGCGCCGCCGCATTTTTCCTCGACGACGATTCGCCAGGTATAGCGTCCTGGCGGGTCTTCCATGACATGCATGACCAGGGTGCGGCGCTGGTCGGACAGGGACATCGGATGGGTCTGCATGGCGGTACTCCCTTGATTCTCCACAGGGCGGCGGCCCCGGTGGACTTTCAACATAGCACCGGCTCGCGGCATTTCCAGCAGGAATTGATGCGGTGCGGCGTCGGCGGCCTATGCTGGGGGCATCGGTCCTGATATCGTGTGCGGCCTTGGGTTCCTGGGAGCAAAGCCGCCCCCGGGGACGGAAGACCGGACCACTGCCATGCCTGTTTCCACGACCCTTACCGACCGCATTGCCGCGCTGCTGGCGCATTTCGACACCGCCGTCCTGCCGGCCTGGACCGGGCGGGGCTGGAATCCGTCGATGGAACTTGCGCATGAGGCGCTGGACGGCGTGTCCGGCCTGCCGCTGCCCGACAAGCGCTACCGCGCCATGGCCTGCGCGCGCCAGCTCTATGTCTTTGCGACGATGGGCAACGTGCCGCACGCGGCCACGCTGTTGAACTCGCTGTTTCGCCATTTTGGCGATGGCGCCGGTGGTTGGATCTACAGCATCGATGCGCAGGGGGCCCCGCTGGATACCACGCGCGACCTCTACACCCACGCCTTCGTGGTCTTCGCCTGCGCACATTACTACCGCGCCAGCGGCGACGCGGCGGCGCTGGAGGCCATGCAGCGCACCATCGCCGTGATCGAGGCGCGTTTTGCCGACGGCAACGGTCTCTATCACGCGGCATTGGCCCAGAATTTCGGGCCGAACGCGAGCGGGGTCCAGCAGAATCCGATCATGCATCTGACCGAGGCCTACCTGGTGGCGCTGGAGGTGACCGGCGATGCCTGGATGGCGCAGCGGCTGAAGACGCTGGCCGACGCCGTCCACGCCAGTTTTGTCGACCCGGCGGACGGTTGCGTTGCCGAACTGCCGCAGGGCACGGTGGGCAACCGGATCGAGCCCGGCCACCAGTTCGAATGGTATTCGCTGGTCATGACGGCCCCGGCGCTGTTTGCCGACGGCCCGCTGGCCGCGTCGTTGCCGCAGGCGTTTGCGTTTGCCCGCCGCCATGGCGTGGCCGACGACACCTTTGGTGTGTGTGCCGCGCTGGACGGGCAGGGCGCGGTGCAGGACGCCACGCAGCGCATCTGGGCCCAGACCGAGTTCGCACGGGCGCTGATGGTCAGGGCTTCGGTCGACAACGATGCGGCGGCGCTGACCGAACTGGAAACCTGGATCGACCGATTCCGCGCCCGGTTCCTGCATGCTGGCGGGTGGCACGAGTGCCTGGCGCCGGACGGCGCCGTGGTGCGCGCCGAAATGCCTTCGACCACGCCATATCACCTGCTGACGTCGTGGCAGGCGCTTCGCACGTTGCTGCCGGGAGGCTAGGGCGTCTTCCGGGCGTTTGACGACTCAGTCCACCCGGGCTCGCAGGTCGCTCTTGCGGATCAGTTGCAGCAGGGTGTCGGCCGGGCGCGACAGGCGCCGCGCGGCCAGCGTGATGAATTCGACCTCGGGCAGCGCGGGCAGGGCATCGACATTGACCGGGGGCACCAGCCCGCCGCCGGTCAGGTTCTGCGCCCGTACCGTGATGCCAAGGCCGCCGCGTGCCGCGGCAATGCAGCCCGAATGACTGCTGCTGGTGCAGACCACGCGCCAGCGCCAGCCGGCCGTTGCCAGGGTGTCGAGCACTACCGAGCGCGTGACGCTGGGCTCGTTGACCAGGATCAACGGCAGCGGTTGTCCCACATCGACCACGGTGCCCGGCCGCGCCAGCCATTCGAGCTGGCCGCGAAACAGCGGCACCCCGCGCCGCTCGCCTTCCCGCCGTTTGCCGATGATCAGGTCCAGCGTGCCGGCCTCGATCCATTCGTATAGCTTGCTGGTCATGCCGATCGTGATTTCCAGCTCCACATCGGGGTGCGTGGCGCGAAAGGCGGCCAGCACATTGGGCAGTGGCCCTTGCGCCAGGTCTTCGGAGCAGCCCAGCCGGACGCGGCCCTGCAGGCGCGGCGCGCTGAACTGCTGCTCGGCGCGCGCCAGCGATTCCAGGATCAGCCGGGCATGCACGAGCAGGGCCTCGCCATCGGGGGTGAGCGCCAGCGAATGGGTGTCGCGCACGAACAGGCGCCGATTGACGCTTTGTTCCAGCCGGCGAATGTGGTCACTGACCGACGATTGCGACAGGCCAAGCTGGCGGCCGGCATCGGTAAAGCTGTGCGCCGTAGCCACCGTGGCGAAGGTGCGGATCCAGACGGGATTGAGCATCGCGGCATTGTGATCGGATTTGCCGATGGCAGTCAATAAATCCAGAGGGGTTCCCGATGGGGTGCCGGGTGCGTACCATGCTTGCACGGTTCGGGTTTCCCCGGACAGGCATCACCGCTGGATTTTTCCCAATGAATACCGCTTCCGCCCCCGCCGCCAACCAGGCCTTTTCCCAGAAGGCCATGCTGTGGATCGTCTTCGCCGGCTTTTTCATGCAGACGCTGGACACCACGATCGTCAATACCGCGCTGCCATCGATGGCGCACAGCCTCGGCGAAAAGCCGCTCGACCTGAAACCTGTGGTGGTGGCCTACACGCTGACCATGGCGATGCTGACGCCGGCTTCGGGCTGGCTGGCCGACAAGTTTGGTACGCGGCGCGTCTATTTCAGCGCCATCCTGATCTTCGTGCTGGGTTCGGTGTTCTGCGCCACGGCCCATACGCTCACGCAGCTCGTCATCGCGCGGGTGCTGCAGGGCGTGGGCGGCTCGATGCTGCTGCCGATTGGCCGGCTGGCCGTGCTGCGCAATATCCCGGGCGAGCAGTACATTGCCGCGCTGGCGTTCGTGTCGATCGCCGGGCAGGTGGGGCCGATCTTCGGGCCGGTGCTGGGTGGCTGGCTGGTCCAGAGCGCGTCGTGGCACTGGATCTTCCTGATCAATGTGCCGGTGGGCCTGGTGGGGCTGTTTGCCGTACGCCGCTACCTGCCGGCGGGTGAAGCCGGCGCGGCGCCGCCGTTCGACTGGATCGGGTGCGGCCTGCTGTCGCTGTGCATGGTCACGTTCTCGCTGGCGCTCGAAAACGGCGTACACAGCCCGTGGAGTGCCCTGCTGGCCGCCATCAGCATCAGCAGTGCGCTGTTCTACATTCCACATGCGCGCCGCCATGCCACGCCGCTGTTCCGGCTGGCGCTGTTCCGCGAGCCCAACTTCACCGTGGGCCTGATCGGCAACCTGGTCTGCCGGATCGGGTCGGGCGCGGTGCCGTTCCTGCTGCCGCTGCTGTTCCAGCTGCAGCTTGGCTATTCGCCGCTGCACTCGGGCATGATGCTGCTGCCCGTGGCGATTGCCGGCACCATCTCCAAGCGCTGGATCGTGCCGCTGGTGAACCGCTTTGGCTACGACACGTTCCTGCTCGTCAACACGGTGATCGTGGGCGCATCCATCGCGTCGTTCTCGGCCATCTCGCCGGGCTGGCCGCTGGCCATGTCGATCGTGCAACTGGCCACCTTCGGTGCCGCCAATTCGATGCAGTTCGCGGCGATGAACAGCGTGACGCTGAAGGGGCTGACGCGCGAGGACGCCGGTAGCGGCAACAGCCTGTTCTCGATGGTGCAGATGCTGGCCATCGGCCTGGGCGTCACCATCGGCGGCGGCCTGGTCAGCCTGTTCTCGGCAAAACTCGGCGTCGCGGCACCGGCCTACCGGCTGGCATTCCTGTCCGTGGGCATCATCACGCTGCTGTCCTCGCTGGTGTTCCGCCGGCTCGACGCCGAACGGCTGAATCCGAAAAGCGTGAAGCGGACAGCGGTGCAGGCGCGGTAGGGGCGGCGGGACTCAGCCTTCGGACGGCGGCCAGCCGTCCGGCTTGCCGCGTTCCCGGAAACCCTTCGCGCGACTTACTCCTCCACCCCGTTCTCACGCAGCATCCGTTCGCATTCGTCCAGCATGTCGTGGGCGAAGGCCGACTGGTAGTTCGGGTCCAGCGCTTCCATCATCTCGTGGGATGCGTACAGGCCGGCTTCGCGCGAGAGCGTGGCGGCCAGCTGGCGGGCCAGCTGATCGCTCAGGTCCGATAGCAGCCGGCGTTCGGACAGCGCCAGCTGCAGCTTCGAGCGCGACAGCCAGTTGCCGGCCAGCGTGGCGCCCTGTGCCTCGGTCATCCATTGGCCGTGTTCGTAGAAGGCGGATAGCCTTTCGGCCATCAGCGCGAACATCAGGGCCTTGCGGGTGTTGAAATCGATACGCGGCGGCGGCGAGGCGGGGATCATTTGCGAAAGTTCTGAATGGCGGGGCGCGCAATGGTAGCGCAATCCCCGCAGTGTCCTGTCAGCCGAAGCGCGCCTGCAGCCACGTGCCGATATCGGCAATTTCTTCCAGGCAGACAGAGTGGGGCATGTTGCCGTATGCGTGCCACGTTACCGGCTGGCCCCGTTCGGTGAGGAAATCGCGGGCGCGGGTGCCAAGGCCCAGGGGCACCACATCGTCGGCGGTGCCATGGGCGGCGAAGACCGGGGTGGCGGCGTTGGCCGGCGTGGCTTCGGCGGCGATCAGTTCGGGCGACGGGATATAGGTGGACAGCGCGATCACGCCGGCCAGTGCCTGCGGATGCGTCAGTGCCGTGGTGTAGGCGATGGCGCCGCCCTGCGAGAATCCGGCCAGCACGATGTTGGCGGCCGGAATGCCCCGGGCGTTTTCGCGGTCGATCAGGGCGCGGATGGCGTCGCGCGATTGCCCGATGCCTGCCACGTCGGCCTTGCGGCCGGCTTCGTCGAGCGAGTAGATGTCGTACCAGGCGGGCATGACATAGCCGCCGTTGCAGGTCACCGGAATGGCCGGGGCATGCGGAAAGACAAAGCGCACGGCCAGCGTATCGGGCAAGCCCAGCTCGGGCACCACGGGAACGAAGTCGCTGCCGTCCGCGCCAAGCCCGTGCATCCAGATCACGGCGTGGGTCGGATTGGGGGCGGTTTCGATTTCAATCGCGGGCAGCAAGCTCATGGCCGTTCCTGTAGATGCGGGAAAACGGCCAGTATCGCACGGGCGCCGGGGCGTCCGTGCGACGGCTTGTCAGGCTTCCAGGCTGGGTCAGGCGGCCGTGGGAACGATCGGGATCGTGGCCAGGCCAGGGGTGCTGCGTGCCGGGGCCGATTGCAGCTGGGGCGTTCCGGGTTGCGGCGCCGACGCAAAGCGCCGGTCGGCCACGCCTTCCACGCCGGTGGCGTGTACCTCTTCGAGGAAGGCGATCATGTTGCGGTAGTAATCGACTTGCATCTGCGCTTCAAGCAGGCGACGTTCTGCCTGGAAAAGCGTCAGCCTCATGTCTTGCAGTTCCTTCTCGGCGATCTTCTCTGGCGTCGGCGGACTGAACAAGTTTGCAAGCGAACGCATGGCAGTTACCTCCCGGGGCTGTCGTACGGCTGGTGAGTCGTTTCGGTTGTGTGCGCGCCATGCGGTCAAATATAGACGATCCGGCGCAAGGTACACGATGGGTCACCATGGTTCATGTGGGGTCCCCCACAAGAATGATTGCCGTCACCTGGATGGTGGGGTAGATTTACCGCCCATCAGCCGGGAAGTGCCTTGGGGTACGTCCCGGCTTTGTCTTTTTTACCTCCGGCCCTACGGTGAACTTGCCGATTGTGGCGAAAGCTGCCGTTTGAAAGCGTTATCACGGACTGGCCCGGCAAAAACTGTCATCGGTAAAAAAACCACAGACCGTCAGGATCCTGCAACATCCGGGACAGACGCAGTCCGATGTGCATGACGGCCACATCACAGCCGGATGACAGGAGCGCCTGCCGGGCGGGTAGAATGCCGCGCCGGCGTCTCTTCGTGCGCCGTCTTTACGCTTGCCTCCAAGCGTCTTTTCAAGCATTCCAGTCCGCTTCTGACGTGTCCGCGATGCCCGCCGCCTGCCAGCGCCTGCTGCCGTACCTTCTTGGCCTGTGCCTGATCCTGCCGATGCTGGCATGGGGCGCCCCGGTGCACGTGCTGGTGGTGGCCTCGCAAACGCACCTGCTACCGGCCGCCGCCGACGCATTCCGCGCCGCGCACGGCAACGACATCGCCGATTTCACGTTCGCGACGACCGCACCCGATGCCGGCACGCTGGCCCGGGCCGATGTCATCCAGACCTGGTTCGTACCCGGTGCCGTGCTGCGCCAGATGGCGCCGGGCGTGCGCCAGGCGCAAATGCGCGGCGCGATGCTGTCGGCCGCGCCCGCGGAGGTGGCCGAGGCGGCCTGGCACGTACGCACCGACGCTGCGCTGAACGCTGCCATGCAGCCCTACTGGGAAGCGGGCGGTGTCGATAACCTGGCCGCAGCGCTCGCTGTGGCCGTGGCGGCCCGGCAGCGCGCCGCCGGCATGACACCGATTGCCGTGCCACCGCCCAAGCCTGTGCCGGCGGCCGGCATCTATCATCCGCGCGCACCGCAACCGTTTGCGTCGCTGGCCGAATACCTGCGCTGGTATCGATCGGCCGGACTGGTGCGCGGCGATGCACCGCTGGTCGGTATTTCGTTCTATGCCACCAACTATCGCCAGCGCGACCTGGCGCACGTCGATGCACTGGTCGATGCGCTGCAGCGGCAGGGCATTGGCGCCGTGCCGGTCTTCGGCTGGCCGGTGTCGGGCCTGGATGCGCTGCTGACGCAGGACGGCGCCACGCCGTTGCGCGCACTGCTGGCCCTGAACCTGACGATTCCGCGTGCCGAAGACAAGGACTGGCTGGCGCGCCACGGGCTGCACACCATCAACCTGATTGCCACGCGCGATAGCGCTGCGGCCTGGCATGCCGACATGCGCGGCATTGCGGGAGAGCGGCTGCCGTTGTTGCTGAACGCGCCCGAACGCAGCGGCGCCACGGAGCCATTGCTGTTCGCCACGCAGGAAGACCGCGACGGCGCGAAGGCGAGTGCCGCCGTGCCCGAGCGCGTGGATGCGGTGGTCGCACGCGTGCAGCGCTGGATCGCGCTGCAGGACAAACCGGCCGCGCAAAAGCATGTGGCAGTGCTCTACTACAACAATCCGCCGGGGCGGGGCAATATTGGCGCGAGCTATCTGGCAACGCTGCCCACGCTCACGCAGATCCTGCGGCGGCTCCAGGCGGCCGGCTACGACACCGGGCGCGACCTGCCCGATACGGCCACGCTGACCGCGCTGCTGGAGGCCAACGGCCGCAATGTGGAAACCTGGTCGCCCGGCGAACTGGACCGCATGGTTCGCGCCGGACACGTCAAGCTGGTGCCGCTGGCGCAATACCGCCGCTGGTTCGATGCCTTGCCCGCGCCGTTCCGCGAATCCGTGCTGCGCGCCTGGGGCCCGCCGGAACGCAATCCGCTGATGCGCGCGCACGATGCGCATGGCGCGCCGGCTTTCGTGGTGCCGGGGCTGTTCTTCGGCAATGTCTTCGTCGGCCCGCAACCGCTGCGCTCCACGTTTGACCGGGCGATGGACGCCGCGCACGACACGATCACGCCCCCGCCGCATTCGTATGTGGCCGCCTACCTGTGGTACCGCCATGCCTTTGGCGCCGATGCCGTGGTGCATGTGGGCCGCCACGGCACGCTGGAATGGCTGCCCGGCAAGCAGGTGGGGCAGTCTGGCGACGATGCGTCGGAGGCCCTGCTGGGCGACCTGCCGAATGCGTATATCTACATCCAGGATGGCGGCGGCGAGGCCATCCAGGCCAGGCGCCGCAGCGCGGCTGTGCTGGTGAGCCATCTGGCGCCGCTGCTGGCGGCCGCAGGGCAGGCGCCGGCGCTGGCATCGCTCGACGAAGCGATCGAGCAGGCCGATGCGACGCGAGACAGCGCGCCGGAACTGTCCGAGCAGTACCGGAAGCAGGCGCTGGAACAGATCCGGGCGCTGAAGCTCGACCAGCAACTGGCACTGGACACCCGGGCGCCGTGGGACACCATCGAGCCGGTCGTGCATGCGTTCCTGCACAAGGTGGAGGCCGAGCCGATGCCGCTGGGTATCCACGTGCTGGGCCAGATGCCGGCACAAGCCGACCAGACCGACGCGCTGGCGATGATGCTTGGCGCCCGGACCCGGGCCGATGCGGCCCCGTTGCACGCATGGGCCGCCGATCTGGTGGCTGGCCGCCAACCGGCCCTGGCGGACGGTGCCGGCGACGATACGCGCCGCGCCCTGGATGCCGGCCGCCAATGGCTGGCCGACCTGCGTGCATCGCCCCAGGCCGAACTGGACGGCCTGGTCACGGTGCTGGCCGGCCGCTACCTGCCCAGTGGCCCGCTGGGCGACCCCGTGCGGGTTGCAGACAGCCTGCCCACGGGCCGCAACCTGCATGCCTTCGACGGGGCCCGCATTCCCACGCGTGCCGCCTGGACGCTGGGCAAGACGATGGCCGGGCAGACGCTGGAGCGTTTTCGGCGCGAGCACGGCACATGGCCGGAATCGCTGTCGATGGTGCTCTGGTACGGCGAAACGGAACGCCACCAGGGGGCAATGGAAGCCGAGGCGCTTTACCTGATGGGCGTGGAGCCGGTGTGGAATGCGCGCGGCAACGTGGAGGATGTGCGGCTGATTCCTGACGCCGAATTGGGCCGGCCGCGCGTGAACGTGCTGCTGACCACGTCCGGCATCTACCGCGACGGGTTTGGCGACAAGATCGCGCTGCTGGACAAGGCTGCCCGGCTGGCTGCCGCCGCTGGTAATAATGCAATTAGCCGCCATGACCGGGACGTCGCCGCGGAGTTGGCCCGGCAGGGCGTGGAGCCGGAGCAGGCCGGCAGGCTGGCACGGGCACGCGTGTTCGCGGCCAAGCCGGGCAATTACGCGATTGGCGTGCAGCAGATGGTGGAGCAGAGCCGCGACGCGCAGGGACCGCCTGACGGCCTTGCCCGCCAGTACCTGCGCTACATGAACTTCGCGTATTCGGCCGATGGCTGGGGTGAATCGGCGCCCGCAGCGCTGGCCAGCCACCTGAAATCGAACCAGGCCGTGCTGTTTTCGCGCACCAGCACGCTCTACGGGGCGCTGGACAACGATGACACCTACCAGTATGCGGGCGGGCTGACGGCCGCCACACGGGTGGTCAGCGGCACGGCGCCGCCACTGTGGCTGCACAACCTGCGCCGCGAGGGGCAGACGCAGACCGTCGATGCGCGCACGTGGCTGGCTACCGAACTCAACGCGCGCCAGTGGAATCCGAAGTGGATCGCCGCGATGCAGCGCTCGGGCTACGCGGGCGCCCGCGAGATGTACAAGGAAGTGGAGCACCTGTACGGCTTTCAGGCCACCGTGCCCGAGCAGATGCCCGGCGCGTTCTGGCAGAAGACCTACGACGTCTATGTGGCCGACAAGCTCGGCATGGGCATGGATGCGTTCTTCCGCTCGGCCAATCCGCACGCGCAGCAGGGCATTCTGGCGCGCCTGCTGGAAGTGGACCGCCAGGGCAGCTACCGCTTTACCGATGCCGAGCGTCGCGAACTGCTGCGCCAGTACGCCGAAAGCGTGCAGCGCGACGGGCTGTCGTGCACGGCCAATACCTGCGGCAACCCGGTGCTGATGGCGCATATCGCACGGCAGGGCAGGGCTGCCCGGATCGACATGAAGGCACTGGGGCGGGAACTGGCCGATGCGGTGGTGGGGCCGGCCGGGCCGGGTGCAAAGGCGGCGTCGACCCGGCCAGTGGAGGCGAAGGTGGCGCCGGTGCGGCCGGAGCCTGCAGCGCCTGCCGAGCCGCCCGCTCCAGCTGTCGCGCAGGCGGATACCAGACATGTGACCGGCCAGCGGCTGGCGCCCCAGGCCATGCCGGTAGCGGCAGCGCCCGCCGAGCGTGCGCGGCACCTGGCGTTTGCGCTGGCATTGGCGGCGCTGACCATCGGCGCCGGAGCCTACGCCGGGTGGCGCCGGGGCAGACGCTAGTAGCCGTGGATGCGCTGGCCCTCTCCCCCGCCCCTCTCCCGCCGTGCGGGAGAGGGGAGAACAACCTCGGTTTTGTCGAAGACCGCGGCGGGTTTTGCTCCGCTTTCCCGCAACGTCGGATTTGTCGATGGCGGGTTTTGCTCCCCTCTCCCGCGAGCGGGAGAGGGGTTGGGGGAGAGGGCGCGGCGCATCAGGTGAAGACCCGTCGTGGATTGCACCGCTGGCCCTCGCCTCCGGGCGGGATAGCAGACAGCCCATCGCCACACGCAAATAGACAGCCCCCGCCGATCTCCGTATCCTGATCGCCTTCGCAAATTCCGCCTGAGCCCCAGCATGCAAACCTCCAAGATCCCGGCCACCATCGTTACGGGCTTCCTTGGCAGCGGCAAGACCACCCTGCTGCGCCATATCCTCGACAACGCCAACGGCCGCCGCATTGCGGTGATCGTCAACGAATTCGGCGAACTGGGCATCGACGGCGAGATCCTGAAGGGTTGCGGTATCGGCTGTGACGATGCGGGCGAGCCCACCGGCCAGTTGTACGAACTGGCCAACGGCTGCCTGTGCTGCACGGTGCAGGAGGAGTTTTTTCCGGTGATGGAACAGCTGCTGGAGCGCCGCGACCAGATCGACCACGTGCTGATCGAAACGTCGGGCCTGGCGCTGCCCAAGCCGCTGGTGCAGGCCTTCCACTGGTCCAGCATCCGCAATGCATTCACGGTGGATTCCGTGGTGACCGTGGTCGACGGTCCCGCTGCCGCTGCCGGCCAGTTTGCCGCCAATCCGGTGGCGGTGGACGCCCAGCGCCGCGCCGATCCGAACCTGGACCACGAATCGCCGCTGCATGAACTGTTCGAAGACCAGCTTGCCAGCGCAGACCTGGTGATCCTGAACAAGACCGACCTGATGGACGCCGCGCAGCTGGCTGCCGTGGAAGCGCTGGTGCGGCCCGAGATCCCGGCCGAGGTCAAGATCGTGCCGGCGCAGGCCGGCAAGCTCGACGTGAGCATGCTGCTGGGCCTGCAGCGCGCGTCGGAAGACACGATCCACCTGCGCCCCGATCATCATGGCAGTGCCGACGACCCTGACCACGCCGATCACCATCATGACGAATTCGACTCGGTGGTGGTGCAGGCGGGCACGGTGGACCGCGATGCGCTGGTGGCGGCGTTGCAGAAGCTGGTGGCCGAGCACACGATCTACCGCGTAAAGGGCTTTGCCACGCTGCCGGGCAAGGCCATGCGCCTGGTGCTGCATGGCGTGGGCCAGCGCTTCGACAGCTATTTCGATCGCGCGTGGCGTGCCGGCGAGCCGCAGGGCACGCGCGTGGTGCTGATCGGCCAGGAACTTGACGGCGCCGCGCTGCAGGCGTCGCTGGATGCCGCGCTGGCGCGCTGACCGCTGAAGCAGTCCAGGCAACCGAAGCGATGCACCTGCTGTCCACCCGGCCCGGCGGCTTTGTCGAAGACAGCGCCGTGGTGCTGCGCATCGAACAGACACCGGGCGATATCGTCGTCCTGAGCGCGGCTGACACCACGCTGTCGCTACTGGCCGCCGCGGTGCCCAGGCTCGGTGCCGGCTACCCGAGCGTGCGGCTTGCCAACCAGATGTACCTGCGCCAGCCGGCGTCGCTCGATCTCTATATCGACGAAGTGCTGCAGCACGCGCGGGTGGTGGTGGTGGACCACCTGGGCGGGGCCAGCGACTGGGCCTACGGGCTGGAACGTCTGCCCGAACTGGCGCGCGCACGCGGTCAGCTGCTGGTGATGTTCTCCGGCGACCTGGACGAGGACGACAACCTGGCGCGGCTTGGCAATGCGCCAGCGGCGCTGTCGCACCAGCTCTGGCGCTATCTGCGCGAGGGCGGGGCCGGCAATGCCGAACAGTTTTTCCGCTGCCTGGGTCAGCATGCCTGGGGCCACGGCACGCCGGTGCTGCCAGCGCAGGTGCTGCCGCAGGCCGCGCTCTACCATCGCGATCGCGGCGTAGCCACGGCGGAAGACTGGCAGCGCGAATGGACGGCGCGCGGCCTCGACGGCGCGCCGGTGGTGGCGTTGCTGTTCTATCGGTCGCACCTGCAGGCCGGCAATACCGATGTGTTCGACGCGATGGCCGAGGCGCTGCTCGATGCAGGCCTGTGCCCGCTGCCGCTGGCCGTCAGCTCGCTGAAGGAACCGATCTGCCGCGACGTGCTGCAGCGGCTGTGCGACGCGCACGGCGTGTCGCTCGTGCTCAACACCACGGCGTTCTCGGTGGCGTCGCTCGACAACGCCGGGGACGGAGCCGGTGCCGATCACCCGCTGGCGAACGATGCGCCGGTGCTGCAGGTGATCCTGAGCGGCGGCAACCGCGAGGATTGGCTGGCCGACAGCCAGGGCCTGGGCACGCGCGACGTGGCCATGCATGTGGCAATGCCCGAAGTGGACGGCCGCATCATCACGCGCGCGGTCAGCTTCAAGGGGCTGGCCTATCGCTGCCCGCATACCGAAGTCGATGTGGTGCGCTACCGGCCCGACGCCGAACGCATCGGCTTCGTGGTCGAACTGGCGCGCCGCTGGTGCCGGTTGCGCACGCTGCCGGCTGCTGAAAAACGCCTGGCGCTGATCCTGGCGAACTATCCGGCCAGCGAAGGGCGCATCGGCAATGGCGTCGGGCTCGATACGCCGGCATCGGTGGTGCAGATCCTGACCATGTTGCGCGATGCGGGCTATGCCGTAGGGCCGCTGCCTGCGGATGGCGATGCGCTGATGCATGGGCTGACGCGCGGCGTGACCAACGATCTGGCGCAGCATGCATGGCGCCCGGCGTTCCAGAGCGTGGCGATGGCCGATTACCTGGCCTGGCTCGCGCAACTGCCGCAAGCCAACAGGGATGCCATCGCCGCCCGGTGGGGCAGCCCCGAGTCCGATCCGATGGTGCGCCAGGGCCGCTTCATGATTGCCGGCGTGCGCACCGGCAATGTGTTCGTCGGCATCCAGCCGGCCCGGGCCTATGGCGTGGACGGCTACGCCAGCTATCACGATGCCGAACTGGTACCGCCGCACGGCTACCTGGCGTTCTATTTCTGGCTGCGGCACAGTTTCGGCATCGATGCCGTGGTGCATGTCGGCAAGCATGGCAACCTGGAATGGCTGCCGGGCAAGAGCGTGGCGCTGTCGGATGCCTGCTGGCCCGATGCGATCCTGGGGCCGCTGCCGCACCTGTATCCGTTTATCGTCAATGACCCGGGCGAGGGTGCGCAGGCCAAGCGGCGCACCCAGGCCGTGATCATCGATCACCTGATGCCGCCGCTCACGCGTGCCGAGAACTATGGGCCGCTGCAGGATCTGGAGCGCCAGGTCGACGAATACTACGAGGCGCTGACCGTAGACCCGCGCCGCGCAAGGCTGCTACGCCGGGAGATCCTGAAATCGATTGTCGGCCAGCAGCTTCATCGTGAACTGGGCATCGACGCGCCGGCCAGCGGCGAGGAAGAAGACGCGCTGCTGAACCGCACCGACGCCTGGTTGTGCGAACTGAAGGAGTCGCAGATTCGCGACGGGCTGCACGTGTTCGGCATGTCGCCGCAAGGGCGTCAGCGCCGCGATACGCTGGCCGCGCTGGCGCGCTTTCCGGTGGGCGATGGAACCGATGGGCGCGCCGGCCTGCTTGCCGCGCTGGCGGCCGACCTGTCGCTGGGCGACGGCTTCGACCCGCTCGATGCCGACTGGGCCGCACCCTGGACCGGGCCCCGTCCGGCAGCGCTGGCCGCCATCGACGATGGGCCGTGGCGTCATCATGGCGATACGCGCGAGCGGCTCGAAGCGCTGGCGCTGCAACGGCTGGACAAGGATGAGGGGATCGGGCCGCAGTCGGGCGCCGTGCTGGCACGCTTGCGCGAACAGGTGGCGCCGCGCCTGGATGCCTGCGGCCCGCAGGAACTGCTGCAGCTGGAGCGCGGCCTGGCAGGCCGCTTCGTTCCCGCCGGGCCCAGCGGCGCACCATCGCGCGGCCGGCCCGATGTGCTGCCCACCGGCCGCAACTTCTATTCAGTCGACACGCGCGCCGTGCCGACGCGTACGGCGTGGACGCTGGGCCTGCGCGCGGCCGACCAGCTGATCGAGCGGCACCTGCAGGAGCACGGCGAGTATCCGCGTGCGGTGGGGCTGTCGGTCTGGGGCACGGCCACCATGCGCACGGGCGGGGACGATATCGCGCAGGCCATGGCGCTGCTGGGCGTGCGGCCCAAATGGGCCCATGGCAGCCATCGCGTGGTGGATTTCGAGATCCTGCCGATGGCGATCTTCGACCGTCCGCGCGTGGACGTGACGCTGCGGGTGTCGGGTTTCTTCCGCGATGCGTTTGCCAACCTGGTGGCGATCTTCGACGCCGCCGTGCGCGCGGTGGCGGCGCTGGACGAGCCGGAGGACGTCAACCCGATCCGCGCCCGCGTGCTGGCCGAGCAACGCGCGCTGGCGCAGCAGGGCATGGATGCCGACGCCGCGCTGGAACGGGCCAGCTGGCGCGTATTCGGCGCGCGGCCGGGCGACTATGGCACGGGCCTGCAGGCGCTGATCGACGGCCGACGCTGGCAGACCGATGGCGATCTGGCGCAAGCCTTCCTGCACGCGGGCGGCTACGCCTACGGCCAGCAAGCCGATGGCGTCGAGGCCCGCGACACGTTTGCCACACGGCTGGCGGAGATCGATGTGGTGCTGCAGAACCAGGACAACCGCGAGCACGACATCCTCGACGCCAACGACTACTACCAGTTCCAGGGCGGCATGGTGGCGGCCGTGCGCCATCTGGGCGGCACGCAGCCGGCCATCTATCATGGCGACCACGCCAACCCGGCGGCGCCGCGGGTGCGGACGCTGGGCGAGGAGATCGCCCGCGTGATCCGCACGCGCGTGGTCAATCCGAAATGGATCGATGGCGTGAAGCGGCACGGCTACAAGGGCGCATTTGAAATGGCGGCGACGGTGGACTACCTGTTCGGCTACGACGCCACCGCCCGCGTGGTGGGCGATCACCAGTACGCGCTGGTGGCCGACGCCTATGTGCATGACGACGCCACGCGCGACTTCCTGGCGCGGCACAACCCGCGCGCGCTGCAGGGCATTTGCGAGCGCCTGCTGGAAGCGATGGAGCGCGGGCTATGGCAGGAACCGGGCGACCAGCGCGAGCGCATCGCCCACCATCTGCTCGACAACGAACAGCGTCTGGAAGGGATGCAATGACCCACTCTGCCCACGGCGCGGCCATGCGCCCGATCTTTCCGTTCAGCGCCCTGGTGGGGCAGGACGCGCTGCAGCAGGCATTGCTGCTGGCCGCGGTGGACCCCGGCATCGGTGGCGTGCTGGTCACCGGGCCACGCGGCACGGCCAAGTCCACGGCGGCGCGCGCGTTGGCGGAACTGCTGCCGCACGGCCAGTTCGTGACGCTGCCGCTGGGCGCCAGCGAGGAGCAACTCACCGGCACGCTGGACCTGGGCCATGTGCTGCAGCAGGGCGAGGTGCGCTTCCAGCCGGGCCTGCTGGCGCGGGCGCACGATGGCGTGCTGTATGTCGACGAGGTGAACCTGCTGCCCGATCCGCTGGTGGACCAGTTGCTGGACGTGGCGGCCAGCGGTGTCAATGTGGTGGAGCGCGATGGCGTCTCGCACCAGCATCCGGCGCGCTTCGTGCTGGTTGGCACGATGAATCCCGAGGAAGGCGATTTGCGGCCGCAATTGCTGGACCGCTTCGGACTGGCGCTGGCTTTGTCGAATTACGAAGACCCCGCCGCGCGCCAGGCAATCGTGCGCGCCCGGCTGGCGTTCGATGCCGATCCCAATGCCTTCCGCGCCAGGATGGCGCAGCGTCAGCAGGCGCTGGCAAGCCAGGTCGGGCGTGCCCGTGGGGCGCTCGGTGCGCTGGCATTTGGCGATGATGTCCATGACCGTGTCAGCGCGCTGTGCCTGGAGGCTGCCGTGGACGGCGTGCGCGCCGACCTGGTGATGCTGCGGGCGGCCCGCGCACTGGCCGCGTGGCAGGGCGCGGCGGATATCGATGCCAGCCATGTGGACGCCGTGGCCGAGCTGGTGCTCCACCACCGCCGCCACGCTGCCGCGCCCCAGCAGGCGGGACAGGCGGGGCAGGCGGGGCAGGCGGGGCAGGCGCTGGCGCCGCAGCCCCAGGCAGCGGAGGCCGCCGACCCGTGGGGCGCCCTGCCGCCGCAAGCGTCCGGCATGGCCGAGGTCAAGCCGCTGAAGCCGTTCGGGAAGCTCGCGCCAAAAAAAGCCTGAGCCACCGGCGGCCGTCCGGCCCGGAGCGGCCCGGCGGCCATCGGTGGCAAACCATCCGTGCGTTATCTCAGCCATCCCCGCGCCACGCCGCGCAGGGCGGCACGCCCGGTACGCGCATTCACTGGCCGCGCACGTTGGCGGCCAAGCGGCGCGCGTTGCTGGACGCCGCGCATCTGCGCTACCGCCGTGCCGATCCGCGCGCCGGGGTACTGCACTGCTTCTTGCTGGACTGTTCGGGTTCGATGGCGCATGGCGAGCCACTGGCTCTTGCCAAGGGCGTGCTGGCGCGGCTGGTCGAGCGGGCCTATCAGGCGCGCGCCGATGTGGCGCTGGTCTGCTTCGCGGGGCAACACGCCGAGGTGCGCTTGGCGCCGTCGCGCGCGCGGCCATGGAATGACGACTGGATCCGCCCGATTGCCGGTGGCGGCGGCACGCCGCTGTCGCTGGGTGCCGCCCGGGCCGACCAATTGCTGGCGTGGCAGGCCAGGCGCCGGCCCGCGCAGCAGCGTTGGCTGTGGCTGCTGACCGATGGCCGCAGCGCCGAGTCGCCCGCGCGGCCGGCCTGGGCCGATCATGTCGTGGTGGTCGATGTCGAACGGCACACGCTGCCGCTGGGCCGTTGCCGGCAACTGGCGCAGGCCTGGGGCGCCGACTTCCAGACCGCCGGGTCGCTGCAGGTCGGGCCCTAAAGTTTTGCGGCGGGCCAGCCGTTAGTCCATCGATAGCCCCGGATAACTCGGGGCGGAAATCGAGGAGCGGAACCGTCATGGGCTGGGACAACTTGAGTATGCGCACCCGATTGGGCGCGGCGTTTGGGGTAATCGTGCTGCTGGTGGCGGCCATGCTGGTGCTGGCGCTGGGCCAGGTGGCCGATGGCAGCACGCGCAGCTGGCTGTGGACGCTGGCCATCGCGGTGCCGGTATTCAGCGTGATCTGCTGGTTTCGGCTGGCCCGCGCGATCGAGGAACCGCTCAAGGAGGCCGAGTTCATCGCCGAAACCGTGGCGGCGGGCGACCTGAGCAAGGATTTCGAGACCGAACGCGGTGGCGATTTCGGCCGCCTGCTGGGCGGACTGGGCGAGATGGAAGACATGCTCACCGACCTGGTGACGCGCATCAAGGGCGCCAGCGATTCGATCTCGTCGGCTTCGCAACAGATCGCGGTGGGCAATACCGACCTCTCGCAGCGCACCGAGGAACAGGCGGCCACGCTGGAGGAAACCGCATCGAGCATGGGCGAGCTGACCGCCATGGTGAAGCAGAACACCGAACGCGCCCGCACGGCCAACGGGCTGGCGGCGTCGGCGTCGGGCATCGCCGAGCGCGGCGGCACCATCGTCAGCAACGTGGTCCAGACCATGGATGCCATCAGCGTCAGCTCGCGCAAGGTGACCGACATCATCGCCGTGATCGAGGGCATTGCGTTCCAGACCAATATCCTGGCCCTGAACGCGGCCGTGGAAGCGGCGCGCGCCGGTGAGCAGGGACGCGGCTTTGCCGTGGTGGCGGGCGAGGTGCGCACGCTGGCCCAGCGCAGCGCGGCGGCCGCCAAGGAAATCAACGTGCTGATCAGCGATTCGGCGCGCCAGGTGGAAAGCGGCTCGGCGCTGGTCGGCCAGGCCGGTCAGACCATGGAGGAAATTGTCCAGGCCGTGCGCCGCGTGACGCAGATCCTGGGCGAGATCGCGGTGGCGTCGGAGCACCAGAGCGATGGCATCGAACAGGTCAATGTGGCCGTCACGCAGATGGATGACGTGACGCAGCAGAACGCCGCGCTGGTGGAGCAGGCTGCGGCGGCGTCGGCCGCACTGGCTGACCAGGCCCAGGAACTGCAGAAGGTGGTGGGCGAGTTCAAGCTGTAATCGCCGTCGTGCCCCGAGGCCCGGCCCCTGGCTGCAGGGGCGCCAGGGCCTATAGCCTGCCGCCTTGCAGCCAGGCGATCACCGGCGCCCAGAACGTCTTCATGAAAGGCGTCTCGATGGCGGCGTCGTGCGGCAGGTCTTCGAACACGATAAAGCGGCTCGGGCCTTTCACGGCACGGGCCAGGTGCTCGGCCTGCCGGAACGGGATGGTCTCGTCGCGCCGGCTGTGAATCAGCATCACCGGCAGCTTCGACACGCGCAGCCGGGCGATGTTGTCCCACGGATTTGGCAGCGCCCACGCCAGCCAGCGCGGCACCATTCCGGTAGCCACGGCCGCGGCGCGTGCCGAGCAGAAGCCCGCGCCGATCACCAGCCCGTCGGGCAGGGGTCGTAGATCTTCCAGAACGTCGAGCAGCACGCCGCTGCCCAGCGAATATCCCATGACATAGTGCCGTGCCGCCTGCGGCGAGGCCGCGCGGAACTGGGCGAAGGCGGCCAGCGCGTCCTGGCGTAGATGGCTGACACTCGGCGTGCCGGTGCTGGTGCCATAGCCGCTGTAATCGAATACGAACGAACTGATGCCGGCCGCGTGCAGCAATGCCTGCACGGGCGCCCAGTCGGCCAGAGATTCCTCGTCGCCATGGAAAACCGCCAGCGCGGGTGCCGCCGGGTCGGCAGCTGCCACCCATGAGGCATGCAGCGCCCGGTCGCCGCTGTCGAACGTGTACTGCCGCGATGCCACGCCCAGGTCATCGGGCTGCAGCGTGCCGACCTCACCGGGCACGAACGCATCGCGCTCGATGGCGCGGTACAGCAGCAGGCGGCCAACGCCAGCCATGACGGCCAGCCCGGCCAGGCCAACTGCGCCCGCGAACCAGCGCCGGTAGTTGATGGGAGCAGGGTGAGCAGTCGGGACGGGCGGCATGGGGCGATGGGAAAGGCAGGGCAGGTGTGATAACCCTAGCACTTGTGGTGCCAATGGGAAGTGGGCTCGGTGCGCGTGTGGGCGTTGTCGGCGAGAAAAAGCTTTAAAAATCAACCGTATATCTACGAAATTAACGCCTTCAATCGGGTCGATAGAAATCTTTTTGACCTCGATCGCGAATTTCTTCTTGCTTGTCTATCTATAGGTAGATAGTATTCGAGCCATGGACAGCGACGCAGCGCCAAACCGAAAGACAAAGACGGCAAGGCAACGCGAAACGGTCCAAGCGTCATCAGGCAGTTTCAGTAACCGGAGGCGGTCTTTTTTTTAGCCCTGGTCCTCTATCTAGCAGTAGATAGCAGATACGGTGAGGACCAAAAAGAAGGCCGCTGAAATTGCAGCACAGACCCATTGCCCCGCGATCGACCACCGAACCAGATCGCCCGGCCAAGCAAGGAGAGCATCATGAACGCCAAGACCATCCTGACCGCCGCCGCCCTCGCAGCCGCTTTCGTAACGGGCGCCGCCCAGGCCGCACAACCGCGCGGCGAAGCCTACGGTTATTCGTATCGTGTGAACGACCAACGCAGCGCCTTTACCGACGGCGCCCGCCTCGGCAACCGCGATGCGTTCACGGACGGTGCCCGTATCGGTAACCGCGATGCCTTTACCGATGGTGCCCGTGTGACCAACCGCGACGGCCTGGTAGCCAGCATCGGTAACCGCGATGCCTATACGGACGGTGCCCGCATCACGAACCGCGACGGTTATACCGACGGCGCCCGCACGGCCGATCCGTACCTGGACGGTGCGCGCTTCGTCGCCGGCCTGGACACGAAGGG
This sequence comes from Cupriavidus sp. D384, assembly GCF_001652915.1. Lineage (GTDB taxonomy): Bacteria > Pseudomonadota > Gammaproteobacteria > Burkholderiales > Burkholderiaceae > Cupriavidus. The sequence goes on from NZ_BBQI01000065.1 coordinate 64,964, forward strand.
CGTTTCCGCCAGCCCGGCCCGCAAGGTCGATCCGTACCTGGACGGCGCCCGTGGCAACGGTCCGCGCAACCCGTACTTTGACGGTGCCCGCTCGACCGACGTGTACACGGACGGCGCCCTGGCCTGATCCCGGGCCGAGACCCAGTAATCTCGCCATGATCTGGCGATGACCCCAAGGCAGACGGCACCCCATAAGGGTGTCCGTCTGCTTTTTACTAGGCGAACTACCATGAAAGCGATCGGACACGATGCCCTGATCCTGGGCGGATGGCTGGCGCTGTGCGCCGTCAGTGGTGCAGCCATCACAGTGGTGGTGCAGACACTGGTCTGAACCGCCTGGCGGTTGACTCCGGGAAAATCCCGGTTGAGTATCTATCTTCGTGTAGATAAAGTTCCAGCCATGAAAACGCAACCCGTCCGCGAGCAACTGCTCGAACATACGCTGGTCCTGATCCGCAGCCGCGGTTTCAATGGATTCAGCTATCGCGACCTGGCCGAGCTGGTGGGGGTCAAGACCTCCAGCATCCACTATTACTTTCCCTCGAAGGACGATCTGGTCCTGGAGGCGGTGAAGGAGTACAGCCGGCGTATTTCCGAGCGGCTGGCCGGTATCGATGCGAGCCTGCCGGTGCTGGAACAGGCACGCCAGTATCTGGACCCGCTGCGCCAGACCTGCGGATCTGGGCAGATCTGCCTGGCGGGCATGCTGTCGACCGAAATCCTGAGCCTGCCGGAGTCGGTGCACCATGTGCTCAAGGAGTTCTATCACATCAACGAATCGTGGCTGACCAAGCTGCTGGAGCGGGGTCAGCACGAACGTGAGACGCCGTATCCGGTGCCTCCCGCGATGTTGGCGCAAGTGATCTATGGATCTCTGCAAAGCGGCCTGATCGCGGCCCGCCTGTTTGGCACTCATGAGCGTCTGGATGCCGCGGCCGAGACGCTGCTGGGCGCGCTGTGCAACCAGCGTGCGAAGGCCTTGCTCGAATCCCAGGTGGCTTGCGGGTCGCTGTAAGGGCTGGGCATAAGACGGATTCGCCGAAACAAAACCGCCCGATGGTGTTGTGCCATCGGGCGGTTTTTTTTGCCTGGCCGATCCGTGCCGGCCACTGAAACTCAGAAACGGAACACCACGCTGACCATCGGCCCCTTCAGCGTCAGCCGCTGCACCAGATCGCCGCTGCCAAGCTCGTAGGTCAGGTAGCGATAGGTCAGTTGCACGTCCCCCCACTTTGCCGCATAGGCCGCGCCACCGGATGCTTGCACGGTATATCTGGAAGCGCCGGTCCCGACGTCGAGGTAATACGGCAGATACCAGCGGTCACTGCTGCCCAGCCGGATTCGTCCACGCACGCCAATGATCGCGTCGACGATATTGGCGGTCTGGGCCACGCTGCCCTGCGTCGCCAGCGTGGCGCCTTGCTGCGTGAACGTGGCGGATAGCGTCCAGTTGGCGCTGGCACTGAGGTTCAGGTATCGAATGCCGCCGAGCGGCTCGACTGTCCCCCATGGCGCCCGCAGCGCCGTATAGGCCGCGGAGAGTCCGAAGATGCCGCCGCTCAGGCTGCTGCCGGTATTGGTCGCCAGTTCCCGGGGGATGGCAACCGCGCCGCCACCTGCACCGACGGTGTTGAGGGTGGTCTGGTGGTTGCTGAAGTCCAGGTACGCCGCATCGGCGATGATGGTCCAGTCCCCCTTGCTGGCCTCGGCCTGCATCATGAACAGGAACTTCAGGTTCTTGAGATAACTGTCGGGGCCGGTTCCCACGTCGAGCCTGCCGCCTCCGGTGGACGAGTCGCCGGAGAAGCTGAAGGCGCCGCTTACGTTGGGTAGCCAGAGGTACGGCGCAACCGCGAAGCGCCAGCCGTTTGCATCCGGCGTTTCGGCATGTGTCGGGGCGGCG